>NZ_JBHTGZ010000012.1:8560-351001 GCF_042676425.1 Paenibacillus sp. GCM10027629 | reverse complement strand
CAATCCTGGCAACCATCGGCTTATTTACAGCTGTTGGCATTTGGAATGGATATTTCAATGCGTTGCTTTACTTAAATGACACTGAAAAGTATCCTTTGCAGATGATTTTAAGAAGTATTTTGGTCGCTGCAACCTTCAATCCAAGCGAAAAAGACGCTTATGCTCAATTAAATCACTCGGCAACGGAATCTTTAAAAATGGCATCCATTGTCATTACTACCCTTCCTATTATGTGTATTTATCCTTTTATACAAAAGTACTTTGTTAAGGGTCTTATGGTTGGCTCAATTAAAGGATAATTCAAAAAATTTACTAACAAGGAGATTTATCATGAAAAGAATTTTAGTCTTATTTTTAGCTGTCATGATGTTGTTTGCTGCAGGGTGCAGCAGCAAACCAAGCGAATCTGCCAAAGAACCTACACAAAAAGGTAGCGAAGAACCAATTGAAGTTTCTTGGTTTTTTATGTCTAATACCCCATACACTGGCGACGAAGAAATTTTTAAGACAATTCAAAAGTACACAAATATTAAAATCAAACCCATTAGCGTAGCCCGTGCTGACGTTACGCAAAAACTGAATACTGTGTTAGCATCTGGATCACTACCGGATTTGATTACGTTATCTAGAGATAATGCGGACCGTTATGGTCCACAAGGAGCATTCTTAGATTTAACGCCTTATATGGAAGCAGGGAAGCTTGATAATTACAAAGCGATGTTAGAAAAATATCCACCTGCCATGGATCTGACTCGTTCGCCTAACGGAAAATATTATGGCTTCCCAAGAATTTATGATGTGCCATATCGTGCCGACGAAGTTATGCTTGGCAGAACTGATATTTTTGCAAAAAACAATCTATCCACGAAGTTCGAAACGTTTGACGATTTATACAATACCTTAGTTCAACTGAAGAAACTGTACCCGGATTCTTACCCCTATTTTGTAAGATGGGGGACGCCTCACCTCATTGGCAACCAAGCTTACTTTAGAGGAACGAGCACCTCTTTCTATCTTGAACCAGATCAACAAAAATATTTATTTGGTCCAGAAAGCCAAGCCTACAAGGATACGTTGGTTTACTTGAATAAATTATATTCTGAAGGCTTATTAAATCCAAACTTTGCTACGATTACCGATGAAGAATGGAATGAACTTTTAGCTACCAACAAAGGTTTTGTAACCTTTGACTACCCACAAGTTGGCGACGAGATTATTCAACAAATGGGAAGCAAAATTCCACAGGGCTTTGAATTTACGGCGATGCTTCAACCTGCGTATAACGATAAAAGAGTTGGTACCGGTGTTTTAAGCGGCTATTTAGGGAGTTACAAAGTAATTTCAAACCAAACGAAATACAAAGATGAATTGGTTAATTTCCTGAATTGGATGTACAGTCCGCAGGGTATCGATGCCATGCAATTTGGTATCGAAGGCGAATCTTATCAAAAGAATACTGATGGTAGTGTTAAATTTTTAAAGGATTTTCAAACGCCTGCTACACCGAATGGTACGATCAAGAATGCGGGGCTAAACAACCAAGACCTTTTCACCGTTGTAAATCAAGCTGCTATTAATACGTTTGAGTTAAATGGTGCTGCTATGAAAAAATCTGTACAATTTTTGGAAGAAAACAAAGGTTTTGGCAAGCCGGTCTTTGATGCAAAATTCAGCGATACGAATGAGAAAAAAGAATATACCGACCTCAAAACGGCTATTGATACCTACGTAGAGGAAGCTTCGGTAAATGTGATTATCGGTAAGAAAAGCATTGATACCTGGGATTCGGAAGTTATTCCACAGGTTAAAAAACTTGGCTCTGACCGAGCTCTGGAACTAATTAATAAAGCCTATGACGAGACTTTTAAGAAATAATGGATATCACTTGAGTTGAACGAAGGAGCGTGAGTTTCTCACGCTCCTTGTTGTATTCTGGATGAGGAGTTGTGAGAACGATATGAAACGTTTATCATACAGCAAATCTGCGATGCATTGGTCGGAGGCATTGCCGCTTGGCAACGGAAGAATAGGTGCCATGCATTTTGGAGGCGTAGGAGAGGATCGTTTTCAGCTGAACGAAGATACGTTGTGGTCTGGTCCCCCAAGTCGGTATAAGCCTCATGATGACCGGGAATCGTTGCAGAAAGTGAGGCAGCTCCTTCGAGAACACCAATACAGTGAGGCGGACGAGGAGACGAAAAACATGTTCGGCCCTTTTGCGCAAGTGTATATGCCTCTTGGGAACTTGACCATACGCTTTATGCACGGCGAGGAAGGCCGGCGGTATAAACGGTCGCTAGATCTTGAATGCGCGCTCTCTTCGGTAACGTACACGATTGGTCCGGTCGAATATACGCGTGAAGCTTTCATATCCAATCCCCATCAAGTGTTGGCAATCCGACTGACAAGCTCCATTCCCAAGCAGCTTAACTTTGATGTGACCTTGGACAGTCCGCACAGAGCATTTACGTTGCAAGATGACAATGCATTGTTCGTGCAAGGGATTTGTCCCGAATACTGCGCACCGGGTTATTATGAAGAGGATTTGCAGCCGATTGTGTACGGAGATTTCGGCAACACGAAAGCGATTCATTTCGAGGGGAGATTGGGTGCTTCGATCGAAGATGGCCAAGCTGCATACCGAAACGGCAAGCTATCCGTTCAACACGCGACAAACGTCGTTCTTTACTTTGCTGCCGCGACATCCTTCAACGGCTACGATCAATTGCCCGGCACCGATTTTGACGTGCTGACCCGTCTGAATGAGTCGATTCTTTCGAAAGCGATGGAAGTTCCGTACGATCAATTGAAACAAGAGCATATACGCGATTACCGCGAGCTGTTTGATCGAGTCGATTTCACTCTAAGTGAAACTGACCAGAGGGACGAAATGCTTGATACCGATAAGCGGATCCAAAAATATGGCGCTAACGACCCGGCAATGGTTGCTTTGTTATTTCATTTCGGACGTTACTTACTGATTGCCTCTTCCCGGGAAGGGACGCAGCCGGCCAACCTGCAAGGGATATGGAACGATATGGTGCGGCCGCCATGGGGATGCAATTACACGTTGAATATTAATACGGAAATGAATTATTGGCCTGCGGAAGTGACGAATTTATCCGAATGCCACCGTACGCTGCTTAAGGCGATTCAGGAGCTGTCTGTAAACGGCAGAAAAATGGTTGAGGAGCGGTTTGGACTAAAGGGCTGGACGGCGCATCACAACTCGGATTTATGGAGACATGCACAGCCTGTAGGCGCAGAGCGGCACGGAGATCCGGCGTGGGCGTTCTGGCCGATGTCCGGGGTTTGGCTGTGCCGCCACTTATGGGAGCACTACGAGTACACGCAGGATAAACAATTTCTTGCCGAAGAAGTGTACCCGTTAATGAAAGGCGCGGTTCAATTTTGTCTGGATTGGCTGGTGGAGGATGAAAGCGGATATTTGATTACATCGCCGTCGACCTCACCGGAGCATCATTTTTATTCGAATGAAGGTCAGTTGGGAGCTGTCACACAGGGAGCGACGATGGATCTTCAGATGATCAACGATTTATTCGAAAATGGCTTTAAAATGGTCGCTATTCTTGGTGTTGAGGATGAATGGGTGAAGCAAATGGCTGCGGCCAAGGCACGTCTGCATCCGATGCAAATCGGCAAATACGGCCAACTGCAAGAATGGCTCATAGACTATGAGGATGAATATCAAGACCATCGTCATGTTTCCCACCTTTACGGAGTTTTTCCGGGGAATCAACTGACTGACGGTGTCTTGCTGGATGCCGTCCGGCAAACGTTGAACAGGCGCGGCGATGCTGGATCAGGTTGGAGTCTTGGGTGGAAGGTTTGTTTATGGGCTCGTTTGAAGGATGGGGAACGCGCTTTTCTGTTACTAGAGCGCATTTTTAACGTCGTTACAGCCTATGGGGGAAGAGGCAGCGGTATATCTCCGAATCTTCTCGGCTCCCATCCTCCTTTTCAAATTGACGGAAATTTCGGCTATACGGCGGGCATTGCAGAGATGCTAGTTCAATCCCACAGAGGGTATGTCGAATTATTGCCTGCAATTCCTTCCGCTTGGCAGAGTGGATCGTTATCAGGCGTTCGCGTTCGCGGAGGGTTCGAAATATCCCTTGTCTGGGATCGCATGCAAGTCTGTCAGCTGGAGGTCTCTTGCTGTGTCGACAATACGTTTAGAATGAAATCCGATAAATCGGCAATTGTCCAAGAAGATGGGAAGCAAGACTGGACCCTTGAACCGATCGAAGGTTATCTGTCCTTGGAGATAAGCAAAGATCAAAAGGTGTCTCTTCAGTTTTAATGGTTGCAAATCAGTAGTGACGAACCAAACGAAGACATGCACGTTAAGGCAACTTCCTTTCGACGGAGTTGCCTTTTTTCTTTTACTACGAATTGATGAGAATTTTCCTAGAAGATATGAGGATTTTGGATTTAATTGCGACGGGGGCAACGTAATAATGGTATTGTAAGGCACGCAGCTAGAATTTAGAGGAGGACGGCATTAATTATCTGAGAAGGAGGCTTTGTAACGTTGATGAAAAAAAGATTGTCGTTACTACTCATGCTGCTCATGGTGGCGAATACATTCTGGGGATTAACTGCGGGGGCTGCACCTGCGAATGGCTACCCCGAATGGAATAACAATCCGACCGTTTTTCAGGTGAACCGTGAGCCAGCACATGCATCTTTTATTCCCTTTGGGGATGTCGATTCCGCATTGAAAGGTGCAGATATGATCTCAGCGATGACCGAACATCCGTCGCCTTATTATCGTTCGTTGAACGGCGAATGGAAATTCAATCTGGCGAATAACCCAGCCTCACGCCCAGTGGATTTCTACCAGGATACATATGACTCCAGTGGTTGGAAGAACATTAAAGTGCCAGGGGAGTGGCAGATGCAAGGCTATGATTTTCCGATTTACACCAATGTCACATACCCGTTCTGGGGCAATGGTAATACGACGAATGTTCAGCCGCCTTTTGCGCCGACGCAGTACAACCCAGTCGGTTCTTACAAGCGGACCTTCACGATTCCGGCAGATTGGATGGATCGGCAGACATTTATTTCGTTCCAAGGTGTTGAAAGCGCATTCTATGTGTGGGTGAACGGCCAGCAGGTCGGATACGCTGAAGACAGCTATACGGCTAAGGATTTCAATATTACGCCGTATTTAAGAGAAGGCGAGAATTCCCTCGCCGTAGAAGTCTACCGTTGGTCAGATGGTAGTTGGCTTGAAGACCAGGACTTCTTGCGCGTTAGTGGCATTCAACGCGATGTGTTCTTGTACAGTACGCCGTCGGTTCATATCCGGGATTTCACAATCGTGACGGACTTGGACACGGACTATAAAGATGCAGATCTGCAATTAAAGGTCAACGTAAAAAAAGATGGTGCGAGCGCGTCAGAGGAAAAGCATACCGTTGAAGCGATGCTCTATGACGCGAGCAATCAACCCGTGCTGACGGAGCCCGTCGTGATGAAGGCAGATCTGAACGGTCAAGCTGAAGTTCAGGCTAGCGGCTCACAACTCGTCGCGAATCCACTCAAGTGGTCAGCCGAGACACCGAACTTATACACTCTGGTGTTTAGCTTGAAAGATGACACGGGGAAGGTCATTGAGACAGCTGGTTCACGCGTCGGCTTTCGGGAATTCGAAGTGAGAGTGATGGCCGACGGCAGCGGCAAGCAGCAAATGCTCCTTAACGGGAAGCCGATCATGCTCAAAGGTGCTAATCGGCATGAGAGCAGTCCGGATACGGGTCATGCGATTGATCTGGATCTGATGATTCAAGACATTAAGTTAATGAAACAGTTTAACGTGAATGCGGTTCGCACTTCGCATTATCCGAATCATCCATTCTGGTATGATCTTGCGAATCAATATGGGATTTATATTTTGGACGAGGTGAACCTGGAGACGCACGGCGTCAACGGATCTGTTCCGACGAACAAAGCGGAGTGGACCGAGAATATTAAGGATCGGGCCCACAGCATGGTCGAACGCGATAAGAACCACCCGTCCGTCCTCATCTGGTCGCTTGGCAATGAAGCCGGCCAAGGAGCTAACTTCAAGACGGAATCGGATTATATCCGCAGTCTGGATCCGACGCGTCCAATTCACTATGAAGGATATAATGACGCGAAGGTAACAGACATGGTTAGCCATATGTACCCAGCAGTTTCGACACTTGAAACGTATGCGAAGAGCAGTGATCCAAGGCCTTACATCATGTGCGAATATGCGCATTCGATGGGGAACAGTACAGGCAATCTTCAAGAATACTGGGATATGATCAAGAAGTATCCGAACTTGCAAGGCGGGTTTATTTGGGATTGGGTCGATCAAGCCGTACGCATGAAGACACCGTCAGAAAAGCTCTATCTGACGGATGCGAATCAGTCTTATCAAGCGGATTACACTGGAAGTGTCGTGGAACAGGCTGATGGTGTAACTGGCGTCCTACAGGCGAAAGATCGGGCTTCTGCTTCCGTGACGATGCCTAATGATGCCAAATATAACCTGAGCGGACCGTTGACCGTCGAGGCTTGGGTGAAGCCGGTTGCGAACATTGCGAATAGTCCGATCATCGCCAAGGGCGATTCACAATTCGCATTGAAAATGAATGGTACGGACAAATTGGAGTTTTTCGTCTACAAAGGTGGCGTCTGGACCGCGGCGACGGCGAACTTGCCTGCGAATTGGCTGAATCAATGGCATCATGTGGCAGGTACTTATGACGGCTCGAACTTGAGTCTCTATCTTGATGGACAAATCGTCTCAACTAAAGTCTATACAGGAAGTATTGCCGCAAGTTCATATCCGCTTACGATCGGCAAAGATGCGGAGAGAGGTCGAACTTCCAACATGAGCTTTGACAAAATTCGTGTATACAATCGAGGATTATCTTTGACAGAGTTAAATAATTCTGACCGCACACCAGATTCGAATACGGTGTTATGGATGGATTTCAATGTATCGGATGCCAAGTCCATCCCGCTGGAGTCGCATGAATATCTCGCTTACGGCGGCGACTTCGGCGACAATCCGAATGACGGCAACTTTATGGCCAATGGCTTGATTTCCGCTGATCGCACCGTACAGCCTGAGCTATGGGAAGTCAAGCAGGTCTACCAGAACATTAACGTGAAGGACGTAGATCTTAAGAAAGGGCTCGTCGAGATTAAGAATGAATTTTTATTTAGCAATGTTAATCAATACGATGTGACCTGGGAGTTAAGAGCAGATCATCAAGTCGTTCAGCACGGAGACCTATCGGGATTGGATATCCCGGCGCTAACGTCCAAGCAAGTTACAGTTCCTTATGTGTGGCCGAAAGAGCAACCAGGTGTCGAGTATTGGCTCAATATCAGCTTCACGCTAAAGAGCAATACGTTATGGGCTTCCAAGGGCCATGTGGTGGCGAAGCAGCAGTTCAAATTACCGGTGAATACGCCAGGGCAGACCGCACTTGATCTGTCGAAGATGCCGAATCTGACGACGGAAGAGCAGGGTACGCAAGTGAAGATCCAGAATACCGACATGAATTTGACCTTCGATAAATCGACTGGGACGATTCAGGCCTTAAATTATAAGGGCAAAACATTGATTCAGAACGGGCCAATTCCGAATTACTGGCGCGCCCCGATTGATAATGACAAAGGTAACGGCGGTCCATCCCGGATGGCGACATGGAAGAACGCAGGCAAGAATCGAAGCGTCAGCAAGGTGAATGTGACGAAGATCGGCGAGAAAATCGTGCGGATCGATGTGGAAGGGACGCTGCCAACGACGACCGTCTCCTCGTATAAGACGTCTTACACGATCTTCGGTAATGGCGACATTAAAGTTACGAACAGCTTGAAGCCGGGTGCAAGCACACTTCCGGAAATCCCTGAAGTGGGAAGCCTCATGACCATTCCGCAGGAATTTGAGCAAATGACATGGTATGGCCGCGGACCTCACGAGAATTATCAGGACCGCAACACGGGATCGGATGTCGGGTTGTACAACGGTACAGTAGAGGAGCAATTCTTCCCTTATATCGAGCCGTCGGAGACAGGAAACAAGACCGACGTGCGATTCGTAGCGTTAACCAATCCAGAAGGCGCGGGAATTATGGCCATCGGCTCCCCGACGATCGAGGCGAATGCGCTGCATTACACGCCAGACGATCTGGATGGACCGCTGCATCCGTATCAAGTTACGCATCGTGATGACATCACTTTGCGCGTGAATTATAAGCAAATGGGCGTCGGCGGCGACAACAGCTGGGGTGCTAAACCGCATCCAGCGTACATGCTGCTTCCGAACAAAGAATATAGCTACAGCTACACACTTCGTCCGATCCCGGATGGCACTTCGAATTTGATGGAACTGAGCAAAGCGATCTCGACCGTCAATTTGATCAGCTCAATACAAGTAGATGGGCGGGCGCTCACTGGATTCGATCCGGAGAAAACGAGCTACACGCACAACGTGCTTCGAGGCACACAGAAGGTACCTACAGTTGAAGCCATTGCGACGAGCAAAGATGTACGGATTACGGTAACGCCGGCTGCAGATCTATCCGGTAAGACGATTGTTACGGCAAGCTCTTCGGATGGTCTGCTCTCGAAGACGTATGAGATTCATTTCAATGTGACGGATCAATATTTAAGCGACATGGAGTGGGTTCGTGCTACGTCAGGGTGGCTTACAGTGCAGAAGGATCAGAGCGTAGAAGGCAATCCGATTCGACTGCGTGGTCCTTCGGGTGCGGTAACTTACGATAAAGGGCTCGGTACGCATGCGAACTCCGAAATCGTCTATGATCTAAGCGGTCGGAGCTACGAAGCTTTTAAGGCCGTCATCGGGGTGGATCAGGAAATCGGTGGAACAGGATCGGATCGCAACACGATTGTCTTCCAAGTGTTCCTGGACGGCGTGAAGGCTTACGACAGCGGCTTAATGCGGGCGACGACGGTGGCGAAAGCGATTGAAGTCCCTGTGAAAGGCGTCAAGGAACTGAAGCTTGTCGTTTCGGATTACGGTGACGGCATTTCCGAAGACCATGGCGATTGGGCGGATGCCATTCTTGTTCCTAGCATCAAGCTTGAACCTGAGGCATCCCTAATAGGACCTGCGATAATCGCTAAAGGTCAAACCTTTGATCTATCGTATCGTCTAAACAATGTAACGCAGAGCGTATATGCTCAAGATCTAACGTTCAACTATGATGCGAAGCAGTTGGAATTGATGGACGTCAGCACTGTAGAAGAGAAGACGTTAATAGTCGAGAAGAAAGCGTCTGATGGGAAGCTGCGGCTCCTCTTGGCGAATACATCGGGTGCACAAGTTCAGGGTGATCTATTAAAACTGCGGTTTACTGCCAAATCTATGGGTGAAGCCTCGGTTGGACTTTCGAATCTTGTGTTGGCGGATGGTGAAGGTAAGGAAATGTCGCTTACCGGTTTGACGTATAAGATTATCATTCAAGAAGGAGTCGACAAAGGAGCCCTCCTCGCATTAATTACAGAAGCACAGCATATCCATGATGCGGCTGTGGAAGGTTCGAGCGCTGGACAGTATCCAGTAGGCTCCAAAGCGATACTTCAAGCGGCGATCGATCAAGCCAAAGCCGTAGCTAATCTTAGCGATGCGAGCAAGGAGCAGGTCGAGCAAGCGGTATCGGCATTGACAGCTGCGCTGAAGGCCTTTACCGATAGCATGATCCAAGGGAAGCCGGGCGATCTGAACGGAGACGGCAAATATTCGATCGGGGATCTTGCGATCGTCGCAGCAGCTTATGGCAAGACCTCAGCGGATCCAGATTGGGCAAAATATAAGCAAGCCGATTTGAATAACGATGGCCAAGTAGACATTAAAGACCTAGCAATACTGGCACAGAAAATTATTGAGTAAAGGCCCCCCAATTGGGAAAGGAGAAGGCGTGATATCGCCTTCTCCTTTTTTCTTGCGGATTTCTCTATCTGCTGAAGTATATTGAAAACAAGGATGATGTTACCCGAGAATAGCGCTATCGCGAAGTGTTACGACCGGCTCTTCAGCACCATGCAGCTCGAACAGCACGAGCTCGTTCACTCCTTTGCGAATAAGTGGAGCCGGGATATATAACGTTTTTTGCGGACCTACTGTTTCCCAATATCGGCCAAGATTGAAGCCATTAATGTACGCGACGCCTTTGTTCCAGCCTTTCAGCTCAAGGAACGTATCTGCCGCCTCATCCACTTGGAACGTCCCTTTGTAGAATGTCGGCTTGCCTTCGCATTTCGCGGTTGTAGGCGTATATTCCAGCTTCGACAAATCTTCCATAGGTAGCGTATGGATCGTCCAATGGTACAGGAACTGCGCCCCGAAGCGAATTCCTTCCGTAATCCCTTTCACATCTCGCAAGGATGGACCGTAGTTGGTTCGACCCATATTTTCGACTAGCACGCTTAATTGCGCACCTTCTGGCGGGATACTGAAAGTGATCGGCTCCGCGTCTTTGTTCCAGCGTTCAATGACACCTTTGAATTCACCGTCGACAAAGATCTGTGCACGATCGTGCACATCCTGCAGATTCAGCTTCGTCTCTGGGCGCGGTCCGGATATCCGCGTTGTATACAGGATAAAGCCGTAGTTTTGTCCGAGCAGCTCCATAGGGTCTGGGCAAGTTCTTTGCACCGGCGTCGACAGCTTATCGAGTGATTCGAACAGTGAAACCTGCTGCGACATGTTCACTTGGCCGTAAGCTTTCTTCTTGATCGGTTCAGGCAGCTCGAGCGGTCCGAGGTCGACATATTTGGATACAACCTCGCGTACCGCATAGAACTTGTCCGTCAAATCGCCGCATTCGCTGATCGGTACATCGTAGTCGTAGCTTGTGATTGTCGGCATATACGTGGTGCCGTCGTCATTCGCGCCGCTCCAGAAGCCGAAATTCGTTCCGCCATGGAACATATAGAAGTTGACCGAAGCGTCCAACGCCAGCATTTCGTCGAATACTTTCGCCACATCAGCGGCATCGCGAGTATGGTGCTGCTCGAACCAATGGTCGAACCAGCCGTTCCAATATTCCATGCACATGATCGGGCCTTCCGGCTGATATTCGCGCAGTTTAGGGAAATATTCCTCTGGCCGCGAACCAAAATTGACAGTCTCGAGGACTCCCGGCACCATGCCGCCTTGCAGCATAAAGTCTCCCGGTCCATCGGAGGTGAACAGCAATACGTCGATACCGCGCTTGATCTTGCTTTCTTTTAGATATTCTAGATATTGCGTGTCGTTGCCGTAACTGCCGTATTCGTTCTCGATTTGCATCGCGATGATCGGCCCGCCATTGGTACAGAGCAGTGGAACAAACTTCGGCAACAAGACGTCGTAATAAGCGTCAATTTTGTCGAGGAATGGTTGGTGGAAACAGCGCAACCGCATGCCGGGATCGGCCAGCAGCCATGCCGGCAATCCGCCGAATTCCCACTCTGCACAAATATACGGACTTGGACGAACGATAACATACAGCCCCAATTCGCCGGCCGTCTCGATAAACTTGACGATGTCGGCGATGCCTTCAAAGTTGAACTGTCCTTCCTTTGGCTCATGCAAGTTCCACGGTATATAGGTTTCTACCGTATTGAAGCCGCAAGCCTTCAGTTTCATCAGACGATCTCGCCAATATTCGGGAACGACGCGAAAATAATGGATTGCACCTGAAATAAGCCTGACCGGCTTGCCGTCAAAAACAAATTGATTACCTTCCACTGCAAATATAGACACAGTAATACCCTCCGCTCATTTATGGTATAGAATCATCTACTAGATTCGTTATGAAAGCGATTCCTGAAATGTCACTAGCACCGCCTTATGTACTATATTTTATAGTCTCTCAACAGGTATAACTACTTTCCTTATCAACGATTTCTGTATTCTATCAACGAAGTCGATACTACACTCTGAAATGCGGACGATCCCTAAGAACCGTCCACATCAAGTTATCGCTTGGAACACTTCAGCAATCCGAGTCTCGTCCAATCCGAAATTAAAGCAACCCAATATTTCAAGTGAAGTGCACCCCTAAGAATAGGCATTGGAAAAACCCACAGGGGAATCCGATGAATTCTAAGGAGTGCATTTTTATTTGAATTCAAGCGACGACTGCGAATATAAACCATTTTTTGGGAAGTGAACATCTAGAGATATATTGTGAGTAACAATGTGTTAAGTCGTAGTATGATCGACATTAGGCTCTAACAACCGCATCCAACACCACCGATACCGATACCACCAACACAAGCACAAGCGACAATTACTAACAAGATGAACAATACAAGGATTGTACCTGTACTTGTAAAAGCTCCACCAACTAGACCGGACATGTGAACACCTCCCAAAACCTTATTTTGATTACTCGTTATGGTATGAAGACTGATTTCTCTTTGTTTGGGTAGTTGTTACTGGTTAATTCACTATATTAATAAATGAACGAAAAAAGCCCTGAACACTCAGGGCTTTCTCATAGAAAACGTTATAAATGATATAGTTTCACTAATTATACGCTAGAAGCATCCACTTACCGCGTATGAACCTTCTCGCCCTGTACCCACACCTCACGAATATTCTCCGGACGTGCCAGATACATGATCTTCTGGAACACATCATTCAAATCCTCATCCGCTTGATAGATCGGCAATTTAGCTGTCGCTAATGTCGTGTCGATCATCTGTACATCCCATGCATAGTTCGCTTCCAAGCGGCCGATCGGTAAGCTAAGACTCTCACCGCCCCCGGCAGTTGCCAGATAGAAAGCTTCGTTAATGGTAATACGTGAATTCGGAACACCACGTTCGGCTGCAGGAAGAGCTGGATTCACGCCGTCTTCGAGCATGCGCGAAGAGATCACAGCTTGTCTCGTATTATCGAAGAGACTTGGTGAGAATCCGCCTGAGATATCGGATCCAAGTCCAATCTCAACGCCTTTGGCTTGTAAATGCGCAATCGGGATCACGCTATTCGCAAAATAGCTATTCGAGACCGGACAATGGCAGATCGCCGTGCCCTTCTCCGCGAATAGATCTGCGTCCTCATCATTCAGGAAGTTACAATGCGCCATGACAGATTTCTCACGCAGGAGTCCAAAATCATTTAATGCAAATGCATCGTTCTTATTGTGGCGATCCTGCACATAGCCATGCGCCCAGTCGCTCTCGCTGCAGTGTGATTGCACATAGGTATCATACTTTGCCGCTAATGCGCCAAGTCCTTGCAAGCCTTCGTCGGTACAGCTAGGAATGAAGCGCGGTGTTACGACAGGGTAGACACCTTGTTTGGTTGTTCTTGCTAATTCCTGAATCGCAAGGATGAATTCCTCGGTATCCGCGAGTGCGGCTGCCGTATCCTTATCACGATAATAATCAGGGTTATTCTCAGGATGATCCATGACCACTTTCCCAACCAGACCGCGTTGTCCTTGTTCGGCACAGATCTCAGCAAGTCGAATACTTGCTTCTTTATGAACTGTTGCAAAGTAGAGGGCTGTCGTCGTTCCGTTGGCAAGAAGTGTGCTAACGACGTCTTGGTAGACGTTCTCGGCAAAATCCAAATTTGCGAATTTCGATTCTAACGGGAAGGTATAGGTGTTAAGCCAATCATAAAGCGGAATATCGAGCGCCGTACCGGATTGAGCCCATTGCGGGGCATGAACGTGCAAGTCGATGAAACCAGGCAAGAAGTATTGGCCTTCAGCAAGTCGATGGAAGTTTGCTTGGTGTTGATAAGTGTCCAATAACGTTTGATAATCGTTGTTTTCGGGGGCAACGATTTGTTCGATCATCCCATCCGAATTAATACAGAAAAGATAATCTTTTAAGATGTGTACTTCTTTTGGTGATTTGGAAGAAAAAGCTGTCCCTAGAAAGATTTGCGAATATTTAGTCATGATATACACCTTAATGTTCGTATTTTTGTTGAATGATACTAGATATTATAGGGGATCAGAAATGTAATGTCTATTCGCAATTCCTCATATACATAGAGCCAGAAGGGGGAATTCGGACATGTGGATTATAATGCTAATGGTTGCCGGATGTCTCTGTGGATTCATACTATTCAGAAAAAATATCGTACCTCCTGATGATGTACCCTATCGAGGCTTACATAAGCTCTCCGTTATCATTCCTGCTCGAAATGAAGAATGTAACTTGCCTTATCTTCTCGATTCGCTGATGTCGCAGACCACCCTACCTTACGAAATCATCGTGGTGGATGATTTCTCGACGGATCGGACGAGGGAAATCGCTGAACGCTATGCAGGTGTCACGGTGATTGCGGGCACTCCGCTCCCGGAGGGATGGACAGGGAAGAGCTGGGCGGTATGGAATGGTTATTTGCATGCTTCCGGCGATGTCTTTGCTTTTTTGGACGCGGATATCCGAATGGCGCACCACGCATTGGGCTCCTTGATGAAGGTACGTGAACGATCGAAGGGCGTCATTTCAGTGGTCCCCTTTCATCATACGGAGAAGCTGTACGAGAAGCTCGCGCTGGTCATGAATATGCTGGGTATTTTTACGTTTACGTCAGTCTTTGAGAAGAGGAATCCCAAGAAAGGTCTGTACGGCTCTTGTATCCTTGCTTCACGAGAGGATTATGAGAAGATCAAAGGCCATGAGAGCGTCAAATCGGAAGTATTGGATGATTTGCTCATCGGATCGAAATTCGTGGAAGCAGGTATTCCTGTCACCAATTTTATCGGATATGGGATGGTCTCCTTCCGGATGTACCCGCAAGGGATCCGAAGCGAGGTTGAAGGCTTTAGCAAGGGGGCTATTTTAAGCACGTCGACATTAAGTCCATGGACGATTATCCCTATCGCGGTCTGGGTGGTTGGCCTCCTTGTATCAGATGCTGCATTTGTTTTTGCGAACACGTCTTGGGCCTTGTCATTGTTCCTAGGTTATATCCTATATATGGCTCAGTTCTTCTATTTCATTCGATATGTTGGTGTGTTCGGGTTGCTGATTCCGGTGCTGCATGTGATTGCTTCCCTGTTTTTCGTCGTCATCATGTTGTATTCGATGTATCAGGTCGTTGTCCTAGGGGAGGTCAGATGGAAAGGTAGGCTCGTCCAAGTGGGGGGCAGGCGAAATCGATGATGATATTATTGTGGATCGCCTGTGCTTTCCTATCGGGATCACTCATGTTCTCGTACTGGCTGGGTCTAGCGGGTCGCAAAAATTTAAAGGCTGTGGGCGATGGCAACCCCGGTGCTATGAACTTATGGAAGGCTCGAGGCTATAAAGTCGGCATTTTTGGTATCTTGTTGGATTTTGCTAAAGGTTACGTGCCTGTGATATGGGGGATCTCAAGCGGGTACGCCCCGGGTTATCTCATCATTCCGCTTGCGCTAGCTCCCATCGCGGGGCATGCCTTCTCACCGTTTTTACGGGGCAAGGGAGGAAAGGCGATCGCGGTAACCTTTGGGGTCTGGAGCGGGCTTATAGGCTTCGAGGTCTCGCTGGTATATGCGGTGGTATTGGCGGTTATGAAGGCAGGGAGCTTCTGGATCAACAAAAACAAGCCAACATCCACGGAGGCGGACGGCTTGCAGGTGGTAAGCGGGTTGTTGCTTGTGTTCATCTATTTGCTTCTTAACATGTTCTCGGCAGTGATTCTGCTCGTGTGGCTTGGAAATTTTGCGATTCTTGTTTACACCCATCGGGTGGAATTGGCCTCATGGCTGAAGAAGAGCGTAAAGCTAAAGTGATCTCCACCCTTGAGACGTAAGTCCATGAGGTGTCCAAGCATAGAACGACGTTGCGGTCTGAATAATCAGGACGGCTTATAGATCTGCCTTTCTTCACGGCTTCCGCGATGTTATAACTATTATGAGTCATATATATATTAAATTAGAAATAAATGGTAGTTAATAGATGTTAATAACAGCTTTTTTGACGATTTTGTTAAAATATGAAGTATATGTTGTACTATAAATATAAATAATCAAATAAATATTGTGTAATATTAGTTAATATGATACATTAATCCCGTTAGGTGCGAATGGAATTTATGACAGGGAGATGGTCTAACTCATGTTGATCGGGATTAACGGTATGGGAAGAATCGGACGTTTGCTAGTCCGCAGAGCATTCGAACATCCACAGGAATCGTGGCAATTGCGTGCAATAAACTGTCTGTATCCAGCATCGACAATTGCTCATTTATTGAAATATGACACCGTGCATGGGAAATGGGATCGAGACATTACGGTGGAACCGAACGCGCTCATTATTGAAGGGCAACGGATTGAAGTATTAAGTGAGGCGAATCCAGCTTTCCTACCTTGGAAGCAGCTTGGCATCCATACGGTCATTGATGCGACAGGGAAATTTACAGAACGGTCACAAGCTGCGAAGCATTTAGAGGCTGGGGCGTCCAAAGTGATCCTGTCGTCACCGGGTAAGGGTGTCGACATCACGGTTGTGATGGGAGTCAACGAGGACAACTATGATCTGGATCGACACTCGATTGTATCCGCCGCATCTTGTACAACGAATTGCTTAGCGCCTGTGCTTCAAATTCTAGACCATGCTTTTCAAGTTCAGACGGGTTGGATGACGACGATTCATTCCTATACGAATGATCAGAAGCATCTGGATAATCCACACCAAGATTTGCGTCGTGCCAGAGCGTGCGCGCAATCCATTATTCCGACTTCAACAGGGGTAGGTAAAGCGTTAGGCGAGGTCATTCCGCATCTTGCTCCTGTGATTCAAGGCATCTCCATTCGTGTTCCGACACCGAATGTCTCCTTAATCGATTTGACTGTGGAGACACGGTATGAGGTGACATCTGAGCAAGTGCGCAGCGTATTTAAGCAGGCAGTGGCAGGGAAATATGCTCCTTATGTTGCATTGTGCGATGAACCGCTCGTCTCCTCTGATTTCGTCGGGAACGAGAAGTCTTCGATTATTGACGGCATGTCGATCATGACCAGCGGCAGACAAGTGAAAGTGTTGGCATGGTATGACAACGAATGGGCGTATGCCTCTAGAGTTATTGATTTGGCCCAGCACATGATCAGCCATGAAATGAGCATTCCCTATAAAGAAACGGTAACATCGTAACGAACAGTTCAAGTTGCAGTGAAAATAGCCTTGATCCCATAACGTAAGGGATCAAGGCATTTTTTTGCCTATCGTTCATTTTTATTCAGATGTCGATGGTTGTTCTGATGCGCTTGGCAGTCGACCGTATACGGAAAAGTATACGATGCTTCCTATGATGATTGCTGTGATGAAGAGCAGCATCATATTGCTGTACAGAAATGCTGCAGCATCTGTAACCGTTGGGAGGAAGGAAACAGCTAACCAAGGTTTCGTGAGTAGTCCTCCGACGATGGCCACACCCATGCCTTCGGCGAGGAAGCAGGCGAAGTTCAGCAGCCCCATTCCGGAGCCAGACTCCTCGGAATGCAGCGACCCTGCGACACTGGTGGAAATTACGGTCTTCACCAAGGCAAGTCCACCGAATGTCAGGATCATGGCACAGGTGATGAGCCAGGGTGTTCGATCTGCGACCAGCGCAACGCTCAGAAAGCTTACAGTGATCATCCCAATGCCAATCGCCATTGTGAATAGATTCCCGCGTCGATCGACACAGATCCCGCCGAGGTAGCCGAATAGGATCACGCTGACAGTCCCCGGAAATAGAATACCAGCACCAATTAAACTGGTGGGCATCTGATATACATCTTTCATCATGTAAGGAACCATCGCTACATAACCAGCTGCTGTGCCTAACAGGATGCTGCCAGTAAGTACACCGACGATAAACGTTTTCCTGCTGAACAAAGAGGGTTCAATAAAAGGCTGCTCTGCACGTCGTATCCGCCAAGTAAACCCGATAAACAACAATATGCTGATCGCTAGGAAGGACCATTGAAACATCGTTGTAAAGAGAGTAAACGTAAGAATCCCAAGAGATAACAGTATTGCCCCGAGGACATCCGTCTTTCCTTCTCTCATCGATTCGCCAGGCAGCGTCTGAATAAAAAACGGAAGCGTTAATAGCGTCAATATCGGTAGAATGAACAAGTAGGACCAATGCAAATAATTTGTAATCATCCCACCGATCACTGGGCCGATGGCTTCGCCGAAGGCAACCATAGAACCAATGAGACCAAAGGCTCTTCCTTGTTGATTCGGCTCGATACAACGCGCCACAATGATCATAATTAATGCTGGAACCGCTGAGATTCCTGCACCTTGAATGAATCTTGCGGCGAACACGCCAGGATAGTAGACATGGAACACAACCCCAACAATCGATCCTGTCCCGTATAGCAGCAATCCAATCAGGAGCAATTTCTTGACGCCGTATACATCGGATAACTTCCCATATACAGCTGTACCGATGGCGAACGTAAGAATGAAGCTCGTATTGACCCAGTTCGCCGCTGCGGGTGAAATGCCAAATTGTACGGCGATGTCAGGTAGAGATACGTTAAATACGGTCTCGTTAAGCACACTGAAGAAAGCAAGAAAACTAAGCCATGCGATTGATTTTAGATAATTCAAAGAAATAGCCCCTTCGTACATCAAGGGGAATTGCGCAGTTTATAGGGTCAATGATGCGTCTTCCCCTAAATTTTGTACCCATATAAGCGTTGTTTGCCGCATGAATATGCCTCCAATTTAATCATCAATGATATGAATCAAGTTCATTATCCATTATACGTTATCGCACAGATTTTTGTAATTTTTTGTTAAAACGCGATGCCGAACTTATCCGCTTCATGCTGATAGCCACGCTTGGCTTTCGATTCTGGAACCGGGTCTCCAAGCCGAGGACATCGGAGCCAAGTTGGGGGGTCCCGTCTTAGTTTAAGGTGCTAACAAGAAAAAATTACCAAGATAGCATGAACCATCGCGGTTGACGTGTTTACCTCAATTGGTTACAAAAGCCGCCTTGACTTCGTTTAGTGATGTATGTAGAATCTGTCAATGGCATGGCAGTGGTAAGTAGATTTACATCGTATCATCCTAATTGAATTGTTTTTCGCGCCCTATGGATGAATAGGGCTTTTTGATTTTTACTGGCCCGTAATAAGGCATTTCAAATGAAGTCAGTAAGTAGATACTGATTATTTTGCCATGGCCTGAGGATGATTAACGCGCAGAAGTTGCGTACGGTAATCTACCAGCGAGGGATAAGAAATTCGTATCAAGTGAAGGAGGAATGTTGAATGAAAAGCAAAGTGATGGCTCCCCTCCTCATTGTCATTGGCCTATTTATTTTCTGTTATCCCGGCCTATCCGAATGGATCGAAGATCGGCAGCAGCAGCGATTGGCGGCGGAATGGCAGACAAGTCTGCTAAACATCGATCCAGGCGATTCTGCTGCGTGGTTGAATCCATCAGATGATGTTGAACGTGCTGCATCGTTGAAATCTAGCAAATCTGACGTAGAAGGTATTCTCAAAATTGATAAGATCGATTTAAATCTACCGATCTTGTATGGGGCGACGAGCAAAAATATGAAAACCTCTGTGGCCCAGATTGAGAAGACAGGTAAGGCGGGTGAGGTGGGAAATATGGCGATTGCTGGTCACCGTAACCGAACGTACGGGAGAAATTTCAACCGACTCGCAGAAGTGGAGTATGGCGACATTATTGAAATTGAGACGGAGAATAAGCAGTACCAATATGTCGTCACCGAAAAAATGACTGTGAAGCCAGATGATGTATGGGTGCTAGAACCGGAAGGTATCGAAAAAGAAATAACGCTTGTGACTTGTGAACCGATGGTTAATCCGACACATCGATTAATCATCAAAGGAAAATTATTAGATTAGAAGCCGCGAAATCTCGATCTAGATGTCGCAGAAGAGGTGAAAAGGTTGAATACGAGGAAAACGAAGAAAACACTATCTATATTTTTTGTTATTGCATTATTATTGAACGTCATGATGCCGATGGCTTATGCTGCTGATCTGTCGAAGGAGTCAGTTGGAACCGGAGGAAGCAGTGTAACGGAGGCTGTGTATGAGATTACACATAATATGATTACCGGCGTCAGGATGACAGTCGGTGAAGAGGGACATGAACAAGACGTTTCAGAGGTGAGATTGGATACAGGGGAACGCGTGAAGATATATTTGGATTGGGCACTCCCTGCTAACCACGGGTACAAAGCGAATTCCAGCTTTACATTCGATCTGCCGGACAAGTTTACACTGAGTCAGCCGCTATCAGGCGATCTGACGGGCGGAGTAGGTACATATACAGTAACGCCAGAAGGTAAAGTGACTTTGCTGTTTAATGATAGCATTGAAAATAACCTTGAATTACATGGGTATTTTTATGTATGGCGAAAATTCGATTCATCGAAATTGGAGGAAGGAACGGAGCAGAAAATCCTGTTTCCGTTTAAAGACGAAGTCAAGGATGTATCCGTGCATTTCAAAAATAAGGGTTCAGCCATGGATAAGTCTGGGATCACGGATAAGGCATTCAATCCAAGCAAGATCGATTGGATCGTCGACTTGAACAAGGATGAGCGTATCATTCGGGAGCCGCGCATGGAAGATATCATCCCGGAGGGATTGGTGTTGGATGAAGCTTCCATTAAGGTAGAACCACTGCAGGTCCATTTGGATGGCACGGTTAGCGTAACGAACAGCGTATATCATCAATATTCGCATAAATTAACGGAAGAAATGACGGCTGATGGTAAGAAGCAGCAAAGGCTCACGCTTACTTTTCATGACAATATAGATCATGCTTACCGCATAAGCTATTCGACTGCGATCAGCAAGACCGATCAAGCGACTTACAGCAATCATGCGATGCTGGTTGAAGGGTACGACGATCATGGCCAAAAGCCTCTGATGGAGCGTACGGGCAAGGTTTCGGTGAACTTTAGCCAATCGCTGACGAAAAAAGCAGGAGCCTATGACCCTTCGAAGCAAACGGTGAATTGGGCGATCGAATACAATTACAATGAACAGCTGATCCCGAAGGAGCAAGCATATCTGATCGATACGTATGATACCCCTGCGCAGGAACTTGTAAAGGACTCTATAGAGGTCTATAAAGTACGTATTAATTCGGATGGCAGCGCGACGCCTATTGAACAAGTGGTGAATTATACGCTGCATGAGGATAAGTCAGCTTCACAGTTCAAATTAAGCTTCAACCAAGATATTCGTGAAGGCTATTACATTCGCTATCAGACAAAACTGAAGGATCGTGTATATACGGACGGAAAAGCATCTAATGTTGTCGTTATGCATGATGGTAAAGAAAGCCATGATTCAAAGGATATTCAAGAAGTCATCCTATCGAAAACGGGAAAGATCACGAGCTATAAAGATAAAGAAATCGAGTGGACTCTGCAGGTGAATCGTGATTTGCAGACGATGAATCAAGTGGTTCTTAAGGATACGTTTGCGGGTCAAGGCCTGACTTATGTAGAAGGAAGCCTGAGTATTACGGGGCTTGAATCAGATCAGACGTACACCGTGACGCCTGATCCGGATTACACGCAAGGGTTTCAGATTACGTTCACGAAGCCTGTGACCAATCACTATACCATAACGTACACAACAAAATTCGATTCAACGGCATATGATACGCAGAACGTCAAAACCTATAAGAATCGAGTGGATATGACCTGGAAGGATACGTCGGGCACACCTCAATCCATTGGTAAGACGGCTTATGTGACGCCAATATTGAACATGCAGAATAACGGAAATAAAACAGGCTCCTATAACGCGGAAGACAAATCAATTTCTTGGACAATTGATATCAACTACAACCAACATGTGATTCAGAATGCTGTCGTAACGGATCAGCTAAAGGGTGCACAGACTTTCGTTGAGAATTCACTCGTAATTAATAAGACCTCGATCGATGCCAAAGGTCAGGTCGTTGTTGAAAAGCAAGTAGATCAGTATGATGTTGAATTTACGAAATCGCAGGATGGTACCTCGGAGGGGTTCAAAATAACGTTCCGTGGTCCAATCGACTCATCGTACCGAATTACGTATAAAACAAGCCTAAAATCCTTGCCTGTAGAAGGTGAATACTCGAACCATGCAACGCTGTATGACAATACGGGTGGGTCGGGCACAAAGCTTTTTGAACAATCCAAAACGATCGTTCCGGTGTATGGTGGCGAATCTATCGATAAAAAAGGGAGACAGGGGGCTTCGGTTAATGATATCGATCAAGCGTATTGGACGATCCATATCAATCGAAGCCAGTCCTATATTGCAGAAAATGCCGTTTTAGAAGATACGATGTCGCCGAATCAAATCCCGCTAAAGGATACGTTTAGACTTTACAAGCTGAAAGCAGATGCCAATGAGCATTTCAGTAAAGTGGGAGAGGTTGATCCAAAGGATTATACCTTAGAATTTAACGATAACGCTGCAGCGGGCGATCCCACCTTTACGATTACGTTCCATAAAGCGCTCGAAAGTGCGTATGTCCTGGAATATCAGACCTATATGAATGCGGTGCATCTCGAAAAAGTAAGGAATAGCGTATCGTTTGCCGGGAAGACCGCACAAGAAATAGGAGATTCTGCGAACCAGGAAATTGTAGCTGATTATTCAGGTGCCGGTGGCGGAGCAATCCATGCGGTGAAAGGGAATATCACGATCGTGAAAGAAGATTTCTCGGACCCGAATCATAAGCTGGCAGGCGCTAAGTTTGAACTCTATAATGCGGCAGGGGACAAGCTTCTGGCGACTTCAGACTTGACGGATAGCGATGGGAAAGTACAATTCAAAGATTTCAAGTCAGGCGATTACATGATTAAAGAGATCGTTGCCCCAACAGGGTATGTCGCTGATACGCAGTGGATAAGTGTGAAGTTTGACGCGAAGGATCCGACGCAAATGTTGGTGATTCAAAATAAAAAGATCAAGCAAGCATTTATTCTAACGAAAGTTGCAAAAGAAGAGCCCACACGAACGCTAGAAGGTGCCGTCTTTAAATTGGAGAAGAAGGAAGCAGGCGGCATGCATGTCGTTACTGGTATGGAAGCCGTGGCGTCCGATCATAAAGGGCAAGTCATCTTGGCTAATTTGGATGTGGGCGACTACCAGCTCACGGAGATTAAGGCACCGAAGGGATATAAACGGGACCTAACGCCAATCCACTTCACGATTGATCCGAATCAGACAGTGATCAAAGAATATACGATGACGAACGATGTGATCGATAATGGCTCTGTTGAATTGACGAAGGTGGATGGGTTTGATGCTGCACCGCTTGAGGGCGTGGCGTTCGAACTACAGGATGCATATGGTCAGCCTGTGAAATCCAATCTGATGACTGATTCAAGCGGCAAAATCACAATGAATGACCTAAAGGCAGGACGTTACCAATTCGTAGAGGTTACACCTCTAGCTGATTATGATGCGCTAACAGATCCTGTACCGTTCGAAATCGAGAGCGAAGACCAAGTGAAAATTCGTATCGAGAACAACAAGACGCCAGGTGCTGTGAAGCTAACGAAGGTGGAATCAGGACGGCTGGATCAAACATTGCAAGATGCAATGTTCAGACTGTTGGATGCAAATAAGAAGCCTGTGAAAGATAAAGATGGCAACGAACTTAAGCTGTTCATAACGGATCGTAACGGAGAAGTGAAAATTTCGGATCTCAGACCTGGAACATACTACTTCGAAGAGACAAAAGCACCGAATGGATACACGATCAAAGATCGTTATACCTCATTTCAAGTGGTGAAAGGGCAAGAAACCGAAGTTGTTGTTGCGAATGATCGCTATGTTAGCGGGGGAAAAGACGGGGATAACCATGTGACAAATCCTCCTGAGTCGCCAGATCCAACCAAACCTATTGATCCGGTAGATCCAGAGGATCCTTCTAAACCTGGTAAGGATACATCGGATGAATCGACGGAAGGGCAAGAGGGTACGTCAGATGGTGGTTCTGATGCAGGAACGACGGACCATGGGGGTAAAGATCAACAGCCTCCAGCTATCAAGGAAGAAGATGATAGCGACCACATAACAGGACACAAGGACGACCGAACGCCCGGTCAATACCTGCCGAAGACAGGGGAAGATAGTCATCTTCCGATGCAACTCGCGGGATTAAGTGTGATGCTGCTAGGTGTAGCCCTGTTTGTGTTTAAGAAAAAACGGATTCATTCCTAAAAGCAGCACCCCTTAGATAGACGTTGGAGAACTTTTTGAGTTATCCAATGAATTTCTAAGGGGTGTTTTGTCACATCTGGATTCGCTCGCCCGTCATACGGATATAAAACGCGAAGGGGATGGTTCAGATGTTAAAAATGGACGTGGCTGTTGTAGGTGGAGGGATAGCGGGATTAACCGCAGCCATTTATGCTGGAAGAGCAGGGAAGAGAACGATACTCATTGAGAAGCAAGAGCGTTTAGGTGGTCGGGGGATGACGAACAAGAAGAATGGAACGTATTTTAACCTAGGCGGGCATGCTTTGTATCAAAGTGATGCCTATGAGACGTTCCGGGAGTTTGGATTACGTCTGCAAGGAAACCAACCTTCGATTGATGCATTTGGCATCTGGAAGGATAAGCTTCAGGTACTGCCGACAGGGATTGGTTCATTAATGACAACGCCGCTACTCTCATGGAGAGGGAAAGTGGAGTTCGCGGGCTGGCTCGCCAAATTTGGCAAGCTGGATACGCATGCTTATGACAAGATCAGTCTTCGCGACTGGATTGAGGGACATATACAAGACCCGATGGTCCGTCATATTTTCTATTCCCTGCTTCGTACGGCGAGTTATGTGATGGCGCCAGATCTCCAAGCCGCAGGACCGGTATTGCGGCAATTCAAGAGTGCACTCCGTGGTGTGTTGTACCTTGATCGCGGCTGGGGATCGATGGTCGAAGAATTGCGACAGGTCGCTTCCAAGCTGGGGGTGCAGATCATCACGAAGAGCAAGGTTGTCTCCATCGAACACAGTGAAGGGATTGTGCGTCATGTCTTATGCGAAGATGGGACGAAAATTGAAGCGACGCATGTGATCGTCACGACACCGCCGGCGGTCCTGCATCAGTTGGTGCCTCGTGCTGAAGCTACGGCGATTCATACCTGGAAAGAGCAAGCGATTGAGGTCACAGGGGCTTGTCTGGATGTGGTGCTGCGTCGTCTGCCCAAGCCGAAGCAGCAGTTCGTATATGGGCTGGATCATCCCGTCTTTCTTAGCAATCAATCGCGTGCAGCATTAATGAATGAAGACAATGCGCAAGTCTTATCTCTGATAAAGTACCAAGGAACGGAGAAGGATGCGAAAAAGGATTTGCACGATTTAGAGCATGCTTTGGACTTAATACAGCCAGGCTGGCGGAATGAGCTTGTAGACAAACAGTATCTTCCTAAAATTCCGGTATGCTATGATTTTGCACATATGAAGCGTCAAGTTGACCCAGGTCCTGCTGTTCCTGAAATCAAAGGTTTGTATGCGGCAGGGGAATGGGCTTCCCATGGAGAATTATTGGTCGATGCGGCGACAGCAAGTGCCAAGAGAGCGGTACAACATATTCTCGCGTACGAGGGAACGGAGCGGGTACAGGGTGATAACCACAGAAATATTGTATAAAACCTATCGAAAGCCTTTGTTTGCGCTGGCTTATCGAATGTTAGGCAGTGTGATGGATGCGGAAGATATCGTCCAAGAAGCCTTTATTGCGTATAATCAATTGCCAAATCCCGAGGAAATTCAGAATGTAAGAGCGTTTCTCTACAAAGTTGTAACGAATCGCTGTCTGGACTTATTGCGCTCTTCCGCTAAAAAGAGAGAGCTCTATGTGGGCCCATGGCTTCCCGAGCCTTTAATCGATCAGGGCAATCAGGATGCGGACCCTTCTGATATTTATTTGCAGCATGAATCGATATCGACAGCCTATCTTTTACTTTTGCAGCAGCTTAATGCCGTTGAACGCGCGATCTTCCTGCTGCGTGAGATTTTCCACTATTCGTATGATGAGATTGCAGAGATGGTGGGAAAGACAAGTAGCAATTGCCGTCAAATTTTCCATCGTGCTCAGCGTAGCATTCATTATGATCCCGATCAGGTGCCTTCGATTTCGGTTGCTGAGTCGCAGATTAAAGATTTCGTTAGCTCTCTCGTACAGGGGAATAAGGATCGATTGTTAGAGCTATTGAGTGAAAATGTGGTCTTCTACTCGGATGGTGGCGGTAAAGTGCATGCGGCTCAGGTTCCCGTTACGGGGTCCAATCACGTGGTGCTATTACTTCAAAATCTGCTTAAGATGTATACAGGGAAGTTCAACCTTGCCTACATGACCGTAAATGGGATGCCGGGTATCCAGTTGACGTTGGACGATGGGCTTCGTTATATTTATTCGTTCGGTTTCCGTAAAGGTCAAATTGAAGCGATTTATAATGTGGCCAATCCAGAGAAGTTAAGGCATGTGAAATGATGTCGTTTCAGTAAACTAGTCCGAAATGCAGACTTAACAGCTTTCCGAACCGTATGCGGTCTATCGGCTCTTTGGTCATGATGCCATCCTCCCATTGTGTAAAGGAGGTATCGGTTAAGGTGATTTGGCCCTGATCCGTACGTCTTGTAATTAATGGATATCGATTAAATCTTGAATCAGGGTGTTCCGAGATAATCTGTTGGACCGTGTTCAATTCCGATAGGTCGGTTATCAGTTGTTGAGTGTCGAAGGCATATCCAATTCGCCAATCCGTATGTTTATGCTTCATTTTCATTTCAAGAACATAGTTCCCGTGCTCGCCATCTCCTGGTGTGATTCGAAATTCCCCATTCCCGGAAGCGACGGTTTCACCGGTTAGAGGAACAGGGGTCAGCGGTAAATTTCCTCCAAAACCCGTATCGATGACATAGGATTGGTGCTCATGCGTCATGAGCAAGGTGACATGTGTCCTTCCGACTGGGAGATAGGCTTGCATTTCATGATTGAAGACAATGCCACGCATAGGTGTCATGTGGAATCCATGCTCGGTTAGGAAGAAATTGAGCAGCATATTCAGTTCATAACAGAGCCCGCCTTCTTGATGAATGAGTATCTTACGAATTAAGCTTTCTCTCGTAATAGGATAGGGTCTATGTTTGACAATGCAGAAATTTTCGAAAGGGATGGTTTTGGCTGCGCTCACGAGAATCTCATCCAGAAGGTCAAATGTGATCTCCACCTCCTCTGGTAATCCAATCCGCTGGCGAAATAGAGCGTTCAGGTCAGTCATTCAGCATTCCTCCTTATGTGATTATCATATGGCAACAGACAAAGGATGACGATATCGATTTGATGCGATTGTATCGGTATAGTTAATGTAAAAAAGACAATTTCGTGTTGGAACGACGAACACCCAGACTTATGGTCTGGGTGCTCTTTTTTTTGTACAGCGTGCATGATCTTATACGAGTGGTTTCTGAATTAATGTAGCGAAATTAAAGTTGTGTACATGTCCATCGTTTAATGTTGTCATTCCAGTGACGAAGTGTACATGTTTGCCATTCCCTACAGGAATGGCAGGGCCTGTTCTAATTTTCTTAACTTTATGGAAATGATTCAAAAAATCGGTGTTCGTTAGCGTTATACCGAAAAGTATCGAATTAATCCTATAACTGCAAAAGCGAACAACACCGTACCCGAACCGATCCCCGTAATCGCACTGTTTGCTACCTTTAGCTTGGGAGCTAGTAATACCGAAACAATGGAGACGATAACCATCAGGGCAGCTAGGACGTACAGACTGGGATCGTCGAATACCGATTTCAGTCCAATAAAATGAATCCCCACAATCAATGCGATCCAGGGCGCAACATAATCTTTACGCCTCCATCGAATGAGTGCGACGGCTCCGATGGCAGCAAGGAAAAACTCTACATACACGGAGATTAAATAATTTCCGAAGGCGGTCTTGTCGTTCAGAGCGGAAGGTGCATCCCAGTGCGTCATACTTAAATATACACCGAATAGGCAGACGAGTAGTGCGATACCTGAAGCGATGCCAATATAGATGCGCCAGCTCACCCGCGGTCTCTCTTGTGCCCAACCGAACCAACTAAAACTAAACATGCCAAAAATAGCTGCGTACATGACGTAGTCGCGTATGTAGTCCATTGAACCCCTCCTTGCAAAATTGGTAAAATTTATGAATTTATTTATAACACTATATCATGGAAGTGTAGGCGAGGACGATTGATTTATTTTTCCGGTTCGTGCGGAGAACGGTTCATCTCTTATATTTGCTTCGGTAGTGACTTAATGTAAGAAGCGGCCAAATCGTTCGGTAGCTATGGTAATGGACGTAGAAAAAGTCGGGTAAGCCCGCGCCGGTCGGATAGGTGGTTGCCCAATGGTCTTCATGAAGCAATGTGATTAGTCGATGAATCCCTCGATCAATCGCAGGCGTTGGTTGTGCGTTAACCGCGATAAGGGCATCGAGTGCCCAAGCGGTCTGCGAAGGCGTGCTTGCTCCCAAAGGCACATAATGCCGCAGCTGGTCGCTCTGGCAAGATTCCCCCCAGCCCCCGTCCGGATTTTGAATGCGTTGCAGCCAATTTGCTCCTTTTTGTATCGCAGCATGATCCGGTGAAATGCCCGTAGCCGTCAACCCGGTTAATGCTGCCCACGTTCCATAAATGTAACAAATCCCCCATCGGCCGTACCAGGATCCGTCCTGTCCTTGATGCTCAATGAGCCAGTGAGTGCCCCGCCCGATGAACTCGTGCTTGATGTCAAGCGCTGCGAAATTCCCGAGATACTCCAGGGTTCGACCTGTAAGGTCCGCTTCGGAAGGATCGATGGCTGCGGATTTGGCCCCTGGTATGGCGAGCCAGGTGAGCATTTCCTTATCGGTATTTTTCTCGAAAGCCGGCCAGCCCCCATCATTATTTTGCATGGAAATGACCCATTGGATGCCGCGATTCCATGCGTCACGGTAGGTTGGATCGCGATGGGATAGGCTATGAATGGCACGTAAGGCTGCCGTACTGTCATCAACATCGGGATTGATCGTATTGGTCTCCGAGAATCCCCATCCGCCTGGCAGTGCATTCGGATTTTGAATCTGCCAATCGCCTGTCTTGTGCTGTTGCATAGCTAAAAGGTACTTCGTCGCACGCTGAATCGTCTCATGTTCATCGGACATCCCGGCTTGTTGCAGGGCGTAGGTGAGCAGCGCTGTATCCCAGACGGTGGAAGGGGAGTTCTGGATCGTCGTTCTTCCACGCGAGAGGCATTGCATCGCGATCAAACCTTGAACGGCATGGGTGATCAGAGGGTGCTTCGAATCATAGCCGAGTGCAAGGAAGGCGAAGATCATGAGTAACGTACAGCTTGCATAGCTATACAAGGTTCCATCGGATTCAATTCGCTGTATCATGAATTGCTCGGCTTTGGTTGTGGCGGCTTCATGCAGGGAGCGAGGGGTGCCTATAAGCCGGCCTAATCCGGACTGGATGCCCGCAAGTATATCCTGAAATTCTCTTGTGAAAGATTCCTCCGCCTGTGTAGACACTACACGAAGGTCTGAGAGATCAGGTGTAGCAGCTGTCTTCATAGCAAATTTACGATCTGCCATAATCAGCAGAGGGACGAGATGGACCCTGGAGTACCCAGAGAAATCATAAATACTGATCGGAAAAGATGCTGGCAATAGCAATACTTCCAGCGGGATCGAAGTAATGGATGCGGGCCATTTGCGTTGTCCTGTCGCAGCGAGAAGAGCTATGGTCAGGATGCTCGTTACTTTTTCAAGTCCACCCTTGGATTGAATATAACGCCTAGCCCGCTCAATAGGCTCATCGTTTGCTTGGCTATACCCCGAATAGAGCAGCGCGTAATAGGCATCCACGGAGGCGGATAAGTTCCCGCCCTTCTCATCGGTATACCATCTCCACCCCCCGTCAGCCTGTTGTTCTGCTAGAATGCGTTCATGCAGTCGCTTAATCAGATCTTCGCTCGGCATATTCAGTGTTCGAAGGAGAATGATCAGATGGGCATCGATAAGGATGCCATTCTCAAAACAAAAATGCCAGCTCCCGTCTTGGTGCTGCTCATGAATCAAGTTCATGGTGAGTCGCTGAATTTCCTGATCGATTTGGCTGGATAGATTGCGCATGAACGTCGTACCTCCGATAGTCATTTTCATCAATATATGACAGCACCTTGTGATTTCGTTTCTTTTTTCACATAATAGAAGTTGTACTTGTTTTATCTATTTCTATATTTCTAGAGATTGGAGTCATCCTATGAGATATCGCAATTTAGAAGAATGTGTTATTGATCTAGAGAAACATGGCCATTTGGTTCGGATCGCTGAAGAGGTTGATCCGCACCTGGAGATGGCTGCGATACATATGAAAGTCTATGAAGCGGGCGGCCCGGCGTTATTGTTCGAGAACGTGAAAGGTTCAAAATTTCGCGCGGTTTCTAATTTGTTCGGTACGATGGAGCGCAGCAAGTTTATTTTCCGAGAAACATGGGATTCGACGCAGAACGTCATTGGACTACGTAATGATCCGGTGAAGGCGCTCAAAAACCCTTTCAAATACATTGGAACGGGGCTTGCAGCGAGAAAAGCATTACCGCTCAAAAAAATGAGTAGCGGTCCGGCCGGGTTTAAAGAGATTCAAATCTCGGATATGCCGCTGATTCAACATTGGCAAGGCGATGGCGGGGCTTTTGTGACGCTGCCACAGGTCTATTCAGAAGATCCGGAGAAACCGGGCATTATGAACTCCAATCTGGGGATGTACCGTGTTCAGTTGACAGGCAATGACTATGAAGTGAACAAGGAAGTCGGCATCCATTACCAGATCCATCGGGGAATTGGAGTCCATCAGGACAAGGCCAATAAGCTGGGGCAACCGCTCAAGGTAAGTGTGTTCATTGGCGGCCCGCCGGCACACACGTTATCCGCCATTATGCCATTACCGGAAGGAATGAGTGAGTTAACTTTTGCAGGACTCTTGTCTGGACGTCACTTCCGTTACACGTATGTCGATGGCTACTGTATTAGTCTGGACGCGGATTTCGTTATTACGGGGGAAATACATCAGGGGGACACGAAGCCAGAGGGGCCTTTTGGCGATCACTTGGGGTATTACAGCTTAATCCATCCATTCCCGGTGATGAAAGTCCACAAAGTGTACGCGCGAGAAAATGCGATTTATCCGTTCACAGTCGTTGGGCGTCCGCCGCAGGAGGATACTTCCTTCGGCGAGTTAATTCATCGATTGACGGGCGGAGCGATTCAAAACGAGATTCGAGGGGTAAAAGAAGTACATGCTATCGATGCGGCGGGTGTTCATCCGTTGTTGTTCGCGATAGGCAGCGAGCGGTATACGCCGTACCAGCAGGTGAAGCAGCCAGCCGAGATTCTTACACAGGCGAATCGGATATTAGGGACCGGCCAACTGAGTCTCGCGAAGTTCCTATTCATTACGGCCGAAGAGAAGCGGGAAGTCAGTACGCATCAGATCGAGGATTTCTTAGGTTATATGCTGGAGCGGATCGATCTGCACCGGGATATTCATTTCCAGACGAATACGACGATCGATACGCTCGACTATTCGGGAACAGGATTAAATGCCGGAAGTAAGGTCATTTTCGCTGCGGCGGGTGAGAAGAAGAGAGAGCTGTGCACCGAGGTTCCTGAACTTGTGCGCGGGCTTCCAGGGTTCGAGCAGGTTAGCTTGGTCATGCCGGGGATCGTCGCGATTTCCGGTCCGCAGTTTACGAGTTACAAGGAAGCAGAACAGCAAATCAATGAGCTCTGTGATGCGATCCGTTCCAGAGGTCCGTTGACGACTTGTCCGATGATCATCTTCTGTGATGACAGTGATTATTTGAGTGCGGAGTTGGATAATTTCCTCTGGGTTACCTTTACGCGCAGTAATCCATCGCATGATATCTACGGGGTGAACAGCTTCTATGACTTCAAGCATTGGGGATGCGATAATGTCATCATTGACGCACGTTCGAAGCCGCATCAAGCACCGCCGTTGATTCCAGACCCTGGGGTAGAGGAGCATATCAAGCGATTGTTCGTGAAAGGTGCGAGTCTGGGCGGGGTAGGAATGAAGTAATCGTAGATCCGTTGAATTGGTTAGGCAAAAAAGGGGCTTGAGCGCAGTGACGTGCTTGAGTCTTTTTTTTGTTCTTATTCCTGCGAAAATGTCGCTTCCTTCACGCTAACGAACCGTACCAGCGTTATGACGCTGGTTTTTGGCAAAATTGCCACCTTATACGTAAAATAGCGTTAATGAGATTCGTTACATGTGAAAAACGCTATTTTTAGGTCAAATAAGAGCGTCTGGATTCGTTAGGATCAATGAACTACAAAAAGGACGTGAACGACAGAACGCTGAAATTCACGCTATAGATGTTGAATTCATGCTATGATAAAATCGTTGAAATATTTTCCATTATTTACATGAGGAGGACGTTGTGTGAATTCGAATCAACCAATCTCTCCAGTGATTTCACAGCAGACCCATATTCGATGGGTTACATGGTTCAGGCGTATAAGTATCTTCGTGTTGATCGCCGCTTCGATATTTGTCGGCATGCTGCAAGTTCAGGCACCGAAGCCGGTTGGGAACGATGCGCCTGCAGATCAATTCTCGGCGGAGCGGGCTCTTGAGAAGTTGAAGGTAATCGCAAAGAATGCGCATCCGATCGGAAGCGCCAGTCATACGGAGGTTCGAGATTATCTGATTTCTGAACTTCGTCAGTTGGGATACCAACCCGAAATCCAAAAGGCTACGGTGAGTTCGGATTTCGCCACGGGGAACATTGAGAACATTGTTACGCGCATACCGGGTACGGATTCCAGCAAGGCATTAATGATAGCTGCGCATTACGATTCGGTACCCGAGGGTCCTGGAGCAGCAGACGACGGCGCCGGGATTGCGGCGATGCTGGAGACGGTCCGAGCGATTCAAGCAGGGCAACCTTTAAAGAATGACCTCATTCTGCTCATGACGGATGGGGAGGAAATGGGGCTGCTCGGGGCCAAAGCATTTATTCAGGATCATCCATGGGTTCAAGATGTCGGTTTAGTACTCAATTTTGAGGCACGGGGAAATAAAGGCCCTGTCTTTATGTTCGAGACGAGTGACCAGAACGGGTGGATCATCCAAGAATTCATGAAAGCTGCACCGCAGCCTATTGCGTATTCGCTCATATATAACGTATATAAGCTAATGCCCAACGACACTGACCTTACGGTGTTTAAGCAGGGGGGATTGCCTGGACTGAACTTTGCCTTCGGGATGGGGTTAGATGCATACCACAGTCCTACGGATACGCCCGAGAACTTGGATCGGGGAAGTCTTCAGCATCATGGCGAATACATGTTGAACTTATCCCGTCACTTCGGTCAGCTGGATTTAAGCAATGTGCGGCAAGAGGATCGGGTTTATTTTAATGTGTTCGGCTGGCATATGGTCAGCTATCCTCAGTCTTGGGCTATTGGATTCATTGCGCTTGGTGTCTTGATGTTTGTATTCACTTTATGGCACGGGTTCCGACAACATCGATTAACACTTCGGGGGATGGTCGGCGGTATCCTGATTCCAATAGGCAGTCTGGGTCTAGTCTATGGGGTTATTACTTTGCTATGGCGTTTCATCCCGTCGAATTTGTCGAGAGATCGATATATGGATATTCTGACGAAATCTGATATTAGTGTGTATTATCTGATCGGATTGCTCGCGGTAACGGCGTTGATCACCATCGGATTGTATCGCTGGCTCTCGCGTTATGTCCGTACGGAGAATGTATGGGCGAGTATTTTGCTCTTGTGGTTACTGTTTGGCGTGGCGACGGCATTCATGCTGCCGGGCGGCAGCTATCTCATGTTCTGGCCTTTCGTGTTCAGTCTCATCGGGATAAATATTTCTTTTCGGTGCAGAGAAGGACGATGGACGTGGCTTGCAGCGCTGTTCGCGCTACCGGGATTGGTATTATTCACCCCGATCTTCTATCTCGTGTACATGATGATGACGCTGGATATGGCAGGCGCATTAATGACGGTGGTCGCGCTTGCGTCTACCTTAATCTATCCTGTGTTCAGCAAGCGGCTCAGCACAAGGAAGCATACCTAAGAACCCATTGTCAGGCAGTACCTCCTCCGATGCTTCGAGGGGGAAATTGTTAAGAATCAATGATCAATGAACTACAATAAGGACGTGAACACTTGAAGGTGTCTACGTCCTTTTATGTAATATTAATCCAACATCACGCCGCTATTGAGATTTATCACGGTACCTGTCATGGAAGCAGCATGATCGGAAGCGAGGAAGACTGCGGTGTTCGCAACTTCAGACAAGGTCGGGAGACGTTTCAGCAGTGTACCTGCTGCTGCCCCCTCCAGCATTTGCGCTGTGGTGATACCGGCCCGATCTGCGACACGGCGGAAAACATCTCGACTATGAGAGCCGATGGCCTCCGCTTCGGGGATCATATGAGGACGTATACAGTTAACCCGGATCCCGTAGGAACCGAGTTCCCCTGCCAAATGACGGGTCATGGCTTCGATTCCTGCACAAGCGACGCTGTGTCCCATAAATCCGGGCCCCGGCATACGCGCCGCAGGCGTTGTAAGCATGAGTATGACACCTGTACCATTCTTCGCCATATGACGAGCTACAGCTCTGGAGGTGATGAAGTGAGTCCGTGTGTAGACTTGAACCGGGTATTCGTAGTCATCAAGAGACAACTCCATAACAGGCGTGCCTTGAATGTGATCAATCCCGACAGCGTTCAGGCAGATATCAATACTGCCTGCCTTCGCAGCTACTTCATTTGCATGATTCTCGACGGACCGCTCATCAAGCGCATCAACCTGTGCGATTTCTACGGTTCCTCCTGCAGCAGCGATATCGCTCGCAACGCTGTCTAATTTAGATAGAGTTCGACCAGCGAGGAATACAGCTGCCCCTTCTTGGGCAAAAGCACGGGCAACCGCGCTACCAATCGCTCCACCGCCTCCATAGATGACGGCCGTTTTATTGGCTAATAACATGATAACTCCTCCTTTTTCCATTATCCTAGCATAAGGCGTGGAGGGAGATTTCTTTTCGATTGCGGTATTGCTTGTCGTGGTTCATCCAATTGAAATAATAAAAAAGGCCCATGCCCTTGATGTGCAAGGGCATGGGCCTTCCTATATCTTAACGCAAAGTCTTCAATGCACCGCTCCATGCAAGAACTTGATCGAGCATGGCATTGACATTTGTTAAATGCAGGTCAGCTGGTTTGAAGACAGATCCACTCTCGAAATCTGTGAACAGGGATAATGCTGGGTGAACGCGAACGTCTGCGACAGACAATTCGCCGAGGATGCCGCGCAAATGCTCAGCTGCACGAGCACCGCCTACAGAACCGTAACTAACGATCCCTGCGGCTTTGTTGTTCCACGCTTCACGCGCATAATCGAGTGCGTTCTTAAGTGCGCCTGTAATACTGTGGTTATATTCCTGAACGATAAATACGAAGCCGTCTAATTTGAATAGCTTCTCATTCCAAGCCGTTGCTTGTTCGGTTGCATCTACTTCTCCGAGTAGTGGTAGTTTAAAGTCTGCGATATCCACGATCTCATAATTCGCATCTCCGCGTCCATCTGCAATTTTCTTAATCCACTCACCAACTTGTGGGCTTAATCGACCTTGACGTGTGCTACCTAGAATAATTCCGATGTTTAATTTGGACATTACTTATTACCTCCTCAGGTTATGTTTCCCAAATCATTTTCTAGAATACCCATTTAAGACTGCACTAACCGTGAAAATCTAAGCTGATATAAAGTAACAATATCATATTAAATTAACAAAAGCAATGTACTTTCATTTGGTTAGCGTGATTCGACATCACTGCATCGGTAGGATGCAAGGATTGTCCCAAAGTCTCTATCCGTTTGATATGATATAAATTTGTTAGATCTATCAGGAAAAAGTTGGAGGTGGTTCGTATGGAGATCCAGTTTCGTCATATTGCTCGAGCAGTCATCGTTCATGAGAACAAACTATTAATTGCACGGATGAAGGGGGCACATGCTTTCCTGCCTGGCGGCGGTATTGAGCTTGGTGAAGGCGCGCAAAATGCACTGCGAAGAGAACTTAATGAAGAGTTAGGCGTGGCATGTGACATTGGTCGTTTTCTAGGTGTTCTTGAGACGCATCGATTCGATGAGCAAGGTACCATGCATCATGAGATCAGTCATCTCTTTGAAGTGAGCTCTGCATTATTGCAATCGCATACCATCCCCCGATCACAAGAAGAGCATCTTGCGTTTCAATGGATTGAACTAGAGACCGAAAATATCAAACAACATAACGTACTGCCGCCAGTTCTTCAAGATCACCTGGCAAATCTCATCCACAATCCAACGTGTACTTGGATCACGACGTTTTCCGCTCCGAACCATGTATAATCGAAATAGGAATAGACCATGACTTATGGCATGGAATACATAATTAGAGAAATAAGGAGTCCTATGGCATGAAACAGAATAAATACGATGATCACGGATTTTTCGAAAAATACAGTCAGATGCCACGCTCCACGGGTGGGCTAAAAGAGGCCGGGGAGTGGCCTGCATTACGAGCGATGCTCCCCGATTTTCAGGATAAAAGGGTGTTAGACCTTGGCTGCGGCTTCGGATGGCATTGCCGTTATGCTCGTGAGCATGGGGCACGGTCCGTGGTGGGCGTGGATCTCTCGGAGAATATGTTAGAGCGCGCCAGAGAACTATCAGAGGATTCCGCTATTGAATATCGCCGGATCGCGATGGAAGATATCGATTTCGCTGAAGGGGAATTCGACGTGGTGATCAGCTCTCTTGCGCTTCATTATATCGAGAATCTTGAAGATGTCTGCCGGAAAATTCACGATTGTCTCGTACCTGGAGGAACTTCTATTCTATCGTTTGAACATCCGATTTTTACGGCACGTGCTGCGCAGGATTGGCATGTTGGTTCAGAGGGCGAGCGCCTGCACTGGCCTGTTGACGATTACCAGAGCGAAGGCCCGCGGTATGCGAATTTCTTGGAGACGGAGGTTATAAAATACCATCGAACCGTTGCTACACATCTGAACTCGCTAATTCGCGCTGGATTCATGATCACGGAACTCTGTGAACCGCAGCCTGCAGTAGAACTGCTCGACAAATATGAAGGGATGCGGGATGAATTGCGCCGACCAATGTTCCTGATTATCTCGGCCGTGAAACGGTAAGACCACACATCGAGGAAGGAATCGCGTTCGATATCCCGTCCAAATGATGGTATACTGTGTATATAATAAACACTTTTTTGGATTTGAATGGGGGCCTATCGTACATGCAGGACAATCGACCCGAGGATAAAGACGTATTAAAAGATCTGCCCAACGGAGCGAAGCTCAGCTGGGGATTGAATAAACCGCCTACAAGAGGACCTAAAGGCGAATTGAGTATCCCGAAAATCGTCGAGGCAGCGATTGCCATTGCTGATAAAGACGGACTCGCAGCCTTATCGATGAGTCGACTGGCTGGATCGCTTGGTTTTACGACCATGTCGCTCTATCGTTATGTATCGAGTAAGGATGACCTGTTGTATCTGATGCAGGATGCTGTGTGTCATATCCCTATTCCTGATGTGGAGGATGAGTCGCCGGATTGGCGTGAGAATTTACGGGCCTATGTCAGGGCTTGTATTCAAGTATTTCGTGACCACCCGTGGTACGTTGATATTCCCATCATGGGTATTCCGCTCGCACCTTATAATCTTAAAGTGATCGACTGGGCGCTGCGGACGATGCGTCATCTGCCATTAAATCAGTTCGAGAAAATGTCGTTTATCCTCCTCTTGAGCAGCTATTCAAGATCAGGCGGCATGCTGCTTCGTGATATGGACCGAGCGATTGAAGCGGGATCCACGCCAGAGAAGTTCAGTGGTGTGAATTATGGCGAAGCGCTGCAACAGTTAGTCAAGCCGGAGCAGTATCCGGACCTCTATCCGGTCATTGCATCGGGTGCATATACGGGAGAAAATGAGCAGGACAACAATGTCGGGGACGATTTCGAGTTTGGATTGGAACGCATTCTGGATAGCATTGAGCATTATTTGGTATCCAAAAAGTCAATCCAACCGGATTCTAAATAGTTCATATCCTTAATAAGAATAAAGAACAGCGATTCGATGCAGATCGAACCGCTGTTCTTTTTTGGTTATGGACGAGATACGAACCTATCTTCGACCTGCCCGTTTGCGGAAAGCCAGAATGCTCCATAGAAATGCGATGAGGAGAATCCCTACACACCAGCAGATCGCAATCCAACCTTGCTGCTGCAGCGGTGTCCCGGTAAGTAGCCCGCGAATGGTTTCAATAACAGGTGTAATCGGCTGATGATCGGCAATCCCTTGCAGCCATGAGGGCATCGTATCGGTTGGAACGAAGGCGCTGGAGAGATAGGGAAGGAACAGCAGGATGAATCCATACCCGGATGCAGCGGAAGGGCTGCCAGCGACGATGCCGATTGCAGCGAATAACCATGTGAAAGTAAGGATGAACAAGAAGATGACACCTAGGGCGCCAAGCCATTCCAATACGTTCGCAGAGGGACGGAACCCGACGAGCAATGCGACGGCGATCACGACACCTGTGGCGAGTAGATTGCGAACAAGGCTTGCGACCACATGGCCGGTAATGACGCTAATCGCTTGAATCGGCATCGTACGGAAGCGTTCAATGATACCATTCGTCATATCATTGGAGACATCGACCCCCGTGCTGGATGATCCGAAGCCTGCACAGAGGAGGATAATACCAGGTACAACGTAGTTCACATAATTACCACTCGTATCTATTGCGCCGCCGAAGACGAAGGTGAATAGCAGCATGAGCATCACAGGCAGCATGATGGCCATAATTAATGCCTCCGTATTGCGAATACTGTGGCGAAGACTCCGTCCGATGAAGACGCTGTTGGTTACCCAGAGAGAGGCGGATTTGACTGTAGGTTGAGATGTGTTCATGAGATGGCTCCTTTCATTTCTTGCTTAGTCGTTAAAGCGAGGAATACATCATCCATGCTTGGTTTGCGAATGCTCACTTGGGTGTCCTTCGGCAGTGTGTGCGATAACTCCTGTAGTGTTCGACTGACATCGTGAATATTGCCATACGTAGGGATGGTGCGAATGACTTGGTCCTTCGAGTCGCTCAATTCAATGACTTCGCCACCGATGCGGGATTTAAGCTCTGCCGGGGTTCCGGATGCGACAACGCGCCCGTCATTGATAACGGCAATCGTATCGGCTAGTTGGTCGGCTTCCTCTAAATATTGTGTCGTGAGGAAAATCGTGATGCCCTGGTCTCGCAGCCCAAGAATGATATCCCACAAGGCGCGTCGACTGATCGTATCGAGACCTGTCGTTGGCTCATCGAGGAATACAACGGATCGGCTGATTACGAGACTAATGGCGAGGTCCAGACGCCGTCGCATCCCGCCGGAGAAGGTCTTGACGCGTTTGTGAGCAGATGCTATTAGGTCAAACTGCTGGAGCAGCTGCTGGCTTCGAACTTGGGATTGTTCCTTCGATAGACCCGAGAGCCGACAGATCATGCGGAGATTCTCCTCCGCCGTCAGGATATCGTCGACGGCAGCAAATTGTCCGGTCAAGCTAATGGAACGTTTGACGCCGTCCTTTTCCTTCTCCACGTCATATCCCGCAACACGCACAGAACCTTCATCTGGTGCAACCAGGGTCGATAGAATGTTGATTAGTGTTGTTTTGCCGGCTCCATTAGGCCCGAGCAACGCATAGATCGTACCGGCTGTGACCGTTAGATCCAGTCCATTCAGTACCGTTTGGCTGCCGAACGTCTTGCGAAGTCCTTTTACTTCAATCGCATATTTTCGCATGGTCGTGCTCCCTTCATTTAACTGTGTATTATGTAATCAGTATATAACATACACAATTAATTGTGCAACCATTATTTATTAATTGTCTGGGATCGAATGAATAGAAGATTTATCTCAGAATCCAATGCCTAGCAGCAGGAACCTGAACGCCTTGCTCGAATGAAATTACTAGCAAGATAATTGTTGAGCCAAATGCCAAAGTCTTACCTATTGAAATGGAGGAGATTTATTGATGAGTCAACCGAGTCAACAAACCTATCAAAATCATAAGAAAGTAGACCCGATGTATCATTTTGCGCTGAGCCTGATTGTGTTAATTGTGCTGATTGCGTCCATCGTTTATGCGATTCAAGAGGCATTCAGCTACGCATCTGTCTTGCTCTTGGGCATGGCGATTGCAATCGTGCTGCTTACTGTGCTGCTGCGGATTTACAGTACCAAGCTTCAGGACCGAGTCATTCGTCAAGAGGAGAATTTCCGGTACTATCGCCTAACCGGGAAGCCAATAGATCCAAGTCTGACCATGAAGCAGATCATCGCGCTTCGGTTCGCAGCGGATGAGGAGTTTCCAGCGCTATGCTCGAAAGCTGCGGAGACGGGGATGCAGCCGGACGCGATCAAGAGAGCGATCACGAAATGGCGAGCAGATCATTTCAGAGTGTGAGTCTCATCAATAACATGAAGCGAGGAGGGAGGCTGGAGGCGAGTTAACGTCACCAGCCCTCCGATCAATTCACCAATGCCATCGGGAATAGTAAGCCACGACATGCTTTCCGCTAATAACCCCAGCTGCTCCGGTATAACGAAGATCCCCAAGTGTGAAATCAGCCCAACCTAGCGACTTATTGCTCCCCATCCATCATTACGCTTATCATTCCATGATTTGGTCGTCCACCTTCCGTGCCCTTTTTGATAGGATAGAAGTTATGGGTTATGAATCTATTCTATGAAAATCAAAAAGCGAGGCATTTGTTTTGAAGATACGTAACAAAATTTTAGCTATATGGATGGCGGCGGCCATGGGGTTCGGCGCTTTTACCAACGCGTCGGCAGCGGCTGCGTCTACCTCTTTGCCGTTTGACGATATTGCCGGCAGTTTTGCCAAGAACGAAATTATAGAACTTATCAAGGAAGGTGTCGTAAACGGCACGGGCAACCGGAAATTTGAACCGAAAAAAAACGTGACACGCGCCGAATTTGTGGCCATGACCGACCGTTTGCTTAAGCTTGCGCCTGTGGCTGCCGATATGCCGACGTTTAGCGACGTTACTCCGAAAAGCTGGTATTACGGCTGGATTGAAGCTGCTGTTCAACTCGGTGTCGCAGAGGGAAAAAGCAAGCGTACGTTCGAGCCGTCGGCTCGAATTACGAGACAGGAAGCCGCCGTACTGATCGTCAGGGCGTTGAAGGTTGATCCCGGTAACGATTCCGGTAGCAGTCTTTCATATACAGATGCGGATCAAATCGCACCTTGGGCAGCTCCTTATGTACAAGCCGCGCATACGCTTGGCCTTATGGATGGAGCAAACGGGAAGTTCCGTCCGGCGGATGCCATGAGTCGCGAGGAAACGGCTGCGGTACTCGCCAGGGTTCTGAAGGACAAGGTTTGGTACAATGCGATCCACAAGAAGCCGAATGAAGGCATCCAGCTGGGTTGGCAAAACGAATTAACGACATCCCAGTTTAAGGAGCAGGTGAAGAACAGCAGCGTAAATACGTTGGTACCAAGGTGGTTCTTCCTGGAAAAGGGATCGAAACCTCTTTCGAACTATGCAGATGCCAGCCTCTCTAGCTGGGCCAAGCAGAACAACAAAAAGGTATGGGCTATGCTCGGAAATCATTCGGATCCAGCATTGACGCATCAGATCCTGTCGGATGAAAAAAAGCGGGCTGCTGTCATTCAGAAACTTGCCGGTTATGTGAAGACATACGGATTATCCGGAATTAACGTGGACTTCGAGAACGTAAGTCCAGAGGACAGGCTGTCGCTAACGGCATTCATTTCCGAACTTGGAACGAGCTTGCGGAAGGCAGGGGCGGTGCTGTCTATTGATGTTTCCCCGGACCTGGGTACAGATTGGACCGAAGCCTTTGACTATGAAGCGCTTGGAAGATATGCGGATTATGTGGTATTGATGGGGTATGACGAGCATTGGGCCGGCGATCCCGTGGCGGGTTCTGTATCCTCGTTCCCTTGGGTTCAATCGGCCTTAAATCAGCTACTTTCCGTCGTTCCGGCTTCCAAAACTATTCTGGCGCTTCCGTTTTATACGAGGGATTGGACGCTTCAGCCGGGCGGGGCGTCGTCCGAAGAGCTCTCTTTGATTCAGCAGGGTTATCGCATTCGCTCCGTAGCCTATAACCGCTCATGGGATTCGGACCTAGGGCAGTATGTCCTCAGTTACATCCGCCAAGGGAGCGGGCACCGGATCTGGGTGGAAGACGGACGATCCCTCGGACTAAAAACGATGATGGCAGCCAAGCGAGGGGTAGCGGGTTTTGCGTTTTGGTATATAGGAGCGGAAACCGACGATATCTGGACAAGCTTGAGCAATGCCATTCGTTATGCATCGTATTAAGAGAATAAATTTGGAATGATATATATTTTAATTGGCCTTGTCCATTCCGGACAGGGCCTTTTTTCGTGTGTCTATCTCCTTACACAAGACCATGCACTTTTCTTTACAACGATATACATTTTTTTACTTTCTAACCATTTTATACTTACAAATACGCCTAATGTTGCTTGCGAAAATATTGCGCAGCCTATCAAATTATGTTGCTTGCCTTCCTTTAAAATCCCCCATTATCATGAATCCATGCGGAAGCACAGGCCCGAAATCTCTTTTCAGAATTATTACCCGGGAAAACCTTTCTTCTCTTTTGAAAGCGCTAACGGGTTGGTCTGCAGAACTTCATCGATTTTTTTATTACGGGTTTCGTGAAAGGGGGGATCAAAATCGAGCGTTCACCCGGAACAGGAAAATGGGTGTAAAGGTTTCAGGTATTTCTGTACTTAGAGAATTTTAAAAGGAGCTGGCCTTGATGAATTCGAATAAAAAATGGGTATCCGTCTTGATGGCGGCAGTATTGCTGATGGCCCCGGTTTCTGCGGTGCAGGCGAAATCGCCTGTTCAGGCCGTGACTATCGCGCAGGCGGGAGATGCAGACCAGATGGAAGGAAATGATACAGACAGTCCACAGGCCGTACCGAATCAACCGGCGGATGGCAGGAAATCTGCAACACCCCCTACCCCGGACAAGGTGAAATTCCGCAATCTCGCGGCAGGCCTTTCCTATGAATGGTCAGAAGCGCCGGAAGCCTCACATCCCGACGACGGGCACAAGCTTACAGATGGAAAATACGCCAAGTTGGATATGAATGACCCGGCGTGGGTAGGACATCTGCGCGGCAAATCGCGCGAAGTCGTGTTCGATTTGGGTAAGGAAAAGTCGATCGGAAAGATTTCAGCTCATTTCTTCCAAGATTATCCTACCAACTCGATCCTCGTGCCGCTGACGGTATCGATGTATGTCTCAGACGATAAGGCGAATTGGGGATTGCTCTCCCATAACGCCACCCAACTGCTCTGGGGGGAAGGACCGCCTAGACAGGAGACCTTTGTGTGGGACGGCAGCCGGGACGGAATCAAAGGCGGGAATACGGATGGCAAGATGGCTTATGCGCGTTATGTGAAAGTCATCTTTACGATGCATCAATCGCAATGGGAATACATTGATGAAATCGAAATTATGGGTACGGACGGTGAGCTGAGCGGAGCTGTGAAGGTTCCTGCCGAGCAGCCTCATTTTTTGGCACCGGGGGAAGCTACGGCCGGTATCCGAAATCTGAATCTGCTGTATAACGGACAGTATGCGGATGGTCTGGGTGATTGGAAGAAGGAACGGATTATCCCGAACATCAGCTATGTGAATAAAAATGGCGAGCCGACCGATTGGCTGTTTGACGGCGTGTTATATCTCGGGCTGGCTTCGCCTGCCGGACGGGATTTCGGTGTTGGGCAGACGATCCTGGAGGACTGGAAATGGTATTTAGATAAAACCTTTGCAGCCAAGGGGGATATGCAGCAGTTGAATGAGGCTACCGTGGAAGTCGGAGCCAAGCTGAACCAGCCTGATCATAAAGTGAAGGTTGTACTAATGATTCCGAATCCAGGCGAATACTTGAAAAATTTTGGCGACGTTGACGGTGACGGCGTATCCGAAAGCTTCAACGATTCCGATGTCGGCAAAGCGAAAGCGCTAGAAAACAGGCAAAAAGCGGTGAAGTGGTGGTTGGATCAGGTCCACCAAAGATGGCAGTCCGAGCATTATTCCAATCTGGAGCTTGTCGGCATGTACTGGCTGGAAGAACAAATCAGCACAAGCGCTGCGGGACCGGACCTAGTTAAAGCCGTAAGCGGCAAAGTCCATGACATGAACCTGAAATTTTTCTGGATTCCTCACTCCTTGGCATACAAAAGCTATATGTGGAAAGATGTAGGGTTTGATGCCGTTGCCTACCAGCCGAACTACTTCTTCGGCGGAATGGATGTTGATCGTCTGGAAGATGCCGCGAATAATGCTAAGCGGTACGGGATGGGGATCGAAGTCGAGTTTGATGACCGGATGCTGACCGATGGCGTATTCCTCGAACGTTATATCGACTACTTGAACAGCGGCGTCTCAACTGGTTTGATGCAAAAAGGTTTTAGAGCTTATTACCAAGGCAATAATGCCGTGTACAACTTAGGGGTGAGCAAGGATCCGACGTTGCGTTTAATGTATGACTGGTTGTACCAATATTTGAACGGAACTTACGTGATCAACAACAGTCCGCCGCCGGAGGCAGACGTATTCATCAACGGACACACGTTACATGACGAAATGGTCGTACCGAATACGGAAACCGTTCAATTTACATGGGAAGTCAAAGATGACGACGGAAGCGGGCTAACGAAGGTAACGGCCATCTTTGACGGCAAGCCGTACACCAAGGGAACGCCGATTGATCTCGCAGGAAAGCCGGGCAACCATGAACTGGTGATCACGGTATCCGCTGCTAAATCCAAGACCACGACGTATATCATCAAAGCGGCGTCGAGTGTAGATAGCTTGAAAACCCTTGTCAACCGATTCGCAGAACAGGGGCAGTTCACGAATGCGGAGGCCCCACGTTCGCTGAACAATGTTCTGGAACTGATGAAACGTTCTGAAGGAACGGATGCAGCACAATTTGACAAGTACTTAAAAGGATTCAATGTGAAGCTTGAAAATCTGTCTTCGAATCATATCATTTCGGACACGGCATACGGCGCGCTGAAAGAAGAGGTATATAACCTTGTCGGCAATCTGGCGGAAAAGAAACCAGTGACGGCGTCCTCCGTTGAAGTTGCCGGCCCGAGATTAGCGCCGGAAAAAGCGGTGGACGGATTCGCTTGGACGAGATGGGCGAGCAAATACGACAATGACAGCTGGTTCCAGGTCGATCTTGGTGAAGCCAAAACATTCGATACGGTCAGAATCGACTGGGAATTCGCCCGCGCAAAAACGTACAAAATCTTAGTCTCCGATGACAATCAGAACTGGACCAGCGTGATCAAGGACAATGGCGGAATCATTACGGCGCATGACGGAAAAGAAACCGTTCGTTTTGAACCGGGCAAAGCCAGATACGTCAAATTCCAAGGTGTTGAAAGAAATTCGGATTATGGTTACTCCTTCTATGAGTTTGGCCTCTACAACCTTGCAGGAGGTAGCGAGGTAACTTCAATCGACGGGGCAAGAGCCGTGGTGGATGCCGATGCAAAGAAATTGATGATTGACGGTCTTGTCATGAACGGCAGCCTGACCCAAGTGAATTTGAAAGTGGTCGATTCAGAAGGGAAAGTTCGCTACGAAGGCCAGACGACAAGTACGGAAACGGGAAGCTTCCTATTCACGATCGAGCTTACCGACAATCTAAAGGGGAAACTCGACGCTTATCTCTCGATGGAGGGAATGTCGGCACCGGTTAAGATCTCATTCGAATACAATAAACTGGTCGATAAGAGCAAGTTGAAATCGGATATCGATCAAGCGAAGAAGCTTCATGACGAGACGAGCGTTGGCACAGCGCCGGGGCAAGTCTCCGAAGCGGTTCATGCGAAGATGGCTGCTGCGATCGCTTCAGCGCAGGCGGTGTACGATAACAGCGCGGCGAAGCAAGCCGAAATTGATGCAGCAGTGAACGCACTTAGCGACGCAGTGAAGGAGTTTAGAAGTGCAATCGTGCCGCCGAAGCCGGATGCGCCTACGACGACACTAACGGGTGAAAGCTCGGTTGTGGCAGGAAAAGAGTTCACGGTTACTCTTGGACTCGATCGAGTGAGCGGTTCCGTATACGCACAAGATTTGTCCTTGCATTACGATGCGGCTGCGATGACGTATGTCGGTGCAGAATCCATCTTGCCAGGCGTGAGTATTGTGGATAAAACGACAACGTCAGAGGGCAAACTTCGGTTCATCGTTGTGAGTGAAGGGGCACCACATGGCGTTCGCGATAAAGCGAACGTATTGAAGCTGACATTCCGGGCCAAGAATGTAACGGCGCCGATAACGGGGACGATTGCCGTATCGAATGCGCTTGTCGCAGACGATCAAGGGGCGGAATCAAGCATTAGGGCCGCATCGCTGACGATTCAAGTGACTGTCGTTACACCGGGCAATTCTGGCGATGTTAACGGTGACGGCAAGGTCAGCATCGGTGATTTGGCCATCGCGGCGGCAAATTATGGCCGGACCAGCCAAGATCCGAACTGGGCGGCGATTAAGGCTTGTGATCTGAGCGGCGATGGTAAGATTGATATCGCGGACTTGGCGGCTATCGCGAAGTTGATAGTGAAGTAAACGGTGATTTAAAGAAGCAAGGCACCCATTCGGGATGAATGGGTGCTTTTTTAACTGAGAATTTCATGACTTGACTCTTACCTAAAGGGAGACCTTACACTGAGCAAAGGAGGTGCATTTACATGCATTATACGGTCAACGAAGTATCGAAAATGTCTAACGTAACGATCAAAACCCTACATCACTATCATAAAATGGGCTTGCTCATCCCAACGGAGATCAGCGATGCGGGGTACCGGTTATATGGAACCAAAGCGCTAGAACGTCTGCAGCAAATTTTGTTCTATCGTGAATTGGAGTTCTCGCTCGAACAAATCAAGCAATTGCTTGAAGGTGAACCCGATCGCAATCAAATTCTGGCTGAGCAGGAGAAGCTGCTTGAGGCACGTCAGCAAAGGCTGGAACGTATTCTTCAGACTCTACGTGAATCCAAGGATGGGATACGGACGGATGCGCAAGAATTATTCCGGGGGTTTGAGAGTGACGAAGCCTGGAGAGAGGCGCTGGATGCGCAGCGGCAGCACTTGAAGCAAGCCTATGATTATGATCTTGATGAAGCGGGTCCGATTGATGTACCGGAGATGAATGAACAAGCCAAGGAAGCAATGACGTTTATGGCGGGAATGGCGGAATCGCTAAGGAATGGCGTGAAGCATCACGATGAGAAGATACGGCAGCGGATAGACAGTCATCTTGATTTTCTGAACGCACACGGGCATACGATAACGCCGACTGATTTTGCTGCGCAGACCCAGTTTTTCTTAACGGATGATTTCCATCTTCAAATGTTAGAAGGTCAGCAGACGGGATTGGCTTATTATTTTGCAGCAGCTGCAGCGTCCTTCTGCATAGAGCATAGGCAGCATTAGCTCGTACATTCGATCCCATCCGGCGAGTGGAAAGTCTAGATAAGCATCGAGAGCTCCGCGATTCGCGGAGCTCTTTCTGATGCGTTGGGGGGATCTGATAGCTTCGTTCAGGCATCGCATTTCAGCAGCTTATCGATCGTCTGCATCATAAGCCTGATACCCTTCTGATGGTATCGGAACTGATTCATGCTGCCGATCAGATATGCGTCAGTAGCGGGATGGTAGAACATGAAGGACCCTGTTGAGCCGGCATTGCCCCAGGCATGGTATTTGGCCGGCATAAGGAGGGGGATGGCTCGAAAACGCATCACTCCATAGCCGTAATCAATCCCTGGAAAGAATCTCGCCCAATCCCTCATCATCGTGTCTATCGTCTGTACGCTAACCAACTCATATCGCACAAGAGCTCGCATGAAACGCAGCAGGTCTTCCGTCGTCGATACAATCCCGCCACCGGCGTACATGAAGCTAATACTGTTATAATCCGTCACATCGATGTGTCGAACGAATAAACGTGCTAATGGATATTCACTTCGGCGCATCGGTTTACCGGGTGCAACATAGGAGTCATACATGCTGAGTGGCGCGAAAATATAAATATGCAGAACATCGTGATAAGGTAGGCTGGTAACTTTCTCAATGATGAGCCCCAAGAGATGATAGCCCGTATCTGAGTAATGAAATCCTTTTCCCGGTGGAAAATGTCCGTGTAGATGGGCTTTGGCCCACAGCAGAGCTTCCTGCGGCGTCCATGTTCGCTCTGGTTCGTCGACAATCAAATTAATCATCGATTTCCCCTGCTTCGGTTGATCCTCGAAAAAGCAATGAAGCCCTGACGTATGATTTAATAAATGCTTGATTTGGATCTCACTCGTATAATCCTTGCCTTTATAGAAGTGCAGTTGATGCAGCAGATCTTCGTCCAGATACCGTGAGATGGGGTCTTCATAGGCGAGCTGCCCCTTTTCTACCAGCATCCCAATAAGAACGGACGTGAACAATTTACTGATACTTGCAATGTAGAAAGGCTGCTGAGGATGGATCGTGTGATGTTCGGCTCGACCTTCCGCCAAGTTCAAGTGAATACCGAGCCGATCGGAGTGCACCAGTAGAGATGCATGCTGGATTTTCGAGTCGTTATGTACTTTTTTACAAAAAAGTTCTGTGATGGCGGCCTCGGTTTGTTCCTTTTTCATCGTCTGTCATTCCTTTCAACATAGGATCAATTTGAATGTTACTTGTGCGGGAAATGGAGTTTCGTGTAACCGGCAGAAGCGAATACAAATTCGATGCAGGGGATCAGGGTAATGTCTATTTAGATTATATGATGGTGAACTATTATTATCTAAATCCGGATCCGAGGGATGTCTCCAAATTATAAAAAAATGACTTGTTCTCATAAATACATCCATGCGCATCGTCGATACAATGAGGGCATCACCGAAGAACAAAGGAGAGCGATTTCATTGAAGAAACCTTGGAAAATTTATGTGATTCATCACTCCCATACCGATATTGGTTATACCGACCGTCAAGAGAAAATCGAGCAGTATCATGTCGGGTTTATTCGTCAGGCTTTGCAGATTCTTAGCGATGCATCGTCTGGCAGACAGCCGACCTGGCAGGGATTCAAATGGTGCTGCGAGACCTTTTGGGCTGTGGAACGATTTTTGGAACAGGCGACACCGCAGGAGCAATCCGATTTTGCAGAAGCAGTACGCAATGGGGATATCGAGCTATCCGGGACCTATTTGAATATGACCGAATTGCCAGATGAACATCTTCTACGGAGCATTCTTAGCAAGGCGGTTACGTACGGGCGCAGTATCGGACATAACGTGGATTCTGCGATGACGGCAGATATCAATGGTTATAGCTGGGGTTATGCGCAGAGTTTGATCGATTCAGGAATACAGCATCTATTCTCTTGCGTGCATACGCATCACGGGATGTTCCCGTTAGGCCGCAAGCAGACCCCATTCTGGTGGGAGACATCCCGCGGGGACAAGCTGCTCGTCTGGAATGGAGATCATTATATGCTCGGCAATGAGCTCGCCCTCTGTCCGGATGCGGTCGGCAGCTATATGATTCGCGATGAGCTCGTGACGCCTGCAATCGTTGAGAATCAGATGGAAATTGCGGAGATACGGATTCAGCGGTATTTGGCGCAGCTGGAAACGGAAGCGTACCCGGCTGATTTCGTCCCTGTTATGATCTCGGGCCTTGCGACAGATAATGGAGCTCCGAACGGCCAATTAATGGCATTCATCCATGAATGGAATACGAAGCATGGCGATTCTGTTCAAATCGAAATGACAACATTAAGCCATTTCTTCGAGATCGTCAAACAATCCGATATCGATATTCCGGTGTATCGCGGCGATTGGCCGGATTGGTGGTCGGACGGCGTGAATTCCACAGCGCTTCACACGCAGATGTTCCGGGATGCACAGCGGACGCTTCGGAAAATTCGGCAGATGGACCCTAGCCACGAAGTCATTTCGTCTCAAGAAATTGCGGCGATCGAGCAGCCTTTGGTCATGTACGCGGAACATACGTGGGGCTTCCATTCTTCGATCTTTGAACCATGGCATTCGCAGGTCATGCGGCTCGGCATTCGCAAGGAAGCTTATGCATCTAACGCAAGCACACTCGCATATCGTGCGTGGGATAAGCTCCTTCACAGTCAGGGTGAAGCACTTCTGTATCCGAATCGTCCTTTCCGATATCGGGTGTTGAATACAAATCCTACGCCTTCACGTGAACTCGTTGAATTAAACCTGGAGGGGTACGAAGTCGTTCGATTCAAGGATGGGCTGGAAGTGATCGATGCGGCTACGGGGAGTGTCATTCCTCATCAGAAGAGCGGGTATCAGAGCTATACGGTGAATGTAGCATTGGATTCAATGGCAAGCAAAGAATTCTATCTGCAGCCCGTGAAGCATGTTGAACCGAGAACAACGAACAATGTGCAGTTGATTGGTGCCGATCAAGTCTATGATATCGCAGACATTTATCCAGGTGGCGGCGATCAGCAAGGCATTAAGGTCAGTCGGCATGCGATTGAATCGGATTATGTGCGGATCAGCTGGAACGATGAGGGGATCGTAAGCTGGTTGAACAAGGAAACGGGAGAAGACCTGCTGCGGGCAGATCGTGATCATCATGCGTTTACGCCGATCTATGAGGTGACTCCGGCAGCGGATGCGAGGGATGGGGGAAGCCAGTGCGCAGTTCGCAGGCAGATGGGCCGTAATCGTAAGGGCTTGAATGTACAGCGCTCTATTGGACGAATCGTGCAAATGAAGGAAGGCAACAAAGGGTCATTGTTCGCAACGGTTGAACTGCATTATGAAGTCGCTGGCATGACTTATTATTCGGTCCATCTGAAGGTGTATGCTGATTCGAATCGTGTGGACGTATCCGTTCGTTTGCATAAGGACAGCGTATGGAATCCGGAGAATCTCTACATCTCGATGCCGTTTACGCTGGGTGTGAAAGACCACGAGACGCTCTGGCTCGATAAAGCTGGTGCGCCAATTCGACCGGGTGTGGATCAACTGCCTGGCACGTGTCTCGATTACTATTGCATTCAGGAGGGCCTCAGTCTTACGAATCAAGAGAACGGCGATCAGGAGGCACTGCTCATAGCGACGCCGGATACACCGTTGATTCAGTTAGGCTCCCTTGCACATGACAAGCGGATTGTCCATACCCAGCAGACGGGTGATGAACCGAGACATCTATATGTGTGGGCATTGAGCAATTATTGGGAGACCAATTTCAAAGCGACTGTGGGCGGATTCTACGAATTCCACTATCGCATGCAGTATGACTCGAACTGTCCTTCGCCTGAAGCGGCGATGAATCGTGTGCGATCACTCGCCTCAGGATTCACCGTTGCTCGAGTGGATCGTTAATACCGCATAAGAACGGCAAGCTCTTCCTTCATGGAGGTGGCTTGCCGTTTTCTATTGGCAATCCGTATAGAAGATAAACAATGATCGAAATGAAGTGAATCCTGTGGATATAATTGACAATTCCTTTGAGATTTATTATGATACAAACAAACGTTCGTTATTTGATGAACATCTATGTTCGTGCTAATAATCCATTGAAGGATGAGGTGTGATGGTGAACCATAAAGTCTCTTCAAGTTCGAATTCAGATAAAATCGTCGGACAGACGGCGAGCGTCGGTTTCCAGGTTGGTGTAAGGCGAACATTGCCTATCACGAGAGAACAGGCGTGGGCGTATCTCGTCTCTTCGGAAGGGAAGTCGCTATGGATTGGAGACGAGAACACGCTTCAACAATTGCAAGTCGGGGAATTCTTCGAATCCCGGGATGGCATCTCTGGACAATTGCGGGTATTGAAGCCGCTTCACCAGCTTCGCATGGCATGGAGCACGAGGGTATGGGAACGCCCGTCTACACTGCAAATTCGACTGTTATCCGATAAACCGGACAGAATCACGATCAGTTTTCATCAAGAGAAGCTAGCAGATGCAGATACACGTGAGCAAATGAAGCTGCACTGGGAACAAGTACTAGCGACGATTGCAGTTCGAACAAGTTCGCTGATTCATGGGGACAGTGAAGAGGAGATGCGCAGCCAATGAGATGGTGCATCGATTGAACTGATGGTGATGTGACATGTGCAGCTTTACAATTTTTCATGAGGATGTTAAGATTTTTCAACCATCAGTTGAGTAATATGAATGATCATGGAGGCATTTTAATGAGTCAACGCTATCGCATTACTAGAGAATTTCAGGAAAATGACAATACAGCACAAACCATTTCTTTGGAAGAGTGCCAAGCGTATTTTGCATCCAAACCTGATTTTTCGTATACATCTGTTTTTACAGTAACAAACGCTACCGGCAGCATGTCCATTGAGGGAGATTTTTTCATGTGGAGTTACAATGATACCAAGATCCCATTCCGGTATTATCAAGGGGATATATACGTATCGGGTACCAATGAAGCGGTAATTCCCAAGATGATGGAGGTTGCGGGAGAATTACGGGCGGATGTAGCAGAAGGATAATCTCAGTGGTTGTCAGCGAAGCGCATCTGGAGATGCTATCGACATGCGAAGATACAAGTAAAAGAGGTGCGATCAAACGCATCTCTTTTTGCATTTGAAAACCCATGCGGGGGGCACATTCAACCAAGTATACCCGATGTCAATCATCGAGAAATGGGTCTGGAATTGTGGCCTAAGAAGTAGGGTATATTGGAAGGCGACAAAGATTCCATTAGGTGTCAATGATTCATGAATCGCGTCAAATATTCGATTTCTTATTGTCTCAGTGAAATTCGCGAAGGGGAGTCCCGAGACGATGAGATCAAAGGGCCGCCCCGATGCACTCACCACCTCTCCTAACTGCAGCGCATCGCCCAGCATATAACAGGATGGAAAGCGCCGTGCCAACATTTCGCGAAAGTTAGCGTTGGCTTCGAACAAATAGAGTTGACTATGCGCAGGCATCTGCTGCTGAATCGATTGCGTAAATACACCGGTACCGGGACCGAGCTCTGCGATTTGCCGCATCTTATGCCAAGGAATCGTTTTCGGCAGCATTTTGCGGGTTAGGAACGGTGAACTTGGGATGATACTCCCCACTTGTCCTGCATGGCTAAGAAATTCTCTGATAAAGGAAGGTTTTCTCATTCGGCGTACACCTTCTTCTCCAGTAAAAAATGGCTGAACCAGCCTAATCCGATCGTTAGCATGAGCACCGTGAAGAAATAAGGGAATAACGAGAACACCATGAACCATAAGAGTAATCCAGCGACAAAGCTGATGAAGGTGAGGAGGAGCGGGAGCTTGCCGACCCATTGACCAATGAATAGGCTCATGGCACACAGCAGGACGATAGAAACGGCACTGAGTACGATGCTAATGATGAACAATAGTTTGGGACCATCGATTGTGATTAAGGGTTCCGCGCGGAATAGTAGTCCATGGCTAACCTTGTATTGAATCCATAATGAAATCGCTGTGATAGTGAAGATCATGCAGGCCTCAAGAAGAATAACGAAGGATTTCGTTAGAAGCAGATAGGAGCGAGGAACGGGTAAAACAAATAGTTGGTAAATGGAATGCTGCTTCCATTCATCCCGCCAAGTGGAGAAGGAGCGTAAAAAAGGAAGGATCAGCATGGCGCATAGCAGCGTGATATTCAGCGACATCAAATACGAAAGCTGATCTGAACTTGTATGCGATGTAAGGAAGATGATCGCGATATTCAGGAGGATGTGGGCGCATAGCAGAATCCATAACACATTTCTCCGATTACGAATTTCGGTTAACAGCAGTCTTCTAAAGGCGTGCACCGTCATAAACCTCCTTCAAGATATCAAGTAGCGATTGATTACGCGTTTGTTTGAGATTCTCGACCTGGCCCGTGAGCAGCAATCGCCCTTCGTAAAGGAATAGAATTTCATCAAGCAAATGCTCTGTTTCCGTTATTTCTTGGGTTGTAATAAGAATGGTCTGTCCTTCCTCGATGAAATCATCGATGATGGCTTGTGCAATTTGCTGTCTAGCGAAGGGGTCTATGCCAGAGAAGGGTTCATCCATCAGGATGTACCTCGCTTGCCTGCTTAGAGTGAGTAGTAATTTCATCTTGGCGCGCGTGCCTTTGGAAGCCTGTCGGATGGGGGAAGAAGCTGTTAACTCGAAGTAATCTAATAATCGATGTGCCTTATCTGGATCCCAATCCCAGTAGAAATCCCGCATGTATTTCATGGCATCGGATAATGTCATCCATGGATACAAGATATCCATTTCCGGTAAATATGCTGTCGAAGCTCGCGTGGCAATGCTTGGCGAGACACCATCGAAGGTGATAGAGCCTTGATCGAGCTTCAGCAAGCCCGCCATCGCTTTGAGTAACGTTGATTTTCCTGCGCCATTGGTCCCGAGCAGCCCGATGATTTGACCTTCTTGGACGGTTATCGATACATCATTTAACGCTAATTTGTTACCAAATCGCTTGAATGCGTTAGATACTTGGATCATGAAGACGTCCCCCTCTCAAGATAGGATTGAATGAGCGTAAGAATCTCTGAATCGGATTTCCCGAAAGATCGCAACAGCTCCATGCTCTGGTCAATGGTCTCGTGCAATGCTTCTTCCCGGAGTACAGCGAGTACAGCAGCATCACTTGTAATGAAGCTCCCTTGACCGCGATGCGTTACGATGAGGTTCATATCTTCCATTTCTTTGTACGCTCTCTGGATCGTATTGGGATTGACACCCAGCGTCTTGGCGAGCTCGCGGCGTGAGGGAATTTCTTGACCAAGGGTATACGTTCCGTTGAACAATTTGAGCCTAATGTCTTGAATGATTTGTGCATAAATGGGTTCGATTTTATTGAACTCCATGATCGCCTCCAAGCCGGCAATGAATACCACTGTGTTAATTAATCAATACAGTAATACAATAAAAATTGGAAGTCAATGGGAAATGAGTGGATATATACAAAGAACACCAGTGGAAGCTTCCACTGGTGTTCTTCACTATAATAGAATAAGCAATTGAAGTAGGTCCTGTCTTATTGGAAATTAAGTCCGTTGCCGATAACTTGCCGCTGCCTTGTTGGAGGTGGCGTGTTGGAACTCGCAGGCTGGTTGACGATATTGGCTGCTTGCGTCTGCGTTGTTGACGTTGTTTTACAATCACTTGGTGGTCCGATGACGACCGTCTTTGTAATTGGTGCGAACGTTTCTTTCACTTTGGCTTCGTCCAGACAATACGTGTCCGCCCATATTTGTGCTGGCGTCAATCGGAGAATATCCGAACCTGCAATGAATTCTGGGACTGGGGCGTCGAAGATTGCGAGCAGATGTGTATTATCTGATGTCGCGACCTCGTAGTGCCACCATCCTTGCGGGACATTGGCCACTTGGCCAGGTTGAATCGGATAATTGAGCAATTCGTTGGTGAACGGATTGAGGATCGAGACGACAGCAGAGCCTGAGATAACATATACCAACTCCGTCGCATTCTGATGGTAATGAGGCTCCACAATATTATCTTTGCTGAGGAAGATGTCGAGCAGTGAGGCATTCCCCAACGTATTAAGTTGATTGACGGATAATGCGAGAATGTAGTTGTTTGCATCCTTTTTGTAAAAGGGGTTATTCTTCAGATCGTAAGTAAACTGAACGGTTGGAGACGTGAAGTCCATATAAGAGACTGCCAATGTGTTCCCTGCCCTTCGCGAATATAGTAGGCATAAGCCCGATGGAATAGGTTATGTCACAATGAGCCAAAATGCGCCTATCAATTGGGATAGCATCATTAGCCGTCAAGTACAAGCAGGTGTATGTGTGTTGAACTAGATGTCAAAAATACGGTTGACAAATCAATTGGCGATCCATATAATAACAAATAATTGAATGAATCTTAAATGTACCGATTAGAAATAGTAGAAGTGTATTGACTTTTCAGAGAGCCGCTGGTAGGTGCGAAGCGGTAATGTCGTTCATTTCGAACTCGTCTATGAACAGCTGCCTGAATCATGTAGGGTAAGCCGGAATTCCACCGTTACAAGGATAGATGGTGATGGCCATCGAAGGAGATCATTTCTGAAGTAGAAATGAATTAGAGTGGTACCGCGAGTTCAACCTCGTCTCTATACATAGAGACGGGGTTTTTTTGTTGGTTAAATTCCGGGTTTAACTAACAAACCTAACGCATATAGAACATCCATGACATGGTAAACGAACGAAAATTAGAGGAGGAATTCAAATGAGTCGCAATATTATCGTGTTCGATACGACACTACGAGATGGAGAACAGGTTCCAGGCGCGAAATTGAATTTACATCAAAAAATAGAGATTGCTCAACAGTTAAAACGTCTTCAAGTCGATATTATCGAAGCAGGATTTCCTGCCTCTTCCCTTGGAGATTTCCAAGCGGTGCAAGAAATTGCCCGCAGTGTAGGGGATACGGTATCGATTACAGCGCTGGCGCGTGCCGTGAAGGGCGATATTGATGCGGTCTATGAGAGCATTAAACTTGCACAGAATCCATTGATTCATATTGTACTGGGTACGTCGAACATTCACGTAGAGAAGAAATTTAACCGTTCGAAGGACGCGGTGCTGCAAATGGGTGTTGATGCGGTGAAGTACGCGAAGACGTTACTGCCGAATGTACAATATTCCACGGAAGATGCATCAAGATCGGATTTCGAATATTTGTGGGGAACGATTGAGGCTGTGGTGAAGGCAGGAGCGACGATGATTAACGTACCGGATACGGTAGGTTACGCGGTTCCAGAGGAATTCGGTCATTTGATTTACCGTATCAATGATCGGCTGATGAACTTAAATCCCGATGTCATTCTAAGTGTCCATTGTCATAATGATCTAGGCATGGCAACAGCGAACACGCTGAGTGCGATTAAGAACGGAGCGCAGAAAATCGAGTGTACGATTAACGGCCTTGGGGAACGTGCAGGGAATGCTTCGCTTGAAGAGGTCATCATGGGGTTAAAAGTCAGAGAGAATTTCTATGGCTGCACGACGAACATCAATACGAAGGAGCTTGTACGAACGTCTCGCTTGGTCAGTCATTTGACAGGTCTGGATGTCCAAGTGAACAAGGCAATCACGGGTGAAAATGCATTTGCGCACTCTTCAGGCATTCATCAAGATGGATTGCTTAAAGATAAGCAGGTCTATGAGATCATGACACCGGAGGAAGTAGGAGCCGAGAGTATGGAATTGATCTTGACTGCTCGTTCGGGTCGTCATGCGTTTAAGAACGCCGTCGAGAAGATGGGTTTCGATACAAGCGATGCTGCGGACTTCGAGCAGTTGTTCAACAAATTTCTAACCCTTGCGGATGCGAAAAAAGAAGTCTATGACCATGATGTGTTCTACCTGGTGACGAATCACCGGACACTAGCACAAGGCGAGCATCAGCTCTATGAACTGGAATCGTTCCAAGTGGTAAGCAACGAGCTGCATCCGACGGCAACGGTTCGATTGCGAAAAGGGGATGAAATCCTGACCGACAGCAGTGTAGGAGATGGACCTATAGATGCGTTGTATAGTGTCATTCGGACGTTGGTCGGACTCGATGTGGAGTTGAAGGATTATAAGATTAACAGTCTTTCTCGCGGCAAAGATGCAGTCGGACGGGTCAATATTCGGATTGTCTATCAAGATAAGGTCTATACAGGACGTGCGATGGATACAGACATCATTAAGGCAAGTGCTATTGCCTTCTTGAATGGAATCAATGCGATTCTGTTGGATGCGACGGTAAGTTAAATCAGAAGCAGCTTAGAGCCCTCGGGGAAACCGAGGGCTCTTCTCTTTGCCGTATAACACGGACTTAGCAGGTCCCATCGCGATAAGCAGATGGAGAACACCCAACTTGGCGCTTAAAAGCGCGGGAGAACATGTACAAGTCAGGATATCCGACGGATAAGGCGATTTCGCCGATTGGTAAGCTGAAGTTGCATAAAAGTTCTTTCGCGCGCTCCAGCCGAAGCTGCTGCAAGTATTGCTGAGGAGATAGCCCAGTCTTTTGTGTGAATTGCTGTGTGAAATAAGAACGATGAAAGCCAAAGAGGTGCGCAATCGCTTCAATTCGCAATGGTTCCGCGTAATGCAGCTGAAGGAATTGATGCACCTCATGAATCCAATCCACGTTGGGCGGTTCTTTGATTATATCGTGCTCTTCTGGATGAATCTCTAACTGTTCGAACAGACGAAGCAGTGCAGCGAGGAGGGGGAGATGTCGTCGCCATTTTGGCTCCTCATCCCAGATGATCTGCTCCACCTCCTGCAGTAAGTGTATCACCGCTTCATCAACAACCGAAGAACGGTAAGGATGATGAACGGAAAGCCCCATGACTCGCATCAGTTCACGCATTTGCGGACCTTCCAATGTGAGCCAGACCATCCTTAGCTCTTCACGCGAGGCGATTCGATATTCATAGGTGATGTGAGGGAATAGACAGAACAGGTCGCCTGCTTGCAATTGAATCACTTCATCCTCATGAACAAGCTGGAGGTCTCCGCTGACGATGAAATGCAATCCATAACAATCAATTTGTTTCGGACCCACATGATAATTGGGTTTGGCGAGATTGCGACCCGCGCGGACAAGCCAGAAGCCTCCGGTACGTTCAACCTTGGAGGGCATGTGGTGCCAGAGATCCGCGAATTCGACGGCAAGTTCTTTCATGAGCCACCTCCAACCTAACATTTTGCTAAACACATTATGTCATTTTCAAATGAGATGAGACAAGATAATCTTCTAAGTAATCATGAAGATTATGATGCTTAAGGAGAGGGTTGTGTGAGCAGACCGAACATTTTGATGATAACGAGTGATCAGCAGCACTGGGATACGATCGGAGCATTTAACCGTGAGATCCATACACCGAATCTGGACCGACTAGTACGGGAGGGGACGACCTTCACACGTGCTTATTGTCCGAATCCGACATGCACGCCGACACGCGCTTCGATAATTACAGGGATGTATCCGAGTCAACATGGCGCATGGACATTAGGGACGAAGCTGCTCGAGGACCGCCATACCGTCGGGGAAGACTTCAGCGCCGCAGGGTATACGACGGCGTTGATCGGGAAAGCTCACTTTCAGCCGCTTCATGGTACGGAGGCGTATCCCTCGCTCGAAGCTTATCCGAAATTGCAGGACTTGGAATTCTGGCGTTCGTATAAGGGGCCTTTCTATGGGTTCGATCATGTGGAATTGGCTCGGAATCATACGAATGAAGCGCATGTGGGTCAGCATTATGCTTTATGGCTGGAGGAGAAAGGTTGTACGAACTGGCGAGATTACTTCGTGGCGCCTACGGGGACGATGGATCGTGCAATCAAGCACACGTGGCCGATTCCAGAGGAATTTCATTATAATACGTGGATTGCGGAGCGAACGAATGCGGTGCTCGAGGAATCGAAGGCGGAAGATAAGCCTTTCTTCTTGTGGTCCAGCTTCTTCGACCCGCATCCTGATTATCTGGTACCTGCGCCATGGGATGCGATGTATGATCCCGATAAGCTAACGATTCCGAGTATATCGCCAGGGGAGCATGATCGGAATCCGCCGCATTTTGCCAAGACGCAGGAGGAACGGCCGGATTTCAGTCACTTGCGAGAGACAGGCAACGGGATTCATGGTTATCATTCGCACTTGACGCCTGAAGCTGAGCGAAAGCAGCTCGTTGCAACCTATTACGGGATGATCAGTCTGATGGACAAATATATTGGACGTATTCTGGATAAGCTGGATGAGCTCGATCTCACGGAGAATACGATCGTCGTGTTCACGACCGATCATGGGCATTTCTTTGGGCAGCATGGGCTCCAGTACAAAGGCGGATTCCATTACGAAGATTTGATGAAGCTGCCGTTCATTGTGCGCTATCCAGATCATGTGCCAAGCGGAGTTCAGTCTTCTGCGATCCAATCGCTCGTAGATTTGGCGCCGACATTCCTCAGCTTCTGTGGTATCGATATCCCGCCGATCATGACGGGGGTTGATCAAAGTGAGGTCTGGCGTGGGTCCAATGTGTGCGTGAGAGATCATGCGATCTGTGAATTCCATCATGAGCCGACAACGATTCATCAGAAGACTTACGTTGATGAGCGTTACAAGATAACGGTCTATTATAATCAGACCTATGGTGAGATCTTCGATCTCGAACAGGACCCGCAAGAACGCCATAATTTGTGGGATGATCCTGCGTACCAGTCTTTAAAATCAGAACTGCTGCTGAAATACATATGGGCGGAGCTCGGGAAAGAACCGATGCCCATGCCTCGCATCTGGCATGCTTAGTTCGTAGGGCTATTCGTAGATATAAAATCAACACAACAGAATTCACAACAGAACCAGTCGGGGGAAGCCTGTCTGGTTTTTCTGTTAAGAAAGACTAGCGTGTATGAAGGCAGATGAGCCTCCTGCTGCATAAGCGGTAAGATGTAAGTGATTTATAGTAGCATCATCGAGCGCAATCCACCCTTTGCCATGCATCACGACGTGGAGACTGTAATCTTTCACTCCGGTTTCTCGATTGACGTTGAGAATTGTTATTTATTTCCTATGTTTAGTGATATATAATTTCAATGAATTCATGAATATAGTTGTATTTTTTAGCTAATATTTTCGACTTTGATCGTACATTACAACCATAAAATGAGGTGAGTAAGGTCATGCAAAAAGCTGCGAAATTGTGGTACAGACAACCGGCATTGCAGTGGACGGAAGCGCTCCCATTAGGGAATGGTAGGATTGGCGCTATGGTCTTTGGGGGGCAGGACCGTGATCGGCTGCAAATGAATGAAGATACGCTATGGGCGGGCTATCCTTGCGAGGAGCATAACCCGGATGCCTTGCACTATCTATCGGCAGCAAGAGAATATATTACGGCTAAACAGTTCGCGGAAGCACAATCGCTAGTTGAGCAGCATATGCTCGGAACGGACGGGCATGGGGTACAGCCTTATCAGCCGCTAGGTAATGTCTATCTCGACTTCAAAGGATTATCGGATGAAGAAGTGTATACGAGGGAACTGGATTTGAATACCGCGATCGCGTCAACAATGGTGGGCTCTGGCGATCGGCAGCATACGCGCCGAATGTTCATTTCTGCCGTCGATCAAGTGATGGTCGTACGACTTGATCGTTCGCCGGAACATTCATTTGATGTAGCGGTGTCGATGGATTCCTTGCTTCGTTATCAGGTGTCATCCGATGATCAGGGCTTGTTGCTGGCGGGAATCGCACCGACAAAGGTTCAGAACCATAATAACGGGATTGAACCTGCCGTTGTGTATGATGATGAGGGTCTATCTACACGGTTCGCAGCGATGATCACCGTGGCAGAGACAGATGGACAGGTACGGATTGAACCAGACCGAGTTCATATTACGGGAGCGACCCATGCTACATTGTTATATACGAGTGCAACAAGCTACTCGCGCTTTGATGAGATCCCCGGTCTGACGTCCATTAATCCAGTGGCGTCATGTCAAGATACGCTGCAGAAGGCACGGGGGAAGAGCTATCTAGAGTTAGAAGCTGCTCATATTGCCGATTACCAATCGTTATTTCATCGGGTCGACTTTGAATTGTACGATGCCGAAAATGGTCATGCAGTGCAATTGCCAACGGACGAACGACTGCAGCGGATGGCGCAAGGCAAGAAAGATTTAGATATGTCGTGCCTTCTCTTTCAATATGGACGATATCTCTTAATATCGAGCTCTCGGCCTGGAACGCAGCCTGCTAATCTGCAAGGCATTTGGAATGATATGGTGCAGCCGCCATGGAATGCAGATTTTCACCTGAACATCAATTTACAGATGAATTATTGGTTAGCGGAGAGCTGTCATTTGGCAGAATGCCATGAACCGCTCTTCCAATTGATTGAAGAACAGGCCGTGACTGGAGCGAAAACCGCACGGATTCAATATGGCTGTGACGGATGGACCGCGCATACGATGTCTGATATTTGGCGGACGAACAATGTTGGACCGACCGGGGAGGCGACCTGGGCCTACTGGCCAATGGGTGGCGCATGGCTCTGCCAGCATTTATGGGAGCATTATTTGTTCGGTCAGGATTTATGCTTCCTGAAAGATCGGGCGTGGCCATTGATTCAAGGTGCGGCGGAATTCATGCTAGGTTGGCTGATAGAGAACGAGGAGGGCCAGCTGGTAACGAGCCCTTCGACTTCACCCGAGAATCACTTCTATGATCCAGTGACTAGACAGCCGCGATCGGTGACCCAAGCATCGGGGATGGATTTATCGATTGCATGGGAAATGTTATCGATTGCAGATCAGGCAAGTCGACTGCTGGGTGTCGATGAAGCGTTTACGAACCGATGTCAAGATGCGTTAGCACGGCTGAAGCCGCTTCAAATCAGCAGCAAAGGGTATTTGATGGAATGGGATGAGGACTACGAAGAAGTCGATCCGCAGCATCGCCACTTCTCGCATTTGTTCGGGATCTTCCCTGGAAGACAATTCACAATAGAACATGCACCTGCTTACTGTGAAGCAATGCGGAATACGATGGCGCGGCGGGGAGATGAAGGTACGGGCTGGAGTATGGGCTGGAAGGTTGCGGTATGGGCGAGGCTTCTCGATGGGGATCGTGCTCTGCGACTATTAGATAACTTCATGCAGGTTGGTACGGACCAAGCATTCAACTATCGAAAAGGCGGCATTTATACGAACTTGTTCTGTGCACATCCACCGTTCCAGATCGATGGGAACTTCGGCGCAGCTGCGGGAATATCCGAGATGCTCCTGCAGAGTCATCTGCTGGATATTCATCTCCTTCCAGCCCTACCTACCGCGTGGGAGCAGGGTTATATCCATGGGCTTCGCGCAAGGGGAGGCTATACGGTAAGCATGGAATGGTCTGCCGGGCAGCTGACACAAGCGGTCATTGTTGCCGATCGAGACGGCACATGCAAGGTTCGTTATCAAGGAAAAGCGAAGGAATTCGTCTGTAAGGCTGGTATTGCTGTTCAACTGACATGGGCGGAACAGGAATGAAGTTGCAAATAATCAATGGGTGAGGTGAGTGCGATGAAAGTCACTTTGTCAACATTGTATTTGGAAGGGACGCCTGTAGAAGGTGAGAATCCGCTTCCGATGTTCAGGAGCCGTAATCATCATAGTGACGTGGCGGAGAACGGAACGTTTACAGCAGAACAACGCGAATATTTGGGATACGAGACGGGGGAACGTTATTTGCCCTATCGGATGCAGGATCGCTATACACGGGACCGCAAGAATATCGGGCTTAAGGCGACTATTCTCGAAAATGATATCCTGAAGGCGACGTTCTTGCCAGAATACGGTGGACGTCTCTATTCGCTGAAGGATAAGCGAACAAATCGCGAAATTTTGTATCGAAATCCAGTCCTTCAGCCTGCCAATCTATCGATTCTCAATGCGTGGTTCTCGGGCGGGATTGAGTGGAATATCGGGCAGATAGGCCATACATTTACGACATGCTCCCCCCTTCATGCTGCAGCGGTTAAGGATGAGGACGGCAACGAATTTCTGCGACTCTATGAATATGAACGTTGTAAAAATATTTTCTGGCACATCGATTGTCATCTTCCACCAGGCGCAGAACAGCTCGCTGTGTATGTGCGGATGGTGAATGATCGTGACCAGCCGGTTCCAATGTATTGGTGGACCAACATTGCCGTGGAAGAGACGCATGATGCGCGCGTATTCTCGTCGACGAGCAAGGTTATCTATATGGATATGGAGGTCAAAGGCTTCGGGCTGGCTGATCTGCCTCATTTGCCATCCGCGCCACAGGTTGACGCCTCGTATCCGATGCGAATTCCTTTCTCGAATGAATACTTCTTCCAGACTGATGCAGCTCATCCATCACCGTGGGAGGCGGTTGCGTATGAAGATGGCCGTTTATTCTATGAACGCTCAACCTCATTGCTTCGCTATCGTAAAATGTTCTGTTGGGGGAATCATCAAGGAGGAAGACGCTGGTGCGACTTCCTTGCGAAGCCTGGCGAAGGCAATTACATCGAAGTGCAGGGTGGGCTTGCTCCCACACAGCGTCATGGCATCGAAATGCCCGCCAATACGGTATGGGATTTTACGCAAATGTTCGGGGTTACACATGTTGATGCAGCTCAATCCTTAGAGACGCCTTGGGTGGAAGCGAATCAGTACATCCAAGCTCATGTGGATTCCGTCTTAAGCGACGATGAAGTGAACCGCATGCATCTGAAGCTGCAAGCATTGGCAGAGAAGCATCCGGATCGACTTCTGTCCAAAGGATCTGGCTGGGGCGCTCTGGAACGGGTTCGTCGTGAGGAGCTGGGCGAACGTGGTATTCCGTTTGGATTCCATTTCGAAGAAATCACACTCGATGAGCCTCAGTATCCGTGGCTTGCACTACTAAAGGATGGACAGCTGCCTGATCAGGATGTTCACAGCATTCCATCTTCATGGATGATTCAAGAGGACTGGTTCAAGCTGCTGCAGGATAGTATGGCTCGAACGGACCAGCCATCATGGGTTTCACTCCTGCATTATGGTGTGATGTTATACGAGTATGGTCTTGAGAAAGAAGCGGTTGAGGCATGGGAGAAGTCGTTGCGCATTGCACCATCCGCTTGGGCCTATCGTAATTTAGCCATTGTTAAGACGCAGAAAGGCGATGCAACTGCAGCGCTCAACTTCTACGAACAAGCTTATGCGTTAGCGAATGGATTCCCGGATCGAGCATTTGTAGAAGAATATTTGAATCTATTCATTTCAAGTCAAGCCTATCAGCAAGCCTGGGATGTCTATGAAGCGCTGCCTGCGGGTTTCGCTGCAAGCGATCGCATTCAGATCATCATGGGCGCGGCAGCACTGGAACTGGATAAGCATGATTTCATCGAGAAGCTATTCAACACGGAATTTGCTGTCATTCGCGAAGGGGAAGTACGGATCGTTGACCTATGGTATCAATATCATGCGAAGCAGCTTGCGAATGCAAGACACACGGAAGTCACTCCGCAGATTCTGGAAGAAGCGATGGCAAGCTTCCCACCGCCTATGAATATCGATTTTCGACTAATCACGCCTTAAATAGAAGTCGATGAGTAGAAGGAGCGTGGCTGAAAGATGAAGTGGTTGGCCGATATGACAGCATTTTTCCGCATCCATGGAGCAAAACCGTTAATTATCGGGATGTTCGCCTATGGTATTGGTATGGGCATTCTCGCGCCGATGAATGCGGTGTATATGAGGGATGGTATAGGACTTAGCAAATGGGAGATTACCTCAATTTTCTCGATTGCGCTTTTGTTGAATATGATCACGACGATTGCGGTTGGATTGATCAGTGATCGAATGAAGCGTAAGAAGACGCTCCCTGTTATTGCGAGTGTGTTATGTATTATCGGTCTTACGATCTATATGCAAGCCTCTACATACGGCATAGCTTTGATTGGCATGATCTTCATCGTTGCACCTTCGGGGCTCATCATGGGGCAGTTGTTCGCCATGGCTCGCAATCACTTCATGCGGCATGCGTCTGCGTTTTTTGAAATGGCTCAAATTTGGCTTCGTACCACGTATAGTGTAGGGTTCTTCACGGGGCTCTTAGTCGGCGCGAATGTCTATTTGTTCGCTGATTTTAAAGGGATTTTATGGGGAAATCTCCTCGGTTATGTCATGTTATTAGCTTTGCTGCTCGTATTCCGAGAAGAAGAAGTCGGTTCGCTATCCCAGAAGAGTATGGGGGAGCCACTCTCGATCGTCATGCTGATTGCGCTCCTATTGCTCTCCTGCGGTGATGCGCTGCGCGGGCTTTATTTGCCGCTTGTTGTTGTTCAGAAATTTAAGGAGCCGCAGTTGATGTCTTATTTGTGGAGTGCTCAAGCAGTGTTCGAGCTGTTATTTATGACTTTAGCGGGCTATTGGGCTGCAAAATATGGTAGTAAAAAGGTGATATACATCGCCAGTTTATGTGCGCTCGTCGTCTACATAACGTACGCACTGTCACCGCCGCTCATTATTTTCTTTATGGTTCAACCATTGTATTCCTTCTTCGTGTCTGTTTTGTATGGCGTAGCCATGGGGTACGTACAGCGGATGTTCCATACGCGAGTCGGTTTTGGATCAAGTCTGTATGTCTTCTTATCGCAGACCGCTTCCTTGGTCGGCTATGTGCTACCATTCCTTGTGCCGGGTTATCAACCGACCATTTTCGTGATACCAGCAGCTCTGGTAATGACATCACTGGCATTGATGACGTTTATCTTGCTTCGTGAGAAGCGTATACCGAACAATAGCCCCCTTAAGCACCATGGTTAGGTGCCTGAGGGGGCTATGCTTGAATGGTTAGTTGTTGTTAGCGAATAACGGCGCAGCCGATTCGATCCCCGGAGTTGCCAGCAGGATTCGTGTGCATATCATCCGGATCTGCGTGTATGACGAGTGAAGTCCCGCCTTCCTTGAATAGGGAGTTCGGTTCGCCCTTCCGCAGCGTCACTGCAGTATTGACGAATTGCACTTCACCTTTGCCGTTTGAGCCGACGACGAGGTTCGCAAGATCTCCTGCATGCTCCCCATTCGGATTGTTAAATCCATGCTCTTTGCTGGTTGGGTTGAAATGTCCGCCAGCCGACTTGAAGTCTGGCGCTTCACATTTGCCCATCTCATGGATATGGATACCATGCAATCCTTTTTTAAGTCCAGATGCGGATACATCAATTTGGACACCTTTTGCGAGTTGCGTGAATGTCGCTGTTCCGATTTTTTTGCCTTTGCCATTGATAATATCGGATGTTACCGGTTGTACATTGGCTGAGGGTTCATGGGCTGCAGATACGTGCATAGCGGATTGCTGTGCATCACAGCCTGTTAATGCAAGAATTATGCCGCCTGCAAGCCATGCCCAAGATGTTTTTTTCAATTTCATACGCCTCCAATTGATCGCTCTTATGCATCAAACATTCATCTATTTTTCCCAAAAATGGCAGAAGCAAACCTCTTCTGGAAAGAATGGATGTATGCATCATCACAAGAACGATGAATCGAAAGACGCTTCGATGGATCTCCTACTCTTTGACGGCCCCAATGACAATTCCTTTGACGAAGAAACGCTGTAGGAACGGATAGACCAACAAGATAGGCAGCGCGCCGATAAAGATCTGGGAAGCGCGAATGGTGCGCTGCGATAGATTAGCGACGAAGGTAGCATCGAACTTCGTCATATCCGCTTGAACGATAATCGTCTGCATGAAGCTCGCGAGCGGCAAATTCTCCGATTCTTTGATGTAGATCAATCCGTCAAAATAGGCATTCCAATGACCTACCATAATGAATAACGAGACGGTTGCGATCGCGGGCAGCGATATCGGAAGATAGATCGAAATAAATGTTCGCAAATACCCAGCGCCGTCCATAAAAGCAGCTTCTTCAAGATCTTTGGGAACTGCACGGAAAAAATTAAGCAGCAGGATGACGTTGTATACTCCAACCAAGCCTGGGAGAATGAGCGCTGCTAATGTATTCATAAGTCCTAGCTTCAAGATTAAAATATAGCTCGGAATAAGTCCGCCGGTGAACAACATCGTAATAACGAAATACCAGAGGTAAATATTCCGCGCGCGGAACGTATGTGCTTCTTTGGATAACGCATAGGCAGCAGCGGTATTGACGACCATTGCAAGTGCCGTCCCGATTACTGTACGCTCGACTGATACCCATAATGATGAGAGGAAATTGGCGTTACCGAAGGTCTTGGTATAAGCTTCTAACGTAAATCCGATAGGCCAGAATTTCACCAGACCCGCATTGGCTGGTGCTTGCGAGCTGATGGATACCATGAATAGGTGCAGCATCGGCAACAAGCAAAGTACGGCAACAATGGCCAAGAAGGCATAATTTATGATTGAGAAAATTCGATAAGGCAGCGTTTTGTGATACATTGGATGTCACCCTTTCTAGAAAATCCGATACCCTGCGAATTTATAAGCAAGTCGATAAGAGACTACGATTAATACCAAGCTGATGACGGATTTGAACAGACTGACCGCGGTTGCGAAGCTGAACTGTCCTGTAAGTAGACCCTCTCGATAGACGAATGTATCGATGATATCGCCTTGTTGATAGATCAGTGGGTTGTAAAGGTTGAAGATCTGATCGAAATTCGCGTTCAATACGTTACCGAGTGCGAGTGTCGCAACAACGATCGTAATCGGAATTAGCGAAGGGATCGTGATATATAGCGTCTGCTTGAATCGGCCTGCGCCATCGACTTCGGCTGCTTCGTATAACGCAGGGTTAATACCTGCCAGTGCTGCTAGGAAGATGATTGTGTTGAATCCGAATTCTTTCCAGACGTCACTGAAGATGATGGTGAGACGGAACCAGAAGCCATCACCAAGGAAGAAGATCGGTTTAATCCCGAACAAGGAGGTCAGGAACTGATTGATAATGCCGGTCTGTGCGAGCATGTCGATCAGAATCCCGCCGAGTGTTACCCAGGACAAGAAGTGAGGCAAGTAGACAAAGGTCTGAATCGATCGCTTGAATCCCATATGCCGCACTTCATTCAGCAGCAAGGCAAATATAAATGGGATGAGCAGGTTCATGACAATTTTGGAGCAGGCGAAGAATAATGTATTCCACGTAATCTGCAAGAAGTATTCGTTCTGGAACATGTACTGAAAATGCTTCAGGCCAACCCATGGAGAGCCTGTAATGCCTAGAGCGGCTTTATAATCCTGAAATGCCATAACAATGCCCGACATCGGAAGATAAGAGAATATAAAAACTAGAATAGCCGCAGGTAAGACCATTAGATGTAATATCCAAGTGGGCTTGTTGCTGCGTTTTGTCATCTTGTGACTGCCGGTGTTAAGGGCTGTTTGTTGCGTCGTATTCATATCCATGGCGCTCTCCCGTTTCTGTAATTTCGTGTTCAAGAAAAATAAAATTGTGTAAAAAGAGGATCTCTGCTATTAATAGTAGCAAGCGGCGATGTCGCGAGACTATATGACAATGTTAGGCTCGATAGGGTTTTGTTAGGGATCATGAATAGGGGGATTCGGGCATGGGACTGCGCATGGGATGGCATAGAGGGATCGATTACATGAGGAGAAGGTTATTCGGTTCTAGGCAGAGTCTGTTCGCCAAAATGAACTTGTTGATTGTGATTTTGTTCATCCCGATCATTCTGATGTATTCGTATTCGAATGATGTTGCGCTTAATGTCGTGAGTAAAGAACTCCAGATGTCCAATACAAGGCAGCTTGCATTCTTATCGGGACAGATTGAATCTAGAATTAAGCAAATGATGGACTTTACGATCTCCTTCTCGAAGGATCCTAATGTGAAGACATTTAATGGATTACAGATTTGGGGGGATCGATATGATCGCATGCAGACGCGATATGCTGTACAGGAGAAAATGGTGCTTCAATCGGGGCTTGTCAATATATGGCCGGCTAGGTATACGGTATATTCGCAGCAGAATAAAGATTTAATATCTAACTTCAGCAATGATAGCAAGTATGATGATACGTATCTCACAGGGAACGTGAGCAGCAATTGGGTATATCGGCACGGTCAGTCACCCGAGGCGGGAGAACCGAAAGCATTCTATTGGCTCTATACGGACAATTTTGGTCAACAAGGTGTCATTCGCGGCAGTAGTCTTGTCGTTGAGGCGAGCTTCAGCAACGAGAACATTCAGAATATGCTAGATTCCTATAAAGCTGGCGGGCAGCGTGAGACGGTGTTCTATCACAAGGGTGAAGCACCAATCTTGAACCGAACAGCGAATCAAAAGCTGATTCATGAGCTGATCCCGGCCTTGGACGAGATGACGCTTGGGGATACGAATCAGCAAGTGATCCAGTTGGATGGCAAATCCTATCTACTCAGCTCCATCAAGTCGCCGAATCTCAATTGGTATCTGGTCGATGTCGTAGCGCTTGAGCAAGTACTCGGCCCCATTTCGTATAGTCGTGATTTATTCTATTTCACGATGGTCTTGTTATTTGTCGTGGGTATCACAGCTTCTATTCTGCTATATCGAAATGTGCAGCGTCCGATTAAGCAGCTGATCGGTGGATTGCAGCGCGTGAAGCGAGGGGATTTCACGGTTCGCATTTATTCAAAGGATAGCAGTGAATTCTCATTCTTATTCCATCGATTTAATGAGATGTCGCGTCAAATTCAAGATCTCATCGAAAATGTCCTGAACGAGAAACTGCGAGCTCGCGAAGCGACACTTAAACAGTTGCAAGCGCAGATAAATCCGCATTTTCTCTATAATTGCCTCGGCTACATTATTAATATGGCTCAAATGAAAGAGGAGGAAGCCGTCGTATCGATGGCGCATAATTTAAGTGCTTATTATCGATATACGACCCGCATGGAGAAGGAGACGGCGACACTAAGCGAGGAAGTGAAGCTGCTCGTGAATTATCTGGACATTCAGAAATTGCGGAATGGACGAATAGACTATCATATCGACATGCCTGAACCGATGCTTGCACAGCATGTTCCGCGACTATTGCTGCAGCCGATTGTTGAGAACGCGGTTATTCATGGAATAGGAAAAACATATTCGTCAGGTGCTATTCAAATCGTTGGAGAATTCTCTGAACGTTATTGCACGATCTATGTGGATGATGACGGGCCGGGGATGACAGCGGAGGACGAAGAAGCCTTGAATCGTAAAATGCTGGAACCGCTTCAAGAGGAGATGGGCTGCGGACTATGGAATACCAACCAGCGAATAATGCATCAATTCGGGGGATCGTCATTCCTGTATTTTACGAAGTCCCCACTCGGAGGATTTCGAACCGTGATACAATGGGAGCTTCCTCCAGATGAACAAGATCGTCTGAAGAAGGCCGAAAAAGGAGATAACTAGCATGCAGATGATCATAGTAGATGATGAAGCGCATTGGGTAGATAATCTATCCATGTTCAAGCCTTGGCATACCCTAGGCATTGAACAAGTACATCGAGCGTATTCCGCACAGGAAGCGCTGCAGATCATAGAGACAAATCCCATTGACATTGTCATATCGGATATTATTATGCCTGAAATGACGGGTCTTGAGTTGATCGAGCGGGTTAGAGCCGTGGATGGACGCATTAAATGTATTATTTTATCAGGCCATTCGGATTTTGAATTTACGAAGAAGGCACTCCAGAACCAAGCGATAGATTATCTGCTCAAGCCACCCACCGACGAGGAATTATTCGGCGCGGTTCGGATCGCCATCGATCAGTTGAACCGGGAATGGGAGCAGATCAGCTCTGTTGAACGGACGGTTCATACGCTTCGGGAGAACTTGCCGCTGCTGCAGGGGCAGCTTCTTCTTGATGCATTTCGAGGTCAACCGATGGCAGATGAAGAATGGGAGCGCAAATTGGAGAACTACCTGCTACCCTTCCATGAAGGAGAGGCGGTGCTTCTTCTGGTTCGGATTGAAGAGGCGTCCGACTACACGAAGAAGATGGGGCCTCAGCTGTTAGAATATGCCATGATGAATATGGCGCAAGAAATTCTCGGAGAATCTTGCGAAGTGTGGGGCGTGAAGGAGGAGCATGGCTATTTGGCCTTTGTCCTCCAATTCAAAGGGATTAGTACGGTAGCAGGTCGAGGGGCGAAGCTAGAGAAATTGGCGATCCAGCTGCAATACAAGGTCAAGCAGTTCTTGCGAGCTTCTATATCCATCGTCATGACCGATGGATTCCGTTTTCCTCAGCAGTTGCCTGAGCGGTATTTGCAGGCGACGTCCTATTTCCGGCAAATTGTTGGGGATGAGCGTGAATTCGTTACGCGTGCCTTGGATGTGGATCCGAGTCTATCTCAGCGGCCGCTGGATGCGCTCTATCTGCCTCCATCCTTCATGAATCTGCTTGAGGCAGGGCGCTGGGAAGCCGTCAAAGAAAAGATCAGTGCGGTATGCGTAGAGCTGGACCGGGATTGGGCGGAATCGCTGGAGCATTGCATGGAGGCAGGATTCGTCATTGGTTCTTCCTTTACTTATTTGGCGCATCGGAACGGCCAGAGTCTGACGCGTCTCATTGGACCAGACATGGAGATGATGCAGAACGGCGAGGCTTTCTCCACCATTAGCAAGCTGCGGAATTGGTCGCTCCGTGTCCTTACGAAGCTGCAGGAAGCGAATTCCGATCAAGCCTCAGACAGCCGGTCGACTTACGTGTCGAAGCTTCAAGCTTTTGCGGAGAAAAATTTGCATCTGGACGTCTCTTTGCGCGCACTTGCGGATCATGTGAACTTGCATCCGACGCATTTGTCCAAAATATATAAGATCGAGACAGGGGAAGGCATCAGTGATTATGTATCAAGACTTCGGATGGAGCGGGCTTGTCACAAGCTGAAAACGACCGATAAGAAGGTCTATGAAATCAGTCAGGAAATCGGATATTTGGACCCGGCGTATTTCATCAAAGTGTTCAAACGTCAGTTCGGGGTGACACCACAGGAATATCGAGATGGTCATGAAACGCATGATAGAGTCCTATAAAAACTAACAAAGTCATATAGATGTCCTCCCTAGTCCGTTGGTAAAGTTACAGATGTAGCTATCTTACACAGTAGGGGGAATACAGAATGGGTAAATTCAGAAAATCATTCCTGCTTCTTACGGTCTCAGCTCTGCTCGTGATCTCAGCCTGCGGCGGGAAATCGGACAACAGCACGGAACCAGCAGCGGAGAAGCCGGCCGATACAAAAACGGTCTCTGCGGCGGATGAAGCGTTTGCAAAAGGGAAATATGACCCACCGATTGAGATTAGCAGTAGTCTCATGCCGAAGAAATATGCAAAAGGCGACACGAAAGAGAACAACGTTCATGACCGCTGGATGCTGGAGACATTCGGGATTAAACATAAGGATACGTGGTATCCAGCTGGCGACGCGCAGTATCGTCAGAAGCTGCAGCTTGCGATCACTTCCGGCGAGAAGCTGCCTGATTTCGTGCCTGTTCCGACGGATCCGGTTCTGACGAACCAATTGATCGATTCTGGGCAGTTCATTGCGATCGATGAATTGTTCGACAAGTATGCGAATAAGATCTGGAAAGATCATACAGAGCAGCATCCAGAGTTATGGTATCCGTTCACACGTGATGGCAAAAAGTACAACCTGCCAATCATGGAATATACCGATAATGATGATACGCTCCTATGGCTTCGCGAAGATTGGATGGAGAAGCTGAACCTTCAAGCGCCTAAAACGATCGCGGATTTAGAGAATATTATGGATAAGTTCAAGAACCAGAATCCAGACGGTCTGCCGGCGAAGGATGTCTTCCCATTAGCTGTGTCGTTGAAAGGTAATACAAATACATGGATGGGTTCACTCGATTGGTTATTCGGTGCTTATGGAACGATCGAAGAGCAGTGGAATAAAGATGCGGATGGCAACTTGGTCTACGGTTCGATTCAACCAGGTGCGAAGCAAGCACTTGCAAAGTTGAAAGAATGGATGGATAAAGGTTACATTCACGTCGATTCGGCATTATGGGATGAAGGCAAATCCGCTGAGAGTTGGACAAAAGGCGCAGCGGGCATCTTACCGGGTGCGAACTGGGTTCCAGATTGGCCAGCACCAGACTTGCTGAAGAATGTGAAGGGTTCGAAGTACAAAGCATACCCTGTTCCTGCAGGTCCAGATGGATTAATGGGAACGAAATGGCAGAACTCCGGTGTTAACAGCAGTATCATGATCAATAAAGATGCGAAGCATCCGGAAGCGATCATTCTCTACTACAACTACTTGCTTGAGAATCTTGCAAATCCGAAGGCAGGCAGTGCTTATGAGTACGGTTTTGCCAAAGGATACGACTGGGATGTCGTAGACGGACAACCGACGAGCAATAAAGATAAGATCAAAGACTTCCATAACGACTTCCCTTACTTAACAGGTCCTGCTCGTATTCCGGATCTGTACATGAAGACGCTTGTGAAGCTTGCAGACGGCGCGAAGCCTGAGACACCATATGAGAAGCAAATGGCAGAATTCCGCAAGCCAGAGAACTGGTATGCAGCGAAAGTTGTTATGTCGCAATCGGATATTCGCAAGCAAAATTACTTCACAGGTGCAGCGACACCTACGATGATCACGAAATGGAACTTGCTACGTCAATCTGAGATGGAGACGTTCAATAAGATCATCTACGGTAAATTGCCAGTGGATGCATTCGATCAATTCGTTACAAGCTGGAAAGCAAATGGCGGCGATCAAATCACGAAAGAAGTTAACGATTGGTTTAAATCCGTATCGGCAAAATAATAAACTGTCGTATATGAAGGCTGTCTTACCCAGATCATCTCGATCTGCGTAAGGCAGCTTTTTTTGTCGAGTAAGTGAAACGTTTACTAAAACGTTTTTCAACAAGATTCCTGCCTCGGTCCGCAATCGTTGAATGATTGATAAAAAACGAACGAATAACGGAACCATAGTCCGTTGACGGCTCTAAGCTACGAACGTAATACGCTATTATCCAAGCTTGTACTTATCGAAGTAGGTATGTTCTAAATCGGTCTTGGCCGCTTGCTCTCGGACGGCGGCAGTCAACATTGAAGCCGAGTGAGCGGACCGTGGTTCCGTTATTTGATAGAAATGCGCTTAAATCATAGGTTTTGTGGACTACAGATCCGTTATATGCGGTATAATCCTTCGACAAGATTCGTTTTATCGTAAATAACGGAACCTCGGTCCGCAATCGTTGAATGATTGGTAAAAACCGAGCGAATAACGGAACCAATTATCCAAGTTTGTACTTATCGAAGCATGTACGTTCTAAATCGGTCTTGGCCACTTGCCACACGCAATATTTGCTGATCGACTAACCGGTGTAAAATACGCCTGACATGCCGGTCACTCACTTTCAAATGTGCAGCAAGCTCTAGCGGTGTGAGCGGCCGCAGCACACGTCGAGCGAAACGAACGGTCTCTGCTTCTAACCAAGTCAAGGAAGATGCTACATCTGTCGCGATAAATTTACCGATAAAAGCAAGAACGAGCTGCTGACATTCTTTTGGCTCATCCGTAATGGAAGGGTACGCCACAGGTAGGAACATCCACCCATCAAGGGCTAGAAGGCAATGCCGTGTGCATAAATCCTTGAATCTTCTCACATCCAAATCACGAGCATGCGGTCCATATCCCTGTATCTCAATACCTCCTTTGGCACCCCCGGGCATATAGGCCAGGTCTAGATAACGGTAGCCGTTTTTGAAATCTCGCACTTCCCATTCTGGATACAAGTGATCGAAATGACCGACAACGGGAAACCATATCGTCCGTAGAAATTCCACCGTCCCATGACCTAAGCCTTTTTGGAGAATCTCACGTCTTCTATGGTTTTTTTCTTCATCCATATTCTGTTGCAGCCACTGTTCATATCGTTCTTTAAACTGTCCCATATCGATGCATCCCTCCATTTTAAATGCAACAAAAAGCCGCCTCGAATGAACTGACCCAGAGCGAATGTCTGGGAAAGTTACTCGAAGCGGCGTGTGCTTCACGACCTATAGGATTAGTATAGCGATCATGGATAAATTAAACAATATTTGAACCTTCCGATTTCATTCTAAAGGATCATTACCTTAAAATTACCGTGGTCAAGCCCCCATTTAGTAGACATTGAAAAAAGCTCCTAGACAGCAAGCTGGCGTCGGTACTCTACCGGTGTCAGCTTCTTTAATGTCCTTTGTGGTCGGTTCTCCTCAATTCGCCTTTGTGCCTCTAACAATAACGTTGACAATAGTAAATTACTATAATACACTTACTTACTATAAGTAATCTTAATCTATATTTAAATTTGAATTTGTAAAAAATGGCGCAGTGCTCAGGACGAAGCGTACAGGAAAAACGAGGTCTTGTGAGCATACTTTAAATATCGGAGTGTACGAGCTAAACTGCGTTCATGGATCCTTACAGGCGTATAGGATTCATGTCATCTAGGGAGGGAACCATAAATATGAAAAATGAAGGAGTACAACCAAAGTTTGAATTCGGACTTTATACACTAGGCGATTTATCCATAGATATACAGACAGGGCATAAGATCAGTCCAGCACAGCGTTTGCATGAAATTGTGGAAGCCGCGAAGCTTGCAGATGAAGCAGGGATTGATGTGTTCGGCGTCGGCGAGCATCATCGGCTGGATTTCGCATTATCATCCCCACCCGTTGTCCTAGCTGCCATCGCGCAAGCCACGAAACGTATTCGATTAACGAGCGCCACAACCGTACTCAGTACTGCGGATCCTGTCCGTGTCTTCGAAGATTTCGCAACATTAGATTTGCTCTCGAACGGGCGTGCCGAGATTATCTCGGGTCGGGGAGCCTTCTTGGAATCTTTCCCATTATTCGGTTACGCATTAGATGATTACCATGCCCTGTTCCAGGAAAATCTAACATTACTGCAAGAACTCAACCGTCATTCCAAGTTAACCTGGAAAGGTGCGTTCCGCAGCGATCTTCACGATGCTGAAATTGCGCCGAGACCGATACAGTCCGAGCTTCCGATCTGGATTGGCGTAGGTGGAACACCTGCTAGTGCTGCGCTTGCAGGGACTTATGGTACGGGGATGGCCCTTGCCATTCTAGGAGGAGACCCATCGAAGCTGCAGCACCTCGTCAAGACCTATCGGCAAGCTGGTAAGAATGCGGGACATGACCCTCAGCATTTACAAGTAGGAATCACGAGTCATGGTTATATTGCCAAGACGACGGAGCAGGCTTTTAACGAATTTTATCCTTATTATGCGAATTACACGTCACATTTCAACGGAAACCGACTAGAGTCGAGCACCCTGACGCGGGATGCATTTGAGCAGCTTGCGGGTCCAGATACGGCGTTAGCCGTAGGCAGTCCAGAGCGTATTGCCGAGAAGATTCTCACGCAGCATAAGATGTTCGGGCATACACGGTATATGCTGCAGATGGACATTGGCGGCGTTCCATTCTCTCGAATCGCTGCTGCGATCGAACTGTTAGCAACCGAGGTTGCTCCAATCGTGCATCGTGAGCTTCGTAAGTAATCCCAAGATAGATCTATAAGAGCATAATACAAATCATATAGACTGGCATCCACTTCCTGCGGATGTCAGTTTTTAGCATATTGACAAATATGGTGAAACAATATATCTTTAACTCAAGATACTTGAGCGCAACATAAGAAACAGTAGAATCGAGGAAATGAAGATGGCGAATCATACCGAGGAAGAACAGCTTACATCACTTAAACTGCTCGTCGTCCTCTCAAAGGCTTATAAGACAATTATGGATAGTGTATCGAAGGATATTCGGACCTATGATCTGTCGCCTTCCGAATTTGGCATCTTAGAGGTACTCTTTACAAAGGGGAGAATCCCGCTTCAGCAGATTGGTGAGAAAATTCTGATCACAAGTGGTACGATGACCTATAACATTGATAAGCTCGTGAAAAAAGGCTGGATTGCACGTATTCCATCGCATGAGGATCGACGGGTCATCTTCGCAGAGCTCACAGCGCAGGGCCAGGAATTCTTCGGACAAATCTTTCCTCAGCATGCCGATCGAATCCACGAGTTAATGGGTGGACTCTCCCAAACGCAGAAGGAAGAGGCGATTGAGATGCTGAAGTTATTAGGTAAAGGGGCTAATGGCAAGTAGCCCGTTTTCTTCGCATAAAAATCTTCAATTAAAGAATATTTAATTGAAATAAAATTCATACAACAATTAAGGGAGTCGTGATCGTATGTCAACATTTCGTTCGATTGAAGGAATTTTCAAAGGCGCACCTTTTCAAATGGTTGGAGACGGGTTTCGTGTATCGAATTATTTCCCATCCGGGAACCCATTCCTTGAACGGTTAAGTCCATTTATTCTGCTGGACTATAATTCACCCTATGAATTTCCGCCAGCTCGTGCTGCCAGAGGTGTCGGAGCGCATCCGCATCGTGGATTCGAGACTGTAACGATCGCATATGACGGGTATGTCGAGCATCATGATAATGCAGGGAATCATGGCGTCATTGGGCCAGGTGATGTGCAATGGATGACGGCAGGCTCGGGTGTATTGCATAAGGAGTACCAAGAGCAATCGTTCGCAGAACGCGGCGGCATCATGCATATGATTCAGCTGTGGGTAAATCTGCCGCAGGCGAGCAAAATGAGTCCACCGAAATATCAGGAATTGTTGAAAGATCAAATGGCGTATGTGGGGCTGCCGGGTGATGCGGGAACGGTTCGTATTATTGCAGGTGAGTTCGAAGGCGTGAAGGGTCCAGCGGAGACGTTCACACCTGTTAATCTATTCGACATTACCTTGAAACAGCAAGGACAGGCAAGATTTACCCTTCCGCAAACTTTCAATACGGCGATGTTGGTTCTACAAGGCCAAGTAAAAATTAATGATGAGTCCGTTGCTTCGGCCTCTGAACTTGTCCTCTTTAAGAACAGACAAGGAGAAATACTGATCGAAGGAATGACCGACGCGCTTGTGATCGTTCTAAGCGGAGAACCGATTCATGAGCCGATTGTTCAGCACGGGCCGTTCGTTATGAATACGGAGCGGGAGATTGTTGAGGCCTTCCGCGATTTGCGAATCGGTAACTTCGGCAACCCGAACTTCTGATAAAATTAAATACAAAAGAGGCGATGTCTTCTCGATTTGATATGGAATCGGGAACAATCGCCTTTTTTGATCTCATAGGGTTTTCAATCGTATCGGCTTCAATGTCTCATCTAGCTTATCCAGACGATAGTCATGTTCTTGAAGATATTTAATAATATCTCTGAGCAGTTCAGCCGTCTCTAGGCGATCATGCATCAAGATCACAGGCCTCCTGCCGCGATGACGCAGTTTTCGAACGTGCTTTTTCACGGCTCGAACAGACCGATAATCTCGATATTTCCAATCTCGACTATCGACATTCCAGTCCCAGAGCAGGTAGCCCCAGCGCTCCACCGCATCAAAATATGAGGGTCTCATATGTGGAATGCTTCCATAAGGAGTACGGACGAGTCGCGTGTCTTTGCCCGTTACCGCACGGAGTGTGTTCCGTGTGTCATTGAACTCCTCGATGACGGATTCCTTCGATGCATAGAAGAGCTCTGCGCGGTGAGTCACGCCATGCAGTCCAATGGCATGGCCCTCACGAACGATGCGCATAGCCGTGTAAGGATGCTCAAGAATATGCGGCTTCAGCATAAAAAAGGTCGCCTTCGCATCATATTTCTTCAATACATCTAGAATTTGTTCGGTGTATTCGTTGGGACCATCATCAAAGGTAAGGTAGGCGATTTTGGGATCGCTGTCGGTACGTATTCTCGATTTTTTATGATGCTTTAACGGTTTGATCTTCGGTTTAATCCTACTTCTCACGATCATAAGAACGGTCTTCTCCTCTCCAAGAGGGATCTCGTACGCCATTTCCGCGAAACAACTAGTCGATTCGCCGTCTTTATTTTATATACATTTCATACTAATATAGTGACTCCTTGAAAGAAAAAAAGACGCTTTTCCATTACCCTGGAGGGAGGACCGCCAAGTGAAAACCCGAAGTGGTTATCAGTATAAAGGGAAGGGCATTTCTATTATTACCTGTACCAAACGCCCTCATCATATTCAGAACATATTCAAAAATTTCAATAGACAGAATTGGGTAAAGAAAGAACTGATCATTATCCTGAATAAAGATAGCTTGGATATTGAAGAGTATCGGGAAATGGCTCGGGATTATGACAATGTATCCGTATATCAATTGCCTGAAGACACCTCGCTAGGGGCATGTTTGAACTATGCGGTCCAAGAATCGAAGTATAATACGATTGCGAAGTTCGATGACGATGATTATTATGCGCCAAGCTACTTAACTGGCTCAATGCTGGCGATGAAAAAAAGCGGAGCCGACATTGTTGGCAAACGCGCATGTTATGCGTGGCTCAAAGGGAATCAGAAGCTGATCCTTCGGTTTCCTCAGTATGAACGTAAGTATGTATCGATCCTCCCGGGTGCGACGTTGGTCTTCAAGAAGAAAGTGTTCAAGAAGGTTCAGTTCCCGGATCGCAGCAATGGGGAAGATGATAAATTCTGTCGAGACAGCAGAGCACGGGGCTATCGTGTCTACTCTGCGAGCAAATATAACTTTGCAGCGATCCGAGAGAAAAATTCGATGGGGCATACGTGGGTGATTAGTGATCGAAAGTTATTATCAGCGGATGTCAAAGTGATTCAAGGTGTACGAAACTATAAAAAATACGTAACGAAGTATATTCCTAAGTCTACACTATCGTCTCGTGGTACTCGCTCGTATCAATCACGATAGGTGCGTTTAAGGCGTAATTGTTGCTTGCTGCGATGGATTTGAAGACATCGACGCGTCCTACTGATTGGGCCCATTCTTGCTGCGTTGAGCGGTTGGATGGGTTCTTCAGGTCTTCTCGACGTACATCGAGAAATTTGGCGAGCCACTTCTTCTCATCAATGCCTTGCTGAGGTGATCCACCTACAGCCGTATTGGTTCGCTTGATTAAAGCGGACAAGCTATCCGGATCGTTCCCGTCGCCATGCTGGATGATGGTGTCATAGAGCACCGCCATGGAGAGCGGAAGCTGCAGTCCTGCTGTGCTCGCATAGGAAGCGGAAGGACGATAATACCAATCATCGACCACTTCATCTTGAACGGCTCGGAATGTGGTGTCTTTGCCAAGGGATTTCCAAGCTTTATCAAATCCAGTCAATCGTGATACATCAGCTTGATTCCGAGTGCTGTTTAACCGTTTTAGTTCGGGCAGGTAAGTGGCGAGTTTATTCGAAGGGACGCGATTCGTGTACCGTTTAACGACTTCGTATGCATCTCCCGTGCCTGTCGTGAATCCAGCGCGGCCACAAGTAAAGCCTCGGCCATCATGCAGATTCTCGGCATAGCCATATTGAATAGTCGTGACCCCATTTTCGAATAAGCTGATCAATTTTTCGGCAAGTAACTTTTGTGTGGGCGTTAAGGTCGCGGAAGTGTCGGCCTCACTGTATATTTTTACTTTGGTGGGTGCTTCCTTGGGGGGTGAGTAGGACGTGCATCCCGTCATCAGCATGGCGATCATTACTGTTGTAAGAATTCGAATCATAGGTGTTCTCCTTTGTCACATCGTGATTTTGAGCTTGGGTTAGTATTCCATAAACACCAGAAATCATGAAGGAACTCTGCGTGTGCGCAGAAATTAAAGGTTTTGAGGAAATTCACTTATATAGGTCGTTGAGACTATAGCAGGAGGCTCTGGACAGGTAAGGATTATCGTTATGATAAGACCAGCCTGCTGGGGGTATCGAAAGGCCTAGTGCTAGTGCAGTGGTTTTTCTTTGAGCTAGAAGGCAAGATGTGAACAATAAGACGAGTGTAGGGTGTTCACATAGAACACCCTATTGTTGTGTATGTGCCATGAAGCCTGCCCTATTAACCGGATCCAAGGTTACGGGGTTGGCTTTTTTGCTTTCCTATGGAATGATATGGTGTGTGTCAAAAGGTGTATACGAAAGTAAAGACTAGTATATAGAAGATAGGCACGTATCTTTCTATACTAAAACTAAGAAGAGAGCATTGAGCTGATCACCTCAGCCAATCATCACTTTTCGAGATCACTAGGGAGGGTTCATATGAAAAGAAAAAGTAAAGCACTCTTGATCGTATTGTTCGTCCTCAGCATGGCATTAACGGCATGCGGCGGCACGAAAGAGGAAGCACAGAAGCCGGCAGAACCGGCGAAAGAGCAGACGCAAACAACGGAAACACCAAAAGAAAATGAAGTGATCGAAGTATCTACCGTTGCGCAGAGTGATCCGTATTTGAAATTCGACGAAGGCGAGAGCTTCGACAAGAACGCCGTCTATGATCAGTACGAAAAAGATATTGGTGTGAAGATTACGAATAAATGGGTGGCAGACGTCACGCAATTCAAAGAAAAATTGAAAATGACGATCGCATCCAACGATATTCCGGATCTTATGCTTGTTGAAGCGACACAGCTCAAAGAGCTGACAGAAGCAGACATGATCATGGATATCACAGATGTATACGACAAGAATGCAACGGACGATACGAAGAAGTTCCTGACGATGGACGGCGGCATGCAGATGAAGACCGCGACGATCGACGGAAAATTGATGGGAATTCCGAGCTCCTACAATCCGTACAATTTCCAATACTTGTACGTACGCACAGACTGGCTGAAGAAGTTGAATCTGCCAGAGCCGAAGACGATGCAAGACGTGCTTACGATCGCTGAAGCCTTCAAGACGAAAGACCCAGGCGGCACTGGCAAGCCTTACGGTATCGCCGTCAGCAAGGAACCATTCAAAATCGATACAGGTGTAACGGGTCTTCGCGCATTCCTTAACGGTTACCACGCTTATGAAAATCTATGGATGGAAGATGCGAGCGGCAATCTCGTGAACAGTGACATCCAGCCGCAAGTGAAGGATGCGCTCAAAGCGCTTCAAGATATGTTCAAGAAAGGTTTAATCGATCCTGAATTCGCCGTTAAAGATACCGAAAAAGAAGCAGAGCTTCTTTACAACAACAATGTAGGTCTTGTATTTGGTGCATCCTGGACGCCTGCACAGCTGGTGAAGGGCGCGGTCAAAGATGGTAAAGTCGTGCAAGAGTGGGGCGCATACCCAATCCCATCCGCGGATGGTAAACCGACACTGAATCAAATTGGCTTAGGTGTGGATCAGTATTATGTTATTTCCAAGCAAGCGAAGCACCCAGAAGGCGTAATTCGATTGCTGAACGAATGGATCGTAGTGGATAATACGATGAATCCGACAGATGACCAAAAAACCATTTTGTTTGGTAAAGACAAAAAAGAAAAAGGCAGCAACTACTGGCTGCTTAGCCCACTACGCGTTGGTAAACAGCTGGATAACAACGGCGAGATTCTGCCGAAAGCGATTGGGACGAAAGATCCTAGCCTTCTTCAAACTGCAGATCAGAAGGGTCGTTATGAACGTGCGATGAAATTTATCGATGGCAGCGATATCAATATGTGGTGGGAACCTCTGATTTCGGGTCCGAACGGCGCAGTATCGCATAACCCGAAAATCCTGCAAAACAAAGAGTACCTGCAAAACAAATTCTACGGCGCACCTACGCCTACGATGGCGGATCGCCAAGAAATTTTGCTGAAGAAACGTGATGAAATCTACTTCAAAATCATTATGAACCAAGTGTCCGTTGATGAATTCGATAAGTTCGTCGGCGAATGGAAGAAGCTTGGCGGCGATGACATTACCAAAGAAGTGAACGAGTGGTACGCAAGCCACAAATAATCATATGAAGGTTGAGGGGTTGAATCATAACAACCCCTCTTTTAATACAGCGAGGTGAAATTCATGAATGTATTGACACGAATGTGGAAGCGGGAGTGGCCTCTTCATATGATGCTGCTGCCAGGATTAATCTTGGTATTAATCTTCTGTTATTACCCGATGGCTGGCATTATGATGGCTTTTCAAAAGTATATCCCGAATAAAGGTTTGTTCGGATCACCCTTTATTGGGATGAAGAACTTTCAATTGTTAATCGAATACCCCGACATCGGACGGGTCTTTCTGAACACGATTTATATTGCGGTTATGAAAATTATTGCCGGATTGATTGTGCCTATCACGATAGCGATTCTGCTAAATGAGCTGCGGAAAGAATGGGTCAAGCGGACGTTCCAGACGCTCGTATACTTGCCACACTTTCTATCTTGGGTTCTATTAAGCGGTATTTTGGTTGATATTCTTTCCCCATCCTCCGGTATTCTGAATCAATTCCTTAGCATATTTGGGATCAAGCCGATCTTCTTCTTAGGTGATAATGCCTGGTTCCCTTATGTGATGGTTATATCGGATGTATGGAAGGAGTTCGGGTTCGGGACGATCGTCTACCTGGCTGCACTAACTGGCATTAATCCATCGCTCTATGAAGCAGCTGAGATCGATGGGGCGGGGCGATTCAAGCAGATATTGAACGTCACACTGCCAGGGATGATGCCCATCATTATCCTGATGCTCACACTCAATATCGGTAATGTACTAAATGCTGGCTTTGAGCAAATCTTCAACCTGTACAGTCCGCCGGTCTATGAAAGTGCGGATATTATCGATACGTTCGTCTACCGTATGGGGGTCCAACAAGCACAATTTGGATTCGCAACCGCGGTGGGGCTGCTTAAATCCATCGTATCCTTTATCTTCATTTCGGTTTCTTATGTCTTAGCCTATCGGATAGCGAATTACCGCATCTTCTAAGACACTCGTCCGGTAATTCAGAAAGGAGAGACACATCATGCATCATAACAAGTCATGGTCCAGAAAGCTATTTCTTGTATGCAATTTTATCTTTTTGGCATTCGTATCCTTTTTATGTCTTATGCCAATTATTCATATTCTAGCGATCTCATTCAGCTCCGGACAGGCGGCATCAGCCGGTAAAGTCCTACTCTGGCCGGTTGAATTTACAACCGCTGCCTACCAGAACGTATTCGGAAAGCCGGAATATCTACGTGCATTTTGGATCTCAATCCAGCGGGTCTTTCTAGGGACATCGATCAGTATGGCGCTCACGATTATTACAGCGTATCCATTGTCCAAAGATTCCAGGCAGTTCCGGCTGCGTACATTTTACGCATGGGTATTCGTATTTACGATTCTATTCAGCGGAGGACTCATTCCGACGTATACGACGATTAAGTCTCTCGGCATGATCGATACGATTTGGGCGCTGGTTCTACCAGGAGCTGTTGCCGTATTCAACGTCATTTTGCTCCTCAATTTCTACCGCAGTCTGCCGAAGGAACTTGAGGAATCTTCGCGAATTGACGGCGCAGGACATTTCAAGACGTTATGGAAAATCTATGTCCCGTTGTCATTACCTGCACTCGCAACGACAGGCTTGTTCACGATGGTAGGTCATTGGAACAGCTGGTTTGACGGGATGCTCTACATGAATCATACGGAGAATTATCCGTTGCAGACCTTCTTGCAGACGGTCATTGTTAAATTAGATTTCCGTTTCATTAAGGCGGAAAATATCGAATTGGCGCTCAAAGTGTCAGATCGCACGAGCCGGGCAGCACAGATTTTCGTCGCAGCATTCCCGATTCTCATCGTATATCCTTTCATGCAGCGATTCTTCATTAAAGGAATTGTGATGGGGAGTGTCAAAGAATAGTATTGCAGAATGTTTTCGCTACGATACTATTAGAGGAGAGAACAGATGTTGAAGAGCAAATTTATGTTACAGGACTCCTCCATATTCAAGAAAATGTTGGCTGCCTTTTTGGCGGCCTTGTTGCCTCTTATGATCATTACGTGGATGATCAATGAGCGGGGTTCGGATAATATCCGGGCCGAGATCTCTTCTTCGATTTTGAATACGACGCGGTTCTATATGGATTCGCTCGATAAGGAAGCAGATCGCATTAGTCGATATTTGCCGAATTATGTCATGGACAAAGACTTAATGGAAATTGCGACAACAGGCACAGCGATGAGTTATTATGAACGAGCTAAGATGGTGCTTGATATTCAGCGTCGCTTGGATCTGATGAAAAATTCGAGTCCGTTCATTCGAGAAGCAAGGGCCTATGTCCCTTTAATCGACCGTACGATATTGAGTCTGAACTTCGAGACGGCCATGGATCAGCAGGAATACAAGGCGATGCAGCAAAGCGAGAAGAAGTATGAGGAGCCGTTCATCTATTGGAAGGAACGGTTGTTCATCACGATGCAATACCCAAGTAGCTTCGCGAGGAATCCGATCTATCTCGTTGGGGTGGAGCTATCGACGAATAAGATTCGCGAGACGCTCGAGCAGATTGGGAGCTCGCGAGGCGGACAGACGGTCCTGATGAATTTGGATCGCGGATGGGAAATTTCCGGGGCGCATGATCCGAAGCTGCTTGCCGAGATGAGGGCATACGCCAAAGAACTAGAGCGTTCGAATGCACAAGAAGGTTATGTGACCTTGCATGTCGATGGGGAACGCTATTTAACCGTCTATAAATATTCAGAGCTCTGGCATTCGTATTCCATTACGAGCATTCCGGAAGAGAATGTGCTAGGCCCATTGCAGAAGTACCGATTGTTGTTTTGGGGCGCTTGTGCGCTCGCCGTATGTATTGTGTTCTTCTTTTCTTATTTTCTATTAAGACTTATCTATCGGCCATTAATGAAGTTGGTCCAATCCTTCCGCCGCGTGCAGCAGAACAGGCTGGAGCCTATTCCGATTGATCGCGGGCAGGATGAGTTCGGCTATTTGTACCAAGCGTTTAATGATACGGTACAATCACTCAAGACATTAATTGAGGAAAACTATGAGCAGCAAATTCGCAATCAGCGCTCCGAGCTGAAACGATTGCAATCGCAGATCAATCCTCATTTCTTATATAATTGTTTCTTCGTCTTATGCCGTCTGATCAAGTCCGAGCATCAGAAGGAGAAAGCTTATCAATTCTGTTTGCATATCGGGCAGTATTTTCAATTTATTACGCGCAATGACGAGGATGACATCCCGCTGGAGCTTGAAGTGAATCATTCTCGCACCTATGTGGAGATGCAGACCATTTGTTATGGGGACCGCATTCAAGTCACCTTTGAAGGGGAGGTACCGAATACTTTGGTACCGCGGCTAATTTTGCAGCCTATTATCGAAAATGCCTATAAGCATGCGCTTGGGAATATGGTCCAGCAAGGTGAACTATGGGTTCATATGGAACGCAGCGGTAATGATTTTACGTTATACGTCGAAGATAATGGCAAGGGAATTACCGATGAAGTGATTGAACAGCTAAATCTTCGGCTTCGGCAATCTTCTAATCGGATGGAAGAGACGACAGGACTCATAAATGTCCATCGAAGAATACAATTGCGTTATGGAGCAGAGTATGGCATTACAACGTCGCGTTCTGAGCTAGGCGGACTGCAAGTCAAAATCAATCTGAGTGTAGACTAGAGGGGGAACTCGCATGTACCGATTGCTAATCGTGGATGATATTCCGATTATTGTGGATGGACTGCTCGAATTATTCGAACATACGGAGCATTTGAAACTCGAGCTATTAAAAGCCTATTCCGGTGAAGAGGCGCTGGAAGTCATGCGGCAGCAACGCGTTGATATTGTTATTTCGGATATTAAGATGCCTGGCCTGGAAGGGATTGAATTATTGCAAGAGATTAAGGCGGAGTGGCCGGACTGCAAGGTTATTTTTCTAACAGGCTACAATGATTTTCATTATGCGAGAAGCGCGATTACTTACGGCGGCTTCGAGTATATATTGAAGGTTGAGAGCGATGAGAAGATTATCGAATCGGTCGAGCGCGCGATTACAACCTTAGAGGCCGAATATAGTCAGCAGCAAATTATTGCAAAGGCTCAGACCAAGATGCGGCAAGCTTTACCGTCTCTTCAGAAAGATTATTTGTGGAGTCTTTTCCAAGGAAAGCAAGTTACGTCTAGTCAGCTAGAACGTGCATTCAAGGAAATTGATATTCCGCTGGATGCAAGCTTGCCTGTGTTCATCCTGATTGGCAGGGTAGATGCGTGGAGAGAAATGTTCACGACACCGGATAAAGCACTTCTGACTTACGCATTTCAGAATATTTGCGACGAATATTTATCAGCGCAAGTACGAAGCTTCTCCTTCGTATATGATTTGTCGAGAATCGTCTGGTTAATTCAGCCTCTGAGAAGTGAGCCGAGTGTGAACGAATTGCAGGCGTTGGATTGGGGGCGTGCATATCGCTATACTAGCGGGATCCTGGAGACGATACAAGGAACTTGTAAGCGATTGCTTAGTCTCCCGGTGTCATTCGTGCTCGGAAGTGAGCCCACACGCTGGGAGAACGTGTCCGATCGATTCCATTCCATCAAATTTGGGCTGGCGCACGGACATGGATTGTCTAGTGAAGTCATTCTGACGGATATTGACATGCAATCCGAAGAAGAAGAGAACGATAAAGCAGGAGCATACCATGATTGCTTCTATCATTCTCGTATTCAATTGCTCATGACCTGTGTAGAGAACAATCATCGGGAACCGTTCAATAAGCTATATGTTGAACTGACTTCGATCTGGAATGATCCAAAGACCTCGCATGAGCGGAAGTCGGAGTTGTACCATTCCCTGTCTGCCGTGTTCTTGTTCTACATCCACAAGAATCGGGAGTTCCGAGATTATGTCAATACAGTGCTGGATTTGGATCGTCTATTTCAGCCGAAAGATGCGTCATCCTGGCCGGATATGATTCAATATTTCTGGCAGCTCGCAGACTATTTGTTCGAATGGAATACGATGCGAGGCACCCAATTGCCGACGGAAGTCGTTAATAAGGTCCACCGCTATATCGAAGAGAACATTTCGACGGATATTTCTCTGAATGCGCTCGCCGATTATGTCGGGCTAAATCCATCGTATTTGTCCAGGCTGTATAAGCAGATAACGGGAATCGGTCTCTCTAAATACATTAACGATTATAGAAACTTAATTGCCCAGGAAATGCTGCTGAAATCGTCGATGAAGGTGGGCGAAATTGCAACCGCGCTAGGCTATAACTCAGCGTTGGCCTTTATCCGATTCTTCAAGAAGCAGAATGAGGTGACACCGCAAGAATACCGCATTGTGCGTTCGAGCACCTAGTCCTTCAGGTCAATAATTGTATATGAAATGTCAGTAACGATCTCTTTCCTGAACCAAGGGTCTGCGCTTAATATGAAAGTCAGAGGGTGAACTTGAGGGGGAAATGACTTGAAAACATTAACAGCGGTACTACTTGGCGCAGGAAGTCGAGGGCGCTATATTTATGGACCTTATGCAGAAAAATTTCCGAATGAACTGAAAATCGTCGCGGTCGCAGAGCCTGATGATGAGCGCAGGAATAATTTCGCGGCAATTCATGAGATTGCACCAGATCAAGTATATGATTCGTGGGAGAAAGCTTTTGAGAAAGGACGAATTGCAGACGTAATGATCATTAGTACACTCGATCGGATGCATTTCGTACCGGCGATGAAGGCGATGGAACTTGGCTATCATGTCCTATTGGAGAAGCCGATGTCTCCTTCGCAGGATGAATGCATTGCGCTCGAGCAGGCTTCGCTTAAGCATCAACGTCTGCTGATCGTAAGCCATGTACTTCGTTATACGCCGTTCTGGACAGGCATTAAGAAATGCATCGATCAGGGTGAGCTCGGAACCGTCGCGACCATTCAATTGACGGAGAATGTTGGATATCGTCATATGACGCATAGCTATGTTCGCGGGAACTGGCGGAATTCCGAAGAGACGAGTCCGATGATTCTCGCGAAATCATGCCATGACCTGGATATTATTTCTTGGTTAATGGGACAGGAATGTACGAGTGTGAGCTCCTATGGCTCGCTTCTGCATTTCCGGCCGGAGAATGCGCCGGTAGGCTCCACGGATCGCTGCATTAGCGGCTGTGAAGTCGAGAAGGAGTGCGCGTTCTCGGCACTTAAGATGTATATTGATCCACCGCATCATCCATGGGCGCGGTACATGACGAGTGACCTATCGCAAGAAGGGATTCTAAGGGCGCTGCATGAAGGTCCGTTCGGACGCTGCGTGTATCGCTGTGACAACAATGTGGTGGACCACCAGATTGTGAACATGGAGTTCACGAATGGCGCCAACGCGTCCTTCATCATGTCAGGCTTGACCGAAGGTGGTTCCCGCAGGGTACAGATCATGGGGACGCACGGCGAGATTATCGGCGATATGGATTCAGGTATCTATACGTTGTACCGTTACCTGACGGGCGAGAAGCTGGAGATTAACTGCAACACGAGCGGCGACGGACACGGCGGCGGCGACGAACGCCTCGTTAGTTCCTTCCTGCGTGAAGTGAGACGCTTCGACCATAATCCATCGTATGGATTGACTTCCGCGACAGCCTCGCTGCAGAGCCATCTGATAGCATTCGCCTCTGAGCAATCCAGATTGAACGGCGGACAACCGATGAAGCTCGCTGATATGGTAGCGAATCAACAGGTTACGAGTGGCGTGTAGAATAACAAGAAGAGGGCTGTTCCTAAGCGGAATAGCCCTCTTTGTTGCTTCTCAAACCTTAATCACGTGCTTGCTCCACTTTCTTCTTTGCACGAAATCGCCGCACTTTCATCAGATTCCCACACATCTTGTCATCGCAATACCGTTTGGTACGATTCCGCGTATCATCATAGAACACCCATAGGCAATCCGGGTTGTCGCAGATTCGGATGCGATCGCTAGCACCTTCGATGATGTTGCGGGCGAAATCCGTCGCAATCTCCGCCATGACTTGCTGCCAATCGGACCGGTTGGGAAGTGATGCAAGGCGTAAGCCGTCTGCATCACGTAGCAATCTGCGCGTATTATCACCTTGAGCTAGAACCTTATTTAGAAGATCAAGATTCTCCTCTGTCATGGAACCGCCCTGTGATAGACGAAGCGTGATGTGATGCAATTGCGTTCGAAAGTGCTGCAGCATAAGGATATCCTCCTCATGGGCTGGTATGGGGGCTGATAAGCCGTAAGTATCCAGATAACGTGTCTGCCAGGTGGGCAGTAGAAGCCGGTCTTCAGAGCGGCCGCTCCCGCGCCAATCATGCCACTGGCTATTCAAAAAGTCTGACCATAACGAATGATTCATAAGTGCCTCCTGCAATCAATGTAACTAATAAATTGAATTTAGATAGTTACAAATTTCGAATGGTTATGGTATATTCTAATTGCATTGTAACGTGTTAATTTGAGTTTTGCTAGTTACACTTTATGCTGGGAGGATGATGTTTCGTGCAGCAGAATCGTGTTCAGAGCTTGGTATGGCAATGGGATCATATCTGGGAGAAGGAAGAGTGGATCGCTCCTGTATCTACAGTGCTTGAAGGGATACCCGCTGCTGCCGCAGCATGGACTCCGCAAGGTGGAGGGAACTCCATTTGGGAGACACTGAATCATATGAATTACCACAACGAGCGGAGATGGCTTCGTCTTACCGGGCAAGAAGTAGGGCCGAAGAACATTTCCAATGAGGAGACATTTAGAGGCCATATCGATCCGGAGGATGAGGAAGGATGGCAGGCGGTGGTAACGAAAGCCAGAACCATCTCAGCGGGAATTCGTGAAGCACTTGGACAATTAACGGAAGAACAACTGGATGCACCTTATGGTTCAACAAGCTTAACATTAAGTCAAGAATTACTGAACTGGATCATGCATGATGCTTATCATGCAGGTCAAATCGTATTGATTCGGAAACAGCTAGGCGTATGGCGCCAATAAGTACGACAAGCATGCAATAAAGCTCAGATTCCTTCCGTGTGAAGGGATCTGAGCTTTCGTCTTGTTACAGTGAGCTGCGTTCCATAATTTGATGAGCGACCAGCGTACGCAATGGAATGTCTTCCCCTTGAATACGGCGAATGAGAGATTCCGCTAGACTTCTTCCAATCTCCTCGACCTGATAGTCAACGGTCGTGAGCGGTGGATCGATGTAATTTAGCATATCAATATTATCGAATCCCATGACACCCACCTCGCCAGGAACACCTACGTTGGAATCCTTCAACGACTTTAATACCTCCAGTGCGAATACGTCGCTCGTGCATAAAATAGCCGTTCGACTACGTGTTTCCTGCAGTTCCGTATGTATTGCCGTCATATAGTCTTTCTCAGTGATGACCGTATAGCTGACACTAGGTAATTGTAGAAGAGCAGCCTGAAACCCGAGATAGAGCTGTTCGGGTACATGGATATTTTCTTCTCCTTTGAATCGCAGCGGAGGACTCACATAAATGATATGCTGATAGCCTTTCGCAGCAATATGGCGGACTGCTTCTTGGATAGCCGCTTGATCGTCGATCCATACGTGGGGAAATTGTTCAGACAGCTCATTCCCGAAGGTGAGGATAGGCGTACGCGTCTTGTGCAGCAGGGATTCGAATGCTGTTCCCGCATTGATGGGATTCAGGGCAATCCCGTCCACTCTTCGGTCGATCAGATTATGTATATACTCAATCTCAACGTCCTTGTCCTTATGGGATAAGACAAGGTAGACGAAATACCCGTGCTGTCTTGCAACTTCTTCAAAGGCATGGAACAGCTGGGCGAAAATCCGATTATGGACATCGAACATGACGATACCCAGTGTTCGGGTTTCGCCTTTTACCAGACTTTGACCGAGATAGTCAGGACGATATCCGAGCTCTTCAGCTGCCCTCAGAATTTTCTCCCGTGTCGCTGGTTTGATGCCGGGGCGATTGTTAAGGGCACGATCTACGGTGCCTCGCGTAACGCCGCATATTTCGGCAATATGTTTGCTGGTTATCTTTTGCATTTGCTATTCTCCGGTCCTCTCAAGATTATGGATTTATCGTATCTCAATTCGTGAGTTTGGTCAATTTGTGCACGTGAACGTATATACCATGTGAACGATTTCAGGATTCAAAAAGTATGGTTTACAACCGAAATAAGTATTGCTACAATTAACCCGTGCACGTGAACGAAAAATAGATCATTTCAATTGTTGGATTTGGATTCAACCTACAAAGGAGATCGAAACCTATGAGCAGATTCACCTATCAAGGCGAGCAAGCGAAGGAAATATCGTTCCCACTCGGTGGTATTGGATCAGGCAGTTTAGGGTTATCAGGAAGTGGACGATTGATTGACTGGGAGCTTTATAACCGTCCGAACAAGCAAAGTGATAACTATTTTAGTCATTTTGCGATCAAAACGGAGGCAGACGGTGAACTGCTGGATGCTCGTGTCTTGCATGGTGATCTGCCGCCAGGACATATGGGCAATATTCGTTATCGCCACCATGGCGGATATGGGTTCGGACCCAATCGCTCAACACTTGCTGGCGTTCCGCATTTTGAATCCCTGACCTTTCAGGGGAAATTCCCGATTGCGAAGCTTGCTTTTGCTGATCCGAAGTTCCCAGGCAGCGTAAGCATGACGGCATTCAATCCCTTCATTCCGCTCAATGATAAGGATTCGAGTATTCCGAGTGCGTTCTTTGATATTGAGATCACCAATACCACAGAACGAGTGCTAGATTATACGATTTGTTTCACGGTTTCGAATCCATTCCTAGATGAGCAGCGGGTAAGCCGATATGCGCATATCCAGAATTTCCATATGATCAAGCTAACTTCAACGGGCCTCGCAGCGAATGATCCGAAATATGGCGATATGACGATGGCGACGGATTGCGAAGATGCCAGCTACCAGGAATACTGGTATCGAGGCGATTGGTTCGATAATTTGGAGATGTATTGGAATGACTTAACGACGGTAGGTAAATTCAAGAATCGCTCTTATGACGCAGCACAATCGAAAGCGGTTCCAGAACAAACGGATCATAGTACACTCGCAGCGCATATTCAGCTGTCCCCGGGGGAGAAACGTAGTGTGCGGTTCGTGCTCAGCTGGAGCTTCCCGAATGTTGTGAACGATTGGAACCCACAACCATGTCCATGTGCAGCGGGGAACTGTGATCCATTGGTCCATAATGCATGGACGAACTATTATGCGACGCTATTCCCGAATTCCAGCGCGAGTGCCACGTACGCTTTGCAGCACTGGGATCGATTGTACAAGGAGACGTTACTGTTCAAAGAAGCACTATTCACATCTACGCTGCCGCCTGCGGTACTGGATGCTGTCTCTGCGAATATTTCCATCCTGAAGTCGCCGACCTGTCTGCGATTAACCGATGGATCATTTTATGGCTGGGAAGGATGTCTACCGGATCAAGGATCATGTGAAGGCTCTTGTACGCATGTCTGGAATTACGCCTATGCGCTGCCATTCTTGTTCCCTGCGTTGGAACGGTCGATGCGAGATTTAGACTTCCGCTATAATCAGCGAGAAGACGGACGGATGTCATTTCGTTTGCAGCTGCCCATCGGGAGAGCGGCGAATAATTACCGGGCATGTGCAGATGGACAATTCGGCGGCGTCATGAAGACCTATCGCGATTGGAAGATTTGCGGTGATACGGAATGGCTGAAGCGGAATTGGCAAGCCGTGAAGAAGTCGATCGAATATGCCTGGGCGGATACGAATGAGGATCGCTGGGATGCGAATAAAGACGGCGTGCTCGAAGGAAGACAGCATCATACGTTAGATATGGAGTTGTTCGGACCAAACGCCTGGTTGAATGGCTTCTATCTCGGTGCGCTGAAGGCCGGAGTAGAAATGGCTGAAGCACTGGGAGAGATAGATACAGCTAGCGAATATCGTGCGCTATTTAATCGAGGAAAAGTTTGGACGGATGAGCATTTATATAATGGTTCTTACTATCATCAAATTGTGGATGTCACGGATCCATCGATCCTAGCTTCGTATGATGCTAGTGCGATGAAGCATTATTGGAATGCGGAGAAGCAGGAAATGAAGTATCAAATCGTTGATGGATGCGGCGTGGATCAAGTTGTCGCACAATGGCATGCCAATCTAAGCGGTCTTGGTGAAATTTTCGATCCGGAGCAGACGAGATCTGCGCTTCAAGCCATTTACAAGCATAATTTCAAGAAGAGCATGCAGAACGTATTTAATCCTTGTCGAATCTATAGTTTGAATGATGAAGCGGGTGTCATGATCTGTGACTGGCCGGAAGGGACGCAGAAGCCTGCTGTACCGCTCACCTATGCGCAAGAGACGATGAACGGGTTTGAATATCAGGTTGCGATTCATATGATTCAAGAAGGGCTCGTGAATGAAGGGCTGGAGATTGTTGAAGCCATTCGGGATCGATTTGACGGATACAAACGCAACCCATGGAACGAATACGAATGCGGAAGCAACTATGCTCGGTCTATGGCGAGCTACGCGTTAATCCCGACATTAAGCGGATTCGAATACAATATGGTGCAGGGGATGATTGGGTTCAATCCTGTCTCGCAAGAGGCGGAATTCCAATGTTTCTGGTCACTTGATTCAGGTTGGGGCATATTCCGTAAGTCTGCAGCAGGCGCATCCTTATGTGTCTTGTATGGGGAACTGACGCTATCCACGTTGCGTTTGCCTTTCCTGGAAGGCGGTCAGATCGAATCGATCCTGCTGGGTGACGAGGCATTAAGTTATCATATCGAGGCTGGAGCTATTTCGTTTCCAGAGCAAGTGACGATTGATTCCGGGAAGGCTATTGAACTAAGAACAGTATAAATTTTTTGCAATATTGAGGTAATAGGACTGCGAGGACTGCGAGTTTTCGCAGTTTTTTTGTGTTATACGGGATCCATGGTTCGTTACGGATGATCTGCCATCCAATGGGTAGAATAAGGATGTTCGAAAACGGGGAAGACATACTGCCTAAGGTGAAAGGAAGGGTGCAAGGTGAAAGACGAAGAGAAAGACATGATGACGAAGCCCTACTATGCAAAAATGAAGAAGAACTCCGTGTTCCGCAATCGGATTATTATTCCTTATCTTGTGCTTATAGCCGTATTTATTGTGGCTTGTATTTATTATTCCATGAAGTCATAACAGGATAAATAGGAGGCTGGCGATGGAAAAGCATAAATATTATGTGTCTGTACAATCCAACTCGATTGTTAGAGAACAGGGTGCAACGCCGTATGAATTTGAGATCTATGCATCGCAGGAGGAAGTGGACCAATTACAGCATCTGCTGGAGATGAAAATGAACTGGGATGATCGGGCGTATTTCCGCGCACATATTCCGGGTTATCCTTATCATGTTGATCCAGAGAATGATGCATATGACCATTATCTAACCCAGGTGTATAAGCAAATTTATCAATGCGGTACGGATGAGACGAAGCAAGCGATGCAAGAGATGCGAATACTCGACCAATTGCAGGATATCGGGGACACGTAGAAGGTTGCTATTGAATGTAATAGGGAGTGGATGTAAAATTGGGTTAGTCTGGAATTAATCGGATGAATTACGTTACTTACTATCAATCATTCGAGAGGGGATTTCAAGTGTGTCTTGAGCAGATTCATTCGCATGGTGTGGCATATGAGCAAGCGATCATTGGGATGGCTTATGTATCTGAGAAAGGGGATTTTCTCCATGCGAATCACTCTTTATGCAGCATGCTGGGTTACAATATCGATGAATTAAGAAGATTGACAGCTCAAGAGATTACATACTCGGATGATCGTGACGAAGTAAGAATGTTGATTCAAGCCATGATGGACCAATCGTTTGAGAAGAAAGAGCTACCTACCCGCCTCTTACATCGGAAGGGCCATATTCTCTATATGATCATGCACGTCACTCGGCTTCGAGAGGAACATGGCGAGATTTCAACATTTTTGATCCAATTTCAGATCCGGACGGAGGAACAGATACTCTCGCAACGTATGAACGACAACGAAGAAGCATTGGAAGAGCTGCTTGAGGCTCTGCCGCTCGCAGTTCTTATTACTCGCAGCGGTTCAGTTCACTATGCGAATCCAGCAGGCCTTAGGCTGATTGGAGCATCACATCTAGGAGAAGTATTGGGAATATCGACAACGCAGCTCGTGGATGCCTCCTATCACCGTGAGCTTGAAGCGAGAAGGCAACGTTATCGAAATTATCAACGCATCGGCGCAACTCGTTACCGCATACACTGTCTTACCGGTGAGTTTAAAGACGTTGAAGGGGTGTCCGTATCCTTCCAATATCGGGGTTCACGAGCCGTACTTGGGATTTTCGCCGATATTACAGAACGCAAGAGGGAAGAAGAATACCTGGCTCAATCGGAGAAGCTTGCTGTCGTCGGACAGCTCGCAGCGGGCATTGCACATGAAATCCGTAATCCATTAACCTCGATCAATGGGTTCATGAAGTTGTTCCAGACAGGACGTACGACAGAAATGCGGTATTTCGAGATTATGGAGTCCGAATTGAAGCGTATTGAGAGTATCATCAACGAACTTCTTATCCTAGCTAGACCCAATCAAGCACATCTTCACCATTTGAATATTGTTGCGATCCTGGATCATGTGATGTCGTTAATGAATGGACAAGCTATTCTGAAGAACGTTGAGATTCAGGGACATTTTGACCAGAAGCCGATCTGGGTATCTGGCGATTCGAATCAATTGAAGCAGGTATTGATCAATCTAGTGAAGAATGCGATAAATGCGATGCAGGACGGGGGAAATGTATATGTATCTTCAGTTGTATATGGACAAGAAGTACATATCATCATCCGAGATGAAGGATGCGGGATGACAGCAGAGCAACTGGAGCAGATCGGGCAGCCTTTCTATTCCACGAAGGAAACAGGTACCGGTCTTGGACTTATGATTAGCTATAATATTATTAGGAATCATGGTGGGAGCATTACTGCATCTAGCGAGCTGAATCAAGGGACGTCCTTTGAGATCGTTCTCCCATTGATGATGGAAGATTAAGAACCAATCGCAGGGCTATCGCGGTTGGTTTTTTTCACGAACCCGCCTAACCAAATCGAACACCTCCTCTTCATGCCATTACCTATTGCAATACAACCTATACCTTCACAGCTGATAACGGGTTTTATTCGTTGCTGACTTGGCAGAATTTATCGTTGTAACTTGTCCTTATTTATACGATACTGGTAGTGGTGAAAAATGAGCCTTGACCGGCTGTCATTCTATTTTTCTCGCATCAAGTGAAGTTTTGTTGAAGGAATGATGAGCATGACAAATGAAGCGATATCAATGCGGAAGTTACGACAATGGCGTCGCATTCAGGGTGTATGCGCACAATGTGGCGAGCATCGAAGTGAACGGTATTTATGCATGCGCTGTGAAGAGCGAAGGAATAAGAATCGCCAAGGGATTGAAGAGCAGCGGGCTAGCATGGGGCAATGTATCAAATGTGGCCGTCCCCTGCAAGGGCGGGAGACCTGTGAGCACTGTTTCAAGAAGTATCCGCTTCGTAAATTAAAACGATGGCAAATTGGCAATGAACGGTTATATCAGGCCATTGAGGCGTCGAAGATTTCTATACCGGAACTTGCACAGGCGCTTAATTTGAAGACGAGAACCGTTGAACGGTGGGTGTTCGAAGGTATTACACCCAAACGTGAGAACGCCGATAAGGTCGCAGGGTATTTCAATCAATCTGTAAGTCGTTTCTTTCGAGATTATACAGAGCAATAATAGGATCGTACCAATATCATAGAAACAGAGAGATGAGAGCGATGATTCAAGGACAAACTTCCGTGCTCAATTGGGGTGATCTGCTCCAACAGTACAGAACATTAATTTACATTATATTGGAGAAAAAGAACGAATCTGACGTAAGCCACGTAACGGTGACGGAACTGAGTAAGGTGCTCCGACTGTCGCCAGCAGATATTTCTTCTCGAATTAAGAAGTGTATTAGCTTTGGGATCCTCGAAGCTGCTGAGCCGACCGGATTTCGGGTGCTCCAAGCGGATCTTCAGTGTACACCGTTCGGATATATGGCGCAGCTGCTTAAGGTAATTCAGCAGTTACCGGAATCGTCCTTCGAACAGCAAGCGGAAGCCTTGCGAATTTCGGTCAAAGAGCTGGAAGCTGTCTATGGCTATTTTCTCTATTTACTTCTGTAAATCATGCTTGAATATTAAGAAAAGCTATGAATTTCAACCCTCGTTGAGATTCATAGCTTTTTGTCATGATCGTGATCTGATCTTATTTTTTGAAGATTTTGAATGGTTGTCCAACGGGTAGGAATGTACGTCCGAAGTGGACATTGAGCACGGCTGCGGCAGAGCCGTAGAAGGAGAAGATCGCAATGCAGAACTCAGCGATGGCAGCGATCTTGTGCATCACATGCGAAGCAATGCCGAATGCATCGAATGTAAGTCCTAAGAATAAGAAATCAATCAGGACGAAGATGGTAAAGAGGACTTTATGCGTCTCCATCGCACCGATCGTCATGTAGAGCGAGAAGATCAGGTAGCCAAGAAAGGCAAATCCAAGCTGTTTGCCGTCCGCTTGCGAGGCGATGATCTCACCGAATGCGCCCATTTTGAACAGCCAAGAGAGTGCAACAGAGAACCAGAAGAAAGCGAATCCGCCAAATGCGGTAGCACCGAACGTATTGTTCTTCTTGGCATCATGTATGCAGGCGAAGAGCTGTGCGAAGGCTCCGAGGAAAATCGCCCATGGAATGATGAGGGATAGACCGTCGGTCCATCCGAGTTTTTGGCTGGATGCGACCAGGGTAACCATCGCAAGGCCAAACAGTCCGAGTGCGCTCGGATCCGCTGTAGTCATTTTGACTTGTTGTGTTTGCATGATGAATCGAAATGCTCCTTTTATTCAGGTAATAGTATCGGTTGTCTGACGAACCTTCGTCAAGACGACCTTTCTATTCTACATGATTTCATCGTAAAGGGAAGTTGAAAATGTATCTATTTGATGGATGAAGATATTGGAAATGAAAGTCCATGAAATATGATATACTCAGAGGTAGTATGGCGAATGTAACGTAGTTAGAAAGGAAGGATGGCTTATGCACAAACTTCATTCATCGATTCAGAGCGACACGATTGACCTACCGCCGTCATTTCCCATTCTCATTTCTCAAAGTCAGGGCATTTCGCCATTGTTTCAACGACTACACCTGCATAACGAATTAGAGATCAATCTCATCGTACGCGGTTCTGGATATTACATTATCGACGGGAACAAATATACCTTCACGCAAGGCGATATCATTCTAATTAATTCCAATGAGCTGCATCGCGCCTTCGAGACCGAAGATCTGACGATGATGGTCATCATGTTCGATCCTTCCTGGTTAGCCATCGAGCAGCGTTATGACCCCGAGCTTCTTGCACCATTTCGCGAGATTGGTACGCGTTTCTCGAATCTGCTCGATGCGGACAACCCGGTGATTGAAGAGCTTCGGCGTATTCTCAATGGTATGGAGGAAGAGTATTACAAGCAATTACCTTCCTATGTATCGATCATACGGGCACATCTGATTCGATTTCTGGCTTCCATTCATCGGTCCTTCGCGCTGCAGGAACTACCGAAGCATGCCGCCAAATTGCAAGGGATTGAGACGATTCGGAAGGTTGTCGAACAGATGGAACATCACATTGCTGAGCCTTGGAGCTTGCAGCAGCTGGCGGAGCTGGCTCATCTGAGTCCATCTCGGTTCAGCTACTTGTTCTGTCAGATTGTAGGCACTTCGCCAATGGATTACTTGATTCAGCTTCGCCTAGGGGCAGCCGTACATCTCTTGGAGACATCCGAGTACAAAATCATTGATATTTGTACGCGCTGCGGCTTCCGTAACTTATCGAATTTCAATCGGTTGTTTCGTCATTATATGGGTAGATCACCTTCGGAGCTGCGTAAGTAGCTCCGTTTTTTGTGCGGAAGCATCACTTTGTGTGGTGTAATGACAGTAAGATAGTATCAGTCGATAATCGGTTTGCAGTAGCAGGTTTACGCGAGATCGTGTACCTTTACAATATAGATTAAATAAGCAATCGTTCAGTCATGAATGTCAGGAGGGCGCTAGGGTGAGAAGATTTCTAGGCGTAGATGCGGGAGGGACCAAGGTCCATGCGCTCATCGTCGATGGGCAAGGGCAAGTGCTCGGGCAAGGTATCGTGTTCGGGAATGGGAATCATCAGACCGGCAAGCAAGAAGCGGAGGATAATATTCGTTCCGCTTGTGAACAAGCATTAGTCACTGCATGTCTTCAGAGAGAAGATATTGATTTTGCGTTCTTCGGACTTGCAGGTGCGGATCGGGCACCGGACTTTGAAATTCTAAATCCAATGATTGCTGCCCTAAAGTTTAAGCGCTATAAGATTGTGTGTGATACGATGATCGCTATGCGCGCTGGTACAAGAGATGCGTCGGGCGTCGTCATCATTAGCGGAACGGGTTCCAATTGTGCGGCTCGCAATAAAGATGGCGCTGAGCTCGATTATGGCGGCTTCGGATATATGTTCGGCGATGGTCACGGCTCAGGCACAGATCTAGCGATTCATGCTTTTCGCGCTGTGGTACGGGCTTGGGATGAACGCGGACCTGCTACCATGCTAACAGAACTGGTCTTGAAACATACCAGCAGCATGAGCGTTGAGGAGATATTCGAAGATATTCTCTACGGACGCAAGTCACTGCCGCTGGACTTAGGGAAGCTTGTCTTTGAAGCTGCGGCAGCGGGCGATGCCTTAAGTATCCGTATTCTAGAGCAAGAAGGCACAGAGTTCGGTAATGCGGCGAATGCGCTCATTCGAAGAATGAACATGCAAGAGGATGTATTCGATGTCGTTCTCGGCGGTAGCGTATTCTCGAAGAGCACAAGTCGGCATATGATTGATGCGATTGAACGTGAAGTGAAGCGGGTTGCTCCACATACGAATTTCGTTCGCGTTGAGATGGACCCCGTCGTAGGTGCAGTCATGAGTGCAATGGATTGCGCGAGTCATCACATCAATGATGCTGTCTATAACCAACTACATCAAATTAAATTTCTATAATAGAATCAAGCGGATGCGCGAAGGAGGATGTTTTTCATGAGTAATCCAAAAGAAGGCTTAAAAGTTGCAGTCATTGGTGGAGGTTCTTCGTATACACCGGAGATCGTCGAGGGATTTATCCAGAAGTACAATGAGATGCCGATTCGGGAACTATGGCTCGTTGATATTGAGGAAGGCAAGCATAAGCTTGAAATCGTAGGTGAGCTAGCGAAGCGGATGGTGAAAAAAGCAGGGATTCCAACGGAAGTGCATCTGACGCTAGATCGGCGTGAAGCGATCAAAGATGCCGATTTCGTCACGACCCAAATTCGCGTAGGTCTGCTGGAAGCGCGGAAGCGCGATGAGCATATTCCGATCAAATACGGCGTGATTGGGCAAGAGACAACGGGTCCCGGGGGCATGATGAAGGCGCTACGTACCGTACCTGTCATTCTAGACATTTGCCGTGATATCGAAGAGCTGGCACCGAATGCATGGATGCTCAATTTCACGAATCCGGCAGGGATTGTAACCGAAGCGGTAGCGAAGTATTCGAAGGTCAAATCCATTGGACTATGCAACTCGCCGATTAACTTCCAGAAGTTCCTTGCGAAGCAATACGGTGTGAAGCAAGATGAGACGATGCCTGAGTTCGTAGGGATCAACCATTTGCACTGGGTAACAGCTGCTTACGTCAACGGTGAAGATAAGCTGGATGAGCTCATTGACGGCGGCAAGGAATATACAGCTTCGAACGTGACCGCTATGGATTGGGATTATGATTTCCTGAGCTCCTTACGCGCGATCCCGACTTACTATCTTCGTTATTTCTACATGATGAACGAAATGTTCGCAGATATGAAGGAATCGCTTGAGAAAAATGGTACGCGCGCAGAGGTTGTCAGCCGCGTCGAAGCGGAATTGTTTGAGCTGTACAAGGATGAGAACTTGCAAGAAAAGCCGAAGCAGCTGGAACAGCGCGGCGGCGCATACTATTCGGAGGCAGCGGTGAACCTCATGTATTCTTTGCATAATAACGTACAGGATATTCAGACGGTGAACGTGCAGAATGGCAATATCTATGATTTCTTGCCAGCGGATGCGAGTATTGAAGTGAACTGCGTAATCACGGGACACGGCCCGATTCCTCTACCGCCGCAGCGTGTGCCAAGTCATATCAAGGGACTGCTCAAAGCGGTGAAGACGTATGAGGAGGTAACCATTGAAGCAGCGATTACAGGGGACCGCGGTCTGGCGCTTCAAGCTCTTGTACACCACCCGCTTGTTCCTTCCGTATCGGTTGCGAATGACATGTTGAACGAAATGCTCGAAGCGAACCGCAAGTATTTGCCGAATTTCTTCAAGGAAGAGGCGAAGGCCTAAACTTCATCTATCTTTACTAGTAAGTCTCTGCCTCGTGCAGAGACTTTATTTTTTTCGGGGTCTCCGCAAAGTACCTGAATCTACTCCGCAGCCATAGCCTCACTTTGTGGGGTGAGTAGGAAATGTGCAGATAGACACTGGATACTATCAGTTTCATTTTGATAGAGATGAACATATGATATCGTAGCACACCAGAGTAAAGGGGACGATTCGATTGAACCAAATCGCTCTGAATACGATTACCGGCATTGTTGGTTCCGTCGTGACTTTTGCTTTTGGGGGGTGGAGTCAATTGCTCACATTTTTTCTAGTCGCCATTACCGTAGATTACATCACCGGCGTTGCAGCATCGCTTCGTGAGGGACAAGGTTTGAACAGTAATACGGGGTTCTGGGGGATCGCGCGCAAAGTATTCATGCTCTTCATTATTATGTTAGGGCACCAGATGGATCTATTGCTAGAGACCGATATCATTATGTCGGGTGCGATATATTTCTACTTAGCGAACGAGTTGATCTCGATTACAGAAAATTATGGACGATTAGGGCTTCCGCTGCCTCAGAAGATTCGCGACATGATTCAGATTTTGAAGCAGAAGGACAAATGACACGTAAGCAATAGGGCTGCTTGATCCTTGATCGAGCGGTCATTCTTTTGTTTCCGGGGTCCCCCACCAAGTACCTGAATCGACCTCGAAGTCAGTCCCCACTTTGTGGGGTCATTTTGTGCGTGTTTCTGGAAAATGATTGGTGTATAATAGGTAATATTCCACAGTTTGCAACAGGTAAAGGAGCGATTGGTTATGATTCGACATATTGTATTGTTTAAATTAAAAGACCGTTCACAAGAGAGCGTGGAGCGTACTGCGAGTGTACTAAGAGCCATGGAAGGTCAGATCCCAGAACTCAAGAGCATTGAAGTGGGGAAAGATGTGATGCATTCCGATCGGTCTTACGATATCGCCCTGGTGACGACTTTTGATTCCCTTGAAGCACTTGCAGCATATAACGTTCATCCAGAACACCAGAAGGTTATCGCGCATATGGCTGAAGCACGCGAGAGCTCCATCAGCTTGGATTATGAAGTATAGGAAAGTAGGGAAAGCAGCATGAGTGATTTGAAAGATGTTATGGAAGCCTTTGCAGTTGTTCTTGAGATTGTCGTTGGTTTCCTCGTAATCTTCTTCTGGTTGAAATGGAAAGGCAAGCGGAAGAAGCAATCCTAAGCCAGAGAATGGGAGGCACTTGCCGTGTACTATGTGAATCGTGAGCAACTTGAATTACGGCTGCAATGTATTCCTTCGATCGCGGAAGCGATGCGTGAGATTGGAGTCAGCTGGGATGGCAGCAAGGTTCAAGGCCTTGCGCAAGAACGAGCACTGCATCTCGCCATTGAGACCGTCACAGATGTTGGAAGCTATCTGATCGATGGATTTATTATGCGCGATGCGAGCAGTTATGAGGATATTATTGAGATTAATGCAGAAGAACAAGTATTCCCACGCGAGTTGACACCCGTGCTAATAGAGCTTGTACGTCTGCGCAAACCGTTAGTGCAAGAATATTATGCGTGGCCTAGCTTGGAGCTACATCCCTTTCTAGCGGTACTGCCTGATGTACTGGAGACCTTCGCGTCATCCGTGCGGCAATATGTCGAGCGGGAATTAGGGGCGTTCCAATCGTAAATGTGCAGGATACTGCGAACTCGTATTTTTGATACATAAATGTTTACTAATTTACTTATGTACTAAAATACGTTACAATACGCCTGAGGTGGTACGTATGTTAAGAGCGGAGCAAGAGACATCAACACGGCGTGTTGTTCTTACATTGTTGAAGACGAGGGGCGGACTCCTCGTTAGTGAGCTAGCGAAGTCGCTGCAGATCACGGAGATGGCAGTGAGACGCCATTTAAATACATTAGAACGAGACGGGCTTGTACGAAGCACGCTTGTTCGGCAATCGATAGGTCGTCCAAGCTTGGTGTATGAGTTAACGGAGCTGGCGGACAATCATTTTCCGAAGAACTATCAGAATTTATTGCTGGAGCTGCTGCAGGAGCTGGAAGAGAATCATGCCGAGGATCCGGAGGCTGGACAAGCGATGGTGAATCGATTGTTCGAAGGGCGTAAGGCGAAGCTGCTTCGCAAATATGCCCCGCGAATGGAGGGCAAGGATCTGAACGAACGGTTGGCTGAGCTCACCGAGATTCAGAGCACGAACGGATATATGGCAGAGCTCATGCAAGGCGAGCAAGGTGAATATTTGCTGCATGAGCATAATTGTCCGATCACCCAAGTCGCCCAAGTCTATCAGCAAGCTTGTCAATGTGAGCTGGCCTTATTCAAGGAACTGCTCGGCACCGAAGTAGAACGAACCGAATGTCTCGCCAAAGGCGGACTACGATGCACTTATCGAATTCATTCTTCTAATTAATGCAAGGAGGTCTCCACGAGGCCTCTTTTTTCATGGAATCTGTTATAATAGTACGATGAAATGTTCAAGATGAGGTGATAAAGGATGGCGAAGAAATCGAGACAGACGCGGCCAGCTCAAGCAGCGGCAGCTCAAGATAAGCCAGCTACCTTGAAGGATCTCCTCGATCCGAAGGTACTCGAGAAGCTGAAAGCGCAGGCCAATGATCTTAAGCAGGAAGAAGAGGACCGGAAGGCTGCGAAACGGAAACAGGAAGAGGAAGCGCGGAAAGCAGAACAGAAGCGCAAAGAGAACGACTTCGAATATTTATTGAATAATACGAAGCAAGATTGGAAGCAGTATAAATAATTTCGGTACTCGCACAAAACGCGATTCTTCGGAGTACGGGGGAAATTCCCTCGGTCCGGGGGATCGCGTTTTAAGCGTTGTTAAGAAGGAGGACAGCATTCTGCCATCCTCCCAATTTTACGCCGTATTAAATAGATTCTAGAATTCTTCTAGCTACCATAGACAGATCGGTGATATCAATCTTACCATCCCCGTTGATGTCCGCATGCTTCACTTGATTCCAATTTGGATCTGCCGAAGTTCTGCCGTAATATTGAGCCACGATGGCTAAATCGCCTATAGAAATCTTCCCGTCTCCATTGATATCTTCAAGCATCCGCTTCACAACCGAGTCTTTGAATGTTTGCAGTGATGTACTTAAGTCAATCAACGCTTGATCAATCTGCTGCTGCGTCGCATTCTCATTGTCCACAACCGCTTTAGCCTTATCGATCGCAGCTTGCAGAACCGCTCTCGTGCCGATCGGATATTGCCCCGGCTTCGTGCCTTCTACTGCACCGTCATGCGTACGTTGCGCTTCATCAACCAAAGCCTTCAGCTCATCCTTCATCACTGCGGCAATGATCTGGATTCTGTGAGATGCATCAGCTAATTGGGTTTCTGCTCCCTCATTGTCAGCGACAGTCATTTTAGAGAACGTAATCGTTGCTGAATCGTTCTGTGACAAGGATTTCGCTTGCCAGTTCAGCTTTAGCAGCTTATCATCCGATGTCACACCTTTTCCTTCGCCTAAACTTACTGCAACCAAATGTACTTGACCTGACTTACGATCTTGATCCACAATCGTGAATCCTTCCTTCATGGAATCCGCAGATACGAATTCTACTTTCGTCGGATCATAGGTAATCGTCAGGTCTTGCGCGTAAATAGCACCTTTCACCTGCTGCAATCCGTAAGTCAAATCAAAAGAAGCACCGGCTCGAACCGTGTCATTGCTAAGCAATACTGCCTGCATTGAATCCGCCGCAGTAGCTGCATTTACTGTGACACTTATGCTTGTCGTTAAGACGACATTGTTCGGATTCCCGACCCCTTCCGGCAAGGTGACGGTTCCATCTACCGTGAAAGTCTGTTCTGCCTTTTGGCCTGGATTATAGTTAGAAGTCTCAACTTTCCAGGCCACAAGGGCATTCATAGGGCCTGCATCCGTAACGAGTTCTACTGTCGATGGCAACCCTAGGGCTACGGCCGTCTTGGCCGTGCCGTTCGTTACGCCTGTGATGTTTGCTGGAGCTGTCATCTTAACTAGTTTAATAACTCCGTATGGAACTTGTACAGGCTTAGACTTATTACCGTTAAAGTCCTCCAATACGACCTCAATAAATCCTGAAGTTCCCGATACTGGAATGGATGTCAAATCGTCAACACCACGAATAGCATAGGCTCTTCCATCTTTGAATGTAATCTGTTTGCCGTTTTGCCAAGCATATAAATGCCACCAGTCATAAGATGTTGGAGCGGATAGTTTTACTCTCGTTCCTTTCAATATTGCAACGCCTTCATACACATCGGCATGATCATCTTTAAGCACACCCGTATGATCTGCATAACTAATCACAAGACCGTCAGCGTTCAATAAAGAAATTCTAACAGTATATGCACTTCCGTCTGTAACAGGAATTTGAATCTTCGCTTCATTAGTTCCTTGTTCTAGTGTCGTAGAATACCCTTCTTTATTGGAATAGTTGAAAGTTACATCTACTTTTACCTTTGCATACTGAATGGCTGGCGTTTCCCAAGTGACATCAATTGACCCAACATTTTCAGTTGTATTGATATTTTTCACTGTTTTAGAGAAATCATTCTCGACAACGGCTGCTTTGCTTTCTCTTCCATCCACACCAACGGCTGTTACTTTGATTTTAATAAGACCTTGCGGGTTATACAAAGACTTGATATAAAATCTGTCATCATAAGTTCCGCCTAAGAAGATTTCTGTGCCATTCTCATATTCTGCATACACATTGTATCGCTCTACTTTGCTGTAATCATCTAAATTCCATGAAATATACATTTCAGACGTGTCAAAGGACTTATCAATCTTTAATCCTGTTGGCGCAGCAGACTTAGCAACTGTACCATCTGTAATTTTAATTTCGCCTACGTTAAATTGATAATTTTCAATCGTTCCTTGCTCAGGCGTGAAAGCTAGACCGAAAGAGGCTAATGTTCTACCTGCAAACGGAGATAGATCAAGATTTTTCTGATCCCATCCTTTAGTTGTTTTGTTAGCACCGCTAGGAATGTCAATGTACTCTACTTTGGATGGATCGTCTTCAAAAATCAAACCAACTTTCACACTGCTCGCATCCGTTGCAGAAGGCTTGTTATAAGTAATGTTTAACTTCGAAGAATCTTTAATATCTAATTTCGTTTTGTATAAACGAACAAAGTTCGTTGCATCCAGATCGCCGTAAATCACTAAAGAACTGCCGCCTTGATATCCGCCAAGCTGCGTATAATTATATCCTGAGCTATATTTCTTTCCATAGTCGAAATCTACTTTTAATCGAGTGCCGTCTGTATCAATCCACCACTGCCATGTTGGAAGAATATCTTGAATGTTGATGTTCGCCCATTCATTGGGATTCGAAACTTTACCATCAATATAGTATTCCATTCCATGTCCGGTATTAAAGTATGTATAGAAGTTGGAACCATCGATGACAGATCTTTCAGAAATATATGCGGCTAGACCTGGCCATGTCTTATATTGTTGACCTTGGTTTGGTTTTCCGCGATTAGGGTCATTGGCTGTTTTTACAGGATCTGGTGTCGCAGTTAATACAGCTTGTGCCAATTGATTTTGTGTCATCCCTGCTGAAGCAAGCGTTCCTTTGCCCCCGTTATACGTAGGAGCATTGGCAGCACCTGAGAACCATGTTCTTTCTCTTTGCGCGATATATTTATAATATTCTGGGTTTCCGCGTCGATTTTCCGTGTACTTATTCGGTCCCGAATGGCCAAAGAGCTGTTCATCCAGGTGATCAAATACCGTTGAAGCCCCTAGCGAGGCGATGCCTGTTCTTGGAACTAAATTTTCATCATACGTGTTGTATAATGCTCCGCGAGTTCCGCTAAATCCGGTTTGACCCGCTTCAAGCGTATTAAATACTGTATTTCTTGGATCTAAGCCTAATGCTTTCATCGATGCCACAGATCCGTCTACATTTGCCTTGCTTGGGTCTGGATTCATATACAAGGAGTGAGCGGCAACGGTCTGATCTGTTGGATCTTTGATCCAGTTGCTGAACACGGATGCATCTTTATTGTAATAGTCAATACTACCCCATGAACTTTGATTATTCTGCCCATACCGGTTGGAAGCGTAGACTTGAATATAAATCCCCTGGGATGTCATGGAGCGGATAAAATCTTCATACACGGGCATAAAGCTGGCTGGCAGAGCTTCTTCCGCATTCACGAAGTACCCGTCAAATCCGTAATACTTCGCAATTTCAACGAGTTTGTCCGCGACAGGGAATCTTCCATTCTTATCTTTATAAATAAAGTCATCGGTATGTTCGTTTCTTGGGAAGAAAATACATCCAATTGATTTAACACCGTTTTTGTGAGCCGCATTGGTATACGCTGGATTTGGAATATTCAACACACCAAACTCATATTCACGCTGCCACCAATCTGCTTCAGGATTAAATAATGAATCCGGTGTGGGGTTTGTCACTACACCATGCCAGGATGCCGTATAATCTACGTACTGCCAGAAGTTAAATAAATATAGCGCAAATTGATCATTATAGATCGTTGGGTTGAAAAATTCGTTGCCATAATCACCTGTTAAGAGGAGACTTTGAACTTCCTGATCCAACATAGGATTAGCCTGCGTTGGTTTAAAAGGTTCATTACGATTCTGAAGTGGCACTTTCGCTCGCATAAAGTCATAATATTCATCGTTTTCAGGTGTCCAATCCACAATATTTTGTTTGCGATGTCCATGGTAGACAGGTTGGTTTTTCCCCTTGAAACCTTGTTCACCAGGACGCGGTGGCAGCGTATCGCCGCCGGCTTGTACGATCGTAGCATTTAGCATCGTACCAATAGTTAGTACGGATGCTAAAAAAACCACAAAACGTTTCTTCAGTTTCCCATTCATAATCGCTTGCTCCTTTTTTGATTGTTTTATATAAAAGCGATAGACGCTTCTATAGCAAGGAATACGATGAAACGCTTACAAAATTTAAATTGGGAAGGGGAATACGGCATTATTTTTGCGTCTTCTAGGGCGATCTGTCTGCAACCACAAGTGAGGTGTTTGAGTGCCGATCATCGATTCTATTCTGGGAGGAGTTCTTCTGAACAAGGTAACTGACTGGCGGGTCATCGTTGGTATTCTTTTATTATAGAATATTCGATAATACCGGAGAAGATCACTAAGATTTGATCTATATCGGCAGTTCGGAATGGTCGAAGTACAAACTTCCGTTTTCAAGAGTTTTTCAGAAATGGGCATGTCAAAGGCTGGGTTTGACGCTTACTGAGATTCTAAAGGCGGAGCAGCTCCGTACCATTAAGGTCTAGAATAGCGGCGTAAAGGCATTAAACGGCGTAAATCTGAAGGTAAAGCAAGCAGAGATCCATGCGTTATGACGAACGGATCGTACAAGAAACGCAGGTAAACCTGGCCTACAAGTGGGTATATTGGGATCAATCCCGAAGACACGGTGCCTGACGCTTCACAGCTGTCTCGGTTTCGAAATCATCGATTAGGTGCAAGCCAGTTTGATGACGTTCTGATGCATGTCGTTCGCCAATGCATCGATCAAGGCTTAGTGAAAGCAAAGCCATTTCTACCATAATAAAAACTCGCTTTCCAGTTTATATAATCATAAAAAGGAAGCGAGTTTTTATCACTTTAAATAAAACCTTTAATTATTCATTGGTAAGAGCTGTTCCAAATGGAACTTGTACAGGCTCAGACTTATTGCCGTTAAAGTCTTCTAATACGACCTCAATAACACCTGAAGTTCCCTTCACTGGAATGGATGTTAAATCATCAATACCTCGAATCGCATACGCTCTTCCATCTTTGAATGGAATCTGCTTGCCATCTTGCGAGACATATAAATGCCACCAGTCATCGGATGTTGGACCTGATAGTTTCACTTTCGTTCCTTTCAAGGTTGCAACGCCTTCATATACATCTGCATGATCATCTTTTAGTACACCTGTATGATCTGCATAACTAACCACATTACCCTTAGCATCCAACAATGAAATTCTAACGGTATATGCGCTTCCATCTGTAATTGGAATTTCAATCTTCGCGTCATTTGTTCCTTGTGCTACTTTCGTTGAATATCCTTCTTTATTGGAATAGTTCAAGGTTACATCTAGTTTTACGTTAGCATATTGAACTGCTGGCGTTTCCCAAGTGACAGCGATCGATCCAACATTTTCAGTTGTATTGATATTTTTCACCGTTTTGGAGAAATCTTTCTTAACAATTGCTGCCTTGCTTTCTCTTCCATCCGCACCAACGGCTGTAACTTTGATGTTCACCGTACCTTGCGGGTCATACAAAGACTTAATATAATATCTGTCATCATAAGTCCCGCCTAAGAAGATTTCTGTGCCATTCTCATATTCTGCATACACATTGTATCGCTCTACTTTACTGTAATCATCTAAATTCCATGAAATATACATTTCAGACGTGTCAAAGGACTTATCAATTTTTAATCCGGTTGGCGCACTAGCTTTAGCGATGGTACCATCCGTAATCTTAATTTCACCAACATTGAATTGATAATTTTCAATCGTTCCTTGCTCAGGAGTGATAGCTAGTCCGAAAGAGGCTAATGTTTTACCTGCATAGTTGGATAGATCCAGATTTTTCTGATCCCATCCTTTTGTCGTTTTGTTAGCACCGCTAGGAATGTCAACATACTCCACTTTAGAAGGATCATCTTCGAAAATCAGACTAACTTTCACGCTGCTTGCATCTGTAGCTGATGGTTTGTTATACGTAATGCTTAACTTGGAATAATCTTTAATGTCTAATTTTGTTTTGTATAAATGGATAAAGTTCGTTGCATCCAGGTCACCAAAAATTGCTAGAGAGCTTCCTCCATTATATCCGCCAAGCTGCGTATAATCATTTCCTGCACTATATTTTTTCCCATAGTCGAAATCTACTTTTAAACGAGTGCCGTCTGTATCGATCCACCACTGCCATGTAGGGAGAATATCTTGAATGTTGATGTTCGCCCATTGGTTGTTATTCGACACTTTACCGTCAATGTAATATTCCATACCATGTCCGGTATTAAAGTTCGTATAGAAGTTTGAACCGTCGATTACGGATCTTTCAGAAATGAATGCGGCTAGACCTGGCCATGACTTATATGGTTGACCTGGGTTTGGTGTTCCACGATTAGGGTCATTAGCTGTTTTCACAGGATCTGGTGTGGCATTTAATACAGCTTCTGTTAATTGTTCTTGTGTCATGCCAGCTGAAGCTAATGTTCCTTTGCCCTCATTATACGTAGGAGCATCGGCAGCACCTGAAAACCATGTTCTTTCTCTTTGCGCGATATATTTGTAATAATCTGGGTTTCCACGTCTATTTTCCGTGTACTTATTCGGTCCTGAATGGCCAAAGAGCTGTTCATCCAGATGATCAAATACCGTTGAAGCTCCTAGCGAAGCGATACCTGTTCTTGGAACCAAATTTTCATCATACGTGTTATAAGTTGTACCGCGAGTTCCGCTAAATCCGGTTTGACCCGCTTCAAGCGTATTAAATACCGTATTTCTTGGATCTAAGCCTAATGCTTTCATGGATGCCACAGATCCGTCTGCCATTGCCTTGCTTGGGTCTGGATTCATATACAAAGAATTAGCTGCAATGGACGCATCTGATGGATCTTTGATCCAGTTGCTGAACACGGATGCATCTTTATTCGCGTAGTCAATTTTACCCCATGTGCTCTGATTATTCTGTCCATACCGGTTGGATGCATAGACTTGAATATAAATCCCTTGGGATGTCATGGAGCGGATAAATTCTTCATACACCGGCATAAAGCTGGCAGGCAAAGCTTCTTCCGCATTCACGAAGTACCCGTCAAACCCGTAATACTTCGCAATTTCAACGAGTTTGTCCGCGACTGGGAATCTTCCATTCTCGTCTTTATAAATAAAATCATCGGTATGTTCTGTTCTTGGGAAGAAAATACAGCCTATTGCTTTAACACCGTTTTTGTGAGCCGCATTGGTATACGCTGGATTTGGAATATTCAACACACCAAACTCATATTCACGCTGCCACCAATCTGCTTCAGGATTAAATAATGAATCCGGTGTTGGGTTTGTCACTACACCATGCCAGGATGCCGTATAATCTACGTATTGCCAGAAGTTAAATAAATATTGTGCGAATTGATCATTATAGATCGTTGGATTGAAAAATTCGTTGCCATAATCTCCTGTTAAGAGAAGACTTTGAACTTCCTGATCCAACATAGGATTAGCCTGTGTTGGTTTAAAAGCTTCATTACGATTCTGAAGCGGCACTTTCGCTCTCATAAAGTCATAATATTCATCGTTTTCAGGTGTCCAATCCACAATATTTTGTTTGCGATGTCCATGATAGACAGGTTGATTTTTCCCCTTGAAACCTTGTTCACCAGGACGCGGTGGCAGCGTATCGCCGCCGGCTTGTACGATCGTAGCATTCATCATCGTACCAACAGTTAATACGGATGCTAAAAAAACCACAAAACGTTTCTTCAGTTTACCATTCATAATCGCATGCTCCTTTTTTGATTGTTTTATATAAAAGCGATAGACGCTTCTATAGCAAGGGAGACGATGAAACGCTTACAAATTGGGAAGGGGGAATACGCTATTGATCAATTCCTTGCTCAAGGCGACATCGAACATATCTTGTTTGCCGTTACCGTGAGGTTGAGCTTCTGGAGCGAATTTGTCCGCAGCCACAAGTCCGGTGTTTGAGCGACGAGCATCGGTTCTTTATGTAAGCGTATACAGTTTTCCGTCAAAGGTAGCTGACTGAAGCGCCATAGGATCCAACTAGAAAATGTTCTTCACAGCTGGTGTTATATTCATACTTTTTTATAGGCCATTGTTGTTAATTATAAAATCGATTGAAGACATCAACTAGTTTCCATTTATTACTTTTGTGTCTTACCTTTACTCGTTTTGATTTCTTTTGAGCGAGAAAAGATTACTATTCGAGTTAACGCGAGATGAAATGGCTAACGAATCGTATGGGGCTTATTCGCCTTAAATTTGAGTTTCTTTCGAGCTAACGAACTCCAGCGGCGTTATTCGGGTCAAAAAAGGCGAAGTGGCGTGCATTTGCCGGAAATAGCGTCATTGGTGTTCGTTAGAGTTAGAAAACGTGTGATTTCAGCTTAATAAGTACACCTGAGTTCGTTAGAACCGTGGCATGCATTGTCTTTAGCTGTTCGACTGCGCGGCCCCTCGGGTGATCGTATTGTAGTTAGTGTTCAGCGAGGAGAATTCGGCTAACGAAGAGAACGAATCGCGTGAACCGCACGCCGCGCAAGGCTTTTGACGAAAGTTCAATAATTTTGGTTTGTCCGCTGTGTCAAGTCAAGCCCAATCTACTTATACTGTCATTAGAAAATGGGCATTCGCCCGGGAACAACGTGAATCGAGGTGATCGTGGATGGTTGAATGGAGTGTTGTGAGTATGGCGGTTGCATTTGTCATATTGGTCAGCGTGGCTATCGTCGTGCTTATTACGGTAAGAAATACGGTGCTTCAGGCGTATGTAACGATTCTTCAGCTACAGCGGGATACGGCGGCGCTAGGCCGGGATGTATCCGTCTTCGTCCAAGATGCGCAGCAGACAGCGGCGATGGTGAAGCGACAAGTGGATGCATTTGAACCGTTCTGCGATTCTATCCGCGAGACAGGGGAGACGCTGCGGTATGTCTCGTCCTCGGTAACCTCGGTCACGGAAGCGTTGACGTCCTCTGCCGTATCGCATGTCAATCGTGCACACGCCAATAACATTGAGCGGATTGGCGATATGTTCGATTGGATGGATTTAGGCCTTGGATTGTGGGAGAAATGGCAAGCCGTGCGCCCAGCGAACGCGGAATCCCGAGCTGCGAAGCCAAATGAGAGTAAAGAAGGATCATAATAAAGGAGCGATGACAACATGTCAGAGAAAAGAAAAAGCTTTCTGTTAGGTGCATTGGTAGGGAGTGTTGTTGGTTCAGTAGCGGCGCTACTGCTTGCACCCAAGTCTGGGCGCGAATTGCGCCAAGACATTAAAGAAGGAGCGCACCAAGTAAGTGAGAAGACGACTAATGTGATCAAGCAAGTTGGTGAACATACATCGGGATGGGTTGAAGCAGCGAAAGACAAAGTGAACAATTTACGCGAGTGGCGCCAAAATCGCCGTCAAGAGGATGAAGAGACATTTGCGCAAATCGCTTCAAGTAAAGAAGACGACAAAGTAGAAACACGTGAACTCGATGAAATTCTGAAGTAACATGCGGGGAACGTGAAGCAGGAAAATTGGAAATATGAAAAGAGCAGCAGCCCTGTTAGTAAAGGGACTGCTGCTCTTTGGTCTATATACGGTTATTTTTACGCGAGGACTTCGACATATGGCCGTCCCTCTGCGCCAAGGAAACAGTTGTATTTTGGACTGTTTTTTAACTTCACATTACACAATTTCAGGACCTGTTCATCGACTTCCAGCAGCGACCAAGTATCAGCGTCCAACATATCATGCGATGCAAGGAAATCAGGAAGCTCCGCCTTGGCAGCTTCCTTATCTTCCCAATATTTCGCCCCGTAATAAATCAAGTCATAACCATTACGCTGCAGACAAGCATAGATCTGATGTGTTGCGGTATGGTGGAGTACGAAAGGCACGAAGGGCAACTCCTCTCGTTATACGTTATAGATACGGATTCTCATGCTTTGCGAGCAGGATCTTCCACCGGCGCTCCACTTCAGTTTCAAAGGCTTTGAGCGTCTCAACGTGTTCCGGTTTCGTAAGATGTCTCGTCTTACCCATTGTCTTGAGCCAATCGACGATAGGGACCCTCTTATCCTTCTCATCAGGGTTGTACGTGATCGTCGTAACGCCATGCTCGACCTCGTAGAGCGGGAAGAAGCATGAACCGACGGCTGCGTCGATAATTTCCGTACCGAGTTCATCCTCGGACAACCAGTTGAGCGGGCATGTGATTAAGATTTTACCATACACAAGGCCTTCATTCTGTGCATAGTACTGCGCTTTTGCCGCTTTCTTCACAAGATCCTGCGGGAAAGCTTCTGAGCCGGTGAACACATACGGAATATGCGTAGCAGCCATAATCTGCGCGGTATCTTTATGATGGAAAACTTTTCCAGCGCGCACGGAACCGATATTAGAGGTCGATGTCCGATGACCCATCGGTGTCGAATAGGAGAGTTGTGCTCCTGTATTCATATAGCCTTCATTATCGTATTCCAGAATAATCATCTTATGATTGCGAAGCGCTGCGCCGATCGCAGGTCCCATGCCGATATCCATACCGCCGTCGCCTGTAATCATGACGAAGGTGAAGTCATCCTGCAGATTCAAGTGATCGAGTTCGCCTCTGCGCTTCCGTTCCCAGAACATTTCAACGACACCGGAGAGGGTGGCTGCACCATTCTGGAACAAGTTATGAATATACGTCGCTTTGTGCGAAGAATATGGGTAGCCTGTCGTAACAACCATCGCACATCCCGTATGGAATAGAGCGACGATATCGCCTTCAATGCCCTTGAAGAACAATTCCAAGCCGGAGAAAATACCGCAGCCTGGGCACGCTCCATGGCCCGGAGCAATCCGCTTCGGTTTCTTCGTTAGCGAGCGGAGCGGTGGGATGCGTACGCTTAACTTGCCTGTCTCTTCGTCCTTCTTCACCGTAATGAGACCTGTCTTCAAATCTTCGAATTTCATCGGCTTCAGCACACGCTTCGGTGATTTGGCAGGGTCTCCTGGTGTATGTCCGTAATAATCGAACGGTTTGTCGACCACGCCATTATTCATGGCATCGATCGCGAATTGGAACAGATTATGGCCGTCTTCGGCATAGAAATCTTTGCCGCCAAGACCATAAATTCGACTGATGACGAGCGTATCTCGGTTGCCATGGGTGAAAAGTGCGGCTTTGATCTCATTGACCATGTTGCCGCCGTGCCCGCCGTAAGAATCAGCACGATCACCGACGGTGATCGCCTTCACGTTCTTCAGCGCTTCAGCAATGGCGCGTTGCGGGAATGGACGGATCATGTTCGGAGCAATGGAGCCCGCCTTGATCCCTTGCGCACGCAGTTGATCCACGACATCCTTGATAATCTCCGAAGCGGAGTTCATGAGGAATACAGCGACTTCTGCATCTTCCATGCGATACTGATCGAGGATTGGATAGTCACGGCCTGTAAGATCCGCGAATTCCTTGCGCACGCGGTCATAGACATGTTCTGCATTGTACATCGCCATCGATTGCTGATAGCAGTTGTTAATGTAATCCGGCTCATTCATATAAGGACCAACAGTAATTGGATTGTTGCGATCCAGTGTATCAGGGTAGCCGACGGGCGGCTGAGCGCCTATAAATTGATGTACATCTTCGCGATTCGCGAACGTCTGAACTTTGCGTTTCTGATGCGAAGTGAAGTAACCGTCGGATGCGACGAGCACAGGTAGACGAACTTCTGCATCTTCCGCGACCTTGAGTGCCATAATATTCATATCGTAGACCGCTTGCGGATCACGACACATCAGAATGGGCCATCCTGTATTGAGGGCATAATATAAATCCGAATGATCTCCATGAATATCAAGCGGTCCGGAGACGGAGCGGCAGACAAGATTCATGACCATTGGGAATCGGGTCCCGGATTGTACCGGCATTTGCTCGATCATGTAGAGGTAGCCGTTTGCGCTGGTTGCATTGAACACACGACCGCCAGCTGTGGAAGCGCCGTAGCATACCCCTGCGGAGCCATGTTCACCGTCAGCTGGGATTAACACGATATCGTGCTGCCCGTTCGACTTCATTAGATCTAGAAATTGAGCGACCTCCGTTGACGGAGAGATCGGAAAATAACCCATCACATGATAATTAATTTGGTGCGCCGCATAGGCAGCCATTTCGTTGCCGGATTCATACACGACACGCTGCTCTACTTTGGCAAGTCCTGCTTGTTCTTTGGACAAATCAATAGACAATGTCGATTCCACCTTTCTGGCATGCAATTTAATGGACTGCTAGGTCAAAACGATGCGGCGTACGGTGCTCGTCTGCATAACCATCTTCTTCTCTAGCACTGCTGAGCGCATCTGTTGGACAAGCTCTAACACATTTCAGACAGCCTTTGCAGTATTGATAGTCAATCCCTTGCAGGAACATCTGCGGACGGCCTTTCTTATCCGGCTGTTCTTCCCATACGAAGCAGAAGTCAGGGCATACATTATCGCAAGCTGCGCAGTGGATGCACTTATCATCGGCGAAATGAGGCATCATCCCTGCACGCGAGATACTCAGATCCTTCAGAATGCTGTTCCCTGGATTCGTAATCACGCCACCCATCGGCTGCGTCTCGTAACCGAGCATAGGTGTATCCTGGCGCACAAAAGCTGGCATTTGCTGACCAACAGGCAGTTCAAATGTCTGGAAAGTTACTTCATTAAAGCCTCTTTCGAAAGTTTGGAGTGCAGGACCTACAGCTTGTGGATACTTCTTCTCGAGGGATTTGCGAATAACAGATTTCATGGCTTCGGGGTCTAGGAAGTCGCATAGCCGGAAAAGTGCGCCTAACATCGCCATGTTCGTGCGGTTCTTCTCTTCTAGTGAAATGCCTGTTGCATCGACGACGGCAATCGTACCGCCCAAGAGCTTCATCTTCTCTTTCAATTGCTCAGGTGATTTATTCGAATTTACAAGTACGAGACTGTCTTCATAGATGCCGCTGATGACATTGACTGTTTTGGATAACGATTCGTGGAAAATGCCTACAACATGCGGCCGTTCCACAGGCGACGTATCTCGGATATTCGTATGGTTGTCGCAAAACCGGATGTGTGCTTTGACGGGAGACCCTTTTTTCTCCGATCCATAGGATGAGAAGCTTACGCCGTTTAGTGAGGCGCCTGTAACTCCGGCCTCCGCCAGCATTTTCCCGGCCAAGTTCGCGCCGAGACCGCCGATGGATTCCAGCCTAATCTCGAAAAATCCTAGTTCATTTAATTTGGGTAAAGTAACCATCCTATTACTCCCTTCTAGAATAAGATTTCAACTCTTATATTACCAGTATTTCTCAAGTGTTCAATAGCTTTCCCATCGTCCTTGAGAATCTTTTAGTGAGTGTTCAAAAAGTCGGCTTTTCAGCACCGAGAAGGTTGCGAGAACCCGAAGCCAGGCTTCCGAAGTGAGTTTTTCTTCGAAAAACTTTAGGAGGAACGGAATTTAGGCAAAACCTAAATGAGTACCTAAAGTGTTTCTGAAGGAAACACACTCCGTAAGCATAAGCTGTTCGAGGGTGAACGCGAGATTCGATGTCGAATTTCGCTTCATGAAACACTTCGTGATCAAAAGATGACTTTTTGAACTACCTCTTTTAGAGCAAAAAACCTCTAACCGGGTACAGGGTAGAGGTCGCCGTTAATCTATTATATTAATGATGTTTGCGGATGTTGTCTGTAAATTTTCACATTGACAATTTCTACGATGTTAGAACAGTAGGAGATGACAGTAGAACGAAAAAAACCCATAGGATTCTTGATCCTATGGGCTCTTCGATCATTTTATAACGGATAAGTGCATTACCACTTGGATGGGTCAATTTTATGCGGATCGAGTCCTTCCCAAATATTCGGAATGTCGACCTTCTCCGGATCATTGAAGACAAGGAATGCTGTTGGCAAATACCGCTCTCCATGCTGGCTAGAAGGGGAGTTGACAATTTCATTATCCTTTACAAGTACGGTAGAAGACCCACCGTCCAGATTTGCTGCAATTACCGCGCCATTCTCGAGCATGATGTTCTGACAATCATAGAGATTGGCACCAATACTATGGGCTTGACGGCCATCGATAACAAGGAATAGGATCGTGCCGTCGGCACGTTGTCCCATGACGGTCCGAGGTGCAATGCCCCAACCGTCGGCCGCGTTCTTCACAAGACCTTTGCCATTCACGATAATGCGGGGTTGGAAGGTCACGGCTTCCTTCACACCCATCTCTTGAAGCTGAGGGATCGTATAGTTCCCGGCAACCATTCGACCATTCTTATCAATGCCGACGATCTGGGTTTTCTTCTTATTACTAATCCCGCCGTCATAATAAACTTTCCCGTCGGCGATAACAAGTCCAATCGGCTGGAATCCATTCCCTTTCCAGTTCGGATCGGCGAAGCCGCCGGCATTAACGCCTGCGATGGCACCCGTACGTTTCACCATGCTGGTTACTTTCTCCCCGCGTCCGACGCGATTTGGGACCCCGATTCGGATCTTGGTTGGATCATTCACAATCATAAGGTACCCGCTGAAGCCCGCACCGCTGACCGGCTTAATCTCCACCAAGTCTCCCGATTTCTTCCCGCCAATGGAAATGTTCTGATCGTCTTTCTCATCACCCATACCTTCAAACCTTTTGTTATATTCCGCAACGCGGTTTTGGAGTGCTTCTTCTCCAATAATATATTTCGCCCAGTGGCGATGTTGTGTCGTGATCAGTGTATCTGCGATGAGCATTCGGACGTTCGTCCCGGATGGTGTGAAGAAGAGCCATGCGCCACCGAGCGAACCGACGATAAATAATGTAATGAAAAGATTTTTTATAAAACGACCAAAGGTCATACGTTTCTTTTTGCTTGTAAGCTGTTGCTTCCTCGCTCGACGGCTTGGGGCAACAGGCTGCGATTGTCGCTGTGCCGTCTGAGTTTGCTGTCTCAATGGTAAGACTCCTTTCAGATCATGATAGATTTTGGATCTATACCATTATGACGTATTTTCGGGTAAAAAGGTTCATTAAAATTTTGTCATTTTATTTGGTAAATGTTTTTTGATAGGCAGGTGCGATGCGATGAATCTGAAAAACGTTGTGCTCCCGTAGGAGATGCGGTGTGTGATGATGTATTTTATTGGAATTTTGTGGAAATTACACCGTGTTTGCTTGAACCTAACCCCGTTTTGAGCTAATATTTATTGATTCATGTTACGTGGTACATTTCGACCGATAGATTCATATTCTATGAGAGGGGATTCCCTGTAACTGACATTCTATAAGAAGGAAGCGTGTGTTCGTGCAGCAAGCCATCGCTATACTAGATTCCGGTGTGGGAGGATTAACCGTTGTTAAAGAAGTTATGAGGCAGCTTCCACGGGAGAAGATCATTTATTTTGGAGACACTGCCCGCACACCCTATGGACCGCGTTCGTCGGAAGAAGTGTTGTTATTTACACAGCAAATTGTCGAGTATCTCATTCAGTTTCAACCTAAAATGATTGTCATTGCTTGCAATACGGCGACAGCCGTGGCGCTGGAGCAGATTCGGGCGATGGTCAATGTCCCTGTCGTAGGCGTTATTCATCCGGGGGCAAGAGCCGCGATTAATGCGACAGAGACCGGTTTTGTCGGTGTCATCGGCACAGAAGGTACGATTCGCAGTGGTGCCTATGTTCAAGCCTTGCGGGAGATTTCACCGCATATTGAGGTCGTTAGTGAAGCCTGTCCGAAATTCGTACCTCTCGTGGAAAAAGGAATGTTCAATGACGAGGTGACGTGGAAGACCGTCAAGGAATCGCTAGAGCATCTTCGTTACAAACCCATTGATTGTTTGATTCTTGGTTGTACGCATTATCCGTTTCTAATGGAACCTATCGCTGAAGTGATGGGGCCGAATGTTAAGCTGATTAGCTCCGCAGATGAGACGGCGCGTGAGATCAGTACGATCCTATACCAATACGGACAGTTAGCCAAAGTAGATGACGTGCCTGTTCATCAATTCTTCTGCAGCGGAGAACCGAAGATATTTCAACAAATTGCCCAAGAATGGCTAAGAGAGCATTTGGAGACTGCGCCAGTTGTATGGCAAGTGCCGAATTTTTTGTGAGAAAAAAGAGCCGGTAGCGGATTCGTATGATACGAGCGCTGCCGGTTTTTTCGTGCTGATTCAGTAAGGATCGTTGACATAATGGATGCAACTCTCTCATATACTTCATGGAACCAAAAGTAGATTTGGATGGACTAGGAGGGGGAACAATGGCTATTCCATATATCGTTCAGCAGGGAGATACGTGGCTTCGTATTGCTGCAAGGTATGGGATTCATATCACAGCGCTTCATATGGTGAATCCGCAGCTGCAAGAAGCACCGTATATTATTCCTGGACAAGTTATGTACATTCCGTTCCGGCCGGATAACGTCTATCTGATCCAAGAACGAGATACATTCTATGAAATTGCAAGGCGATTCCATGTGCCGATTCAGCAGCTCCTAAATGCAAATCCTTCCGTTGATCCACGCCATCTGAAAATAGGTCAAAGTATGATCATTCCGCTGACGAAGAGCGGGGAGATTATTCGCGTGGATGCGGAGTATGGTCCAGCACAATTGATGGAGGACAGCGCTAGATTGTGTGAGCAATATCCATTCGTTCGAAGATATATTATTGGCTATAGTGTGATGGGGAAACCGATCATTGCCATGCGTATCGGCACAGGGGATCGCAAAGTCCATGCGAATGGGGCGGTTCATGCCAATGAATGGATCACGACGCCCATTCTCATGAAGTATATTGAACAATATGCCAAAGCCTATCGGACGGGCGGTTCTTGGGGCAGCATGGATCCGCAAGAATGTTATCAGCGCAATTCATTGTGGGTTGTTCCGATGGTGAACCCGGATGGCGTAGAGCTATCGCAAGAAGGAATCAATTCGAGTCACCCCTATTATCGATCTCTGCTGCATTGGAATGGCGGGTCCTATCAGTTCACACGTTGGAAAGCCAATATTCGCGGCGTGGACCTGAATGATCAATTCCCGGCACATTGGGAGGAAGAACGAGATCGAAGAGGGAAGCGTGGACCAGGTCCGAAGGATTATACGGCGGAGGGACCGCTGATGGAACCTGAAGCGGTCGCATTGGCGGAGTTCACGAGAGCGCATCAATTCGATATGGTCTTATCCCTACATTCGCAAGGTGAGGAGATTTATTGGAATTACCGGGACTATGAGCCGGCAGAATCGGAAGCGATTGCGCGAAGATTTGCACAAGCAAGCAGTTATCGTTCTGTGAAGCTGAGCGGCAGCGATGCGGGGTATAAGGATTGGTTCATTCAGGAGTTTCGCAAGCCGGGCTTCACGATTGAAGTCGGTATGGGGATGAATCCACTCCCGATTCAGCAATTCCAGAGTATATACCAGGACGTATCCGGGATATTAACAGAGGCGTTATGTTGTTCGTGATGAACAGCATAACGCCTCTTCACTGTTAGGGAGAGCTATCCTTACTATTGAAGACAATACTGCCTTCGAATATCGACAGTAAGCTGCCGACATTGCAAGCGCTACAGGCTAGTTAGCGCGGCAAATTACAACAAAAAGGGCAACCCGCAGTCAACAATTTGACGTTGAGGTTGCCCTTTAATAGATTCATGATATGTTTATACTTCCGTTGCAGGTTCTTGCTCCTGATCTTTTGCTATCTTCTTGCCGCGCTGCGGCATTTGCTCTCTGGAGATTCGGCCGTTGCCTACGAAGCAAGCGGTCAGCACGCCCAATACGATGAAGATAAGTCCTGCCCAGAACACGATGGAGAAGGCTTCGGTCCACACCGTTTTGATCAGGTTCAGAACGGTCTCCTTGATGTCGGCTTCAAGCTGTAACGCTTGAGGCGCGAGCATGATGGTGAACAGATCATCTACCTTCTCTGATAATTTACTCATGATGCCGGACAATACGGGATTATTCGTCACTTGATCGGTTTTCAGTGCTTCATCCATTTTGCTAGCAAGCGCATGGTTCATGACAACGTTCAATACCGTAACGCCAATCGTACTACCGATGGAACGGAAGAATGTCGATGCCGAAGTCACCGTTCCGAGCTGTTCCCGAGGGAACTGGTTCTGCACGGCAATCATTAGGGTTGGCATAACAAGACCCATACCGAGACCCAGAATAATCATGTACATATTCACGGTAAGCTGCGTCGTATGCGTCCCCATGGTGCTCATGAGGAAGAACCCAAGGGCACCGATTACCATCCCTGAAATAAGAACGGTACGATAACGAATCCGAAGCAAGAGTTGACCACCAACGATACTTGCTGCAATCAGCGAGAGCATCATTGGTGTCATCGTCGATCCAGCTTTGGTCGGGCTAACACCTAGAATCGCCTGCATGAACATTGGTACGAACATAATCGCACCGAACATCCCCATCCCAACGAGGAAGCCAAGAATATTTGTTGTCGCGAAAACGCGATTTTTGAATAACGAGAGATCTAGAATCGGTTCTTTCGCTTTCTTCTCGATAATGAGGAAGAGAGCGGTCAGAACAATTGCGCCGCCGAAGATCAAGAAGCTCTCAACGGATGTCCACGCAAAATTTTTACCGCCGAATGTAAGTCCAAGGAGTAAGAGGACGATCGCAGGAACGAATGTAACGATGCCCCACCAGTCGATAACGGCTTTGTGCTTCGCTACAAGCTCATGCTTCATGCCGAAGAAAATAAGAATACCGGATAAGAGTCCAACAGGTACGTTGATTAAGAAAATCCAGTGCCACTGCACATGGTCAACGATAAATCCACCGATAAAAGGTCCAATAACGGAGCTGAGTCCAAAAATACCACCGAATACACCTTGCCATTTGGCACGCTGCTCAGCGTTAAAGATATCCCCGACAATCGTCTGAGATAACGGCATGAGCATCCCGCCGCCGATCCCTTGCACGGCACGATAGAGGACCAGTTGTTCCATCGTCATCGCCGTAGCACATAAGAACGAGCCTGCGACGAATATCAGGACGCCAAGTAAATAGAAGAGTCTGCGACCATACATGTCAGCGAGTTTACCGACAATCGGTACCACGGTAGTAGATGTAATCAAATATGCTGTGGTTACCCATGCAAAGATGGAAAATCCATTTAAATCTTTAATAATCGTAGGCATTGCCGTACCGACGATGGTCTGTTCGAGTGCACTGAAGAGCATCCCGATGATTAAGCCGATGAGTACCATGGTCCGGTTAATCGTCTTTGGTGATGAATCTTGTATTGCTTCTTGCATAGATGGCCAAACCTCCAATTTCTAAAAATCTTACGCTCTAATATTTTAGGTCTAAAATAAATCACTTTTGGATTATAGGGTATAATGAGCGTGGAATCAAGTGTTAATTTGTGTACAAAATGTGAATTTTCAAGTTTTTATAGGTTGATTTCAAGAGTTCAATTATTTACAATAAAGGAATATGGATTTGGACATGATGGGAGAGAGAATCATGAATTGCAAAATTACACGCAACGCTGCGAAAAAGATAAAGCAAGAGCTTGAACAAGCGAAAGATCCGGGGCTGATGCTTCGTGTTTTCGTTACCCATTCCCACGGGAACCATGCCCACTATGGCATGGACCTGGACAAGGCGAAGGATAATGACACGATTGTGGAGACAGACAAGGAGATTTCTGTCCTCTTGCAATCGGACGAGCCAATGTTGGATGGAATCAAAATTGATTATTTATATTTCCCTGAAGAGGGTTTTATCATTACGAATCCATCAAAAGGCAATCATGGGGATCACTAGAAAGAGGATGAATTATGGCGAACGACATACGCATTTGCGATAAATGTAAGCATGTTAAGATGAAGACGTTCTTACCGAAAGTTCAGAAGATGGACCCGGAAGCAGAGATCAAAGTAGGATGCAAGTCGTATTGTGGTCCTTGTGGGAAGCGGGTATTTATCTTCATTAACGGCCGTTATGTAACGGCACCTACGGAAGATGAAGCAATTGAGATGGCAAGTAAATATGTGAAAAAAAAATAAAAGTGTGATCTTAAGAGGTGCGGATAGTTCCGCACCTTTTCGTCTATCCTAAGAAGGCTATAATGGTCAAAGGGAGGACAGGATATTGACACGTAATGATGATTCGATGCATGAGCAAACTCCGATAACGCAAGCGCAGAATTCAATTGAAACACTGCATCACGCCGTCTCTCAAGCGCTCAGTCATCCGTCGGAACAATCTGTGGGACAAGCGAATAGCGCATTGAAGCGAGCTCAGAACGCAGTAGATACGGCGATGAAGAATGAGACAGGACGGAATCAACAGCCTGTGGAGTTCGCACGCGAGCTATTAGGAGATGAAATGGAACGGTTGAATAAATTATCCACAGATTAATACGCATGTTGTAGAGCCACCTGGAATGGAATGAGAGCCGATTCCTTCCAGGTGGTTTTGCATTTTGCGCTGTGGAAAATACCTGTGATATGATAATGTTGTCGCTTACTTTATGGAAGCGTGTGGAGAATATTTAGAATACATATCAAGGGAGGATATTGTATGAAACATATTGCAGATCGCGTTAAACTGAACAACGGTGTCGAGATGCCATGGCTTGGTCTTGGCGTATGGAAGGCAGCAGATGGTCAAGAGGTGTCTAATGCCGTGAAATCAGCGATTGAATGTGGTTATCGCAGCATTGATACGGCGGCGGTATATCAGAATGAGTCTGGTGTCGGACAAGGGATCAAAGACAGCGGCATCGCAAGAGAAGAGCTGTTCGTGACGACGAAGGTCTGGAATTCGGATCAAGGTTATGAATCGACGCTCCATGCGTTCGAAGAGAGCCGCAAGAAGCTGGGACTCGACTACCTTGATTTATATCTTATTCACTGGCCTGTCAAAGAGAAAAAATATATCGATACATGGAGAGCGCTGGAGAAGCTCTACAACGACGGATTGGTTCGTGCGATTGGTGTGAGTAACTTCCATATCCATCATTTGAAGGATATTTTCGAAGTAAGCGGCATCGTGCCTGTCGTGAACCAAGTGGAATATCATCCGTTGCTAGCGCAGCGTGAGCTGCATGCGTTCTGTAACAGCCACAATATTGTACTTGAAGCATGGAGTCCGCTAATGCAAGGGAAGCTGTTGGACGATCCGATGCTTACAGAGATTGCTGCGAAATATGGTAAATCGGTGTCCCAAGTGATTCTGCGTTGGGATTTGCAGAACGGTGTCATTACGATTCCGAAATCCGTGAATCCAGAGCGTATCGCTCAGAATGGCGATATTTTCGACTTCGAGCTCTCGGCTGAAGATATGGAACGTATTCAAGCGATGAACAAGGAACAACGTGTAGGCCCAGATCCAGATCATATCGATTTCTAAGTGAGGTGTGAATAGAGCATGGAGCTCCAATTTATCGGTCATTCTTGCTTTATTGTATCCCATAACAATTTCAAAGTTATTATGGATCCGTTCATCTCGGGCAACCCGCTCACGACCTTGAAAGTAGAAGACATCAAAGTGGATGCGGTACTGCTGACACACGGGCATTCCGATCATACGGCGGATGCACTGCAGATCGCGCTTCAAAATCAATGTCCGATTATTGCGAACTTTGAGATCTGTAGTTATTTTGGGAGCAAAGGCGCCACCGTGTTCGGCATGAATATCGGCGGGTGCAATACCTTCCGCTGGGGCAAGGTTAAATTTACACCAGCAATCCATAGCTCAAGCCTCGATACCGAGCAAGGCCCTATATATGGCGGCGTTGCGGGTGGGATTCTGCTCACTATGGGCGACAAAACCTTTTATCATGTTGGGGATACGGCCTTATTCAGTGACATGAAGCTCATTGGCGAATTGCACGACATTCATGCTGCGGCGATTCCGATCGGCGATGTGTTCACGATGGGGCCTGAGGATGCGCTGCTCGCAGCGCAATGGATTGGTGCGAAGACCAATATCCCTGTGCATTATGATACGTTCCCAGCTATCGTTCAAGATGCGGAAGCGTGGGTTGCAGCTGTCAATGCAAAGCGGTTGCACGGCATTTGTATGCATCCATCGGATCGATATATCGTCGATTAATACAAAGAAACCCCTTGCTAACATCGGGATGGTCATGGTGTTCATGACCTAATCCTAATGCTGTGCAAGGGGTTTTTTTTATGAAATATTTTTCGGGGCCCCCCGCAAAGTACCTGAATCGCACCGAAGCAATATCACCACTTTGTGGGGTTCTTTTTATGCCTTCTCCCTGAAGCGACGGATCAGGTCATAGGTTATGACTTTATCCGAGATTTCGAGCTGCTTCTTCGCTTGATCCGCAATAGAGCGGCAGCCAGCAATATCGGCTTTGTCACCGGTCTTCGCGTCATAGCAGGTTCCATTCTCGAAGATTCCATCTGCTGCAGGCATGTAATAGTACTGTCCATCTGTCACTGCACCTGTACGCAGCACGACGAGCTTGTCGCCTTCGGTGAATAGATTATTTCCCATCATATAATAGGAATCGGCTTTGATGCCCAGCAAATAGAGCAGGGAAGGCGTCATATCTAACTGACCGCCTACACGATCGACGGTACCTGCATGTTTACCATCAGGGAAATGGACGATCATTGGAACCTGATTCATCAGCTGTTCAAATTTCATATCGCTGATGCTTGTGCCAAGGAACTGCTCCATCGCGCTTTTGTCGCGAATGGAATTATCGTGATCCCCATAGAACGCAATGATCGTATTTTCCCACAGACCGTCGGCCTTCATTTGTTCGATCATTTGGCCGAACGCTTCATCCACGTAATGAACGGATTCTAGATAGTCTCCGAAGATTGTCCCTTTGAATTTCCCGACATCTAGCACTTGCTTACTCGCTGGAAGTTCATAAGGATGGTGACTGGATAGCGTAATCAAGAAGGAATAGAAAGGTTCCTTCGTCTGCTTCATATAATCCAAGGATTGTCGGAAGAAGGAAGCATCCCCGAGCGACCAACCTAATGGTTCATCAATTGTAAAGTCCTTCTTGCTATAGAATCGGTCGTAGCCCATTTGATTGTACATATTGTATCGATTCCAGAAGCTCGCATCATAGGCATGATAGACGCCTGTTGAATACCCTTTATCTTTGAGAATCTGAGGGAGGACATCGTAGGCATGATTCGGATAACGAATGAATACAGAGCCTGTTGGCAATGGATGCAAGGACGTATGCGATGAGAAGTCAGCATCGGACGTACGTCCTTGTCCCGTCTGGTGATAATAATTGTTGAAATACATGCTCTCACGAACGAATTGGTTCAGATGCGGCGTGACTTCGATCCCATTGATCTTCTGATTGATCATGAAGTTCTGGAAAGCCTCGGCTTGAATGACAATTATATTCTTGCCTTTATAAGCACCGAACAGCTCATTCGTGACTTGCGGTTCGTTATGCTTGGCCGTGAACCATTGTTTGACTTCCGCTTCCTCTTCTGCGGAGAGCGTCTGGCTCGAGAACCAATTTTCACTCGCATAGCGGTTAATATCGTATCCGTGGAATCCAATCAACCCGGTCACATTATAGAGGGACACGTTCCACCAGTTCCCGACGAAAATCCCTTTTGCCCAGGTATTCGTCGCATGTTGAATCGGGAGGAATGTCAGACCTGCACCAAGCCCAAAGATGATCGCGCTCATCACGACACGAGTAATGAATTTCTGGATACGGCTGCGATCTGTGCGAGCCATACGCATTAAGGCTTTTTCCTTACCAAGGACGATCCAAGCTGCGATGGTTAATGGTAGGAGCAGTACAATATCGATGAAGAACAAGATATCCTTCCAGAACAAGAGGGAAGCAATACTATGTCCGAGAGAACTGACTTGTCCAGCCTGCATCAGAACAGGAATGGAAATAAAGTCTTGGAAGTATCGATAATAGACCAAATCGGCATAGAACACGCTGGTGAGCAGCACATTCAGTATGAACACGCTAATCCATCGTCCTCGCGGCGGTAGCAGCCACACCCAGAACGAGCATAGCAGAATGGAACCAACGCCAATGATATAATCCCATCGATCCATCCGGACGAGGGGAACATCCATAAATCGATCGAACAGAAACAATTTATACAGGATAAGTGCTATAAACAGAATGCATTCGACATAACGAATACGAAATAAGGTATGAAGCGGTACTCTTTTGGCTCGCGGAGCCGTCTGGTAAGGTGTATTCAAGGTCGAAACAGCTCCTTTCTTCGAGCAAAATGGTAATTCATAGCGGTCAACAGACACCTTTACTATTATAAACGTAAAAAATTCGGATTCAACTTCTGTTAATATCTGGATAAATCGCCCTGCTACGCAAAAAACCGCCGTTACCCATTCTTTCCAAAAGGAAGTGAATGAATAACGGCGTTTTGGTTTTTATCTAGGATTACGCAAGTGGCTTGCGTGGTGGGAGCGGGCCTAGGTATTGATAGAATTGACATTCAATGCGTCCATTGAACAGCTTGCGACGCTTGTTCGCTGGGCGACCGAAATAATGCTCGAATTGCTTGTTCGGACAGATCGAGAAGAATGACCAAGTCGGGAGCTTCTTCGAGACGAAGCCGAGATCACGCATGACCTTCTCAGCCTCATCAATTTCACCGAGTCGTTCGCCATAGGGAGGATTCGTGATGATACAACCGTAGTCCCCTTGAGGATCTATTTTCGCGACAGGCAGGGTATGGAACTGGATTTCTTGGCCCAGCCCGGCAGCCTTTGCGGATGCATATGCAATGTCAATCGCTTCTCGGTCAATATCGGAGCCCGCGATCTCCAGCGGAATATCATCCCGCAAGAGATCGTAGGCTTCTTCTCTTGCTTCTTCCCATAGGTGGGCAGGAATGATCGGCCAGTCGCTCGAATTGAATGAACGTCGTAGTCCTGGGGCGATGTTCCAGCCGATCATGGCAGCTTCAATCGGAATGGTACCCGAGCCGCAGAATGGATCATAGAACGGGCGATTTGGAGTCCAGCGGCTGAGCAGCACGAGTGCTGCCGCCATCGTCTCCTTGAGTGGTGCTTCGGTTGCTATTTTGCGGTATCCGCGTTTATGAAGGCCTGGTCCTGTTGTATCTAAGGTAAGCAGCGCGATGTCATTCAGCATAATGACTTCAATCACGTAACGAGGCCCGGTTTCATCGAACCATTCGGTCCCGTAAGTCATACTCATCTTGTCGACGACCGCTTTCTTCACGATGGATTGACAGGCAGGTACACTGCTAAGCTGCGATTTATGCGAACGGCCTTCGACAGGGAATTCCCCGTCTTCTGGAATCCAATCCGGCCAATTCAGTGCTTTGGCTCCTTCAAATAGTTCATCGAATGTAGTGGCTTTGAATTCGCCCATCTTGATCAGAACGCGATCACTTGTCCGAAGCCAAAGGTTACACCGGCATATATCGATCAGATCACCGCGGAAATTAACGCGGCCATTCTCAACCATCAGATCTTCATAGCCTAAATCTCTTAATTCTCGTGCGACAACAGCTTCAAGTCCCATTGGCGCTGTTGCAATTAACTGATACTTACTCATGTAATCGTTCACACCCTAACAGCATTTTCTGATACAATCCAGTATAGGCGAATTTAATCGACGTTACAAACATTGAAATAGAAATGAGCATGCAGGAGGTTAGGAAATGACGCAATCCGATGAGCAATATATGGATTCATTATTTGCTGAAGATGAGGTTCTAGAACGCGTGATGGAAGGGACGCGCAAGGCAGAAATGCCCGAAATATCGATTGCCCCGGGTTACGGGAGATTGCTCACAATTCTCGTGAAGACTTCGCGTGCGCAGCGCATCCTCGAGATTGGGGCCCTTGGCGGATACAGCGGGATATGTCTTGCTCGCGGCTTAGATGATGAGGGAAAGCTCGTCTCGCTGGAGCTGAAGCCGGAGTTCGCGGAGGTGGCGAAGCAGCATGTGACCGAAGCGGGGCACGGCCATCAAGTTGAGTATCGCATTGGCGATGCGATGGAGAGCTTGAAGCAGCTTGAAGCCGAAGGGCAGCGATTTGATTTCTTCTTCATTGATGCGGATAAGGGGAATTACTTGAACTATCTTGAATATGCCCTTAGACTTGCGAATCCAGGTGCCCTCATTGTAGGGGATAACACATTGCTGCGCGGCAGAACGACTGATCCGACACGGAGCGGTCCTGCGGTTCAAGCTGTAAGACAATTTAATGAACGGATTGCGCAAGACCCACGGCTGATGAGTACGATGCTGCCAGCTTATGATGGTCTTGCTATTGCCATGGTGAAGTAAATTGTGCGGCAGCCTTATTTGCTAAAATCGATCAATTTCAATACACTATACAAATGAACAGGAGGCGCGTGAGATGATTACGATCAAGACAAAAGAACAAATTGCGAACATGAAAGCGGCAGGCGAGATTCTCGCTGCGTGCCATCGTGAGATCGCCAAGATGATTAAACCCGGAATTACAACACAAGAAATTGATAAATTTGCTGAAAAATTCATTCTCGATCACGGAGCAACACCAGAGCAGAAAGGCTACAATGGGTATCAATATGCGACGTGTGCTTCTGTTAATGATGTGATCTGTCATGGCTTCCCGAAACCAGAAGTGCTCAAGGACGGGGACATTGTGACCATCGATATGGTCGTGAACTTGAACGGATGGCTGGCGGATTCAGCTTGGTCTTACCGCGTAGGTAATGTATCCGAGCAAGCCGATACATTACTTCGCGTGACGGAAGAATCGCTGTACAAAGGAATTGAGAAGGCAGTGATTGGTAATCGCCTAGGCGATATTGCGAATGCGATCCAAGTCCATGCGGAGTCGAATAACTTCTCCGTCGTACGTGAATTTATCGGTCACGGGATCGGACAGGTGATGCATGAGGAGCCGCAAGTGCTTCATTACGGACCAGCTGGCCGCGGTACACGTCTTAAGGAAGGCATGGTCATTACGATTGAGCCAATGCTGAATACAGGCGACTGGCGCAGCAAGCTGGATAGCGATGGCTGGACGGCAAGAACGAAGGATGGCGGCCTATCTGCGCAATATGAGCACACGATTGCGATTACAGCAGAGGGACCGATCATTCTTACAGCACAATAATCCGCGATTAGATCATACAAGGAAAGGGTTGCCTGCGCGATGGCTTATACATCGCAGGGGCAACCCTTTTTACATGTTCTGAATCGCTTCCAAGCCAACGCACCACTTTGTGGGAAGGTATTATGTAGTGGATTTCACACGCTGATTACGATATAAGGTCATCCACACCCACAGCCCATTGCATAACAACAAGATTCCGGAGGAGATGAAGATGCCCTGGATGCCAATATTCCCGGACAAAGCACCCGCAATAATCGGTCCGAGCATGTTCCCGAGTGCTAACGTACTACTGTTGAAACTGTAAGAGCGACTTTCCATCCCATCGGGTGTAAATTTGCGGATCAGGGAGTTCACCGAAGGCAGTAGGCCGCCCATGAACATGCCAAGAACGAATCGACATAAGATCAACTGCCATACACTGCTGACGAATGCCTGCGGGATCAGAGAGACGGAAGCACCAATCAAGCAGAAGAAGAGAATTCCATTGGAGCCGATCTTGTCGCTAAGCTTCCCGAGCAATGGGGAAGCGATCATATTCGAAATGCCGGTAATGGAACTGACAAATCCGGCCCAGAAGGCGAGATTCACCGACGTTCCGTGTAGTTCTTGCACGTAAAGCGGCATTAGCGGCATCGGGCCCATCATCGCGAATTGCAGCAAGAAGGTTACACCGAATAACGCCATGAGGGGACGATATTTAGTAAGCTGCATGAAACCGGCAATAACGGAGATATCCGGTTTCTTCGCTGCTTCCTCACGATTGAATTTCTCCTTAATCAAGAAGGTAGCGACGAAGGAAGCAGCAAATGTGAGTGCGCCGGTTATGTAGAATATCGGACGATAGCCGATCGTATCCGCGAGCAGACCGCCAATGAATGGGCCTAGGATGGTTCCGGCGACTTGTCCAGATTGCAGCATCCCCATGGCGAATCCCATTCGCTGCTTCGGCGTTGCAGATGCGGCAAGCGAGATAGCTGCGGGATTGAAGCCGGAAATCGTTCCATTTAAAAGGCGCAATAACAAGAGCTGGAATGGCGTCTGCGCGAAGCCCATCAGCACCATGACGATCGCCATGCCGTATCCAGAGCGTAAGAGCATCATTTTCCGGCCATATTTGTCCGCGAACTTGCCCCAGATCGGCTGAAATATAAAGGATGTCAAGAAATTTGCAGCGAAGATGAACCCTGCCCAAGTCCCGATTTGGTGCGGATCAGTAAGACCAAGATCATGCTGCAAGTAGAGCGACAGGAACGGAATGATCATCGTCATGCCGGCATTGACCAGGAATTGGCCAACCCAGAGGACGACGAGATTGACTTTCCATTGTTGCATCGCATGGATCACTCCTTTCTTAGATGATAGATAAATCAGTAAGGGTTTCGAACGATCCTGTATTGGAAATTATAGCATAAGGTGCAGTCATGGACGAAACAAGGTGGTTCGGGTGTGCGTGACGATTGTCATTGAATTGTCATAGGGAGCTATTCGAGATAGGTTGAGACGATATATGAAAAAGGGCATAATGAGTTTATTGACATTAGAGGTTAGATTGGAGAATTGACATGATAACGAATGACCGGTTTCTAAGAGCATGCTTGAAGCAAGAGGTCGATCAGCTTCCTGTCTGGTATATGCGCCAAGCAGGGCGTTACGATCCTGATTATCGCAAAATCAAAGAAAAATACAGCTTGCTCGAAATTTGCAAACAGCCTGAATTGGCTGCGGAAGTTACACTCATGCCGATTCACAAGCTCGGGGTAGACGCAGCGATTCTATATTCGGATATTATGAATCCGGTTGCTTCAATTGGAATTGATTTTGATATTGTTGCCAATGTAGGTCCAGTCATACATAATCCGGTACGAACGGCAGAGGATGTAGCGAAGCTGCGTCCGATCGATGTGGAGGGGGATCTCTCACACGTGCTGGAGACGATTCGAATTCTAGATCGCGAGCTTGAAGTGCCGCTTATCACGTTTGCAGGGGCGCCATTTACGATCGCCAGCTATCTTATCGAAGGTCGTCCATCACGGAATTATCGGTTAACGAAGCAAATGATGTATAGTGCTCCAGAAGTTTGGTTCGCTCTAATGGATAAGCTAGGTGATATGGTGATTGCTTATCTTAAAGCGCATGTCGCTAACGGGGCAAAAGCGGTTCAATTGTTTGATAGCTGGGTGGGAGCGCTTGCACCGCAAGACTTCGAACGTTATGTACTGCCTACGATTAAGCGGATTTTCGCTTCGCTTAAAGAAGTAGATGTACCTAAAATTTATTTCCCAGGAGTCAGTTCAGGCGAATTACTACCAACACTACGTGACCTAGAAGCGAATGTGATCGGATTGGATTGGCGCGTGTCCATTACAGAAGGCAGAGCGCGTGTAGGCTCGAAATTCGCGGTCCAAGGGAATTTGGATCCGTTCTTGCTAACCGCACCGACGCACGTCCTTGAAGAACGGGCAAGACAGTTGATTGATGAAGGGATTCAGAAGCCAGGCTACATTTTCAATCTGGGTCATGGATTGTTCCCCGAAGCATCGCTAGATACGTTGAAGCATTTAACGGACTATATACATGCCTATTCGCGCGAAGCGATTCAAGCAAGAGGTTAAGGCAGCCACAGAGGGAGATAAGGAATATGTCACAGAACAAAATTGGTGTATTGGTGATGTCCTATGGCACGCCTGAGAGTCTAGATCAAGTGGAAGCTTACTATACCCATATTCGCCGTGGTCATCCACCGACTGCAGAGCAGCTTGAAGAGTTGACTTCCCGTTATGAGCAAATCGTAGGCGGGTTCTTCCCGTTGCGTGAGAATACCAATCGTCAAGTTGCTGCACTTGAAGCAATGTTGAACAATGAATTCGGTCGTGAGGACTTGGAATTCGTCTGCTATCAAGGATTGAAGCATGCACATCCATTGATCGAAGAAGGCGTTGAGCAGATGGCGCAAGATGGAATTACGCAAGCGATCGGCGTCGTTCTGGCACCCCATTATTCGGTTATGAGTGTAGGCGGATATATTCAACGTGCGAAGGCACAAGCGGAAGAGAAGGGCATTGCGATGTCGTTCGTCAAAGACTACCACTTGCATCCTCTCCTGCTTGATGCACTCGTACAACGCGTTGAAGACGCGTTGCAGAAATTTGGAGAGCTGGAGCAAGCGAAACGTGATGTTCGAGTTCTCTTCAGCGCTCACAGTCTTCCGGCCAAAATTCTAGAGATGGGCGATCCTTATCCGGATCAATTGCTTGCGACTTCCCGTGCGATTGCGGACCGTGTCGGACTTACGCAGTGGCAATTCTCTTGGCAGAGTGCCGGACAGACCGCTGTACCTTGGCTCGGGCCAGATATGCTCGATACGCTGCACACCTTGGTCCAAGAAGAGCAAGTAAAGCAGGTGCTCGTCGCACCGATCGGCTTCGTATCCGATCACTTGGAAGTGTTGTACGACTTAGACATCGAAGCACAGCAAGTTGCTGGCGAACTAGGAGTTCATTTGGAACGTACGGCATCATTGAACACGGATCCGCTCTACATTGCGACACTCGCGGATGTAGTGCATCAACAACTAGAGAGGAAGTGACCGTCCATGGTGAACACAGCGTCTCGTCACGTTGTTGTCATTGGCGGAGGGATAAGCGGACTGAGCTCCGCTTTTTATTTGCATAAATATGGGGTAGAACGAGGTCTTGATCTGAAGGTTACCTTGGTTGAGAAGGATGCAAGCTTCGGCGGCAAGATTATGACGCTCCACCGCGACGGCTTTGTCATTGAGAAGGGTCCGGACTCCTTCCTTGCTCGCAAACTGCCGATGATTGATCTGGCTCGTGAATTGGAGTTGGAGGATGAGCTCGTCGCGACAAGTCCGGATAAGAAACAGACGTATATTATGCATCACGGGAAGCTGCACAAGATGCCCCCGGGGCTATCGCTAGGGATTCCGACGCAAATAACGCCTTTCCTCAAGACAGGTCTCATCTCGGTGCCAGGGAAGCTCAGAGCAGGAATGGATTTATTCATTCCGAAGCGGACTGATCAAAGCGACGAATCCCTTGGTTCATTCCTATCGCGGCGTCTTGGCTTCGAGGTGCTCGAAAATATCGCAGAACCGCTGCTCGCAGGCATCTATGCTGGGGATACGTTCAAACTGAGTCTTCAGGCAACGTTCCCACAGTTCGGTGAAATTGAGCAGAAGCACGGTAGTCTAATCCGCGGCATGAAGTCGAGCGTTTCGTCCTCGAAGCCGCTTAACTTGCCAGGCCAGACCGATGCGGTGCGAAAAAGTATGTTTTTGACCTTCCGTCAAGGCTTGCAGTCCCTTGTCCATGCACTCGTTCATGATTTGCATGCCAAGGCAGAGCTGCTTCCGAATACAGGTGTTACGGCCATAGAGCCTTTGGACCCACATGACGGAGTTTCTCCACGTTATCGCGTTGTATTGGATCAAGGGGAGCCGCTTGAAGCGGACGCTGTCTTTGTTGCTACACCAACCTTCGCGGCAGGACCTTTACTTGCACCGTATGTGAATACGAGCATGCTGGATCAAATGGCGTATATTTCGGTCGCGAATGTTGTTATGGCATTCGATGCAGCCGATATACCGAATCCACTTGATGGCTCAGGCTTCCTAATTCCACGCAAGGAGAAGCGCAACATTACCGCTTGCACATGGACTTCGAACAAATGGCCGCATTCAACGCCGGAAGGCAAAGTGCTGATTCGTTGTTATGTCGGTCGTGAAGGCGAAGAGCAGAATGTGGACTTGCCAGACGACCAACTTGCAGCACTCGTTCGCAAAGATTTAAGAGAAATTCTTGACATCCAGGCAGAACCGCTCTTCACCGAGATTACGAGATTGAAGAAATCGATGCCGCAATACCCGGTAGGTCACTTGAACGCACTTACACGTCTGCGGGAAGAGCTATCTGTGCAGCTTCCTGGCGTGGAGGTTGTAGGTTCAGGATATGAAGGGGTTGGGTTGCCCGACTGTATTCGTCAAGGCCGTGATGCAGCTGCACGGATGGTGAACTGGATGAAAAACCCTTCCGATTAATGAATAAACTGACATGTTTCTTGAAAGAGTACTATTCTATCCCATATTGTTGATATAATGGGATGAGTAGTGCTTTTTTTTCTGAATAAATACTTGAGGAGAATCTATGTATATTTCAAGATCAGATGCCCATCGGGCGCAAAAAGCGAGAAAAAGGCGTAAGATCCGAACGTTGTTAACATTGAACTTGGTGATGTTATTAATCATCGGTGGGCTAACTGCGGTCTATATCTTTAAGTTCCAAGGCGACCCGCTGGAGGCGGAAGCAGGGCATGATCGCAGTTCAACGCAGGTGGAGGAGCAGGTTGCGACAGAGCATACGGATGATGCTGTTGAGCCCGAACCCGTGAATGAAGCTGAAAGTGTCGACACAGCGTCCGGTTCTGCAGAATCGGGTGATCCATCAGGAGGTCAAGTGGGGGACGCGGGAACGGGTCAGGCTGGGGGCAATCCAGCAATGAAGCCTGCTGAAGAAGTCAACTCACAGGTCGTGATGCCAGATCAGGATGGACTTAAGCTATCCTTTGTTGGAGACATCCAGATGTCAGGTAAAGTAGCTGAATTGATCGATAAGAACGGTGATGATTTCCCATTCCATTACGTTAAATCGATGTTTGAGCAAGATGACCTGACGGTAGCGAACTTGGAGACACCGATCACGACAGGAGGGGTTCCAGCGGAAGACAAGCAATTTGTGTTCAAGTCAGCACCGGGCTCAGCGAGTGCTCTAGGCAAAGCAGGGATAGATATGGTTACACTCGCTAACAATCATGTACTTGATCATGGGGTCACAGGGTTGATGGATACAATGAAGCATCTGGATGGAGCGGGAATCCAACATTTTGGCGCGGGTAAGGATGAGGAAGAGGCCTTCAAGATTGCCTATGTGGAACGCAAAGGAAAACGCATTGCGCTGCTCGGATTCTCTCGCGTTCTGCCGAAAACCAGTTGGTTCGCGAAAGGAAAGAATCCAGGCGTAGCAGATACATACAGCTCGGCCAAAGCGCGGGAGAAGATTGCGGAAGCGCGGAAAAAGGCTGATTTCGTCATTGTAACGGTGCATTGGGGTGCTGAAAGAGCAGATAAACCTAATGCTGTGCAAAAGCAGCTGGCACGTGAATACGTTGATGCAGGGGCTGATCTTATTATTGGCAGCCATCCGCATGTTCTTCAAGGATTTGAACAGTACAAAGGGAAATGGATCGCTTATAGTCTTGGGAATTTTGTATTTACAAGGTCGAGTAATCCCATGACTTGGGAGACAGCGGTTCTGCAAGTCACGTTGAATCATGATGGCAGTTGTGCGCTACAAATGTTCCCGTTCCATGCGAACCTCGGGCAAGCTGTGCCTATGGATCAAGCGACGGGTTCGAAGCTGTTGAAGCGAGTCTCAGCATTGTCCAATCCATTAGGCGCTGAAGTTCGTCAAGATGGGCGAATCGGTACGATCGGTCGTACGAGGTAAGGGGGAGCACGGAATGTACGTAGGGAAGAATTGTTGTGTTGCACACCGCGGATGGTCTTCCAAAGCGCCAGAGAATACATTGGCAGCGATACAGCTAGCCATGTCTGAACCATACATATCTTGGATCGAATTTGATGTTCAGTTAAGCAAGGACGGAATTCCCGTCATCATACACGATTATACGCTGGAGCGTACGACAAATGGTCAGGGGTTTGTACGGGAAAAAACCTATGCTGAACTAAGTCAGTTGGATGCAGGTTCGTGGTTTTCTCCAGCCTATGCTGGTGAGCAAATCCCAACCTTAGAAGATGTCCTTGACTTAGCTGGTGGTCGGCTTCGCATGAATATTGAGCTCAAGACACAGGGAAATATGTCCTCTGGACTTGAAGAAGCCGTCATCGATCATATTTATCGTTATACGCTCCAGCATGATGTCGTGCTGACATCGTTCGAACCGAAAGTGGTACAACGTTTGAAGCGACTTGCACCAGAATTGCGAACCGGGCTCATTACGGAGATGCCGAGTCAAGATTACGTCGCCGTCTGCCGTTCTCTTGGGGCTGATTTTCTATCTTTATATTATCCGATGTTCACGAAGCAGAACGCAGCTGCCTTGGTGCAGCAGAGGATTGGGATTATGGCGTGGACTTGCAATCATACGAAAGACATTATACAGGTAGCTGATCTGCATCCGGAACTAATGATTTGTACGAATTATCCGGATCGGTGGAATATGGCTATTGGAGAAGGGAAAGAGGGATAACATGCAATCTATGATTCAGAATGTATACTGTGTAGGACGGAACTATCGACTTCATGCGGCAGAGCTTGGGAATGAGGTGCCGACCAAGCCGATGATCTTCATGAAGCCAACGCATGCCGTCGTGCCGATGAGCGGCGGGAAGATTACGATGCCGAAGGGTCAAGGTGAACTTCATTATGAAGCAGAGCTCGTGATCCGTATTGGCCGAGATTATGAACCAGGGATGCCGATGGATGATCTGATCGATGTGATGGCACTTGGACTGGATTTCACGCTTCGCGATGTTCAGACGGTATGTAAGCAGAAAGGCCACCCATGGACAGCTGCTAAGGCCTTCCGCAACTCCGCTCCGATAACACCTTATATCGCATTCCCAGGTGTCGATGCGCTTCAGGATTCCGATTTTGTATTGCTGAAGAATGATATGGAAGTCCAACGAGGCAATGCGCGGGACATGATTTTTGACTTGAAGACGATTGTTGAATTCATCGCGACGCATTATGGACTCGGGAAAGGCGATATCATCTTTACAGGGACGCCGGCAGGTGTCGGTGCTGCAGTAACTGGGGACAAGCTTGAGCTCTATTTTGGGAACGAACTGCTGGATTCTTGCATCATCGCATAACTTGTCTCGCCATCATAGATGTCTTTAGGGTACGAAGGGGAAGGTATACGTATGTGGAATTGGGTGATTGGGTTCGGTTGTAGTGCGATTGTCGCCTATTCGGCTTATAAGCGGCGTTCTCTATCTTTATCAGGGATGCTTGCCGCTATCACGATGGGGACTATTTTTTTCGCAATGGGAAGTCTGCTCTGGTTTGGCATTCTCCTAGCGTTTTTTGTCTCTTCAAGTGTGATGTCGCATGTGAAGAAGAGCGCCAAAGAAACGTATGAAGCGGCCTATGAGAAAACAGGGCGCCGGGATGCGGGACAAGTGTTCGCCAACGGTGGTATCGGTATGCTGCTATGTATCGCATTTGCGATCAATCCTAGTCCTGTAATCGTCGCTGCTTTCGTCGGTGTGATGGCTACGGTGACGGCGGATACGTGGGCAACGGAGATCGGCAGCTTAAGCCGCTCACAGCCTCGTTCTGTGCTCACATGGAGACGAATTCCGACAGGAACTTCAGGAGGCGTATCGGTATTAGGTACACTCGCTGCGATGTGCGGCGGCCTCTTCATCGGCCTATGCGCTGCTGGGTTCGATTGGTTGTTTCCAATACATCAAGGCGTTCCCGTCTATCTGTATTTGCTGATGGGATGGATCGGTGGAACGGTAGGCGCGTTCGCCGATTCGATCATGGGAGCGACGTGCCAGGTCATGTACCGTTGCCCGAAATGCGGGAAAATGGTTGAACGGAAGGACCACTGTGGTGTACGTACAGATCGAGTACGAGGCCTTTCGTGGATGAACAATGACCAAGTCAATTGGATCAGCTCCTGCGCTGGCGGATTAATCGCAATTATCGTATTGTACTTGGCAGGAATATAGAACAAACAGGATGTCTTCGAAGTCATGTTTATGACGGAAGACATCCTGTTTTTAGTTTTGAGCTATTTGCGAAGATGGATTTTCTGAACGGTATGGCTTGCACCTTTCTCCAGAATGAGCTTCGCGCGGGCCTTAGTTGGCAAAATATTTTCGGTGAGGTTCAGCTCATTTACATCGCGCCAGACATTTGATGCCATACGCAAGGATTCCTCTTCACTTAGGCTTGCATAGCGGTGGAAATAGGACTGCGGATTCAGGAACGCCGTCTTTCGAAGCATACGGAATCGCTCTAGATACCAAGTCTCTAAATCTTGAACGCCGGCGTCAACGAAAATGGAATAATCGAAGAAGTCGCTGACGAATACGGATGCGCCTCGATTTACCTGCAATACGTTGATCCCTTCGATAATGAGGATCGCCGGTTTGCGAACAGTCTGAACTTCGTCAGGCAGAATATCATAGCTCAGATGCGAATACATGGGGGCAGTTACTTCCGGAATCCCCGATTTGATATCTGTTAAGAACTGAATGAGCTTACGAATATCATAGCTTTGTGGGAAGCCTTTCTTGTCCATCATTCCTTTAGCTTCGAGGACATGATTCGGATACAAGAAGCCATCCGTTGTGACGATATCGATATTGGCATAACTCTCGTATGTAGACAATAAAGCCTTAAGAAGCCTTGCGGTAGTACTCTTACCGGCAGCTACACTGCCCGCAATCCCGATAATATAAGGTGCATCGGATACAGACTTCTTCAAGAAACGAGCTTCGGCAGCCTTTACCTGCTTCGCAGCCTCTGCTTGAAGATGGAGGAACGCTGCTAATGGAAAGTAGACTTCCTGCACTTCATCGATTGTGATCTGATCGTTCAGTGATTTCAATTGCTCCAAGTGCTGTGGAGTAATAACCGGGCGGTCCTGGCACCTGAATTGTGCCCATTCTTGCCGGGTTAGCGTGAGATAAGGATGGTAATTAGGCATGGTTGTACCTCGCTAGCATTATATTGTTCGTTCAGAGGTTCTCGCTATTATCATACCAGATCTTGAATGAAATGAAGATCCCTTGCTTAACAAGGGAACCATTGTCGACAGAGCAATATTCGGAATTGGTAATAAAATTAATAGTATATTACATGTGTTGTATTCTTAATTATCATAAAATCCGAACAATAATTAAATGATATGCTTGACATATTCGTTGTTGTCCATTACGATATCCATATCAGCATGAATAAATTTGATTCAATTCGTATATCCTCAGTGATATGGACTGAGGGTCTCTACAAGGAGCCGTAAATTCCTGTCTACGAATGGGGCGTTTGTCGTACCTCATTCGTTGGACAGGTTTTTTGTGTTGTTCCCAAGCTAAGACAACATGTACTTTAGGAGGATGACATGAGTAATCAATATGATGTAATTGTCGTAGGAGCAGGGCCAGCAGGTATCTTTACATGTTATGAACTATCACTGAAGGCGCCACAGCTTCGCGTATTATTAATCGATAAAGGTCATGATATTTATCGTCGGCGCTGCCCGATTCTGGAGGAGAAAATCCAACTATGCCCACCACCAGCTGGGAAGAAGGACTTCGCAGGATGCTTGCCAGCTTGCTCGATCACGAGCGGTTTTGGCGGTGCGGGTGCGTATAGTGACGGTAAATTCAACGTAACGACGGAGTTCGGCGGTTGGATGACTGATTACTTAAGCCCATCTAAAGTATTAAATTTGATCAAATATGTGGACCAGATCAACCTCGATCACGGGGCAACAGAGTCCATTACGGATCCGACAACGGATATCGTTCGCGATATTGAGCAGCGCGGGTATGCTGCAGGACTGAAGCTATTGCGGGCACAAGTAAGACATTTGGGGACGGAGCAGAACCTTGAGATTCTGAAGTCGATCTTTGAATATTTGAAAGACAAGATTGACATGATGTACAAGACCGAAGTCGATGACATTATTACAGATAAAGAAACGAAGCAGGTTCGCGGTGTTGTGCTGAAGAACGGAACGGAGTATCAAGCAGATCATGTTGTTATCGTGCCAGGTCGTGACGGTTCCGCATGGTTAACTGAAGTGCTCAAGAAGCGCAAGATCAAAATGTTCAATAATCAAGTCGATGTTGGTGTGCGCGTAGAGACGTCTGATGTTGTCATGCGTGAAATTAATGAGCATTTGTACGAAGGGAAATTCATCTACAACACCTCGGTAGGTACACGTGTAAGAACGTTCTGCTCCAACCCATCCGGTCACGTTGTAGTTGAGAATCACAGCGGTGTTATGGCGGCGAATGGTCACTCCTTCAAGGATCCAGCCCTTGGATCTGCGAATACGAATTTCGCGTTGCTGGTGTCGCATCGTTTCACAGATCCATTCGATAAACCGAATGAGTATGCACGTGAAATTTGTAAACGGGCGAACGATCTATCAAGCGGCGGTGTCATTGTTCAGAAATATGGCGATATTCTACGCGGCAGACGTTCGACAGAGAATCGAATTCGTGAAGGCTTCTTAGAACCGACACTTAGTGAAGCTGTACCAGGAGATCTTGGGCTTGTACTTCCGTATAACACGATGAAGAGCTTGATCGAAATGGTCGAGGCACTCGATAAAGTAACACCGGGTCTTGCTTCCGAGCACACCTTGTTCTACGGTGTTGAAGCGAAGTTCTACTCAGCACGTCCAAAGCTGTCGGAGTCCTTCGAGACAGAAATCCCTGGCTTGTATTGCGGTGGAGACGGAGCGGGTATCACACGCGGACTAGCGCAAGCAGGCGCAGCAGGCGTGTGGATTGCAAGAAACATTATTGGTCAAGCTTAATCGTAGATCGGTACGTATGAATAGATTGAAGAAGCGGCTTCTGTATCGGATTATCCGGTCAGAAGCCCTTCTTATTTCGTCTAACTTGGCATGCTATGATTTTTTTCACAGCATCGACGGTTGTTTTGAATGAAAACTTCATCATATTGTGAACAAAATCGATCATTTTTGGATATGGAATTGCTTTTCAGATTAATCAAACGTACAATCTAGATGATATGCGTAAACAATACATAGTCTAAATGATTGCGAATACAGAATAGGAGGGTTTTAACATGGATGTGTTTAATATTTTTTATCAGTCCCATGCAGGTTCTTGGGCGATTCTTGTGCTGATGTTCGTCATTAGCTGCATTTTCAAACGCCAGAAAGTAACACCGATGATCACACGTCTGTTCTACCTCATTATGCTCGTCTCCGGTATCGGGATGCTCGTGAAGTTGAACTTCCCGCTCATGTACATTGTGAAGGGGATATTGGCGCTTGGTTTGATCGGTATGATGGAAATGATTATGGGGCGTCTACGCAGAAATGAACCAACGATGATGTTCTGGATTATCTTGGTTGTTCTGCTTGCTCTCATCGTGTGCATGGGATACGGCGTTATTTCGTTCTAATGTACGCTTACTTGCTCTCTAGGGGATATGCGCATGATTAAGAGAATCTTCTACTTATGCTGGACAACAACGCTGATTGGCGTGTTGACGGGTATCGCAACATGGGCAGTACTCAGATATTTGGATCCAGGGTTTATCTTTATTGATGACGAGTTAAGCGGATATGAGTTATCCTCATTGCTGCTCGGTATCTTCTCGATTGCGTTCACGAGTATCATTGGGTTTATCGCCTTCGTATTCGGAAGGTATTATATTCTCGGGATCCTGAAGAATCGCATGAACGTCTGGATTGGGATTCAAATTTTCTTTATCCTATTGACCCTGTTTGATTTGTTCTTTATTCGGTTCAAGAAGTTCGCTGGTGAGGGTGACCATGCGTTTGGGTATCTTGGATTGCCGCTGCTTATTCTTGCTGTTGGTGTGATCATTACGATCTGGAAAGTAAAACTGACGAACAAGAATGCGATCGTCCCGACCATGTTCTTCATGATTGTGATTACGGTGCTGGAGCTGCTGCCATCGCTATCGGTTAATCGGATGGAGTATATCCTCTACATGCTGATTCCGCTCGTGGTGTGCAACAGCTGGCAGATCCTATCGCTTCATAAGCTTACGGGACCACAGAAGAAGGCAACAACAGTTGTGTCATAGACATGAATAAAGTCTCGACGAGCACGGATCGTGCTGTGTCGGGGCTTTATTTGTATACAGGAGAAATCATGGCATGCAAGGCCGTTACTTCTTCATGGCCGTGGTTTTGTGGTAGAATACATAAGTACAGAATACGGACAAAGTAGGGACGAGGCATGAATTTACTAACGATTGAGAATATATCGAAGAGTTATGGGGAGAAAATTCTATTCAAAGACGTGTCGTTCGGCATCTCTGAAGGGGAAAAGATCGGGATCATTGGGGTGAACGGCACAGGAAAGTCGACGTTCCTCAAAGTGATCGCAGGCATTGAACAACCGGATTCAGGACAGATCGCCATCGGAAATCGGGTGCGCATTCAATATTTAGCACAGAATCCTGCATTCGACCCTGATGCGACTGTGCTTGAGCAAGTATTCCGCGGGGATTCACCAGAGATGAAGACCGTGTGGTCCTATACCGAGACAATGCAGCAGGTGGAGCTCGCACCTAACGATGAGGCATTGCAGCAGAAGCTGATTCATTGGAGCCATGAGATGGATCGTCTGAATGTATGGCAACTGGAGAGCGAAGCGAAGATGGTGTTGTCTAAGCTTGGGATTACAGCATTCGAGGCGAAGGTCGGGTCGTTATCCGGTGGACAACGCAAACGGGTTGCCATGGCAGCCGCGTTAATTCAGCCGTGCGAATTATTAATCCTAGATGAGCCTACGAACCATATTGATCATGCGTCGGTTATCTGGTTGGAGCAGTATTTGCAGAAGCGTAGAGGGGCGCTGCTCATGATTACCCATGATCGGTACTTCTTGGATCGCGTTGTAGGCCGGATGCTCGAGCTCGATCATGGACAGCTGTATAGCTACGAAGCGAACTATTCTCGGTTCTTGGAGCTCAAAGCTGAGCGAGAAGAGCGAGAACAAGCCTCAGAGCAGAAACGTCAGAATCTCCTTCGGAATGAACTAGCATGGATTCGTCGTGGGGCGAAGGCGCGTACAACCAAGCAGAAGGCGCGGATCGATCGCTTCGAGAAGCTGCAGGAGCAGGAAGGTCTTAGACAGAACAATAAAGTAGATGTCTCGGTGGCATCTTCGCGGTTAGGGAAGAAGATACTTGAAATCGAGCATTTATCGAAGCAGATTGATGGTAAGCAATTGATTTGTGATTTCGAGTACATTGCGGTTCGCGAGGATCGTGTAGGGATTATTGGGCCGAACGGCAGCGGGAAATCAACCTTACTCAATATGATTGCAGGTCATATTACTCCTGATGAAGGCAGCATTGAGATGGGGCCGACAGTGAAGCTTGGTTACTTCTCGCAAGAAAACCAAGAGATGAACGATTCGATGCGTGTCATTGAATATATTAAAGAAATCGCTGAGGTCGTTCAGACGGCAGATGGCAGTTCGATTACAGCGGCTCAAATGCTAGAGAGGTTCCTCTTCACACCTACGATGCAGTGGACACCGATTGCTAAGCTGTCTGGCGGCGAGAAACGCAGACTGTACCTTCTTAGTGTGCTCATGAGCGCGCCGAATGTCTTGCTGCTGGATGAGCCGACGAATGATTTGGATATTCAGACATTGTCCGTACTTGAAGATTATTTGGACGAGTTCTCAGGTGTCGTCTTTGTCGTATCGCATGATCGCTTCTTCCTAGATCGTACGGTAGAGAAGATTATTGCTTTCGAAGGTGATGGGAAGATTCGTCATCATGTAGGCAATTTCACCGAGTATGAAGAATACATGGCGAAGTATGGCGCGAGTGCAAGTGTAAGCAGCAACAGCAGTGCAAGCGCTGGGACACGTGAGGAAGCAAGTGAGCCGAAACGAGAGAAGCAAGAACGCTTGAAATTCAGCTATAAAGAGCAAAAAGAATTTGATGAGATCGACGGTGTCATAGAGAAAACGGAACAGAAGATGGCATCGGTCGCGAAGCAGATGGAGGAGGCTTTCAGTGACTCCGCTCGTCTACAGGAGTTGTTAGAGGAGCAGCGGAGGCTGGAAGAACAGCTTGAGGCGTTAATGGAACGCTGGACCTATCTGAACGAATTAGCCGATAAAATAGCACAGAGCAAGTCTTAGGACAAGCTCTGTGCTATTTTTCCGTTCACCGAATGGCTTCATTTTCCTACTCAATGCTAATCATCTGAAGCACTTTACGATGATCTCCTGTGAGCGTGGACTGATTTGAAGCAAGTTGAGAAGATCCGTCTCCATCTAAGAAGATGCCTTCTTTATACTGCCCTGGAGCAATCTGTTCTTGGATGGCTTGCCGGAATTGATCGGCTGTGCAAGGCGTTGGTGTGACGACGAGATACAATTGATTCATACTGTCATAGACAAGTCCACTGCGCAGCCTGGCCTCATGTGCTGCAGGAAGTGCTTGATAATAGATCACAAGGCCCCAGATGAAATCATTGGCCAAATTCATGCTGACGCCGCCCTGTGCCCAATATTGACTGCGATCGAAGACATCCAGTTCTTCCACGGATTTAACAGACTGAACAGTGAACTGTTTTTGATATCCATCCCAGACCAGGGTGCCGCGATCATATTTGGTGTTATACCAACCTGATCCATAGGCACGCGGCTCATCTTTCACAGGGATATGATTCTGTACAGCAATGGATAAGATATCTTGTCCATAGAAGAATCCGCCATTGATGCCTATGTCTCCAGTATCCGTAACATTGCTATCAATCGCCTTCAACTGAATATGGTCTGGTGTCGTATGAAGTACATGCAGGGATATCCCGTTTGTTGCGGTAACTTGACTATATGTATACTTCGCCTTGGTATGGATGAAGTAGAAGATATTAATCGCTAGAATCAGTATGAATGCCAGTATGAATAGGAGCGTGCGTGTTCTGATCTTGCTACACTGGAACCGTTTCATAGGGAATTGCACCCGGACACCTCCTGATGACCTCAACGCCAAATTTACTATTCCGTATCCGTTACATAGGCTGCGAGTAATTTAGCGGTATTCATGACGGCTTGGATATGAGTGCGTTCCATACCATGGGAGGCATGTACACCGGGTCCAATGAGTGCTGCCTTGATATTATTGCCGCCGCGAAGCGCAGCAGATGCGTCGGAACCGTAATAAGGGTAAATATCAACGACATGCTGGATCTGCTCACGTTCAGCAAGACGGATGAACTTGCTCGTCATACCATAATCATAGGGACCAGAGGAGTCTTTAGCACATATCGATACATCCAGCTCAGTACATGCAAGATCATCCCCCATTGCGCCCATATCGACCGCAATCAGCTCATCGATTTCTGCTGGAATATAGGATCCGCCATGTCCAATCTCTTCATAGTTGGTAATGATCAATTTCAAATTATAGGCCGGTGTCCAGCGATCACGATGAATCGATTCCAGAATACCGAACAGCGCAGCGACACTTGCTTTGTCATCTAGATGGCGTGACTTCACATAGCCGTTATCGAAGATAACAGCGCGGGGATCGAAGGAGACGAAGTCGCCTGTACGAATGCCAAGATTCATGACATCTTCTTTCGTATGGACTAATTCATCAATCCGAATCTCCATATTAGCTTCATCACGCTTGAAATCGCGAGCATCACTGTAGACATGAACGGACGGGTGTGTCGTGAGAATCGTTCCGCTATAAATGCGTCCATCGCGCGTATGGATTGTACAGTATTCATTCTCAATCGCATTCATCATATAACCGCCCACCGGTGTAATCCGGAGTGTACCGCGCGTATTGATCGAGCGAACCATGGCGCCGAGGGTATCAACATGCGCAGTAAGTCCGATCGTCCGAGATGGATCATTTCCTGGAACGCTAATGATGCCGCAGCCTTTTTGCGTACGTTCAAATTCGAAACCTAACGAACGTGCCTCAGCTTCAATTCGCTCCATAATGTGGTGCGTGTAGCCTGTAGGGCTAGGGGTATTTAGGATTTCTTCGAGAAAATCAAGGACATAATCTTGGTTAAAGGGTAGGTTCATGATTCGATTTCTCCTCGTCTGGGTTAGATGGATGCGTGGATGATAGCGCATCTTGAGATACTGGGTATGTATAGCCTGTTGCATCGATAATATGTTGTAACTCCGTCTTGGTCGCCTTAAGCTTGCGCTGTAGTCGGTATTGAAGGTAAATTCCGTAAGAACCGACGATTAAGCCACCCAGCAAGGTGCATCCCAAGATAAGCAGGATGAGCGGAACTTGGACGACTCCGAATAGCAAATTGACTTGGACGGGATCTACATTAATGACAGCGAAGATCGCCGTAATTAATGCAAATACGAGTCCTAATATTAATGACCATTGAATTTTCATATGACTCCTCCTAAAGCTTCAGCGTACCTTATAGTATAAAATCCCTTGCCGTAGCAGGCAAGGGATTTTGTTCGTATAGCGTTAATTCGTTTTCGGGGTGTGTGGGGGTGTATCTAACTAGTTCGTAAGTTTCTCCATGTCTTCAATCAATTGTTTGAACACGTCCATCGCTTCCCGAATCGGCTGCGGTGAGGACATATCGACACCGGCACGTTTTAGGATGTTGATGGAATAGTCGCTGCCGCCGCTCTTCAAGAATCCAAGATAACGTTCTACAGCAGGTGCACCTTCATCGAGAATCTGCTTCGCAAAGCTTGTTGCTGCAGAGAATCCGGTAGCGTATTTATAGACGTAGAAGCTGGTATAGAAATGAGGGATTCGTGCCCACTCCATCTCAATGTCTTGATCCACGACCATGCCTTTGCCATAATATTGGAGATTCAGGTCGTAATAAATCTTCGAGAGCTCTTGCGGTGTCAGAGCATCGCCTTGTTCTGCACGTTCATGAATGATTTTCTCGAACTCTGCAAACATCGTCTGACGGAAGACCGTTGTACGGAATTGATCAGCGTAGTATGTGAGCAGATACATTTTCATTTTTGGATCGTTCTCTGACTTCTTCAGCATATAGTTCATGAGCAAGGCTTCATTCAAAGTTGAAGCAACTTCAGCTAAGAAGATCGTGTACTGTGCATCGCGATATTCTAAGTTCGTATCGGAATAGAAAGAGTGAAGCGCATGACCCATTTCATGTGCAAGCGTGAACATGCTGTTGAGATTGTCCTTGTGGTTCAAGAGCACGTAAGGGTGTGTGCCGTATGCACCCCAGCTGTATGCACCACTGCGCTTGCCTTCGTTTTCGTGGACATCAATCCAGCCATCATCGAATCCATGCTGCAGGTTGTTCAGATAATCATCGCCTAGCGGTTTCAAACTTTCTTTGACCATTTTCTTGGCCTCTGCATAGGTAATGTCCATTTTGAACTCTTCGACGAGCGGAGCGAACAAATCGTACATATGAAGTTCATCGACTTTAAGCAATTTCTTGCGTAGTTCCATATAGCGGTGCATTAGAGGCAGGTGCTCATGGATAGTATCAATGAGATTCGTATACACTTCTTTTGGAATGTTGTCGCCATAGAGTGACATCTCAAGTACGGATGGATATTTACGTGCACGCGAATAGAAGATGTTTTTGGTGACGTTCGCATTGAGTGTTGCAGCAATCGTATTCTTTTGCTTACCATAGGTCTCGTAGACGGCTTTGAACGCGTTTCTGCGTACCTCCACATTATCGCTCTCGAGGAACTGAATGTAGCTGCCGTGTGTTAATTCACGTTCCACGCCTTTCTCATCTTTGACTTTCGGGAATTTCATATCGGCATTGTTGATCATACTGTAGACGGTATTCGGTGCTTGTGAGATATTGCCGACTTGTGCGAGCAATGCTTCCTCTGCCTTCGAGAGAACATGCGCCTTCTGGCGTTTCATTTCAGTCAACGTAAATTTATACTTACTGAGATCTGAATTGTTAATGAAACTGTCGAGCTGCTCATCAGATAATGACAATATTTCCGGGGTAATAAATGATAATGCTTCACCGACATCCACACTGAGCTTTTTGGATTTCTCGGATAATGCTTGGTATGTAGGTTCAGCGGTATCTTCGTGATGATGCATGTTTGCGTAAACGTAAAGACGTTCTGTATGTAGTGAAATCTCATCTTCCAAGTCGAAGCAAGCCTTGACTGCAGCTGCATCAGTTAATTTACCCTGATAGGCGGATACTTTGCCGAGCTGATCTTTCACCAGCTTGTATTCTTGATCCCAAGCCCCTTGAGATGCGAATAAATCTTCTAATTTCCATTGATCTTCTTTCGGTACATCTTGACGCTTAACGATTTGACTCATTGGAACCCTCCTAGGTTTGATAGATTGCGCGGGCTCAGCAGGAGAGCTGGCCGCGATGGGGATGACAGTCTGTTGCAATAGACATGTAATCAATAAAAGACAAATTCCTCGTCTCACAAGATCACTCCTGCGCCGTAAAATTTGTCAATAGTATGACCCTGATGCCTGTCATTTATCAATTAAGCTGAACCTAGATGAAATGAGCTGTATACGATTAAGAAAAAGGCGAATGCCACGAGAAGAATCGTAATGATAGCCATGACCCGGCGCAGAGGCGCAGGAATTGAATCTTTCTTCATAATAAGGATGGCACCCATCGAAAAGGCTAGAATGATAAAGATGAGAATACTGGTTGAGTCTATGGGGATCACCTCATTTCGTGAGCTTGGCTTAGACTTGTCGGAAATTCGCCATCATGTCATTCCACTCTTCCAAGTTATCTATATACTCCGATTTGGGGAAGCGGTTATTAACCCAGTTCATGAGTGCAGGACGACTTAAGAAGGTGTGCGTCTCTTCGCCCCATTGGTCCGAAATTTCGCGAAGGACAATATACTTGCCTTGGACCTCTACCGTAATCATATTCCAGTTGTCTTTTTTGTATATTACATGTTTTTTAATCATTTATAAGCTCCGTTCTTCAGGTAAGTTCTTGTTACGTTGTTTTGTGTAAAATGATAACGTACAGCGCGATATAAAGCAAATATTAAGTCATAATTTGATCTTGCTCTGTATGGGTATAAGTGGTAATTTATAACAAAGCCGAATGAGGCTGAAGAGATGAGTTGAGATGAGCTGAGGAGTGTGGTTGAGATGAGTTTTTATCCAGCGTATGAACAGCAAGGTGTAGCTATGACATGTCGTTCGTATGAGGAGTATATGCGAATGTTCGCCCTTACAGAGGCAGATTTAGCACAAGGGACAATCTTGGATGTGGCAGGCGGTGCGTCGTCTTTCACGGCGGAAGTGAATTCACGCGGGTACACGGCTGTAGCGGCAGACCCGATATTCCATTACGATGCGGCGTATTTAGCGCGTTATGCATCGGAGGAGATTGAGACCTCAACAGCCAAGCTTACGAAGATACAAGAGACGTTCGACTGGAGCTTCTACGGAGACCCGGCCCAGCACCGCGATAGACGCATAAGGTCCTCAGAGCAATTTATTGCGGATTATCAAAGCAATCCGTCGCATTATATCTTTGCGAAGCTGCCTGAACTACCCTTCGATGATCATACATTTCAGCATGTTTTTTGCAGTCACTTTCTCTTCTTATACGCAGATCAATTCGATTATGCATTTCATATATCAGCAATTAAGGAATTAATTCGCGTTTGCGCGGTGGGTGGAAGTGTGCTCATCTATCCGCTGAAATCACTACGGTGGGCAGGATACCCAGCGATGTCGACCATGATGCAAGAGTTTGAACAAGCAGGCCATCAGGTATCCTTCAAGTCCAGTCAATTGCCTTTCATACCAGGCTCGTCCGACTTTCTTGAGATCAAAAAGATTCGTTGAACATTTCCAATATTTCGGATATAATATAAATAATCGCCATTAAAGGCGGCATATTAGGAGGTTGTTCATTTGAAAGGAACAGTAAAATGGTTTAATGCTGAGAAGGGCTACGGTTTTATTCAAGTGGAAGGCGGCGACGATGTATTCGTTCATTTCTCCGCGATCCAAGGCGAAGGATTCAAAACTCTAGAAGAAGGCCAATCGGTTGAATTTGAAATTACACAAGGCAACCGTGGACCACAAGCGGCTAGCGTAACGAAATTATAATTAACTATTCATTATAAATTGCGCCATGCATGTTCATCACACAGATTTCAGTTCATTCTGGGATCTGTTTTTTTGTATTTCTAACAGCTTCATTTGTTGTAAAACAAGACCCCCGCGATCATAGGATAACGGGGGTCTTGCACGTTATTTATTCAATAATACGAAGAATGTCTTGAACGTCTTTACGCGGCAGCTTGCTCGGCTGATCGGCTGGGTAACCAAGTGAGATGACCATGTTGACTTGACGATCATCAGGAATTTCAAGCAATTCCTTCAGCTGATGTTCAGCGAGCAGGACAGGTCCTGTCATAGGACAAGTAGCAAGCCCTTTGGCATGCGCTGCGAGCATGAGGTTCTGTGTTGCAAGGCAGCTGCTCTTGATTCCTTCCTCCGCCCATACGCTCTCCGAAGCAAGCTCAATCGGGTCGAAGATTTTCTCACGGAATTTCGAGTTGTATGGTGTTGCTAGACAAATGATCAAGACAGGAGCATTGGAGAAGGCTGTCGCATAAGGTCCGAAAGACTTCACGAGTAGGCGTGCTTCACGGTTAAGACCTTTCGTCTCCGATACGGCTGCAAGCGCATGAAGCTGATCCCATGTCAATCCCTCAATTTGTTTGATCAGGTCTTTATTCGTAATGGCGATGAACTCCCAAGTCTGTGAATTCGTATCACTTGGAGCATAACGCGCACAATCAATGAGATCTTCGATATCTGCAATCGCGACTGATTGATCGGTGTAATTACGGACGCTTCGACGTCCATGAATAATTGCTTTGAGTTGTTCGAAATCCATGATTTTCCCCGCCTTTATTACTTGGTCCTAAATCCTTTTCTCATTATAGCCCGAAGATTGGAAAAAGCAAGGAATTTCGCGTCGGTTATTGATCTCTGGCGATCAAATAGCGCGCCATAAAGCCGATCGAACCGATCAATGCCAGACTCGCAGCGACCATGTATAATGTTCCTTTGCTGATATCGAGCAGGCTGCCGCCGACAGATCCGCTGATGAGGCCTGCGAGCGAGGACCAGATGATCGTGAAGAATGCCAGTCCTGTCGCGCGATACTCATCCGGGATGAGATTGGTTACGTAACGAACAGCGGTAAAAAAGTAGATGCCAAATGTGACGCTGTGCATAAGCTGTATGACAACGACCCACGCCGGATCCGTAACGACACTCATCAGCAAGAAACGAACGGCATACATGAGACTGGCGATCGACAAGAGCGGAAGCTCTTTGAACTTCGAGCCGTATTTGCTAAGAAGGAAGAAGACAGGAATTTCACTTAACGAAGAAGCGGATAATGCCCATCCGATAATTGTCTCATCTGCGCCCATTCCTCGTAGAACAGGTGAGATGAAGGCATCGTTGAATCGATGCGATACCGCGACTAAGAGCAGCAACAGGAAGAACCAGACGATTTCGCGCTGCTTCAGAATTTTCAGTAGCCCACCGAGTTCCATCTTCTTGGCTGTTGCGCCCTGTTGGTCCGTTGCGAATAGGGCAATTAACAGCGAACATCCGGTTAGGAGAAGGCATACCCACAGCGTAATATGGGCCCCGGTTTGCTTCAGAATAAACCCGAGGACGAGTGATGCGATAGCAAATCCGAATGACCCGTAGATTCGCACGCTCATGAAATTTTTACCGCGCTTCTGCATCGTCATGATCGCCCATGTATCAGCTAATGGGTTGATGGGAGAATAAAAGAAATTAAACACGAACATCAGAATGCAAATGACGGCAAAAGAGGTAGATTGCGTTAATAGTAAGACCATGAATAATTGGCCAACGAGTAGGATGAGAACGATTTTCTTGATCGTACGGAACTTATCGCTAGCAATTCCCCAGATGAGGTTCGAGAAAATCGAGATTAAGGGTCCAATCGAATAAATAAATCCGATTTGGACATTCGAGAAGCCAATGCCGCTGAAATAGAGCGGAAAAAAGGCTGTAATGAGTGACGTGGTCGTATAGAGTGAGAATACGAACATTCGCAACCAATGAAAATCTTGCATCATAGGGGATCCATTTCGTCTGAACAACATGCTGAGAGCTCCAATCTAGAATGGGTATCGAAATAACTATTAGTATAGCACCTGCCTCCGGGTTCTGGAATGCTCTTTTGGAACTGTGCTGAATATTATAGATTTCCTTCGTTGTGAGTGGTACATTTACTATTGGACTCTTTTTCATGGAGGAGATAGAGATGGAGAATGTCTTTCAATTCGACGAGCGGTTAGGTATTCATGTGCCTGCGCTTGCTCAAGAGTGGGAACAATATAGTGTTGTAGAGCGAGAAGCTATTCTTGTTCGATGGGAATGGATCCGGGGAAAAATCCCGAACCGAATCATAGCGCTTGAGCGCGTAATTAATAAGAAACAGTCACAATTATTTGATGAAGAAAATTTCGAGGTCAGCTGCCAGCTAAATTCGGAGATCGCCGAGATTGCTAGTCAAATTAATGATTTGCATTTGTGGTACCGCACGAATCAAGAGGTACGTACGAGAATGCATGCCTAATGTAGCGGTTTGTGCATTATGACTGATCGTACTATAATAGGAATGATTCACATGAAAATGAATGCATTTTTGGAGGCACCCCGTATTGAGTCTAACACAACAGCGACAATTCACTGCACCACTAAATCCAATACAGCTGATGTTCCGCGTGTATCGTGTTATTTTGCCAGGCGTTAAGCAATCACTTGGTTATTGGCAGGAACAAGCGGAGTCGATTCCTGATGAAGAGCTTCGCCGACAAGCGCTTGCGAGCATCGCGACGAAGCAGTTCCATTGTCAAGGCGGAGCGGTGTACGCAGCTTTGGATATATCGCAGAAAGATGTGCTGATTCCACTCATCGTGGCATTTCAGACGATCAGCGATTATTTGGATAACCTGTGTGATCGCAGCACCTCCATGGATCCGGTTGATTTTCGCCAGCTCCATCAGTCGATGTTAGATGCGATTAACCCCGAAGCTCCACTTCAAAATTATTACGCTTACCATCCTGAGCATGAAGACGATGGTTACCTGCATAATCTCGTGTCGACTTGCCAATCTTGTATCAGGCAGCTTCCGTCCTATGGGAAAGTGATGTCTTATCTGGAAGAATTGGTGGGTCTGTATGTCGATTTGCAAGTGTACAAGCATATCCGTCATGATCTTAGAGAATCGGAGCTAACCGCCTGGTGGGAGCAGAATCGGAATAAATCTCCTCATTTGCACTGGAATGAATTCGCTGCAGCGACAGGTTCGACCCTAGGTGTATTCATGCTGTTCACAGCTGCAACAAGACCTAATCTGACCGTACGCGAGGCAAGTGATATTCGAAGAGCTTATTTCCCGCATGTATGCGGATTGCATATTATGCTTGATTATTTAATTGACCAAGAAGAAGATCGTTTGGGTGGGGATTTGAATTTCTGCAACTATTACGATGAGCAAGAGACCTTAATCGAGCGGATGGTGATGGTGGTCGAAGGGGCGAGAGAAGATGTGAAGCACTTGCCTGATTCGCAGTTCCATCGTATGGTGATAGAAGGATTGATTGCTTTATACTTGTCAGACCCAAAGGTGACGAGTCAACAGCATGTGAAGTCCGTCTCCAAGCGTCTCATGCGGAAAAGCCCGTTAACGCGGTTGTTTTTCTGGGGGAATAGCCTTTGGATACGTAAACATAAATCATAGATAGAGAAAAGATGGATTTTTTAAGGAGGATAAGGATATGTCAGCAGTCAAAAAAATTGCAGTTCTTACTAGTGGGGGAGATTCTCAAGGGATGAACGCGGCTGTTCGTGCAGTCGTGCGTAGTGCGTTATATTACGGCATCGAAGTGTTCGGTATTCAACGCGGTTACCAAGGGCTATTGAACAAAGAAATCCGTTCGATGGACTTGCGTAGTGTTGGTGATATTATCCAACGCGGCGGAACGATTCTACAATCGGCTCGTTGTAAAGAGTTCATGACGGCTGAAGGCCAACAAAAAGGTGCGGATATTCTACGTGAATACGGTATCGATGGCTTAGTCGTTATCGGTGGAGATGGTTCATATCAAGGCGCGAACAAATTGAGCAAACTTGGCATCAAAACGATGTGTTTACCAGGCACAATTGATAATGATATTGCGTTCACAGACTTTACGATCGGATTCGATACGGCTGTAGGCATTGTAGTGGATGCAGTCAATAAATTGCGCGATACGATGAGCTCGCATGAACGCTCCTCTATCGTTGAGGTTATGGGACGTCATTGCGGTGATATCGCGTTGTATGCTGGTCTTGCGAGCGGCGCAGAGACGATTCTTGTCCCTGAAGTACCATTCAGCATTGATGATGTAGCGAATCGTATGAAAGACAATTTCGAACATGGCAAACGCCATAGTATCGTGATCGTTGCAGAAGGCGTTGGCCGCGGTGAAGATATCGCCAAAGGCATTACGGAGCGTGTTGACGTGGATGCGCGTGTAACCGTATTGGGTCACATTCAACGCGGTGGCTGCCCAACGCACAATGACCGTGTACTAGGAAGCCGTCTTGGCGATTATGCTGTACGTATGTTAATGGAAGGCCAATCAGGCAAATCATGCGGTGTCATTAAAGGTGAATTAGTGATGACCGATATTGATACGGTTGTGAACACGAAGAAAGCATTTGATATGGAATTGTACGATCTTGCTCTACGTCTTTCGAAATAATCAATCATAACAAGAAAGGCTGTTCTGAAGTCATTTGGAGATGACGGAGGAGCAGTCTTTTTGTATTTGGGATGGCAGAAATTTTGTACAAGCTTTTTGGGAGGTTTTTCAATATAATGAATCTAATCCTCATCGGGATAGTAAGGATAAGAATGTGGAAGGGGAAGTCATCTTATGTACTTATATCGTATTGAAATTGAATTGGAAGAACAACTTGTCTATCTCATTGTCGTAGCGGAGACGGACGAGAAAGCATTTTCCTATGTCGAATCTCACATGGACCGTCATTTCCTAGCTTCACCGGCGCAGCTTGAGGTTAGTATCCTAGAGAAGAAAAGATTGGATAAGGGTGCGGGTTACGTGATTGAGACGCATCGCAAGTGACTTGAAATACAAGAGCCCTCCATACCATTCGCTCAGATGGTATACAGGGCTCTTCTTATTGGCGTTAAATCCAACCTAGTACTTCACATCTTCCGTATACCGATTGCCAGCGTTCCACAATAGGTACTCATCGATGCCGGTATCCTTCAAGGCGCGGATTTGCTCTTCGACTTCATGTTTGCCATATTTCGTGTAATGCCCTTTTCCGAGCCAGCTTGCAGTGAAGTCTTGAATCCATGGTCTGATGATAGGCTTCTTCTCGGCGAGTGGAGAAAGTTTTTTGTGTGTATCCTCCATGGAGCCTTTAATCGTACGATAAGGTTCGATATCCGGATTCTTCGCGCCGTACCAACCGGTTGAGTAGTGGCTTGGATAGACCATGGGGCAGATCACATCGACATGCTCGGATATTTTCACGAAATCCTGTCCAATGCCTTCTGCGGCAGGGACGGACGCTGCATAACCGAAAATATCTACGGATACGCGTACACCAAGAGGCGCGAGCTGCTGCTTCGCATAATCGACGAAATCGGCAACAATTTGTACGCGCGACTTGTCATTCGTTGTGAATTTGAGCGATTTGGCCTTGTTCTCGAATCCTTCAGGGAACCGAACATAGTCGAATTGGATTTCACGGAAACCTAGCTTCACAGCTTCCTTGGCTAGTTCGATATTATAGTCCCAGACTTCTTTCTTGTAGGGATTCACGAAGCTGTCCTTCTTGCCATTCGCCCACACGGATCCATCGGATTTGACGAAAGAGAGTTCCGGATGCTTCTTCGCAAGTACGGTGTCCTTGAAGACGACGATTCGGGCGATCGGATAGATCTGATGTTTCTGTAGTGTCTCCATGAATTGGTGAATATCTTTGATAAAGGGCTTAGGTGATCCAAGCTGCGCTAACTTCGCATTGTCCGTCTTATAGGTGATATATCCGGAGTCATCTTTAATATCAACGACCATCGCATTAAGCTCAGTCGAATCTATTAATTGCAACAAGGATTTCAGACGTTCGCCGCCGGCACTGTATGCGGTTGCATAGATGCCCTTCACTTTGGGAGCATGCTGCTGTGGATCAAGCGCAGCGAATGGATTCGAGATCTGACCGCTCGGATTCGCTTCGGCGCTAATGGCTTGCAGGGCAGCTCTCATTAACTGCGTTGAGCTAGTGTCTTGGTGCGCTGGTGTCTGGCTTAAGGAGCTCAGAGCCATGAGTAATAAAGACCATAGGATATTCATGAAAGGGTACACTCTCCTCTTAGGCTATTACTAGATTATAGCGAAAAAGAGAGATTCGTTATAGAGCATTATGGAGGATTTTGCAGAAAAAACTCCCCTGCAGAAGTGAGGCATCTACAGGGGAGCTGCTTAATGAATGTAACCATTTTTTTGATTATCACAGATGCTGTAATGAATAATCTCCATTGCATCTCCAGGACCTAAGATGTTGATACCGTCCCGTAGTACGATGTTGCGATCCAGTTCCGTCTGGCGAAGGAACGGAATAAGATCAGGGTACCATTTTAACACAATCTCGGACAGTTTTACCGTTTCCATTTCCACAGCGATCACCCTTTCATCGAAATCATGATTACGAGTTCGGAAAAGCTGTACATCGTGAAACAAAGGGTAAAAACCTGAAAACTATGCCAAATGATTTATTTCCAATTTAAATCCATTTGATTATAACACATCTTCCCAATAAAAAGTAGCGACACTTACGGTTTTCGTCTGCGGAACGCGCCCATTACACCGACGGTCTCAACGATGTTTACAAAAGCCTTCTTATCAACAGATTTAATGATATTCTGCAGTTCGGCTAACTCATAACGCGTCGTTACTGTCATCAGCATATCCTTCTCCACTTCCGAATAGGCACCGCGCGTCTTGATGATGGTGACACCACGCGGCAAGCCAAGCAACTTCTCCAGCATAAGCTCCGTCTCATTCGTAATAATGAAGGCAGTAACTTTAATATGGCTAATATGGATCACATCCATTACTTTTCCCGTGATAAATACGGAGAGCATGGAATATAAGGCCAAATCCCAGTTGTCCTTCATGTATCCAAGGGCGATAATGATGAAGCCATTTAATCCGACGATCATCATCCCCAGCTGAATATCGCGGTATCTGGAAATAATGGAAGCAACGATATCGAATCCACCGGAAGATCCGCCCATTCGAAGGGAGATTCCCGCACCAAAACCAATGAGGCATCCGCCGAATACAGCGCCAAGAATAGGGGTGTCGTTAAACTGATACACTGGTAACAATTGCATGAACCAAGTTACCGCAACAACGGACACCATACTATTGAAGATAAATCGTTTCCCGAGGATGAACCATCCTGCAACGAGGATCGGGGCGTTGAAGATCAAATACAACAATCCGATATTCCAGTTAGTGAAATAACCCGTGATCATCGCGAGTCCGTTCAAGCCGGAACTCAAAATTTGATGAGGGATAATGAACAAATTAGACCCCACGGCTATAAAAAACGCTCCAATGATCATGGAAGCGATTTCCCATACTTTTTTCAATGAAATTCACCTCATATGTAGTATTTAGCAAGTTAGTCGCTGGTATTCTCCATCTAATTTGTGATATAATATATTAGATGTTCTTGAGTAGGGATTATTTTCCAACTGCGACGATGTTTGCAGTTGGATTTGTGCATTATATATGCATATGAATTGAAATACAGGGGATCGCATACAAAATGTTTTTCGCTACTTAAGGATACAGTTTAGGATGGGGAATGTCCATTACCCCCCAAGATAAAGAAGGAGTATGAACTATATTGATGAACTTTACAGATTTTGGCTTGGACGCGAAGCTGCTCCAGGCAATTACGGAACTTGGATTTGAAGAATCCACTCCGATCCAATCGAAATCCATTCCATTTGCAATGGAAGGGAAAGACTTGATTGGACAGGCACAGACAGGTACAGGGAAGACAGCAGCATTTGGTATTCCGCTTATCAACAAAATTCCAGTTACCGAAGAACGTATCGTTGCACTAATCATGACACCCACACGCGAATTAGCGATTCAAGTATCTGAAGAAATTGCAAAGCTTGCACGTTTCAAAGGTACTCGCTCCCTACCGATTTACGGTGGACAAGATATCGTTCGCCAAATCCGCGCATTGAAGAAGAAACCTCAAATCATTATCGGTACACCAGGTCGTTTGCTTGACCATATCAATCGTAAGACCATTAAACTGGATGATGTACAGACTGTCATCTTGGATGAAGCAGATGAAATGCTCGACATGGGCTTCATGGAAGACATTCAATCGATCTTGAAGCTCGTTCCTGATGAGCGTCAGACGATGTTGTTCTCGGCAACAATGCCTCCGAACATCCAGAAGCTTGCGCAACAATTCTTGAAAAACCCAGAACATGTATCGGTTATTCCTAAGCAAGTAAGTGCTCCACTTATCGATCAAGCTTACATTGAAGTGCATGAACGTCAGAAGTTCGAAGCGCTTAGCCGTTTGCTTGATATGGAATCTCCAGAGCTTGCAATTGTATTCGGACGTACGAAACGCCGTGTTGACGAATTGTCCGAAGCGTTGCAGAAGCGTGGTTATTCTGCTGACGGATTGCATGGTGACTTGTCTCAGAACCAACGTGATACCGTTATGCGTAAATTCCGTGACGGCAGCATTGATGTACTCGTGGCAACAGACGTTGCGGCACGTGGACTTGATGTGAGTGGCGTGACTCACGTAGTGAACTTTGACCTTCCACAAGATCCTGAGAGCTATGTACACCGGATCGGTCGTACAGGCCGCGCAGGTAAAGAAGGTACAGCATGGTCCTTCGTAACACCTCGTGAGATCGATCACTTGCACTTCATTGAGAAAGTGACAAGACATCGCATTCCGAAGAAGCCATTGCCAAGTCTTGCAGAAGCTATCGAAGGTAAACAACGTCTAACAGCTGAGCGTATTCTTGAGATCGTTCAGAATGAAGAATACAACGAGTTCAAGGCAATCTCAATTCAATTACTCGAACAATATGATTCCGTACAATTGCTATCGGCGGCTATGAAATTGCTCACAGGCGAGAAGAAAGATGGTGTAATCGAATTGACACCGGAAGAGCCGATTCGTGCAAAACGCCGTAAACCGGACATCCGTACTAGCGGACGTCGGCCATCTGGCAGCTACGGATCCAACCGTCAAGGCGGCGGCGGGAACCGCGAAGGATCTTCTTACCGTCGTGAAGGCAGTCGTGATGGCAACCGCTCTGGCGGCGGATACTCCAAAGGCGGATATGGCAGCCGTGAAGGCGGTTATTCCCGTGGTGGAGACAGCAGTGGGTACCGTGGTAACAGCGATCGCAAACCTCGCACAAGTGGCGAAGGAGATCGCAGACCACGTACGAATAGCGGTGAAGGCCGTAAACCAGCGAAACGTCCTGAGAGTATGAGTGACGTATAGAATGGAAGAAGACGAAGCGTAAGGCTTCGTCTTTTTTTTGTGCATCAAAAATTCCGCCAGTAGATGTGAATTCGAAACCGCCGCATCCGAAGTCGCCCATACTGTAACCTCCTTCTATGAAATGAAAGTGGTTGGGGATTACAGTGTATCCTATGGTGTGGTTAGGTGCTAGCCATTTAGACTGCTACCCAGTCCAACTAAAATAGGCGGTAGCAAATAGTAGGCCACTTGTATTATAGTAATATAATATACAAGCATTGATGATTTGCTGAGGAGGTAATTTGTTTGGAATTTAAAGGCGTTATGGGAGGATTATATCGGGTCTCGGAATGGATTATGCGCTTGTCGGCTATTAATTTGCTCTGGATCTTATGTTCGTCCCCATTCTTGTTCTTCGCGTTTACGAAGTTGTTAGTGGTCCAACAAAACCTAGTGAATGAGTCGATTACAATGAACTGGGCAATGGGGATTGTAGCTCCGTTCACATTATTCCCTGCAACCGCAGCGATGTTCACGGTCGCTCGTAAATGGGTCATGGGTGAGACGGATGTCAAACTATTCTCGACGTACTTCAAAGGGTATAAGCAGAACTATGTACAAGCAATGATCGGCGGTATTTTCTACACGCTGCTCGCTGTCATTATGTATGTGGATTTACAAGTGTATATGACCCAATTGAAGGGCTTCCAATTCGTTGGTATTGTGATGGTGGTATTGCTGATCGTATTGCTGATCTCGATGTTCAACTTCTTCTCGATGATCGTGCACTATCATATGAAAACGCTACAACTGATTAAGAATGCGATTCTCCTGACCGTCATCCGACCGATCCGTTCCATTACAACTGTACTTGGAGCAGGTATTCTCGGTTACTTCAGCTTGAGATATCCGTTCTTGATTATCTTCTTTACTGGCAGTATCATTGCTACGTTCGCATTCTATAACTTCCATTTGATTTATTTGAAGATGCAGCAGCAATTAGAGAAGGATGCACTGGAGAAAGCTGAGAAGGAAGAAGCTGAGGCTGAGGCAGCGCTTAGCGAGGACAAGCCGACCACTTAGTTTACTTTTGGACTGCAAGGTACTATAATAGGTGTTACATCCTGCGGTGTTCGTTCGATTTCACGTTGTTTTGAACCAATAACGGTTTCTAGGGAGTTCAAATCGAGTTGCGGCTGACACGCCCTTCACTGGGACTTCAAAGGTAACTCTGCGGACACCCACCTGCGAGAGTAGGTTCAGAAGCATAAGAAATCGGACGGCATTTGCGGGTTTGTGTACATACAAGGGAGGAAGTTCGTTGTCACTCAAAAGAGCTCTAATCGGCATCTTGCGCAGTTATGAAGCAACTGGCGATCGTGCCAAAGACCCTAAATTAAAATCACATTACTATAGTTTATCTAAAGATCGTGCATGGGAAGAGGTTGTATCCACACTTAAGAAAATTCCAGGGTACAAGCTGCTTCATGAAGTGCATTCTGTTGGTGAAATTACACTGGAGAAAAGAACGGTTACCGGCAGAACGATGGATATTACAGTATCCGTAATATCTGTGGGACCGACCAAATCTGCAGTCGATATTTTCTCTGCATCGCGCGGCGGGATGGGGGATCTGGGATCCAATTATCGTGTGATTATGGAATTGTTCGCGATTCTAGATAAGAAGCTATCATCATATAAAACATCGAGCTAAATGTTTCAGGCGCTGCCTGAATCTTATATAGGAACAGCAAAAAAGCGAGGAAGGGGAACCTTCGCTCGCTTTTTACGTACTACGTATTACGATTACAGAAGCGCTTGGACAGCTGCGATCGCATTTTCATAGTTCGGATGCTCAGTCATTTCGGAGAGCACTTCTACATATGTAATCGTATCGTTCGCATCAACCACGAATACAGCACGCATGTCTAGACGGAATTCTTTGATCAATACACCGTAGTTTTCTGCAAAGCTATTGGATTTGTAGTCAGACAACGTGATTACTTTATCGATGCCCGCTGCGCCGCACCAACGAGCTTGTGCAAATGGTAGGTCAGCACTTACAGTAAGAATAACGACATTATCGCCAAGCTTGCTTGCTGCTTCGTTGAAACGACGTGTCTGTGCATCGCATACACCTGTATCGAGGGAAGGAACAACACTGATCAGCTTGATTTTGCCTGCATAGTCTTGAAGTGTTACTTCTTCAAGCAAGTTCTTGTTCAATGTGAAGTTAGGAGCTTTGTCACCTGCTTTAAGTTCTGGACCGATTAATGTGATCGGGTTTCCTTTGAATGCTACTGTACGTTCTTGTGCCATGGATATTGCCTCCTTTAGATATCTTGCTTCCAGAATTTATTATAGTTGTTTTGAGTCGAAAATGTCTAATTGTTTTACAATATATTTAGGGAATGGTGATGGATTATGATTTTTATTCGTTATGAGAATTTCAAGAGTTATTTGCGCTTCTATCCTGTGACGTCGGTTCTACTGCTTGCCAATATCGTGGTGTTCATCTTGATGGCATTTGATGGTGGATCAACGAATGCATATACGCTTCTGAAATATGGAGCGATGCTGAATGATTCACATTATGCGACAGAATATTGGCGATATTTCACAGCGATGTTTGTTCATATCGGGTTCGATCATTTATTGTTTAATTCTTTTGCGCTGTTCGTTTTCGCCCCACCGCTCGAACGCTTGCTTGGCTCGTGGCAGTATGCCTTGTTCTACCTCTTCAGCGGCCTGCTAGGGAATGTGTTTAGTGATTTGATGGCAAGTGGTCCAACCTTGTCGGCGGGCGCCTCAGGCGCAATTTACGGCATTTACGGAGCGTATCTATTCATTGTTCTGTTGCAACGATCATTATTGGATCCTCCTTCAAGACAGACGATCTATATGCTGCTCGGCATGGGGCTAGTCTATTCCGTTATGGTAGCGAGTGTGAATTTATGGGCGCATCTTGGCGGGCTTGTCGCTGGGTTTATCCTCTACGGATTGATTCGTAAGCTTAGACTGTGAAGACGATTACATTTTTTCATTGAAAGCACAAAGGCGGCATGGTACAGTAGCTGTATTGACGCCAAGAACGGAGTGTACATCAGTGGAATTAAGGCAGTTGTATTATTTTGTGAAAGTAGCAAAGAAAGAACATGTGACGCAAGCGGCGGAAGAGCTGCATGTGGCACAATCGGCTGTCAGCCGCCAGATTCACCAGTTAGAGGAAGAGCTTGGCGTAAAGTTGTTTATACAGAAGGGGCGTAATCTTCAGCTAACCCCTGTCGGTCAACTCCTGTATAAGCGTATTGAGGCGGTCTTGCGCTCGCTAGAGCGAACCGTACAGGAAGTCCATGAATTTCATGACCCGAATTGCGGGGAGGTCCGGCTAGGATTTCCACACAGCTTAGGTATTCATCTAATACCGGAAGTGGTCTCCGAGTTTCGGAAGATCCATCCGAATGTGAAATTTCGTCTCAAGCAGGGGAATTATGCATCGCTGATCAAAGATGTCAGTTCAGGAGACACGGACCTGGCATTCATATCGCCTTTTCCCGATGAGTCCGAGCAAGTGACAGGTCAAATTGTCTTGATGGAGGAGCTGTCAGCCATCGTACCGCCGAATCATCCGCTTGCCGGAGAAGAATCAATCGTATTGGAACAGTTGAAGGATGAAATGTTCGTCTTATTTAGCCAAGGTTATTCCTTGCGGCCCATCGTATGGGATGCATGCGAGCAGGCTGGATTCTCACCGAAGATTAGCTTCGAAGGAGAAGAGACAGATACGATACGCGGCCTTGTCGCTGCAGGGATGGGCGTTAGCTTACTTCCAGACATGGCCTTATTCCAGACACAGAAGCTGGAGCCTTCAAGGGTTCGCATCCGGGAGCCGAAGGTCGTACGACCGATTGGTCTCATCCGTCGAATCGATGATAAATTATCACCCGTTGCTGCTGTATTCTACGCCTTTTTGTTACAGTTCTTCGAAAATAGAGAAAACTCCCAATCCGTAAAATAGCACGGATGGGAGTTTTTTGGTTTCTTCGTATTAATCGCGATTGTTCACGAAAATTAAGATGTAACGTAAAAGCTCAAGGAGCGATAGGAGCGCAGCGGCGACATAAGTGAGTGCTGCGGCGTTCAATACTTTGGCAACGCCTCGTTCTTCATCATTCGTAATAAAGCCTTCAGAGACCATAATGTCACGTGCCCGATTACTTGCATTGAACTCTACAGGGAGCGTAACGACTTGGAAAGCTACCGCAGCGGAGAAGAAGATAATACCGATACCGACTAAGTTCATGAAGTCGAAGATGAATCCTGCGAGCAACAAGAACGGCGCGACGCCAGAGGCGAAATTCACGAATGGGAACATCCGATGGCGAAGGACAAGCATGGAATACGATTGCTGATGTTGGATCGCATGACCGACTTCGTGACAAGCAACCGATACGGCTGAGATGGAATTCTCATAATAGACCGGTTCGGATAATCTTACCACTCGTGCAATCGGATCGTAATGGTCTGTCAATGCGCCGCGAACGGGTTCGATGGGAACATCATGGAGCCCATTGGCATCCAGCATTCGTCTAGCTGCTTCATATCCTGTAAGTCCGCTTTGAACTGGAACTTCAGACCACTTGTTGAATGTTCCTTTGACTCGAAATTGTGCCCATATCGTTAAAATAAAGGCTAGCAAGATTGGGATGTACATAAATGTTGATAATGTCATTGGTATAGCCCTCCTATTGTAATTACATAATTGAGTTTTTGCTGAGCAATAGCAGTAACGCTTCGATGACTGCGGCGCTTTGCGGAGTTAAGTTTTTGAATAAATTTTTTGCTTGTCGCGGCTTGAGCTGTTCGATGACTGGACTTAGCTCCTTCACCTCACGTTCTAATTGCGCCATATGCATCTGAAGTGCGGTCAATCGCTGTGATACTTCTTCTTCTCGCGTTACCTTGCTCCATTCCGTCAAGCTGTGTTTAATCTCATCGAGCGTGTATTTCTCTTGCTTCATCTGATTAATACGTTGTAAACGGATTAAGGTTTCATCGCTATAGAGACGATAATTGCTGCTGGAACGTTGCTCGGGTTCAATCAAGCCAAGCTTTGTATAGTAGTCGATCGTACGCAGGCTTACATTTGCTTCTCTTGCTAGTTCGCTGATGCGATACATTTTGATTGTGTCCAATGTTAGGCACCTCGCTTCTTAAGATTGCTATCTATGTATCATACTAAACATCAAAGTATACAGTCAAACGTTATGGTTTGTCGTGTGGATCTCTGGAACTCGAGTGATGTAAATTGACATCATCAGGGTATATTCTTATCGAATACACATATTTTAACAAAAGGATGCTTGTGCGCCCTAGACTTGTTCGTTATAATTCAGCTAGAGTTGAATGTTTATGTTATGAAATGTGACACGGGATAAACATGGGGGTAGGCGGATGGAGCAAATGGAAGTCGCAATGGAAGCATTAGGGGCAGCGACATCGGTTCACGCGGTACGTCTATTACGTGATCAGTATCAGACATTGTGGAGCCAAGCTGTGGATTCGACCCAAGTGCTCGAGTGGAATGTCCAGCTGAATCGATGGCATGATGCACTGATTGCAGAAACGATTCGTCTATGTGAGCAAATGCTTATCAGGGAGGGCTGGGGGCATCCGCCTGTTCGATATGCATTTGTCTTGTTCGGAAGCGGCGGTCGAAGTGAACAAGTACAAGGGAGCGACCAGGATCATGGATTGATCATGGAGGATACGACGGATAGCTCCGTACTCGAATACTTCGAGCACTTCTCGGAAGTGATCGTTGAACAATTGATAGTGCTTGGATTCCCGAGGTGCAAGGGGCAGGTGCTCGTAAGCAACAGTGTATGGCGGAAGTCGATGAAGCAATGGGAAGAACAATTGAGGTTATGGCTTGAAGACTTATCTTGGGAGCATGTACGCTATTTGCTGATTGCATCCGACATGCGTCCTGTATTTGGTGACGAGGACCTTGCGGCAGAATGGCGAGCCTTATATGCGAACCTGCTAAAGCGTACACCTGGTATTGCGGAAGCGATGCTGCGCAACACGTTGTACTATAAAGCGCCGATTAATTCTTTTGGCCAGATAATTCGGGAAAGGTTCGGAGAGTTCGCCGGGGGGGTGAACTTGAAGTATGGGGCCTATATTCCGCTAGTGAATGGAATTCGTTATCTAGCCATTACTACAGGGTTAAGATTGGATCGAGATGCATTCTATGCACTTCAGCAACCTTCCACGTGGGAACGCCTCATGTATTTGAAGCAGAATGGGTCCCAGGATACAGAGCTTCTTAGCTCATGTGAGATGGCTTTCCGTTCGGTATTAGCAAGGCGGGCAACGATACCATTTGCCATCGAAGAGGGTGAATACGTGAGCCATGGATATGTGACTGAATTGGACTTAACACGAGACGTCGTAAGAGCATTGAAGAAGGAGTTGCAAGCTGTACAGGGCTTACAACGCTATTTGAATCGACAAATACGTGTGCAGATGAGGAATGAACGATGAAGGATCGGGGATCAACGGAAGGAAGTTGGTGGAGCGCACTGAAAAGGGGTGAGATTTCATCTGCTTTTTCTTCCATTATCGGCGTTCCAAATGCGAAAGCGGAGCAAATTGCGTTTATGCGAAACACGTTGAAGGAGCAGCGGAAACCCAATGTGCTGCACGTTCCTTTGGAAGAATTATCTGTGGTCGTGTTCGATCTAGAGACGACGGGGTTCCTACCCAATCATGGGGATGAAATTATCTCGATTGGGGCAGTCCGAGTCAAGGGAGAAGAGATCAATACGGGGGAACAGTTCTATTCGCTCGTTCAAGTGAATCAGACGGTCCCGCCCGAAATTGAACAGTTGACGGGAATCTCGAATGCGATGCTGGTGAATGGTCTGCCGCTTCCGACGGTACTTCAACGTTTCATGCAATTTGTCGGTTCAGATGTCTTGATAGCCCATGCCAGTGGTCATGATAAAGCCTTCTTAGTCTCTGCATTCTGGAAAACTTGGCGGGCGCGCTGGTCTCATCGACTCGTAGACACGATGCTCGTTGCGAAGTGGCTGGAGAAGGAGTCCCGCAACTATACACTGGATGAATTGCTGGTAATGAATCAGATTGAGGTGACGACGCGTCACCATGCATTAGAAGATGCCCGAATGACCGCTGCATTATGGTCGCAGTATGTGCGAAGAATGCGTGAACGGCAAGTCACGACGTTATCGGAATTATATGCGTATTTAAGTTCATCTTAGATGGATATCATTTGATTAAACACCTCCTTTTGGGGGTGTTTTTTTGTATGCATGAGAATACCCAATATGTAGAGAATAAGGTTGTTAATACAAGGCAAAAGATATCTATGCAATGAATAGGCATCGTTGATCGAATCCATTAGTGGTATTTTTCTCCTAACAATTACTTGGTAATCTATACATGTTGTGCATCATGCTGGGGATGAGGGGTGGATTTATGATATAATATTACTGCTTTTCAAAAAAAATAAGCTGGAGGTATTGTGAATGAAGCAAATCAGAGATTGTGATCTTCCAGGGATTGGGCACAAATATGTGATCGAAACCCGCAGCGAAGATAAGCTTGTCATCATTGTACATGATGACGGGAGAAGGGAAATGTATCATTTTGACCATGAAGATCCGGATGAGAGCATCTCGATGATCACGCTGGACGATGATGAAGCGAGACAGATCGCGGGAATCGTCGGGGGAATGGCTTACAAGCCGAAAGCGCTGGAGAGTATCGAGGTGGCGCTGGATGAGCTCATTATTGAATGGTACAAAATTGAGCCCCATGCGGTATGTGTCGGCAAGACCATCGGAGAGATTAATGTACGCCATCAATCAGGTGCGACGATCATTGCCATGCTGGGCAAAGAGAATGAGCGTGTCATTAATCCTGGACCAGACAGTGTTCTCAAAGCACATGCGACCCTGGTCGTAGCGGGAGAGCGTCAACAAATTATGAAATTGAAACAAATCTTAATGAACGGAGAGTGATGGGATGGAGCATGTTGTTTTAGAGCTTGGCCTAGCTGTAGCGCTCATTGCGCTTGCTGGTTTGTTATCTGCAAAACTAAGGTTCTCCGTCATTCCTTTCTATATTCTTGTTGGGATGGTTGTAGGTCCTCACGCACCTAAGTTTGGTAACTTTGATTTTCGGTTTATTCATAGTGCCGAGTTAATTGAACTTCTTGGACGGCTAGGCGTACTCTTCTTATTGTTTTATTTGGGTCTAGAGTTCTCTGTAGGGCGTCTAATAAAGGCGGGTAAGTCAATTGCCATCGGCGGGACGATCTATATCGTGATTAACTTTTCGTTAGGACTTCTCTTCGGATTTGGCGCGGGGCTACCGTTTCAAGAAGTACTCATTATTGCCGGGATTACGAGTATTTCATCCAGTGCGATTGTTGCCAAGGTACTGGTAGATCTGAAGCGTACGGCGAATGCGGAAACGGAGATGATTCTGGGCATTATCATGTTCGAGGATATTTTCCTAGCCGTTTACATTTCGATTCTATCCGGTCTTGTGCTTAGTGGTGCGAGCTCCATCGGTGGAGTATTGCTATCTGCAGCGATTGCTCTTGGATATATGCTCTTAGTTATTGTCGTTGGACGTAAAGCACTGCCTTTACTGAACAAAATGTTTAACATTCGATCCAATGAACTGTTCTTGCTGGCGGTATTTGCCACGCTGTTCATTGTTGCGGGCTTCTCCGAGACCATCCATGTTGCTGAAGCCATCGGTGCGCTGCTCGTTGGATTGGTTCTTGCAGAGACAGAGCATATGAAGCGAATTGAACATTTGATTTTACCGTTTCGTGATTTCTTCGGAGCACTATTCTTCTTCAGCTTCGGATTGACGATTGATCCGTTCACGCTTGGTGGAGCGGTGTGGTTATCACTTGGCGCGGTCGTCATCACATTAATTGGTAACTATATTGCAGGTATGCTCGCGGGTCGCAGTGCCGGATTATCACCCAAGGCCTCATCCAATATTGGACTCACGATTGTATCACGCGGGGAATTCTCGATCATCATAGCGAACCTGGGGAAAGCAGGGGGATTACTGGCGATATTGCAGCCATTCTCTGCATTGTACGTGTTAATCTTAGCGATCTTAGGTCCACTATTAACCAAGGAATCGAAACATGTCTACAATTTCATGAATCGGATCTTTAAGCTCGATCGCAATTATAAGAAGAAAAATGCAGCGAAGACCGAAATGAAAAAAGTAGAAGATCCTTCATAGGAAGAATAATAGTAAATCGGTTGTCATTTTTAACGGAGAGGAGGAACAAAAAATGATGAATAAAAGCAAAAAAATCACACTCACCTGTTGGATGAGCATGATTTTGCTGTTGTCTATTTTTATTCCTATCGCGTTCGTTGAAAATGCAAGTGCGCCGATTGGCTCGAATGAATTACTCCTCAAAGGCTCACAGAAAGACGGGTTTATTACAGTCAAGCGCAGTATGAAGCTGCATATGCTAACCATTCCTCAGTTGCCTGAGATCAAGACGGATTCCACCAACAACATGGAGCGGAATGTACGTTCGATGATGCTTGAAGTGTTTGTAGCATCTTGGTTTATTTTGCTGCTGAGACGGAGGCTGTTATGGCCGATTAAGTACACCTCGAATTATCTATGACTGGACTGTTTATTTGACCGTAGCATCCGGTTTGATGAGGAAGAAGCTAAGCCCGAGACCGATGAGCGACAACGCAGATACGGTAATGAAAATCGTAGCATGTGATATACCCATCATCCACCCGAACAATGGCGGACCGAACGCCACCCCGAGGAAACGTAAGCTGTTATATAATGATGTAATCATTCCGCGTTCACCCTTCTCAACCGAACCTGTAATCATCGTATTGAGACAAGGCAATAACAACCCCGTTCCAATGCTGCTGAGTGTAAGCAATCCAATAAATACATAGATATTTTTGTTGAAGAAGATGGCTAAGGCAAGGGAAGCCGTCATCACAATGAGTCCGATATTGACGAACCAACGAATGAGAACCCCGCTTTTTTTGACGACACTTCCTGAAATGTACGAAGTCGTGACCAAGCCGAGGAGTGGAATGGCTAATACAAGACCTTTTACAACCCCATCGATATTATAAGGTTTCTTCTCCAGAATATTAGACAGGTAGAACAAAATCCCGAACAGGATGAATAACGCAAGGGATCCGACAAAAAATGAAGTAATGAGCCAGCGGCCTTTCTTTTTCAAAATAGCCCCGATTTTATGCAAATAGGGTTTCAATGGCAAAGGTTCATTTTTTCGTTCCGGTTCTTTGATGAGGAAAATAACCATCACGAGCGATATCCCGCAAAAAATAGGGAATGCGAAGAAGGCTGCATACCATACGATTAAAGCGAGAAGCGATCCAAGAATGGGGCTTACAACTTTCCCTGCACCATTGGAGGCTTCGATTAATCCGAGTGCTTTGCTCTCTTCACCATCCTTAAATAGATCACCGACGAGGGCCATGGCAATAGGAGCGGTACCAGCCGCGCTAATACCTTGAATGGCACGTGCGATAATAAGCCACGAGTAGGAGCCCCATGCCGCAGCGAATCCTGCTAGAATGCCCGCACTGCCGTAAACAATTAAAGCAGGAATCATGATCGCTTTACGTGAGAACCGATCGGATAAATAACCAACGAGCGGTATGATAAGAGCCGCAGCGATGGAGAAAATCGAGATCACCAGACTGCTCTGGAATTGGGAAATGTGAAGCTGTGACTGCAGCTGTGGCAGAATAGGGACAAGCATGGAATTGCCGAGCACTAGAACCAATGGAATGCTGGCAAGGGCTATATACTTCCATACACTTCCTTTATCGCTCTGGGATGCGTCTGGTTTTGTTTCGGATGAATCATTGTTCTTCGAACTCGATTCAATCTCGCTCTCGAATGAGATGGAAAGAAGCTTTTTGGACTTTGTTTTGGTGGCCATTCTTCCCAACCTTTCTAAAGATTTCATAAGTGTTCGGGGTCCCCACAAAGGACATGAATCGACTCCGAAGCCAAAGCCCCGCTTTGTGGGGTATTTTGGTGTCATGTGCCATTATTGTTGCCGATTTGATGGGGTGACATGCAAAAAAAGATTGGTAAGGTTTGAAAATATGAGGAAAAAGAGGGTACAATAGAAGTTAAAGACCATGTGCGCAATGCATATAAATATGAATCGATAAGAAGGGTAAATCACCGATGAGAAGGAACTTATGGCTATTGGTTGTTATTGTGCTGTTAGTGACGATTGCAATCAATCAAAATGGAACCAAAAAAGATCGTCCTGTGAATTCGAATTCATCCGCCTTACCGACGGAAGCTGCGCCAATGCTGAACAAGCTGGCTCCTGGTTTTGAGCTGGAAGCATTGGATGGCAAGACGTATTCGGTTGGCGGTAAACGTGATAAGGTGACCATGATTAACTTCTGGGCGTCTTGGTGTGAACCGTGCCAAGAAGAAGCGCCGGATTTAAAGCGATTCTCAGAGCAGTATAAGGAGAAGCTGGACCTGTATTCCGTGAACGTGACCTCGACAGATACACTTGAGAATGCCAAGGCATTCGTTGAGCAGTATCAACTTACGAATCCGATCCTGATGGATACGAAGGGCGACCAATTTAAGCTTTATAAAGGGATTGCGTTCCCGACGAATATTCTGATTGATCGTGATGGTGTCATCCGTGATATTACGATCGGCGTTGTGCCTGCAAAGACGCTTGAGGAGAAGATTCAGAATATTATTGCAGATTAAGGAAATAAGCGTGTAACAACAATAAACCCTCAAGCTCTAAGTGAGTTTGAGGGTTTCGTATTGTAATAGGTATTAGTGGTTCACAAGACCAAAGCGTTGAGGTTCGGGAACAGGCACGCCTTCCACCTTCGTCTGGCCGAGTAATGCATAGCGTATACTATCGACAAGTGCTTCCCAGCTGGCTTCGATAATATTGCCGGATACGCCAACGGTATTCCACCGATTATTAAAGTCAGTTGATTCAATGAGTACGCGTACTTTCGCGGAAGTAGCATCTTGATCGTCCATGACCCGAACTTTATAGTCAGAGAGATGCATATCTTTCAGTGTTGGGAAGTGCTGAAGCAACGCTTTACGTAGTGCATTATCGAGTGCGTTCACAGGTCCGTTGCCTTCCGCAACCGTGTAGATGCTCTCGTCATCAATTCGGATCTTCACAATTGCCTCTGAGACGACCGGACGGTCTGCTGTCTTCTCAACGGTCATCTTGAACGATTCGAGTGTGAATAACTCGGTCATCTCGCCATTCGCTTGGCGGAGCAACAGTTCGAGGGAAGCATCAGCGCCTTCGAAGGAATAGCCTTGGTGTTCCAAATCCTTGATCTTGCCCATGACATCTTTCGTCAGCGGATTATTGGAGTCAAGCTCGATGCCGAGATCTTGCGCCCGCGATAGGATATTGCTCTGTCCCGCAAGTTCAGAGACGAGTACACGCTGCTTGTTCCCGACAGATTCAGGAACGATGTGCTCGTAAGTACGTGAATCTCGCATGATCGCAGAGACATGGATACCGCCTTTGTGAGCGAAAGCAGCATTACCCACATAGGCTTGGTTCACAGGCATGAGCACATTTGCGATTTCACTGACGTAACGCGAAACATTTGTTAATTGACTCATCTGCTCTTCCGGGATGCAATTGTAGCCCATTTTGAGCTGTAAATTTGGAATAATGGAGCAGAGATTGGCATTGCCGCAGCGTTCTCCATAGCCATTGATTGTGCCTTGTACTTGTCTTGCGCCTGCTTGCACAGCAGCTAACGTGTTAGCAACGGCTAGTTCGCAATCATTATGGGTGTGAATACTAAGCTTGGCTGTCAGTTCATTCGAGATGTTGCTGACAATATCGAACACCTCGCTTGGTAAGGTGCCGCCATTTGTGTCGCACATCGTAACCCAATCCGCTCCAGCTTCCTGAGCGCGTTTGAGTACAGCGACGGCGTATTCAGGGTTGTTCTTGTACCCGTCGAAGAAATGCTCCGCATCGAAAATAACTTCTAGATGGTTGCGTTTCAGGAACGCAATGGAATCATAGATCATCGCAAGATTTTCTTCAAGCGTCGTCTGTAATGCGGTATGAACATGGAAATCCCATGACTTCCCGACCAAAGTTGCCGCTTTCACGCCAGATTCTACAATGCGATTCAAGTTCGCATCCTGCGTGGCATCTGAGTCTTTGCGTCTAGTGCTCCCGAATGCAGTGAGCTTCGCCCGTAAATTCAAATTCACTGCTCGTTTGAAAAATTCAATGTCTTTGCCGTTACTGCCTGGATTACCGCCTTCAATATAATGAACACCAAAGGTGTCGAGTTTTTTCGCGATTTTGAGCTTGTCATCAGCAGATAAGCTGATTCCTTCGCCTTGCGTCCCATCGCGCAGTGTCGTATCAAAGATTGAAATTGCCGTTGACATGAGAGGGCCTCCTTTAGGAAGTAATGAATTCGATCTAGAAGTATAATTTCTTATTATAACATACGCTAATGGTAGAAAGTAGATAGAAAATTCAATATTTTTCTACTTCCTTGAACTTGACCCCCTTCGAAATGACAAGGTATGCTGAGAAGAGATGGATGAAGCTTGCAGAAATTGGGTGAGAACCATTGAGATCGAATACAGAGCAATTTTATCCTGAGAAAGGCCGCGTCATTCTGCACGTGGATATGAATGCCTTCTACTGCTCCGTGCATGCGGCCGAAGAGCCACATTTGTATATGGATAAACCAACGGCCGTAGCCGGGAGTATAGAACTCCGCAAAGGGATCATTGTCACTTGCTCCTATGCTGCGCGGAAGCTGGGGATTCGAACCGGAATGCAAGTGCGTCAGGCATTGAAGATTTGTCCTTCATTAATTATTATTCAGCCAGACTTTCATTTATATCGAAGATATTCGAATGCGTTCATGAAGCTGGCCAATGAATATACACCGCTCGTCGAAGCGATGTCAATCGACGAGTGTTATATGGATATTACCGGATCGAAGCAGTTCGGTACGCCGCTAGAGATTGCGGAGGACATACAGCGTCGAATTCGTGATGAGTTGTCACTTCCTTGTTCCATCGGCATCGGGCCGAATAAGCTGCTCGCGAAGATGGCCTCAGATATGAAAAAACCTAATGGCATTACCGTTCTCCGGCGTCGAGACATGCCTAAGGTGCTCTGGGAGGAGCCGTGCAACAGCTTATTCGGGATTGGCGAGAAAACAGCGCAGAAACTGAAAAAGCATCAAATCTACACGATTGGTCAGCTAGCACAGGCGGATGAGCGTAAACTGCTCAATGCATTCGGCGTAATTGGGACATGGCTGAAGCAAGCCGCTAATGGGGTTGATGAATCCCCCGTGAATCCGGAGCGGGAACAGAGTAAGTCCATTGGGCATACAACAACATTGCCAAATGATGTGAGCAGCCGAAACGATGCACATCGAGTGCTCTTGAATTTGTCCGATCAGGTAGGACGGCGTATGCGCAGACAACAATTGATGGCGAAGACGATCCAGATCACGATTCGAACGCCGGATATGAAGACGATTACGAGATCGTCTACTCGGGATATTCCAACAGACACAGCGGATGAAATTTATCGGGACGCCTGTGCGTTGTTCGATCGCCACTGGCCTGCCTATATGCCTGTCCGACTACTGGGTGTTGCGCTGCAGAATTTAGTCCCCAAATCGGAGACGGCGATTCAATTGGATTTGTTCGATTATGAGAAACAGCCGAAGAAGGATCAATTGAATGTAGCGATGGATAAGCTCAGAGATAAATTTGGCGAGAATGCAATATTGACCGCTGGTATGCTCACGGATGACCCATCAGCTTTGATAAGAAATCATCGAATTCGCGGTACTTCTTTACAGATGGATTTCAGCCGGCAGGAGAATAAGGAACAAGAATGATCGCATTATGCAACTTCGCTTAGAAAATAATGACAAACTGTTTGAAATTAGCTCGTTTTTGTATTATATTGATTGGTGAGGGTAATGAAAGATTGGACCTATAACAGGAGGGAAAATTGGCCGTGGCAAAATTCACTTGGGTTGAAAAAGATACTTGTATCGCCTGTGGCGCGTGTGGTGCAACTGCACCAGATATTTATGATTATGACGATGAAGGTATTGCAGAAGTAATTTTTGATGGGGACAACAATATGGGAACAACTGAAATCCCAGAGGATCTTTACGATGATCTTCAAGATGCAGCAGATGGTTGCCCAACTGATTCTATCAAAATCGCGGACACACCATTTAACTAATCCGTATTCATTATCATAGAATCTACATTACACATAAGACTCCAGTCCTTTGGGCTGGGGTTTTTTGGTGTGTTAGATTTTTGGGATCCACGCGGTATGCCGTTACAACGGTTCAAGGATCGCAGTGAAATGCCGATATATGGGGTAGGGATTGCATAGGAAGGAGGAGACATTATGAAAGATATTCTTTTTCTAAAAAGATATGTAGAGTCCCATCCCGATAACCGAATGGCATGGTATCTGTTAGGCAAGGAATATGAGGCGACAGGACAGATCGGCAAAGCAAATTATTGCTTCAATCAGGCAGGGGATGTCTATGAAGCATTCGAGCATACACAAATTCCAGCGAAGTGGCTATTAGAAGCAGCCGAGCGGGAGCGACAGCTTATTGAACGACAACGTAAACGTATCGCAAGGCGTAGGTGGTCAATGATTGCGCTCATGCTATTACTTATATGCGGAATTTCTGGCGCACCGGGTGCGGAACCTACAGACCTTCAACTCCCTCTAGAGGTAACCAAGCCGCAGAAGCCGCAAGAGCAGCCAATGATCTATCTCGTAGGAGATAAGGAGAAGGCAGGTACTGCATGGCAGCAAGCGATCTCTTCCCACATGATCCAAGGAACTCCGGGGCAGCGAGCCGTCATACTGGAGCTCAAGCAGCGTGGTTCGTGGCTATTATGGTCGCATCAACCGCAATTGATGGGGGAAGTGAAGCAGCAAGAGGATCCTGTCACTTCATCAAGTCATCGGACATATGATGTGCAAGTATTCGACCCTGCGGTCTGCGATTGCACACCGGATATACCACGTACTACGCGGACCTATATTGCGAAGTGGGTCACACAAATCGAAGAAATTCAATCGCTGCGGTCTGGGATCATGGGATATCAGCAAATTTATAGCAAGAAGCCCACGCAAATTGCGGATCTGACCGATTCCTATCCGAGGAATGTGATGGCCGGCAATACGCCGAATATGCGTTCGTTATTCACACCCTTGAATCACAGCCAGACCATTTTAGGGCAAGACAAATCAAGTAAACAAGAGTCCGAGGATAAACAATCAATCGCTGACTCTTCCGCTGCAGTTGCTGTTAATATGAGTACGAATTCGGCCAAATTGCTGTTTGATGAAGCCTATAAGATCGTGATCGACAAACAGAATCATCGACTAGCTGTCGTATCAGGCCGCGTGATTTGGCGCAGCTATGAGGTCGGACTTGGTGGCGATCAGACGCCGGAAGGATCGTTCGAAATCAGCGAAAAGGTCAAAAACCCCAACGGGAAGTCAAACGGTGAATTTGGCAGCCGAGGAATGACGTTATCAGATACGCTCTATGCCATTCATGGCACGAATGAGCCGGCGAGCATTGGGAAAGATGAATCCCATGGTTGTATACGAATGCGTCAAGCGGATGTCGAGGAATTGTTCGATATGGTGCCCCTTGGTACGAAAGTGGTCATTAAAAAGGGAATTCTACCTGATGATCTTGTAGAACCGCAGCAACCTTTCAAGGTTAGACCGCAGCAAGGCCAAAATCAGACGAATCCCCATAAAGTCTATAAATGGTTGAATTAAATATAGGAATAGCTTTATTGGATCAGAATCAGAACAGCTACAATGACAACAAGTATAACGAAAATAGCGCCTGTCCAAATGATGGCTTTCTTATTAACCTCTTCCTTCGGCTTATGCGTCATCGTCGGGGGTTTTCTTTTTGTAGACATTGTGGTTCAACCTCTCTTTATCAATAAAGTAATAGATATATACCTATTGTAATCGTTTTCCTGCCGAATATCTAGAGTTTCATGGTTTTTAAAGGGCGAACAGACTTTCCTTTTTTGGCGGAAACGGATAAAATATTTGTAGGAGAAATGGAACGACGTATAGATGAGAACGGAGTGGACAACTTGCTTTATCAAAAAATATTGAAACCGTACTTATTCAAGATGGATGCGGAGAAGGCGCATCATTTTACAATAGGCGGTCTAGAGATTGGCGACAAGGTTCCTGGGGCATTAGCGATAATGCGTGGCTTGTACGGTGTCCAGGAAACGGCAGATCTCGCTGTTGATTTATTCGGCATTCATTTTCCGAATCCGATTGGGCTTGCAGCAGGGCTTGATAAGAATGGCGCAGCCATAGAAGGGTTCTCTTCGATCGGTTTTGGCTTTATGGAAGTCGGAACCGTAACCCCGAAGGGACAGGTGGGCAACGACCAACCGCGGTTGTTCCGTCTCCCAGTGGACGAAGCGCTCATCAACCGAATGGGCTTCAATAATGAAGGTGCGCAAGCCATGAAGGAACGGTTCGCATCTCTCAAATCGCGCAGAATCCCTGTTGCGGTCAACATTGGCAAGAATAAAGTGACACCAAATGAACATGCAGCGGATGACTATCAATCATTAATCCGTGACTTGTATTCGGAAGCGGACTTCTTTGTCGTGAACATTAGTTCACCGAATACACCGGATTTGCGTAATTTGCAGCATGGCAATGAATTGAAGGAGCTGCTTCAGGCGGTGACGGAAGAGCGGGATCGGCAGGCAGCGAAGAGTACGGGACAACCCAAATCGGTTCTCGTCAAAATTGCTCCAGATGTCAATGATGATGAGCTAGAGTATATGATTGCTACGATCGCGGAGAGCGGTGTTGCGGGTATTATTGCAACGAATACGACCCTATCGAGGGAAGGTCTTCAGCACGCGAATAAGAAGGAAGCTGGGGGCTTAAGCGGCAAGCCGCTTCGTGATCGTTCAACGGAGATTATCCACCGCATTTATAGCCAGACGGATGGCAAACTGCCAATCATTGGTTCCGGTGGCATATTCACAAGTCAAGATGCGTACGATAAAATTCGCGCTGGAGCTAGCTTGGTGGAGATTTATACGGCATTAATTTATAATGGGCCAGGCATTAATCGCGAATTACATCAGGGATTAAGGGAATTGTTAAGAAGAGACGGATATGCCCATATTTCCGAAGCAGTGGGTGCGGATCATCGTTAACTTGGGCGGAAACTTGAGTACAGGAGGCGTTCTGATGGACGGAAGAGATTGGGGAAAGTTTTTGCTACCATATGAACAAGCCGTGGAAGAATTAAAAGTCAAATTCAAGACGATGCGTGCAGAATTGAAAAAGCGTGAAGAGTATGCACCAATAGAGTTCGTGACCGGTCGTGTGAAGAAAATTTCCAGCATTCTCGATAAAGCGAAACGACTTAATGTAGCTATGGAAAATATCGATACGGGGATTGAGGATATCGCAGGCATACGCATTATGTGCCAGTTCGTAGATGATATTCGCCGTGTCGCAGAATATATTCGTGAACGTAAAGATTTAAGCGTGATCTACGAAAAGGATTATATTACGAATTACAAAGAGAGTGGATACCGTAGTTTCCATATGATTATTGAGTATCCGGTTCAGACTGCGCTTGGACAGAAGAGAGTGCTAGCAGAGATTCAGATCCGAACGCTTGCGATGAACTTCTGGGCGACGATTGAACATTCTCTGAATTACAAATATCGTGAAAGTCTGCCAGGGGAAATGCGTATTCGATTGAAGAAGGCGGCAGAAGCAGCATTTGTACTGGATAACGAGATGTCCAGTATTCGTCAAGAAATTCTCGATGCGCAGATCAGCTTCGAAGAGAAGTCGAATATCACAACCAAAATCTTAAACTACATCTCGGAGCTTTACTTCCATCACCATATCCGTGAAGCTATTGCGTTCCAGCATCAATTCAATGAACTCTGGATGAACGATGATGAGGAAGGCATTAAAGAGCTCTATAAGCGTGTGGAAGCTACGTTCGTTCAAGTTAAAAAGAAACCGGATGATGTTGTTGACGAAATATGATGTATGATCGGCTGTACATTCAATTCTTAATCCATTTTAATTGGAATAGGGATTATTATGAGTGTCATGAAGTGATGGAGGAGCTCTGGTTAGAAGAGGGTCGTAACCCACTATACCAAGGCTTGCTCCAAATTGCCGTGAGATTGTATCATTTCGAGAATGGGAATGTGACGGGTTCTCGCAAATTGTTCATGGCAGGGATTGAGAAATTAATTCAATACCCGGATCAGATGCTCGGGATTAACCTAGGCCAGCTGATTCATGAAGCAAGACAATATGTCTCACAATTGGAGTGCTGGGAACAGGCTCCTTTTCCTTTTTACCACTTAACGATTCAGATTGAGGATACTGAGTTGCTAAAGGTTATGACAGAAGTACAGAGCATGATGGAGGAATTCAAGTGATTACGAAGATATGGTTGTTTCCGGGGTTAAATATGAAAGTAGAAACATTCGGTCAGCTCCAGCGCTATTTAGAGCAGCAGGGCTATAATACCCAATGTGTGGCAATATTCCCACCCCTAGGACAGGTACAAATGGATTATGAAGCAGAAGCTGCTGAGAACGAGGAATGGATCTGTATTGGACATGGTGCTGGCTGCTTAGAGGCGATACGAGTAGCTTTGCAGTACAAATCGCGTGTGAAGGGGCTCGTGACCATCTCACCGAATTTACAGCCTTATTCGATCCTACAGATGTCCATGCTGAAGATCTTAGCACGGAAGGATATGAAAATTAATGGCGGATTATCTCCATTTGAACGAAGTTCCAAAGAGGAACTCACGCCTTACTTTGATACATTTGCAGTGCAGCCATCGAAAATGCTCGAGCTTGAAGCATTCCGTAAAGAACTGAAAGGTAAGATTCAAGACGTTAACCAACCATGGCTAGTCTTGTACGGGGATAAAGAATTGCCGTCGATTATGAAGAGCTTGCAGTTAATTAAGCGCCAAGTGCCGGGGGTGCAATCCTGTCAAATGCCGCATTGCGGACATTATTTGCCGGTGGAGGATCCGAGGGGACTCGATAAGCAAATTCGCACATTTTTAAGTCAGATCGTGGTAAACGTATAAGCAGGATAAGAAAAAGCACTAGCTAGGAAGGGGAACTTCCAGCTAGTGCTTTTGCGTTTATGAAGGTTTCTTCGTGTTGAATGCGTCTTTCAAACCCTCACCGAGGAAGTTGATGGCGAGAATTGTAGCTGTGATGAGTATGCCAGATGGAAGCCATACCCACCAATAGTTCTTGATGACTTCTGGCGAAATGGCGTCTGACATCATATTGCCCCAGCTAGGGATATTCGCCGGAACACCAAATCCGAGGTAGCTGAGACCCGTCTCAACCGTAATCATACCGGCTACGATCAAGATAGCTTGGACGATAATGGTCGTAATAACGTTCGGTAGTAAATGTTTCGTGATAATGATGGAAGGCTTACAGCCAATTGAAATAGCAGCTAAGACATACTCATTTTCTTTCTCTGCTAAAATCTTACTTCGTACAAGCCTTGCCGTTCCTCCCCATCCGAGAATGCTGACAACGATAATGAAGATGGATATCCCTGTATCCGGGAATATCGCTTTTAATACGATAACGAATACGAGGAACGGAAATATCAAGACTAAATCCGTGAAGCGCATGAGCCAACTATCTACACGGCCCCCAAAATAGCCTGCAATCGAACCTACAAGTGTCCCTAATATTGTAACGATAAGACTAATAGAGAAACAGATCCATAAGGTCGTCCGTCCGCCATAGAGCAGACGTGCGACAATATCGCGCCCCCCTTTATCGGTTCCAAGCCAATGCTCAGCTGAAGGTCCTTTATTTATAAACCGGATATTGATTTTGACGGGATCCCAAGAGGTTAACCAAGGCGCTAAAATACAGAGAGCGGTTACGATAAACAAGAAGATTACGGAAGTAATCGCAAGCTTATTCTTGCGGAATTCGGCGAATGCGAGCCGCCATGGTGAAGTGCTTCGCTGTGGATGAACGGGTAGCATTAGACGCCTCCTAACTTAACCGGATGCGCGGGTCAATGACACCGTACAACAGGTCAGCGATTAGATTTCCAAGCAAGGTCATTAGGGCGAGCAGGAGCGTTACGGCCATAACCACGGAATAATCTCGGTTTGATATGGAATTTATAAATAAGCTGCCCATCCCGGGATAGACAAAGATCGTCTCGACAACGACAGCGCCCCCCAGCAACCCTGCAATATCGAACCCGAAGAAGGTGACAATCGGGATCAGTGAATTTCTTAGAATGTGACGATTATAGATCGCCGAAGCATCTGTCCCTTTTGCCATCGCTGTCCGGACATAATCTTTGCGCGTGCTATCGATAATATCATTGCGCAGGAATTGCGTATACGCTGCGGTATTGAAGAGCCCTAGTACAAGTGCCGGCAGGATGGTGTGCTTCAGCTTGCTTAGCACATACATCAAGCTGGTATCTTCAACCCCAATGCTTACCGAGCCGCTGATCGGCACCCATCCGAGCTTAATTGCAAAGACATAAATTGCAATGATCGAAGCAACGAACGAAGGGACGGCATATGCGACATAGTTCAATGAAATGATGGAACGATCACCTAATGTGTTCGGATATCGCCCAGCATAAATGCCCATCATAAATGAACAAGTGTAGGTAATGACCAGAGATACGACCGCTAGCAAGAGCGTATTCGGCAACCGCTGCGCGATCATCTCGGATACCGGAAGCTTATGGATGAAGGACTGACCAAAGTCGCCTTTGATAAGTCCTTGTACCCAATTCCAGTATTGCACTGGAATTGGGTCGTTGTATCCTAATTTCTCGCGCATTTCTGCGAGATACTCGGGCGTTGCTTTCGTAGGGTCGATCTGACCCGTGAGTGCATCGCCCGGCATCATTTTAGCAAGACCAAAGACAATGATAGAAATAATGATTAGGAGCGGGATCATTCCCAGGATCCTGCGGATTGAGTATGTTAGCATGGTCGTTCACTCCTATTTTCCGTCTGTCACCCACCATAAGTGTGCATCTAACAAGTTACTGCTGGAGAAAGAGTTCAGATGAACGCCTTTCAGACGATTATTAATCGCAGCAACGTCTTGTGGTGCAGATAGGAAGATCATAGGCACTTCTTCATTGACTAGTTTTTGCCACTCAAAATAGATTTGTTTACGTTGTTCTGGATCGAATGCTTTCTCGCCAATACCATCCGCAATGAGCTTGTCGGACGCTGCGTTCACCCAACGAGGGAAGTTCCATGCATCTTTTTCTGTCCAAAGACCTGAAGGATCTGGGTCACTCGCAAGTCCCCATGCACCCATAAATGTTTCTACAGAAGGATCATCATTTTGAATCGTATCGTAGAATAAGTTAAATTCTTTGAGAGCGCCGCCATTCAGTTTCGCGTTTAAACCTACATCTTTCCACATTTGAAGAATGTATTGTGCACGTGGTTCTGCAATTTCTGAACCTTGCATCGCATCGAAATTGATCGTAAACTTCTTGCCTTTTGGATCTTCACGGAAGCCATCGCCGTCGACATCTTTGTATCCAGCTTCATCAAGCAGTTGTTTTGCTTTTTCTGGGTCATAGCTGTATTTGGTGATCTGATCGTCTGGAATCTTCGCCCAGCTCACGGTTGGCATCGGTGCGTAGATAGGCGTACCTAATCCATTGGAGAACCCATCAATCATACCTTGCACATCAATGGCATAGTACATCGCTTGACGAAGACGTTTGTCTGCGAATTTTGGTTTATCCATGACAACTTTTTCTTGTTTCTTATCCCAGTGTCCAAGGCTGAAGCCGATATAGCTGTAGGATAGGGAGTCATTTTTGGTCAGTGAAATATTCTTAAGCTTCTCAGCTTCTTTGTATTGCGAATTCGGCAACGACATATAGTCGATTTCGCCTTTTTCAAGTAAAGATGTTGCAAGTTTATCGTCAATCACCTTGTAGACGATCGTATCGAGGTACGGTTTACCTTGCCAGTAATCATCGAAACGCTCGAGTTCTACGAATTCACCCGGTTGAATTTTTTTCACTTTGAAAGGTCCAAGACCGATCGGGTTCTTACGAACTTGGTCACTGGACTCCATTTTGGCCACAGGAACGCCTTCATAATACTTCTTGTTCATTGGCGAGCTCCATAGGTTATCGAGTGTATTGACAGCTGCTTTATTTACCGTAATTTCAATGTTGTACGGGTCAATGACTTTGATCCCGGAAATCTCTTTTGCTTTGCCTTCATGGTATTCTTTAGCCCCTTGGATCATCTCAACGTTTGAGTAACGCGGGCCTGTATAATCTTTATGTGCGATGACTTCAAGCGCGAATTTCCAGTCTTCGACGGTTAATTCGTCGCCATTATGCCACTTGACGCCTTGCTTGATCGTAAACTTGAATGTTTTGTGATCTGGAGATTCTGTCCAGTTCGCAATGTTAGGATAATTTTTCAGGTCATCACCTGTCTTAAATAAACTGTCATCGATGACGCTTATGATCAAGCCGTCATCTTGCCCTTGCCAGAAGGCTGATTCCAGAAGCCCCTTGAAAGGCTGACCATAACCGTATGTAACTTTACCGCCTGGTTTGGGTTGATCATTTGTTGCCTCAGTCGTCGGTTCCGTCTTCGTCTCGGTCTTATTCTCGGTTGTTGCGTCTTTGCCCTGATCCGTTGTAGCCTCTTTCTTGGTCTCTGTCGTTGCTTCTTTCGTGCTGCCGCATGCTGCGAGTAATGAAATGACGAGGAATGTGCAGAGCATCAATGTTAGAAATTTCTTCATCGTATAACGCCTCCTTCGAATAAATGTTTATTTATGTCGTGTATAAATGACAGGCGACCTGGTGACCAGGTGCAGCCTGGTGTAACTGTGGGCGAACTTCGCGGCAGATGGCTGTCGCATGCACGCAGCGCGGATGGAATGCGCAGCCGGTTGGCGGATTGGCCGGACTTGGCACATCGCCTTGTAATACGATGCGTTCCTTACGCTTCAGCGGATCCGGAACAGGGATCGCAGAGATTAAGGCCTGGGTATAAGGATGCAATGGCGAGCGATACATGCTGTCAGTCGCAGCAATCTCGACCAGACTGCCTAAATACATCACGCCGATGCGATTACTGATATGCTTCACGACACTAAGGTCATGCGCAATAAATAAATAGGTTAATTTAAAATCATCTTGCAGGTCTTGGAGTAGATTCAAAACTTGAGATTGAACAGATACGTCCAGGGCCGATACGGGCTCGTCAGCAACGATCAGCTTCGGCTTGAGCGCGAGTGATCGTGCAATCCCGATACGCTGCCGTTGTCCTCCAGAGAATTCATGCGGGTATTTGTAATAGGCTTCCGCAGGTAATCCTACACGTTCAAGAAGCTGCAGCGTTTCTTCTGTGAGTGCTTTTTCTTGGATACGGTTATAGTTCCGAATAGGCTCGCTCACGATATGACCGACCATCATCTTCGGATTTAACGAGGCGAATGGATCTTGGAAGACCATCTGCATGTTTTGGCGAAGCTGTCTAAGCTTCTCTCCACGGATCGAAGTGACGTCTTGACCTTCGAAGCGAATCGACCCTTCGGTCGGATCGGTTAGTCGCAGAATGGTGCGCCCTGCCGTCGATTTTCCGCATCCTGATTCGCCAACAAGGCCGACAGTCTCACCTTGCTGAAGGGTAAGCGTCAGATTATCGACGGCTTTAACGCTGCCGATTTGTCTACGAAAAATGCCGCCATAGATTGGATAATGCTTCTTCAGATTCGTAATTTCAAGGAGGGGCGCCCCAATGGATTGCTTCGATTGACTCATGATTTCACCTCCTGTTCCGAATATCGTGATGACGTATCTTGGTACAGCAGGCAGCGAACGGCGTGACCACCTGCATCCTTCAACAGCTGCGGTGTCACGGTTCGGCAGTTGTCCATCACGGATGGGCAGCGATCTGCGAACCGGCAGCCAACACGCGGCATATTTCGAAGGGATGGAACAATACCTTGGATAGATTCAAGGCGATGCTTGGTCTCCTCCATTCTTGGAATCGATTGCAAGAGTAGACGCAGGTAAGGATGCTTCGGATCATGGAAGATGGCAGCGACAGGAGCTTGCTCTACGATCTGTCCGCCGTACATGACGATCACTTCATCCGCCATCTCCGCGACAACGCCAAGATCATGCGTGATAAACAGAATGGACATATCGCTATGTTGCTTAATATCTTTGAGTAGCTCAAGAATCTGAGCTTGAATGGTGACATCGAGTGCTGTTGTCGGTTCATCCGCGATCAGCAGCTTGGGATTGCAGGCAATGGCCATCGCAATCATCACGCGTTGACGCATCCCGCCGGACAATTGATGTGGATACTCATCCACAATATGATCAGCCCTTGAAATGCCAACTTGCTTCAGCAGTTCAATGACGCGTGCTCGGGACACTTTCTTGCTCATGGTCGTGTGATTGTGGAGGACTTCTTGCAGCTGCGATCCAATGGTGAATACAGGATTAAGGGCGGTCATCGGTTCTTGGAAGATCATACTGATCTCTTTCCCACGAATCTTGTTCATCTCTTCCATCGACAGCTTCGTAATATCGCGCCCATTGAAATGGACTCTTCCTTCCGTGACGGAGCCGATACCTTTAGGGAGAAGATCCATAATGGATAGAGAAAGCACGCTCTTCCCGCAGCCGGACTCGCCTACAATGCAAATAATTTTGCCGGCGTGAAGTTTCAGAGAGACATTATCAACTGCATGATACATCTTTCCTTGAATATGAAATCCAGCATGCAAATGCTCGACTTCAAGCAAGGGAGTTGGAGTGGGTTCGCTCATAAGTCACCTCATTTTGATATGGAACAGCATGATTTCAATTGGTGGTATTCAGTTTTGAAGGTTAATTCAGTTAGAATGGTGTATAATCTTGAAGTATGTGCTCTAGGTGAGTGGTATTCCAGTGAGTATTCCTGGATGTGGTTGCTTGCTGAGGTTAATCGACATAAAGAGTAGAAATTTTTGGAATTTAACGCGGTGAATCGCGACATGATTGGCAATAATTAGGTGAAGTTTACAGTTAGTTTATATTAATATGTTCGGAACCGTCAATAGGGTAGATTACTTCATGATAGGAATGATACAGAATGGGAATAACGTTGCCACTCGCATTCAGGGTGAAGATGGAGCGACTATTAGGCGAAGAATTTGAGGCATTCATGACCTCTTACGATGCGCCAAGATTTTATGGGATTCGTGTGAATACACTAAAAATAGCCGTTGGTCAATTTAAGGAGCTCTCACCGTTCCCGCTTAGACCCATTCCTTGGGTGCTAGAGGGGTTCTATGTGGAGGAAGATGCGCGTCCAGGCAAACATCCATATTATCATGCGGGGCTCTACTATATCCAGGAGCCGAGCGCGATGGCGCCTGTTGAATTACTAGAGATTGAAGCGGGTGACCGGGTCCTTGATTTATGTGCGGCACCAGGCGGCAAGTCGACACAAATTGCGGCAAAGCTCGCTGGGACAGGCCTTCTCGTGACCAATGACAATAATGCAGACCGTACGAAGGCCTTAGCCAAAAATATGGAGCTGTACGGCGTACGAAATGCGGTTGTACTGAATGCGCTGCCAGAGGAGATTGCACGTACGTTCAAGCATGCTTTTGATAAAATATTGATCGATGCGCCATGTTCGGGGGAAGGTATGTTCCGGAAAGATGAAGACATGGCTAAGCAGTGGGAGAAGCATTCCGTCGAGAATTGCGTCCTTATGCAGCGCGACATTTTGAGGACTGCCGCTTCGCTTCTCGCTCCCGGCGGTCGCATTGTTTATTCGACATGCACGTTCTCCCCTGAAGAAAATGAAGCAATGATCGCAGAATTTGTAGAGCGACATCCTGGATTCCATATCGTGCCTGTTACGAGCACTAGCGGCTTCGCGGCGGGCAAAGGGGAATGGATTCGTACTTTAACGGATGCTTCGGGAAAAGCTTTTGAAGAAGAGACGATTCAAGCCGTGAACGATACGGGCAGACTGTGGCCGCACCTTGTTGAGGGGGAAGGACATTTCCTCGCTGTGATGCAGCATGATGGCTCTGAAGTGCCCCAGGAAGACTTCGTGGATCAATCATCTAAGAAAGACAAGCGCAGCAGGGAACCCGAAGCCAAAACAAAATTGACAGCGGATGAACGAGAACAAGTAGAGCAGTTCATGCGCAATCATCTTCGGATTGAATTATCGGGTGAGCTTGTGCGTTTCGGACAACATGTTTACATGTCGCCTGTGGGCCAAGACCGCTTAACCGGTTTGAAAGTGGTAAGGCCTGGATTCTTCATTGGGACGTTAAAGAAAAACCGCTTCGAGCCCTCGCATCCTCTTGCTACAGCATTACACCCGCAGGAGGTTGTAAGACGCATTGATCTACAATCTAGCACGGATGAAGCGGTCCGTTATTTGAAAGGCGAGACATTATCGATCCCTGTAGAACGTGTGCAGCTTGCAAATGAGAAGATAGCTGCAAAAGGATATGTGCTCATCTGTATTGACGGTTATTCTGTTGGATGGGGCAAATGGATCGATGGCATGTTAAAGAATGAATACCCAGCTGGGTGGAGGTGGACATAAATCGATGAGAAATACGATTCGATTAGATAAAGTGCTTAGTCATATGGGACTTGGTACGCGCAGTGAGATTAAGAAATGGGCCAAGCAGGGCAGAATTACGGTGAATGACCGCGTGATCAAGGATAACGGATTACAAGTCCAGCCGGAAGAAGATATTATTATGCTGGATGGTGAGCGCGTACACTACCGGGAGTTCATATATCTGATGTTGAACAAACCAGCAGGGGTAATCTCCGCGACAGAAGATCGGCATGACCAGACGGTCATTGATCTACTGGATGACGAAGAACGCGTCTTCGAACCATTCCCCGTGGGGCGCTTGGACAAAGATACCGTAGGACTATTGCTCTTAACGAATGACGGGAAGCTCTCCCACGAGCTGTTATCTCCCAGGAAGCATGTCCCGAAGACCTATATTGCGAATGTTGTTGGAGATGTCGGGGAATCAGATATTGCAGCATTTATAGAGGGTGTTACATTGGATGATGGGTATGTCACGAAACCTGCAGAATTAACGATTCTAAGTCACGATCGTTCGGGACCCGAAGTGGTCTCCAGAATCCAATTGACCATTACAGAAGGCAAATTCCATCAAGTTAAGCGGATGTTTGAATCCGTCGGTAAGAAGGTCGTCTATCTCCAGCGGATCTCGATGGGCTCTTTGATACTCGATTCAGCGCTTGAGGAAGGTCATTATCGTGAGTTGACAAAGGAAGAGCTAGCGGGCCTTAAGCAAGAGCGGGAATAGCCGGGAAATATAGAAAGGCCAAACAGAGGCCAAAGAGATAGGAGCAGAAGCATATGAACCGTTTTCAAATGATTGCATTAGACGTCGATGGTACATTGATTAATGATCATCACGAAATTACACCCAAAACAAGAGAGTCGGTTCTCGAGGTCGCGAAGCAAGGTGCAGAGATCGTATTATGTACGGGACGCAACCCGAGCAGCACGATTCCACTGCTGGAACAATTAGGACTTGTTGGGACGGTCATTACACATAACGGCGCTGTGACGATGGAATCGGCCACACGTAAGATTATTCATCAGTATGTGATTGCAGATAGCGAGCTAGCCCCATTCAAGGCGTATTGCCGAGAACATCACTATCATTTTGATCTCAATACGGCCAATGAGCTGTATGTTGAGCGGAAAGATATTCTGACAGAAGAAGTGCTCGCAATGTACGGCAAATTCTATGTCGTGCCATTGGTGCTACCCGTGGATGGATCACTAACAGACCAGATGGTCAAAATGACGGCTTTCGGTACGAAAGAGCAGATGGATGAGCTTGAAGCCGAGTGGAATACATGGATGCATGAGCTCACGATTATTCGCAGTGGGGATTATTTCATTGATATTATGCATGCGAGAGCCTCGAAGGGGAATGCGCTGAAGTATTGCGCTGCAAGTCGAGAGGTAGACGCTAGCGCAATCTTGGCGATCGGTAACTATTATAACGATATTACGATGCTTCAATTCGCGGGTGTGGGGATTGCGATGGACAACTCTCCTATCGAAGTAAAAGCAGCTGCTGATGATATTACTTTGAGCAATAATGAAGATGGTGTCCATTTGGCGCTTGTGAAATATTGTCTCTAATTCATTATTTCGATTCCATTTTGATAAAAGAACTGGCTGCGAGCCAGTTCTTTTTGGTATCTTCTATGGATTAGGGTTTCCAGTTGCCTAATGCGGTGTAGCCGTCTGCGACGTGGTCTTGATTGAACTGGAGGATGGTCATGTACTGGCTGAGGAGATTAAAGGGTCCTCTTTGGGTGCTTGTACCGCTGCTGTAGATAGGATGGAAGATAGTGCGATAATGACACAGGATATCATCAAAGAGAAAATGTGATAACAAAAAGAAAAAGAGGCGTTCCTTCGTAGTAACCTACGGATTAGAATGCCTCTTTTGTGTGCATAGGATCATGCGTAATCCCCATTGATGCAAGATCGAATCATCTATTTAGATGCTGGTTATATCGTACGAGAGAATCTTTAGATGCATGCACACGATACGATTACTAACAAGATAAATAATACAAGAATAGTAGCTGCCGAAGTGAAAAATCCACCGCCTACTCCGCCCATTGCATAATTCCTCCTTTATATCTTGTTTCTGCGAAAATGAAGATCCAGGGGGCTGGGTGTATATCTCCATCTTCGAATAATCTATAGTATGATGCCGATTTTTATAAGATTGGACGTTTATCCCGAGTCCGTAGAAATGGGCGTTCGAATACTTCGACGTCTGGTGGGAATCCTAGAACTGGAATAAGTGGAAGCAAGAAATGAAGAAGGAGTGACGGAGGAATGAATATCAACCTACGACCTGATCTGAAGACATCTGGTGGTGAAGTGCATGATATCGTCTTGAATCATCGATATGTCGGAACAATCTCGCTCATCTATCGCGAAGGAGAACGGGTGGCAGGTTCTGTTCAATTGGAGCAAGATTCTCTGTCACGCGAGGAGAAGCCTGATGTCTTAGAATTTATTACCCAATATGTGCAGGGTCTTGCAGGTGCGTTGTCCGCACCCAAATGCGATGTATTTGTCTCGTACAGCCCTTTTGAGACGATTGTATCAACGAGTGAAGAAATTGAGGATCAGGCGATCGTTCATGAATGGTACCCGGATGAGTTGGAACGAGAAGTAGACTTAGAAGTCGAGGAAGAGGACGAGACGGATTTTGAGCGGATTGAAGAATTTGCTGAAGACGAAATTTTAAGACTTGAGGTCATTAGCGCAGGGCGTCATGTTACTGTCTATGAAGTATACGACATGGAAGATGATCTGCTGGCTGTATCTGTGGTGAAACAGTATGGTGCAGATGCGATAGGTGAAGTTCGATGGGACCGTCTACCAAGTGAAGAAGAGATGGATCAATTAACCGCACTGATCGTCCGTGATCTAGATGAACAATTGATGGATACCATTCATCTGGAAATGAAGCTGGGTGACATGCAACTGCAGACGATGGCGTTAACGCATGAAGATTTGCTGGAGGACGGCGAAGACGAAGAATTTGAAGAAGATGAAGAAGAAGAAGCTGAAATTTTCATGAATGCTTCTTTGATGGAACATACCTTTGAAGGCTATTCGATCGAACCTGTGCGTGACGACAATCTTGTGCTGACCTATGCAATATATCATCATGAACGTTATGGTTCCGTTCCCGTAGGGATTGCTACCGTAGATATAGGCGATGAAGGATTAAGCGGATTTATCGAGCTGGATGTTCCAGGCACAACGGAGGATCGTGCACATATGTGTACGCTGCTCATGCGCGAATTAGATAAATCGGTGGAATATGAAGCACTGCACTTGACACTGATGTTCCGGAATGAAGTCATTGATGAAATTCAGTTTGAGAATGAAGTGGATTAAATAAGACGGAAGCCCTGTCGTTCCTTGATTTTGGAGCAACAGGGCTTCTCTATGTCTTGCGATGAAGTGAATGAGCTTACGGAAGACGTAAGCCTTTCGGATAGTGGTTCTTCAGTTGACCACTGCTGGCTTTGCCCCAGCCGAGCGGCAGGCCATTCACGGTCACGAGCGCCCAGCCTTTGTGATCCGGCGACACCGGCAGTGTCTCGCCGCGCAGATACGCGGCGATCTCAGGGGCATCGGGCGCGAAGTCATAGACGAGCCGCGCCCACGCAGGGTTCACAGCGAGCGCCAGCGCATGCGCTGGCTCGATACGGTTCTTGCGGATCGTGCCGAGGTGCAATCCGGCACGTGGGATGCGGAGGCCGCTAAGCTGTGCGGCCGACAGGGAGCTGCCGCCCGCTTGCGGCAGCTCGTACAGCGCTTCGCCGAAGAGAAGCGCATCGCCCTGGCCCGGCGCGAAGCCGGGCAGTTCCTCGCGGGCCCACGCGAGGAACTGGGCCATGCCCGCCGCCGCGGGAGCGGCGGGCTGGCCCTTGCCGCGCGGCGCACGCTCCGCCTTGCGGCGGCCGTGCGCGCTGTGCGCGTCGCCCGCAGCCTGCGGCTCGCGGGCACCACCCTCGCCTGCTGCTGCGCGCAGCACGGCGACAAAATGGCCCTCACCGCGGTGCTCGTGAGGCCAGATGCGCTCCGTTCCCACTAGCGTGAACGCGGGGAACGCCGCCAGCAGGCGTTCAATCGTCAGTTCATTCTCCTGACGATTGAACGTGCAGGTCGAGTAAGCCAGCGTACCGCCTGGCTTCAGCATCTTCACCGCTTGTTCCAAGATGTCCCACTGGCGCGCCGCGCACATGTCGACATGGGCCTCGGACCATTCTTGAATGGCGTCAGGGTCCTTGCGGAACATCCCTTCACCGGAACATGGGGCATCGAGCATAATCCGGTCGAAGAACGAAGGGAAGCGTGCCGCGAGCTCATCCGGCGTGGCGTTCGTTACGACGGCATTAGGCACGCCCATCCGTTCGATGTTCTCGGCGAGTATTTTGGCACGTGCAGGGTGGATTTCGTTCGCGATAAGAAGCCCTTGTCCTTGCATTTTGCCTGCAATATGAGAGGATTTCCCGCCTGGTGCTGCTGCTAAGTCTAGAACAACCTCTCCGGGCTGTGGGTCCAGCATCTCCATAGCAGACATCGCAGACGGTTCTTGAATATAGTACAAGCCTGCGGCGTGATAGGGGTGTTTGCCTGGGCGATGGTCTCCGTAATAGAATCCCGTGCTGCACCAAGGGACAGGTTCCAAGTCAAACATCTTGCGGAGCTCTGCTGTAAGCGCACTACCGATCTCTGTCTTCAAGGGATTGATTCGTAATCCTTGTGTTCGTGGGTCGTCATAAGACAGCAAGAAACGCTCCGCGTCTTGACCGAGGAGCGTGCGCATTTGTTCGATATACGTTGAGGGTAAAGATGTTGTCATTGTCGTTCCTAAACTCCTTGCATAAGATTTTAAACTTTGTGGGGTTAATTTAAAATATAAGGTCTTATAAGTTTCACGGATAAACTGTTCTTATATTTCTCGCTTAAAAGCTTTCCGTCTTTTGAATGGACGACGAAATCGTTTATGTTTATCCCAATCGGGTTTTGCGGTCAGGTTTGCTCGTTGAACCTTGGAGGTCCGCATATGCTGTTACTTTATTTTTGCCTGTTGTCTTGGAGTGATACATGGCCTGGTCGGCTTGTTTCACTAATTCTTCTGTCGTTACACCTTTGCGAAGGGTGCTGTGTCCGACACTGATGGTGACAATGCTCTCGGAGGCGACACGTCGTCGAATGGTCTCAGCGACTTCTTCGACTTTGGCGTCCTTATCTACAACGAGTGCGACGAGCTCTTCCCCGCCATAACGCCCCGTAATGCCAATGCCTTCGAGCTCCTCCGTCATGATATTCGCAACCTGTTTCAGTACGCCGTCAGCCCGGTGGTGACCTTCGGTGTCGTTCAGCTTCTTGAAGTTATCAATATCGCTAAAGATGACACTTACTCGGAGGTTCTCATGAATATAGTGGGAAGCAACTTTGTTGAAATAACGACGGTTGTATAAGCTGGTTAATCCGTCCGTAATCGAAGAGCGGTAGACGGATTGCAGCAGCTCGACGACACGGTCGAACAAAATAAAGTAGAGCAGCGTATAATAAACAATTGGCAGTAGATTATGTGTCAGTTCAATGAAAGCCGAAGGCTTCGTTAAGACGTGGTTGCCTAGCAAATTGAGCGCGAGGATTACACCGTACAGCACAAGGCTGCTATAATATTTAAGCTGCTGCCTGATTCGTCTGCCTAGGGTCAGAGCAAAGATGAGGCACAGGACCAGATTGTACGCTTGCAGCGGCCAGACGCCTGCGAAATGATCCGTCGGAGGACCGCTTAAGAACAGCGGATCGATTAGCAGTTGAACGATCGGCAAGATGAGAATTCCCATGACGAGCAGACAACAATAAATGACGGTACGCTTCGAGTTGCGATTATATAGCTGATAGATCGCCAGGTTCAGAATGATAAACGATAAGGTCTGCAAGATTTCAACGAAGTAGCTTATCGCTCGGGCTCTTAAGATCTCATTTATGCTAAAATGGATGTTTATTCCTTGATATGTCATAATGAGTAGAAAACCAAAAATGAGATAAAGGTATGCTTTTTTTCCTTGTTTTCGATACATTCGAATGGACAGCAGGATCATGATGAACATTATGTATATAATGCAAGATGACGAGAAGGCTTGTCCGATCGTACCTGTGAAGAAATTCGCCAATGTTGACATGCATCTACGCTCCAATTAATGATGATCGATTTTACGATATAATTCTGTGTTCAACCCTTTATAATCTACGTGTTACTATATCATATTCGGGAGGACATTGATATGAAACTGTTGCAAGCTTTGTTCTTTCCGCCAGAGCAACCGGGCGGAGTGTCTTCTATGATTCCTTTTTTTCAGGAACGGTTTCAGAAGCCAAATTGGGAGATGGAAATATTCTCGATTCCCAAACGTGTCCGCAGTAAAGGGCATGAAGAAGTAACGTTTACCACATTTGATTGGCACCAATTCGAAGAGAATTCAACGGTGCAAAAATATATTCAGACGATTCGTGATTATATATGGTGGTCCAAGATGCGTCTGAAGCAGTCATACGATGTCATTCACGCGCATCACCCGATTGCGGCGCTTGTCCTTAAGAAGCTCTTCCCAGATACGCCTGTCGTGATGACGATTCACTCGAGTTATGAGCGAGAGCTCATATTGAACGGGAAAATAGAAGAAGGCGGGATCGAGCATCAATTCCTCACATCGCTCTACCGCGAGCTTGAACATCATATGGATCAGATCCTGACGGTATCCGAGTCATTCAAGCAGTATCTGTCTACATATATGAATCACCCTGATCGTATTATCGTCATTCCTAACGGTTATGATGAGCGCCGATTTAAGCCGATCTCTCACGAGAATGAGGTGCCGCAGCTAATAACCGTGTGTCGGCTAGTCCCGGCCAAAGGACTCGACATCCTCCTGCAAGCGTGTGCAGAACTCAAAGCGCGAGGCCATTCGTACGTCTTACACATTATCGGAGACGGTCCAATTCGAACGGAGCTGGAGGAGCTTGCAGTGAGCCTTGATATTTATGATGAGACCATTTTTTATGGCTATATGCTGCATCCGGAACAGTTCATGCCGTTCTCGGATATCTTCGTGCTCCCTTCAAGAGCCGAGGCGTTCGGCTCGGTATTCGCCGAAGCTGCGCTCTGTTGGCTCGCCCTTGTCGGAACGGATGTGGGGGGCATTGCAGAGCAGATCGAAGACGGTGTGAATGGTCTCTTAGTGCCGCCTGATCAGCCGACAGCGCTCGCAGATGCATTAGAGAAAATGATGGGCGATCCGGTCTATCGTTATCAACTTTCGCGTGCGGGATGGGAGAAAGCGAAAAAATCCTATTCTCTGACACGCGTTGTGAATGAATTGAAAAATATTTATCTGCAAGTAAATCGAAAATCCTAGTGTTTGAATGAAGTCGTCTTGGGGGGGAGCTGTATTGTCTGATTTTCGATTTATTCATGCCGCAGACCTTCATCTCGACAGTCCTTTTCGAGGGATGTCTCACGTGCCGGATGCAATTCGAGAGAGGTTGCGCGCATCGACCTTTACGGCATTTACGAACTTAATTGATCTGGCGCTGCGAGAACAGGTTGATTTTGTCGTATTCAGTGGAGATGTCTATGATGCGGCAGACCGATCGCTGCGAGCACAGCTTCGATTGCAACGGGAGCTGCAGCGATTGGCAACTGCACGTATCCCCGTCTATATTATTCATGGCAATCATGATCCCGAAGATGGGATGCATGCCGAATTAACATGGCCAGATACGGTACATTTTTTAAGTTCGAAAGAAGTTGAGACGATAATCGTATATCGGTGTGGACACTCAGAAGCTTCAGAACCTGAGGCCATCGCAGCGATCTGCGGAATTTCGTACGCACATAAGGCCTTGCATGAGAATGTTGCGTTATCCTACAAACGTCTCGCGGGCAGCTCACTTTTTCATATTGGACTACTTCATGGGAATGTGGACGGGGATGTTGGGCATGACAACTATGCACCCTGCGCGAAGAGGGATTTGATCCAAGCGGGGATGGATTATTGGGCACTTGGTCATATCCATTTACGACAGATTCTGCACGAACAAGAGCCATGCATTGTCTATCCAGGCAACATTCAGGGTCGGAGTGTGAAAGAAGCAGGGGCCAAAGGCTGTTATATCGTCCATGTTATGGAAGGGCGTCAGACTCGCCTGACATTCGCACCGCTGGATGATGTACGGTGGTATACGGAATCCATCTCGATAGAAGGGTTAGAATCAGAACAAGCGCTGAAAGAACTTGTGGAACAAGTGATGCAGAATTGTAGAGAAGCCTCGCTTGGACGTATGTCGGTTCTTCGATTGTTCTTGCATGGTAGAGGATTGCTGCATCGCAAGCTTGAGCAGAACGGTTTTGTGCAAGATCTGCTTCAAGTTCTTCGCGAAGAAGAGGAGTATGGGGTTTCTGCAGAAGGTGAGACTTCTAATATCGTCTGGCTCGAGTCGCTTCAGGTGGATTCTGGTTCTGAGGTGGATGTGGAGCATATCCTTGAAGCGGATAGTTTCCTCGGCGAATTATTTCGGATGGCTAGACAGACCAATCAGGACCTGGATCTCTATGAGGAGATCATGGATCAAGCGATGGAATCGATGCAAGGCCATACCCGACTGCGGCATGTTATCGAAGAACTGAAGGATTCAGAAGATGGACGGGCACTTATCGGACGGGCATGTGAACTAGCGGCGGTCTTGCTGGAAGAAGCTGATCCAAGAGCAGGGGGCGAAGCTTCTTGAGAATTAATGGCCTCTATATGAACGGATTTGGTGCGAAGCACCAAGTCCATATGCAGATGGATTCAAAGGTTACAGTCATATATGGCAATAACGAGGCAGGTAAAAGTACGCTTTTAGGGTTTATCAGGGCGATGTTATATGGGATTCCTTCACGGACGTATATGAGTGAACGTTACGAGCCTGTATATGGCGGTCTCCATGGCGGACGGCTCATGTTACAAGATTCTCAAGGTAATGAATGGACAATTGAGCGCTACGATCGTTCCAATACAGGAGGCATGTCCTCTACAGGCATTTCATCCTCTGGTGGTTCACTCTCTGGAGAAGGCAAACAGCAGAACCTATTGATTCGTGTAACCGATAAGCTAGGTCAAGTGAGGTTCTGCTCGCAGCAGGACTTAGAACGAGAGCTGTTAGGCGGTTTATCCTCTGAGTTATTTCGAAGTCTATTTGCTGTATCGCTGACCGAGCTGCAAGAGCTTCGAACACTTCAGTCGGAGGAATTGAGCGGTTTCTTATATCATGCGGGCATAGGCGGCGGAAGAAGTCTTATGCAGGCGGAGCGCAAACTAACGCAAGATATGGACAAGCTGTTCCGTCCGAAGGGTCGGAATCAAGATGTGAACAAGATTTTGCAAGCCATAGATCAGCTGGAGAAAGATATTCGGCACAGCAAATCCTTCATACAGAGATACAATGAACACGTCATGATGTTAGAACAGGCGGATGTGGAAATTGCAGACCTGGCGATGGAACTTGAGGCAAGTCGAGTAGAATCCTCGCGAATCATGCGGGCAAAGGGAATGCGTGAGAATTGGCTGCGTGCAAGACGAATTGAAAGAGAGCTTGCCGAGCTGCCTGTATTTAGAGCATTTCCTGAAGATGCTGTGAATCGGACGCAGCAGTTAACGATGGAACGCGATGCGTTAGAGCTTCAATTGAAGCAAACCGAAAGGTCGATGACGAAGCTACAAGAAGAGATGTCCGGTCTTGTATTCGACGATATGCGATTGAATGACCTCCCTGAGGTGGAGAGGCTGCTTCACATGGCGGAGTCTATTGAAGTGAAACGATACGAATGTCGGGAGCTGCAGTCGGAGCGGGAAGCGGCGGAGCGCGAACTCTCCCGATTACTTCGGATGATTGATCCGAGATGGACGGCCGATCAATTAAGAAGCTTCGCGGCCACGATTGAGCTGCGAGAACGGGTGAGAATCGAGCGGGAACGGCAGCTTGCAGCGGACCGTCGGATCGAAGGGCTGCATGCAGATAATATGCGGCTTGGCCGACAACTGGAGGCTGCCTCAGCCGATATTTATGCGTCTCAGCAGAAGTTAGTCGCGCATCAAGACGCAGGTGGCCGACGATTTACGCATTTACGTCCAACATCAGCTGATGAGGGACAGCGATTGTGGTCCATGCTTCAGCATGAAGTTCAGAAATGGAATCATCAGATGCTCACATATCGTGCTATGCGCGCGCAGCGGGAAGCGGAAGAACACGCACAGGAGCATTCCTCACAGCAGGTGCGCGCATTACACGCTAAAATGCAAATTGGAGCTATGGTACTTACCGTTTTGATTCCATTGTTTTTTGTCATGGCCAAGCAATGGGCATTCGGTATTGGCTCGTTGCTTGGGTTTCTGATATTGGATGGATATCTAATGTTTGGGACTCGCAGTGGATCGAGACAGGTGCGGAGCCATTCGAGAGGACGCTCCCGCCGAGGGAATGTTAAGTTTTCAGAGTCAGATTCGGATACGGAATTAAGGGATCTAGGACTAAAAATGATCAAGTCGATCCAAGAAATTATCGACGTGCCAACAGATCATGAAGCACAGCCATCGCTTGAGCATGCGACTCTTCACGATCTGGAACGGTTCATTGCAGATCAGATGGTGCAGTTACAGAAATCGGTTGATCCTTGGCTGCAATGGATTCGGGAGGAGAGACATCTAACCGAACGACATCAAGAGTATCGAAGCATTGAGCAACGATTGCGGGATCAATTGGTGGAGACGGAAGAAATGATCGAACAGAACCTGATAGAGGAAGAGGCGCATCATCGAAAGTGGGAAGCTTGGTTAACCAGCCAAGGGTTACCAACGACGCTGTCCCCTGACGCGGTGCTTGAAGTAATTCAGTGGACGGAACAAGGGTTGACCTTACTACAGCAAATCGATCGACTGCGGTTGAAAGAGCGTGAAGTATTGGGCCAAATGTCAGCGTTCGATATATCCGTTGCTGAGATAATCGAGGATCCATCACTTCTTCGTGCAGAAGAACGCATGTATGCGCTTCGGTCGTATAAACAGCAATTGGATCAATATGCAGAAGCGAGACGGCTATGGAGTCAGAATAATAAGCAGTTCGCTGAGCTGACTTCGGCACGAGAGGATGTCATCTATCGTAAAGATCAACTCGATCTGAAATTGAGATCCTTGTTCGAGGAGGCTGATGCGAAGGATGAAGAAGGTTTACGTCGTCATGCGCGGCTGGTGGAACGTAGAGAACAGTTGGTGGCCATGCAGTGGGAACTGGCGAATCAGCTTGGAGAACAAGATCAACTCACCGCAGATCTGATTGAACTTCTGGAGATCGATGATCCCATCCTACTCGATCACTTGATGGCGGAGTCCGATGAACGCATCAAGCAATTTGAATTCACATATCTAGAAAAGCAAGAACAACGCGGCCGTCTTCTGAATGAACTTGACTCCATCAGGCAGCGCAGTGAACATGCTGATGCGCTTCAGCGATTGGAGGAGCAGCGTGCAGAACTGCGCGCTTTAACAGAGCGGTATGCTATATATGCCATTTGCAACACCCTCTTGCGCAAGACGCGTCGTATTTATGAAGACGAGAAACAGCCGCAAGTGCTGAAGCTAGCGTCGCAATATTTTGCCGAGATGACGGAGGGGAAATACCATAAGATCATTGCGCCGCTCGGCGAACGACGGATGCTAGTAGAACAAGCACAAGGCCAATTGATCGATAGTTCACTCCTTAGCCGTGGGACCGCCGAACAATTATATCTCGCGATGCGGTTTGCACTTGCAGAGACGTTTGCGAGTCATCCGCATATGCCATTATTATTGGATGATTTATTCGTGAACTTTGATGCGGATCGATTAAGACAAACTTTACGCGTGCTGAAGTCTCTTGCAGAGCGTCATCAGATTATTCTAATGACCTGTCACGCACATATCGTCGATGCGGTAAGACAACATTTTTCGCATGCCGAAATTCAGTATTTGGAAGCAGAGTCAACGAACTTATCGTTTCTTTAAGACAATCATGACGAGCCAGACAAGGCTGAATAAACCGAATAGCGGATATAATACGGACAATAGTGAACTAAATCCGAACTGACTGATTAGATAAGAGATGATCATGAGCAGCAAGGTAATGATGGGTGTCGAGAGGCGGATGCGCTGCTGAATTTGCAGGGTAACTCCGTATACATCGGCGACGAACGTGGTGAAGATCTCAGAGAAGATCAACAGTAAGTATACCATTTGAGCGAATAATCCTAATTGGTAGGCGATTTTACCCATAGGGATTTCAAATTGTGTAATGCCCGGCATATAGGCCGAGAGTGCAAAATGGCCTGATAAGAGCATGAATCCAATCCCAATTCCGCCAAGGATGCCCCCTGTACGAATTACACCGCGTGAGGGCATCTGGGCACCTAGTGGGACGAGCACAGCTTGCGCCATCGCGAGATTAAAGGCAGAATAAAGGAAGGGTGCGGCCCAAGTGGCTGTCCAGCTTTTGTCCACAATTAAAGTAATCCAGCGGTTCGCCGATGGAGAATCGAGCGTATTTAGGACAATTAGGCATGTAAATATGAGCATTAGCGGTACAACGATAGAATTTAAGGTCAGAATCGCGTTCATACCTTTGCGCAGGAGAAAGAATGTAGCGATTAGCGTAAGCAGCAGCCCCGTCTGGTAATGGATATTAAAATGTTCCACGAATAGGGAGCCTGCACCTGCGAGCATAACGCTGTTCACACAGATGAGCACGATCATCAAAAATAAGCTTATTACTTTCCCAGCGGCTTGTCCGAATAAATGTTTGTTCAAATCTTCATAAGAATTTGCTCGAATTTCATGGGCAATAAGCATAATTTTCGTGCCAAGCCATACAAATAGCACTGTTGCGATAAGTATTGTCCAAGGGGCAAATCTTCCATATTGTGTGAAGAATTGCAGGATCTCTTGCCCAGTGGCAAATCCAGCGCCGACAATGGTTCCGATATACGTAAAAGCAATTTGTAATACTTTGATGATATTTCTCAAGCAGCTTCCGCCTCCAAAAAACGCAGTTTGTCCCTCTTTACAGCCTATGATGGGTGCGGATGGGACATGACTCGAAAGATGAAGGGGATGGGGAATGGAAGGGGTTTTCTCATGCAAGGAGCATTACATTTTCTAAGTGAGTATGGGTATATAGCTTTGTATTTACTGCTAGCTGCAGGAATTGTGGGTATTCCTGTTCCAGATGAGACACTGATGCTTGCGGTGGGAGGCTTGTCCGTTCATGGACACTTTTCATACAGCATGGTGCTGTTCGTGAGTTTCTTCGGCAGTATGACGGGGATGTTAATTAGTTATACTGTCGGCAGAAAGGTCGGGAGCAATCTGTTGCAGCGTTACGGGAAATGGATTCATTTGCCCCCGGAACGTCTCGCCAAAGCAGAGCGTTGGTTTCATAAATATGGCGGACTAAGTATTGTGTTTGGATATTTCATTCCAGGCATCCGGCATGTTACATGTTATTTTGCGGGTGTTACCCGTGTACCATTTGCCAAATATTTATGCTTTGCAGCGAGCGGTGCGCTTATTTGGTGTTTCGTATTCATTACGCTCGGCCGGTTCGTCGGCTCGAATTGGAATGTGATTCATCGCTTTGTGCGGCATCACATGGTACACAGCATCTCCATTCTCGCGATTCTGATTCTTGTTATTGCGTTAATCCTCGTAAGACGCAAAAAAGCTGTGTAGACATCGTTCTACTCAGCTTTTGTTACTTGAAATAACTTTATTGATTGTACGAGATGCGTCATCGGATCAACGTCGAGTTTAAGCAACGCATCTTTGGCATTATAGCTAATAACATAGTCGGTTTCACGGTCGGGCTTGCCTAGTGCTTTGATGACTTGATCTGCATGTTGATTGATCCGAATGCCACGAAGTCCAGTAGCGACTTCTTTCTGGAATACTTCGACGAACTCTACGGTATTCGATGTATTGAACCCAATGGACATGCCGTTGTATTCATAGATTTCAAGTGGCGCATCTTCATCGTCCATTTTATAATGATCACTAGGTTTACCAAGTTTATTCGTAATTTTGTCTTTGGACTCGGATAAGGCAATACCGGCTAATTTGGGATTCTGAGGGTCAAAGGCAGGCTCTTCTTGTTTCTTCGTTGCTTTGCTCGAATCCTTAGAATCTTTCGTGTTTTTAGTATCTTTGGAGGATGAGATTTCTATTTTATTCTTACTTGGTTGATCGATCGCATCGTTCGGGTCGCCGGATTCTTGATTGGTATCGGCTAGCTTTGCGGGTTCTTTGTCACTTGATTGCTGAACCTTGGATGATGTCTGGCCGTTTGTTAAGGATGCTGAATCCATGTGACTTCTACAAGAAGGCAAGATCGCAAGGCTTAAGATCAATCCAATATAAATCAATTTTATCGGTATTTTCATTTGGGTATGCTCCTAAGTGAAAAATTATGTATCAGTTCTACTTTATTAGACGGAATCACGCTCTAAAAGTTACGGATAAAAGGTTAATTTTTTTGCTTGAATGAATTTCAAACGTATGTTAACTTAACTTACATAATCCGCATTCGGAGGTATAACGTATGGAAGCGTTGAAACAGCGAATTTTAGAAGAAGGTATTGTCTTATCCGATCAAGTACTGAAGCTTGATGCGATTCTCAATCATCAAATTGATCCGAAGCTTACCACAGTCATGGGTAAGGAGCTTGCTGCAAGGTTTCGGGATCAGCAGGTGACGAAGATCATGACGGTAGAATCATCGGGAATCCCCATTGCATTTGTCGTTGCTGCAGAACTTGGTGTTCCGCTTGTATTTGCACGTCGGAAGAAGACACTTGTCGGGGATACAGAGACTTACAGCGAACGTGTTCCTTCTTTTACCAAGGGCATTGTAACGGATATTATGGTATCGCGTCAATTCCTTCATGCGGATGATCGCATTCTGTTCATTGACGATATTATTGCGAATGGCGATGCGGCACGCGGTTTGATCAAAATCATTGAGCGTGCAGAGGCAACCCTCGTAGGTATGGGTGTTGTGGTCGAGAAATGTTTCCAACAGGGCGCGTCTTCGATTCGAGAACAAGGCGTAAGGCTTGAAGCTCTAGTAAAAATTAAGTCTCTAGAGGATGGGAAGGTCCAATTCCAAGAGTAAATTTACAATTCCCGGGGGAAAGAGTCTCTTTCATCCCTGTCAGTTTTGACTTATAATAAGGAATATGGGAAGGGAGGCGACCGACTATGGGGAATGAACAGGTTTCTGAAGCATTTTTCATGAAGAAGTTAAATGACGCGAAAGTCCATTTTGAACGTGCCTTGGATTGTAAGCATACTGAATTTGACGATCTTTATCCCTATATGATTGAACACCCTCAATTTTTCTGGTACAAACGCTATGTTGCTTGGTCGGAGCTGCTCACGATTGTTAAATTATGCGATGAGCTTGGATATGAATGGAACAGTCATTTCACGCCGCATCAAGTGTCATACGTAAGAAATCGGGTAATGTCGTCGAAGGTACTTGATTACTGGTTCGAGACGAATGATTTGAAGAAGCATGTAGAACAATAATCAACCTACAGGGACTGAACAGCTTGCTGTTCGGTCTCTTTTTTGAAGGAGAATATACGATGGAAGTATTAACAGACGAGCAGTTGAATCAATATCGAATCGATGGAACGAAGGTCCGCGTAGTGCGTGATGCGCTTGAAATCAATGATGTCATTGGGATTGTTGTCGCGTGGGATGACAGTACCGTGATGATAAGACGGCCGAATAAACGAATTGTGAAGCTCGACCGAAGCTATTCGATTACGCCTTTTACGATGGAACGCATAAATCCGTTCGAATAAATGAAACCCACGGGATTGGGACAACGTAATATAATCTAGCTCTGCGTGTGAACAGGGTCCGAAAGGGAGTGTATGAATGAATTGTCCAGTATGTCATGATACGCGAATGCGTGAGGTGGAGAAGGATGGGATCTTAATTGACATCTGTCCAACTTGCAAAGGCGTATGGCTTGATCGTGGAGAGCTTGAGAAGCTGATGAGCGGTGTTCGTGAGATCAGACCGGCATTCAATCAATGGTATGATGAGCACGACGATCATCCTAGAAGAGATTCCTATGATGATGACCGACATCGTTACGACTCACACAATAATTCTCACAATCACAATCAACCACATTACAATAACAAGCATAAGAAGAAAAAATCGGTTCTGGACGTATTCGGGGACCTATTTGATTGATGTATAACGTCGTCTCATCAAGGGGCGACGTTTTATTAATATTCTTAAACGCCTCTATGTGGTAAAATGATGAAAAAGTAGAGGTGACACATATGCTTGAATTGATAATTTTTATGATTTTTATTATATCTGCAATAGCAGTTCTGATTGGGATTACTATGGGAAATAAAAGATGGAAAGCAGCAGAAGCAGTAGATTGCCCAATATGCGGAAATAATTTCAAGTTAATCGGTGGGAACTTCAAATGCACAAAATGCAGAAAAAGGATCGTTAAAACATCTGATGGTCAAATAAAAGCTTCTTAAAGCACCTTTGAAGTGCACCCCTTAGAATAGACATTGGAAAAACCCTTAGGTTAATCCGATGTAATTCTAGGGGTTGGCGCTGATTAAAGAAATTTGCAACGTATTGACGTCCATAAATTGGCGTGGTAATATAAATCTCACGTAGTTGGAGGCGCGCACGGCTAAAATGAAGCGCGGTCGACGGAAAAGTGTAGCGATAACCTATCGTTAGCCTTTCGTCAGCCGTCCGAAAAAGTCTTACGCGGAACTTCGAATATTACGCGGTGTGAAATCGCGAAATACTACGCCATATATGCGGTCATGGCGGAATTGGCAGACGCGCACGGTTCAGGTCCGTGTGGTAGCAATATCGTGGAGGTTCGAGTCCTCTTGACCGCATCATCTGAATCAATTAAACAGGTCTTTAAATTACGAATGAGTAATTTAAAGACCTGTTTTTTATGTTGTCGAGATTTGAAGCGTATTGCTCATCTCTTGGGCCGACAAAATTCTTCGAGCTGTTACGACTCTCCTAACTGCCCTGATTCCCGTCGCCGCCGACTAATGAATACCAAGGACAATGCAATGACCGTGAGGATGATCCCAAGTATTCGAAATCCTTCGAAGCTGAAGTTGCCCCCCATTACGATACCTATCAACAATGAAGAGAGAATAGTTCCTAGGTATCTTGATGTATTAAATATTCCAGATGCTACGCCGATCATTTCTTTTGGAGAACTTTGGAACAAGGCTGCTTGCATACCGACATTGTTCAACCCGTTGCTAATACCGAATGCAGCTAACGCCAGACATACACTGATAACCGGTGAAGTTTGATTCAAAGTCACGATCCACACTGACCCGAATGTCATCAGGATTCCAGACACGAGCAATGCTGGCCTGGGTCCTGATTTATCGATCCATCTGCCTGCTATTGGAGACGTGATGAGTGAGCACAAGCCTAAGCTTAGCATGAGAATCCCTGTATGGAACTCGCTGACATGACGTACCATTTGCAGGTAGGAAGGAAGCCCGAAAAAGAGCGAGTAAAAAAGTACGTTAACGAGCATGAATTCGACATTGACCCAAGTCATCGCAGGATATTTGGCGAATGTGCGTAAAGGAATAAAGGGTGACTTCGCTTGTAACTCATGTCGTACGAAAGCCACAAGCAGCACGAGGCCTATTAGTCCGACAATACCATTACTTAATGAGATTTGCCCAGATGATTTTGCTGAGAGTAATCCAACGAGTAGGGCAACCAGACCTAATGTGAATAGCAGGATCCCTGATGCATCAATCAAATCCAACCATTTACGAAAGGACATGCCCTGTGCAACGGATGTTGACGGTTCATCTTTAGGAATATTCCTCCAAGCTAATAGAAAGCTCACCACCACGAACGGAATATTAACAAAGAAGATAGCAGGCCAGCCCCACCAGTGAATCATGACCCCGCCAATAAAGGGTCCAATGGCTGCCGCTCCAGATAGGAATATGGACAAAACCGATAGTGCAGTAGCTTGGTTCTCCGTAATATGAATTCGCACAATGGCCATACCAACGGCAACCATCATGCTTGTTCCGATGGATTGCACAACGCGGAACACGATGAGCCACCCAAAGTTTGGTGATAGTGGAGCTAATAATGATGCAACGAAGGCTACAACAAGCCCGGTAAGAAATATCCTCCTGCGACCGAATAAATCGCTGGCCTTTCCCATGACAGGTTGAGCGATAGCACTTGCAATGTAAAAGGAAAAAATAATCCAGGAAACAACGGTAAAGTCAAGTTGGAACACATGTTGCAGCCTTGGAATAGCAACTGAAACCATTGAAGAATTTAAAGGGTTCAACAGTATCCCAAGGCCAACGGAAATCATCAACCACCTGCTGTGAACATTCATTTTTGGCCCCCTCCAGTGTATTGATGTCATCGTACTTGAAATCGGTTATTTATTCCAACGCATTCTATGTTATGATTTCATTGATTCAAAGGAATGAATGGAGGGTGTGGAATGGAGCTTCTTCAACTGCAATATTTTATCGAGGTCGCTCGAGTGGAACATGTGACCGAAGCTGCAAGAAGTCTACACGTTACGCAATCATCACTAAGCAAGACGATTCAGCGTCTGGAGGAGGATCTAGGGGTCCCTCTATTCGATCGAATAGGGAGGAAGCTGCGACTGAATGAGTTCGGAAGCAGCTTCCTTCGCCGTGTAGAAAGGGCTTTGTTTGAATTGGAACAGGGGAAGCAGGAGATTAGAAATTTATCCAGCCCGGAACATGGTACACTCGAATTGGCGGTGACCGCCGCAAGCACGTTACCCAATATCCTTCGAGAGTTTCGGAAAAAGCGGCCCCATATCCAATTTCATGTGCAAATGTTGACTACGCAGGAAATGGTTACGCTTCTTCATCGAGGAGAAGTCGATTTCTGCTTGTCCTCACCTCCTATACAAGGGGACGACATTGAATGTCAAATCGTGTTCAATGACCCAATCCTTGTAGCTGTTCCCAAGGGGCATCGGCTGGCAGACCGAAGCAGCATATCCTTGATAGAACTAAGGGATGAGTGTTTTGTAGGCGTAAAAAGAGGCTATGGTACTCGCGATTTAGTGGATGCTGTATGCAAATCGGTGGGGTTTGTACCTAGATATGTGTATGAGGGAGATGAACCTGCAAGGCTAAGTACGCTTGTAGAAGCAGAAATTGGCATAGCCTTCATGCCAAGCACGGCAAGGAATTCACGGGAACATGTCACATATCTCCAAGTTGAAGATCACGAGTTGGTGCGAGAGATCGCATTAATATGGCATAAAAGCCGATACATATCGCGGGCTGCTCTGGAATTCCGTGAGGTCGTTTTAGACTATTTTGGGGCGATATCCAAACAGACAATCTAATCAAGTTGCACCACTTTAACAAACACTCCGGAAATGGCCGGAGTGTTTTTGCTGTTCTTAAGCCAAGTATTGGAGAACCTTGTTTGCCCTGCATACTTTGGACGGTTCCATCAAAAAATGAAGGTATTCAGCTTTGAAATTGGAGGGAGTATTATGAAATGTAGAGGATATAAAACGCGTCTGTTTACCTGCTTGATGGTGATTGCCATGGGCTTAATGCAAGGTGTTCCCCAAGTGGCAACCGCTACAGGAAATCCCGATCCCGTAAGTCAAGCGCTGCAGCAGAAGAAAATTGCACTCGTCATTGACGACTTCGGGAACAATATGAAAGGAACAGAGCAAATGCTCAAGCTGCCGATCTCCTTCACGGTAGCAGTCATGCCGTTCTTGCCAACGACCAAGCAAGATGCAGAGATGGCGCATAAATTGGGGCATGATGTCATTGTTCATATGCCGATGGAGCCTAAATCCGGAAGGGCAAGTTGGCTGGGGCCAGGGGCGATCATGACGTCAATGTCGGATCAAGAGATACGTAAACGGTTGGAAGCGGCCATTCAAGAAGTCCCACATGCCATCGGAATGAATAATCATATGGGCTCCAAAGTCACTGGAGACGAGCGCGTGATGCGCGTTGTGCTGCAAGTCTGTAAGGAACGGGGATTGTTCTTCCTTGACAGTCATACCAATTATCATACGGTTGCGCCACGAATTGCCAGAGAACTGGGTGTCCCGATTGCTGAGAACCAGATGTTCCTGGATGATAGCATTACAGTGAAGCATATCTCAGGTCAGGTTCGTAAAGTCGAGGCGTTCATGCAGAATCATGACCAATGCATTGTCATTGGCCATGTCGGTACGGGCGGTATGACGACGGCATCGATCCTTGCCGGTTCACTGCCGAAGATGAAGTCGATGTTCCAGTTCGTAAGAGTGGCTGAATTCGCCAAAGCTCACAAGAGCGATAAGTAGTATTGTAATGCACCTGCAATGGTGCTTGCGATTGCGGTCTGTTCCTTCGGGTCGCATAACATGCGGCGATCCTCGCTGTTGCTGATAAATCCGGTCTCAATAATCACAGCAGGTTGGTTTACTCGACGCAGCAAATAGAAGGGTTTGCCACTTTGCATTTCCATATGGGTGCCGTAGTGTTTGTTAAGCGCATTTTGAATAATGTTCGCGAGCATGATACTACGGCCTTCTTCTTTATACAGGACAACGGGCCCACGACGGCTGCGATTTTTGTTCCAATTGACATGTAGACTGACGAGCATTTCGGTTGGAATTTCTTCCGTCAATTGTCTGCGTTGTGCTAGGTCTCTGCGATGTCTGGATTTATTGTTCAACCAATGGTTATCTTCACTAAGTGCATAGTCGCCTGTGCGATTCAGAACGGCATGAATACCATGCTTCTGAAGCATTAAATACAAGCGTGTTCCGATTTCTAGATTAATGTTCTTCTCAAGAATATTCTCATGACTTGTTCCGCCATCAATTCCGCCGTGACCAACGTCAATCACAATGACGGGATGGGTGAATACTTCGTTCATCGATGCAGGTTCCGCAGCGGCTGATGAACTCCAGGTATGACAGCTAATAAAGATAAGGATACTTGTAAGAAGAAGGCGATGGAATGTTCTAATTTGTTTCATGCTGCATTAAATCCTCCTTGAAAAAGCTTCCTGAATAGGATGCGCAAAATGAAAGAAATGATGCGCTAAGTTTATTTTTTGTACCAATGGAGCATGCTAAGAGTAAGGAATCCAGCAAGGAGGTTATGTACAATGGCCAAAAAAGGCGAAGAGCTCGTCAAGTATATTACGGAACGTGTTGTTGTCTATATGGAGACCCCTAAAGATGTCCGTAAGCAAAATCGACAAACGCGTGAGCCATGGGTATTGCGATGGTTCGGATACGTCCCGTATAGTATCCTGAAATGGGCTCAAGGAATATATAAGGTTAGTCGCGCACACGAAGAAGCACCTCCTTCATCGAAAGGTTGAAGGTAGGCGCTTCTTTTTTTGTATAATGAAATGAGGTGAGGGGGGGGAAAATTGTGAAAATGAAACGCAAAATTGCGGATTTATCGGATTGGAAACGAAAGCTTCAGGTGACTTACCGTCAGATGTTTGTGGAGGAAGCGGATTTTAAAGGATATGTCACACGAGTTCAATTTGGTGATGTTCAAGACCCGATATGGTATCAGCCAACAGCACATTACCGGTATTTGCTTGTAGACGATCAATATGTGTGGCTTCAATATTTTCCGAGCAACGCAAACTATGCAGTAACGACGGTCATTGATCCGCAAGGCGCGCTCGTCCATCATTATGTCGACATTCATGCGGGAAGCGGGGTAACGGCTGATGGGGTGCCTTATTTTGATGATTTGTTCTTAGATCTCGTGATACTGCCTTCAGGTAAACGATTTGTACTGGATGTAGAGGAACTGGAGGAAGCAAAGGAACAGGCTGTGATTACGTCGGTGCAATCGAAGCTGGCTTACAAGACCTTGCATGACTTGCAGCAAGAGATTGAAGACGCAGGTACGGCATGGTTAGGTCGATGGAAGCGGGATGCGAAGCGGCTATCGGTCATCCATCATTTATAGAATTTCCCGAAGGCGGCAAGAGATTGGAAAGGAATCCATCTCGCTCCTTCATCATGAACCATAATATAGGTAACGTTTCGCCAGGTCTGATATCCAGAGACAGCCAGTGGGATCATGTAGGAATCTTGGTACCAGTTCGACACATACGTGATTTTCGCCTTCTGATCGAGCTTTATGGACAAATGAGCAGCCGTTTTAATTTCTAAGGGCGCATGGGTTAACCAATTGATCCGTTCGAACGGGTCGAAGGTGGGTATCGGCTGTGCGCTCTTGTTAGGCATGATCACTTCTTGCATTCCAGCTTCGAGCGGTGATCCTTGCTTTAATGTCTTCTTCTGCTTGTCCCATTCTTGGTCCGTGATTAAGAGCTGCTCTCCTGTCTTGGCATTGTAATAAGCAGCAGGCTGATCCTGTGGTTCGACGCGCCATACGGCAAGCATGGGATGGAGATAATAACGTTTGATATGCAAGGTATCCGTTGTAAAAAGCTGATTGCGTTTGATCGATGAAGGAATAATGCCGTGCTGCACCAAAGAGAGGTACAGCGTATTCGTGCTGAAGAGCGGGCTAGGACCAACGCCGTATTCGGACAATGTTAGCTGCTGCGTCTCCGTTGCGCTGACGATCAGATAACCGAGTTCTTTCTCCTTCTTCGTCAATTGCACGAGCCAACTGTGCAGACCAGGTCCGAGAGGGGAGATCTCATATTCCGCGCCTTTCCAGACGGTGAAAGGTGCATGCTGTGACAAATCTTGAATCCATCCTTCAACGTGCTGAATGATCATTTGTTGATCGATGGCAGGGGATGTTATTGCGTCTGTTTCAGCTGATTGTGTCAATTCTGAAGAGGAAGCAGCGATAACTGGCGAAATGGTCGTAAATATCGCGCTATATAGCAGTATAGCAATAGCACAAGTTGACAAGAGTATGCGAATGAATCGCGATGGTTGCATGAGCGCATCACCTACTTGCATCATATTTATGATCTTATGTTCCTTATTGTAGCGGACAAGCCTGAAAAAGGTTGTTAGAACGTGTCGGCGATGCCGTGTCTGTACGCGTTCTATTTTTGCGATGTTTTAGCGAGTTTCGTCTGTTATTGCTTGGCCACCGACCTCAAATGAAAGAATCCGCAATTCATGACGGATATTCGGATACGCGGTTCGTATTGCCATGTCAGTTCTTGTTTGCGATTCGCATATTGTTCTTCTACAGATTTCTTTATTTCATCATCTTCCGTCTTGAGCAGCCCTTCATAGTAGCTGTCAATCCGCGCGATTTCGTCATCGAATCGGATTTTTGCTTCGACCGCCCATTCATCATCATAGGTTCTAATTTTTTTCTCGATATAACTCTCGAGTTGATTTCTCGCTTTGGTTAAGGTTAGGGCGCTTCGCAGTACATGAACATTAGCTGGGAGCCGCGGTGACATTTTGCGAGTCAACATGTTGTCGCAGAACTGCTCGATAATGTCTCCCGTAACCATAGATATGCCTAGCGCATGGATCTCTTCACGCTTCATATCACAGGCAAATTCAATCTTCATATTCACGCCAAGCCATTGCTCATAGGGCGTTGAGAAGTTCGATGATTTCTGCTCTGCATTGGGCAGTTCAAATAGATTAACATAAGAACCGCCCGCCTTCGCAGCTTGAAAGAATTGATCCAATCGTCGACTGCCGTAGGTGACTTCTTCCTTCAGTAATCGATGGGCGATATATCCAGGTCCTGGAGGAGGATCTGGCGGAAGCGGGGGCATTTTGTCTTTATCGAAAATAAAACAAAATTTCATCGTCTCCGGTTCTGTCCCTGTTCGATCGACGAACCCCCAGTAATAAGGGCGATTCGTAAGCTCACGGTCCGCTTGAGGCGATAACTTGACGATGACATGTCCCGGAGATTTCTCGATCAAATGGCAGTTCGTCGCATCCAAATAGCGAAGAACAAATTGCTGAACTTGCTTGGCGCTCATCACCATTATTGTGCTTCCTCCTGTGGTGCATCCTGAATGAAAGGCTCATTATCGGCAACCGTTTTTGCAATGTCTTGAAATGATTTGCCGATCGACTCTACGTTCGCGCGAATATCTTCATCTGATTTCGACTCTAACATCATTTTATAGAGCCTTTTCTCGAGAGAGTCCTGCTTCTCCATCCGTTCGAGGATGACATCCAGCTGACCAATGACCAATTCAAACAAATTGATTTTTTCGTGGAGCAGGTTAAGAATATGTTCTTCGATCGTTCCTGAGGTGGACAGGTTATAGATTTTGACATCATTCATCTGTCCGAGACGATGAACACGGCCAATCCGTTGTTCCACGCGCATCGGGTTCCAAGGGAGATCGAAATTGATCATGTTATGGCAGAATTGTAGGTTAATCCCTTCGCCGCCGGCCTCCGTTGCAATCATCACTTGCGCACGGTTGCGGAATAGATCCATCATCCAGTCCTTCTTCCCGCGGTTCATGCCGCCGCGATAGGGGACAGCCACCATATTTTTGCTGCGGAAGAAGTTCAGGAGATAATCCTGGGTTTGCCGGTATTCGGTGAAAATAATCACTTTGTCGTTCATTTCCTCAATCAATTCGAGCGCTTTCTCGGCCTTGGTATTCGCCTTGATCTGTCGAATCATATTTACGAGTTCCCAGATCTTCGCATGGATAGGGGAGTCTTCCGGCATTTTCTTCGATAGATTGATCAAGGTTAGGAATACCGCATCGCGGCTGCTGCATACTTCACGCTGCAGAGTTACGAGGGAGAGCATGCTGCTCATATCGCCGTTCAGCTCGTTATAACGATCTTTGACGAAGGCCGTAACCCCGTTGTACAACGCCATTTCTTCATCGGAGAGCGTCAGCGGCACATTTTTGACGAATCGTTTGGTGAATCCGATATTCCCGTCGCTGCGACGATTTCGAATCATCACTTTGGAGAGTTCGCTCTGCAATTGATCTTCATTCTTCGGCAGTCGCTTATCGACAATGAAATTCGCGGCAAAATCACTGACACCGCCCAGCTGCCCAGGCTTCAATAGTGTGATGAGATTATAGAGCTCGCTAAGATCATTCTGGATTGGCGTGGCCGTCAAGAGTAGGCAATATTTTTTGCGCAGTTGGGTAATGAACTGGTAGTTGGTTGTTTTCTTGTTCTTCAATTTATGGGCTTCATCAATAATCAACATGTCGTATTCGTTCTGCAGTAGCAGGTCTTTGTGCGGATCGCGTTTGGCTGTATCCATTGACGCGACGACAACATCATAGTGCCACGTATATTCTTTTTTCTGTGCAACGGCAGCGATGCCGAATTTCTGGTTCAGCTCGCGAACCCATTGCAGGACGAGAGACGCAGGCACGAGAATGAGCACTTTGCGTGCTAGGCCGCGAACGAGATATTCTTTGAGAATGAGTCCCGCCTCAATCGTCTTGCCGAGTCCCACCTCATCTGCGAGAATGGCTCGTCCGCGCATTTCGTGTAAGACCTTCGTAGCAGTCTCAATCTGGTGCGGTAGAGGACTGAGGTTGTTCAATTGCGTGAGGCACTGAAGCTCATCGAATGTGGAGACGACCTGAGATTGTTCCGCTTCATAGTTAAGAGCGAACAACGTAAAGTCATCCCAGGGGCCGTTCTTCGCTGTGCGTTCTTCTAACTCCGAGAACCACGTACGATCGAATTCGATTGGAGCTGAGGGTTGTTTGGAACGTGAAGACGTTGCAGAATTTATGGACATGATGGATTAGCTCCTTCTTGATGATGTGCGGATAATAATAAAAAAATAGTGAACTGTTCTGGTTAGTATGGACGAAAAAGGGCGGGTTCATAACTCGCTTGCAATATTCTCCAAGTAGAAGGATTTAGAATTGCAAGTCTAGAAATAAAGCGTGTGATAGAGAAAAAAGAAGCTAGATGGGACATGCTGCGGATTCTTGGCATTAATTCCACATCACACCATTAGAAAGTACAATATGTGGTATAGTATAATGATAAACGCACACAATATATTGTAAACTTTACATACAATAAATATGCGTTTTTGTGCGGAAAATCATAGGTTTATCGGTTGTTAATATGCTAGAGGAGGTTGTTTTTGTTGAATACGACGCATAAGCAGCGGTTGGAAGGATTAAGTGAGAAAATATTTTTGGATCGTTATGCATGGAAAAATGCAGATACGAACGAGACGAAGGTCGGAGATGTCGTGCTCGTATTGACCAAGGATGATCCGAAATTTCCAGCTAAAGAAGTAGGGGAAGTCATCAAGCGCGAAGGCCGTTCTGTTACCGTGAGAACACGCAGCGGTGAAGTGGTCGATTCGACGGTTGAGAAGCTGACTCTTACAGTTGAGAAGACGCCTGAGGAAATGTGGGATCGTCTGGCAGCGGCAATGGCATCGGTGGAGAAAACTCCAGAATTACAAAAACAATGGACGGAAAACTTCAGATATATATTAGATGATTGGAAATTGGTGCCGGGTGGACGGATTGCTGCCGGTGCAGGTGCAAGTGAAGAGTTGACGTTGTTCAACTGCTACGTTATTCCTTCGCCGAAAGACAGCCGTGGCGGCATTATGGCTACGTTGTCCGAAATGACCGAGATTATGGCACGCGGCGGCGGTGTCGGCATTAACTTATCCTCGCTGCGTCCACGTCGTGCGATTGTTCGCGGTGTGAATGGATCATCGAGCGGTGCGGTATCTTGGGGCGGATTGTTCAGCTACACGACAGGTTTGATCGAGCAAGGAGGTAGCCGTCGCGGCGCGCTCATGCTGATGATCAATGACTGGCATCCGGACCTCATGGATTTCATTACGGTTAAGCAGACGATGGGTCAAGTGACGAATGCGAATTTGTCAGTCTGTGTGAGCAACGGCTTCATGGAAGCCGTGAAGAAGGATCTAACGTGGGATCTTGTATTCCCTGATACTTCGGATCCAGAGTACGACGAAATCTGGGACGGCGATATGGACAAGTGGAAGAAGCTAGGCAAGAATGTCATCCACTACAATACTGTACGCGCTCGCGACGTATGGCATACGATTATGGAATCCGCTTGGAAATCGGCTGAACCTGGCGTCGTTTTCATGGAATACTACAATCAAATGTCGAACAGCTGGTATTTCAACCCGATCATTTGTACGAATCCATGCGGTGAGCAAGGTCTTCCAGGTTGGGGCGTATGTAACTTGTCCGCTATGAATCTCTCGAAGTTCTATGATGAAGCGAATCATGATGTCGATTGGGCAGAGCTGGGCCGAGTAACGCGTTATTCGGTACGTTTCTTGGATAATGTCATTGATAAGACGCCATATCATTTCGAAGAAAATAAAGAGAATCAGCAGAAGGAACGCCGCGTAGGTCTCGGAACGATGGGACTCGCAGAGCTGATGATCAAGCTCCAAATTCGTTATGGAAGTCCAGAATCATTAGAATTCTTGGATAAATTATATGGCTTTATCGCCAAAGAATCTTACCTCGCATCAGCGGAGATTGCAGGCGAGAAAGGTTCCTTCAAGGCATTTGAGCTTGAACCGTTCATGCAGAGCGGATTTATGAAAAATATCGTCGACGTGTATCCAGAAGTAGGTGCGGCGATTGAGAAGCACGGCATGCGTAACGTGACGGTGATTACGCAAGCACCGACAGGAAGTACGGGTACGATGGTGGGTACGTCCACAGGGATTGAGCCTTACTTCGCGTTCAAATTCTACCGTCAGAGCCGTCTAGGCTTCGACGAGCAGTTCGTTCCGATTGCACAAGAATGGATCGATGCGCATCCAGGTGAAGAGTTGCCAGCATATTTCGTAACGGCAATGAGCTTGTCAGCTGAAGATCATATTCGTTCCCAGGCTGCGATTCAGCGTTGGGTGGATAGCTCCATCTCGAAGACAGCGAACTGTCCTTCGGACTTCACGGTTGAAGATACGAAGCGCCTTTATGAACTTGCCTTTGATCTTGGTTGCAAAGGGGTAACCATCTACCGCGACGGCAGCCGCGATGTGCAGGTCCTTCAGACAGAGAAGAAGGAAGAGAAGAAAGAAGCTGTGATCCAAGAAGAAGCAGCTGCGACGAATGAAGAGAAGGGTGCAATTCAGACCCTCGATAAGTCGCTTCCTGTGAATGTCGATACGAACGCAAGACAAGTGTTCGACAAGCAGTACAAGAGCCGTCCGCAAGTATTACGTGGCGCAACGTATAAGATTAACACACCATTTGGTATGGCTTATATTACGATTAACGATAATGAAGGAATTCCGAGCGAAATCTTCTTGAACGTGGGTAAAGCAGGATCGGATGTCTTCGCCATGGCGGAAGCACTCGGCCGTGTATGTTCATTGTTCTTGCGTTACGGGGACCATGGTCAGAAGGAAGCACTCCTTATCAAGCACTTGAAAGGTATTGGCGGTTCCGGTGCGATCGGCTTTGGCGTTAATCGCGTAGAGTCCATCGCGGATGCAGTGGCCAAAGCGCTCGAAGCGCATATTGAGAGCAATGAGCTGGCGGCATCATCCGATATCGCGCCAATCGCAGCGACGATTGCGGTTGAGGAGTTTGAGGCCAATGCACATGCGGGACATAATCATGATGAGAGTGCATACACAACACGGGACTTATGTACATCTTGCGGTTCCGCTTCGCTGATTAATGTTGAAGGATGCAAGACATGCTCGAATTGCGGGTATAGTCGTTGCGGGTAAGAGAGGGTTAATATACTGCGTGACACACGCCGTTCGTTCGTTCGTTATAAATGAGACTGATTACAATTTGATTTGAGCTATAGCCAAACGAATGGATGGCGTTATATTGAGTCCTATATTGTTTGATTAGCCCGAAAGCTACTACGACAAGAGCAGAAGTGGCAGTCATTGTGTACCGATTGCTTAACAAATATTCCGGTTCCACAGATCCAGAACAACTTTCATGTAAAAGGGACATAGCCTTAGGCTATGTCCCTTTTACATGATTCACAATAGATTTTCAACTTATCCAAATGGAAATATTGAGGGAATATATCTTTTTTCTTCCCTCCTGTTGATGTTCGACTTAGTGGCCGATTCAATGGTTCGAACCAATCGCTATGGGCATTCTTTCGTCTGATGCTTCTTGCGATATTCAGCGGGAGTTAAACCGGTCGTCTTCTTAAATATTTTACCGAAGTGGCTTATGTTGAGATAGCCGCATTTTTCGGATATTTCCGCTGTTTTCTCGTTTGTGAGAGTAAGAAGCTCTTTGGAATATCCGATACGTAGATCCGTGATATACTCCCAGAAGGTTATATCAAAGTGCGACTTAAATAAGGTACAGAAATAGTATTTATTGAGATTTAGGTAATCGGATATCTTTTGCAGACTGATATCCTTCGTAAATTCCTTATTGCAGTATTCCGCTGCTCTTTTCATAAGTTCACAATGATAATCTTCTTTTTCATTCGATGTAAGATCGGGATCTGGGAGAGTAATGGCTGAACTCGTATAGGACTCGACAAGGTTCTTATCGGCTTCCACATAAGCAAACGGTATTTGTTCAAGCGTGAAGTTCATCCTGCAACTACCCGTTAAAATTGTAACTTCCGTATATTTAGACAATGTCTCAAGACAACCCTGTAAGATCTGATTATCGTCGAATATGGGAGTATATAGGACAACCAATTCGTTTTCTTTTTGAAAAAAACTCACGACGCGGCAACCATGATTCGCAAATAGGTTGTTGATCTCTTCGGACATGCTGATCTTAACGATTTCTTCGAGAATCTCTTTGTTTTCGGAGGTGCGATTGAATCGGAAAATCGTTAGAACATACTGGTTCCAGTCGCTACCCGATAAATTTATTAACAGGTTGAGATCGCCTTGCTGCAGCTTGCCTACAAGCAACTTCCTAATCATATTCTCTTCCACGAGAGGAATGATCTTGGAAATGTCTTGCTTATGCGCGAGTTCCGTTTCGATCTCTTTGCATATGCGACTTACTTCCTGAATGAGCTCGTTTTGCACGAAAGGTTTGACCATGTATCCGAAAGCACCAAGAGCAATAGCTCTCCTCGCGTATTCGAAATCGCCATAAGCGGTAATTAAGATGACTTTGACGGACAAACCTGCCTCGCGTATCCTCTCCATTAATTGCAGTCCATCCATATGCGGCATGCGAATATCGCTGATGATAAAATCCGGCGTTCTCCTCAGAATTGAATCCAAGGCTTTAGCACCGTTCGTTACTTCTCCAATAATATCGATCGATGGAAAGTGAACTTGAAGAACTTGACGAATGGCTTGGGTAGTTAGCGGCTCATCATCAATTAGTAGTACCGTCGTTATATTGACCACCTCCTTCCGTATAATGTTGGGGTATCGTCAGGACGATGATTGTCCCCTTATATTGTTCGCTATCGATTTCCAGAGTCGCGCTTGGACCGAATTTGAGCTCTAAACGATCTGCTATACTGGACAATCCGATTCTTCCCGTACGCAAATTCTTGTTGGATAATTGGGATCGTATATCAAGAAGCCGTTCAGGCGTCATTCCAATGCCATTGTCGGATATTTCGATTCTCACTTCTTCGGATTGTTTGGTAATACGAATACTGATTAACCAATCTTCATCGTTTCCCTCAAGCCCGTGATAAATCGCGTTCTCAATAAGAGGTTGAAGCGTGAATTTGTTGATAGAATAGTAGAGGACGTCATCATCGGCATCCAATTCGAAGTGAATTTTGCCATTGTATCGAATATTTTGGATGTTAAGATAGTTTTCTACGGAACGAACCTCTGATTGAATGGGTACCATATCATTCCGACGATATAGCGAATAATGCAACATGTCCCTCAAGGCGTGCGTGACTTTTTCTATGTCCGCATTGCGGCCTAGAATAGAGAGAGATGAAATGGATTGCAACGTATTGTAAAGAAAATGCGGATCCATTTTGGACTGGAGTGCATCATATTCGGCTTCTTTTTGGAGTAGATGGCGTTTCACCGATTCCTCGATCAGTTCATTGATTTTGTCCAACATATCGTTGATTCCGCGATTTAGTAGCGAGAATTCTTCGTATTTCGTTTTCCTTTCCAGACGGAGATTAAGGTTACCTTTGCCGACGTCCTTGATGAATTTCACAAGAACCAAGATCGGCTTATTCGTTCGAATCGTTATTGCCGATGCGAATAAAATCGTGAGAGTAACCATTATGGCAAGTAGAGTAATCGTTGTATTACCGATAAGCATTAAATTTTTATCGAGTTGCTCGAAGGAGAGGAGGCTAACGGTCTTCCAACCGGTTACATCTGAGGTGGAATAGGAAATCAAACTCTTACCGCCTCCGATGTTCTCCGTCCAGTAACCGGAGGAATGCTCGAGTAGTTTCTCCATGGAAGAGCTCGATAAGGTAAGAGACGGATCGGTCTGATAGATAAATTGTTGCTGGTCATCGACGATAATAGATTCAATGCCTGTCTGGGTTTGAATTTGGTCATAGATGCGTTTAATCTTGCTAATGTTGTAATCGAATATGGCGACCCCATATAACGTAGAGTCCGTAGGGTCGTAGGGATCCTTAATATTGGCGGCTATCGTAATGACGTTGTCATCGGTTTTATTGTAAGTGCTTTCATAATAATCGGGCTTATGGGAGCCATAAAAGCGGGTTTGCAACGCATACTGAGTATTCTCGAAATCAGCCCATACCTTGTTAAGAAAAGGAGAATCGTATCCAATCAGCGCTTTGTTATTGATAAAGGAAATCTTATAGTCGTTATTATAAATAAAGTATCCGCGAATATCGCTCTTCTCGGCAAATATGTTGTACAGGAGCTCGGTTATTCTTACCCGGATTTGATCTTGCTCTATGGCATAATTGTTTTTGGATATGGAATTTTGCAGATTAGAGATTAAATCCTTATTGACGGAAAGGAAATGCAAGGAGTCTTTGATTTCGCTTAAATAGAGATCTAGACTTTGATTCGTCTGCGCCGTTACGGAGGTGACGTGTTTAACCATGTCTTTTTCAGTGAATCTCGAGAAGATTTGATAACTGATAACGCCTAAGCTGATTAGGGATAGTCCAATTAGGAGAGAGAGATAGAGAATGATCCTGGCATTGATAGATTTCATTATTTTCAATGGACTCCCTCCTTGTAGTTATAAATATAGCGCTTTCAATAATAGCAGACAAGAGAATGGGCGATAAATCCCAACATTAGAATATGACCTCAATATTTGACGATATTCAACTGATCGAATAGCCACTATAGTGTAGAAAAAAGAAGACAAAAGGTGAAGCTAATGATCATGAAGAGCAGTATACTGGCTGAATTATGGAAGAACAGATCTTATTATTTAATGGCTGTACCGGGTTTGGCGGTGTTGATCGCCATTTCGTATCTTCCCTACCCGGGAATGGTTCTCGCATTCAAAAACTTCAATCCTATGGACGGAATCTATGGAAGTCCATGGGCAGGATTCGAGAACTTCAAGTTTTTCTTGGATAACGGAGATTTCCTGCGGATTACCATGAACACGTTATGGATTAATTTCAATTATATCATATGGGGAACAATCCTGGCCGTCGTATTCGCACTTATGCTCAATGAGTTGAGGAATCGATCGATGAAAAGGTTATTTCAAAGTATAATGTTTATCCCTTATTTTTTCTCCTTTGCCATTGTAGGGAAACTTATCACATTGTTGTTCAGCAATGATCATGGTCTAGTAAACGAGCTCATTCAAGCCTTTAATGGAAATCCAATTCAATGGTATACAGATCCTGAACCTTGGGTGAAGATCATCGTATCAACGAACATATGGAAAAACGTTGGCTATTCTGTAATCATCTACCTTTCCGTAATAACCGGAATAGACGAAGAAATGCTAGAAGCAGCATCTCTCGACGGAGCTTCCCGCTTGCAGAAGATACGTTATATCTTAATTCCGAATCTAATCCCTACTATTATTATTTTGACTTTAATGTCCATAGGCAGAATCTTCTTTGGTGACTTTGCGTTAATCTATGCCATCGTTGAGAATAACGGATTGTTATACGAGACGACAGATGTTATCGATACCTATATCTATCGGGCGATGATTACTGGGGGGGGAGAATACGGCATGATGACCGCAGTTGGTCTGTGTCAATCCGTTGTAGGCTTCATCGTTGTATTAGGGAGCAACTGGATCGCCAAAAGATATGATAAAGACTCAGCATTGTTCTAATCAGAAGCGAGGTGAATGGAATGAAAAGCAATACTATTAACAAATTGAGTAACAAATTAAGTGTAATGGATTTTCTAATTTACGGTATCCTTATCCTATTTAGTTTAGTGACGATAGTCCCGTTTGCCTTGGCTGTCGTCGTGTCATTCTCGAGTGAAAAGTCGGTTCTCATGAATGGGTATCAATTTTTCCCGGACGAATTCTCGCTATCAGCATATAAAGTTATATTCATGGATGGCATTGTGCTTAAGGCTTATTCAATCACAATTTTTGTCACGGTGGTCGGAACGATATTCTCCTTGATCATATCAACGTTGCTGGGATATTCCATCTCCGTACCGAAAGTAAGATATCGCAACATAATCGCTGTTATTATCTTCATTCCGATCGTATTCAGCGCAGGGCTCGTCCCCTGGTACCTGAATCTGACGAAGGTGCTTCACTTGAGGAACACCATGCTTGCTTATATTCTTCCGCTTGCGGTAAGTCCCTTCAATATTTTCTTGCTTCGAAATTATTATAAATCGATTCCAACGGCATTATCGGAATCAGCTGAAATTGATGGAGCTGGCCCATGGTACGTGTTCTTCAAGATCATTACTCCTCTATCGGGACCGATCCTGGCGACGATCGGATTGTTTGTTTCCTTGGCTTATTGGAACGATTATGTAATGGCTCTCTGGTTGATAGACGATCGCAGCTTATTCTCAGTGCAATTTTTGTTATACCGAATTAATTCGATGATTCAGTTTATGAGCATGAATACGAATATCGCAACCGTTGAACTACCATCCGAAACGTTGGTATTCGCCATGTTCCTCGTGGCAATCGGCCCGATTATTCTTGTATACCCCTATGTGCAGAAGTATTTCGTCAAGGGAATTATGATTGGATCCGTTAAAGGTTGATCCCGGCGACAAAGCCGGACAACATATATGAGACACATACAAAGGGAGCGAAAGTATGAAAACCAAAAAAAGAAAGGTAGTCGGTATTGGTCTTACGGCAATTCTAGCAATAACGATGCTTTCGGGTTGTGGCGGTAATAACAATAAAAATGAAGGAGCAGCACCATCGGAATCATCCCCCGTGACCACTGAACAAACGCCCTCAGGGGAAGAAGTAACGTTAAAAATTCTATTCCCGGGAGATCCTCCGAAAGATTTGGATGCTGTATCAGCTGCGGTTGCAACGAAAATGAAAGCCGATGGCCTTAACATTAAGCTTAACTATACTTTTGTTCCATGGGATACGTATTGGAATAAACAAAGCTTAATCGTCGCTGGCGGAGAAGATTTCGATTTGACATGGTCCCATATTGCAAATCTGCCGTCAAGCGTAGCCAAGAACATATTATTGCCGTTAGATGAGTATTTGGATAGCGATGGACAACAATTAAAGGAGAGCACGCCAGACTATGTCTGGAAAGGCGCCAAAATTGGCGGGAAAATCTATGCGATACCTCGGGTAGTACCCGTCGCGCAAAATAATGATACTTTCCAGATTCGTGGCGACTTGCGCAAGAAATACAACCTTCCGGAAATCAAAACGGTCGAAGATTTCGAGAAATATTTGGAAGCCGTGAAAGTGAACGAACCGACAATGATCCCATTAGGCATCAACACGACTGGACTCGGTCGGGAATACTTACCTAGTTATTACGCGAACGGAGACCTATTCAATAGCTTCTTCTACATTGATGTTACGCAACAGCCCTTAACGTTCAAAAATCTTTATGAATCCGAAGCATTCGCTAATTTAGTTAACAAGGCCCATGAATGGTATAACAAAGGATACACCCCGAAAGATCCTATCGCGGCGAAGGAAGATTTCGGTAAAGGCAAAACTGCTGCCATAGCATCGAATTTATTCCGTCCTACAGAGACCATTGATGGTTTAGTGGCGAGTGTACCCGGAGCGGAAATCGAATTCGTTCAATTCCAATCCGATAAACCGAAATACATCTTCAACTCCGTAGACAACTTAATGGCCGTATTTTCGACGAGCAAGCATCCTAGAGAGGCGGTTCAATTCATGAACTGGTTTCACAGCAACGAAGAAAACTATAACCTGATCTCCCTCGGCGTAGAAGGCATAAATTATAAGTTAGACGGCAACAGCGCTTCCTACGATGGAATCGCGAACGACAAGCAATACCTGCCGATCAGTTGGGCTTGGACGGATATGAGATACGCCAAGTTCAGCAAGAACATTACTCCAGCGCAATTGGATGTTATTAAGAATTGGGATAACGGGGCCGTTAAAACCGATTTAATCGGTTTTAGCGTAGATTCTGAGCCGGTGAAGAACGAATTAGCCAAAGTAACTGCCATTGTTAAAGAATATCAGGTCCAATTGTATAGCGGCCTTGTGGAATACTCCTCGGTTAAAGAAAAGTTGCTGAAGCGATTGAAAGATGCCGGAATCGACAAGGTTCTTAATGAATATCAAAAACAACTGGATGCTTACTTGTCAGAACAGAAATAAATGAAATGAATATGACCCGAGTCCGGTTGTCCAGACTCGGGCTCGATTATGTGAAGAAATAAAGGAAGGAAGCTGAATTTATGACTACAGTTAAAAAAGTACATGTTATTTTTAAAACGCATTTGGATATTGGGTTTACCGATCTTGCGGCTAATGTGGTTGACAAGTACATGAATACATTTATCCCGCAAGCCTTATCATTGTCTGAACGTATGACAGGCGATGACGGACGTTCAAAATTTATTTGGACAGTTGGATCTTGGATGATCGAAGAATATTTACAAAACGCGCCTGAAGAGCAACGCATCCAAATGGAGCATGCGATTAGTAGAGGAGACATTGCCTGGCATGGTCTTCCTTTTACAACTCATACAGAATTGATGGATAAATCACTGTTTGAATATGGCTTATCGATTTCCCAAAAGCTGGATCAACAGTTTGGGAAAAAGACGATTGCTGCGAAAATGACCGATGTTCCAGGACATACGATCGGCATCGTACCTTTATTAGCTAACTACGGCATTCGCTATTTGCATATCGGCGTAAATCCCTCTAGCAAGGCTCCATCCGTTCCAGGTGTGTTTATTTGGAAGGCCAACGATGGTTCTGAGCTAATCGTTAACTATGCCGGTGATTATGGTCAAGCTCTGGAAGTGGAGGGACTTGAGGATGCACTCTATTTTGCCCACACAGGCGATAATAACGGTCCTTCTTCCTTAGAAGATATAGAGAAGCTGTACAGACAATTGCAAACTGAATACCCGGGTGCGGAAATTGCTGCGTCAACACTGGACGCATTCGCCGAAAAGTTGCTGGAATGTAAGCATGTGCTTCCGGTCGTTAGCGAGGAAATAGGTGATTCGTGGATCCAGGGTACGGCTTCCGATCCGTTAAAAGTTGCACACTACCGGGAACTGCTTCGATTAAGAGATAAATGGGTTGATAAGGGTTCTCTAGATCCAAATGGTGAAAGTTACGGCAAGTTCTGTAATCGTCTCCTGTTGATTGCAGAGCATACTTGGGGGTTGGATGAGAAAACATATTTGGCGGATTACGTAAATTACTCTGCGGTGGATTTTAAGGCGGCAAGATTGAAGGATCAGTTTAGTGATGAAACGGTTCAAGGTCCCCATTATGATACGTTTAATCGCCTTAAACGAGTAGAAGAGCGCAGTTATTCGTTCTTTGAAAGCTCATGGGAGGAGCAACGCGCATATCTATATCAGGCGCTGTCAGCACTAAGCTCGGAATTACAACTTGAAGCCAAACAAGCGTTAGACAGTTTGAACGTTGTCGATTCAGATCGTGCCAAAGACGCTGAAAACATAGAACAACTTGAAATGAACCGCTGCTATACATTAGGGAAATTTCAAGTTAGCTTTGATTCTGACGGTTCTATTGATCAATTGGTTGATCGTAATGGGAAAGTATGGGCAAATGATGAACATAAGTTGGCTGTCTACCGTTATGAAACGTTCGGACAAGAAAACTACGAACGCTATATTAAGGAATATACGATTGACATGAAGAAAAATTATATTTGGGCGGTTCCCGATCATACTAAGCCCGGGATGGAATATGCAAAGCCTGCTCCGGAGCATAAACAGTACCGTCCAGTGCTAAGAAAGCTTCAATTGGAAAGGTTAGTAGAGGCCGACAAAGTATGGGTCCAATTGGAAATGCCTATCGATGCTAGCGAGCATTATGGCGCACCTCAACTGCTCGAGATCGTATACACATTCCATCATAACGATTGTAGCATCGATGTTGAATTGAATTGGATGGAGAAATCAGCATGTCGTTTGCCGGAAGCGAGCTGGTTCTCATTTGTCCCTTACGTTGATAGTCCGAATCAATGGACGATGGACAAACTAGGCACACGGATTTCGCCGTTAGCGGTCGTCAAGAACGGTAATCGGAATATGCATGCTGTCAATACGGGGCTTTATTATGAAGGTGCAGATGGAAGTATTGTCATTGAAACATTGGATGCGCCAGTCGTTTGCCCAGGTGAAAGACGATTACTGCAATTAGACAATACGTTTGCTCCACTTGCTGGAGGTTTTCATTTTAATTTGCACAATAACACTTGGGGTACTAACTTCCCGATGTGGTTCGAGGATGATATGAAGTTTCGATTCCGCTTGACATTACAGTCGAATCGGATGTCCTAGGATCAACCCGCCTGATATTAGGCCTTTCTTGAGCAAGTACAACATGCTTCATAAATCGGCATACTACTTTGTTCTTATTCATGACAACATTACGGAGGTACCTTTTATGAGCATTTCATATGATGCATCGACTCGTGTATTTAACCTGCAAGCTAATCAAACAAGCTATATGATTAAAATTTTGGATGGCGGTTACCTTGCGCACATTTATTGGGGGCGTAAGCTTCGTCGCCAAACTCAAGAGCTTCGATATTTCGATCACCCATCCTTCAGCCCAACGCCTGAAGGATCGGATGGAGGATTTACACTAGATATGACGCCTGTTGAATATCCTGCATACGGAAATGGCGATCTTCGTGTGCCAGCCTATCAAATTCAATTGGAAAACGGATCGACGATTAGTGATTTACGCTATGAATCCCATACGATTACACCTGGAAAGCCACGTCTTGAGGGTCTTCCTGCAACTTATACTGAAACGGACAATGAAGCAGAAACGCTTGAAATTACGCTTCGCGATGCAGTAACAGGATTGAAGGTAATCCTGTCTTATACGGCATTTACACAATACGACGCCATTGCACGTTCCGTTCGCTTTGTGAATGAAGGTCAAGCACCGTTGAAGCTACTTCGGGCGTTCAGTGCTAGCGTTGATTTTCCTCATGATCGAATGGATATGCTAGACTTGACAGGCTCATGGTCGCGTGAGCGGCATGTTCAGGTAAGGCCGTTGATGAAGGGCATGCAGTCCATCGAGAGCCGTCGCGGCTCCAGCTCACATCAGCATAATCCGTTTATGGCGTTACTTTCTAAGGACGCGACCGAGGATTACGGCGATGTATATGGATTCAATTTAGTGTATAGCGGTAATTTTATCGCCCAGGCTGAGGTGGATCAGTTTAATAGTACGCGTGTGTCGATTGGTATCAATTCATTCGATTTTAGTTGGCATCTTGAACCAGGCGAAGCTTTCCAAACCCCAGAAGCTGTGCTTGTTTATTCGGATAAAGGTCTTGGTGGGATGTCGCGTACGTATCATAAATTGTACCGCTCGCGCATTTGTCGCGGATTGTTCCGAGATGAGCCGCGCCCTGTTCTAGTGAATAACTGGGAAGCAACGTATTTTGACTTTACTGCTGAGAAGATTGAATCAATTGCAGAGGCAGGTAAAGAACTCGGTATCGAACTACTTGTGCTCGATGATGGTTGGTTCGGTAAGCGGGACAGCGACAAGAGCTCGTTAGGGGATTGGTTTGTCAATAGCAGAAAGCTACCGAACGGCCTTGAGGATTTGGTTGAGCGTGTACGCAAGCTTGAACTCCAGTTCGGTATATGGTTCGAGCCGGAAATGATTTCGCCTGACAGCGACTTGTATCGCAGTCACCCCGATTGGTGTCTGCATGTACCAAATCGTGCTAGATCACTCGGACGTAACCAGCTTATTCTTGATTTCTCACGTCAGGATGTATGTGATGCGATCATTCAGATGCTATCAGACATTTTGAGCAGTGCGCCGATTTCATACGTAAAGTGGGATATGAATCGTAATATGTCGGAGATTGGATCAGCAATGCTACCTCCGCATCGTCAACGGGAAACGGCTCATCGGTACATACTGGGTCTTTACTACGTACTGGAAGTAATCACAACGAAGTTTCCGGAAGTTCTATTTGAAAGCTGCTCCGGTGGTGGCGGTCGCTTCGATCCGGGTATGCTCTATTATATGCCGCAAACGTGGACAAGCGATAACACGGATGCTGTAGAACGTTTGAAAATTCAGTACGGAACAAGCATCGTTTATCCTATCAGTGCGATGGGGGCAAACGTATCGGCGGCGCCGAACCATCAAGTTGGGCGATTAACTTCGCTTAAGACGCGTGGAGATATCGCGATGTCCGGTAATTTCGGCTATCAGCTGGATATATCCAAGTTCACCGATGACGAGAAGGAGCTTGCTAAGCAGCAGATTGCCCTGTATAAGGAAATACGTCCACTTGTTCAATTCGGTGATTATTACCGCTTGCTGAATCCGTTTGTAGGCAATGAGGCTGCATGGATGTTCGTAAGCGAGGATCAGAGTGAAGCACTTGTTGTATATAGCCGCGTTCTGGCAGTTCCGTTCGAGCCTTTTGATTCCCTACGCTTAAAGGGACTAGACGCGAATGTAGATTATGTTGTTGTAGAAACGAAGCAACAGCTTGGCGGTGACGAACTGATGTACAACGGTATTCACATTCCAAGTCTTACAGGAGATTTCCAAAGCTGGTTGTTTAGACTGAAGCGTGTGGATTGAGGCATTTAAATATGAAGGGGTTCCACGGTATTTGGCTGTTGCCATACCGTGGAACCTCTCAAGCGCTTTCATTGGAATTAGCTTAAATGTATAGAAATCGGAATAAATAATAGATGTACCACATTATATCTGTTGTTCTAATCCTTTATTTCGATAAATAGAAAGCGTTTTCATATAAAGGCTTCAGGAGATCCAAATCGTAGATAAAAGAAGGGAGAATTAACGTGAAAAGAAAAGGCGAAAAATTATTAAGTTTGGTCCTGGTACTATTGATGATTACAATTGTTACAATTATTTCTTTGCCGCAATCTGTTTCCGCGGCTGAGCAAAATCAACTTGATGTATATCCTTATCCACCGGAAGGTACTGCAGCAAGCTATTCAGCTTTTACGGCAGAGGTAAGAACTCCAGGGGGAACTTGGAACAACTTATTTACACATTTAGCAAGAATGTTTAATGGTGATTCGGGTGATCCGGGTAATAGCAATATGCCTACAGGTTTTGTAATGTTTGACTCTGCAGGTGAAGTGGAAGTGAAGGTTACGTATCATGGTGGTCCATTAAAATCTGCAAAGGTTTGGCCTCAGGCATACGAAATAGAGCCAGAAATTAATGGTCAAGTGATGACGTTTTCAGTGACCGGAGCTAAAAACATCGTACTTGAAGTAAATGATAATATCTATAGTGCGCTGCATATATTTGCAAATCCTATCGATACGGACATTCCGTCACCGGATGATCCCAATGTCATGTACTTTGACGCCGGAGTTCATGATTTTTCCAACGATAACAGAATAAAGAGGCAGTCTATACATGCTCACCAAAATCACAACTACAAGACAACAATGGATTATATAGATGTACCGAGTGGAACAACAGTCTATTTAGCGCCAGGTGCTATAGTAAAGGCGCAGATTAGAACCAATCCATACTTGAATGAGCCTGGCTGGGATACTAAACCGATAAAAAAAGATATAACTATTAGAGGACGAGGAATACTTGATTTGTCTCAATGGTGCGGTGATTTTACGGATGCTGCTAGAGCTACGCAACCTGAAATGCCAGGCATTGTCGCATTCTATTCGAAAAATGTCAAAATTGAAGGATTAGTTGTCGTCAATCCTGAAAGACAGTCCGTCAATGTAATCGGCAGTTCGAATGTAATAATAGACAATATTAAAGGATTCACCAGTATGCATGAAGGTGACGGCATTGTGCTTGTAATGGACAATAATGATGTGACAGTGAAGAATAGCTTTGTTAGAACATCTGACGATGCTCTTGTGACTGGCAATAGAAGTAGTAACATCTTATGGGAGAATAACGTGGTTGCTAGCATGAGAGTGCATAGTATTATGATTAACGCTGGTGATACTACTAACTATGTAGCTAGAGATATCTACATTATTAACTCTAATGCATATCCTGGCATAAGAGGTACTATTGGAGTTTATTCCGCCGGAGGCTTAGTTGATAATGTGCTCTTAGAGAATATTGAAATAGAACGTACAAGATACGGGAGCATGCTGGAAATATATCCCTTTCAAATGTGGAATCAGGCAACTGGAAGTATAAGTAATGTAACGTTAAAGAATATCAATTATGCTTCTAATCCATATGACTTAGGGTCGCAGGTAGGCGGGATAAGTGAGACTGAGTATGTCGACGGTGTACATTTTGAAAATGTGAAAGTTGACGGGAAGCTTGTTACAGATAGCGCAAGTGGAAACTTGTCTATAGGTAGTTATGCTTCAAACGTCACATTTAATGGGAAACCAGACTCAGGAATCCTTACGCTTCCGCCGAGTATTGTTCCTGCGGACTCCGACGGTAGGTATTATCAAATCTATAATCGTAAGCGTACAGGTAAGAGCCTTTATGACAATTCCGGAACAGTAAGTTATGGAGATGGAAAGGGATATGAATATCAATGGGTTCTGGAAAACAACGATGGATTTTTACGTTTTAGGAATCGGTTAACCGGCAACTATATGAATATTGAAGCTAATAACGGTCGAGTTCAGACTGGAGCGATATCTGGATGGAGTGCGGATTGGATGCCGGTCGGCTCCGAATATGGATATTTCCAGCTCAGAAATCGCAAGCATGGTTCACAGCATATACACACTCAGAACGATTATGTGCAATCTGGTAAGGTAGGTGGAGGTGATTGGACGAGCGATCAATGGGTATTTGTGGAGCATAATAATTATGAGGCCGAGGATGCCTCACTCGCGGGCGGTGCAATGGTAGATAACGACCAACTGAATTATTCTGGGACTGGTTTTGCAGCTGGATACGATTCTATCGGTGCAACGACTACCTTTACAGTAAATACTGCGTCAGAAGGGCGTTATGATCTGGATCTTAGGTATGCGAATGCTACAGGAGCAGCAAAGACAATCAGCCTGTACGTGAACGATATCAAGATTAAGCAGATTAGCCTGCCGAGCTTGGCAAATGGGGATACATGGGGCGACAAGGTTGAGACGATAAACCTGAATGCAGGGGACAATACGATAGCATTTAAGTATGATTCGGACGACAGCGGAAATGTTAGTCTCGATTATATTACAGTAACGGCATATAACAAGTATGAGGCTGAGGATGCCTCACTGTCGGAAGATGCAGTGGTAAGTAACGACCATCAGAATTATTCCGGGAATGGTTATGTGACTGGATACAATTCTAACGGTGCAACGACTACCTTTACAGTAAATAATTCATCAGCGTTAACGCGCAGTTATTATCTAGATCTTAGATATGCAAATGCTACGGGCGCAACAAAGACAATCAGCCTGTATGTGAACGGCATCAAGTTAAGGCAGATTAGCCTGCGGAGCTTGGAAAATTCGGATACATGGAGCGACCAGGTTGAGCTTGTAACGCTAAAATCCGGACTTAATACGATATCTTATAAATACGATGATGGAGATAGCGGAAACGTAAACCTTGACTACATTACACTGAACTTGACAACAAGTAATAGCGTAACTGTTTACCCTGCCGAACTAGTGGCCCATTGGAAGTTCGATGAGGGATTTGGTACAATCATCGACGATTCTTCAGGCAAGGGCAACACTGGAAAGTTGGTTAACAACCCAGCTTGGAACAGTTTGGGCAAGTTCGAGGGAGCGCTTGCTTTCAGCAGTGGCTCAAGGGCCGAGATTAACGCGTTCTCATTTTTGGAACAAACGGGTGATGAGACGGTGTCATTGTGGTTCAAGACTTCTCAGCCTGCCGATGGCTACTACGACATTTTCAAACAAGAAAATCGTTTCACAGCTCTTCAGATGGCAGGAGGGAACCGGGCTCGCGTGGTCTATTGGCCGGGCGGTTCATCCACACCTAAAACATTATCGTTTCCATGGACCTACAATGATGACAACTGGCATCATTATATCTCTTCTTACAGTCAGAAAACGGGATTGAAAATCTATGTCGACGGTAAAGTAGTGGCAAGCGATGCAACGAATCTCGGTCCGCTTCCGAGAGTGACGAATAAGATCCTACTTGGAGCCGATGTGTCCGGCGGAGAGGCATATAATGGACAATTAGATGACGTTCGCGTATTTAACGGTCCGTTGACCGAGGCTCAAGTAATGCAATTGATGTATGGGGATCAGGAACTGACGTTGCAGAGCATAACAGCACCTGCGGCAATAACAAGGGTAGCGAGCGGGACGGCAAAGACTGCGGCGGCTCTTGGATTACCTACAACCATAGAGCTTGTAACGGATAAAGGAAAAATAAATACGGATGTGACATGGGATGTTAACGCCTCAAGCTACGATCCGACTGATATGACAGAACAGACCTTCACGGTTGATGGAATCGCAACACTTCCAGAATTTGTGAAGAATACGAGCAACGTGTCATTAACAACAAGCATTAGCGTAACGGCTAAGCCTACTGAACTAGTAGCCCATTGGAAGTTCAATGAAGGCTCCGGTACAACCGCTGTCGATTCTTCAGGCAAAGGCAACAACGGAACTTTGATTAACAATCCAACTTGGAACAATTCAGGCAAGATCGACGGAGCGCTTGAATTCAGCGGTGGTTCATCAAAGGCAAGGGTCGAGGTCAACCCTTCCGCAACGTTGAACCAAACGGGTGACGAGACCGTGTCGTTGTGGTTCAAAACATCTAAGCCAGCAAACGGCTACTCTAGCATTTTCCGTCAAGATAATCGTTTCACAGCACTACAGTTGACAGACAAGGGTACAGCTCAAGTAGCCTATTGGCCCAATGGATCATCTAGTCATAAATCGGTGTCGTTCCCATGGACCTACAGCAATAACCAATGGCATCATTATGTAGCTTCCTACAGTCAGAAGACTGGGATGAAGATCTATGTAGACGGTGTACTGGTGGCAAGCGATGCAACGAATCTCGGGCCGCTTCCGAGCGTAACGAGTAAAATCATGTTGGGATCCGCTGACTACGGAGAATCCTACACTGGACTGCTAGACGACGTTCGCATATTTAACGGTCCGTTGACTCAGGCTCAAGTCACGCAATTGATGAATATCGGGCTAGGTATGAAGTTGCAGAGTATACCAGCGCCTGCAGCGATTACAGGGGTAGTGAACGGAACGGCGAAGACAGCAGCGGATCTTGGATTGCCTGCAACCGTAGAATTGGTAACGGATCTTGCAAGCATGAACGCTGATGTGACATGGGATGTTGACGCATCAAGCTATGATCCGGCTGTACAGACGGAGCAGATCTTCGCTGTAAGTGGAATCGTAACACTGCCAGAAGGTGTGACGAATCCGAACAACGTACCTTTGACAACAAGCATCAGCGTGACTGTGCTGTCGGTAACAACGATTCCCAAAGTAGCAGTTGATGGAGTTTCTCTGAATAAAACTGCCGCTTCGCTAAGTGTAGGGGCTACCGATAGTTTGGTGGCAACAGTAACGCCGACTAATGCAAGCAATAAGACAGTAACATTCACGGTAGACCATGACAACGTGGTTAAATTGGCCGATGTGATCTTGGGCGCTGACGGAGCGACAAGCGCAACGGTGAAGGCGCTGTCTGCAGGTACTGCAACGGTTACAGTAGAAACCGCAGATGGCCAATACAAAGACTACTACAATGTTACGGTTAACGACGTTCAAGTACCTGTAGAAGGAGTTTCTCTCAATAAATCCTCTTCGACTTTGATCGTCGGAAATACGGATGAATTGATCGCAACGGTCAGTTCGGCTGATGCAACCGATAAAACCGTAACCTTTACGTTAGAAGGAAGTGCAGTGACCGTTTCAAGTGCCGTGTACGATGAGGTAAGCGGAACGACAAGCGTAACGGTAAGCGCCGTATCTCCGGGTAACGCGAAAGTTATAGCTACAATGGCAGGCGGACAGACTGCCGAATATGAAGTGACGGTACTTGCGGCAACAGTGCCTGCTACCGGTGTTACTCTGAATAAGAAAGCTGCTTCGCTAAGTGTAGGGGCTACCGATAGTTTGGTGGCAACAATAACGCCGACTAATGCAAGCAATAAGAAAGTAACTTTCACGGTAGACAATGACCACGTGGTTGAATTGGCCGATGTGATCTTGGGCGCTGACGGAGCGACAAGCGCAACGGTGAAGGCGCTGTCTGCAGGTACTGCAACGGTTACAGTAGAAACCGCAGATGGCCAATACAAAGACTACTACAATGTTACGGTTAACGAAGTTCAAGTGTCTGCTACTGGAGTTACTCTGAACAAAACGTCCGCTGTACTGAATATTGGCGCAACGGATAGCTTAACTGCAGTGGTAAGTCCGGCCGACGCAACGGATAAAACGGTGACCTATGCGGTGGAAGGAAGCGTAGTGACTATTTCAAGTGCAGTGTATGATGCGGTAAGTGGAACGACAAGCGTAACGGTAACAGCAGTATCCGCAGGAAGAGCTAAAATTACGGCAATGACAGCTGACGGCGGACACAAGGCTGTGTACGAGGTATATGTAAATTCCGGTAGTTCGGGTAACCCAAACCCAGGAAACTCAGGAAATGGAGTCGTTTTAAAGGGAATCAACACTGATTCCAAAGCTTATTCACTGGAAGTAGGCCAGACTCAAGCTTTAGAGGTCACGGCAGAATATAGCGACGGAACCCGGACGATCGTAACCGATAAAGCGTCATATACATCGTCGGACCCAACCGTGATTACGGTAAGTGCGAATGGAGTCGTAAAAGTGGTCGATACGGGAAGTGCCAAAGTAACGGTAAGCTATCAAGGGAAAACAACAGTGGTTGAAGTTACGGGATACGAAAAAGAATCTGGCGGTGTTACATCTCCAGATCCGGAAACGAGCACTCCGATCTTTGTGGATATCGACAATCATGCATGGGCTAAGTTAGCTATTGAGACATTGGCCAATCAAGGTATTATAAAAGGCACTTCGGCAACTACGTTTGAACCTGGTAAAAAGATAACAAGGGCTGACTTCGTGACGTTGCTAGTAAGAGCACTAGGCTTAAAAGCTGAAATCAGCGAAAACTTCCAGGATGTGGATCAAAGCGATTACTACTATGAAGCGCTCGGCATTGTGAAAGTACTGGGAATCGCGAAGGGAACTGGAGAAGGGATGTTCAATCCGAAAGAGGAAATCTCTAGGCAGGACATGATGGTGCTAGTAGTAAGAGCACTACAGGTTGGCGGTAAATGGGAACCTAATGGCTCGGCATCTGATCTGAACAGCTTTGCTGACGCATCTGACATTGCAGGTTATGCGGTAGATGCTGTGGCGGCACTAGTCCAGGAGGGAATTATTACAGGCAGAGGAGAAGGTTTGATAAGCCCGAATGCTACTACGACAAGAGCAGAAGTGGCAGTCATTGTGTATCGATTGATGAACCAACTTAATCCTCAACAACCTTAATAATTAATGTAGATTATTTTGAACCCTCTAATTAAACTAGGAAGTAGCTTAACAAATAAGATCGTCTGCTCTAGTGCAGATGATCTTATTTGTTACTATAAAACCAAAGAAATATCATGTATAAACATAAAATATCATTATCAATTTTTCATTGATTCGTTAAGTAGGTGAAATCGAGCGGCGGTCTCATTGATGGATGCCCCAAATTCGTTCATATAATTGAGTACATCTATTTTAAATTGAATCTCGTGATTTGTATACCAAAAGGTAATTCCTTCCTCTCCATGTTTTTGATAACGTAATACCCATCTTTTTAGTGGCGCAGTGCTCATATTACGTTCTTCAGCAATTGTTTTATACGACGCTTTACCTTCTAGATAAGCCAGGACAGCTTCTAATTTCTCTTCAGTTGAGTATTTAGCCAAAAAAACTACACCTCCAATTGTTAGACTGTGTCTAACAATTGGGGTGCAGTTCACCGGCAGCTCCTTTTGACATACATACAATGATCTGCTTTTGTAAGCATGACGATGTAGTGCAACTAACTTGATTCTTTAGAGCATCGAGTGCAAATTCTGGAAAACTGTTAAAAATAATAGAAATACCATCCATAACTAGTTATTGATGGTACTGCAATTTCGATGTAAGTTGAAAAAAAATTCTTTATCTACCGTACAGTTTTTGAAGAACGAATAATCGCCATTAATCAGAGAAAACACTACTTTTCTTCGTAGTCAAAACTGTTGAAGACCTTTATGTTGAAAGAGTGGTCGACCTACTGGACTAGGATCGATACCGCGCGTTGTCTGCCAGTAATAAGTTGCTTTAATGTTACTTTGACGCCCCATGCGCAATCGCATGTGGTCATCAATTCCGGCAATTCTAACCTGGCAGGATTGCCAATTGTATATAGCCCATACGCATAAAAATGCGCTGCCACCATAAACATGTTACTGATGGGGAGGGGCCAAAGAGCGGTTTCGATATTATCGTATGAGTGCGTGAAGATACCGTCGGGATGCTTTTTAGCAAAATTATCGGTTACCATTTTAGCAAGGATCTTCGTCGGTCCAATTCCAGCACATGTCCAGACACCGGTCGAAAGCAAGACGGCGGGTTGTATTTGCTGAGCGATTTCTACCGGGGATCATTTTTTAACACTTGTGTTTAATAGTGTTGCCCACGATTCTACTAATTAGGAGGAAATACATTGACATACAAAAACGGAGAAACTATTCGCCCATCTCGTTTAAGCTTATTCGCACAGGATAACAAGAACGGTAATCCACTTCCCAATCAGTTAGTCTACGCTGAGGTTGGAGTCCCATACGATCCACCAGTTTTAATTGATAATCGTTTGCTTGAGCCTATCCGAGTCGCTTTACAACATTCAGATGCAATTTGTGCAGGTGACACAAACTGTCGTGATAGAGTTGAAGAAGTATTGCTTACTGCATTATCGAAGCTATTCTCCCTAGACATGCGGAATCTTTTCGCGCAAGTGCAAGAGAAGGCAAGGAGTCTTGTTACAAAGGGCTTGGAGAGTGTTCGGGAAAAATCGGGCACTCCACTAAGTGAAATTACCACTGATAAATTGGAACAACTCGTTCAAGAATCTATTATTGAGGCAGCAAACGCTTTGGGGTATGCGATTATTGAAAATAGTGAACATGGAATTACATGGGCACATTCGCTAGGCGTATTATCTACAGATTATATGGGATACTTATCGTTCGATCTATTAAATTTACCAGCCTATATTTATGAACTTGTCATTGAGGCGATTGAACTCCGAAAAACTGATCCGATGGCCAAGCGAAAGATAGGAATTTGGCTGTATCCCTTAGATCAACCTGAGAACAGGTTCGATGCGCTCGAGCAAGGACGCTTTACCACGGAAACAATTGTAGTGAGGCTAGTTATAGGAAATCACGCATTGCCCTCAGTGCTCAAAAACATGGGGATATTGTCGATGCAAAATCCGGGACTACCTGACTGGCGACTTTCGCCATCTTCTTTTGCAGCAAATCCTAAGACTTTGTTAGGTGAGAACGGTTGCGAAAACCTATTTCCTAGTAATCTTGCTATGCAAGAGTTTTACTTCTCTCAGCTTGTTGGGTTCACCGATATTAAGCCCAAGATAAATACTGATTATGCATCAAAGGTTAAGTTCGGCGTAGTTTATGAATATCGCCTTGCCTGGCATCCGCTTGGGCATTCTCTCGGTCAAATCCTTTATAGTTTACCGCTCGCACCAGGTGAATCCATTAATCTAGCTATTATTGATTGGGTACGTCAGGATTCCGCTCAGCGGAGCGAAACAACGACGGTTGATGAGTCTCTAGTCCACGAGCAACGAAGAGACCGTGCCATATCAGAAACTGTTGAAGCGTCCTTAGAAGAATGGCAGCGAGGCGGTAGCATAATGGGTGGGGTAGCTGCTTCTTACGGGACGGGAGGATTCGGTGCTTCCGGTGCTGTTGGTGGTGCTTATTCAACTTCTAGCGGAAATCGAGATATCGCTGCGGATACTGCTCAAAAAGTCGGAGACATCGTATCTCAAAAGAGCGCTTCCACAAGGGAACTCCACAGTACCATCGTCGTGCAATCTACGCAAACAGAAACTGAAAAAGTAGAAACACGAACTTTTGTCAACTACAATCATAGTCATACCCTTACAATCCTTTATTATGAAGTGTTGCGGCATTACAGGGTTGCAATTGAACTTGTTCGACGCCGTCCAGTTGCTTTAGTAAAGATGGATGACAAATGGAAGAGCTGCCTAAACCAAGAGGTCGTTGGTTCAGATGGGCCAGATTTACGACTAAATGCAAAACATGCTGAAAGTTTACTGAGACTTCGTCCCGTATTAGAACCAGCTCTTCTTGATCCACAATATAAAGAAGGCTTTAACGCACTTCAAAGAATTGTTCATCAGAATAAAATCGAAAGCGTAAAAAAATTCTTAAATATTAAAGATCCCGATCGAGGAAAGACGGAGTTTGTATTATTTGATATTCATATGCAAACCGGTGGGAATTTCGATCCTAATGCGACATTATACGGAGTTATATATAAGGATGCGAAATCCGGGTTGACTGAATTGAAAAACACAACGCATGCTTTTGATAAAGATGACCCGTCTAATACACGGTTAGGTCAATATGGTCAATTTCATTATAGTGAATATGATAATACCTTTTTTGTCGTTCCGGGCCAGGACACGGTAAAATGGGATGATATCTTTGCTTTTGGCCTGCAACTCTCTACACCAAATTCGGACTTATCGATCCAAAAAGTTTTAATTTTCGGATACACGAATGACGGCGTAAAAGAAATGCTTGTAGATTGGTCTGGTGACAAAATTTTTAGACCTAGTGCTACAACCACTCTGTATTTACCTATTTTGCGTCCCCCAGTTACCCCTCCGGTGCAACCGGATGTCGAAGATTACGTAAAAAGAGCCGAACTTCTCGACCACTTGGTTGATAAGCAGGACTACTATAATCGTATCTTATCAATTGCTAGTACTCCTGATGAACGTGCTGTAATGCTTGATAACATCAAGATATCCAATGACTCTTCAGCGACATTATTTGAAAAGATAGAGAATCGTCCAATAGGTTATTTGGGTAACTTCATCGCATATCCATTAACAGATCATGAATGGATCGAATCCATTGAAGAAGCAATGAATAAAGGTACCGCTCCAGATCCTAAGCCAGATGAGCGATTGGTGACCCTTCCGACACGTGGCGTTTTTGGTGAGGCGAAACTTGGCCACTGTAATGCATCAGAAGAAATCGATAATACCCGTTTCTGGGATTGGCAGCAATCCCCTATTCCACATCTTGCTCCGGAAATCGCACCTACGCAGACCGTTACACCTCAACCACAGTCTATGAATCTTTCGCCTACAAGCTTCCCTGCCAGTATGATAAACATCGTCAGTCCTCCATCTGCACCAGATCCTACCGGACTCGCTTCTGCGTTAACTGCATTAGCAACACCAAACATATTCCGTGACATGTCTGGAAGAACCGAGGTAGCTGATCTGCTCAAGCAGTTATCAACCAATTCAATTGAAATACAAGAAGCAGCTGCTAAAGCAAAAGAAATACAAAATAAATATGGTGAAAACTTATCAGCAACCGCACCTGTAACGACACCTTCTCGTTCTTCCACAACTGATCCTGTTGCAGATCAGAGAATCGCCCAGGCGCAAGCCACAAAAGCTGAAACAGAGGTAGAACAAGCACAAGTGGAGAACGCAAAATCAAGAGCACAAGCAGCGGTACAAACCTTACCACCTTCGAAACGTGGCCCAGCACTTGATACTGCCGCACAAACTCTTGCAGGCAACCCTATAAAGGAGAAAACAATTGTTTTCAAGACACAAGGTTTCGACGGACAGGTCATTCCAGGCGAATTATTTCTCACTGTCCATGATGTTGTTCAAGCAGATGATGTAATAAAGGGAGAAAAAGTTGGAATAAATAATAACGGGTATTTCAGTAAAAAAGTAACGTTCCCGGACGCCGAGCCAATATTGGATGCGAAGGTCGTTCGAGTTGCTACAGTTCCAATCGTTATATTGGATGAAACGTTCTCTTTACCAGCAATAAATATTCATAACAAAGACGGTTCCTACCCCGTCGGTAGAAACCACAGAGTTATCAATCTCACCTTAACTCAAGCACCACTTCCAGTAACATTTAAAGCGAAATCCACGAATGCGGCTGTTGATGAACTAATGCAAAAGACAGGGGGAGAGTTAGGTATAAATAAAGTTGTAGCAGCTAAAATAGTTGCAGATTACGAACAGAAAAATCAAATTACTCATGGCAATGAAGAGGAAAAGTCTTACACCTTTAATTTCCCTTCGCAAAATTACGAGTTGAAATTCAGCAGCCAGTAAAGATGCAGATAAGCCATTTAAAAGCCCGCATTCATTAGAATGTGGGCTTTTAAATGGCAATTCCTTTGAGTAAGGAGGTGTTGTTATGAGCAGCCTAATTTATTCCTTACAAGCGGAAAATTTGTAATGAAGAGTTTGGACAATACTGGCGATCGAATGTGCTGACCCAGTAATATATGTGCTGCGTGTATCTGACCCAGCTTAAGCAATGATGTACCTCGACAGGACCTTCAACTGGAGTTGCTTTCTTCATTTTTCTTTCATCGAGGGAAGCCCCTTTTCCTCTAGAAACTGAATTCCAGACCGATCTCTGGATTCATGAAAATACTCTCCCTCTCCTAGATCGACGGGTTATAGACACCCAAGGGATCGATCTGACCCGCCTACTGACAAATACACCACAAAAATAAAAGTGGTCAACCAGAAAACTGGCTGACCTCATATTACGAAGGAGTACGATAGTTCAATTCTTCGATCACACGTGGCACCAAATAGGGAAGACGGCGCGTAGTCGCTCCTTACCCTTGGCCGAATGTAAGTTCCTTCACTTTGTTTTTATCCAATCGTTTGATTACTTCGCTGATTAGCTTCACGGCATTTTCGAAATCCTCGCGGTGGAGAATCGCCGCATGCGAGTGAATATATCGCGTTGGAATACAAATCGCAAGCGACGGTACGCCGCCGGCTGTCACGTGAATGGCGCCCGCATCGGTGCCGCCTCCTGCGGTATAGTCGAATTGATAAGGAATGCCGAGCTCATCCGCTGTGTCGGTAACGAAGTTTCGTAGACGGCGATGCGAGATCATCGATCCGTCAAAAATGAGAATTTGCGGTCCTTTGCCCAGTTTGCCCAAGGCATCCTTCTCGCTCACACCTGGCGTATCGCCGGCGGTCGCTACGTCAACCGAGAAACCGATATCAGGTTGAATGATATTTGTGGCCGTTTTCGCTCCGCGTAAGCCGACTTCCTCTTGAACAGTGCCGACACCATAAACGGTATTCGGATGCTCGACGTTTTCCAATTGCTTCAGCACATCGATCGCGATGGCACAGCCGATGCGGTTATCCCATGCTTTGGCCATCAGCAGTTTTTCATTTTTCATCACAGTAAATTCGCAAACCGGTACGATGGAGTCGCCCGGGCGAACGCCGAACTCCGTAGCTTGCTCTTTGCTTTCCGCGCCGATATCGATGAACATCTCTTTTTTGTCAACTGGATTTTTGCGGGCTTCCGGCGATAAAATATGCGGCGGTTTCGAGCCGATCACGCCGGGAATGTTCCCCTTGTGCGTCATGATGGTCACCCGCTGCGCTTGCATCACTTGCTCCCACCAGCCGCCGAGCGCTTGAAAGTATAGGAAGCCTTTGTCGTCGATCCGCGTCACCATGAAACCGATTTCATCTAAATGTCCGGCTATCATAATTTTAGGCCCGTCCGGGGCTGTGCCTGTTTTTTTGGCGATCAAGCTGCCGAGATGATCAACCGTCACTTCGTCAGCGTATGGGGCAATGTGCTCCCGCATAACGTCGCGCACTTCGTCTTCGTGACCTGGTACGCCGTTGGCGTCGGTTAGGGCTTTTAACATTTGCAAGGTAGAGTCCAAGGATATTCCTCCTCCATTCATTTTGACTATCAATCTATTATATATGACGATACAGATCATGTCATTAACTGGAAAACGATCATCTTATTCGCTGCACACAGGCCCAATTTGCTGTCTTGCCTCGGCATCTAGAAACGGTTGTGCTCACGCTGTCCGATTTTTCATGCCTAATGTATTGGAATTATCGAAGGCTGTACTTACTTAATATCTTATAAGAAATTCTTGAAATCACAGAAATTTATCCAATACGGGGGTGCTATTATACAACTATAAATAGAGACGAGGTGAGGATATGCAAGCGAAATTGGCAGCGGACGCCATTCCCCGCTCCCAAAAGCGGAATTCATGGATAAGAACGATACAAAAGTATAAAGTGATGTATATTCTTTTGTTCCCGGCATTACTTTACTTTGCCATATTCAAATACATTCCTATGGCGGGAATCATCATTGCTTTTAAAAACTATAACCTGGCGTTGGGCTTGTGGGATAGCCCATGGGTGGGGTTGAAAAATTTTACGGATTTTATTAACGGCGTTTATTTCTGGGACATCATGAGAAATACGATCATCATATCGCTGTATAAGCTATTGTTCGGTTTCTCCGCACCCATCGTACTCGCTTTGCTTCTCAATGAAGTTTATACCCAATGGTTCAAGAAAATCGTACAAACGATCACGTATTTGCCCCATTTTCTGTCATGGGTCATCGTTTATGGACTGATGGTGGCATTATTAGCCCCAGGTGATGGCCTTTTTAATATGATTTTGAAGGAAAATGGTGTTCAACCCATCTCCTTCTTAACGGAACCTGCTTGGGGAAGACTGCTGGTCATCTCATCTGAAATATGGAAGGACATTGGATGGGGTGCGATACTGTACCTTGCCGCATTAGCAGGGATTGATCCAAGCTTATATGAAGCGGCTAGAATGGATGGCGCTTCCAAATGGAGACAGCTATGGCATGTCACATTACCTGGCATTCGAGGCGTCATTATTTTGATGCTGATTCTTAAATTGAGCCACATCCTGGACGCTGGTTTTGACCAAATCTTCATGTTTGCCAACAGTTTTAACCAGGAGAAGATCGATATTATCGACACATGGGTATACCGTGAAGGGTTGGAGCGTCTTAAGATTGGCTTGGCTACTGCTGTGGGGTTGTTTAAAGCTGTCATCGGATTTATTTTAGTGTTAGCTGCGAATAAGATTGCCAAAAAATTCGATGGGCAAATTTGGTGAGGTGGTATGAGATATGATTAAGCTGACGATCGGGGAAAAGGTATGGCAAGCAGCCGTTTATACGATTCTTATTCTACTATCACTGCTCTGCTTACTTCCCTTTCTATATGTGGTTGCTGTTTCGGTAACACCAGAATCAGAAGTGTTAAGAAGAGGGATTGTTATTCTACCAGAATCCTTTACCTTTGCAGCCTATAAAGAAGTATTCATTTCTCATGGGATAGGGCAGGCGTATAAAATTACGTTGTTTCGAACGATTGTAGGTACTGCGTTAAATGTGCTTTTTACAGTACTCGCGGCGTACCCGTTATCCAAAAAATATTTGCCGGGACGCAGTCCGTTTCTAATATTCATAGTGTTTACCATGATGTTCAGTGGGGGGTTAATTCCGACTTATTTGTTAGTCCGCTCGATGGGACTTCTAAATAGTCCTTGGGTATTGATTATTCCGCATCTGATTAGTGCATTTAATCTGGTGATCATTAAAGGCTTTTTCGAGCAATTGCCTGCTGAAATCGAGGAATCGTCGAGGGTCGACGGCGCAAGTGAACTTCAGTCGCTATGGAGAATCATTTTACCCCTTTCCTTGCCCGTCCTTGCCACCATTTCCTTATTTTACGCAGTAGGCCATTGGAACAGTTATTTTGATGCGATTGTGTACTTAAATGATTCGAGCCTAATGCCGCTTCAAGTTGTCTTGCGCAACATTCTGCTTAACGTCGCAACACAAAGCGCGGATTCGATGGCCAATTCCGGGGCGGTTAGCAAGTTCGCTGTGCAAATGGCCGCTGTCGTCGTGACGACGGTTCCGATTTTGATCGTTTATCCCTTCATGCAGAAGCATTTTACGAAGGGTGTGCTCTTGGGCTCGATTAAAGGTTAAAAGGCAATTCTTATCTAGGTTGTTACGGGACACCGTGATAATATATATACAAGCTAAAGGAGAGGTCAATATGCAACGTAAAAAGATTTCATTACTTGTTCTGACTGCTATTGTTGGGCTGGGAACGCTATTGTCAGGATGCGGGGACCAAGAAGAAGTTAAACCGACAGCTTCGAACAGTCCTCAATCCGAGGCAAGTAAGTCTGCGAACAAAATGAAAATCACGATGTTTAACCAAGGTACTTTCAATGCTGCCGCTCCGATACCTCCACGTGAAGAAGATATTCAACGCCAAATGTTAGAAAAAGCATTGGACATCGACTTGGATATGATGATTCCTCAAGCTGGGCAAGCAACAACCAAACTGAATACGCTCATTGCAGGCGGGGATATTCCAGATCTGATCTTTTTGAAGAGTCGGGCTGATCTCGCGCAATATTATGACCAAGGCGTACTCGCGGATTTGACACCGTATCTGGATCAATTTCCTGAATTGCAGAAACGTTTTAGCACCGATTCCTGGGAGGCGATGTCCTATCAAGGAAAAACCATTGGAGTTCCAGGTTATGATAATGTAAATGGTATTAGTCGAAGCTTCTTCATCCGCAATGATTGGCTGAAAAAGCTGAATATGGAAGTGCCAACGACACCTGATGAGCTGTTTGAAGTTATGAAAGCCTTTACAGAGAAAGACCCAGACGGTAATGGCAAGAACGATACGTACGGATTCATCGGCGGTATGAATAAAGAAGGTAATCTGCAAACCTACGGGTTCGATAGCTTGATGTGGATGTTTGGTGTCAATCCTCCTTCGGCCATTGAAGTGAAAGATAATCAACCGATATTCCTATTTATCGATCCCAAAATGAAAGAGGCGCTTGCTTACATTCATAAAATGATGGAAGCCAATGTGGTAGACCCCGACTGGGTGACGATGAATACGCCTGATTTGTTGGACCAAAAGTTATTTAAGGGTAAAGTTGGCTTCATGATAAGAGATGCCCGTAGGCTGGAACCGGATTATCAGCAGAAAATGAAAGAGATCAGTGGAGAGGTGCCGGAATGGATCGTCATTCCTCCAATGAAAGGGCCTTACGGCGATCAAATCGTGGAGAGAAAATCGTTCCAAGGCAATTCATGGGCCATTTCCGCGAAAGCGGATAAGGACAAAATCATTCGGATCTTGTCCATGCTGAATTATCTCTTTACGGACAAAGAAGCCTATCCGAATTTTGCATACGGAATTAAAGGGATTCATTGGGATGTGGTAGACGGCAAGATCAAAAATAAAACCTCCGAATTATCGAAAGAAATGAAAGAAAAGTACCTATGGGTCGATCATTATAGAATGCCTCGCCGTGGTGATGATGCGGAGTACTTCAGCTTCCAAAATCCTAAGACAACAGAAGCCTTCACGAATAATCAGCAATATGTGGGGCCAACGTTGCCCGGGAATTTATTGACCGCAGACCCCAGCGATACCTTGGCAGCTGACCGCACACGTTTCATTAATGAAAGCTTAGTCAAATTTATGACGGGCAAAGAACCTCTTTCCAACTGGGACAATTTCCTCCAAACGTTGGATACCAAGTTTGACATGCAGAAATATAAGGAAACAGCAATCAAGCAATTTAAAGAAGCCGGCATCATCAAGTAAAATAAGCGAAGAGAGTGGCTATTATAGCCCCTCTCTTTATTGTTATATGCTATTCTTAGTTTAATACGGAATTAAAAGGAAGATGATGGATGCGAAGAAGAATCAGCTTGCCTTTAAAATTATTTTTTATCGTGTTTGCGTTTGTGTTAAGCTGCATCGTCTTGATCAGCCAATTGTCGTATCGCTATGTCCAAAAGGAAATAAGAACCAATGATATTTTTTACACCAACCAAATACTTGACAAGGTTGATCAGTATTTTACGGTTAATTTCTCCTCCTTCCAGACGATCCTGTTCTCGGTCGAAACATCGGTGAAAGCCAACATTGACAATCCAGAAGTGATTAAAAAGCAATTAAGAGAGCTCTATGAACTCAACAGTAATTACGTCAGTAATATTTATTTGATCAAAAGCGATTTATCCATTCTAGGCGGAAGTACACCTACTCGAATATTCGATGAACCTTTATCGGAAAGAGAACCTTTGTTTGAAGCGGCTGACAAGAACAAAAGGACTACCTTTGTCAGTGATCCTTACAAATCTAAGTATTCCGGCTGGACAGTTACGATGGTTCGATATCTGAACGGCGCTCCGTTTCCTATGGCCATTGCGGTAGATTTGGATCTAAATGCCATGGAAGAAACCTTGTTCAAGATTAATAAACAAGAACAAATGAATCTGGCTCTAATCACCGCATCGGGTGAAATCATTGCCGGATTTTCTGAAAATAAAGGACCACTGAATAATCAAGATCATACGTTTTCAATCGGGGAAACGTCAGCGGAACAAATTCTAGATACGACAGATACAAGCTTTCAACTGCATACCAAGGATGGCATTCCGGTCACCCTTCTGAAAAAACCGATGGAGAAATTCAACTGGACCATCATCTCGATCAACGATGAATCACGCTTGAAAGCTGCTTTGTCCAGATTGGAAACCTATTATTTCGAGCTTCTAGCTGCAGGTCTTCTCTTAAGTTTGTTCATTTCTTTTTTTATTGCCAAATACATAAGGAACCCACTCTATGCGCTCAAAACAAAAATGAAGCGGGTGGAGCAAGGCTTCCTGACAACTACAATAACAATTAACCGAAACGATGAGTTTGGTGATCTTTCTCGAGCCTTCGATCGTATGCTGCAGCAAATTGTGGAACTGATTCGGCGAGTGGAGCTTCATAATGAACTTGAGCGGAAGCTGGAAATCCAAGTGCTGCAGTCTCAAATAAATCCTCATTTTCTGTATAACACGCTTGGTTCGATCAGCAATGTTATACGCCTCGGACAAATAGAGAAAGTAGATGTGGTGATCGGGTCTCTTATTTCATTATTGGAATACGGGATTGATGACGCTTCGGAGAAGGTTTCACTACATCAGGAATTGCGAAATGTATCGGACTATATCGAGATCCAGAACATCCGCTATAACCGAAACTTCCAATTGATTGAGAATATCGAAGCAGGGTTACTAGATTTTCCGGTTTTTCGAATGCTGCTGCAGCCCCTTGTGGAGAATAGTATCTTCCATGGTTATAACGGAGGGGGGATCGAAGGCCCTATTACAATTCATGCGTACAGGGAGGGCGGCATCGTCATCATCGAAGTCGTTGATCAAGGCGAGGGAATTCCAACGGATAAAATAAAACATATTTTAAATTCAGAACCGAGTAATGTGGAAGTGAAAAGGAAAAGAATCGGATTAAATAATATTCATGGCCGAATAAGACTTCACTACGGAGAACAGTTCGGGCTCCAAATTATAAGTATACCTAAGGAAATAACCCGTGTTCGCGCTTTATTCCCAGCAGGCTTGTATAAAGGAGATGCATGATAGTGAGAAACTACACCTGCTTCATAGTTGACGATGAGGATCTAATCATTCAGAGATTGGAATTGTTTTTTAACGAGCTCTCCCTTAGGGATAGGCGATTTCTTTTAGTGGGAAAAGCGAATAATGGGCTGGATGGGATCGAGGAGATCGTAAAGCTTAAGCCGGATATCGTGATATCTGATATCGTTATGCCGCGAATGGATGGGATTTCCATGATTGAGCAGTTAAAGCCAGAGCTTCCCCATATCCAATACATTCTTTTGACCGCCTATTCATCCTTTGAATACGCCCAGAGAGCTATTCAAGCCAACGTATTGGAGTACATTGTTAAGGTTCCGCTCAGGGAAGCGGATTTGGATCGAGCTTTAGATAAGGCAGCCGGGATTTTAAATGAGGTTAAGAAAAAAGAAGCGGAATTTCAATCGTTAAACGTATCCGTTCTTGAAAATAAATATAGAGTCCGCAAGCAATTTTTTAACGAGCTGATCAGAGGCGAAATTCCTTCTCATCGGGCATCGGATTTTGCCAATCGCATGCAGTTCCATTTCTTTCAAGCCAACTATTGCTGCTTCATTGTTGAAATGAATCTGTATGAAAGTTTCCGAAACGAATACGCAGCAGCTGATCAAAACATCTTGAAATATGCGATGACGAATATCATCGAAGAAACGGTGATGAATGGTGGCAGAGGTGTAGCTGCGGAGCTATCCGATAATCGTTTTATAGGCTTTCTTTCCTGGGAAAATAATCGCAGTGATATGGAAACGGAATATGCTTGCCAGTCATTGGGAGGCCAGATCATCTCTCATTTGCATCAATATTTGAATCAAAGGGTATCCGTCGCTTTTGGAGGTCCGCACCGAGGCTGGGAATCCATCAAAGAAGCATACACGGAAGCTAAAAATGTGAGTGACGATTTCTATTATCATACCGAGAAAGTAGTAAAAACACCCGTACATCGGTTCCAGTACCATAATGACAGAAAAGAGGACTTTCAGCAGAAACTAGCTGATTTTCTTGCTTGGGTGAAAAGAAAGGTTTCCAAAGAAGAGCTGGAGAAAGAATTTGCTGATTTGAACCAATTTGTTACGGACCATAAAATCCATAAGTCTATCATGGCACCCATGCTGCGAGACTTGTACAGAGACATTACTGTGAAGTTTAAATCGGGGAACAAGTTGACCATGGAAGTAGCAGAGTTTCCCATAGAATTTATGGCTTTTCGGGAGCAGCTTGCCTATATTGGTGACTTCACATTCGAATATGTACACGCTGGCCAACTTGTACATCGTGCAGAAATCATGCGTGCTATGCAGTTTATAGAGAAGAACCTCAAACAGCGATTAACGTTGGAGACTATTGCCGAGGAAGTGAATTTAGCACCTTCGTACTTTAGCAGCTTATTCAAAAAAACAATGAACGAAGGCGTGATCAGCTACATTAACCGTAAAAAAATTCAATTGGCTCTCGAGCTGTTAAATGTTCAGGATTACTCTTTATTGGAATTGTGTGAGGAAGTGGGAATTGTCAATGAAGGTTACTTTTGCAAATTATTTAAAGAATATACGGGCGATACGCCTAAGCAATATCGGATAAAAATGACACGGTATGCATCCAAATAAGGTTGCAAAAAATGTATGATTTTTTCGCGAAATCATGTAAAAAAAAAGGAATCAAAAGGATTACCATGATAGAAGGATCTAATCATGGAGGTTATCAAAATGGAGCTTATTAAAGCAGATGTAACCGTCGTAGGCGGAGGTATTGCTGGGATATGCGCTGCCATTGCTGCCGCACGCCAAGGGCTGCAGGTTTCACTTATTAATGATCGACCGGTTCTTGGGGGAAATGCGAGCAGTGAGGTCAGGGTTCATATCAACGGATCGGCATATCTCGGAAACAGTCCATCCTATTATGCACGTGAGGGCGGGTTGGTGGAAGAACTCAAGCTGAAGATTTTTCACTATAATCCGTTATACAACAAGAAGCTTATGCTTTCGCTTTCGGATACAGTCTTGTTGGATATGGTCTATGATGAGCCTAACATTTCTCTATTTCTGAATACATGCGTGCATGAAACGGGCATGGAGAACGGCAGAATTAAATGGGTGGAGGGCCTTCAATTGGCTTCCGAAAGAAAATTTCGTTTTGAAAGCCGGACTTACATCGATTGCTCAGGAGATGGCGTTGTCGGATATCAAGCAGGTGCCCACTTCCGATGGGGGAGAGAAGCGAAGCATGAATACAAGGAAGAATTGGCTCCTGAAGTGGCGGACCATTACACCATGGGCGATACGATCCTGTTTCAAGCCCGTGACGTAGACTATTCCGTTCCATACAAAAGGCCTGGCTTTGCGTATGATATTACGAAGTTGCCCTTTTTCGATAGTATCAGAAAAGGCTTAAACCATCGGGCTTTTCCAAGAAAAATCAACGGGCTTGGCGGATTGTGGTGGCTGGAATACGGCGGACATCTGGATATTATCAAGAATAATGAAGACATCGCATTGGAACTGCGAAAATTGGTGTACGGGATTTGGGATTATATCAAAAATAGCGGCGAATTTGATGATGTAGACAATCTCATTTTGGATTATGTATGCCCGATTCCGGGAAAGCGGGAGTCGAGGCGGTTTATTGGGGATCACATGTTGTCTCAGAACGATCTTACAGCAAAGCCGCATTTCGAAGATGCTGTATCCGTCGGAGGATGGTATATGGATTTACATGCGAATAAGGGCATCTACGATGAGGGGCCGGCTACAGCATGGAATTTCGTGCCTGGATTGTACAATATCCCTTTCCGCAGTTTATATTCACGAAATATTCCTAATCTCATGTTCGCTGGTCGCAATATCAGTGCTACCCATGTGGCTTTCGGATCTACCAGGGTCATGGCAACCTGCGGTTGTATGGGGCAGGCGGTTGGAACGGCTGCTTCGTTATGCTTGAAATATGAGGTAGACCCCGCGGCCATCCTCGAAGCTCATATGGGGGAGCTGCAGGCGCTGCTGCTTCGAGACGGTCAAACGATTGTAGGGCTTCAAGAGGAATTGGATCCTTACTTCGCTGACGGATTAACTATTCGTGCCTCGTCTCAGCGCAGCTATGACAATCTTCATCCAACCTTAGAGATTTCCTTGGAGAAAGGGTTATGTTTGGTCTTGCCGATTCAGACATCCGTGGCTGAAAGCGTACGGATCAAAATTAAAAATATGTCCGAGCATTCGGAGACGCTGCATGTGAAGCTGTTTGGCGGGGAACGGAAGGAAAACTATATTCCCACCAGTGCGTTGAAAGATTACCGCTTGGTTATTGCAGCCGGTCATGACGACTGGATTACGCTAGACTTGGGCTGCAAGAAGCCTGCTGACGACAAAATCTACATCGTATTGGAAGGTACGGCGAGCCTTGCCGTATACGGCAATGAAGAGAAAATGACAGGAGCGGTCAGCTTCCATTATAGGCCGGAAGAGCCGTCCAGGCTGAAGAAATTCAATAAGAGCATTTGCTTCAAGGATCTGTTACCATCCCAGAATATGTATAATCCCGAGAATGTCGTCAACGGTTTCTCTAGACCTTATGGTCTGCCGAACGGCTGGATTTCTGAACGTACGGAAGGACAGGAATGGTTGGAGTTCTGTTTTGCAAGTCCCAAACATGTAGACGAAATCCATCTTGTTTTCAATTCACAGTTGGATTTGGAGCATTTCGACGATCCTATCGAGCCACTTATCCAAGATTATGATGTGACCTTGACCTTAGAAGACGGAACCGAGAGTGAAATCATCATCCGTGGGAACTATCTTACGTTGAATAAACATAAGGTGGATGCGGAACGTGTAACCAGAATCCGGATAGATTTCTGCGCAACGTATGGTTCTCCTTATTATGAAGTGTTTGCTGTAAAATGGTTTGCTCCAAAAACGATAAGTGAGGTCAGGTGAAGTCGTGATGAAGGAATTATTCCCTCGAAGAGGACTGCCTAATGTCATTCCTAAGTTAGAAAATGGGGATACAGTAACAATCGTCTATTTTGGCGGCAGTAATACGCGTTCTGAAGGATACAGGGTCATGACGGTGGATTGGCTTCGAGAGCAATATCCCAATGCGGATATCCGTTCTGTGAATGCAGGCATTTCTGGGACAGGATCGGACCTCGGCTGCGCCCGTTTGGAGATGGATGTGCTGCGTCATCAGCCTGATCTCGTGTTTGTTGAATTTGTTGGTAACGATGGCGGAGTTCCCGAATCCAAGGCGCGGATCGAAGGAATTGTCCGACAGATCCGCAAGCGCAGCCGGTTTACCGATATTCTGTTCGTTTATACGCTGAAGGAGCGGGATGTGGCCCTATTTCAGTCTGGGGAATACCAGAAGGGGGCTCTCATGCAAGAGGAAGTGGCCGATTATTACGGTATTCCTTCGATTCATCTGGGCGTAGCGGTCAGTCAACTGGTGTCCGAGGGAAAGCTCATTTTCACCTCTAGTGCAGACCAGTCCAATCCAGGAGCAGTTATTTTTACGCATGATTCGATCCATCCGACAATTCCCGAAGGACATCAGATCTACACGGATACGATCACCCGGTCATTTGAGAAAATGAGCGAACTTCGAGATCATCTGGGAAGGTTGGAACATCACTTGCCTCAGAATCCGTTGGTCCCGTCTAATCCTTGGGAGTATGCGACCATGCTGTCACTGGATCGTCTTACTCATTTTTCCGCAGGATGGTCTTACATGACGCCCGATGATTGTGCTTTAGTGCGCGAGTACAATTGGTTGTTCCCCGGCCTATGGCGAGCAGTCAATGCTGGAGAGGCTATTACAGTGCAGTTCGAGGGAACTCATATCGGGTTATTCGATATCGGGGGGCCAGATTCTGGCAGATTGAAGGTATCGGTGGATGGCGGGGAACCCTTTGTTGTCGATCGATTTACACCACACAACGATCATAATCGAAATCAGTATGTATTCTTGCCGGAGCTCCCGAATGGGAAACATACGGTTCGCTTCGAAGTCGATACCGAGAAGACAGACAAAGCGGCCGTGTTTGAGGAATGCGGCAATGAACGAAGTAGAGAGCATGTTCGGCAGCATCCAGATTGGTATGATCAAACGGTGATCCAGCTTGGGAAGTTGTTATTGGTGCAGCCGCCATTATAATTGATGATTAAGCTTTGTCCACTTGGAAGACCTACATCCTATCTGACTGCAGTTGAGCGGTTAGTTATGATGTAGGTTTCTTTTTTACATAAAATCGTATAAGAAATTCTTGAAATGAAATGTTTATTATCATGGAAGAGATTTGGAGATTTTTGCACCAGAACCTAGAAGTTTATTATACAATATACACAAACAGTAAATGGTTTATTTTGGATATGAGTCCTAATAAGAGTCGCTTTTACTATTTTATAGGTTGGAGGAGTTATGTACAAAATTGCTGTAGTCGATGATGAGGAGTTAGTGCGAGAAGGTATTGAAGAGCTCATTCATTGGAAGGATCATGGGTTCATTTTCATAGGCAGCTTTGAAAATGGTCTTGAAGCCATGGAAGCATTTGAAGAGCATATACCTGATGTGGTTTTGACTGACATATATATGCCTTTTATGGATGGACTTGAGCTAACACGTCAAATTTTTGATAAATATCCTTATGTCAAAGTCGTTGTGCTGACAGGTTATGATGAATTCGAATATGTACAGCAGGCAATTAAGCTAAAGGTTTATGATTATTTGTTGAAGCCCATTTCTTCTAGTCAATTACGGGATGTACTTAATAAAGTGAAATTAGACATGGATGAGGAATTTAGACAGAAAGAGGATTTGAATAAGCTTAAAAGTCAACTCAATCTAAGTTTTCCGCTTCTTAGAGAACGATTTCTTGAATCGATGGTCACTAACGTTTTAAAGAAAGAAGTATTGAATGAGAAACTTGCCCTTTTTAATATTCAACTGTCTAGATCTTTCTTTATGGCGGTTGTCATTGATATCGATGATTTTGGTGAGCGAAGCAACTCATTCTCAGTGATCGAACAGGAACTGATGCGCTTCGCTGTCTGTAATATCGTCGAAGAAATCATGGGAGAGAAGAAGGGCGGCATCGTATTTCGGAGCCGTGACGACAAAATTGTATCCATACTTTCTAGCGATGATATGAACAGCGTTTATGCATTGGCTCAGGCTCTCTCAGAAGAAACGCGTCAATGTGTGAAGAAGTTTCTGAAATTTACAGTAACCATCGGAATTGGAAGCGCTTGCGTTTCCTTGCAAGAAATCGCCGTATCGTATCAAAAAGCGATTTCAGCGCTAGATTATCGCTTTTTAATAGGTAAAGACAATGTGATATCTCTTTCCGATCTGGAAGGATCTGATAAAAGTCCTGTTGAAATTTCGAACGATTGGGAAAAAAAGCTGGTTTTGGCTTTGAAAACAGGTACAGCAGAAGAGGTTGATCTCGTTATTGAAGATTGTATAAGAAATTTAAAGCTGGCACGAATTCCGATGCAGACGTGTTTGATTTATATTCAAAAAATCGGCATAACGCTTATGAGTACAATTAATGAATTGGGGGGATTGGAGTTATTTATAAATCCGATTAATCCTTTTGACGAAATATTCACATTTAAGACATTGATCGATATCGAATTGTGGCTAAAAGGAATTTGTAAACAGCTAATCGGATGTATTACAGGAAAAAGGAACAATATCTCGAAAAATAAAGTCATTTTGGCTGAAGACTATATCATGGGCAACTATTCAAAAGAAACTTTATCTGTAAACGATGTGTGCCAGCATCTTCAAATGAGTCCAAGCTATTTTGGTACAATCTTTAAATCGCATACCGGGGAAACTTTCATTGAATATCTCACTCGAATCCGGATAGAGAAGGCCATGGAGTTGTTGAAATATTCCGATTTCAAAACGTATGAAATTGCGAACAAAACAGGTTATCGAGATCCTCACTATTTTAGTTTAATATTCAAAAAAAGAACGGGTCTCTCATCAACAGAGTATCGTGAGAAAATTAGAAGCGAATTGAAGAACGGGTTGGAAGGGTGAAGTACAATGCGTCGGTTTACGTTTACCCGTATTCAATCGAGTATAGCAGTGGCTTTCTCCTGTCTCATTTTATTGACTACTATCATTATGAGCTTCAGTTCATATCAGTTATCCGCAGATGCAGTTAGGACAAAATCACAAGATTATACATCGCAAATTATCGATCAAGTAGACAGGAATATTAAATCGTATATTACGAGCATGGAATACATCACGCTAATGGCCCTTAATAATGCGGATATAAGGAATTTCATGAATTCTCCGAATAATAACACTCTGAAAATTGATGACGAAGCAAGGCTTCGAATACGCAATTATTTTCAATCTATACGGAGTTCTCGCAAAGATATTTCGTCTATCATTCTAGCGGGTGATAAGGGTTCTTATTACATATCCGATCGATCCGATACATATTTGAAGCCTAATCTGAACTTAAGCAACCAGTCTTGGTTTGTTAATGCGAAGGAGGCACAAGGGCTAGTCGTTATCTCTTCGCCGTATGTTCAACATGTATATTTGAAAGAATACCGTTGGGTCATCTCGTTTAGCCGAGAAATTCGGAGCGACAATGATAAACAGAGTCTCGGCGTTTTCTCGATCGATTTGGACTTTGATGTGATTAACAACATTTGTAGCGACATTAGCATTGGTCAACGCGGTTATATTTTTATCGTCGATAAAGAGGGGAATGTTATCTATCATCCTCAACAACAAATCGTATATAGTCAATTAAAGTCTGAAATGATTGAGCAAGTTCTTCGTTATGACAATGGCAGTTTTGTTATAGATGAAGGTGCTAACAGCCGTATGTATACAACGAAAGATACTGGATATGGATGGAAAATCGTTGGTGTTGCATATTTGGATGAGCTTGTGAGCAATAAGGAGGCAATGAAACGCTCCTTTCTATTCACGGGCGCTCTATGTATCGTGATCGGTCTAATTTGCGCGGTCATTATTTCTCATAAACTTTCACTTCCGATCAAACGGCTGGAATCGTATATGCGAGAAGTTGAGGAAGGGAACTTCAATATTAGATCAGACATTATATCAACAAATGAAATTGGTAAATTAAGCAAACGTTTTAATATTATGATCGGTAAAATAAGAGAATTGATGAATCAAATCGTGGTGGAGCAGGAGTTTAAACGTAAAAGCGAACTAAAGGCGCTCCAAGCGCAAATTAATCCGCATTTTCTATATAATACTTTAGGTTCGATCGTTTGGATGGCAGAAGGAAAGAAAATGGAAGAAGTAGTGACGATGACCTTAGCTCTAAGTAATTTGCTGCGAGCCAGCATCGGCAAAGGCAGTGAATTAATTCCGATTCAAGTGGAAATAGAGCATATCACAAATTACTTGACGATTCAGAAAATGCGTTATAAGTCAAAACTGGATTTTCGAATTGACATCGACGAAGGAATTTGGCATTGCAAAATACTTAAGCTTGTTTTACAACCGCTGGTTGAAAATAGCATTTATCATGGGATTAAATATAAAAGCGGACCGGGGATAATCCAAATTATTGGCGAAAAGTCACGGGATTGTATTTTACTGAAAGTGATCGATACCGGTATAGGTATCGATTCTGAGAAACTGCAACAAATCTTATCGAATCACAATAGTATCGAAGACAAAGGCGTTGGCGTGATGAACGTAAATGAGAGGATACGGCTTTCTTTCGGGGAACCGTACGGTTTAAGCTTTAAAAGTCAGGGTGAAGGTACTGAGGTTACGATATGTATCCCCATTATAGAATAAGGAAGGCGAAACGATGCGAACAAGGAAAATGGCATTGCTTACCATTGTACCACTGCTTTGCGCCGCTTTCGTCTTGATGGTGCGCTTCATTGATTTTACCCCAGAAAAAGTACTAGAGACTAAGCCCAAAATAATCATAGTTACAAAGACGAGCGATCCGAACGTAGAGTATTGGCGAACGTTGGCTGCAGGTGCGAAGGTTGCTGCAAAAGAATTCGGCGCAGAGGTGGAAATCGTAGCTCCACGCTTGGAAAATGATGCGGACAATCAAATTAAAATCGTGGATACCATCCTAAAGTATGGACCACTGCCCGAAGGCATTATTTTGGCTCCAATAGATGCTGAAAAAATGACTCTAATTGCTGAAAAAATTATAAACGCAGGTGTACCGCTTATTACAATTGATGCGCAATTAACAGGAAATCTCGCGAGTAGTGTAATTGCCACGGATCATTTTGCAGCAGGGATGAAAGCTGGAGAAGAAGCTTTAAGGTTGCTTTCTGCTCGTTCCAGAATTTCCATTATTAATTTTGATCAAGGCTCCTTGTCACAGATGGAAAGGGAAAGAGGTGTGAGGCGGGTGCTTGGGAAGCATCCAGGAATCGAAATCATGGATACTTATTATAGCAGTGGAGAAAATGCAGCTTACGAGTTCACCAAACAACTTCTAAGTAATCCTGATTCCGTAGACGCTATCATTGCTTTAAACGAGACGGGAACTAAGGGCGCAGCTAGGGCAGTGAAAGAACTTGGTTTGTCTGGAAAGGTGAAACTAGTCTGTTTCTCCAGCTCAATTGAAGAGATTCACCAACTTGAAGAAGGAGAGATTCAAGCCCTAGTTGTACAAAAGCCATTTAATGTGGGCTACTTAGGGGTAAAGACATCCGTACAGCTTCTGAATAGGGAGAAAATCAGCCCTCAAATTGATACTGGCTCCGAAGTTGTAACAAAATTCAATATGTATAACTATGAAATTGAAAAGCTGCTTTTTCCATTTGGCGAAAGGTAGGGGACCATGTGTAGTAAATGGACGAGACTTATTGTTTTTCTCATATGGATGGGATTATTGATAATTGGATTACATTCGGAGCAACCAGTAAAGGCTGTTAAGCGTTCGGCGACTGGAATTACAAACAATACCTTTTTTGAAGGAGTCAAACTGAAAGCGGCTTTAATCGGTGGGGGCACTTACGAGTCCTTATATGAGTCCATTCATAAGTTTGAGCAAGAGACAGGCGCAAAGGTAGAGATCATATTTAAAGATAATAATTTTAATTTGGACAAGAAGCTGAAAAACGATTTTACAGCTAATAAAATTGACTATGACGTTATTTCAACGCATTCCAGTCAATTCCCGGGCTACGCTGATGCACTTGTATCATTGGAGTATTTATTTACTGAGGATGAGCTCAGAGACTTCTCTCCATCGATATTAAATGCCGGTGAAATAGATTCGAGACTGTACATGATTCCAAGGCTCGCAGATATTGGCGTGTACTATTATAGGACGGATTTGTTTTATGACGAAACGAACAGAAGCAAGTTTAAGAGCGAATATCATTATGATCTGGCACCTCCAAGAACGTTGGAGCAATTGAAAGACATTTCAATTTTTTTTGCCAAGCAAGGTACGGACCTATCAGGAACACAATTTGCAGGCAAAGAAGAAGCATTATCAGGCCGTTTCATGGAACTGACGCAAGCGTTTGGCGGTGATTTTTTTGATGATAAAAGGAATGTCATAATAAATCAATCAGGCGGCTTGAGGGCAGCTCAATATTTGCGTGATCTGTATGTAGCGGGCGCAATGCCAAAAGGGGTTATTGATTTCCTGTGGGATGAAGTAGAAAATAACTTTGCGAATGGAAAAATCGCCATATATTCGGATTGGCCGGGGTGGTATTCTACACTCGATGATCCGAAAAGTTCAAAGGTTGCGGGCAAGTTTGACGTAATTCGTGCGCCTGAAGGGCCAAGTGGCATTCATCCTGGTTGGGGTGGGGTTCATGGATTCGCAATAACGAAAGCTAGTAAGAATAAACAGGCAGCTGCTGCACTTATCAAGTTTTTGACAAACGCTGAAAATATGACGAACGAATCAAAGCTGGGTGCAACTCCTGTTCGCCTCTCGGTATGGGATCAAGTATTAAATGATGCAAAAAAAGGAGATCAGCGAAAGCAAAACTTCTACAATACATTAAATATTGCTTTAAAAGAAGATTTTCGCACACCTCCGCCGATTAAACAGTGGATTCCGTTATCCAATATTTTATATCCGTACCTGCAAAAAATCATTATAGGTGATATGTCACCTAAGGAAGGATTAGATGCCGCGGCAAAGGGAATCACAGAAATGATGAATCAAACCAAATGAAAACATGTACAAAAGCTGCTCTTTCTCTTCGAGGAAGGCAGCTTTTTTTATTAATAGTGGAATTTTAGACCATCATCGGGGAAATTTCTATTAACTCTCGAGGACATTCACGTTAATCTATTCATAAATCATACATGAAACATGTTATAGATATCAAAGTGAACAAACAGGGGAACTGGAGGAAAAATTATGGGAAAAAATTCAAATGTAATATTGGAATCTCAGCTAGGTTATCCCAAAAAAGGAGTTCTATTATCAATCTTGAAACGAAGTGATACAAGTGTAGTTGTGGCTTCATTGATCCTATTTATCGTATTTGCAATTGGATCTTCCAGTTTTTTATCTTCGTACAATTTGTTTAATGTCTTTAGAACCACATCCTTGTTCTTATTCGTTGCTCTAGGTCAAGCGATTGTGCTGGTCATAGGTGGAATGAACTTGTCCTTAGGGGCGATTGGCGGACTCTCTGTCGTTACAGCAGGCTATACCATGCATACGCTGGGATTACCTGGCCCCGTGGCAGTCCTATTCGCACTCATCATTGGAGCAGCAGCTGGTTATCTCAACGGTATTGTAATCGTTCGTTTGAAATTGAATGCGTTTGTCGTGACACTGGCGACTTCATTTATTTTTACGGGTCTTGTATTTGGTATATCCAAAGGATTTCCTTACACGAATATTCCGAAGGCGTTTACTTTTATTGGAAGGGAGGGCTTGCTCGGATTACCTTATTTATTTTGGCTTATGATTTTTACGTTAATCGTCTTGTGGTATGTGTTTAAGTACACCGTGATCGGAAGACAAATTCTTGCGACGGGCGGGAATTTGGTAGCTGCACGCTATTCGGGCATTAAAACGGACAAAATCATTCTGATGGGCCATGTGTTATCAGGTATATTTGCTGCTATTGCAGGTGTGTTATGGATCTCCAGAATGGGGTCGGCTACACCGGCAACAGGAAGCGATTGGATGATTATTTCGTTCGCTGTGGCCGTCATTGGGGGAACTGCTCTCAATGGAGGAGCCATAAGCGCGATAGGGCTTTTTGCAAGTTCGCTAATGATTGCACTCATTAATAATGGATTAATTATGCTTGGTGCCAATGTCTACTATGAACAAACTTTCCTTGGGGCCATCATCATGCTAGCAGTCATCGCAGAGAGTTTACGAATCAAATATAGTTCACGCCGAAAAAAATAAGAGAGGAGAGAATGTATGCTGGAATTGAGGAGTGTTAGCAAATTTTTTCCAGGTGTTAAGGCGCTCGACAATGTGTCCATAACATTCAAACCTGGTGAAGTTCATGCACTGTTAGGGGAAAATGGGGCAGGGAAAAGTACGTTAATCAAAATCATCTGCGGCATATATCAACCCGATGAAGGCGAGATTCTATTAAACGGTAAGAAAGTGCGATTCGAAAGCTTTCGTGATGCCTTGGATCATGAGATAAGTATTGTGAATCAGGAAATACAAGTTATTCCTCAATTCAGTATTGCTGAGAATATTTTTATAGATAAGATCGAAAAATTTGCAAGCGCTGGCATTGTCAACTGGAAACAGATCAATACGGAGGCAGCCAAATATTTAAAGATCGTCGGTTTGGAAATGGATCCTGCAACCTTGATTGCTGGACTGAGTGCAGCACAGAAGCAGCTCGTTCAAATCGCCAAAGCGATATCTTCAAATGCAAAGGTGTTGCTGCTCGATGAACCGACTTCCTCGCTAACGAAACATGAAGCCTTAAAACTGTTCACGCTTGTGACTAAATTAAGAGAACAAGGTGTAGTGCTTATATTTGTATCGCATAAACTTGAGGAGGTTCTATCCCTTTGTGATAAAGTATCCGTCATTCGCGATGGCAAGTATGTGGGTACTATGGATCGTGGGAATGTGACCAAACAAGATATCGTCAAAATGATGATAGGCCGGGAAATGAAAGATCATGATTTGGGACAGTTGGATATTAACACAGACAATAAAGTTCTAGAAGTGAAGCATCTAACGCAAGCAGGGCGATTTAACAATATTAATCTGGATTTGCACGAAGGTGAAATATTGGGCTTTTATGGCCTTGTAGGATCCGGAAGGACAGAATTAGCCAAGATCTTGATCGGCGAAGATAAGATGGACGCTGGTGAAGTATGGATACACGGCAAGAAGGCGTCTATTCATAGTATGGCGGACAGTCTTTACAAATATCGATTAGGATATGTTTCCGAGAACCGCAAGGAAGAAGGTCTTCTTCTGGAGGAAACTGTACGAACAAATATCGGAATCACCATCTGGAAGAAAGTTGTTCAGCCTGCGATCCATAAAATAAATTTGAAATTGGAAGAATTCGAAGCACAGCAAATGATTAAAGCTCTTCATATCAAAGTTAATAATTCTGACGATATTGTTGGTGGACTGAGTGGGGGTAATCAGCAAAAAGTAAGTATTGCGAAGTGGATCGCCGCAGGCTGTGATATTTTAATCATCGATGAACCTTCTGTTGGCGTAGATGTCGGAGCGAAGGAATATATTCATCAGCTGATTTGGAATTTAGCGAAGGTTGAGAAGAAATCGATTATCGTCATTTCATCTGACTTGCCTGAATTGTGTACGCTCGCTAGAAGAATCCTCGTATTTCGAGAGTTTCAAATTGTAGGTGAACTCAATGATATTAATGATAGACCATACTCGTATGAGGAGTTAAGCGGAAGGATTGGTCAATATTTAGCTTAACGCATGCAAAGTTGTTGAATTGGGGTTATATACGCCCAGTTAACATAGCTTTGAAAGGATTTATATTTAGTAGAGGAGGGAAAAAATGGGAAAAACGAAGAAGAACGCTCTTGTTTCACTCATGGTACTTTCACTTGTAGGCACGCTGGCAGCTGGTTGCAGTACCTCTAAGGGAGGAGATCAAACGGCTTCCAAAGAAACGGATTATAAATTAGGTTGGTATGCATCCGCTCCGCACCCCTATTTTGAAGAAGTGAAAAAAGGTGTTGAAGCTTTTGAGAAAGATTACGGCATTACAGTAGAGAAACAAATCGGACCAGACTGGAATCAAACGAGCGAAACTGACAATGTAGGTGCCTTAGCAGCTAAAGGGATTAAATACTTTTCCATATACCCATCTGACGGTAGTGGAGCAAACGGATTGTACGAAGAATTAACCAATCGTGGCGTGAAGATTGTCAATTTCGGCGCATCTACAGTTCAACCAACGACAGCATCTTTCTTTGTCGGAACAGACGCTAAGAAGGCGGCAATGGTTGCTACAGAAAAGCTGATCGAATTGATGGGAGACAAAGGGAACATCATTAACATACTTGAAGTGTTGGAAGATTCTAATACGATTCTACGCAAACAAGGTGTAGAAGAAGTTGTGAAGAAACATCCAAATGTAACAATTATTCAAGAGATTTCTGGCATGAAGAGTACGGAAGAAGCTGTTCAGAAGATTGACAGTGTTATAGCCGCAAATATCGATAAGGTAGACGGTATTATTGCTACCGGATTTACGCCTACTGTTGCAATAGCTCAGGTTATGGGTGATTACAAAAGCAAAGACAACAAGCGAACGATTCATTCTATTGGAATTGATACGGATCCAATTGTTGTAAAAGCCATTAAAGATGGCACCGTAGATGCGACCATCGCACAGAATTCATTCGGTGCAGGCTACTTGTCTATGTTGTTGTTGAAAAAAATGGCCGACGGATGGGCACCAAAACAAGATTCATACGCAGTCGATGGCGGTATTGTTGTCGTTACGAAAGACAATGTTGATACGTTCCAAGACGATATTATGAAAGTAACAAATGATCTTAAAGCGAACTTAGAAACAAAGTACCTGGAGAAAAAATAAAAGAAATTGAAAGGGGAAGGGCGTATGAAGAACAGATCGTTCAGACTTGTCGGATTCCTGTTGGTGCTTGGGTTGCTAATGGCGCAGATTCCGGTTGTGTCCGCAAATGCGCCGTTGCAGGCAAGTGGTGATCTGGTGAGCAATCCAAATTATGCGCTTGGCGCTAAGGTTACCGCGTCGGAAGCTTACAAAGACGGCAACTATGATCTGAAGGCCGAATACGCGGTAGATGGCGATAAATCCACCTGGTGGGCAACGAAAAACAATTGTGTCAGCGCGACCTATGAGTTATCGCTGAAAAGCGCTACGAAGATCAACCAGTTGGGTCTACATGAATACGGCATCTACAATAATCTGAAAACGGTTACAGTCGAGTATAAAAGCGGCAGCAACTGGACGGCGGTTTCCCATGTCAAAAAGCCTGTGTATGCTGGTCAGTCCCGCACCGTCGTGTTCGATGAAGTGATGGCTAGTGAATTCCGGCTTACCTTGACGACGGTGAATCCTCCGGAGGGTTTGAATTTCAGCGAAATTCAACTGTTGTACGAATTGCCGATTTGGGTTCAGGCGACGGCGACCAATTCCGACAATAGTAATCCCGCCCTCAATTTGGTGGATGAGGACCCTGCCACCGCCTGGCTCTCCGACGGCAGCGAGAAGCAGTCCGTGATCGAAATCGAGTATGGCGTTGCCAAGATCGTCAATACAATCACGGTAGACGAGGCCAAGCAGACGACCGGCAAGCTCAAGACCATTCAGGTAGCATACTGGGACGGTGCGGCGTGGAGAACACTGAAAACGGTGGACTGCGCAAAGCTACCGTACAAAAAGAATATTTTCTTTGCGTCTGTCACCACCAGCAAGATTCGGCTGACCGTGAATACGGACACGAACGGGGCCATGAAAATCAACGAGATCACCGCCCAGGAATACCCCGCAGCAGATATACCGCTGGACACGGGCCTGATTGAGCTGGAACCGAATGTGGTGCCGAGCGAGCACCAGAAGACAATGGTAGATCGCGGATACACCATGTTCCTCCACTTTGGTATCAATACATTCACCGAGAACGAATGGTCTTACGGTGATCTCTCTCCCGCTACATATGCGCCGACCTCCATTGATGCCGACCAGTGGGTAAAAACTGCCAAGGAAGCCGGAATGAAGACCGTACTTCTGGTGACCAAGCACCACGATGGCTTTGCCCTGTGGGACAGCGCTTACACCGATTACGATGTCGGCAATCCGCTGTCCGGAAGCCACATCGATGTATTGCAGGCGGTCTCCGACGCCTGCAACAAGTACGGCATCAATATGGGCGTCTATTACTCTGCGTGGGACAACAATTGGGATCGAAAATACGGTAAGCAGAATGACGCCAAATACAACGAGTACGCCAGGAATCAATTATCGGAGATCATGAGTGGCAAATACGGCCTCAAGGACGAAAACGGCCGAGGCGTTATATCAGAGCTGTGGATCGACGGGAATTGGGAGAAGGCTGCCCCACGGTGGGAATTTGGCAAACTATACGACACGGTCAAAAAACTCCAGCCCAGCAGCCAGGTTGGCCTGAATTGGACGATCGGAAGCACCGATGGCACGGTGAAAGGCATCCCCGATCATAGGGAGGGCGACAACATCTACTATTTCCCCTCTGATTTTAGATTGGGCGACGGCATGGAGACCAGCAACAACGATCCGAAGCTCTTTACCTATCGCGGTCAAACCTATTACCTCCCTTTCGAGGCGACGCTAGTACTCAACAGCTCTTGGTTCTGGCACACGGGTTATGGCACAAGGCCGTCCATGTCTCCAAATACGATTGCAGCCAAGTACAATAAATACAAGAATGAAGGCAACATCCTGGTGCTCAACAGTGGCCCCAATCGCCAGGGCAAACTCGAACAGGCAGACATTGATTCGCTCTACGCCGCCGCCAGAAAGCTCGGCATCGCCAGTGGAGATGCACAGAAAAAGAACCTTATGGATTTGGAGGAAAAGATTTACGGTCGTAACCTCGCGCTGAACGCAACGGGCACTTCCGATCAAACGTATACGGAGACTGCCGGCTATGAGGTCGAAAAAATGTTCGACGGTAATTCCGGAACGCGCTGGGCTTCACGTGGCGGCGATACGGACAGCACTGCGAAGATCACCCTCACCGGGGAGAGAACCTTCAATACGATGGTGCTGACGGAAGACGCAAGCTTCACAAGAACGGGCAATGTCACGATTCAATACGAAAAAGATGGACAGTGGATCGACATTCTGACAAAAGAGAAGCTGCAAAACGGAAAACTGGTTGTCGCACTGAAGACACCGGTGACGGCAACCCAACTGAAGTTGATTGCAACCGACGAGCAAAAGAGAGGTCCGACGTTCTCCGAGTTCTCGCTATATATGGTAGAAGACGGGGCGCTGCCAGAGATCGAGGCTACCGCAGAAGAGTCCTCGCTGAAGGTGGGGGAGAGCACCCAGCTTGTTGTGCAGGATTCGGTGGACAAAGTGGATTTGATGAAAATCGCGAAGTTCGAATCCAAGGATAGCACTGTCGCAACTGTGAATGCTTCCGGTAAGGTTACTGCCGTAGCCTTTGGTGAGACCGACATCACTGTCACGGTGCAGCTGGCAGGCAGGACGCTCACCAAGCAGGTGCCCCTGACTGTCACAAATGGCTATGAGATCAAGGCAACCCAGGCCGAAGGCGGCGTCATCAGCCCGGCAAACGTCAAGGTCGACAAGGGAGGCAATGCTACGTTCACCATCATGGCCAACGACGGATACGTCATCAATGACGTGTTGGTCGACGGCAATTCAGTGGGCATTGTAACCAGCTACACCTTTAATAAAGTGGATGATAACCACATCATCACTGCCGTCTTTGCCAAGAAGGGAAGCGCACTGCTGGGAGCAATTCTGAAAGGGGCGGGCAATGTCCGTGCAGGCGAAGCGTTTAACCTGACCTATGGATTGGAACATGTGGCTCACAGCATTTACGCCCACGATCTGACATTCACATACGATCAGTCGAAAGTGGAATTCGTCTCTGCGGAATCCGTAAAAGATGGCTTTGATATCGTAAGCCGTAAGGAAGCGCCAGGGGAAGTTCGGATTCTGGCGGCTAGCCTCGGAACAAGCAACGGGGTAAACACGGATGGCGATCTGCTCAGGCTGCATTGGAAAGCCAAGCCGATCAACGTATCGACATCGACCGAAATCCTGCTAGCGCATGCAGTTGTCTCCGAAGGCGACGGCGCGGAAACCTCATTAACGGACGCTTCCCACAGCGTACAAATCGTCTTTGTTGATAAAGCGGTATTGAGTGCCCTCATTGCCGACGCACAATCGAAGCATGATGCGGCTGAGGAAGGCACCAAGCCCGGCAAATATCCGTCAGGATCGAAAGCGACGCTGCAGGCGGCGATTGATCAAGCTAAAGCTGTGGCCGACAATGCAGCGGCTACCCAGCAGCAAATCGATCAAGCGTCTGTTGCGTTGAATGAAGCGCTGCAAGCGTTCCTCGCTTCGGTGATCTCGCGAATTCCGGGGGACATGAACGGGGACGACAGAACCAGCATCGGGGACCTGGCTATTATAGCAAGCTACTATGGAAAAACCAAGGAAGATCCGAACTGGAATCTTTACATGGCAGCCGATCTTAATGGTGACGGCGTGATTGACATTGTGGATCTTGCCATTTTGGCAAGGAAGATTCTTGAAGTCGAATAAACCAGAAATAACGGGAATTCTACATTATTCCGCGAATCCTTCAACGAGGGGATGGCATGCTGCCATCCCCAGAAAAGTGCAGGCGAACCTGATTATATCATTGCTTCAATGAGTACCTAGGATAATTAAACTTAGGAGGGTGAATGGGAGATGCTTTTTGCAAGAAGCAAATATTTTAGATTGAAGGTAGTGAGCGTGGTTATGATTGCAATGATGTTACAATCGGTAACGTCTATACCTGTTTTAAAAGCAGCATCAACAGTCACTTATACAGGCGAGGCGGCTCCTCCGGAGCACAAACTTTCGCTGTGGTATCGGCAGCCGGCAAGCAATTGGCAGTCACAAGCACTCCCTATCGGAAACGGTTACATAGGTGGTATGGTATTTGGCGGTGTGGATCAAGAGCGCATTCAATTTAATGAAAAAACGCTTTGGACAGGTGGTCCCAGATCTTCCGCATCTTATTCTTTCGGGAATAAGGATGGAGCTGCTTCTCATCTTGGAAGTGTTCGCTCAAAACTGGATTCGGGTGACATCCCCGGCGCCGGCACCGAGGCCAATACCTATTTAACCGGAGTCCAAACGGGGTTCGGCGATTATCAAAACTTTGGCGATATGTATTTTGATTTTAAATTGCCTTCTTCCATGACGATTAATAATTACCGCAGAGAATTGGATTTACAGGATGGAACCGCTAGAGTTTCCTATACTTACGACGGTGTTGACTACCTTCGAGAGTATTTTATCAGCTATCCGGATAAAGTTATGGTGATGAGGCTCTCAGCCAGCCAGAAGGGGAAAATATCGTTAGACGTTCGGCCGACTAGCGCCCAAGGAGGTGCGGTAACTGCAAGCGGCGATACAATTACAATCCGAGGCAGTGTCCGCGATAACCAAATGTTGTACGAATCCCAAGTGAAAGTGCTGAACGAAGGGGGAACGATAACGCCTGGTACCGGGAAAATCACAGTTGCTGGCGCGGATTCGCTTACAATTGTGCTTGCTGCAGGGACGGATTATATCAACAGTTACCCAACTTACAAGGGAGTCGACCCTCATGATCAAGTGACATCGACGATCCAAGCAGCCTCAAGCAAATCATACGATTTGCTAAAGAGCAATCATTTGAATGATTATCAGAATTTGTTTAATCGTGTGTCCTTGAATTTGGAAGAATCCACACCACAGATCCCTACGGATCAGCTTATATCTGGTTACAGCACGTCGAAGGATAAAGCGTTGGAGGTACTCTTTTATCAGTATGGCCGCTACCTGCTGATTGCATCTTCGCGTGCCGGTTCCCTTCCTGCAAACCTGCAAGGGATATGGAACAATTCGAATACGCCGCCTTGGGACAGCGACTATCACTTCAATATTAATGTTCAAATGAACTATTGGCCGGCTGAAGTAGCTAATCTGGATGAAACCATGGTTCCGCTAATCGATTATGTAGAATCTCTATTGTCCCCTGGCCGTGTGTCTGCCGAGAAGCATTATGGTGTAACGGGTGGAGGCTGGACGGTAAATACGATGAACAATCCGTTCGGGTTTACTGCACCGGGCTGGGATTTCTATTGGGGCTGGGCGCCATCGGCCAATGCTTTTATTGCCAACAATGTTTGGGATTACTATAAGTTTTCTGGTGACACAACCAAATTAAATCGCATCTATCCGATTTTGAAAGAAGCTTCGCAGTTCTGGACAAAGTATCTAGTCGCAGACTCGGACGGGACGCTGGTTTCTTCGCCTTGCTACTCGCCAGAACAAGGGGATATCAGCAAAGGCTGCGCGTTTGATCAGCAGCTGGTATGGGATTTGTTCACGAACACGATAGAAGCGAGTAAAACTCTCGGCATCGATGAATCATTCCGCAGTGATCTCATCGCCAAGCGTGATATGCTGTCTCCCGTTAAAGTCGGCCGATACGGTCAAATTCAAGAGTGGAAGCAGGACATCGACGATCCGAACAATACACATCGACATATATCTCAGTTGGTCGGTCTCTTTCCAGGCAAACAGATCAACAAAAATACGCCGCAGTGGTTGGAAGCTGCTATAGTGACCTTGTTACATCGTGGAGATGATGGCGGCTACGGCTGGGCTCTTGCCAACAAAATGAATCTATGGGCACGTGCGTCAGAGGGCACTCATGCTCATACCTTTCTAGAAGGACAGCTTAGCAAATACGTATTTAGTAACTTGTTTAATATTGGAGGACCCTTCCAAATTGATGGGAATTTCGGTGCGACATCCGGGATATCGGAAATGCTGCTTCAAAGCCACCTCGACAATATTGATATTTTGCCTGCACTGCCGTCGTCATGGACGACTGGAAGCTTCTCCGGTCTAAAGGTGCGCGGCGGATTTGAAGTAGGTGTATCTTGGACGCAATCCCGGGCAACGAACATTCAAATTAAATCGAATGCTGGAGTTACAGCTGTTGTGTACTACCCGAATATTAATGGGGCCACAGTTGTTGATCAGAACGGTACGTCGGTTACCTATACGGTTGTCAACAATGATCAAATCAAGTTCGATACGCATGCTGGTTCAACCTATACGATTCGTTCCATTCGACCTATGGATAACAAGATTAAAAGCATCCTAGCCCCAGCGGCGATAACGGGCGTGGCGATCGGAACGGCAAAGACAGCGAAAGCTCTAGGTCTGCCCAGCAATGTAAAGATGTTCACTAATGGCGGTATGGTGGATGCCAATGTGTCATGGGATATGAACGGCATTAGCTACGATCCGGCGGCAGTCACCGGGCAGACCTTCACCGTAACAGGAACCGTCATCCTGCCTGATGGCGTCAAAAACCCGAATAACGTACCATTGACCACAAATGTTCGCGTGACGGTCAATACAATTCCGAAGTCTCAAATGAAGGCAACAGCAACAAGCGAGGAAACAAGTAGCGGAAATGATCGGGCTTCCAACGCGATTGATGGAAACACACAGACGATGTGGCATACCAAGTGGGATAAGTCCGATGTTCTCCCGCAATCGATCACCTTGAATCTTGGCAGAAGCTATCCTATCAGCCAAGTCGCGTACTTGCCAAGACAATCCGGCCCGAATGGCATCATTACAGGCTATAATGTCTATGTCAGTGCAGATGGAGTAACCTTTACGAAGGTGGCAAGCGGTAATTGGGTGGGCGATAATGCTGTGAAATACGCGACTTTTGCATCGATTGATGCAGCCTATGTGAAGCTCGAAGCAACGGCTGGCGTCAATGGATGGGCATCTGCGGCGGAAATCAATGTATTAGTTGACACTACATCCGGGCCACAGGCGGTGATAACCGGGTCTGATAATGTGAGCCCTGGCCAAACGTTTAATCTAACGATGGGGTTGCGCAGTGTAACGCAAAGCGTATACCAGCGCATGTACGCGCAAGACGTTACCCTCCATTATGATAAGGCGAACCTGAGGTTCGATGCAGTAACATCCCTGAAGGACGGATTCCAGGTCATCGACCAGAAGGAGACGGAGCCGGGACTTATCAGGATTGTAACTGCCAACGTGGGGGCGAACGAAGGCGTGCCTGCCCAAGAGGATATGTTAAAGTTCAAATTTACGGTGAAATCCGACATTCAGGCAACCCAATCGTCTGTATCTGTAGGAAATATTGTTATTGCGAACGGTGAAGGGAACGAGCTGCAGGTTGCTGGATCCTCCCACGAGCTACAAATTAGCGTATCCGTAGATAAGACACTATTGAATACTGCGATCGCTACCGCTCAAACTAAGCATGATGCTGCCGTGGAAGGGAATGAGCATGGTCTGTACGTGATCGGTTCCAAAGCGAAATTGCAGTTGGCGATTGATGCAGCGCGTGCAGTTGCAAATGATCCGAATGCTGCTCAGAAGCAGGTGGACAGTGCGAAAGCCGAATTGGAAGCGGCCATTCAAACGTTTGAGAGCAACCGAATCTCCGCGGATATCAATGGAAAAGACGGTGTCACCGTTGGAGACCTGGCAATTGTCGCAGCTGCTTATGGTACGCAAGAAGGTCAGCCAGGCTGGATTGCGAAAGCGGACGTCAATCATGACGGTAAGATTGATATTGAAGACCTAGCAGTTGTAGCGAAAGCAATCTTGCGGATGGATCGATAATGCGGGAATCGCGAATAGTTTCCAGCATAAATTGGCTCGAACAGTTTGGCTGATTTTGCTAGCTTAGAATGAAAATGATTCTACGAATCGGAATAACCGTCTCGTGCAAGACGATGGCGGTTATTTCCGTTTACGTTTGCTTGTGTATATGTCCATTTTTTGGTATCATGAATCATGTACGATTTTAGTCCGAGTGGAGTGGAAGTTTTGAAAAAAAGTTTAAGCCGGTATGTTTTGACAGATGAAATTTATGCTCTATTAAAAGATCAAATTATCAATCACCAGATTGTTCCCGGGGAAAAAATAAATATCGATCAAGTAGCTCGTGAACTTGAGGTCAGCAATATTCCTATTCGCGAAGCGCTATCCAGATTGACTGCTGAGGGCTTGGTGAATATGGTGCCGTTTAAAGGCATGTATGCAACGGATATGACTCTGCAAGAACTGGACGAAATTTTTGAAATTAGAATGGAATTAGAATGCTTGGCTATTAGAAAAGCAGCTTCCAATATACCTAATTCTTTATTAGATGATCTGAAAATGGATATGGAGAGATGGTCTAACAAAAAGCCAGAGGAAAATACCGAGAAAATTAATTTGATCGCCGAGATGAACCAAAGTTTGCATGGTGTAATCCTCGATTACTGCTTGAATCATACCTTAAAAAACTTGATTACAATGTATATAGAGAGAATACAGAGATATTTAACGGTTATTCAAAAAAGAATGGATCAACAACTGATTGAAGAGGAATGGCATGAGCATATGCTGGTTATAAGTTGTTTGGCAACAAGGAATGTTGAGGAAGCGGAGCAAGCTTTGCTGAAGCATTTGATTAATTCTCACGCACGTACTAGAAGCTTCTTTATCTAATTTTTTTAATTATTATCATACATGATTAATGATATATTATAATGCGACTTTTTATAAAACGAATGGAGGCAAGCCTAAATGGTGCTGTCTGGTAAAACAGCCATCGTGACAGGTGGCGGATCGGGAATTGGTGAAGCGATTGCACGTTTATTTGCTGTTCAGGGCGCAAAGGTAGTCATTGCGGACTGGAATGAGAAGGAAGCCGTCCGTTTGGCAGATGAGTTAACGTCAATCGGGCAATACGCGACAGCGGTGAAGGCTGATGTTTCGAATGAAGAGGATGTTCGCGCGCTCATCCAAGAAACATTAAATAAGTTTGGTCACCTGGATGTCATTGTGAATAACGCTGCCGTTATTTTGCCTAAATATCTAGAGGATATTGAATTGGATGAATGGGACCGGCTGCTCAACATTAATTTGAAAAGTGTGTTCCTTATGATCAAGCATTCACTCGCCGAGCTAAGGAAAACGCGTGGAACCGTCGTTAATATGGCTTCGTTAAACGGTTTGGTTGGACAAAAGATGAATCCCGTATATGCCGCGACCAAAGGCGGAGTTATCGCAATGACGAAATCACTGGCATTAGACTATGCGACGGATGGAATTCGTGTAAATTGCATCTGCCCTGCCGGAGTCTCTACGTCACTATTACAACAGTGGATTCAAGAGCAGAATGATCCGACAGCAACCATTCAGAAGTTGAATGATATGCATGCGCTGGGTAGACCAGCTACTTCGGAAGAAGTAGCTCAAGCCGCGCTCTTCTTAGCCAGCCCTCAATCCGGTTTCGTTACAGGTGTAGCTCTTCCCGTTGACGGCGGAGCGTCACTTGGTTACTAAATATGTTTCGCATATACCAAACTTAGGAGATGGATCAGATGAAAATCACTAAAGTGGAAAGTTTTGTATTGCATGTACCGATTACACCACCGATCACAGATGCTATTAATGTTGCTACACACTGGGGGTTATCCGGTGTGCGCATTTTTACGGATGAAGGTTTTATTGGATACGGATATACAGGAACATGTGCAAATGGCGATGATATGATCGTTGATACGATTGATAAATACTATGCTCCTCTTTTAATTGGCAAAGATCCATTTATGGTCAAAGAGCTATGGGACGAGATGCGATTTGGAAAAATGCATTGGATCGGCCGATCGGGCGTCACGCATATGGCGCTGGCAGCTGTAGATATCGCGCTGTGGGACATTATGGCGAAAGCGTCGAATAAGCCGCTGTGGAAGTACCTCGGAGGAGCGAAGTCGAAATCAATTAAAGCCTACAATACGAACGGCGGCTGGCTCAACTGGACGCAGGAGCGTCTGCTAAAGGATGTAACGGATATTGTGGAGCAGGGCTTTACTGGCGTTAAGATCAAAGTCGGCAAGCCAGATCCGCGTGAAGACTACGATCGTTGTAAGGCTGTAAGGAAAGCAATTGGAGACGATGTCATATTCATGATCGACGTCAATCAGCAGTGGAACATTAATACAGCGATGACTTGGGGCAAGAAGCTTGAGGAATTCGAGTTGTTCTGGTTGGAGGAGCCATTAAATCCGGATGATATTATGGGACATAAAAAGTTGGCTGACGAGTTGAACGTTCCCATTGCTCTAGGAGAACATGTGTACAACAAATATGCGTTCAGGGATTACATTCACCAAGGCGCAGTCGAATATTGCCAGGTTGATGTCACTCGTGTAGCAGGTATTACGGAATGGCTGCAGGTGGCTGGTTTAGCTGCTTCGTATGATATCCCGATTTGTCCACACGTTGGCGATATGGGTCAAATCCACCAGCATCTTGTAGCCTCTACGCAAAATGCAATCATGTTGGAATATATCCCTTGGATACGTCACATTTTCGAGGAGCCTGCGACTGTAAAAGAAGGGCATTATGTGCTGCCTGAAATGCCTGGAGCTTCGACAACGATTTTGCCTAAGTTTTTTAATGAGTATCGCGTGAGATAAGTTTAAAGGCATTCAAGCTGAATAAAAAGGATGCGTACTATGGTGAAGCGATATGGAAATGTAATCAAGGTTAAACCAGAGAAACTCGAAGAATATAAAATGCTGCATGCTGATGTGTGGCCAGACGTACTCAAGATGATCCATGCGTGCAATATTCGAAATTATTCCATTTATTATAAAGACAGCTACTTATTTAGTTATTTTGAATACATCGGTGAAGATTTCAAGAAGGATATGGCTAAGATGGCAGCAGATCCTGTTACCCAAAATTGGTGGGAGTTATGCGATCCATGCCAAGAGCCATTGAAGGCACGGCTAGATGGAGAATGGTGGGCATCTATGGAGGAAGTCTTTCATACTGACTGAAGAATAACAAAAACTGTCGCATTTGCGGCAGTTTTTGTTATTTCACGCATCTAGTATATGAAAAACATTCTTTTCTTAAAGCTTTTACATATTTCCCATACCGTTCGGATGTATGTTAGCATGGACTTGGCATTAGAAGGAAGGAGCTCATCATGGTATCAAAGTCAGCTTTCCCATTATTACTACTCAACATGTTTCTCGCAAATTTAAGTATGGGTCTCGTTATTCCCATTCTCCCCGAGCTCCTTACATCGTTTCAGGCAGGTGGACAAGCGGCAGGATACTTGGTTTCCTGTTTTGGACTAACCCAATTTCTGTTCTCACCGGTTGCAGGCAATTTGTCAGATCAACGAGGGCGAAAACCTATGATAATTATAGGGTTGATTTTATTTGCTTTCTCGAATCTATTAGCCGCCTTAGCTGGCGATCTATCCTTGTTGTTCGTCTCAAGATTGATTGGCGGAATCGGTTCAGCAGCGCTTATCCCAGCCATTATCGCGTACGTTGCGGACATTACACCAGATCAAGAACGCAGTAAGGCAATGTCGTGGTTAGGCGCTTCTATGACATCGGGATTTATAATCGGACCCGGGGTGGGGGGATTACTGTCTGAGCTAGGCATCAAGGCGCCATTTTATGCTTCTGCGCTGGTCGGACTGCTCGCCATGATTTGCAGTCTGCGGATGCTGCCAGAATCGTTAACTCCGGACGTTCGCCGGTTGCGCCAGCAAACGAAGGAGAAGAAGGAGAATGTATTTCAGCAAATTGGCCGATCCATTCACTCACGCTATTTCATTTTATTACTTATTGTTTTTGCGATTTCCTTTGGCTTGACCCATTTTGAAGCGATTTTCCCGCTCTTCGTCGTACAGAGCTACGGATTCACGACACGTGACATTTCGATCCTGCTGACCGTATGTTCGTTAATCGCTACCGTCAATCAACTTGTGCTTACAGAACGAATCGCTCGTCGATTCGGGGAGAAACGGGTCATTGCGGCCATGCTCCTGTTATCTGCTGTTACATTAATCGGTTTGATCTTCTCAGGCAATTTCTTGTATGTCATGATCGTGACGATGTTATTCTTTACGTTCAACAATATTCTGCGTCCAATGATGAACAGCATGCTGTCCAAGGAAGCGGGGGATGAACAAGGTTTCGTCGCGGGCATGAACAACGCCTATTCTAGCCTTGGTACCATCTTCGGACCGATGCTTGCAGGAATTCTATTCGATGTTCATATCAATTTGCCTTACCTATTCGGTGCTTTCGTCTTGGTACTGAGCTGCTTTGTGTCGTTAACACGTCTTCGTAGTCAAAGTTATCGCACATCGCACGAATAGGGTACGTAAGCAGGGAATACGCAAGGTGAAAAAAAGCGAATCTAGCCATGGAGGGATAACAATCATGCAAGAGATGTATTGGCTTACAAATGTGAGATTGGAAAATGGACACATCGTTCAAGATGGCAACGTTGTAGGAACGAAGACGGATCTTTACCATTTACAAATTCATGCGGGAAAGATATCGAACATCTTGCCTGCGACAGAACCTTTGCCAGATGATGCAGGGCTTCGGAAGGATGCAAAAGGATTGCTCGCATTGCCGTCCTTCATAGAGAAGCATTGTCATTTGGACAAGACGCTGCTTGGCGACCGCTGGCGGCCCGTTCAACCGGCTGCTTCTATCGTTGAGCGATTCGAAATGGAGAAGCATACGCTTCCAACGCTTGCAACGACGATGAAGGAACGTGCCGAGGCGCTGCTTCACGTTCTTCTCCAAGCGGGCTCAACCCATGTACGCACGCATGTTGATATTTATCCCGAAGTCGGACTGCGTCACTTGGAGACGATCCAAGAAGCGTTCGCTGCATTCGATGGCAAAGTGTCATATGAAATCGTTGCTTTTCCTCAGCACGGACTCCTGCGGACGCAATGTTATGATCTCATCAAAGCTGCGGTACGTCAGGGCTGTGGCCTGGTCGGAGGCGTAGATCCGCATCATGTAGACGGAGACATGGAAAAATCACTGCATCAGATGATGGAGCTGGCTGTTGAAGGAAATGCCGATGTTGATCTTCATTTGCATGACGGAGGGCGGATCGGGCTCGATACGATCAAACGGCTGGCACAGCTGACAGAGCAAGCCGGATGGCAAGGACGCGTATCCATAAGTCACGCATTTGCTTTAGGTGACATGGAAGGACAAGAAGCAGATGATATCGCCCATCTGTTAGCCGAGAATGGCATGACGATCGTTACAAGCGTGCCGCTTGCCAGAACGATGCCGCCGGTTCCTTTTCTTCACCAGCATCGTGTGCCGGTAGCCGTAGGTTGCGATAATATTTTTGATTCGTGGTCTCCTTTTGGCAACGGGGATGTGCTTGAGCGTGCCGGCCGATTGGCAGAACGGTTCGGAAGCAGAACGGAGCGGGATTTGGCGCGAACATTACATTTTATTACCGGAGGAAAGACCCCGCTAGATGAAGAAGGTTACCAAGTATGGCCTAAAATGGGTGATGAAGCGAGCATCGTATTTGTCGAGGCAAGCTGCTCGGCAGAGACGATCGCTAGAAGATCGAAACGCCCAGCCGTGATGTATCAAGGCAATATCGTATCTGGATCGTTGTAGGCAGGGGATCATTTATAACACATTTAAGCCCGTCAAAGCGCACAAGCTTTGACGGGCTCTTTCTATTTCTCTGAAAGGGGCAATGGTTTTTCCTGCAGAATTTTCAGGTGTCAACTACTCCGATTATCCTTCCGATATTTTCTTGGGCCGCTTCAAGAACAGCGAGAAGAAAATACCAATGACAGTAATGATCGTCGCAACGACGAAGGCATCGTTAATTCCGCTGATGGTGGATGCTTTCGTCACCAATCCTCCAATGATCGATAACGTATAAGCGCCGCCCATTTCTGAAGGCAGTCCTGTAAGCGATGAGATGCCTGCACCCAAGTTTGCGAAGTTCTCGGATGCAATCGTATTGCTCAGCGTCAAATTGTTCGAATAGGATGCCACATGTTCAGTTGTTCTTGTCGACATGACCGTTACAAGCACTGCGGTTCCAAATGAACTGGCAACCTGACGCATCGTATTGGACACCGCCGTGCCATGACTCTTTAATTTTAGCGGCAGCGCATTGAGCCCCTCGGTCATGATCGTCATCATAATGAAAGAGATACCGAAGCTTCTTAACGCATAGAGCGTCATCAGGTGGTAATACGTCGACTCATCGGTTAACTTCGTGAACTGATAGGTTGTAATCGAAGTGATCAGTAATCCGATGATCGCGAGCGGCCTTACGCCGAATTTATCAAATAACGTACCCGAGATCGGCGACATCACACCCATCAGCAGTGCTCCAGGCAGCAGCAGCAACCCCGACTCCAAAGCGGTATAGCCCCGAATATTCTGAACATAAATCGGGAGTAGGAGCATCGCCCCGAACATCGCCATATTCACGATGACGCTTACGACGGTCGACATGGTGAAGGTGAGATTTTTGAATACCGTCAAATTCAAAAGAGGGCTGCTTGTGGTCAGCTCCCTTATGACGAAGAAGATGAGGAATAGGACTCCGACGATAATGGAAATATCCACGACAGGATCTCCCCAGCCTCTGCTTCCAGCCTCGCTAAGCCCATACAGCAGCGCTCCAAAGCCTACGGTCGATAAGACGGCCCCTTGCCAATCCAGCTTAGGGTAAGTGAGCTTCAGTATATTAGACAAATATTTGAACGTCAGGATGACTTCGATCGCGCCTAACGGAACCATGACAAAGAACAAGATGCGCCATGAAAAATGCTCCACCATGTAGCCTGCAAAGGTCGGTCCGAGCGCAGGCGCGAACATCATCGCAATCCCCATCATGCCCATGGCGCGCCCCATATGCTCGGGGGGGAAGATGCGCAGGAAGATATTGGTGACGAGCGGCATCAATACGCCTGCTCCAATGGCTTGCACGATGCGGCCGACCAATACAATGGAGAAGGTCGGGCCCAAGCCGCAAATGAAGGATCCGATCGTGAACATCGCCATCGCCATGGCGAACAGGATACGGGTCGAAATGGACTCCATCAGAAAGGCACTGATGGGAATCATAATCGCATTGGCCAGCATGAACCCTGTTGATAACCATTGAACCGTCGTCGTGGACACATTCAAATCCGTCATCATGTGCGGGATGGCAACATTCACCATGGTTTGGTTCAAGATCGCGATGAACATCCCCAGAATGAGAACGGTAACCGTGGGTGCTATACTTTTTTCGCTCATGTGCCCCCCCTTATTTATGGATACGTATAGATACGCTCATCCCGGGAACCAATCCGAGACCGCGATACCCGTCCAAAGTGATTTTGATAGGAATGACTTGCGTCACCTTCGTATAATTTCCTGTCGTGTTGGAAGTAGGTAGTAGAGAAAAGGTTCCGGCTGTTGCAAGCCCAATCTGATCGACCTTGCCTGTAAGGGCCGTACCTGGAAAAGAGTCCACGTACACATCTACGGTCTGATTCACTTTCACGTCGTTTATCAGAGTCTCTTTCACATTGGCGGTTACGTACAAGTCTCCTAGATCAAACGCTTTGGCGAGCGACATTCCGGCTCCGATAACGGTGTTGGCTGCGGCGTTCTGTTGGACGATCGTAGCCGAATGAGGCATCTTAATGGATACGTTGCCTTTGTCCGTGAGCACGGTGCCTAGATCTTGCCCCGCCGTATACGTATCGCCAACCTTGCCTCGCCAAGACTGCAGCAAACCTGGAGACGTTGAAGATATCGTGATTGCCTGACCATCCACCTTCGCGTTGTCCGTTGAAATAAAATTGATGGATTGATTATAGTAGTAGACGGCAACGGCACCTCCCCCTAACAGAACGAGAATAACCAAAATATTCACGATTACAAGTCGAGCGCTTTTCATTTCGATTGATTCCTTCCTTTTGCAGAGCAATTGTTAGTGTGTTGGGACTTAGTGTTTCGATAGCGGTTACCAATTATCCATAAAGATGGATAGTAATATGACGCTCGAGGAAAAGTATATAGCAGCAAGTAAGCGAAGTTGGAGGGAAAGCATGCATGAACATATATATCGTGTACGACAGCGAGGATGGCCATACGGAGGCCTTGGCGAAGGCAATAGCGCAAGGCGTACGGGACGTTCAAGGAGCCAATGCGCATCTGTACCATGTTGATCAAGCGGATGTTCATGATCTTGAGCGCATGGACGCGATCATATGGGGTTGTCCAGGGCATTTTGGCAGTATCAGCGCCGGTCTGAAGACGTGGATCGACAAATTAGGTTATTTATGGGCACACGGTAAGCTGGTGGACAAGCTGGGAGCAGTCTTCTGTACGATCGCGACCGAACATGGCGGAATTGAAGCTACGATGTTGAATTTGATTACGCCGATGCTTCACCAAGGCATGATAATCGTTGGATTGCCGGCTACGGTTCCCGAAAATGTGTTATATGGATCGTACTACGGCGTAGGGATCACTTGCCGCTTGGAAGAATCGCCAGACGATTCACCCAATTTACCGAGCGAGGATGAAATGGCCCTAGGAAAAGCATTAGGCGAACGCGTCGCGCGCTTAGCGGGCAAAATGACAGGCCGAGGGGTGAGATGATCGAATGCTCATTATCGGATATGGCATTGTGGCGCTTGTTGTCATTATCATCTTAATCATAGTGAACGTACGGCATGCGAATCGGTCATCTAGGCAAGGTTCTTCCACAACAACTGACTCCGTAACGAAGACAGAACCTGTTACTGAGACGGTAACGGAAGCCGAGTTGCACGAGGATTCTCCGCTTACCGATGAGCCTGTCACAAGCGTAAGTCAGGATACGCCAGTAGAACGGGAGGTTGTCTCGCCGTCTGCAGCAAATAACGCATCCTTCCGGCAATCGCTCAGGCAATTAAAACAAACTACGGAGAAAACGGATAACCGGCAGCCCACTAACTTTGGCAAGATGTCCGACGCCGATTACCGGAAAGCGATGCAAACCTTGCGGAATGCTTCCAAAAAAGAGTAGCCCTGAATTCGAAGAGGCCCTTCATCTACTATCTGAGTTAAAATTTATTTAGAAATCTATAATTGAGTAGGCTGCAGGAGCCTGCTCATTTTTTTGCCCGCGTGACGTATCGGCCATATGGCCAACAGTGGCGTGGGTTTTTAAGTGTTTTTCCTCTGCAACAGCCATTGCAGTTTCGCGAGTTTTTCGTACAATTCAACAAGACGAATGGAAATCTCGCGTTCTCCTATAACTTCGGCGCTTTGCGCTATCAATCGAGACATTGTTGCATGGAGTGTGCGCTATCCCTCTCTTATACTGTTCGTAGATAGGTTCAATCTAGCTACACATAAGGAGGCAGACAGTGGCATGAAGTGCAGCAAGGAGAATACCGTAAGTTGGAGCAATGAAGTGAACAATGTCTATGTTGCGGATAACGGGCGCATCTGTGTCGAGGTCGACTTGGCGCATGGAGTATATGCTTGTACGCGGCCAGGTTTTTTTGAACTTAGCGAGGTATACAGCGCCTTTCGGTGGCAAGGCCGGGAATACCACACGGGGCAATACGAAAGCCATGTGCTGCAAGCTGAGCCCCAGGCGATTGAAGATGCGTTCGGTCGAGGCATCCATTGGACGATTCGGCATGAGTCGTCAACGATTCCAACGATGGAGCAGCATTTCTATGTATACGAGGATCATGCGTTTTTCTTGACGAAAGCTGTTATCGCGAGTGTAGAGGAGATGCAGGTTCGGCGCATTTCGGTCTTTAAGACGAACAAGTTGACGGCAGCGCAGCCATCCTCGCCGCAAGACGAGCTGCATGTGCTCCGTGTGCCTTACGACAATGACAAGTGGGTACGTTATACGGCGAGACCTTTCCCGCATGAAACGGAAAGCTACGAGGTTACGGCTTTGTTCCAACCAGAGAGTCGGAACGGGCTTCTTATCGGTTCGATTACGCATGATGTCTGGAAGACGGGAATTCGGATCAAAGGGGAACGCGCCGACCAGGTCGATGAGCTGGAGCTCTACGGCGGAACGGCCGGTGAAATGACGCGAGATGTGCTGCCTCACGGTTATGTGATCGGCACGCGCATTGAATCTCCACTTGTGCTGGTCGGCTTTTATGAGGATTACCGGGATGGCCTTGAGGAGTATGGATGGGCGAATACATGCGTTACGGCACCGCTGCCTTGGGCTGGCGGTGTGCCGTTCGGATGGAATAGCTGGGCTGCGGCCATGAGCAATCTGGATTATGACTTGTATACTTCAACGAGCGACTTCCTGAAAAATGAGATACAGCCGCTAGGGTTCGAGAATAACCAGACGCTCTATATCAATTTCGACGCCTTCTGGGATCGGTTCACGAAGGAAGAGATGGAGGATGCGCTGCGCAGAGTGCGGAACAATGGTCATCTAGCAGGCACATACTGGACGCCTTTCGCGTTCTGGGGCAGCGTCACGCAATTCCAAGATACCGTCGAAGGGACGAATGGGCAATATACATATGCCGATATTTTGCTCAGGGATGATGCAGGAGAAGTCGTGGCGGATATTGCGGGCGGGCTCGCGATCGACCCGACGCATCCGGGAACGCTCGCGCGAATCGACTGGTTCACGCAGAAGATGATTGCCGAAGGCTTCTCCTACGTGAAGCTTGATTTCATGGCGCATGGTGCGCTGGAAGGCAGGCACTATCATCCGGAGATTACGACGGGGATTGCCGCCTATAATTACGGGCTCTCGCATCTAGCGAAGAAGCTGTCTCCGGAAGCCGCAGGCCAAGACATCTTTGTTAATCTATCGATTGCTCCGATGTTCCCTTACGCCTACGCGCATAGCCGGCGAATCTCCTGCGACGTGTTCGGGACGATTCAAGATACGGAGTATCTCTTAAATTCGGTCACGCACGGGTGGTGGATGAATCAGTCGTTGTACCGCTACAATGATCCCGACCATGCGGCCATTTACCGAAGCTGCAACCAGGAGCCGACGTCGTGGCATGAGGGGAGAAGCCGGTTTACGGCATCGGTGATCGCCGGCACGGTGCTGCTGCTTGGTGATGATTACCGCAACCCGGAAGCCGCGGAGCGGGCGAAGGCCTGGCTTGGAAATCAAGAGATGAACGGGCTTGCGCGGTTAGGTCGAACATTCAGACCGGTTGAAGGAAACTTCGGGGATCGCGCTTCGGATGTCTTCGTGCTGGATCGATTAGAAGATTCATCCGTCATCTATTTAGCGGTGTTCAACTTCAGCGGCAAGGAAGCCGCGCATAAGTCGATATCGCTTGAACGGGTTGGTTTGGAGTCGAATCAATCCTATCGTGTATGGGATATATGGGAAGGCGTGGAGCAAGAGGCGGTGAAGGTTCTGCAGATTACTTTGGAGCCTGCTGAGTCAAAAATCTATAAAATTATGCAAATTAAGGCGTAATAACGAATGTATTCATCTCGAAGCTGAGAAGACCATTCCCCACAAGTGGGGAATGGTCTTCGTTTTAGATACGATTGAGATTGAAATCGATCCGGTTACCGGATTGGATCGCTTCCTCCATCTTCAAGGCGAGGTAGACATCCTGGCATGCTTCTCGGAGCGAATAGCCCTTCTGGTCGCCATGCCGGACATAATCTCTCATCTGGAACAGGACATGGGCGATCGCGAGCTCTTCGTCTGACAACGAAGCGGGATGAACCGGATTGCGATAGAGCCAATTTCCTTCGCATAGGACGCCTTGCAACGACAGCGGCTCAAGACTGCCGCCAGTCCCCGACTGCATGCGTGTCAACGCGCTGTTAATCGGTGTCTTGTAATCAGCCATGTACGTGGCCTGATCATCTCGTATTTCACCTCTCGTGCCACGAATGAGGATGCGGTTCTGCCTAATCGGCGAGAAATATTGATCTCTCGTAAAATCAAATAGGGCACTTCGTCCATCCTCCAACTGCAATAAAGCGAGGTCCTGTGATGTATCTATCATTCGCTCTCTGACCGGCAATTGACCTCGATAGGGTCCTTCCATGATGCTTGAATGCAGCCGGAAGCCTGTCACAGATCCTGCTGCTGCATCCGATAACTCCAACCATTTACGTATCAGGCTTATTCCGTGATAACCATGTCCGAACGAGACTTGAAGATGCTGAATGTCGCCTAGCTTGCCCGTTTGGATGAATGAGGTCACGGACTGCATCATCGGGAGCAGCGGATACTGCTCTGCGACTTGAATACGCGCCTCTGCAGGGATGTTCTCTAGGAGATGATCCAACTCGTCCAAGCTTACGGCGGGCGGCGTCTCGATTAGCAAGGGTAGTGGTAACTTGGATAGCTCCAGCAGCATAGGTGCAGCAGCGTTTTTGGATATCGCAAGCACGAGGAATTCCGAATCGGAAGATTGGAGCAGCTGCTCGAACGTGTCCGGCGTACGAACATGCCATGTGGTTCGAAGCCGCTCCCGTTGCAGCGGATCTCGCACGTACACATCACGGACCTGGAAGTAGTCCGGCAGCATCGCAGCAATTTTCAAGTAGAAGTTCGCTCGCCATCCTCCGCCAAGGATACTGAATCGGATCGGTTTCATCATATTCGCTCCCTCGTAGTTCAATTCACGCTATTTATTACATAGGTTACCAGAATGAATGGGCATTTGTTGAGCAAAAAAATCTATGAAAGACGTTTTCAACTATGAAACGTAACTATGCGTTATAGATCGTTCGGACATGGCTCCTTACAATAGGACGTAAGTACAGTTCGAGGAGGCAATAGGATGATCAATCGGATTCAAACGAGGTATTTGGCCATGCTCCTGATTATGGTATTAGGCAGTTCATTATGGCCTGTATGGAGTTCTGCGGAGTCTGCAAGTGCGCAATCTGAAGCTCTTTTTACGAACAAGAACAAGAAGGTAAAAGTCACTAACGGCAAATCTGAACTGAGTTATGATCTTACGACGGGTACAGGCGATTTCTCGTGGTCTGGCACGACGATGGTCAGAGGATTTCATTCGGAAGCGAAGCTGACGGGGCACGAAGAGCGGTTAAGCTCATTAGATGCTGTATCCCGCACCGCCGAGTGGAGTTCACTTCAGGATGATGCTTACGGGAAGCATGGGAAGAAGCTGACGGTGATCAATACGTTCGCTTCCGGCATAACGATGGATGTGAACTTTTACGTCTATCCGAAGTCATCTTACATTCTCGTCGATATGCAAGTTCATAATGACAATCAGCTAACGGTCGAGATCCTGGAACCGATTACAGCCGATAACCTGGATATCGGTGCTGGCATGGACAAGCGGATCTTTACGACGCCATATACGAATAACTTCGACTTTGGGGTAGCACCCGTCGATCAATTCGGTCACAGTCAGAATGGTGCGGACCGCTTCCATGGCGAGGAATTGACATGGGAGAAGTTCAATGGGATTAGCCATTGGGTCGCATCGATGTTCGATAACACGGACAAGCAGGGCATCGTTGCGGGCGCGGCGACCGTGAAGCAATGGAAGAGCAGCCAGAAGCTCGGGGAAGCGGCGTCGAAGAATGGCGCGTTAACCGCGTTCTCCTTGTATAACTGGGGCGGATCAATTCACGGCAAGTCCGTTGCTTCGGACAAGTTCTTCCTTGGGTTTTATGAGGATTATCAGCAAGGCTTAGAGGAATACGGAAGCGTATACAACATGGGAGAACCGCATATGGAATGGCAGGGTGAAGTGCCGATGGGGTACAACACCTTCTATTCGCACGACAGCTACGCAACCGCCGAAGCGATGTATCCAATGGTCGACTATGTGGCAGAGCATTTGAAGCCGCTTGGTTATCAATACTTCAATTTGGATGGGGGATTCCAGCCTGAAGGCGGAATGCCGTTCGAGGATGCGATGGCCAAGTTCGCCGATTATGTTCACGAAAAGGGATTGAAGGTCGGAGGCTATTCGACTCCGTTCACGATTTATGAGGGATGGCTGGACTTGCCGGTGGAAGGCTCGAATTTGACCCATCGGGATATCTGCCTGCGCGATGAGCAAGGAAATTTAATCAAGACCTATTTGAATACCTACGCGCTGGACGCAACGCATCCTGTCGCGCAGCAAGTGATTAAGCGCAACGTTGAGCAATACATTGCATGGGGCTTTGACTATTTGAAGCTGGATTTCATCGATATGGGCATGTATGAGGGCAAGCACTATGACCCATCAGCCAACGGTATGCAGAATTATCGCATCGGCCTCGGCATTATCCGCGATACGGTGCTCGCAGCGAACCGCCCGATCTACATTAACGAGTCGATCGCACCGCTGCTGCCTGCTGCATTCGCTCACGGTCGGCGTGCCGCTTGCGATACATCACTCGGCGTAGCGAGTTACTCGGGGATCGAGCGGCAAGCGATGAACAGCGCTGCTTCCTGGTGGACGAATGGAACGTTGTACGCTTACAATGACCCGGATATGTATATGCCGGAATACGTGATTCAGGGCTTCTGGCACAAATACAGCCAGCGGGATGCAAAGCTCCTGGCGACGACGGTAGCACTCGGTGGCGGACATTGGCTGCTCGGCGATAATCTGCCGTTTGTCGCCGACGACCGATGGAAATGGGTGAAGAACAAGGAATTGTTAGCGCTGGTGAAGCAGGGTAAAGCAGCTAAGCCGGTGAACATGACCAATTTCTATCATCAAGAGGAGCATTCGCCATCCGTTATCTATACGACCGACGCCGAAGACAACCGGATCGTCGGACTGTCGAATTGGACGTCGGAGGAACAGAATATTACGGTGAAGTTCGAGGATCTCGGACTAAAGCCAAACCACAACTATGCCATTACGGAATTATATAGCGGAGATCAGCAAGGTACAGCAAAGGGCAGCTATACGTATAAGCTCCCAGCCAAAGGGACCGCGATCCTTCGCATCGCGAAGGGCAAAGGTTCAGGAAAGGCGGAGAAGCCTGTCAATCTAGCGCTAGGCAAGCCGGTGCAAGTCTCCTCCACTTGGGCTAATCCAGGTTATGATGCCGCGCGCATCACGGATGGCAATGAAGCAACACGTTGGAATGCCGCCGATGGACAAGTGAATGATCAATGGGTTGAAGTGGATTTCGGACAGGACACGACACTGAATCAGGTTGTCATCAAAGAGTTCAGGGATGCGAATTTCCGAATCGCGAACTATGCGCTGCAATACTGGGACGGTGCGAATTACAAGGATATTACGAAAGGGTTTACGGTAGGCGACCATCGGAAGCTGACGTTCCCGACGCTAACCACGTCTAAGATCCGGTTGATACTGAAGACGAATTATGGCGTGCCTTCGATTAACGAAATCGAGGCTTACCATATACCGGATGCGGTTGGGCAGCGTATCGATCAAGACAGCAGCGGAGGCGATTACAGTTCCTATTCCGATGTTCGGGCTAACGTGGAGCGTATGCAAGTCTTTACGCTGCAGCATTCGGATCTGCCGAAGCTAGACATCTACATTTATGAGAGCTATGTCAATGCCGTACCCAAAGATGCTTATTACTTCGATCTCGTGACCTTGGACGATGCGAATAATCCAGTAGATACGATCTTCTCCGCATCGCTCACGCCTTATAACATTCCAGGATCCGTGTCGCCGTATTCGATCTATCCGCGACTTAAGGGGCTGGATGTCACGAAGAAATACGGTCTCATTTTGAAATCTCCGAAATCGGCTTATACAGAGAGCACGGATAATAATTACGGCTTTGCCTATCGTGATGATAATCCGTATGCGAACGGGATGGCCCGATTGTCGCTGGACGGCGGCCGGACATGGATGAATGAAGATCAGCGAGATTTGCTATTTACGATCTATACGGCGAATCCATAGAATCGTCCGTAGCATGCAAAGCATCAGCAAGGCGGTTCCGGATGATCGGAGCCGCCTTTTCACTAGCGAAATCAAATGATGAATGAGAAGGAGAATGAGACATGAGTAATATGAAGTTATGGTATAACCATCCAGGCACAAAGTGGTCGCAAGGACTTCCGATCGGCAACGGAAGAATCGGCGCGGTGATTTATGGAGGCACCGATGCGGAGACCTGGAGTGTGAACGAAGTGACGTTCTGGTCGGGCCAATCCGAGCCAGCGGTAAGTGAGTCGAATGGAAAAGCTGATTTGCAGGCGATGCGGGAGCATTTTTTTGCAGGCGACTATGCGGCGGGAGATAGATTGGCGAAGCAGATGCTGCAGCCGAGGAAGCAGAATTACGGCACGAACCTGCCGCTCATGGATGTATTGTTCCGGTTCACAGCATCGGGCAAGGCGGAACAGTTCAGCCGAGAGCTGCGGTTAGAGCAGGCGGTGTACCAAGCGTTCTACAACGTAAATGGTAAGAAGATCATGCGCGAGGTGTTCGCAACCCATGCGGATCATATTGTTGCAGCACGTCTTTGGGGAGAAGAATCCGGGAGCATTTCCTTCCAGCTTGGTGTTGCAGGACGAACCGCATCATTCGCAGCGGAGATCGTGAACGAGGATACCATCGCCTTTCGATGCCAGGCAACGGAGCAAGTCCACAGTAATGGGACATGCGGCGTCTGGAGTGAAGGACTTATCAAGTTGATCACGTCCGGCGGATCGCTGCGCGAAGAAGCGGGGCAACTGATCGTCACGGATGCCGATGAAGCTTGGGTTTATTTGGCGGTGAACACGGACTATCGTGCCGAGGACGGAGAGTGGATGCAAGTTTGCTCGAACCAGATCGAACGTGCAATAGCGAGAGGGTATGACGCATTGCGGGCCGATCATATCCAGGATTACCGTCAACTCTATAGCAAGGTCACGATCCAGCTAGGTGAGTCTGGGCATGCAAGCCTGCCGACGGACGAACGTCTGCGGTTATTGAAGACGGGACAAGCCGATGACCCCGAACTGTTCGCGTTATTCCTGCAATATGGCCGTTATTTAATGATTGCCGGTTCGCGGGAGGACTCGCCGCTGCCATTGCACCTGCAGGGCATCTGGAACGATGGGGAAGCCTGCCGGATGGGATGGAGCTGTGATTACCATCTAGATACTAACACACAAATGAACTACTATCCGGTGGAAGTGACGAATCTTGGGGAATGCCACCTGCCTTTAATGCGCTATATCGAAGCGTTGTCACAGGCTGGCCGTTCTGCGGCACGCGATTTCTATGGCAGCGAAGGCTGGGTAGCACATGTCTTCTCTAATGCTTGGGGATTCACGGCTCCGGGCTGGGAGACGTCTTGGGGGCTCAACGTGACGGGCGGATTATGGATTGCAACGCATTTAATGGAGCGTTATGCCTATAGCTTGGATCAAGATTTTCTAGCGCAGCGTGCTTATCCCGTCTTGAAGGAAGCGGCCGAATTTTTCTTGGATTATATGACGGTACATCCGAAGCGTGGTTGGCTCGTCACGGGACCTTCGAATTCACCGGAGAATCACTTCTACATCGATGATCGGAGTCAAGGCGTGCAGCAGCTGTCTATGGGATCGACGCTAGACCAAGTGCTCGTACGCGAATTGTTCACCTTCTGTCTGGATGCAGCGGACCGATTGCAGACAGATCATGCCTTCCAGCAGCAGGTGAGGGAGGCCATCGCGGTACTGCCCCCGCTGCAGATCGGCAAGAACGGCCAGCTGCAAGAATGGCTGGAGGATTATGAGGAAGCGCAGCCGGAGCATCGGCATCTTTCGCACCTGGTGGCGTTGTACCCGGCTCATCAGATAACCCCGGAAGGGACACCTGAACTCAGCGAAGCAGCTAGAGTCAGCCTGGAGCGGCGAATGGCGCAGGATGAGCTGGAGGATATTGAATTTACGGCAGCGCTCTTCGGGCTCTATTTTGCACGGCTACAGGACGGGGAGAAGGCGTATAGACACGTCTCCCATCTCATTGGGAGCTTATGCTTCGAGAATTTGCTGTCGTATTCAATTCCAGGCATTGCAGGCGCGGAGACGAATATCTTCGTCATTGACGGGAACTTCGGCGGAACAGCCGCCATGGCCGAGATGCTGCTGCAGAGTCAGATGGGAAGCATTCATGTACTGCCGGCATTGCCGAAGGCGTGGGAATCGGGAACGGTGACGGGACTCCGGGCAAGGGGAAATGCGGAAGTCGATATCGAATGGAAGGAACACCAGCTGGTTCGTACGACGATTTACGCATATGTCGCAGGGAACATCACGGTGCAGTATGGAGATAAGAAGGTGTCGCTGGATGTCGAAGCAGGCGGGGTATATCGATTGGATCACGCCTTAGATGCTTTACACGAATAATCAGCTGATGATGAACAACGGAAAGGGGCGGTCCTTGGTCTAAGAGATAGACCAGGGATCGCCCCTTCTTGTTCTCGAATGAAGCTGGATTAACTCTTGATCGCGCCCATCATCATCCCTTTGACGAAATATTTCTGCACGAACGGATAGACGAGGACGATTGGCAGCGTCGCTACCATCGTGACTGCCATCCGAATGCTCTCGCTGGATACCGGGACGCGGGAATTGCTCTTCGCCAGCTGCTGAGCATCGGACATCATGCTCGCAGTCTGGAATTGATTCAGAATTTTGACCAGGACGGCTTGCAATGTTTTCAGCTCCGGCTTGTACGTGTAGATGTACGAGTCATACCAGGAGTTCCAGTGCCCAATGGCCAGGAACAGTCCGATCGTCGCGAGCACAGGTACGCACAGCGGCATGACGATGCGGAAGAAAATCTGCAGGTCGTTGGCGCCATCGATCTTCGCGGACTCTTCGATCTCGCCGGGCAGCTGTTCGATGAACGTACGGACCAGAATCATGAGGAAGACGCCAATCAGTCCCGGGAAGATAAAGACCCAGAAGGAGTCGATTAATCCTAGCGATTTGATGACCATGTACGTCGGAATCAATCCGCCGCCGAAATACATCGTAAAGACGAAGAAGAACGAGAAGAACCGCCAACCAATCAGATGCCGCTTACTCAGCGAGTAGGCGAGCATGGAGATACAGAAGATCGAGAGCGATGTCCCGATGATCGTACGCAAGAGCGTGACACGAATGGCGCTCCAGATCTCTGGATTACGGAAGATGGTAAGATAACTGTCGAAGGTTATTTCCCGCGGCCAGAAGTATAACCCGCCCCGCAGCGTATCGGTCGCATCATTTAACGAGATGACGAGAATGTTCCAGAACGGGTAGAACGTGACGATGAAGATGACCGTGAGGAACAGATAGAGTGCTATGTCGAATATATATTCTGCGATGCTTTTTTTGCTTTTCATGATAGTCCCTCCCATTGCCTTAAAATAAGGATTGCCCGTTAACTTTTTTGGCGGTGAAATTGACGATGCAGACGATGATGAAGGCCACAACCGAGCTGAACATGCCTACGGCAGAGGCGTACGAGAACATGCCATTTTGAATCCCGTAGCGGAACGAATACGTCGACAAGACGTCGGAGTAGTCTTTGGTCAGTTCATTGCCGAGCAAGAAATGCTGGTCGAAGCCGGCATTCAGAATGCCACCGAGTGCTAGAATCAATAGAATGACGATGGTTGGCTTCAGGTGCGGTAGCGTAATATAGCGAATTTGCTTGAACCGATTGGCCCCGTCGACCTTGGCAGCTTCATAGAGCTCTGGATTGATGGCTGAAATCGCTGCCAAATACATGATCGAACTGTACCCCATATCCTTCCAAGTGTTGCCGATCGCGACGATCCACCAGAAGTACTTGCCGTTCTGCAAGAACAAGATGCTCTCATCGGTAATATGGAAAAATTTAAGAATTGCATTTATGGCGCCATCCGATGACAGTAGAGTTACGATAATATTCGCCGCGATAACCCACGAGATGAAATACGGCAGATAGGATGCGGTCTGTACTGTTTTCTTGAAGCGGACACTCTTGATTTCGTTGATCGCAATGGCGATCAAGATCGGCATCGGGAACGAGAAGCACAATGTAATTAACGTCGAAGCGAGCGTATTGCGCAATACGATCAGGAAGTCTCCGTTCGTGAAGAAGTACTCGAACCAATCGAACCCTACGAACTCGCTGTGGAACAAGGTTGTCCAGAATCCGCCTAGGTTCGGTTGGTAATTCACGAAGGACATGTACAGGCCGACCATCGGTGTATAGGCGAATAATAAGGCCCAGATCAAGGCGGGCAGCATCATGAGGAAAAGGTATTTCTGCTCTTTGAAGACCGTCCATAGCTTCCGACGAGGAATCGTGAGCTCTCGTCCATCGTGTACGTTCATGTTTGTTTGCATGTGTGACACCTCGCAGTTTCTTGTGATAAGAAAATTATAAGATCGCGAAAAAATAGATGTCGATATGACAATGTTCCGAATGATGCTTGAAAATAACTTACATTTTGAAAAGGGATTCAGAAAGGCATGCAAAGAAAGCTATAATAAGTTAAAAGTCAGCGAACAAGGAGTGGTCATCATGTACAGCATATTTCTAGTAGACGATGAAGAGATAGAATTAGAAATGATGCGCGACATCATTCGTTGGGAAGAGATGGGGATTTATGTAGCGGGTACGGCCATCAACGGCAAAGATGCGATGGAGAAAATCCAGATGATCCAGCCTGATATCGTGCTAACGGACGTTCAGATGCCCATCATGAACGGCATTGAACTCGCGAAGCAGGTGACGGAGCAGTTCGATTGGATGAAGATTGTCTTCTTGACGGGACATGATGAAATTACATATGTGAAGTCGGCACTCAATGTCGGCGCCGTCGGTTATTTATTGAAACCGCTGGATCTGGAAGAGATCGCAAGTGTGATGACGCGCGTCAAAGAGAAGTGCGAAGAAGTTCGGTTGAAAAATAGATCGATTCAAGTGACCAAATCGAACATCTTGAAGGAACTGATCTATGAGAAGAACGAGGATCGCAAAAGCAACTTGATGGAAAGCTTCGAGCGGTTGGAACGAAGATCCAATCCGGCGGATTATACTGTGGTTCTGGTCTCCATCGACGACCATGTCGAGGAGCGAGAGATGTTCATTGAGGATGCGATGAATCAGCTCCGTACGTTCATGGGCCATTATTTCCTCTCGTGCCAGTTGTCCTGGAACGATGTCTCGCTGCGTGAAGGGGAGATGCTGATCCTGTTGGACAGTCATCCTCGCGTGATGCAGCGCTTGTTCTGGGTCGAGCTTGCGCAGGCAGTGAAGCAAGCACTGCCTTTTATGGTCACGTTAGCCGTCACGGAACAGGTTGGACCACTTGCGCAAGTCCACGCGCTATATGATCATGCGAGGAAGGTGTTAAGCGAACTCTTTTATACGGGGTACGGCAAAGTGATTTTCGCACAGGATATGTACATGAATATGGACAGCGATCAGTTGCCGCCTTTTGCAGAGAACGAATTGTTGGAAGCGGTTCAACAGATGGAGGAGGAACGGGTTGTCTGGATGTTGCAGGAGTATTGTACGCGGCTAGTGACACTGCGGGTGCGCAAGAAGTTCATTCATGATTGGGCGCTGGATCTTGTGGGAAGAATTCAGGACCAGCTTCGCAGTAATCCTTCGGATACGCATACGGCGGAGACGCGGGCAAATGTATACCATGCGATTTATGATTGCCAGACGATCCATGAAATCGAAGAGGCCGTCAGTCAGATACTGAGGCATATGATGGATTCGATGAAGGATCGGTTCACGGATAAGAACTTGAAGCTGGTGCACCAGGTGAGTTCCATTATTCAGCAGACCTATCATGAGCAGATTACGATTACGAGCCTTTCCAGCCAAGTCTACCTGTCACCGAATTACTTGCGGTCGATTTTCAAAGAGAAGACCGGCGTGACGATTCATGATTATTTGACGCGGATTCGGCTCGAGAAAGCCAAGCAGATGCTATCGGATCCTTCGCTGAAAGTCCAGGATATTGCGCAAAAAGTAGGCTACGAGAGTACTTCATACTTCATTTCCCTATTCCTGAAGCATCAAGGAGTCACGCCGAATGAATACCGAAAAAACCTATAAGAAGCTGCGTTTCTGGCAAACGATCGCCCATCGGCTGTCATGGATGATGGATTTGAAGCTGCGCAACAAGTTTATTATCATTTTTCTACTATCGATCATTCCATTCTTCGGTATGATTTATTATTCCTATACCTCGACCCGGGATCAGATTACGGAGCAGACGTATGCGAGCTTGAGCGGCACACTGAATCAAATCAACACGAATATCGAGAATCGATTGGAGTACTATCATCAGTTATCCAATATCATGTACATGGACTCGCAGCTTCGCAATTACCTGTCGAATGATTATGAGCAGGCGTTCTATTATTTGGATGCCTTCGAGTACATCAATCGGCAGTTCTCCGCGATGCTCGCACTCAACACGAATGTACAGGGGATCACCATTTATACGGATAATAAAACGCTGTATTCGGACGGCGAATATATTCGATATACGGATGAGCTTCCTGAGGCGGTGCGGCGGATGGCCATTGAAGCGGCGGGCGACACGGTCTATACCCAGATGGACGAGCATACCTTGATTCTGGCGCGCTCGCTGAGCTACTTCAGCCTGACACATCCTTACGGGATCTTGATTATCCAGATTAGCGACGCTGAGCTCTACTCCCTCATTGAGAAAGAGAACAATAACAAAAGCGTCTATATTATCGACCAGGCCGGCCGCGTCATTACGACATCCGACAAGAATCTGGCGTCGAAGAAATTATACGATACATTCCCGATCGCGGATGATCTTCAGTCGACCTCCGGCAAGTTCGACAAGCAGGTGAATGGGGAGGATCGGTTCTTCACGTACAAGGCGTTGAGCAACGGATGGAAGACCGTCATCACCGTCCCGTATCATGAGCTGCTCGAGAATACGAATAAGGCGACGGCACGCATCGTATGGGTCGCGGTGATCGCCTTTGCAGCTTCGATCCTATTAATCTATGTGACGACGAAGCTCATTACGAAACGGATTGAGAAGCTGCTTCTCTATATTCGCAAAGTGGAAAAGGGGGATTTCCAAGTCTCCATCCAGTCCATGGGGCATGATGAGATCGGGCAGTTATCGTTCGCTTTCAACAAGATGGCTTCCAAAATTCAAGATTTGATCGAAGATGTGTACGTGAAGGAAATATCGACGAAAGAAGCGGAGTTAACGACGATGCAGGCCCAAATCAATCCGCATTTTCTATACAATACGCTTGCCTCGATCTCCTCACTTGCATTGAAGGAAGGCGGCACCAAGGTCTACGAGATGGTGAACTATCTCGCGAAATATTACCGAATCTCTTTGAACAAAGGCAAGCGGATTATTCTCGTGAATCAAGAGATTCAACTGGTGAAGAACTACATTGCGATTCAAGAGATTCGATTCCGGGGCATGCTGCATATGCATTATGACCTCGACGAAGAGCTGTTCAAATATAAGACGATCAAGCTAATTCTGCAGCCGTTCATTGAGAATTGCATTAACCATGCCATCTGTCACGAGTCGGGTATTAACATCATCGTGAAGCTCTATGCGGAGGGCGACGATATCGTGTTCCAAGTGATCGACGATGGCGCGGGTATGCCGCCAAGGAATCTAGAGGACGCCTTCCAGACGGCGAATAATCTATCAGGTTACGGGATTAAGAACGTCAATGACCGCATTCAGTTGACCTATGGCGATGCGTATGGGGTCGATGTCTTTAGCCGGTTGGGCATTGGGACGACTGTAACGGTACGCATCCCGAAGCGGCACACCTAAGAGATGACCTAGCCATTCAACGATGAAAGACGTTTTCCACTATGAATAATAACATTGCGTTATAGATTATCGAATCAAGGCTTCTTACAATTAATCTTAGATTCAGTAGGCAACCATCAATACGAACTTCAGAGAGGGGTTAATGTATGAAGAAGTTAAACTTAGTTGTATCAGCGGTATTGGTTCTATCTTTGCTGGCTGGCTGCGGTTCGAATTCGGCTTCCAATGAGACAGGTTCAGGAGCAGGATCGAATTCGGCAGCGAACGATACAGCTCCGATCAAGCTGACATGGTTCGATAAGAATACGGGCGATGCGTTCACGAACCCGGTGGCGAAGGCGATTACAGAGAAGACAGGCGTAACGGTGGAGATCCAGCAGCCGACAGGGAACCCGCTCGAGAAGCTGAACTTGATGCTCGCGAGCAACGATTTGCCGGATGTTCTCATGTTGGATCGTGGAAGCGATATCATGAACAAGTACATTGCTTCGGGGGCGATCATTCCGCTGAATGATCTGATCGACCAATACGGCCCGAACATTAAGAAGATGTACGGCGATACGCTCAAGAAGACGAGAAGCGCTGACGGGAAGAACTACTATTTGGCGAACTGGTACGGTCTCGAGAAATACCCGGTATTCGGCTTCTTGATGCGGATGGATATGCTGAAGGAGCTTGGCGTCGGCGATAAGGTGAATAACGGTGAACCGTTCACGGCGCAAGAATTCGAAGATTTGCTCGTGAAATTCAAAGAGAAATATCCGACGGTCGACGGCAAGCCTTCCATTCCGATGACGCTCAACGGGGAAGATATGGGGAGCGTGCAGTGGACGTTCAAAGGAATGTTCGGCATGAAGACCTATTACGAGGAAAATGGGGAGCTGAAGAAAGATATCCGCGATCCGAGGTACTTGGACATGATGAAATTCATTAATTCCCTGTATAACAAAGGGTTGATCGATAAAGAGTGGGCGACGATGAAGACCAAGCAGTATGAACAGAAGATTGCCGCAGGCAACGTGTTCGCCACGGCGAATGCATCGTGGAACGTAGGGGCGCCGAATACGCTGCTGAAGGCGGATGCGCCGGAAGGCACGAATAAGGAAGAGAGACAGCTCTATCAATACAAAGTGCTAGGGCCGAACATTGCGGCTGACCAGACAACATACGGACCGAAGAGCTCATTGGGCTGGGACGGCGTAACGATCTCGAAGACGAATAAAGATCCGGTGCGTACGATCAAAATGTTGGATTATTTAGCTAGCGAAGAAGGCCAGTATTTGCTAATGTGGGGATTAGAAGGCAAGGATTGGGACATGAAGGACGGGAAGCACGTTCCGCGCCAAGAAGTGCTGGATGCTTTTACGAAAGATTGGAATGAAGCTTCCAAGACAACGGGCATTCGCAAATGGACATGGATGATCAAGAACGGTCCGGGTTCGGACGGTACGCCTTACGATCTGATCGGACGCTATAAATCGGATCCAACGACGGATCTCGCGATCAAGAACTTGGCGGATACGGCATACGATACGGCACCTTACGACAATCTGGGTCCTGCAGGCGGTACGCCGGAAGCGATCATGGAGCAGAAGGTGGGCGAGACGATCAACAAGTATTATCTCAAAATGGCGCTTGCGCCGACAGAACAGCAAGTTACGGATATGTACAACCAGATGATGAAGGAAGTGGAAGCTGCCGGACTTGCAAAGCTCGAGAAAGTCTATAACGAGAACTATCAGGCACGATTGGAATTGTGGAAGTAACGGGGCAATAAAACATCACGAAATCGTTGAGAGCAGGTGGATAGCTAGTGATTCAGTATCAAGAACAGCATCGCATTTTCGCAATTCAGACGAAAGGCTCCTCTTATGTATTCGGTATTAACGCGAAAGGCATTCTGCAGCATCTGTATTGGGGTACACTCGTAGACGTGGAAGATTGCATTCCGCTGCTTACGAACAGGGGCCATAGCTCATTTGATATGGAACTGGAAAGGGAGATCGAAGAATACAGCTTCTGGGGAGGACTCGTCTACAGCGAGCCTTCCTTGAAGGTCATCTGGCCGGATGGCGTACGCGACCTTTGCATGGATTATACTGGACATCAGATTGTACAGCAGGATGGCAAAGAAACGTTGGTCATGACGATGAAGGACCGCATCTATCCGCTTGAGGTGCATCTGACGTATGCGGTCATTCCGGAATTTGATCTTATCGAGCGTTCCGTGCGCATCGTCAATACGGGAGAGCATGACATCGTTCTGGAGAGCATGCAATCTGCGGCGTGGAGCCTTCCGACCATACCCGATTATCGGTTAACGCATGTCACGGGCAAATGGTCCGGGGAATTCCAACTACGCAATACGTTATTATCGGAAGGGAAAAAAGTGATCGAATCCCGCAGGGGCTTCACGGACGGTCATGCGAATCCATGGTTCGCCGTGGATAGCGGGCAGGCAACGGAAGAACGCGGACAAGTCTGGTTCGGCGCGCTGGCATGGAGCGGAAACTGGAAGATTACGGCGGAGAAATCATCATTCAACCAAGTCCGGGTGACCGGCGGAATTAATGATTTCGATAGTGAATGGATTCTTGGTCCGGGGGAGAGCTTCGATACGCCGATGTTCGTCGGCGGGTATACGGAAGGTGGATTCGGCGAGATGAGCCGGCATCTCCATCATTATCAATACCAGTATATTATTCCGAGCCAAGAGCCGCGGAAGGTATTGTATAACTCTTGGGAAGCGACTTATTTCGATGTGAATGCGAAGGATCAGATGGCGCTGGCTGAACGTGCGGCGAAGCTAGGCGTAGAGCTGTTCGTCGTCGATGACGGCTGGTTCGGAGCACGTAACCATGATCGAGCGGGGCTTGGGGATTGGTTCGTGAACCAGGAGAAGTTCCCGAACGGATTGAATGAACTGATCGAGAAGGTGCATGCGCTCGGCATGGAATTCGGCATTTGGGTTGAGCCGGAATCCGTTAATCCGGACAGTGAGCTGTATCGCCAGCATCCGGATTGGGTCTATCACTTCCCGACGCGGGGACGGACAGAGCTGCGCAATCAGCTGTTGCTCAACATTTCGAAGCCGGAAGTGAAGCAGTATATTTTAACGTTCATGATCGATCTGCTATCGAAGCATGACATTTCGTTCATTAAATGGGATATGAACCGTACGATCACAGAGCCGGGCATGAAGGATCTTCCGATCCATCGTCAGAAGGAAGTATGGATTCGCCACGTGCAGACACTGTATGAGATTTGGGCCGAGTTGCGCGAGCGCTTCCCGCATGTCGCCTTCGAGACGTGTGCTGGCGGGGGCTCACGGATTGATCTTGGTATCCTTCGCTATGCGGATCAATCGTGGCCGAGCGATAACACGGATGCCTTCGATCGCCTGAGCATTCAGGAAGGATTCTCGTATGCGTATCCGCCGAAACTCATGACCTGTTGGGTGACGGAATCGCCTAGCGGCATGAATAAGCGATTGACGTCACTGGCGTACCGCTTCCACAGCGCCATGATGGGGACGCTCGGGATCGGGTCGAATCTGAACGAATGGAGCGATGAACTGATCGAGCAATCGGCTGCCTTCGTACAGCAGTACAAAGACATTCGCCCGGTGATTCAATACGGACAGCAATACCGGCTGCCAGCCTTGAAGCATAAAGGCGTTACAGCCGTACAATATGTGAGCCTAGACGGCTCGGAGAGCGTCCTATTTGGGTTCCTGCATTCCCAGCGTCTTGGGGAACCGCTGCCGCGCCTTCGTCTGCAAGGGCTTCAGGCCGATCAATCCTACCGGATTGATCAGCTCGAAGGCACAAGGACGGGCAGGGCGCTGATGAACATTGGTATCGAGCTGCCGCTGCGCGGCGATTTCGATAGTCTGATGTACCGCATACAGTGTGTCTAAGGAATCATAATTTTTTACTCAGGGAAGTCATCCCTTCCGTGTATCTCGGTACGCGGAAGGGGACTTCCCTATTATTTTTTTGAATATGCGGGAGAAATAGTAGGGGTCCTGGAAGCTGAGCTGAAGGCTGATTTCCTTGATGCTCTGATCCGTTAAGTCAAGATATTGGCACGCGCGCTGGATTTTGAGCCGTAGAAAGTAATCGATGGGCGAGTAGCCCGTCGCTTCCTTGAACCGTGCCGAATAATGGGGCACAGACAGCTTCGCTTGCTCCGCCAGCTCATGCAGCGTGATCGGCTGTTCGATGTGCGCGCTCATATATTGCAGGGATTCCTCCATATCTTGTTTGTTCTGCCGCGACTTCGGGACTCTCAGCTGCTGCTGCGAGAAGCGTATGAGCGCGGCGAGATGGCAGGCCAATTGCGAGACATAAATAATATGATTTAACGAGTATCCTTTCTCTAGAAGTTCATAGGATTCATGGAACAGCTCAATGATTTGCGTCGATTTCTCCACCGAGACTTGCGATGGCGCCGTGAACGAATCAATGCCCTCGAAGAAAGCAGTTGTATTCTCGCCCCGCATATGAAACCAATAAATAGTCCATGGGTGGGATTCGGATGACCCGTAGGCATGGGGCGTGTTCGCTGGGATGACGATGATCGATCCTTTGTGCATCGGATGCAGCTTGTTCTGATTCAATCGGACCCAACCTTCGCCGGCGATACAGTACATGATAATGTAGGACAGGTTGCCTTCAGGACGCTCACGATAGTGGTGGAGCGCCTGCGGAAAGTAGCCGATGTCGGTGATATACAGTGACCGGATCAGCGGATGTGCTGCATATTCCGCCAGGATATGTTCCGGCAGAACGATTAATTTTTGCGACTGGAAGCCGTCTTGTTTTTTGATCGTATCCATGTTTCTACTATGCTTCTTCCGATCTGGAATGTCAATGTGGGAATAGAGTATAAAATCATAATATAATCCATCATTATCCTGTTATCGTTCATGGTATTCGCAGCCGGGAGCTCGTAAGATGGGGATATCAACGGACAACGATTATCTTAGGAGGGTACAGACCATGACAACGTTAGTAGAGAGCGTGAAAGTATGGGAAGAGACGATTGACATCCCAACATATGAGGTAGGAGAGCCGGATAAGAATCCCATGTTCCTCGAGAAGCGGGTCTATCAAGGCAGCTCGGGCCGCGTCTATCCGAATCCGGTCATTGATAAAATTTACGATGATAAAGTGATAAAGCCGTATCAAGTGGTGTTCCTCGAGAATGAATATGTTCAGATCCAGATCATGCCGCAAATCGGCGGTCGCGTCTACCGCGCGATCGACAAGACGAATCAATATGATTTCGTTTATCACAACCAAGTGATCAAGCCCGCATTGGTCGGCCTGACCGGTCCTTGGATCTCGGGCGGCATCGAGTTCAACTGGCCGCAGCATCATCGCCCGAATACGTTCGGCCCCGTCGAATACCGCATTGAAGAGAACCCAGACGGCAGCAAGACGGTATGGGTCGGAGAAATCGATCGCATGTACGGGACGAAGGTGACGACTGGATTTACGCTGCACCCGGGCAAAGCGTATCTTGAGATACATGCCCAAATGTACAATCGTACATCCGAGCCGCAGACCTTCCTCTGGTGGGCGAATCCAGCGGTAGCCGTCAATGATCATACGCAATCGGTATTTCCGCCGGATGTGCATGCTGTATTCGACCATGGCAAACGCGATGTATCGAAATTTCCGATCGCGACCGGAACGTATTATAAGATGGACTATTCCGAAGGGGTCGACATTTCGAAATATTCCAATATTCCTGTGCCGACATCGTATATGGCGTACCATTCTGATTACAATTTCGTTGGCGGTTATGACCACCAGATGGAAGCCGGCATTCTGCACATCGCGAATAAGCATGTCTCTCCGGGTAAAAAGCAATGGACTTGGGGCCATGGCGAGTTCGGACAGGCATGGGATCGCAACTTGACGGACGAGGACGGCCCGTACATTGAACTCATGACCGGTGTGTATACCGATAATCAGCCGGATTTTACATGGCTTCAGCCGTATGAAGAGAAGAGCTTCAAGCAATATTTCATGCCTTACAAACACCTTGGCATGGTGAAGAATGCGTCCATCGATGCGGCCGTGAATTTGGAAGTGACAGATCAGTCGATCACAGCTCATGCGTATGCGACGTCGGTCTTCGAGGATGCGCACGTTCGGCTTATCAGCGCTCGGGCCACATACGTTGACAAGACGGTAACGCTGTCGCCGACGGCACCCTTCACCATCACAGCGGAACTGTATCCGGAGGATCGCGAGGAAGATCTCGTACTGGCTGTATCCACAGCAAGCGGAAGAGAGCTCATCTCGTATCAGCCAAGGCCGAAGAAAGTCGAGCAGACACCAGATCCGGCTAAGGCCATTGGCGAACCGGAGGAATTAGCAAATACGGAAGCACTCTATCTCGCGGGGCTGCATCTGGAGCAGTATCGTCATGCGACGTATGAACCGGATGCCTACTATCTGGAAGGTCTTCGCCGTGACCCGGGAGATATTCGACTCAACAACGCATATGGCCAGCTGTTGTTACGTCGGGGGCTGTTAGAACAGAGTGAAGCTTATTTCAGGAAAGCGATCGAGACGCTGACTCGGCATAATGCTAGACCTTATGACAGCGAGCCCTTCTATAACCTCGGAAAAACGCTCAAGCTGCAAGGTCGGCTCGACGAAGCCTTTGCCGCATTCTACAAATCGGTGTGGTCGGCAGCGTGGCAGGCGGCAGGATACTTTGCGCTCGCGCAAATCGCCTGCGAGAAAGAGGCGTATGAGGAAGCGTTAGAACTCCTGGACCGCTCGCTCTGCATGCAAATGCGGAACTATAAAGCCCGCAATCTGAAGAGCTTGGTGTTACGCAAACTGAACCGCCTCGAAGAAGCGGCGCGGTATACGGAGGAGACCATCGCGCTAGATCCGATTGAATTCGGTTCTCGCAATGAACGCATTTACATGTATGAGCAAGTCGGGGATACCGTCAATGCAGTGAAATGCTTCGAAGAGTTGGAAGGGTTGATGCGAGGCAATGCACATAGCTATATTGCGCTGGCACAAGATTATGCCGACGCCGGTCAATATACGGAGGCGCTTACTGTGCTCGATCGTATCGCTTCACGTTCGGCGGGTCACGTGTACCCGATGATACGCTACTACCAAGGGTTCTACAGCATGAAGCTTGGCTGTGCCGATGAATGCGACGCTTTCTATCAGCAGGCTGAGGCGGCAGATCCAACCTATTGCTTCCCGAATACCGTGCAGGATTACATCGTATTGAAGCATGCGACGGATGCGCGTGAGAACGATTCGAAGGCGCCGTACTATCTCGGTAATTTGCTCTATGACAAGAAGCGGCACGGGGAAGCCGTAACCTATTGGAAGAAGTCTGTACAGCTGAATGACACGTTCGCTACGGCGCATCGCAATCTTGCGTTAGCTTACTTCAACAAACAAGGGAATCCTGAGGCCGCGTTGGCATCGCTCGAGCAAGCATTCTCCCTGAATACAGCGGATGCGCGCGTCTATTATGAGCTGGATCAGCTCTATAAGAAGCTTGCTTACACGCCGGAACAGCGACTAAGCATGATGGAGAAGCATATGGCGCTGGTTCAAATGCGCGATGATCTCTATCTGGAATATATTACGCTCTACAATTTGCAGGGCCGTCATGAGGAAGCGATCGGTCTGATTCTGAATCGGCATTTCCATCCTTGGGAAGGTGGCGAAGGGAAAGTACCAGCCCAATATGTCATCGCTCGCGTGGAATGGGCGAAGAAGCTGCTGCAGGAAGGCCGGGTTCAAGAAGCTATTGATCAATTGCTGCTGGCGAAGCAATATCCGCTCAATATTAACGAAGGCAAGCTTGAAGGCGCGCAGGAGAACAACATTCATTACTACCTGGGCTGCGCTTATCAGCAGCTGGGAGATCAAGAGATCGCGCAGCACTATTTGGAGCTCGCTTCGAGAGGGTTGGATGAGCCGACGAGCGCGATATATTATAACGACCAACCGCCGCATATGATCTTCTACCAAGGGGTTGCATGGCGTCAATTAGGCGATGAGAAAGCGGCGCGTAGTCGGTTCAATAAGTTGATCGACTTCGGCGAGCAGCATCTATTCATCGAGCAGAAAATTGATTATTTTGCCGTCTCGTTGCCGGATTTCCTCGTGTTCGAAGAAGATTTGAACAAGAAGAACCGCATCCATTGCCATTATATGATGGGGCTTGGTCATCTGGGGCTCGGCAACCAAGAGGAAGCGAAGAAGAGCTTCCAGCAAGCGCTGGCGCTGGATCCGATCCATCAAGGGGCCATGATTCATTTGGCACTGGCGTAGAGAGGAGCTGCTTGTATGACACGATGGGAACGATGTGAGCAGCAGTCGGGTCATGACATATGGGTTGTTCGTAATGCATGGATGGAGATCAAGGTCGTGCCCGCACTCGGCAGCAAAATGATATCGCTCAAGCATCTTCGGACAGGTAGAGAGTGGTTATCGGAAGCCGCTGGTCCCCTTGGGAATAAGGGGTACGCGACTTCATTCGCAGACAGCGACGGCAGCGGCTGGGATGAGATGTTTCCGACGATCAACGCATGCACCTATCCGGATCATCCTTGGCAGGGGACGGAAATGCCTGACCACGGCGAGGTGTGGTCCATACCATGGCAGGTCGAGATCGCAGATGAGCGACTCAGCTGTCATGTGCATGGCGTGCGGCTGCCGTACCGGCTGAGCAAAACGTATTCGTTCACCGAAGAACAACGCTTGCGGATCGATTATACGGTGTACAATCCCAGCCCGTTCCCCCTCTCGTTCTTGTGGGCGGCGCACCCGTTATTCGCCGTCCATGAAGGGATGGAGATCATCGTCCCATCCGAGCTGAATGAGATCGTTGTTTCATACTCACAGCATGAGAGGCTTGGACAAACGGGGGACGTGCGAAGCTGGCCGATTCCGTTCGAGGATCATCCAGAGATTTGTCTGCATCAAGTTGAAGCGATGACGGCAGGGACGGCGGAGAAGTATTATTTCCGAGGCGAGCTGCCGGAAGGACGGGCAGGACTTCACGATCCGAGCACAGGCGAGTCGCTTATGATGTATTTTCCGGTGGAACAAGTGCCTTATTTCGCGGTGTGGGCGAATTACGGAGGATATCAAGGCGGGTATCACGTTGCGCTAGAGCCCGCAACAGGATTTTTGGATGACTTGTCTTATGCGATGAAGCAAGGGATGGCAGCAACCGTCGAAGCGGGAGGCCGTTATCATTGGTTTCTCGAAGTTGAATTAACATGAAAAAGAGGCGCGGAAGTGCAGCAGGCTGGGGAATAAAAGGCTTGCTGCCCGACCGGGTCTATTTTTTATTTGGATGTGGATGACTCAATGCATCCGAGGGATGTTCTCATCATAGCTTTCGGCACCTAATTCCAAGATTCTTCCTCGTCCCATTCTTATCATCTGTGGTACGGCGCTCACGCTGAATGTATGACGAACTGGAAAATGTTAGAGGAAAAATTTATCGATGGGCGAATATGATATATAAAGTAATTTACCGAAAAGGGGCACTTTCAAGTGGAATTAAAAGAATTGATTGATCTTCTAACCATCACTGAAGTACGTGGTAATGTGAATGTTAATATAACTGGTATCAAAATGAATTCACAACATGTAACCCCTGGAGATCTGTTTATTTGTGTTCCAGGTATACCTGGCTTCCAAAAAGATCGTCACTCTTATGCTGAAGATGCAGTCAATGCTGGGGCGGTCGCCCTTATAGTGGAGCGTGATATTAACGTATCTGTACCAACCGTCAAAGTGCCTGATTCTCGATATGCTATGGCAGTGATAGCTTCTCACTTTTATGGTTATCCGAGTAGTGACTTAAAATTGATAGGCGTTACTGGAACGAATGGAAAGACCACTACATGTCATATGCTTGAATCGATATTGGCGCATGCAGGATTTCATACGGGGTTGATGGGGAACCTTGGAACAAAAATTGGTTCAATGACGATGGAAACCGATATCAATACCCAAGAGTCTCCTGTTCTACAGTCAAATTTAAAGAAAATGAAAGATGCTTCCATCGATTATTGTGTTATGGAAGTCACTTCGCAAGGGTTAAATGTAGGACGTGTGCTAGGTTGTGAATTTCGAACTGGAATTTTCACGAACTTAACACAAGATCATTTAGACTATCATGGAACAATGGATAATTATCTAGCCGCTAAAGGATTATTATTTTCAAGAATAGGAAATTCTTTTTCTTCTGACCTATCTCAACGTAAATTTGCCGTTTTAAATGCAGATGATAATGCATCTACAATATTTCGTAGATTAACTGCTGCACAAGTCCTCACCTACGGAATTGTTAATGAAGCAGATGTTATGGCAAAGGACATACAGTTGAATGCTCAAGGAACTGTATTTAATTTAGTTTCCTTCGCAGGAACGAAATCGATTAAATTACGAATGGTAGGAACTTTTAATGTGTACAACGCGCTCGCTGCCATAACGGCTTCATTAGCCGAACAGATCCCTTTGGATGCAATCCAAGAAGGGTTGGATAGCCTTAATACTGTACCTGGCAGAATGGAAGTCATCGATGAAGGTCAGGACTTCCTTGTGCTTGCTGATTACGCTCATACCCCTGATGGATTAGAAAATGCGCTCTCGACAGTTCGTGAGTTTGCGAAGAGGAGAGTTATAGTAGTTTTTGGTTGTGGTGGTGACAGGGACCGTACAAAACGTCCGGTTATGGGCAATCTCTCAGCAAAGTACAGTGATATTGTAATCGTTACTTCGGACAATCCACGGTCGGAAGATCCAACACATATCCTAAAGGATATTGAAGTTGGATTAAAAGAAGATGGAGTAACAAATGCCACATATGAACTCATCGAAGATCGGAGAGAAGCAATAACAAGAGCCATTCAAATTGCTGAGTATGGGGATATTGTACTTATCGCAGGGAAGGGTCATGAAACCTACCAAATATTAATGGATCGAACGATACATTTTGATGATCGAGAAGAAGCCAGAAAAGCAATTCAAGAAAAAATGTCGATATCATAGCAGAGATGATTATTGAGCTAACGGAACACAAGATAAGGAGCTTGCTTGAAGCAGCTCCTTTTTGATTTGTTGAAGTAAAGGTGTTGGAATAGTTATCTCCTTCTTAGGAGTGCCTTTAGTTTAATAGTGGTTTGTTTACTAAACTGGAGTTGATCCTATACGTCTATTTATGGATTTATTTTGTTCTGTACTCGCTTATCTATGGAGGAATATTAGAAACAGCAGACCATCCATGTTATAAAAAATGAAATCGGAATCGGAATAAATTCTTGTCATTTATCGGTACAAATACTTGTCATCCGACATATGAGTTAACGGACAGCAGTGGAATGCCTTTACTTTGATTCGCCAAAACTATAAGTTTGATTTAACCGAACTACACAAATTGAAATTAAAAGGGGTATACATATGGGTGATGGCAAAAAAGAAAAAATTTATTATCAAAGAAGTACTGAAGAATTAAAGTTGAAGAGCATTAGAGCTCAGAAACTGGTTCAAGAATTTAACAGGAGTGATTTTGAAGAATTTGAAAAGAAAGAAAATATTATTCGGGAATTGTTTGGAAGTGTAGGAGAAGGGCTTAGCATTGAGCACAACTTTCATTGCGATTTAGGTTACAACATACACGTAGGAAATAACTTTTATGCAGGTTATAACTGTACGATTTTAGACATGGCAGAGGTAAGGATTGGTGATGATTGCATGATAGCTCCTAATGTTGGGATCTATACCGCTGGTCATTCTGTAGAACCAAAGGATAGAAATAAAGGTGGTTATGGGATACCGATAACGATAGGAAACAATGTATGGATTGGCGGGAGCTGTGTAATCTTACCTGGTGTAAATATTGGTGATAATTCCATTGTAGCTGCAGGTTCAGTTGTCACGAAGGACGTGCCTGCAAATACAATAGTCGCGGGTAATCCAGCAAAAATAATAAAACAAATAACCGAGTAATAATTCAACTCTGACTTTGTATTATATACGAATGGGCAGAATAGTTGCTAACGGGACACTATAGTTAAAGGCAACAAGAAGGCAGCCGATTATCGATCGGTTGCTTTTTTCGTTAAGCTAACAGGCAGGTTAGCGCAGCCATAATATTTGAAAATAAGATACGGTTCACCGTCCTGTGTCTAACGGCGAGTTTTCTTTCGGAGCTTCCGATGTGACGCCGTAAACGTTTATCAATTCCACTGTCAATTCACCTCCTGGAATGCCCCACGTCTTCTACGACACCACGAGAAAGCCGTCGGCGACGATCGAATGGGAGTATGAAAGAAACTCCGAAAACCCAACTCCGAAAACCCACTACATTCAAGGGTTTTCGGAGTTCTTTTTTTAGAGTCAACCCTGTGCAGGGCTGGTCTTCATTTCATAGATTTTTTGGAGCGTATGGACAAGCTTCGTCTTCTCGTCATCATCCTCTGTGTGGAGATACCCCTCCACAAGCCTGTACCCGAATACGAGAAGGATCAGCTCGTAGACGCAATGATCGGCGATAGGGGATACATCCGCATACTCCGAAAAGCCTTTGTAATACGCAGGGACACATCGCTGGTAGTTTTCGACCATGTGATCGATATCCGCTTCATCCGCAATCAGGCTTGCGAGATCCTCACCCAGGTAGCCCCATCCGGATGTATCCCAGTCGATGAGCACGATTTTCCCGTCGGCATAGATCAGATTGGTCACCCAGAAGTCCCGGTGGCATAACACGAGGGGCAATTTTTCGATGCGGGCGAGTATCTCGTCTGCGTGCTCATCGATGTCGATGAGCATTTGCCGCACGTGCTGTGGGAATCCGCAGTCCTCCGACCGTATATAATCGTAGACGACCGGCCATGACCGGTAATGCAGATACGTATTCTTCATGAGATCCGCATGGCTCAGGTTGGTCAGGCTCTGCAGCACATCGGGCTGCTCCGCATACAGCTTGCCTTGAAAGCGTCCTAACTCCAGCGCAGCCTGTTCATACATGTCACCGGTCAAGTCTAAACCGGTTACGCCATCGATAAATTCCATCCACAGCTGGAATTCATTTTCTTCGGCATTCATCTCGGCGTGATAACATGTCGGCCAGCAGAAGGCATCCGAGAACGTCGCTCCCAAGTCAGACGCATAGAGATCATATTCACGGCGCCATGAACCCGGATCGCCGTAACGCTCCCATTTCTTCTGGATTTTCAGCACGATACGGTACGGCAATTTTTCGCCATCCGCGGTTTCGGCAATCCCCGTTACCAGGTTCACATTTCCCACAGTTCCGCCCTGTAACGGCATGGTTTGATAGTCGGCCGAGATAATGTCCTTCTTGAACCGTCGGCTTAAGGCATAGATCAGCGTTTCGGATTTAATATTCATTTCTTCCATCCTCCCTTTTTCTTCGTTTGCTTGCTCCACATGGCCGTCGTTTTGTTTCTCGCCCTCTTGTCGATGAGATAGCTCGTTTTATCCTGGACATACTTGTTCTCATGCTGCTGGGCAATATAATGCTCCCACCGTTCACGCGGCAACGAACCGTCAGCAAGTGCGGCGAGAACGGCACAGCCCGGCTCGGCCTGATGGCGGCAATCCGTAAATCTGCATTGAGTGAACCATTCCTCCACATCGGTAAAGCTTGCGCGTATGCCTTCGTTGGCATCAAAAAGCCCAAGCTCACGCATACCCGGCGTATCGATGACCATTGTACCGGAGGGGAGCATGAACAGCTGACGGTGCGTTGTCGTATGCCGCCCCCGGCTATCGCCTTCCCGGATCGCCTGAACCTTCATTACGTCCTGTTCTATCAACGCATTGAGTAGAGACGATTTACCGACGCCGGACATGCCGAGAAAGACGACTGTTTTACCAGGCATCAAGTAGGGTGCGAGTTCGTTCAGCCCTAGGCCTGTATGACTGCAGATTGCGTGAACCGGCACATCAGGGATACTTTGTGTGACATCTGCGAGCGGGAGATTATAATCTTCAACGAGATCAGCCTTGGTCAGAATGACGACCGGCTGGCCGCCGCTCTGCCTGGTTTGTGTCAGGTACCGCACGATGCGGGTAACGTTGAAATCCCAATTCAGAGAAGAAAGGATAAACACATAGTCAAAGTTAGTTGCAACGACTTGTTCCAGCACGGTTTTAGCATAGCCTGCGGCATGCCCTGAGTAATCCGCGCGTGAGAACTTGGAGCGACGGGGCAGTACCGTAACTATGAGAGAATCTCCGCTCTCGTTGTAGTGCAGCAAGACAAAATCACCGACGCACGGAAAGTCTACGCGCGTTTCCGAGCTGTGATAGAACGTTCCTTTGAGCACCGCCGTTACTTCGCCGAGCTCGGTCATGACCGTGAAGCGCTCGCGCCGAAGCTCCGTCACCCTGCCGGGCAATAATCCGCCTTGAATTGATTCTATTTCTGTGTAGCCATAGGTTTTCAAATCCATCATGTTTTTTTGTTAGCTCCTTTAATGTTGTTTTTTGGACGCAAAAATGCCACGGACAAGCAGCCCCTAAAGAAGCTGCTGTCGCGCGGCATCAGGACGCAAAAAAGATACGACCTTCATCGTATCTGCAAACAGCAATATTCACGAAAGGTTACTTTGGATGGCATACCAAATAATACGGGCGTTTTCCCGCTTTTTTCGCGTAGCCAGCTATTCAGTTTTAAGAACAAACCACCATATAAGTAGTTGCCATTAAAAACATCTCCCTTCGTGTCAGGAACTTGCCTATCGCTAAGCTGTCTATAAAATAACCTTTTTTGGAAAAAAAATCAATGCCGGATAAGGTTAACTGTGAATTATCCTACAATTTATCACATAGAATTAGATTATTTACAGCTCTCTCGATGCTCCGATAACCCATTCTTTAATCGTAGTGGAGTGCGAGAGAAAGTACCTGATTGCAGAAACCGATAAATCTCATTGAATACTCGTAATTAATCATTCAACTAACGGGATACGAGAGTTGAGGAGCTTGCTTGGAGGCGCTCCTTTTTGCTTTTTGTAGTAACTGGCAGTTTGGCTCATAGGAGGATGAGGGGTGTGGTAAAATTAGTAAGCTAAGAGAGGTGAAAATGATAAAATCAATTCTAGGGATTGCTTATTATTTTTGTGCCATTTTGCTTCTGGTTTATTATTTTGTAGGGGTTAGTTTTATTAAGGCTATACAGATGGCAGTGCTTATAACCATGGTACATATCTTAATCCTTATCATAGACAGGTTTTACAAGAGAAAAGAGAGACGTAAGGGACGTAGCTAAGGGGAGCAATATTTCCTTTTTCATTACGCTAACGGGACACGATAGTTGAATCATGGTATAGAGGCAGCTGGTCAAACGATCAGCTGCCGTTTTCATTGAAGTAACGGGCAGGATAGCTCAATGCCGAAGGGCTGACGCGTGGCAGTCCTTCAATTCTTGAGCAGATAAGCGCAACATTAAAAGGATAATGAAGTGCTTTAGCAGAACTATTTCTCATGTGAAAAGACTCGGAAATAAATTATTTTAAAATTTATGTTCAAATCGAGTGAACGGGCGGCATCTACATAAATAGGGCGAAGAGACGCGAGGAGGAAAGCATGGCATTCGAAGCGGAAGATAAGGCAAGTGCAGCAAACAAGGTTGTATCAGTCGGGAGGTCGTCCTACGATCGAGATCAGTCGCTGGTGGAGCGCGCGCAGCAAGGGGACACCGAGGCGTTCGGCGAGTTGATCGAGCAGCATCGCGATAAAGCTCGCAGCTTAGCGGAGCGGTTGACAGGGGATCCCCACATGGCTGATGACGTGGTACAGGATGCTCTTATACGTGCATTCATGCATATGGGTACACTCGTCGATACGAGTCGTTTTCTTCCTTGGTTTTACCGTATCGTGCGTAATCAAGCGAACATGCGATTACGTCGGGGCGGACCGCACCGGAATGAACTTCCATTCGTATCCTTCTCGTTCCCCAAATCAAATGACTCACAGGTTGACTGGGAGGACCTAGACAGCATCCTCTACCATCTAGCACGTACGGCGACAGATGCTGCGATAAGGGAGCAGGACCCGGCAGAGCACCTTTTGCGCAAGGAAATATTCGAGACGATTCATGCACTGTTACATTGCTTGAACCGAAAAGAGCGAGATATATTCAAAGCTTACTTCTTCCGCCAATTGAGTCCAGATGAGATCGCTGGTATGTATCGAATGACGACGGGCTCGATTTATACGTATATCCACCGCTCTCGTCAGAAGCTTCGGAAGGAGCATATTCGCGTCTCGTTAGGTCTTTTGCCTGAGAAGAAGGGAGGAAGCGGATTGTCCAAAAATAAACGAATTGAGATGCGGCCATGGCATGCAGAACCTCCTGTCATGTCGACGTTCGTAGACAGCATTGGTCGATTGCTCGCTTCAGTAGGCGATCGGTGGGAAGCTGCAGAACTCATGGGGTTGTCCACCTTCGCATTCCGCATGAAGCTCTCGGATAAAACGACGTTTGCCGACGGCATCTACGTGTTTGACTGGAGAGCCACGCTGCAAGGACTGATGAGAGAAATCGGCTATGAGATCTCGATGCTATGCGGTCAACTGGCAGATTCACCCATCCCGCTGCTCGGGGCGGTAGAACGGTTCCCAATCGTGCTCCCGATTGAGGAAGCGGTACTTCCGTTCATCCGCAGACACATCGACGCCGGGAAGCCGGTGCTGTACTTTGATACGCTGGTTACTAGGCCATATGTGCATGAATGGTCGGTTATCTATGGCTACGATGATCGAGAAAGCGTTGTTCATCTCACTGATCCATTTCGACCGGAAGGCAAAACGCTATCGTACGACGATGTGATTAACAATCCTGTTCGGTTTCTAGCTGGTATTGGAAATAAGCTGGAACAGACAGCAGGAGAAACTGCAAGGCGACTTAGGGAGTCAGCATCCCGCGAGCAAGCACTGCGGACGATACGCTTCGCAATCACCTACGCTAAGCACGGCTGTAAATATCGACCGCGAACCTCGTACTTGAATTACACGTCCGGTTTGGCGGCATATGACCGCTGGATTGGACATCTTCGTAACCCGCATATTGCGCCGAACCGTTACGGGATGGGACAGCTCTCCGCGGTATATGCCGAAACGAAGCGTTATGCTGCGCTTTACCTGCGGGGCGTACCTCTTGAAGAAGAGGCGAAGCGGCTGGCGTTGCTGGCGTCAGAAGCCTATGTGCAGGCCGCAGGCGCGCTGGCTGAACTCTGCAAGCTCGTGCCGTTCATCCGGACGTCGGAAATTCTATCTCCGGACATGCGTGAAGTTAGCGTTGAAAAGTTGGAGAAAGCCAAGGCCTTCGAAAGCGCCGCAATTGGTTATCTGGAGAACATTATCGCCGTAATGGCTGAGGAAGAGGGAAGCAGACAATGAAAGAGTTGCGGTTTATGACGGAGTTTCAACATTTGCAAAGGGTTATGGATGCCAAAGAGTCGTTTGAACGGGTGAATCCTGGCGTAAGAGTCGTAATCGAGCAATCAACCGATCATTTCGAATCGAAGAACGCCTATGAATCCGACGAGGCGCCGGATATCATCGAGTCGGGCGGATGGTCGCTGTTCAACATCAAAGACATGTTCGTAGATTTAAATCCCTATGTCGCAGAAGTCGACGGACTCGAAGAGGATCTATACCAAGGTCCGTTGAAGGTCGCCCGGCACAACGGTTTGCTGCCAGGACTGCCGGTGGACGTCAGCATCCCGCTTATTGTCTATAATAAGGAGATGTTTGATCGTGCCGGACTGGCGTATCCGACCGAGGATTTAACATGGGATGATTTTATCGAGATGGGTAAAAAATTGACGATCCGCAATGAGCGTGGTGTCGCTTCGCAGTTCGGCTTTGGCATCGGCGTAGATATCGAGTGGTTTGAGCCGTTTATTTTTCGCAATGGCGGAAGCTATCTGTCTCCGAATGGATCAACTGCTAGGGGGTATGTCGATAGTCCGGCAACCATTGAGGCGTTCCGCAAAGTGATTGACGCGTACCGTGTACACGCGATTATTCGAAAGCCGGACGAACCTTCCAAAGCGGGACATCTTCATGAGGGTTTTGCGATGATCTTCGGATTTATGTGGTTTACCGGCGATTTGATCTATCACAAGATCGACGACAAGTTCGGGGTGGCTGGTCTGCCGAAGATGCAGGGAGGCAATCAGTCGAACATGATCTATATGGGCGCGGCCGGAGTTACTTCGAAGTCGAAGAACCCTCGTCTTGCTTGGGAGTTTCTACACCATTATATCATTGAGCGGCATTCTTGGCCGCTTCCGATCACACACTCTCAAGCGAAGGAGCGAGGTCTAACCGAACACCGCCTTTGGTCACGTTACATGGAGGAGCTCGACGAAGTACAGTCAAGCGGGTTTTACCTAAGTGAGAAGTGGAATTCGTCACGTCAACTCATTAACGAAGACATCCACAGGATGATTCTCGATGGTACTGAAGTGTCCCAAACCCTGCGGTCATGGACGAGATTCGCATAAAAGGAGAGCAAATTACCAGGATTAGGCGCGTGGGATGCATCGGACTTTTATTTAGGATCTACTAGAAGTTGATTATCTGTTTGTTGCAAAGATCTCCCAGCCGTAGATGAAGCTACCGATCGTTCAGTCCCTGTGCACCTATTTGGACAAGAGCAGGAGCTTAAATCCTTACTACCCAGTTGAAGCAAGATTGATACTAAATAACGAAGGTGCAGCTAAGTGAAGCTTGTTCTAATGACCGTTAAGGGGGGGGGACTTTATCAAGGCTATAGGGTCATTTCGCTAACCGGACACTATACCGTAATAACCATTAGAAATAGGCAGCCGAGATTATCGGCTGTCTTTTCCCTGCAAACGGGCAGGATACGTAAATTTATTAATAACTTTGAATGTTTTTCATCAAATATTCCGTCTTTATTAACAGAGGGGGTGAAATAATGGAGGATCTACTCGAGACTGATCTTGTACGAAAATCTTCATATGGTGATCAAGAGGCTTTCACCAAACTGGTTCGACAACATTCTAACGTTTTATACGGAGTTGCTTACAGTCAAGTGAACGACTTCCATATAGCACAAGACATTACACAAGAAGCCTTTGTTAAAGCATGGTATAAAATTGATCAACTTGCAGACACGGGCAGATTTGGGGCTTGGTTAATCCATATTACAAAAAATCTGTGCAAAGACCATTATCGTAAGTAGAAAGTGCATGAACTGCCTCTTAAAGAGGCAGAAGATATTCCTGATGAGTTATCATTAGAAGATCAGTTAAAGCTCAAATTAGATATTGAAGAGGTATGGCAAGCATTCGATGTACTAGATGAGAAATATCGTACCCCGACACTAATGCATTTTATCGGGGGTTATAAAGCGAAAGAAATAAGTCTTTTACTTGGTATTCCGTTGCGTACAACCGAAACTCGAATAAGAAGATCCAAGGCAATTATAAAGCAGGAGTTGATTGAGTTGGTCGAACAAAGTGCTCAAGACATAAAACTGGGTGAGGATTTCGTCGGCAAAGTTAAAGCACGAATAAAAAATGCGTTGCAGGTGCGATTAGTCTCGAACCTTCCAGAAGCACAGAATTATTATCAAGAAGTATTAGGTTTTACGGTTGATGATTGGGGCCATGTTGAACGTGACGGTGTAGGTTTTTTGCTTCAACAAGCGCAAGGGCCTGATGATGTGCGCCCCAATAATAAGCCAGCTAAAAGTAGTTACCCTCAAGATTGGCCTGGCCCCCCAACGAGTTGGGATACTTGTGCATATTCTGACTACGACGGCGTACAGTCGTTGTATGAAGAATTCCTCTCAAGAGGGGCTGTAATCGCATATACTCCGCAAATAGAAGATATCGGCGACAGAAAGTGGAAAGAGTTCGCAGTAAAAGATTTGGATGGATATGTTATAGTTTTTGGCGGGGGGAAATAATTCATTGAAGTAACGGAAAACGAGAGTTGAGGAGCTTGCTTGAAGGCAGCTCCTTTTTGCTTTGTTAAAGTAACGGGCAGCTTTGTCCAAACCACTTCTCAGAAATTGCCAATAATGATATCATAAAAACGAACAAATATTCCCTTCGAGGTGATGTGTGTGGATATCTTTAGCAGTCTAGACCAATATACTAAACAAATAAAAGATAGTATTGCTGCATCAGCTGCGGCAGTATGCATTATGAAAGATAATGAAATCATTCATGAATGGTATTCAGGAAACCACCACTTCCATAAGGGAGCCAGAAAGGTAGATGAATTTTCACAGTTTAACGTTTATTCAACACGTGTTACCTATGTTGGACTTGCTGCTGCAATCGCTATTAACGATGGTGCAGTAAAAAGTCTAGATGATCCAATTAGTAAATATCTTTCTATTTATGACAATATCATTCTCGGAAATACGACAATAAGGCATCTTGTTACAAGAACCACGGGGTTACAATTTCAAGGTAATTGTAGCGTAGTACGTAAGCTTAAAGAAGGTACTTCTTTTGAAGGGAAAAAACCTGAGGTACTTGCCGCGATTATAAAGAATGCAACAGGAAAAACGGTTGCTGAAATCATTAATGAACGAGTGTTGAAACCATTAGGACTAACCCAAACGGAATGGAGAACGGAAGGTAAAGAAACCCTAGTATGTGATATAAACGATCCAAACAGCTATCCAACCTTAAGACTTGAATCAAACGAAGGCAGTGACCGAAATCTATACGTAACCGCAAGGGAACTCGCTTTATGGGGGAATTTACATTTAAATAAGGGAGCCTTCAGAGGTCAACAGATTCTACCTGAGGATTTATTTGAAAATGTAACCTCCATAATGACTCCCAACACACTACCAGTCCATTTACCTAGGCTAGGATATTTTTGGTGGATTCAAGACAAAAATGTTACAAACTCTGAAATAGGACCTGATCTTCCTGAAGATACATACCAAATCCTTGGAGCATCGGGATGTTCCTGCACGGTTATCCCTAATCATAAAGCTGTAGTTGTTCGAATGACGAATAGTCTTTGGACGTTCGGAGGAAAGAATGGATTCGATTATATTGATGATATTCAAAAGTTTGGTAATCTAGTCGAGCAGGCTTTAAACGAATACTCTAAAGTCCATTGTTGATTGTGCCTATCGGAGAACTATAGCTTAAAAATTAACTAAACGTGGTTACCGGCATAGATCGGCAGCAACGTTGCGCAAACGGGCAGAATAGCCCCAATATATAGGGGGATTATATGGAACTAATCAAGGTTTCCTTTGAAAAGAAGTTAATACTACGTAACCTCATGGAATTTTATCAGTACGATACAAGTGAATTTGAAGATGATGGTGAAAACGATGTGAATGAACATGGTCTTTTTGACTACAAGTACCTCGACCACTACTGGACAGAAGAAGGTCGGTTTCCATTCTTTATAATGCAGTCTGGTAAGTTGGCGGGCTTTGTTTTAGTACGGAAAATTGCAGACTGTGAACCGCCAAAGTTCTCGATTGCAGAGTTTTTCATATTAAAAAAGTACCGGAGGCAAGGAATTGGTAAAGAATCAGCGCATAAAGTTATTGAAATGTTTAAAGGGAGTTGGAGCGTTTCCTGGTTGGAGAAAAACATAACTGCGAAGACATTTTGGACTAAGTTTATAGTAGAATACTCGAACGGTAATTGTTCAGAAACCATACAGGAAGGAAAACCAACGTTAGAGTTTATCTCATAATATTGTTCAACTAACGGGACACTATAGCTTAATAAAATAACTAAAACGCGGCTGCCGGCATGGATCGGCAGCCGCGTTGCGCTAACGGGCAGTTATGCATAATAAAAAGACTTCAAGGATTGATGACTCAATTTTCCAATAACGGTTGTATAATGGAGGAAAGTTATTATGGCTATTCGCTGTAATGCGTGGTTAGTAAAAGCCGCGAAGTATAAGGACTTCGAGTTAGTAGATGCAATATTGCTTTTAGTAAGTCTTAAACATTTCTACTTAATCTTTGATACTTCTGGATGGATAGTTTTATCGTATTTAATATAGTAGTATTAACTTTAATGTTATTAATATCCAAAAGAAGGAGACCGGCGTTGATCTATCAATCCGAAGAACCTGGAACCGACGGTTGGGTTAATATTGAGCCAGTTGTATTCAAAAGCAGTGATTCAAGCACCGCTATATTTGACTCATGCAATCTTTCAAACGTCGAACTTAGAAATTGTAATATTGAGGGGTTAAGTATCGATGGAATCTCAGTAAAAGATTTATTAGAGCGTTATAAAGATAAGGACGAAATTAACATTTAGTTCACTTATTAATTCCGCTCTAACGGGACACGATAGTTCAATGCTTTAAGGTTGCCATACGGCAGCCTTTTTTCATGAATGGGCAGGACAAAAAAGAATCCGTTTACAAGATTACAACCAAATGGTATGTTTTTAGGGAAAATATACCATATTCCATTGGGGAGGATGCAAATGTCTGCGAATACTGAAGTAAATGTTCAAGTAGGCATAGCAAGTATTGCAACGGTTTATATACCTGTATCAGATTTTTGGAAATCAAAAAAATGGTATGAAAATGTTCTCGGATTAAAATGGGGTGGGCATTGTTTCTATTTAGATTCAGGTCCAACGCTATTTCTTTGTGAAACGAAAGACCACGCAAGACCTCATTATAATTTTATGACAAAAGACGATTATGAAATGTTTGTAATAACCTTCCAAATGAGAAGCATTGAACAACTTCATGAGTTCCATGCCCAGCTGAAAGCTAATGGAGTTGAAATTGAAGAAATCGAAGATCGAGGACTTTGCGGTACCAACTTTAGATTTTATGACCCCGATGGAAATAAGTTCGACGTATGGAATGGAGATTACAAGCATGAAACTGACCCTCAATGGGTAGAACCACAAGAATAGTCCCAAAGTGCATCAATCATTGTAGACAGGTAGTCGGTTGGTGAAATAGGTTAAAAATAACTGGGAGGAGTGTAAATGAAAACAACGGCGGGAAGCGGGCTTGAAAAACGAGTAGGCTCGATCTTTATCCACGTTTCAGACATGAAACGAGCAGTTGAATGGTATAGCCGAGTATTTGATCTGCCATACAACGATGATTACTTAGAAGGGCATCTGTCAACGGTTTATTCGCTGCATCTCGAGGGAACTGAGATCTTGCTGGATTCAAACCATGGAGCGTCGCTAGGACCCCAACCTACGATATTTTTTAAAACAAACGATATTCGGCAAACGCTCCAGTTTCTGAAGGAATCCGGGATTGTCATACATAACGAGGTGTTAGAAAACAACATCGTAATTTTTGAAGATCCTGATGGAAACCGATTGATGGCAATCCAAATGTAACAGTGCTAAGCTAACGGGACACTATAGCTTAATAAATAACTAAAACGCGGCTGCCGGCATGGATCGGCAGCCGCGTTGCGCTAACGGGCAGATTAGCGTGGAACATACTTAGATTCCACATTGTGGTAATATAGTGTTAAAAGGAGTCGCAAAATGAATAAAATCTCAATGATCCTTCTTGTTATTTGTTTTGTATTAGCGGGTTGTAACTCCGATACAATCGATTCGCCTCTCTACGAAGGCAAAAGCTTAGTTATTGGCGTTATAGGAGATGCTCCGAACATAAGAGAAAAAAATGTGAACTTCAAAAAAATAACTTTTAGCCAGTTAGAGGATCAGAATCTTTCGCCTGACTTTGATGCCATTTTCATTATGAAGGAACATCTAGCTGAAGCTGCAAATCAAAAATACGCAAAAAAATATATAAATGAAGGTATTCCTTTTTTCTTTATGGAGTCTAAGAAATCGTATATCCCGTTTATATACGAAGAGTTATCTTACGATGATGTTCCTGATCTTAACTCGGGTATGTATGCCACAGGCTACTTTCAATCTAATAAAGAACATCAATATTGGGGCTATGGATTATACAACGATAAAGCAAATGAACACAATATTGAGGATGTCTACACACGAATTTTTACAACAATCGAGTCCCTTGAAGTAACTGTGAAGTAAGGATTTTATAAGTAACAACAGGGTGAGCTCGCCAAATAGCAGCCCCTTTATTTTTCGTTGAACTAACGGGACACGATAGTGCAATATATACATCAGTAAAGGCAGCGATCGCTTAGATCAGCTGCCTTTGCTCTTCTAATAGGCAGGATAACGTGGTGTTGGTATTGAATAATTTTACCAAATAGGTTTCTGATTTCGGGAAAAACATTAAGGATGCACGCTAATCATGTGATTGTTCGTCTGTATAAAGGAGATGATGCTATGCGGTATGTTACCGAATCAGATACTGTCGTATTCACAAAGGCCGTCAATGGTGATACAGAAGCTTTTAGTCACCTCGTGAATAAGTATTCCAATGCTGTATATGCTACTGCTTTTCAAATAGTAAGGGATTTCCATCGTTCTGAGGATATCGCTCAAGAAACTTTTATTCGAGCATGGCACAATCTCGAACGAATAAGGGAGGTTGAGAAATTCGGGAGCTGGCTCTATACGACGGCTAAACGCATATCCATTGACTTTCTCCGAAAAGAAAACAAATATCCTCTAAAAACATTAGATGATTTAGAAAATGTGTATCAGGCTGAGTCTACGGAGGAAATTGCTCTGCGAAATGAGCGGCAGACATTGTTATGGGCAGCAATTAGTGAATTAACGGATAAAGAGCGCAATGTCATCGTCTTGTTTTACATGAGCGGATTTGATACGAGGGAAATCGCGAGCTTTTTGAATGTATCTAAAAATACAGTTGAAAGTCGATTAAGAAGAACCAGGGAAAAATTAAAAAAGGAGTTGTTTGATATGACTGTTGACGTAATCACCGCAAACAAATTAGGAGAGGCATTCAAAGAGAAAGTTATTAGTAAAGTAGCTCGCATTTGCTTTACGTACATTCCGGTAACAGACGTTAGGCGTTCTGCTGCTTGGTACGTAGAGGTACTCGGTTTTAAACCCGACCTCGTGTTCGACACGCATGCGATATTGCAACCTGACCTTCAATTGCTCAAGACGGATGCACCCGTGGTTCAAAATATGGTGGACGGTAAAGCACTTCCAAGAACTGCTTATTTTTCGGATGATATTAACGGGTACCACGAGTATTTAAACGAAAAGGGAGTTCGTACAGAGGACATTATCGAGGAAGGTGAATGTGGTTGGCACTTTGAGTTATATGACCCAGATGGAAATCGTATAACAATCTGGCAGGCAAGAGGTTAATGTATCTTAAGCTAACGAGACACTATAGCTTAATAAATACCTAAGACACGGCTGCCGGCATGGATCGGCAGCCGCGTTGCGCTAACGGGCAGGATTGCTTAATCACTTCACGAATAATTCAAATATGGGGAAATTGCGTAGTTCGTAAAAAAGGCGTTATCTGAAATACGACAGGAGATGAAAAACCATAAATAAGAATGAAGAAATAATAGAAGTTCAAGAAATAAATGTTAAAAGAAAGAGGGCTATAAAAACCTCTATATACTTGATTAGTGTGTTTCTACTGATCCTAACCTCAGCATTTATTATAGGAATGTACTTTATCCAGAAACTTTTTGCCAATCTGTGTGGAGCCGCAAGTTGTTAATTTGAGTATAAAGATAGGGTCTGCCCGAGGCATTTCGGGTATTTTTAACCGATATTTATTTACGCTAACGGGACACGATAGTCCAATCATTAGGAGGTTGAGGGGACATAGATAAAGACCTAAAAAAGAAAATATCTGAAGAGTATACAAAAGACTTTCTGGAACTAAGAATAATCGTTAATAAATTTGACCCTCTCGGCTTAGTCCAAGGAGGAGCTCCAGAAAACGAACATGATAATGTGACTCAAAAACTAATTCGATGTTTGTATGACCATAAATTAGAGAATGTAAGAGATATATTGATTGATTGTTATGAAGAGTACGGATATAACGGAAGGGACATTAAGAATGAGTATATTGATAGTTTTAACAAAAAAATTGAGGACACTTATAAAGTAATTGAAACCTGGTATCTCAACAAATACAAAAGACATTATTGAGCTAACGGGACACTATAGTTCAACGATGACACGAAGGCAGCCGGCCAGAACGATCGGCTGCCTTCGTTGCGCTAACGGGCAGTTTAGCGCAACATTACTTCATAATTCTCGTCTATAGTATAGTTCTCCAAAATATGCTAAGAAAGGAATATAATATAATGAAAAAGGTTCTCACAGGAATTATCGCTGCATTAATTTTATCTATCTCTTCACCTGCCTACGCGGCGGCAAATATGCAAATAAAAGTTGAGGGTATTACTATTGCCTCCGATGTGAAGCCCGAAATTAAGCACAATCGTACGATGGTGCCTTTGCGTTTTATCAGTGAAAATTTGGGAGCCAAGGTCAACTGGTCGGGTTCGAAAGTTACGCTCGTAAAAAACGATATGCAGGTCATCTTAAAATTGAAGAGCAATACAGCGGTGAAAAATGGTAAACCCGCGCTACTCGATGCAACACCCTATATTAAGAATAATCGCATCATGGTTCCGCTTCGCTTTATTGCAGAAACGTTTAACTGTAGCGTCGAATTCAGAAATTCAACAGTATCTGTTGAACCTGCCCCATTTGTACTAGACAGCGTGACAGTGAAAGCATTGCAACACGAAGTTTACTATACAATGGGCAGCATAGTAAAACAAATGAATGTGAGTTCCTATAACGAAGCGATTTATCATATTTTTGAGAACAAAGGAAGTAAGGTGAATGCCCCTGCTAGGTACACTTCGAGCGTTATAGAGCTTACACCGGGGGACTATTACATGAGTGGACAGTTTGATTTCTTGGATCAAAAAGGGAACAGCATTAAACGATTTAATCTTTATACTTTATCACAGTCCAAGGGCAATCCCGATGTTATGCTATATGATGCGACTGAAAACCAATGGTATTCGTTTACCTATTCAGCAGTTCAATCGATTTATCAGTTCATTGATACTGCCGGACAGAACGGTTTTCTGACGACGATCAGTGATACAAATCCATAAGGTAACACTTTTTTCTTATTACGCTAACGGGACACGATAGTTCATTGTATTTAGGCTGCCATATGGCAGCCTTTCCTCAGCTAAAGGGTAGTATTATGCCAAACAAGGAGAGTTACTAGCGAATAGTCGAAGTGATGGAAGCGGTAAGAAATCAGGCTAAATTTTGGGTTGTAAATCAGAAAATAAAAAATTTAAGGAGTAAAAGAGATGAAGACGAAGTTTGCATTTCTTGTGTGTATGATTTTCATATTTGTTTTTTCCAATACATCTCACGCTGCTACAAGCGTACATGTTGAGGTAAGTGGCATAGACGTTACGGATCAATATAAACCGTTTATGGTAAAGGGAGTTGTTTTCGTTTCTTCTGATGCGTTTAATACGACACCCGAGCTTAGATTCGGTTATTTTTCAGGTACAATAGACAATCTCATTATCTACGAAAGCAATGAGAAGACAGCTTACTTTACGGTTGGCAATGTGAAAGTGAATACGGTTTCCAATACCATAAAAGCAAAGCATCCGCCGTTTATTAAAAACAAAATGACCTATGTTCCGCTTCGATTAGTCGCTGAAACGTTTGGCTGCATTGTAAGCTGGGACCAAGAAACGGAAACGGCTCATATCAATAGAAAGCAAGAAGAGACAAAACAAGCTGAATAAAAATTTTCCGCCCAGGATTTCTTCAATATACCCTTGCTAGGTAGGCTACCGAGGCCTGCTTATTTTTGTTAACCTAACGGGCAGGATAGTTTAATGGTAAAATTAGGGTTGATAAAAGATTCCAATTTACTACAAAGAAGGTGTGTTCAATGACTCAGTCTGTTAAGCCAAAAGTATTAATTCTCGGTACCTTTCATATGAGACCAACTACGGACATGTTTAAAGCAATATCAACAGTATCGTTCAGGTAATTTGGAATTAGAAGTTAATGAAGTACATCAATTAGGATTCCGAATAGCGGCTGACTAGGGAGAGCTTCCTACAGCGATTTAAATCCTATACACACCTTCGTCTGGTGATCTTCGTAGACCATATCATAGTGAACAGGCAAAGGGAGCGATGAAATGATCGTCATTAAGGGTCAAAGCAATACTCTGTTGGGACGCTCCCCTCTTGGAGAGAATGTCCGCTTTAGGTAGGGATATTTCAACCGATCTTAACAGATTGATCCAAATAAAAATGCACTCACAGTCCAGCCTATGGGTACCCGTTTATTGCCCAGTTCAAAAAATATCACCCTTTAAAATTTTTAATTTCCTATACGAATCCTTACCAAACCTCAGCCATTCTAAAGACTTTTATCAATGTTAATCATCCAGAAGAATTGGCCGAAATAACTAATTTGCTACTCTTCTTAGGCGTGGATATCATCTAGTTATGATTTAAATATTACCAAAAAAACTAATATAGTGTAGAATTATACCGAATCTCCAATGTATAGTGGAGAAGAATGCAGCACCATTCTATTCTATAGTCGGGAGTGAATCGTCAGATGAATCAGAAATATCGCAAACGGAACACGCTTGCCTTTACGGCAGTATCGTATTTTGCTTTGGCTGCAGGTCTCTTTCTATTCTGTCTAGGAGTGTACAACGCAGATTGGGAATTGAACGTGAAAGGTTATTATCTGCTTTGCATGGTGTTAATCACGATAAGCTGTGTCGTTGTACAGAAGGTCGTTCGAGACAATACAGAAGATAATGAAATTCGTTTGGAAAACTCGAAACACCGGATGAGGAATACAGCAGCTTTTACAGGCATGTCTTTTGCGGGTTTGATTATCGGGTATGGGATGTTCCTAATTGGCCTTTACAACGCTCCATTTGAATTAAATGTAAAGGGGTATTACATAGCTGTGATTCTTTTGATATCATATAGCGCAATTGGCGTTCAGAAAGTGACGAGGGATAACGCGGAAGATAAAGAGATACTTGCCGAGCAAGATGACAGACGGGACATTCATGCGTGAAAATGGACAAATTCTGTCGTCGATGAACGTTTGGTATCTAGGCGAAAAGCAGTGGAAAGCAGGTAATCTCATCTCCAAATAAGCGGATTTCTGTTTTGGAAACCGACTCTGAAGTGCATGCTTAGAGTAAACGAGTAAAGGCGCCTTTGATAAGAGGGTGCCTTTTTTTCACCTCTAGAGTGATACGCCGAGCATAAGGATTGGGTGCAGGGGTTAATTAAATACGTTCTATTTTATTCCTTCATGGCGGTATTGGACTTCCTGAGAATAACAGCACCACTTATCATACATTTTGTCGTTATGTTCATCTTGACGAGGTTCTTCAGTAGGTTGGTAGTACGAGGTCGTATAACTCGTTATCTTGCGGCTAAACCGACTTGGCACCTGTCGAGATAGTTATCACGGACGAAAAAAATGGATTATGCATTTTTATGTGTTTACGACTCATTCATTACCGTATTCCTCGCCAGAGAAGAGAATATCGAAAAAATCATCCAGGAAAAGAAATGGGAAGCGGTAATTTGCAAACCAGTAACATTCATTAGTTGGTATTACGGCAAAATCGATTAAGCTAACGGAACACGATAGTTCAGTCAAAGACTCCCGAAAGGAACGGCGGCCTTTACTCAACGGGCAGGATAACGTGACAGCTGCCTTGAATTATTATTTAAAGAAAATAAACGAAGTCTTTCGGCAGATAGGACGAAATAACATGGACGAAAAACGAAAGTAAGAGAAATTAGAAAAACACATCGTTAGACCGATCATTCTAGCCCATTTAAACCGTGGCAGTCTATTTGCTGGATTGGCTTCAACTAGTGCATACAGCTGTACATAAACAACATAATCCATCTATAAGGAGGTCTAATACATGATCATTACTGTACAGACAGTGCTGAATCGCCTCATCGAACCGGTTGGTAATCTGGAGCTGACCGTCGATACGCTGAAGAGCGGACGCTTGGATGCAGAGGTCCGGAAAGTCGCAGTTGTATTCATGGCGACTTATGCTGTAATCAAGCAAGCGGTTGAATCGGGTGTCGATCTGCTAATCACGCACGAGCCGACTTACTACAACCATATGGATGAAGTTGAATGGTTGGAAGGGGACCACGTATATGAGAGGAAGCGAATGCTCATCGAGGAATCAGGGATATCGATCTTCCGACTACACGATTATGTCCACAAATACGAGCCAGACGGCATTCTTGTAGGCATGTTAAAGATGCTTGAATGGGAAGCTTACGCCAATGCAGAGAAGATGAACCTACTTACGTTCCCCACAGATGAGCAGCATACCGTCCGCACCATAGTCACCCATCTGAAAAATAAACTCGAAGTCGATAGCATGCTAGTGGTCGGAGATCCGGAAATGCCAGTGAGACGATTCGGACTGATGCCTGGTGCGTCAGGCGGCCGTTCGCATATCAAATACTTGGAGAGCAGTAATATCGATCTCCTAATCGTTGGCGAGACGAATGAATGGGAGACGAACGAATATGTGAGAGATGCCACGGATATGGGACTTTCAAAGGCGCTGATTATTATGGGACATCAGAACAGCGAAGAGGCAGGGATGCTAACAGTCGTGGAGATGGTGCGTGAAGCACTCCCTGATCTTCAAGTGGATTTTATCGCAAGCCCTCTCGCAGTAAAGCGCATTTGAGTATCGAGGGCGGCGATATGCGATGACAGACGTATTCACAGATAGGAACGATGTGTACGAATTGATCCGTAGGGAACTCCGAACGCTGTAATAACTCGATTCACGAGCTTTATGATGCTAAGTTATTGAACTATTGGGAATAAATAACTAAAACGCGGCTGCCGGCATATATCGGCAGCCGCGTTTCACTAACGGGCAGTTTAGTTAAATCTTACTAAAGGAATATTCATCTGCTTCGTGAATTCTTCAATATCAAGTGGTTTTTTGTGAGGTATAAAACTATTCCAAAGGAGATAAAAGTTATGAATTTTTCTGATGTATGTCTAATTACAGAGGAAGTTACAACTTTGACTAGATTTTATGAAGTCATTTTGCAAGCAAAAGCCGTAGGAGATCATACCCATGCAATAGTTCAAACGAATGGTGCTGGATTGGCGATATATTCGAAACGAGCTGCAGAATCAGATATGAAATTTGATTTTTCAAGATATTGGGGATCAGGTAATATTACACTGAGTTTTAATGTTGATGATATTGATGTGGAGTATGAACGACTAAAGGCATTCGATGTTGAATTTGTAACTGAGCCTACAACCTATCCTTGGGGAGCAAGATCAGTACTTTTTCGTGACCCTGACGGCAACATCATATGTTTCAGAAGTAAATCAAATGAAGATACAGAGAACATCTAATAACCATAAAGCTTCTTAGTCCACCCGAGGGATTCCGTATTGAACTAACGGGAAACTAGCTTAATAAATATAAATAAAAGAAATGTGATGAAATTTATGAGAATGAAAACTTTCACGTCCTTTTTTTATAGAAAGATATCGTGAAAGTTGCAGAGTATTTTCGAGTCAGAATATTGAGTCCGACTCAGAGGAGCCTTGATTGGCAAAGAGCATAGGGATTGGATTTTTACCAGTGTATTTTACTTACCAAAGGAGCGTAAAAAAATGATCGATTGCATTTTATTGGATGGGCTCGTCATTACAATGGATAAGAAACGTAATGTGATCAAAAAAGGTGCTGTAGCGATTGATAAAGGTAAAATTATCTACGTCGGTGATTCTGAAGAAGTAAAAGTAAAATATTCAGCTAAAGAAGTAATCGTCTGCTCAAACCATATCATAATGCCAGGGTTCATTGATGCACACGGCCATGCAGGACATACTGCATTCCGGTTTGTTGTCAAAGATACTCGTTATTGGATGCCGGCAATGACACATACATACAAACATTATGTTACAGACGATTTCTGGTATATAGAAGGTCGTGTTTCCGCTCTTGAACGCGTGAAGGCTGGTGTTACAACAGGTGTCTGCGTCATGGGCTCACAGCCGCGCTGTGATGATCCGATATTCGCAATAAACAATGCTAAAGCCTATGCTGAAGTCGGTATTCGAGATATTGTGTGTTCCGGCCCTTCCCACGTGCCGTGGCCTCACAATTTCAGCCGTTGGTCAGGCGGAAAGCGTACCCTGTACTCAGTCTCCTTCGAACAGGCGGTTTCAAGCCTTGAAAAGGTAATAAAAACTCTGAATAATACCAATGGCGGCAAAACTTATGCCTATGTAACTCCGTTTGGGATGGTTACTTCCATAAATCCTTCCGGAGCAACACCGAAGGAAAAACTGACAAAGCTGACAGAGCACGATAAACTTCAGGCAAGAGAGATGCTTCGTATTGCCAAGGAATATAATACCCGCATTCATTCCGACTGTTTTGGCGGTATGCTTTATTTGGCTATGCAGGACTTGGACAACGCAGTGTTAGGCCCTCATGTGCATTTACAACATTGCTCTTACCTCTCCGATGAGGAAGTTAAGATTCTTGCCGATACAGGAACGCATGCCACAGCAGCCCCCGGCTCGCATGCACCGATACACAGAATGCTCGATATGGGGGTCAGTATTGCTGCTACGACAGACGGTCCCAAATCCGGAGCAGGGTTGGATATGTTTGCTTGCATGAGGCAATTTCAGCAAGCTTATAGAGAAATAGCACAGGATTCAAATCTGTTACCGCATGAGAAGATGCTGGAGCTTGTAACGATTGATGCTGCTAAGGTTGTTGGCCTTGACCACATGATAGGCTCGCTAGAAGTCGGTAAATGTGCGGATATTATTACGGTTAACCTAATGAATCCTCGTCTTACTCCTAATTTCAATCCGTTACATTCTCTTGTCATGAGTGCTCAGGGCTGTGATGTTGACAATGTTTTAGTTGACGGGGAATTTGTGGTCCGTGATTACAAAGTGTTGACAGTGGATGAAAGAACAGTATTAACACAAGCACAAAAGGAAGCGGAAGAAACCATTGAAAGAGCAAAACTAAACGGCTTTGCCTATTTGCATAATCAATATTGGGGTATGGCAAGAAAAACGGAAACGGAAGAATTATTTGATATCGAATGGCAGAGGCAGGATGGAGGACATTATTAATGAAAACGACAAAAATAAAAGGGCATTTTGTGATTGGACATGATGGCAGTAAGCATGTTTTTTACCGTGATGGTGAAGTTGTTTATAAGGATGACACCATTATTTTTGTTGGAAAGGACTTTGAAGGTCATGTAGATGAGATCATTGATACAGGCTTATCCATAATCAGCCCCGGATTTATTGATTTGGAAGCAGATATCGACACAGACCATGCACTTATTGATGTTGCCTTTCCTAGTTCACCTGAAAATAGGTTTGTCATGGGAAATAAATATCGTACGATTGACCCTTATACAGATGAGGATTTTAAAATAAGACAAACGTATTCTATTGCACAGTTGATACGTAATGGAATCACTACGGCAATGCCAATTGAAGGCGAAACTTTTCATGGCTGGAGCCAAAGTTACCGTGAACATGAAATCATGTCAGAGGTTGGCCTTGAAATGGGGATGAGACTCTATGTAGGTCCGTCCTTCCGTTCTTATGTTGGCATTGGTGAAGGCTATGACGATAAACGAAGTGAGCAAAGCTTCTCAGACGCACTTCGGCACTTTGAGGAATTTGACGGCAAAGGGAACGGTCTTATCCGCGGATTTATAAACCCTTGCCAGATACGCTGGACCAAAGAAGATCTATTAGTGCGTGCAATCCGTTATGCAGAACAGAAAAATGCTCCTATGCGTCTTCATGCCTGCGAAGGCTTGGGCGAATGGGAACATATAAGAGCCTTAGGTGGTAATACAACTATTGAATATTTTGAGCGTATCGGTTTGCTTTCCCCAAAACTGCTTATCCCTCATTGTATTGTTGCGACTAACCGTGAGTTGGAAACGCTTGCGCGGTATGGAATAAGTGTTATATCAACCCCATTTGCCGAAATACAAGGGGGGACGGCTCTGTTTTCCTTCGCCAAGTATCAGCATTATGGTATTAATCTAACAATCGGAACAGATGCTCAACCTGTTGATATGATAAGAAATATGCGGCTTGCTCGGGACTTGGACGTCATGTGTCATAACCGACAAATATTCAGACGTTATCAAGAGGATGGCAGTGTAATGAATACGTTCCAAGATGAACCTGAGTACAAAAGAATGACTGTAGCCGATTTTTTTGACGCGGCAACAGTAAACGGAGCAAAAGCACTTGATCGTACGGACATAGGTAAGCTTGCTGTAGGCGCTAAAGCAGATATTATTGCAATAGACCTCAATGATATTGCGGTAGGACCCTATGAAGATCCTGTTCGTACAATGATAGTTAGCTGCACAGGAAGCAATGTAACACATACCATTATTAATGGAAAAATGCTAATGAAAAATAAAAAGCTATTAGGTATTGATGAAGATTTGCTGATGAAAAAAGCACAGGTCGTGCTTGAGAAGTTCCTGAATCTGTATCAAGAGTATGATCAATACAATCGACCGAAAGAAGCATTTTTTCCACCGTCTTATCAATTTATGGATTAAATAAAATAACTAAAACGCGGCTGCCGGCATGGATCGGCAGCCGCGTTGCGCTAACGGGCAGTTTAGCGCAACAATAACTTATTTGGAAACGTATAATTCCATAGAAAGGAAGGCGGGCTTGTGAAGCTTAAAATTCTTGTTTTATTAACTTTTATTATTATCACTGGTTCTTTGGTATCGGGTTGTGGAGGTCCAACAAAAGAAGATGTCATGAAAGAATTGAAGCCAGCAGAGACAGAAAAATATGCAATTCATTTGTTTTACAAAAGCAATCTTCCTGATAGTGAAACAACAGAATTGAACATCTTCCATAACTCCAATCCCGAATTTACGAAAGCAATTATAAAAGTTCAATTTTGGGATCAAGAACAAGAACGTAATATTAAGTGGGCAGCAATCGGAGTTAAGGAGTTTCCTATGTACGTTATCGTTGACACAAATGGGATCGTGTTGGAAACCCCATTTTTGAGTCAGGTAAAGGATTTTTTTGGGAAATCATTATTAAAAAATACCTAGAAAGTTTGTCGTAATGGAAAAATATTTCTTTAAGCTTACGGGACACGAGAGCTTAATAACAAGGCTGCTGAGCAAACGATCTTCCAGTCTCCTAGGATTATAGTTACAAGCGAGGTGAAACAACAAATGTGGAAGAGCAGTTTTATATCTGGTCTGGGACTAATTGCATTAAGCGGCATTTTATACACAGTGGAAAGATTTATTGCTGTTTTTGAATATATTGGGGATGCTGCTCCAGTAAAAATTAAAGGGTCTGGATCGTATCCATCTGAACCAACTATGCCTGGTGTTTTTGATAATATATTCGTAGGGATTTTCTTAATACTTGGACTAATTTTATTAATAATTGGATTAAGTAAAGGAATTAAGAAATCTAGTTGAAGTTATTCCGCTAACGGGGAACAGCTACCGCAGTCTGCTCATTTTATTAAGCTAACGGGCAGGATAGTTCAAGATCATGGACGGAGAACCGTACCACAAGTTAGGGCAAGTTTGTTGGTGAGATCAAGCATTGTTGAGGGCTTCGAATTCAAATAAAATAGCTTTTAAGGAGGGATATAAGTATGTATGATACGACAACTCATTTTGTAGAAATCACCACCGGGGTGTATAAAAATGGAAGCAAGCAACAGCAGGAGCTTGTGGGGAATCTGTTTGGTATGGATAAGGTTGAGGAATACTATGAAATTTATTTCCACTGGTACAATGTGATTCATGAGTTAGGACATGCTTTGATTGCATCGAATTTAGAGGAATCTTCAAATCCTGTGGAGGAAGAACAGTTGGTAAACGATTTTGCAGTAGCCTACTGGCGGTACTATGGTGAGGAAGGAAAGTTAAAATTGTTAGAGGAAATTGTATCGGATACACTGCCGAGATTCACCCGGCCTGCAGCAAAAGATGTAGTTTATCTGGATTATGCAAAAGAAAAATGGGGTAAGGAAGAGTTGTACCGTTTTAATAATTATGGTTGGTTTCAGTTCAACTGTGTTTCAGCATCACTGAAAAAACAGATCCCTCTGGTAAGCATTCTACAGAAAATGGGTGGAGTGAATATAACGGAACAAAATAAAGAAAGATTCCTCTACATAGTAGACGAGAGTATGGCAGCATCGATAATTAAAGATGCCACAAATGTTATGGCTAAATGGGGCATGAAAGTACCGTCCGTTAAGATGGTCTATTCGAACGACTTGAATGAGCATATGTGCAAGATATTACCGCTATGAAGGTGGCCATCCCGCAAGGAGGGCCTTATAATTGCCGTTACAGACAGCGCGGTGAACCGTATCACAGTAAATCATTACGCTAACTGGGAACGATAGCTCAATAAAAGACATTTGAAGGTAGCTGACTACTTGAGATCGGCTGCCTTTTATTTGGTGATCCACTCTGAGACAAATTAGGTTAAGACTCTAGGCATTCATCACGTGAGAAGTGATTGAGGGATTCAAATTTGCATTTCATCCAAAAGTTATCTATACAGAGTCAAAAAGTTGTATCATGCTTACTTAGAGTTCTAGAATAAAGGTAATGGAAGTGAGGGGTGTATCATTTATGTATAGAGTGGCTATTTGCGATGATGAGGAGAAACAAAGAGAGCTTGTTAATAGCATCCTGATTACTTTGTCGATAAAGACAAATATAGAATTTGAAATCGAATTATTCGGCTCGGGAGAGCAATTGGTATCCTATTATGAGCGCCATGAAACTCCATTCCATATTTTAATTTTGGATATTGAAATGTGTGGGATAAACGGGATTCAAACAGCCCGTAAAATAAGAGGGTTAAATAACCTGGATGAACAAATTATTTTTCTGACAAGTTACCCTCAATATATGATGGAAAGTTTTGACGTCATGACATTCCAATATTTGATAAAACCCATTGCACCTTCGATCTTGGAAGAGAAAATCATCAAGCTGTACCAATACTTTCAAGCACTTAATAAAAAATATATGGTCATCAAGTCAGGCTATGAAGAAGTGGTATTAAAATATGATGAACTTATTAGTATTGAAGCTGCCAAGAGTTTAACCATAAAAAGCAAACTGCATTTTACGACCACGAACCAAACCTATGAAAGCAAAGGCACCATTTCAGATTATTCTGTGGCCTTAAAAGACTGTAACTTCTTGCAAATCCATCGTTCCATCATTATTAACTTGCTTCATGTGAGGAAGTTTGCTAGCGGAGTTGTTCTCATGTCCAATGGGTTGGAATTACCCATAGGACGTTCTAAAATCAAAGAGGTTAAAGATGTTTACACCAAATTTATGATTATGAAGGTCGAATGATATGATTCAAAATAATTTTCTTATTGTCTTTAGCATTGTACTTCTGATGGGTATTCAAGTTAATTTTTTCTTCAACTCGATTTTTGATAAATCAGCTAAAAAACAAAACCGATTCATTTACTTCATAATCTTTGGGTTGATCGATTACCTATATCTCGTTATTCCCGTCACTCCTTTTTTATCTTCGATTCTCACCTTGCTAATGATATTTAGTTTTTCGCTATCTTATAAAGTAGAATTTAAAACCAAATTCACTTTTTCAATACTTTACGCTGTATTAATATCTCTCACTAATTTTATATCCCTTTATCTTTTTTATACCATAGATTCAGTTGACTTTAGCTTTGATCCTGTAAATGAACAAGATCAAATAGCCAACACGAAAGCTATTTTACTCGGTTGTGTGATCATGTTTGCGATCATTCAGATTATACGACTAGTTGCAAAACGCAGAAGTTTATCTTTGGATAATCGTTACTACGTATTATTCTTGGTTATTCCTATCGTAAGTATATACCAGCTGAGTATTCTAACTTATAAGGACGTTTATTCTTTCATTTCCGTTATTGGATTTCTTTTCTTAAACGTTATGATTGTCTATATTTTTGATCATATCGTTGAGAAATTTCAATTCATGCATGAGAATTCGCAGTTGCAACATCAGATGGACTATCAGGATGCGAATTATGAAAAAGTCGTTCACAGCTTCAAATCCATTAAAAGAATCATTCACGATACGAATCAACAGTTTCTGTATATTGAAGAGTGTATTAAACGAAATGAGTTATCAGCAGCCATGGAACATATTAAGACGACATTAAATAAAGTCGAGGGAGCCTATCACCGGGTGAATACGGGGAATCTGGTTATCGATGCTCTTGTCACGAATACGCTTAATATTGGACAAGCCAATGGCATAAGAATAGATACGAAGCTTAACTTATGTTCACACGAAGTCCATATTGACCGTTATGACTTATGTGTTGTCATTGGAAACATGCTAGATAACGCAATAGAAGCTTCTAAAAAGTTGAAAATCGCAGAAGATAGGTACATGCTTATCAAAATACATTCTACCGAGTCTACCCTTCTCATTCACATCTTGAATCATATGGAGAATGAAGTTGCCCACTTATACAGCCACAAACCAAACCCGGAATTTCATGGAATTGGATTAACAAACATAGCTAGAATCTGCGACAAGTACGGTGGTCATATGACCATTGAAACGAAACATAACGTATTTCATAATATGGTCCTACTGCCATTTTAAACGAACAATCCTTAGACAACATGTTGTTTAGGGATTGTTTTTTTCGTTTCAGGGTGATTTTTCATATAACAGCCTTCTTCCTTGTATGATGAATTCAGCAAGTCACATCTAGAAAGAAATCGAGGAGGAATTATTAATGAAGAAGATGGTTTCTGTATTCATGACCGCTGTACTTATTGCAATACCGGTCACCCCTGCTTTTGCTCTAACGAACCATGATACTGTAAAGGAAAAGGCACAGGAGCTGGCTTCGAAGATCATGTCTGATTATGGTGTAAGTGGATTGCAATATGCAATTATGGATCATGGATCCATTGTTCTATCCGATAGCGCTGGTGTATACGATAAAGCGACCAAAAGTCCGATCACCAAAGACACGATGTTTGGAATTGGCTCGGTAAGTAAAACGTATGTGTCTGCTGCAACGATGATACTAGCTGATTCTAAAAAAATTGATATTGATAAACCGCTAACCACGTATATCAAGGACTTTAAAATGGCAGATGAACGATATAAAGAGATTACGCCACGCATGTTGATGAATCATTCTTCAGGAATTTACGGTAGTCACTATGCGAATAGTGTATTGTTTGATGATAATGATGCGAAAAATCATGATGAATTATTGATCAAATTACAATCAGAACACTTAAAGTCAAACCCCGGCGAGTTTTCGGTATATTGTAATAATGGTTTTCAGCTGCTTGAACTCTTGATTGAACGAGTGAGCGGTTTAAGTTATAGCGAATTTCTTGCAACCTATATTAGCAAACCTCTTCAATTAACCTCAACCAAAACACAACGTGATTCATTTGATAGAGACAGGCTCACAAAAACTTATTTTCCTGGGATCGACCAGTCTTTACCCGTTGAGAATGCCAATCTCCTTGGGACAGGGGGCATCTACTCCACAGCTGAGGAATTAAGTAAGTTCGCAGAAGTATTAATCGGGAATCGAACAGATATTTTATCCGAGAAGTCAGCAAAGGCCATGCAAAGTCATGAGTATAGAAAAGGGGTGTGGGTTTCTGAAGAGACAAACACCGTTAATTATGGTCTTGGTTGGGATGCCGTACGTTTAGCGCCGTTTAGTGATTACGGAATAACCGCATTATATAAAGGTGGAGATACGTTGATGTATCACGCGGCTTTGACTACCCTACCCGAACATGATATTTCTATAGCTGTGCTTTCATCGGGCGGGAGTTCTTTGTACAATAGTATGCTTGCTTCTAATGTTCTATTGGAATATGCAAGAGCCAAGGGCATCATTAAAGAGATCCTACCTGAAAAAACATTTGAAGCTCCATTGAAAGTGGATATGCCATCGGATTTGATTGCTTACACTGGACTATACGGTACCGTAGGTAAAACGGTAAATCTGGAGATAAAGAACGGAGAGATTGATCTACCTGCTCTAGGAAATGGATTGCTGCCGCCTCAAAAATATGTATATACGGGCAATGGACAATTCAAAAACAACGATGGGAATGTAACTCTAAGCTTTGACCAACCGAAGAATGGAAAAACCTATTTAAAGCTTAACGCTTACATAAATATTCCAGGACTAGGTCAAACGGTTATGGTGATGTATGAATATCAAAAGTTAGATTCTAATTCTCTAAATCAGTCAACTAAAACGGTATGGGAAGATAGAAATGGAAAAAGTTACTACGCCTTGGATGAAAAGATAACTTCAGGCATGTATCTTACTAAAGCACTGGTGGCCAAAAATATATCCGTTGATATCAACCATGGATACGCATCCGGTACTAAAATTGTTGATAAGAATAAAGCAATAAACGTAATGAGTATTCCTATTATGAAGGGAAGAGATACTTTTGATTTGAATTTCTATAACGTGAACCATGCAGAGCATTTAGTGATCGATGGACAATCTTATATCAGAGAAGATGCGATTCACCCCATTTATGATGGGAATGATTCATTCTGCAACATACCATCCAATGGTCAAGCTGTGTGGTATAAAATTGATGGAAAATCAGCCAATCGAGTCATGAACGTTGAGACTCCGGTAAGTGGGGGATTTGCCGTTTATGACGCGAATGGAATGGTTGTGAACTTTTCAAAGGTAACGAACAATCATTCGGTAGTACTACCTGAAGGTGGGATGATCGTTTTTGGTGGTAATAAGGGGGATCGATTTAAAATTAATATGAAGAATAAATAGATTTGTAGCATAAAAGTCCGCATAATTGATATTATCCCCTTATGGTTGACAGTGAAGAAAAGTCCACTGGTACAATGGACTTGAAAGCTGCAACCGGAGGGGATTTTTCATGGCAAAAAAGGGACAAGTATTCATCCAATACACGGAACAATTAAAAAACGAAGCCATTCGACTTTATGAGTCAGGGGTGAGTTCTCGAGAAGTAGCGAAGCAATTGAATATCCGTAGTAAATGTCAGGTGCTCGTTTGGGTTAAGAAGTCTCAAAAAGGAGTTTCGTTAGAAGATGGTCGTAGACAGAACACTTTCCACAAAGGACGGCCTAAAACGAAGTTTGCAAGTCTGGAAGAAGAACTGGCTTATGTGAAGGCGGAGAATGAATATCTAAAAAAGCAGTATCCAAATCTACACAAGGAGTGACGCGAAAAGGCGAACGGTTTTCAATCATACAAGAGATGCGCCGTCAGTTCCCTTTACGCTGGCTGCTTGTAATTGCTCATGTCTCTCGTGCAGGCTATTACAAATGGCTTAAGACCTGCGCACAAAGAAACTCAAGACGACAAGTAGAACAGACGGTAAGGGATCATATCATGGCCATACATCGTCTCCATCCTTACTACGGCTACATAAGAATGACCACAGCGTTGCGAAGAGAAGGCCTACAAATTAACCATAAACGCGTCTATAGATTGATGAAGCGTCTAGAGATCCAGTCTGTAATACGGAAGAAAAGACGCTTCTTTAGTAAAGAAGTGTGCATTGTAAACCCTAATCGTCTTGATAGGGAGTTTCGGGCAGAAAGACCCATTCATAAACTGGTTACCGATATAACCTATATTCGTGCAGGAGAGCAGTTCTATTACCTGTCGGTGATTCAAGATCTCTACAATAACGAAGTTGTCGCATGGCACCTTTCGATACGTAATGACTTGAAGCTCGTCATACAGACGCTTGAGAAGCTTCACAGTGCCACAGATCTCCACGGCACTATGCTGCATTCAGACCAAGGATTTCAATACACAACAAAGCACTATAACAAGCGATTAGAGGAGTATGGGATGATAGCAAGCCATTCTAGACGTGGAAACTGTCATGATAACGCATGTATAGAGTCTTTCTTTTCACATCTGAAGACAGAAAAGATCTATCTTACTCGCCCCAAAACAGCTGACTCGCTTTACACAGCGATTGAAGAATACATAGAGTTTTACAACCACAACAGATTTCAGAAAAAACTAAATAACCGTCCCCCGGTTGAGTACCGGGAAACGGCCGTTGCATAATCTGACTTTTTTTCACTGTCTACTTGACGGGGGTAAGACCAAATTAGCGGGCTTTTTGATTTAAGGTTATATAAGCAGGGCGTGATTCAAAAAATACATCTGTTAATAAACAATCATGGCCGCCGACATGGATCGGCAGCCGCGTTGCGCTAACGGGCAGGATACTTCCAATATGTGGTACCATTAAGTCAGTATAAAATCTGCTTTGGGGGCTGGTAGTTATTAATAAAAAGAAGTTGTCCAAGGAGTATATGAGTGATTTCTTAGCTATCAGAGAAATTGTTAATGAATTTGACCCTATGGGACTAATCGGGATGGGGGCTCCTGACGATGTGCAAATAACGGATATGATACTTCAATTAACCGCCCTTTGAGGCGGTTTTCCTTAATTCGAAAAATCAACAATATGATTTAACATAGCCAAATAAAAAAGGATCAAACCAGAAAGAAACTGGTTAATCCTATATTCCGAACTAATTGGCCCTCTCCTGATTAACCCCGACTGTCCCTCGCACTGAAGCGTTTAGCCACCGTTCTCCTGTTTTCCGTATATAGTTTGCAAAGAAATAGGACCAAGGCATAGCGATTGGAACAACCAATCCCACTGAACATGCAATGACATTCGCAATGGTTGACTCGTCTATCTGACCGGATAACCACAGTGGGAGCGCAACGATGAGTAGCCATATCGATTTCCAAATCATTTCCCACAAAAGCACAGGCAACATCTGGAGCGGATAGCGTATTCCCACGAGCATAAGCAGACTAAAGGCTACAAGCATGCATGAAACCACGCCTTCATAAAACTCCCATGGCTTTTCCTGATAGATGACATGATGGATAACCCCCGGCCATTGGAAAACAATGCCCCCTACGGCAAGAAAAAGGTACACGGCTCTGAGTAAATATAGGCGAAACAGCGACACTTCGTTCATTTGACATCTCCTTTTGATTGGTTGTTTCAATCGGTTTCTTTTCGCCCAGTCCACCTATTGGTTATTCGACTTCCTTTAGTACTTTCTCGATCGCTGTCAAGCGTTGATTGACATCCACAAGTGTGGCATCGAGTGATGCGAGCGCGTTCGCTGTTTGGGTTTGGGCGGCAACGGCTTTTTCCGTGATCTGTCGGTAGGCTTCATCACTGGCGAAGCGAAACTTTGCCTGTTGAATGGCTGAGTAATATCTCATACCGAAGATAATCAAAAGCGTCGCGAGCGGAAGGATGATCGTTAAAAAATACACTTTTTCGGACATAGAGACCTCTACTTTTCAGGATTTTTTGTCAGTGACTTTGTAGCCTCAGCGATGGTCGTCGGAGAGAATTCGAAGACAAAGTTGGTAACTTCAAAATAGTTGAGTGCTTTGCCGTCATCAGACAGTTCCATCTGACTGGATACTAGGCCGGCGTCTTCAAGTTTCTGCAGATGTAGATGCAGCAACGGGCGACTGATGCCAATCTCGCGTGCAAGTTGACTGACATAGTTACGTCCACCGGATGTCAACGCAGCGATAATTCGCAGCCTGTGTGGATTAGCAAGTGCTGAGAGCATTGCGAGTAATTGATCACCATTGAGTTGAATGTTGTTATCTTTCATGTGTAAATAATATCTTACAGGTGTAACAATGTCAAGCGGAATTTATTCATGCTCGAACGATGTGCCGATGTTTGCCGATGCTAGAGAAGGGGGTGTGTAAGGGAGCATGAAGTGCTAAAAGCCGTTTCTTCGATGCAGGGGTCAGCGATGAGCGGACTGTTCTATTTGCTATGCGACGAAGTAGGCACGATCGATTGGGCAGTAGCCCTTCAACAATTGCTTGATTTGATCAACGAAATCGCAGTGAAGGCGGGGAAAACGATTTCCGTGCTAATACAACGTCAACTCCAGCAGTGGATTGCCGGTTTGCCTAGCTACATCAAGGCCTATCTGCCAGTTTCAAGCTGCGAAAGTTGAGTTTTTAAGAAAAAAATCAAAAAAAAACCATTGAGTATTCGTGATAAAGTTCTGCTCTGCACTTACATTTTGGTGATTGTTGCTTTGGGCGTGTATATCCTGTGGTAAATAAGGAATCCCTAATTTCGGAGTTAAGCTAACGGGACACGATAGTTGAATTAGACAGGGAGCAGATCGCCGTGGCAACTGCTCCCTTCTTCATTGAAGTAACGGCAGGATAGTTCAAAAGTTTCGCGAATACCCTACATATGGAATTGTTTACGAAGTTCGTGAATAAGACGTTATAGGAAATCGGCATATTATTTTATAAAAAATATAGTGAGGTTCATCAATGAAGAAAAGAGTGATAGTGAAACTATTAACATCTTTAATTTCAAGTATTATTATGGCCATTGGCTGCGCTCTTATCTTTTTTGGATATGAGGATTTTTGGTCCATTAGTCTATTTTGTTCAGTAATTTTTGTGATTATCTATTCAGTGATCGGAGTTCCAGTATCAATCTTAATTGATATGTATTTCTCAAGGATAAAAATGATAAGTAAGTTCAAGAGAACACTATTATTGGCCTTCTTATATGTTTTCAGTGGAGTAGTATCAACAATTATTTTCTATGCAATATCTAGAAGAGAACGCTATAGTAGACTTTTTGAAAAAGAGATGATCATGTTTTATGAAATTGGAATTGTAGGGTCATTGTTATTTTTAATTGTTGAAAGAGTAATTAGAAGAATACGTTAGTATTCCAAGAAGATGCCGACATCCTATAACACTGTGTTCACGCTTCGTGCCGGGCATTCGCCGTCCCTCGGGATTAAACTAACGGGACACTATAGCTCAATGATGACACGACGGCAACCGACCAGAACGATCGGCTGCCGTCGTTGC
>NZ_JBHTGZ010000012.1:0-8550 GCF_042676425.1 Paenibacillus sp. GCM10027629 | reverse complement strand
AACGGGCAGGATAACGGAATGAATTTCGTCGTTTAGAGAAACCCCGCCACAGTCAAAAAAATTTACAAATGAAGTATAATATTCCTTATGAAAGGAGGGGTGTTGTGAAGAGGATAAACTTATGGATGATCAGCGTAATCACGTTGTTCGCGATTAGCGGCTGCCAGGGGCAAAAGACTTCGTTTAAGGCGGATACTTTCTCGGATAAGGATAAGTGCATTGTTAGCATACAAAATAGCAAGGCCCTCTGTTATGGTGATTTGAGAGCGAATATTGAGGCGATCATTCAGGACGGTGGCGATAGCGGGCACCCCTTCGTAATGTATCATTCAGGTGTGCGCGTAGCGTATCGCGGCGATGTCGTCGTGGGCTTTCAATTGATGGAAGGTTCTGAAGGCGTGTATCAAACATCTCGCGGAGCACGCGTCGGGATGAGCAAAGCCGAAGTCATGAATCTCTATGGGCGCAAATATGCGTATGAAGCAACGCCGAATAATCTCGATTATGCCTACGATATGAAGGCGGGTAAGTTTGTCGATAAGATGCAAGTATTCTCTGTTGCGGTTCAGGAGAAACGAGAACAGATTTTTCTTGTCTCCGCGATGTTCGATAGTAACCAGGGCGGTGCGGCCTCTCAGATTGGACTGATAGATCAGAAAATGGCGCTTTTTTTAGAGTAGGTCTATTTCCGATTTTTAATATTTCGCTAAACAGGTGAAGTAAATATCATCAAGAGGATTAGGTAATATTTGATTATAAACGAATATGACCTTTACTGTACTTAATCGAATTATTTATAATTTATCCCATCAAACCGTTCATCAAATTCATCAGTACCGGAGGGTATTTTACAATATGAACACCAACTTGCATGATTGGATTCAAAATGCAGATTTCATGAGCATTCAAAAGGCAATGACTATGGGTGAATGTACTTCCGAATCCCTTGTCCTTGCATATATCGAAAGAATTCATAGGTATAATCCATTAATCAATGCTGTATTAGAGATTAATCCAGATGCGATTGAAATCGCAAGGAGTCTTGACCGTGAGCTAAAATCAACCGGAAGTCGGGGACCACTGCACGGAATTCCAATTCTACTAAAGGATAACATCGATACACATGATCAAATGCATACAAGCGCTGGTTCACTTGCATTGGCAGAGTCGTTTGCTCATGAAGATTCGTTCATAGCTACAAAGCTCCGCGCTGCCGGCGCAGTTCTCTTAGGAAAGGCAAATATGACCGAGTGGTCAAATTTTATATCTAGCCGTATGCCAGCTGGATACAGTTCTAGAGGCGGATATGTACTGAATCCATATGGGCCTGGCAAGCTTTTCGTTAGCGGTTCAAGTTCAGGATCTGCTGCAGCCATAGCAGCAAACCTAGCAGCTGCTGCAATAGGGACAGAAACCGCAGGTTCGATTATTGGACCGGCCAGCCAACATTTTCTCGTCGGGATTAAGCCAACGGTAGGGCTCGCAAGCCGTAGCGGTATTATCCCGATATCTTTAAGTCAGGATACACCGGGACCAATCTGTAAAACAGTCGCTGACGCAGCAACTTTACTCGGAGTAATCGTTGGATATGATGAGAATGATCAGGCAACTTGGAATAGTCCATATCCTACTTATCATGACTATACAACTTACCTCGATAAGGATTCTCTACGCAATGCTCGCATTGGGATTCCTAGACATTACTATCGATCCTTAGATGAAGAAAGACTTTCAATTATGGAGTCCGCCATCAATGTTCTACGAGAGCAAGGTGCTACAGTTATCGATCCAGTAGATTTACATTTGGAACAGCATCCATGGAACAATGATGTTATCTGTTACGAATTCAAAACAGGGCTAGATCAGTACTTATCTAAGTTGAACCCGGATCTCCCCGTGCATTCTCTACAAGAATTGATTGCATATAATCAGAAGCATGCTGCATCTTCATTGAAGTTTGGCCAAGACAATCTGATACGCTCTGAACAAAATGGTCTAAACGAAGCAACCTATCAACTTAAACGAGAAGAATATAACCATCCGGCTATAGCGGAAGGGATTGACCACGCACTCGATGAACACAGATTAGATGCATTAATGCTACCTGGTGACATTGATGGAATGTACATTGCTGCACGGTTAGGGTATCCTCTAATTACGGTACCAGCCGGTTATTCATCAAAAGGAATAATTGATGCGGATGGTGATTCGACGCAAGGTCCCTTTGGTGTAGTTTTTTCTGGGAGGGCTTTCAGTGAGCCAACACTAATCCGAATCGCCTATAGTTTTGAACAAGCTACACTATTTCGTCGTCCGCCAAATTTGAACTAGTTGATGTAGTTTCAGCTCGAAGTAAATCGTTGAGCTAACGGGACACTATAGCTTAATAAATAACTAAAACGCGGCTGCCGGCATGGATCGGCAGCCGCGTTGCGCTAACGGGCAGTTTAGTGGAATTAAATGGAGGAACTGGAATTCGGTGTCGAATGTAAACGAAAGCTAAATTTCGGAGGGAGTGGTTTTAATAATGAATGACGTGAGTAATTTTGAGGCAGTACGTGTAAAAAGAAATGAAATTAAGTTAGTTGGTATCCCATTTGTTGGGGGAAGGCCTTATGCTGATAAGGGAGTTAGTCTTTTCAATGTAGCCAAACATAGCCTTCTAACGGCAGCCGAGCATTTTCCTGGTTGGATTAATAGGGACATTGTCTATTCAGTTCTCCCATCGGGTGAAAAACAATTACCAGACACGTTTTCCGTTATCGTAGCGATAGAGATTGAGAATGATGATATGGTGCCTGAATGGTTTACTAAAATCAACATCCCACCAACCGAATATGGACTTGTCTCTGACATCCCAATTGCAGATGAACGTCAGGGCTATCAAGCCATGGATCGTTTTTTTGAAACTTCTATGCGAGTCCCAGAAATGGTCTATGGACATTTCGAAGTGAACGATGCAAACAAACCTGGATTTTTTGATTTGTATACGGCAACCAGACCGTTAAGCTAACGGGACACTATAGCTTAATAAAATAACTAAAACGCGGCTGCCGGCATGGATCGGCAGCCGCGTTGCGCTAACGGGCAGGTTAGTTGAATGGTCTTGGAAGGATTGTAACCAATAACCAGCGAATAAAAGGTATCGAGGATCATCTTTCACCCAAAGAGACCACACAGATTGTAATCATTTATTTGATGTGCTTAACAAGGAGGAGAGCTTCATAATAACTATATCAAAGAAAAAACTCGTTTTTGCCTTAGTAGCTGCAGTGATTGTCCTAACAAGTATTTACGTCCTGATGCAACCCAAAACAAAAATTGATATCAATAAGTTTTCCGAGTTTATGCTGACGTCATCGGTTTATTACAAAGACATGAAGGAACTGGATATTTCCAATATTAAGGAACATTACAGCGGCGTAACCGTCTCAGATGTTTCCAGTGCGAAAGTGTTCGTTAGCACAGATGGCACCACCAGAGAATTTGCAATTATCGAAGCGAATAGTCCACAAAGTGCCGACATTATTCAAAGTGCGATAAGCTCCTTTTGCAATGAGCTTATAAACAAATATCAATCGGAAAATGCAGAAGAATATGAACGCCTGCGAGGTTATTACATCCGTAGAACAAGAAACTATGTAATTTTAACAATCAGCGACAGCACCGGAAGTGGCAATCAACTTGTTGAATCATATCTTGATAAAATCAATTATGATAAGAGAGCATGATTGCTTAAAAACATTGAACTAACGGGACACTATAGCTTAACAATCACCAGAACGAGGCTGCCGACATGAACCGGCAGCCTCGTTGAGCTAACTGGCAGTTTAGTTGAATAATTGGTATAATCCATTTAGAATCACCATGACCACTTATATAAATAGCGAGGATTAAAAATGAGAATTTCGAAATTAGAATTCAAAAGTCGTTTAAGAGAGGGTTATCCAGGACCGATTACTTTTGCAGATTTTATAGTAGACGGACAATCATTATACGATATATATGCTGAGGATTTCGATTTTGTATCTTGTTTAGGATGGGGCAGTGAAGAGTTTCAAAATGAACAAATCTCAAGGTTAATTTTAATGAGTAAACCCGATTTTCCAAATGGGAAGAACTCAATATATATATGTCCTGCATGTGCTGATTTGGGATGCGGGGCTGTATCATTATTTATTGAAATGACCAAAGACATAATAACTTGGACTTACATTGATGGTAGAGGTAAGTTATTCGATAAGCAATTTACGTTCCATTTCGATAAACAAGATTATATTGATCAAATAAAAGGCACATATGGATTAGGTGGGTTTAAGTTCCCATGGGAAGAATAAGCCTCTTCCATTAAGCTAACGGGACACGATAGTTCAATCGCAACAAGAAGGCAGCCGATTATCGATTCGGTTGCTTTTTTCGTTACGCTAACGGGGAGGATTGTTTAGTCATGTAGGGAAATATATATATTCGGTACGATTTTTAAGTGGGGTGATAAATTGACAATTGAGAAACGTACAAGACCGATTTTTCTGGTGTATCCACATAATCGTTTGAAGCCACCGCTAAAAATTCCAGAACTAAGTGACGGGTATCAATTAAGAACATATCAAGTGGGTGACGAGGTTAACCTTGCAAAGTTATTGGCGTCTGAAGGATGGGAGAGTGGCGAGGTACATATTAATGAATTCTTAGACCATGTCCTGCCTGAGGGCTTATTTTTCGTAGTTCATGAGGAGACGGGCAAAGTTGTAAGTACAGCATCGGCTCTTCACCATCCTTCATCACCACATTGGCACTTTCAATTCGGTGGGGACATTGGCTATGTTATTACCTTACCTGAGCATCGAGGAAAAGGAATTGGATACACAGTATCAGCTACCGCTACTGCACGTCTGATTCAAGCTGGATATAGGAATATCCGTGTAGTTACAAATGATCATCGTCTATCTGCCCTTAAAATATATTTGAAAATTGGCTTTGTTCCATTCCTCTATACCGAAGATAGTGAAGAACGCTGGAGTAAAATTTGTAGTAATCTGAAATGGTCTTTCACACCGAATGAATGGGTTAAACCAGATAAGCAACGAGTTGACTAAACTAACGTGATACGATAGCTCAATAAAAGACATTTGAAGGTAGCTGACTTCTTGAGATCGGCTGCCTTTTCTCAACTAACGGGCAGGTTAGTTCCATATAGGTATTATAAGGATTAATTGTACTGCTGGGAGGTACAAGGGTGGGTGACACACCATAAATGGTTACCAATTTTAGAATGAGGTGAGAAGAAATGTCGCAGAAAAATGTCTTTGCTCTAATTATAATGATTTGGATTACAGTTTTAACGATATGGGCTGTAAATAAAATTGCGGTTCCTCTTAACAATAACTTGGTGACGGTTCAAGGTATACCTGGTCAACCCATGCCTCAGGAAATTTCTACAGTTCAAATTGATAAAGACACAGTTTGGATTATTGATGCAAACAGTAACTACATAAGAGTTATTACGCATGATAAAGATGGATACCATATAACGGGTTCGGAGATGACTTTCAAAGAAATAACATCGCATTGAGCTAACGGGACACGAGAGTAAGGAGCTTGCATGGGTAACTCCTTTTTGCTTTGTTAAAGTAACGGGCAGGATAGTTTAAATCGAATTGGTAGTATAATGGTAATGAACAAGAGTTGGAAATTGAAAAAAGTGGGTGAGGTAATTAAAAGTTTTGGTAGTATTGCTATGTTGTTATTTTTCACATTTATAGTTTTTTCACCGAATGAAAGCTATGCATGGTCGTGTGGTAACAGTTTAGAACCGAAAGAGTTGTATAAAAGACATGATTCGGTTTTTATTGGTAAAGTAATGGAAACATTGTTTGAAAATGTAGGTCAGTTAACCCCCAAAAGCAGGGTTACATTTGAAGTTAAATCAACAATTAAAGGAAGTTCACACGACGTAGTTACTGTTGTTACTGCCGTTGGAAGTGAGTTACTGGAAGGCAAAGAGTATCTTGTGTATGCTTACAAAACAACAAAGGAGAATTATCTATATAAGTATGAGGAAGGGGAATTAGCGACAGACACAGTTTGTGGCGGTACAAAAGAACTGTCGAACGCAAAAAATGATCTTCAACAAATAGATGAATTGAAAGAATCAAATAAAACTATCAATTATTTCATTATCACCATGACTTTTTTACTTGTAATTATTTTATTTATCATTATTTTTAAACGAAGCCGGTGGAAAAAAGGATTAAGCTAACGGGACACGTTAGTTGAATAGCACATATTATTGAGCAGGCTGCCGAAGCCTGCTTATTTTTGTTAACCTAACTGGCAGTTTAGCTGAACAATGACTATTTAATTATTTTGTGATAAATGGGGAAAAATAATATATCTAGTCTGCGAGGAGTGAACTTATTGAGGAAGACGATTTTAGCAATTGTAATAGCAGTAATATCTTTGACCTCGAGTAGTAATTCAGCTTCCGGTAATGGAACATTACCTAGATCAAATACAACTTTTCTGCAAGAAGCCTTATTTACAGAACTTCATCCCAAAATAATGAGCATTCTAACGGAAAAGTATCATACTGATTTTATTTTCGATAATGCCCGAATACTCCCCCTCACGGATTCGGATGTACGTGAATTCATGATACAAGGAAATGTGACCAACCGTACTAAGGCTGATACTGTTCAGATTACATTTCAGAACGACAGAACAAATGGCTATAAGGTGGTTGGCTTTACTGTTATTCTCTCGAAAAAAAGTAACTGGAATTAAATTCTTTGTTGAACTAACGGAACACGCTAGTTAAATAGATTAAAACCTTCCATGAGATGCAAAACTAGATTTAATAGCTCTTATGGGAGGTTTTTTATGATTTTAAGTGAGTTATGGCGACTGTACGAAGCTGATAAACGTATCCAAGGCTTTAGTCCGAGTACATTGAAAGCCTATACCCTGCAGCTCAAAATGTTACTAAGAGAACTAGGAGACCTGGATATTTCTGAGGTTACACTTAACTTGTTGAAGGAATACTTAGCCAAGCAGTCTGATCGGTTGAAGCCTAGCAGTTTAGGTCATCGCATCCGTTTTGTTCGTTCCCTATTCCGCTTTGCCTTTGAAGAAACATACTTATCATCAAATCCTGCTTTAAAGCTACGCGAACCCAAAATGGACAAGCGTATTCCTAAATTTTTGATCGAAGAAGATGTCATTCACTTGAAAATCTCTTGCCAGTCCCTGAGGGAAAGGGCACTTCTGGAGTTTCTCTACAGTTCCGGCTGCCGGGTTGGAGAGGTGGAGAAGTTAAATATTGATGACCTGAACTGGGAGAACTGCTCCGCTATTGTAAACGGCAAAGGTTCAAAACAGAGAGAGGTTTACTTTACAACCGAGTGTAAAGTGTGGTTGAAGAAGTATCTCGCGAGCCGAGAGGATTTCTGCAAGGCCTTATTTGTAACCGATACACATCCAACAAGACGAATGGCTATTCCGACAATCAGGTGGGCATTAAAGCGGCTTGCTGATCGGGGAGAACTCGAAGCAAATGTATATCCGCATCGATTTCGTCATACCTATGCGTGTCAGCTCCTTGATAACGGAGCACCATTAGATTTCATTCAAGGCATGTTGGGGCATGAAAAAACATCAACCACTCAAATTTATGCCCAGCTGCGCGGGGAGCGCCGACGAGAACTCTACCGCCGGTTTTTTTAGCATTTCTGTAATATTGAGTATAGATGAAATGCACCTAAGAAAACTGTTACTCAACTAAAGGGCAGGACAGTTCCAATAATTTTTGCGATCTAAAAAAGTGGGGTTAGAGGAGGATTCGTAGCGGTGAACAAAGACGATATTGTAATTAATCAAATTACAGAGTTAGATAAATTGGAATCAACAAAATCATTACAATCGACAATCAGTAAACTTGAGAATGCCTTGTCCCAGATGACTCAAAATGGTGCAAATACTACCCTAGTAAAGAAACGACTCAAAGCTGTTTACATCGGCTTAGCCATGCTAGAACACGTTTGGAATCAAAGACCCCATCATTACACCCAGGAAGATTTAGCAGAAGCTCGCAATGTGATTACTGGTTTATTTCCATCAATTGAAAACGGTTATACTAAGTCAAAGGCAGGTAGTCCCCAAAGAACGCTTTTAGAAAGAAGAATTAAAGCGTTGGAACTTGCTGTTCAAGCGATTGACGATCTTTCCACTAAATAACTCATGATGTAAACGAAGCGTTTGGGAGTAATCTTAGTTCACCTTACTGAACAAAAACTAACTGAAGCCCTTTTAAAATATGATTCCGGAGTTGTAAAGCCACTAACCTAAAGGGACACTATAGCTTAACAATCACAGGACGAGGCTGCCGACATGAAACGGCAGCCTCGTTGAGCTAACGGGCAGGATAGTTTAAGATCTTACGCGGTGAACCCTACCACAAAGTGATGCCTCAATGAATTTTGAATTGCACAAATTAAGTGTACATGGGAGTGGATGAGATGTCTTTGCACGTTATATCCCTATCAGGAATGGTTC
>NZ_JBHTGZ010000011.1:0-864 GCF_042676425.1 Paenibacillus sp. GCM10027629 | reverse complement strand
TCACCTTAACCTTCACGTAGACATCATATAACGTGCCAGGCTTCAGATGAGAGAAATCCCAATTCATATACTGAATATTCCATCCCGTATTATCGTTAGCCATTCGGGCGGAATATTGGTCTGGTGCCGTGGAGTCAGCCATTCGCGCTGCTCCATTGAAGAAAGTGAACGCACTGTCCTGTATAGATTCATCTTGCGCATGAACGTTATTCGTGCCAAACCAGAGTGCTCCCATCAGAACCATCAAGGATACTAATCCTTTTCCGATACCCTTCGTTTCGACTCGACCTCTCTATTGGATGAATTCTTACTTCGGTATTCCACCCTCAGTTCGTAGCCCTTCGGTGCTTCAGTTATGATCTCAACCTCCGGCGGCGCTTCAATTCTTAGTTTTAACAGACCTGCCTCTTCGACCCTCCAGGAGACATCAATACGTCCGCCATGAGGCAGTGGCACAGAGCCGGAAGCCCATCGCAGCCCGCAGGGCTCAGGAGCAACCCTCACATTGGACCACCCCGGGGTAACACCCTGAACACCAAGGACATAAGCACCGAGGAAATAAGCCGGTCCCGCCGACCAAGCATGACAATGGCTGCGCGTCATTACCTTTGGATTCGTGTAGAACCCGCTCCAAGGATACATCTCCCAACACGTGGTGGCATCATTCTCGATCATGAATCCGTAATTGCACTGCATATCTTTCATGAGCATATCAAGACGTCCCATCTTAGCCAAAGCCTCGTAATAGAAGAAGGACATGAAGGGACTCCCGACCTGCACGAAGTCTTTCGGCGTTTCAATGATATATGGTTTGATGATCTCCAGTCTGTCTCCCTTCGCGATATCGCATAGAAAGGCTACAAT
>NZ_JBHTGZ010000010.1:0-293688 GCF_042676425.1 Paenibacillus sp. GCM10027629 | reverse complement strand
TCCTGAGCCAGGATCAAACTCTCCAATAAAGTGTTTGACTTGCTCATTTTGAAACTGACTTGCTTACGAGAACAATGTTCTCGTTATATCTTTCAATCATTCGTTGTTCAGTTTTCAAAGATCAATGTCTTTCTCGTTGTCGCCGTTGTTCTCAGCAGCAACTCTTATAATATATCATATCGCCGTTTCTCTTGTCAACACTTTTATTGAAGTTTTTTTCGATTCATTTCTTCATCGTTTACTTCGTTTTTGCTTCCGTTCGAAGCGGCGAAAATTAATATATCATGATCTGAACCTAGAAGTCAACACTTTTCGACAAAAAAATTTAAATCCAGCAATAAGTCTTCATTAACCGCCTATACATCAAGCCATTGCTATCGGAAATTGATTATCCCGCTAAATAATAAAGCTCTATAGATGGTTCTTGATCAGTCTCCTCGGATTCCGTGCTCAACACTTCAACTTCACGCACGAGTGATCGTTGGAGCATTTTCTGCAACAGCATGGGGAGATCCGCACGAATATGATGAAGTTCAGGATGTTCGACCAATTCATTCTCATTCCAAGGTTCTTCGCGACTGGATAAGATACGCAGCAGCAATGAACAATATTCCTTCATCTTAGTCATCACGGAAAATTCACTGGCAAGCAGTAGAAGCTCAACTCGTTGTCCAACAGTCTCCTGGCTTATTGTAAGCTCTTCATATAGTTTAAATACCCCTAGGTTCAGATCATGGATCTGATTCCATACTGAAACCTCAGGATGCATCCCCTTCTCGATCAATACAATTCCCGCCCAATGCCGCAGCGATTCAAGGACTCGCTGATAGGCATCTAATTCATGATTCATTTTCATGAACTGCTTGGCCTGCAGGAAGTTACGTAGGAACAATGCAAATTCAGCAATCATTCGTTGTTCGCGTAGAGGATTCGCAAATTGAAGTATACGATCTCGAAGAACGTTCAAATACCCCGTGGAGTCTTTCACAATTTCCCCTTGAATCATCCACTGAATCATATTGCGGTTCTCACCATCGACAAGCCATCTCTCCATGCTCCACATACTTACTGTATGGATCTGCAGCTTGAGATCACCCTTCTTCATATGCGATATTTCATGCGCCATATCCCTATCCATGACATGAATAAGAACAATATCGAAATCATACATCTCAGGTGGGTAGAAGTCTGAAGCAGTGTGTTCGATGCAGACCGATCCGATATGATCAGGGTTATTCTTGAACGCCGATAATAATGTTTTTTTGGTGAAATCCACCATTTTCCCCCACCTCTCTCTTGGCGATTTAAAACCCAATCCGTTATAATGTAATTTAATTCTACATAAGATTTAACTTTCCTCTTTTACAAAAGAACTATAAACAAGAGAACGGAGATCACGATATGCGCTTTAAATCTAGTAAAATCAATGAGTTTCGCTTGTGGGGATTACTGCTAACTATGGTAGGAATGGGAGTTATGGTACTCGGAACAGCCGGACTCTTATTGTGGGGCAGCTCCAACGTCGGCAAAATTATCGCAGCGATCTTCATGGTGCTCGGTATGATTAGTATGTTATGTAGCGTTGGAATTTATTTCTGGGCAGGCATGTTGTCGACAACCGCTGTCGTGTTCGAGTGTCCCGAATGTCATAAGCAAACGAAAATGCTGGGCAAAACGGATCGCTGCATGTTCTGCAAAACCATCCTGACGATGGATCCGAATCAAGCGAATACGATGCCTAAAGAGCAGCCTGTGATGATCGTGGAAGACTAACCGAAGGCTTAACCTCATATCTCGTACAAAACAAAGACACTACCGTTGATCCATGGATCTCTGGTAGTGTCTTTTCATATATAAGTGATATAAGTGCTGTTACTATCTTGCGAGTACATCCCAAGCCTCAGGTAATGCAAAACTTCGCGTCCACGATGCCGTACCTGCCAGCCCCAGCTCTTGTGCTAGATCTACTCTTGCCTGAAGAGATGTCTGATCCTCAATCCAAATTCGGCGCTTCGCACCATCTTCTTCATATTCCACGTAATTCTGACCTGTCGCCTCATCAAACTGAGGTTTAAGCTGCTTCTTGTCGATTAATTCTTGGATCGCCTTCATTCCCGCCGTCTTGGAGGAGACTTTCGTCTTCCCGTCTACAGGCTTCTCCGTCCATATCCGTGTATATAACGGGATCCCCAAGAGCAACTTATCTGCAGGGACCTGATCCTCTTCGATAATTTTACGCATCGCATTCTTCGCCCAAGGGAGCGATGACACCGACCCTGCACGCGGACTCGAGGCCCAATGCTCATCATAGGACATCACCATCATATAGTCGACCAATTCTCCCAGCGATTTGCGATCTAGAAAGGCTGACCACATCTCGCTGTTCGATTTCGGTGTGACATCTACCGAGACGATAAGCCCTTGTGCTCTAAGCATAGGCGTTAATTCACGTACGAATTGCGTAAAGTTCTCCTTGTCTTTCGTATAAATATTCTCGAAGTCGATATTGATTCCATCCAAGCGATAGATTTGAGCATACGACATCACTTGTTGAATCATCTGGAATCGACGATCGAAGGTCGATAATGCTTCTGTTGTCAATTTGGGCTCGAAGCTATTGCTGAACAACGCCCACACTTGCATATTATTCTCATGGGCCCATTTAACATATCCCGTATCCGCTTTGCTCTGGACATTACCTTTCCCATCAAGAAGACTGAACCAGGTAGGACTGACGACATTCACCCCTGGCAAAGGCCCAATTTGGCTTACATCAGTGCTTTTATTATAGACCGCTTCCCAAATCAAGTTAATAGGTCCTTCTATCTTCGCATTTGGTTTCTCATTCGCTGCAGGAATCTGCTCGATGGAAAGCTGCTCGCCCATCTCGACATCAGAATCCTGCAAGAAGCCAACGATACCATTCTCCAGTTGAACCTTATACCACCCATCGAGGTCTGCCCAGATCCGCAAGGACTCCCCTTGCTTCACATCGTACACAATCGGTTTATGAATGGAAGGGTCCACACGTAGTGGAATGGTCTTATCCTCTTTTTTTAACTTAACCGTCTTCGCCGTCTGAACCTGATCGCCAGCCTTGAACAACGTCACAGTTCCCGTGCTCGGGTCCTCCTTCACTTGCAGACCATACAGCTCTTCAAGCGGCGCGATCGGCAAATAGAGTGTCCCTTTCACCTGTTCAGCTGTAAAAAAGAGTTCAAACGGCTTGCTATTCACTCGCCCGGTTAACTCATCCGTCTTAAAATGAATTAACTTATCATGCGTCGCCATAATGATTGTCTTTGACTTTTTCTCATAACGAATCGTTGAATCAATATTCTTCTGAACGACCGACAAGGGGAGCTTAATACCTTCCTTCGACCCGATTGCCGGTGCCTCTTGCAATTCGCCACCAACAAAGATGGGCTTGGCCAATCCATGAAAATCTGGCTTCACATGCTTGGTACTTGGCAACACCTGATCTTTAATATATATCCCAGTAACAATTAGAACGACAATAGCTGCTGTAATAAAAAACAAGCCGCGTGTTCGCAGGCCTGTTTTCTTTTGGTATCGTAGATTCATTCTTCTCTCCATTTCTAGAGTTGTCCGATTACATTACTTTTTCTCAGCACATGTAGGGCAGACGCCGTAAATCTCCATTCTGTGGCCGCTGACAGCGAAGCCTGTCTGTTCCGCTGCTGCGCGCTCTACTTCATAGAGTGCTGGGTAATTGAAATCCACGATTTTGCCACACTTCTGACAGATCGCATGATAGTGGGAAGACAGATCTGCATCGAACCGACTTGAATTATCTCCATAGGTCAATTCGCGCACAAGACCTGCTTCCACGAACATTTTCAAATTATTATATATCGTCGCCACACTCATACTTGGATACTGCGGTGCAAGCGCACGGTAGATATCATCCGCCGTCGGATGTGTCATGGAATCGAGTAAAAACGTCAGAATCGCGTGGCGTTGTGGCGTAATACGAACTCCTGTATTTTTTAATTGTTCAAGTGCTTCTTGGACTTGCGTATTCATAGCTGACCCACCACCTGTTTATTTGGAGTACATTAAATTTTAACATCAATCTTCATTCATTGTACTCCGGGGTATGATCGATTTCAATTCTTTTTCAAGGTGAGGTCATTATTGGAGCTAAGTATAACCTTAAACTTACCATCTCCAACGGTTCCTGACAGTGATTTATCTCCTGCCTGAAATGGTAAATCGATCACATTAACGGAGCCAATCCCGCTGCTACCTTCGATGGAATAATCTCCTGTATCTGGAATTGCAATATCAAGATCGCCAATCGTGGAATGAACATCCCAATCCCCGCCAACAACCTTGGTATCCACAAAAATATCCCCGTTGAGTGTAGATACCTTCAGATTATGATCAGCACGATCGATGTGTACGTCACCATTTTTCGTATCCGCGAGAATATCTCCTTCCACTTCCTCCAAACGGATCTCTCCATTCAGCGTAGCAACATTCGTCCGTCCTGTGATGTGGCTAACATTGAAATCACCACTCTTCGACGACATCTCAACTTCACCATCGATCGCGGATAAACTCACATCACCTAATAATGTCTCTCCTCGAACTGCACCAGTTACATTCTCAAGATCAATATCGCCTTTCATCGTCACCAGTTTCAATTCATTCTTAGCTTTCACATTTTGAATATCGATATCACCGAGCAATGTCTCAATATCCAAGTCTAGGGTAGCTCCCTCCGGGATCGTCAGCACGAGATCCATGCGAGGCTGCTTCTGCCAATTACCCCCGTATTTCTTACCCTTCGTCTCGATCGTAATGCGCTGGCCCGGATGAATGTTCACAGTGGATTGATTCGCAATCTGTTCAGCCTCTTGCTCATCCTTGAGATCTACCCGCATAACGGTTGAGACTTCAAGTTGATCAGCACCGCCCGTCTGTACAACAACATCACCATACTCATTACGTACAACAATCGCTTCGGTTTCCTTATCTACGGCAACCTTCTGCACAGGTTTCTCAAATCGAATTCCTTCGTCAGACCCCAAATTTGTAGCAAAATTTATCTTGAAATTAAGTTGCTTCCATAAATCCGACATGAGCGATGGCTGAGTCACACTAAACACAATGCCTGATAACAGCACAGCTAAAAACATGCCGCCTAGATCCAACTTCATCCGTCGATTGGAATGACGATGCACAACATTGAGAATAATATATTCTATGCCCCAAAGGATAAAAAGAACGGGCCACCAATCTAACAGATATTGAATATGGGTTGCACCAGAACTCTGGTCCCAAATAAGAATTGCGCCTACAGCTAATAATAAAATGGCACCTGTATATCTCCCGACTTTAATCATTGGACACCCCTTTCTCGTTCATTATTTCGAACGTGTTCTTAAGAGCAAGAATAATCCTGCTACAATGAGAATCACTGCGCCAAAATAGGGACCGCCGCTCGAGAATAAAAACTGGAGCCAAGCTGGATTGACACTAAACATCAACACAAAGACGCCGCACACAACAAGCACAATGCCAAGCGAGCTGCCTTTGAAAGCCACTCCGCCATTACTTATTAAAGGTGTCATGCCTTCTGGCACAAATCCATAGATGCGCTCTGCATTTACTCGATCCGTACATTGTAATGCGTCGAACAAATTATAGAAATAGATGCATGGAATCAAGAGACTTAACAGCACGATTATAGGCAAGCTTCCGCCTTGCGGTAAGTTGACACTATACACGATGGCAACGATATTCAGCGCTAAGCTTAACATGACCGTTAACCCGCGCTGCATCAGACCGAGATAAAAGTGTCCCAGCCCCGGGATAAAAAAAGCAAGCAAACCAGCTAAAAATTTACTCTTACGGGGTACATTGCTGCCATAAGGATGATTCGAGTTCGGAAATGCATTCATCATTGGCGGGGTATTCAATTGATGCATACGTTCATCCAAAAAAGGGTCATAGGTCGATTGTCTGTCTTTATTCGAATGCGTCATAGTTAGATCTCCTCCTAGAACGGGATAATGTGTGTAATGATTTCTATACCAGCTTCAACCACATGTTGGACTTTCGTTTTCATTTGATATTCAAGTTTGAAGGCATCCATTGCAAGGAGAGATTGCAAAATACCGGTTGTTATAAATAGATAAGTCGCTGCGCCAGCAACAGCAAAATGAATGAATTGCTTCCGCCGTGTAAAATAATTCACGGTCGGCGACGAAGCTGCTGTCGCGGGTTTTCTACTTCCTTGTGATGAGATACGCTGCATGATAACATCTGTAAACTCAGGAGATGTCTCATGGATAGGCATCTGTTCAATGACTTTCACTCGTTCCATCGGTAGGACATTAGCTTGATGAGGCGTTGTCCAGTCTTTTCTTAGATGCTGATGGCGTGGCTTTTCCTGGAATCGTCTTCTCATGAACTTGCACCTCCGTCCATAAACGTTCGAATTGTTGTTTGGCCCGATATAGACGCGTCTCTACGGTCCGAATTGGAATTTCTAGAATGGCTGCTATTTCTTGATAAGTAAGCTGTCTCATATGATAAAGCTCAAGAATAATACGATAGTTGTCCTTCATCTTTCTAAGTACACGCTGAACCTCAATCTGCTCTTCCTTCAGCAGCAGCCGTTCTTCCGGCTCTTCTTCTTCTGGAGATCTAAACCATGATTTAATCGAATCAATCAAGCTGGTCAGCGGCTTACGCTGCTGCGTGCGCCGATAATCCGTCAATGTATTAATCGCTAACCGATACATCCAAGTCGTAAACTTCGCCTCCCCACGGAAATGGGGCAAGTAGCGGTAAAGTTTAATAAAGACTTCCTGAGCGAGGTCTTCCGCGGTCTCACGATGGCCCAGCTCTCTGAACATCAATGTATAAATGTAATTCTTATGTCGATCAACCAAAATTCGATAAGCATCCTGATTCCCTTGACGGATCTGGTCAATAAGCTGTTCATCCGTCTGATTGTCCACCGTAATCCCCCCTCTCTCCATTTGAATCTATATTTATGACGTACCCATTTCAATAAACCCTTCAAAACTTTTCAAAAAAAATAACCTTCCCATCAGGAAGGTTATCGTAAGAGATGGACCCTCTTACTCATTCTACCGAAACATTAAATACACCAGCAATGGATTTTAGTTCCACGATCAGATGAATCGGCTCTAAATGCTTCGGTGCTGTGACATGCAACTGAAGCTCCATTTGCAAATCAATCTCGTGTTCTGTCACATGTCTCGACTCTGTTAATGCCATCTTCTTCGTCGTAATGGCGTGGGAAGCGAGCTTCGCAGTAACCTCATCCAGAAGGTCATGCTGCCCGATCGCTCGAATGGTGATGATTCGAACTTTCTTCCCTCGCAAGAAACGCTGTTCAATCTTATTCAAGACCCATAAATTAAGTAATACCAGAATTGTCGCCGCAACCGCTGCAAAATAGAAGCCCGCTCCAATAGCTAACCCTATGGAGGCAACGACCCACAGTGACGCCGCTGTCGTGAGGCCCGTAATTGATTTGCCTGTGAATAGAATCGTTCCAGCACCTAGAAATCCGATCCCTGTAATGACCGAGGCCGCAAGCCGCGCTGGATCACGATTCAAGGTCACAAATTCAGCAAATCCATAAATGGATAACAGCATGATTAAGGTGGAACCAAGACAGACCAGAATATGTGTCCGAAGGCCAGCCGCATGATTGTTATGTTCTCGTTCAAATCCAACCAAGCCGCCTAACAGCATCGCAAGCAGTAGTCTGATCATGACATGTAAATTATCAATGACCCATGGATCGTGCATGCTTACTCGTTCCTCTCGAATTATCCTTTGAGACGCTCCGCTAACAGCTGATTCACAAGCGCTGGATTTGCTTTACCGCGTGATTCTTTCATCACTTGACCGACGAGGAAGCCAATCGCTTTGTCTTTCCCCGCACGGTAATCCTCAACGGATTGCGGGTTCGCTTCCACAACTTTGTCAACAATCGCTTTGATTGCGCCTTCGTCGCTAATCTGAACAAGGCCTTTCTCTTCAACAATCGCTTGCGGCGCTTTACCGCTATCGATCATTTCTTTGAAGACGGTCTTCGCAATCTTGCTGCTGATCGTACCTTTCTCGATTAAGCCGATCATCTCGCCAAGCCCTTGGCCTGTAATCTTGACGTCGGACATTTCCAGGTTATTCGCATTCAAATGTGCAAGCAAGTCGCCCATAATCCAGTTCGCTACGGATTTGGCATCCTTCGTATACTTCAAACTTTCTTCGAAGAAATCAGCGAGCGCCATCGAAGCTGTGATCACGTCTGCATCATAGGTTGGCAAACCATGCTCCGCTGCATAACGTGCTTTACGTGCATCCGGCAATTCAGGGATCGATGCCTGAACACGGGATTTCCATTCGTCGTCAATCAAGACGGACACAAGATCTGGGTCCGGGAAGTAGCGATAATCATGCGCTTCTTCCTTACCACGCATCGAGAACGTCTTACCTTGCGTATCGTCCCAACGTCTTGTCTCTTGCACAACGACACCGCCGTCATCCAAAATTTCAGCTTGACGATATTCTTCATATTCAATCCCGCGTTGAACGCCGCGGAAAGAGTTCATGTTCTTGAGCTCGGCACGAATACCGAATTCCTTCTGTTCATAAGGACGAAGACTGATATTCGCGTCGCAGCGAAGCGATCCTTCTTCCATTTTCACATCGGATACGTCACAATATTGCATAATCGCTTTAAGCTTCTCAAGGTATGCCTTCGCTTCTTCCGCAGATCGCAAATCAGGCTCTGATACAATCTCTAACAGCGGCGTACCTACACGGTTAAAATCAACCAGTGAAGCATAACCGCCATCTACGTGCGTCAGTTTCCCTGCATCTTCTTCAAGGTGAAGACGTGTTACGCCAATCCGCTTGGTCTCACCATTCACTTCAATATCAATCCAACCATTCTCACCGATCGGTTTGTCGTATTGCGAGATTTGGTAAGCTTTTGGTGAGTCTGGGTAAAAATAGTTCTTACGATCAAACTTGCTCTCTGTTGCAATCGTACAGTTCAGCGCCATCGCAGCTTTCATCGCATACTCAACTGCTTGACGGTTGAGTACAGGCAATACGCCTGGATGTCCAAGACAGATTGGGCATGTATTGCTGTTCGGCGAAGCACCGAAGGATGTCTTACAGCCACAGAAGATTTTGGAATTCGTATGAAGTTCAACGTGAACTTCTAAGCCGATGACGGTTTCGTATTTCGATGTAGACATGGGAAACCTCCTCTTTACAACTGCGGGCGCAGCTTATGATGTTCTGTGTTCTGCTCGAACGCATGCGCTACACGCAGTACAGTCGATTCATCAAAAGCTTTCCCGATAATTTGCAATCCGACAGGCAAGCCATCAGCAAGTCCACATGGAACACTGATCGCTGGCACGCCCGCCAAGCTGACCGGAATGGTCACAATATCATTCATATACATCGTTAATGGATCATCTACTTGCGATCCGATCGGGAATGCCGTTGTCGGTGCTGTAGGTCCAATAATGACGTCATAGTTCGCGAATACTTGATCAAAGTCTTGCTTGATGAGCGTACGGACTTTCTGTGCTTTCAAATAATACGCATCGTAATAACCAGAGCTTAGTGCATAGGTTCCGAGCATAATCCGACGTTTCACTTCATCCCCGAAGCCTTGGCTTCTGGATTTCACATAGAGATCTATCAGGTTATCCGGATTCTCTGCACGAACGCCATAACGTACGCCGTCAAAGCGTGCCAAGTTCGAAGAAGCTTCCGAAGAAGCAAGCAGGTAATACGTCGCAACCGCATAATCCGTATGCGGTAAGGACACTTCGTCCCATGTTGCGCCAAGACCTTCTAGCACTTTGAGTGCAGAAAGAACCGATTCTTTCACTTTCGGATCGATACCTTGTCCAAGGTATTCTTTTGGTACCCCAATACGAAGCCCTTTAATATCTCCGTTCAATGCGCTGATATAGTCAGGAATTTCAACATTCGCCGATGTGGAGTCCATGTTGTCGTATCCTGCAATAGCTTGCAATACATACGCGGAGTCTTCAACATTCTTCGTGATCGGTCCGATTTGGTCCAGAGAAGAAGCAAATGCTACGAGTCCAAAACGGGATACGAGTCCGTAGGTTGGTTTCAAGCCTACAACACCGCAATAGGATGCCGGCTGACGGATCGAACCGCCTGTATCTGAACCGAGCGTGAAGTACGCTTCGCCCGCTGCAACCGCTGCAGCGGAACCACCACTAGAACCACCTGGTACATATTCTAAGTTCCATGGGTTACGTGTCGGATAGAAGCTGGAATTCTCGTTCGAACCCCCCATCGCGAACTCGTCCATATTCAATTTGCCCAGCGTAACGGATTGGGCTTTCTTCAACTTCTGAACAACCGTTGCATCATAGATCGGGTCATAATTCGAGAGGAATTGACTCGCACAAGTCGTGCGCAATCCTTCCGTCACGATATTATCTTTTATCCCTACGGGAAGTCCGAACAACAATCCACGAGGTGCATCCGTCGCGAGCTGCTCGTCCAATAATCTCGCATGCGCGCGAGCATGTTCTTCATTTAAAGTCAGGTAAGCTTTCACCTGGTCTTCTGTCTTGGCAATACGTCCATAAGCTTCGCTTACCAGATCCGTGACGGACAATTCTTTGGTATTAAGCTTGTTATGTATTTCCTGCAACCGCAAATCAAATAATGACAAGGGAATTCTCCTTTCAACCATTCAAAATAATATATGAATTCGTACCTTACGCTCTGTCAATTATTCAAGGACAGCCGGCACACGAATTTGATCGTCTTCTTCGTCTGGCGCATTGCGCAGCACTTTCTCGATCGGGAGTGACGGTCTTGTCTCGTCTTCACGCATCACGTTACGAATCTGTAGCACGTGTGTCGTCGGCTCCACTTCATCTGTATTCAATTCGTTCAATTTCTCCGCATATTTCAAAATCGCATTTAATTGACCTGTAAACTGCTCTTTCTCTGCATCCGATAATGCGAGTCGCGCGAGCTTAGCAACATGCTCAACGTCTTTCACCGTAATGCTCATCGTTACGTAATCCCCCTTAGGCTCTAATTTATATAGTATAGCGTAGTTGTTTTTCATACTCAATGCAGGGACCAAAATATGTATGGCCCCAATTCTTCGGGCCTATTCGATCTCGATCGGAATTTCGGCGCTGAATTTTCGATGCTGCGTCTCGTCCGAGGGATCGAACTTCTCGCCAATGTAGAACTCGGCATGTACCTTGATCGTGTAACGACCTTTGGGGAGGATATGGGGACGCGGGGTTTCTTGCAAATATTTATCTATATATGTAATCTGATTTTTGCTTGCCCAGTACGTAGTAAAGAGCCCGGGATCCAAAAACGAGACCACATTATCCCCTTGTTGAAATTTTTCATATACCAGCATAGCAGTCTTCACATATCCTTCCGTATACTCGTCTTCGTCCATTAAACTAAAATAGAGTAACGAACCGCCGTGCGATACCGTGATCGGTTCCTTGCCCCGGTACGTCAATGAACTCCAGATCTTGATCGGATCACCCTGCTTGTACTTTGCACTGGCTGACGAGAGACTAAGATCAAAATCCCCTTCTGTTCGTGTCGCGTTGAGCTTGGACTTTGTGCTTTCCTTGTTATTGTAGTCAATATACACATTGCGTGAAGTAGGATCGTAGCCTACTAAAGCGCCCATCTCGCTCGCTATAAATCGTAAGGGGACATAGATTTGATTCTTATAGTTCAAAATTTCAGGCATGGAATCAGCATGAAGCTGGACGTTATTAACGATCATAAACACATTGGAAACCGCCGCTTTGACGAGTAAGTTCACCGCTTCTGCCTTAGCCCCATACAACATAAACAAGACTGCGCAAACGGCTGCAATTTTCGTTTTCATCACGAACCTCCTAAAAAATATGGAATCTATTTATTGAAAATATTACCATATTCTACGAGGGTTCACCTACATCGTTCGATCTAACGAATCCTGTAATGCTTATTTAGGCGGAAATAGCCCTTTTTCCAATCTAACGAATCTCAAACGCCTTATTGTGTGAAAAATGACCGAATAAGAGCCGATTTGCCATGAATAACGTGCTTAGAGTTCGTTAGAAATTCTAAACGCGATATTTTGACCCAATAAGGTGATCTAGGTTCGTTAGCCTTAACGAGATGAAAAGCACAAGCGCGCTGCACAAAAGAAAAAGCCCGGCACAATGGCCGAGCTATTAAATCCATGCTTTGAGATTGACTTGTCGGATAAACTCCTCTTGCGAAATTTCTTCCGCTTCGGCCTCTTCTTCTTCGACGACTTCCTCACCACGGTTCATTACGCTGCGGAACAGCTCCTCATTGCGCGTAGCAAGGGCAAAATCGATCAAGGCTTCTCGCTCGATTCGCTCAACCTCTTGTTCAATCAACACTTCTTCGACTTCGATATCCGTGTATGGCACCGCAATGTTACGATTCACCTTCGGCACCCGAACGACATAGTCAAAAGCATTATCCGCATTACGATCATATGCGATTATATAACCATATTCCCCAATCGGAATGTTCTGTTCAAATCGATCAGCGACGATAATCACTTTTTGGCCTAAACTTAACATCGCTTCTTCCCCCTAGCTGTCCATCTATCATTTTATTTCCTCTATCCTACTACAAAAAAAATAGTACGTCCACGAGGGCAGAGGAAAAGAAGCGAAGTTCTACTGCGAGACATCCTGCTAACCTATGCTTTCGCTGAAATCGATTCTTGTGATTGCATCCGATAGACTGCTAACATCACACAAATGAGTACACTGCATAGGCTTATCCATAATACAGGCCCTACGGATGACAACGTCTCGACTTTCGTCAATATCTCCGATGCGATCGTACTCAGTCGACTCGGGCTCCATGATAAATATCGTGAAAGAAGACTCGTTCCGAAACTGAGCAGCATGATGAATGCCATCGTCGTAAAAGCGACCCCAGCCGAGTTCGGCAGCCATGCGCTAATTAGCAGCAGGACCGAAATAACGAAAACGAACCATAACATATACATGAGGCCTGCTTGAATGACGGTTCCGACATCCAGCGAACCAATCAACTGTATGGTATAGTAACAAGCTCCCGCGTAACCACAGGCAAATGCAGCGACCGTTAAGGTCAGCATGCTTGCCCATTTGGCAGTCATATAAGCAATGAATGAGACAGGCTTAGTAAAAATAAGCGAGGTCACACCGCTCTGCCGTTCACCAGATACGATCCCCATCATCGATAACACGAGCACAAGTACGCCGATGGTGCCAAATTGATTAAGGGTCTGCGCCAATACTTCACCCGATGTAGGTGTTGGCATGGTGATGATCGTACCTGCAGGCATATTGCCAGCGTGCTTCAGAATTTCAGGCATATAGTATGTTGTCACGGGTTGCATCACACCGAGAAGCAGGAATACCATCGGTACCCAAATCCACTTGTAACTGCGTGCCATCTCCAGCATTTCTTTCCGATAAAAGAGACCGAATTGCCTCATGCCCGCACCACCTTCATGAATAAATCTTCTAATGTGCTATGACCCGCTTCCAATTTACGAATAAAAATGTGGTGCTGCACAGCTTCCGTCATAATCCCCCGTTCAGCTTCTTCAAGATTAGAAACCGTTACACGAAGGGTTTGATGCTCAGACGCTACATGGTGCACATAAGGTTTATTTCTGATTGCGATTTCTAGCGCCTTGGCCTGTGCCTCGTTCAAGGTCTCAATCATGATCATCGGTTCGCTATGAGATTGACGTATATGCTCCAGACGTCCTTGAACCGCAATCTCGCCTTGCTCGATCAAAATGATATCATCACAGATCTCTTCCGCATCATGCAAAATATGTGTCGAGAACAAAATCGTCGTCTCTTGACGAATCCGCTCCAAAATCCGTAATACATCTCTCCGTCCAATCGGATCTAGTGCAGAGACGGGCTCATCCAGAATAAGCAGCTTGGGCCTATGAATGAGTGCCTGCGCAAGACCAAGCCGCTGCTTCATCCCACCGGAATATCCGCCAATGCGCCGCTTAGCTGCATCTTGAATACCTACGATTTCAAGCCACTCCTCCGTACGGCGTTCAGCTTCTTGCCTGGATAAGCCCGCGAGCTGCCCTGCATATTGGACAAACTCACGCCCCGTCATCCACGAATAGAAGACAGGCATCTGCGGCAAATATCCCAGATGAGGCCTTCGATCCGCAACCTGCTTACCTTGGAGATACAACTGGATATCGCCGGATGTTGGACGAAGCAAGCCGGTTAACATGTGTATCGTTGTCGTCTTACCCGCTCCATTCGGACCAAGCAAGGCGACACAGCGCCCTTCTTCAATAGAGAAGCTAATCTTCTTCACTGCTTGATGCTGTTTAAACTGCTTCGACAACTGATCAACCTTCAGCAGCGTCATGATCTATCGTTCCTTCCTACAACAAAATATAGAATAGGCCCGAGAATTTGACCGAAGACAATAATCAGCACCCACATCCATTTCGGCCCTCGTGTTGCGTCGGCCTTGTAGAGGGAAGTTAAGGCGGTCACCATGAGGATAAGTTGTATAACTAAAATCGGGGCAAGCAGCCCCCAATTCACTTCAAGATTCATATACATCCCTACTTTCTCAATTTAATAAACAATTGAATAATTAGGATGGATCACGATTAGTCTTTGACCTGCGATAGGGCAAGTATATATGAAATATGCTATAGAACAGAATCGGCATCGGAAATTGGATCAGTCCCCAAATCCCCCAGAACCAACGATTCTTCTCCCGTCGGCGTGCATCCGTGAATAACCAGAAGCTCTGCGTCATCAAAATCATGACGATAAGGACGACAACCCACCAAGGAATTGGATGGTAATACTCACTTGGCATGTCGAACATCCCCTTTTTTCTTGCGACGTACATAAGAGCCGAATAGGAACCCTAGTGCTGCCATGAACGTCACACCTTGAAAAATCCCGAATGCCGTCCAACTCGTCATGACGAGCAGTGTATTTCCACCGATCAATACCAAGGCAACAAGGAAGAAGCAAAGGAGCTCCAATTGATTACGTCGACGTACCGCCAACTTCTGCTCCGCAATCAACTGCTCTAGATGTCCCACATGCGGTGCGGTATTATGCGGGATCACTTGATCCATCTGCTGAAAACTCAGCATCAGTTGATCGATTAACTCTTGATCTTCCTGAGAGACGTGTGGTTCTGAAGATGAATTAGGCAATGACTGTTGATTCAAGTCAGATTTATTCTTTCGCATTCGGCATGAGCTCCTTTCGCAATTGTTGTAGCCCGTTATAAATTCGTGATTTCACCGTTCCTTGCGGGATGTCCATCATCTCTGCAATTTCATCGTATGCGTACCCATAATAGTGCTTGAGCAGGATTGGCAATCGCATATCGTAACGAAGTCTCGACAGTGCGTCAATCGCATCCGTCCACGCCTCTTGGTGCTGCTGCATATGCCACTGAACCCCGCGTAATGCTTGTTCCTGCTCTTGCCAACGCTGCTCTACTTTTCGCTTCCGCATCATGTCAATGTATAACCGTGTAGCGATCGTAATCATCCATGAGGAAAATTTCGATGATCCATTATAATAAGAGATTTTCTCGATACATTTGAGCATCGTCTCCTGCACCAAGTCTTCTGCAAGGGACGGATTCATTGTCACTTTGATCAAATATTTCATCAAAAAGGTGTAATGCTCGTGCAGCAATTGAGCTAACGCCTGGTCGTCACCGCGGATAGCCAAGTTTATTCGTTGTTGTTCATCCATTGCTACATCCTTCCCCCTTTTTGATATAAAACAAGTTGTGATTTGCAAATCAACCATAATACGAGTAGCTAAGCTAAAAAGTTCAGTGCGGTCAAAAATAAATAAAGAAGTTCTCATCGATGAAATGGATCCCACGAATAAAGAACTTCTTAGCGCGTTAATTATGAGAATAGCGAAGATAGCATCGAGTTAAATATAAATTCGCTCTCATCTTTATTTTCATCTAGATATTTTACCGTATCTCTCGCATCCTGCGGTATATCCGTAATGACACCATCGACGCCCATATAATAATACCCCTCGATATCAGGTGTATTGTTCACCGTCCAGACATAGAGCGTTTTGTTGAGTAATTTAGCAGATGCTATTGCACGTTCTGTCACCATAGACTCTTCCAATACGATAAAGTCAGCATGGATCCATGACATGACACCAGTACTCGCAAACACAACGTAACCTGTCTTTAGCTTAGGCTCCACTTCTTGCACCTTAACAACTACATGATAGTCTAAGGACTGAACGACACATTGTTCAATAAACTGATGTTTGTGGATAACAGCAACGACTTTGTCGACAATATTTTCTTGCTCACGGCCGTGCAGCTTGATTTCGATATTCAGCTTAATTTTACCTTTGGCATACACAATGAACTCTTCGAGGGTATGGATTCGACCCTTGAAATCGTCTTGCCTCAGCTCTAGCTTGCGAAGCTCATCCATCGTTAGATCATTCACCGCTACGTTACGGCCTGTGAGTCGTTTCAGATTCGTATCATGAATAACCGCCAGTTGACCATCCTTCGTTAACTGAACATCAATCTCCGCATAGTCTGCTTTTGCATCAATGGCTCCCTGGAGCGCCTCCAATGAATTCTCAACACCCTTCATGCTATATCCACGATGCGCCATAATGGTAAACGGATGCGAACGCTGCTGCTCCGTAAAATGGAACGAATAATCCAACAATAGTGACCCTGTGATTACCATCAAGCATAAGATCGCAAGTCTCCCACGATAAATTTGCAATCGAGTGCGATAACCCCGGGAATAAAAATGCTGTTCCCTGTCCCAATCGGCATGTCTGACCGCCGCATCCATCGGCTCCGCCTTATCCATATAGAACGCTGTAAGTGAATGTATGAAGAGCGGTGAAGCAAAATATGATGCAAAAAATAATGTGAAAATTGTAATCGAAGATAGAATTTTCACAAATAGCGGACTGTTCTCCAGATCTACCTCTTGTGCAACATAAGAAATGACGCTTACGAGAATAATGAACAGGATTAATAATAGAACGAACAACACGAAATATATAATGAAACCATACATAATGGTCAGGAACATTTTCCAATACGACTTTCGCATCATCCTTGCGCTTTTGCGGGCAGATTCAATAAATCCTTGCTTGCCTTCAATAACGATCATATGAAGCGACAAGAGCCAGCGAAAATAAAAAAGCGCAATAACAACAAAGGTTCCCCCAAGAATAAGCATCCCGACGTTCGTCTTGTACAATTCTCCTGTAATAAAATTAGGGATTTGTAGATAAGGCAGCAAGGTAGACGAAAATCCAATATTCAGCAGTGGGGTTATGAATAAGAAGTACAACGCCCATCCAAAGAAACCATACCGAAACATAAAAGGCAAGTACGTTAATGACTGCAAAAAGGAAGGTATAAGTTTAACCCGTTCCCCTTGGTGTGCGTAATACGATAGCAGAATAAGAACCGTAACTTCTATAAAAATAATAACCGTAGCGAGCGGAATGATGATCAAAAAGCATAAAATGCCGTAGGGGTTCAATGCGAATTTCAATAATTCATAATTGGTTGCACCCGCAAACCCACTTATTTGCACCGCCTGGTGAAAAATATAAGAAAAAAATGGTACAAAGATCGTAATCGTTAGCGTTTTATACACCAGCTCGAAAATAAAAGATTGCCAAAATATCAATTTGAATGATTTCAATGTACTTAGCATTAACCGAAATGCCGATTTATTGCGATAATAATTACCCCGCATGCGAACCCCTCCTCTCTCTACACATCACTAGGATATCCATATTGCAATATGTTCTTACGCATGGCAAGGGCTAGACGTGGATTTTGCTAATCTAGTGTACCGCCTACCACACGAATATCTTCGTGCTGCCGCAAGCTAACCTCCACGGCAATACGGATCCCTTGTACAATCGTATCCAGCGACATGCTCGGCTGATTGCTATATCGAGCGGCTTGCTCTGGCAAGAAGGGAATATGAATAAATCCTCCCTTTCCTTCGCTCGATCCCTCTGCAATTCGGTGCATCAGGCCATAAAAAAGATGATTGCACACATACGTCCCTGCACTATGCGATACCGATGCGGGAATTCCCTTCTCCTTCAAGGCATGTACGATTGACTTGACCGGAAGTGTCGACCAATAAGCTGTTGGGCCGTTCTCTACAATGGGGCTATCAATCGGTTGATTCCCGGCATTATCAGGTATTCGCGCATCGTCCATATTAATTGCGACACGTTCCACGCGTATATCGGAGCTACCACCCGCTTGTCCAACACAAATGGTCAGCACAGGAGAGGTCCGTTCTTGCACCTCCGCTAGCTGTCTAATCGAATCACCAAAGACCGTCGGAAGTTGGATCGATTGGATCCGCACGGTCCCCGAAATGATCTCCCCATCCAGACGTTTCACGGCTTCCCACGCTGGGTTCATCGTTTCCCCACCGAATGGATCAAAGCCTGTTAATAGAACTGTTCTCATGATTACCCACGCTCCTATTCCACTAACTTCCTATTGTATACTAACACAGTGATTATGACATCAAGGAGGACTTGTCGTTCATGTATACACCGATAACTTAACTTCTTTATCTTAAAATAAGATTTTCCACAAAAAAAGAGGCCTCCCTTAGCAGGTTCTGCTAGAGGTATGCCTCTTTCTCGTTCATTGCGTTAGCATCATCTATATCGTTAGAACACCTTCGCGTGAGATGGTAAGCTGCTCGAACCCTGTATCTGTAATAAGGTACGTATTCTCAATCCCCACAACCCCACGGCCTGGGAAGGTGAATTTCGGTTCAACAGCGATCACCATGCCCGGCTGCAGCGGAATCTTGAAGCCGCGTGCGAGAACAGGAAGCTCATCAATTTCGAGTCCGATGCCATGGCCGAGGAAACGAACCTGATCTGCGCCGAACCCCATAAAATGTTCCGCCAGTCCGCCCTCTTCTGCCATCTTCAGCGACTCAAAATAAAGCTGCTCCACGAGAGTTCCTGGGACAAGCTGTTCTTCCGTGCGTCGAATGATCGCTTCCGACAAATCGTATGCAGCCTGCAAATCGGCATCAAGCTGCCCAATGCAAAGTGTGCGTGTCTGGTCAATCACGTAACCATCGACGTTGCAGCCAATATCGAGCAGGATCGGCTCTCCTGCTGCAATCGGTCTTAAGCTTGCGCTCTGCGGATAAGCTGCACTCATCCCCCGCCCTCCTGCTGGCCCGTCGAAGTACGTCGGCTCCGCTGCTGCCTCACCTGCGCCGACCATGCCAGTCACAATCTCCTGATTGTAGCCGCGCATGCGCATGATGCCGAGATGGCCCTGACGCCGGAACGTGTACTCGATCCGGCTCATCAATTCCAGCTCGGTCATGCCCTCGCGCAGGTAGGACACCGCATCTTCGAGTGCGGTGTCTGCCAGTTGGGCCGCCCTACGGATGGCGGCCACCTCGAACGCGGATTTCACCATCCGCGTCTCACGGACCAGCTGCGAGCCGTCCACCCAGCGGGTCGACGGCGGCAGCAGTTCGACGAAGCGCTGGTACAATTGTACCGGCAGCACGTCGAACTCGGTCGCGAGCACTGGCGCAGCGCTCGCGAACACGTGCGGGAAGTCTGCCGCCAGCGTTTCGCCGAATTGGCGAAACGAGCCCAGCGGCTGGACCCGCACGTGCGATTCCTGCGCCGCGCGCGTTAAGCTGCGGCGCACGTAATAGACCGGCTCGCCTTGCGCCGGGATAAAGGCATAACCGGTCTGCATCGACCCGGTGAAATAATATAGATCGACATTTTGCGTTATAAGACAACCGTCTATCTGCTGATCGCGGCATTTCAACTTCAAACGTTCGATGCGGTTCAACATTTCCTGCTTCGGGATCGTCATCATACATTTCCTCCAATGCTAACAAGTGCTTCTTAATTATGTTCGCGCTTCATGACTGATATCCCTTGTAGAGGTTGTTCAAAAAGTCGTCATTTGATCACGAAGTCATTCAAGAAGCATAATCGACATCGAATCTTGCGAGAACCTTCTCGGTGCTGAATTGCTTACTTTTTGAACACGCACTTGTAGCAAATTCGGCGGATTCACTTGATGATCGACACACCAAGCCACAAAAACAAAAAAAGAACGCAAACCGGGAGCTATTCTCCTCAGCTTGCGTGCTTCGCAAAGTTAAGTATATCTAATTGAGTCTAGTATATCAGCACCTAGTGCTAAAGTCTAGTCTCATAATGTCGAAATTTGTAGATATGTCGAAGTGTTCACATAATGTTCTTACACGTATGGATTGTTCGCACGTTCAAATCCAATTGTCGTCCGCGGTCCGTGTCCGGGATAGACTTTCACCGCGTCGTCCAGCTTGAACAGCTTCTGATGTATGGAATCGAGCAAATCATTCTGACGTCCGCCTGGCAAATCCGTGCGTCCCACTGACATGCGGAAGAGAACATCCCCTGCGAACAAATCATTCCCATGCAATAAGCTTACGCTACCTGGCGAATGGCCTGGCGTATGCATCACTTGGAACGTATGTCCGATCAGCTCCAGGCTCTGACGATCTTCCAGAGCATATTCAGCTGGATCCGTCGACAAAGGTTCGGTCACTTGCGACCAGCGAAGCGATCCATTGAGCTTTGGATCTGTCAGCCAGTCCGCTTCCAGATCATGAATATACACAGGGCAATTCTTCAGCTTGCGAACTTCGTCCACGCCGCCCATATGGTCGAAATGCGCGTGCGTCAGTACAATCGCTTCCACGTCCAAATCCTGAATCCGACGAATTAATGCTCCTGGATTCATACCTGGATCAATGACAATAGCCTTATGAGTCTCCGCATTCATCACGAGATAACAATTCGTCTCAAGCGGCCCCAGTTGAAAAGATTCAATCTTTAACATGATAGTTCTACACTCCTGCTAGTAAGTCACGAAGCTCTGCTGCAATGACAGCCTGATAGCCCGTACCTTCTCCATATTCTTGGATCATTTTCTGACGAACGATCTGAATTTTCTCTTGATAATCAGGTGCTTCCCGATCTGGATTCTCGAGCTTAAATGCATTCATATGCGCTTGCACCGCTGCTGGACGAGGACCCCATTGCCCTAGGACATAACCGCCTGTATCAGCAATGATGATCACGGGCACAGATCGTCCGCCATTCGTCAAGAACTGATCCATCAAATCCAAATGCTCTTCCATGATGAATACCTCTGTTGGAATCCCTGCCTTCTCCATCAGATGGAATACGACCGGAACGTTGCGAACGACATCACCGCACCAATCCGCCGCAATGATTAGACATCGTAAATCATCACGATTGTTCAATGATTCGAAGAACTCTTCATCTTCTGGATTGTGCCACGAAAATGAATCGTACCAGCCATTGAATGCATCTTGATTTTTCTGCATCCCATCCATAAATTGCTTCGGTGTAATTCCTCCGTGCAACTTGCCAGACACATTTTTACTCATGAGACATCCTCACCTTCATTTTGCGGTATAAGAAACGTATCCATTAACCTCGTTTGGCACGGGTTTTGGAACGCCATATTTTAACGACAACATAAACAATTAACAAAGCAAGTGCAATAAGGAGCGTTGGCTGTACATATGGACCTGCCTGTTCACTCACATGCTGCCACTGATCGCCCATCTTCCATCCGAGGAAAACGAATATAAGCGACCACGGAATCGATGCAAGCAATGTTAACAGCGTGAATAAACCGAATGACATCCTTGCCATCCCGGCAGGCACCGAAATAATCTGACGCATGAACGGAACGAACCTCGCCGTGAATACAATGCCGGCGCCATACTTATTGAACCAGCCTTCCGCTATTGTCAGATGCTTCTCTTTGATCTTCAAATACTTGCCGTATTTCTCGAAGAACGGACGGCCTGCAAATCGGCCAATTGCATATAGAATCCAGTTCTGGCCCACCGCGCCGATCGTACCGAAGATCACGGCTCCAACAAAGGATATTTCCCCAGTCGAGACTAGGTATCCCCCATAGGCAAGAACAACTTCACTCGGAATGACTTCGAGCATCAGACCCAGCACAATACCAAAGTACCCTAACCCTTGAACCCATTGGAAAATGTCATTAATAATTGCGTGAATTGTATCCATTCTGCCCCCCAGTTATTTTCTCCCATTCCAGTATTAAGTTTTAATCTATATTATTCTAACACACGGTGGGACATGACTTCTACTTCTTAGGCATGGCTTGACCCACTCGCGCATACACTTGTCTCAAATGCATGATTCGAGGTGAATAAAGTGTCTAGAATCTGGGTTATTAATAAACGACAAGTCCAATGGATCGCCGTCGCGATGTTCGCTGTCATGCTGACGATCGCATATTTGCGCTGGGAACAATCCAAGCCCGTCAATACGGATCTACCGGAAGAACGCACCATTCATATCGTAACCGGTGAATTCAAGACCAAAACTGCGGATGGCAAGGAAATTGAAGTCTATCGCTGGGACCCAGGTACGATTCCAGCACGACTCGGGGAGAATCTCAAACTTAGTATTTATGGCGTCAATGGGGCGAATCATCAATTCTATATCGAAGGTACAACGATTCGTGGGGAAGTGCGTAAAGGGCGAGAGACGGTTGTCACTTTCACACCGGAGAAAAAAGGAATCTATCGTCTGATCTGCACCACGCATTCTGGCCATCTTGCCACGAATACAGAGAACAAAGAGAACAAGGAGAACAAACCCATGAGCCATGAAGAAGTAGCTGCCCCGATGATCGGATATATTGTCGTCGATTAGAATCGAAAGTCTACGCGGTAGCCTCTCCACTCCAGCCTGCATACATTGATATGGAGAGGAGTCGATGCCACGTGGCGAATCCGCATCAAACAGCCAAGCATACAGAGAAGCATCATGCCAATCTACCTTCCGCCCGAAAAATCCGCAGAACCTGCAATACCGAACTATATCGCGCCGTCAAACGTATGAAAGTATGGATTCCCGAAGAATCTATGAAGCAAGGAGAAACCCTCTATTTCCACAAAGTCATAGGCAATCTCATCTGGATTCATGAAAATTCCAGCAATCGCAAGCTTCTATCAGATTGGTGGGACGAAGCAGTCAGCGAGGAATTAGCCACACTCTGGAATGTTGATCGCCAGAAGCTGTGCCGCGCTTTTCGCGAGTCATTCGGAGGGTGAATTGGCAAGCAAAAAACAGGTAGCTGTCCAGCGTATGGACGAAGCTACCTGTTTTATTGTAACCCGAATAAATCTGCTATTGGGCCGTCTTTATCTTTAACTTCATCATCTCGTAATGGTTCTCGATTTGCTGCTTCAGAATAAACGCTCTTAAATTACGCTCATATTCTTCAGAGACCTCCAGCAGCTCTGCCCCATAGAAGATTCCCTCTTCCGATACTTGCTTGCGAACGATCATGAAGATGCACGGGAATCGATATCCTAGATCCAATTCACCATGAAACTTCGTATGGATGGAGAACAACTCTGTCTTGGGCAGCATGAAGCCTATCCCTTCCAGGCTGATATTCGACAAGTTAAACGACAACGGCTCATCTAATACGAACAAATCCTCATGACGTACAATTTTAAGAATATGGCCGCCCTTATTCGTCGCGATCCGTGGATACTTCCGCTTGTCCTCGAACTTGCTCTGATGGTTCGGGGGATGAATAATGAGGATGGCTCCCTCATATTTTGCAATGACAGAAGATTGCAGAATATGGATACCTACCGGCGAATAGATTGTAATTTTGACCGATTCACCGAGCTCGAAATCTTGGTATTCCGCAATTTCGACTTCGAGTAAATCGCCTTCCGCATACGTCAGCACACCCGTTGAAACATAATCTTTCCGTTCTACGACTGTCCTGCAGTCGAGTAATGAGGTTAGCGGAACAGATTCCCGTTCATTCGTATACTTCTTATCTTCCAACCTGCCGTCCCTCCAAATCTGGTCACATCTTCGTTTACACCATATATTACCATAGACACTTTAAGACGAACACCCATCCTAGAAAAACAAGGGCTACTTACGCGTTAGTGGCGGTAGCAAATCTTGGCAAGCCCGCTCTAGATAAGGCGATATATGAAGGAAATCGCGGTATTGCACGTACTCCTTAACCCACTGCTCTCGTTGTTCTACGGATGCATTGCCCTTCACTGCTCGAATCAGAATATTCTTCGGCGTATGCTCCATATCAATGAACTCGAGTAGTTGCGTACGATAGCCAAGAAGGTCAAGCAGCTTGGCACGCGCCGCATCGGTTGCGAGTGCAGAGAACCGTTCTTTCAATATGCCATGGGACAACAATGGCTCAAGGGCCGGATTATCGATCTGGCGGAATAATTCATGCTGACAGCATGGGACAGAGAGAATGACATTCGCTCCCCAACGCACGGCTTTCTCGAGGGCCGCATCTGTCGCTGTATCACACGCATGAAGCGTTACGACCATATCCACCTGCTCTAGTTCATTGTACTCGGCAATATCGCCGACGAGGAATTGCAGCTGCCCATAATCGAGACGTTCTGCAAGCTGCTGACAATGTGCGATGACATCGGCTTTGAGATCAAGTCCTACGACATTCAGGGACAAGCCTTGCTGCACATGCAAATAATGATACATCGCAAAGGTCAGATAAGACTTCCCGCAGCCAAAATCAACGATCGTAATCGTCCGATCCTTCGGCAAATGCGGCAATACATCTTGGATCATCTCCAAGAACCGATTGATCTGCCTGAACTTATCGTATTTCTTCGCTAGCACTTTTCCGTCGGCATTCATGATCCCGAGTTCAATCAAGAACGGAACGGGTTCCCCTTCTTCGAGGACATACTGCTTCTTCCGATTATGTGTTAAATCCGCTGCGACAGCAGCCGTCTTCTTCCGGATCACCGTCACCTTGTTCTTCTTCGAGAGCAGCACTTGCAGCTCCTCCGAAGTCGTCCGAAGCAGACCCTGCCGGAATGTGTGCTCGAAGAGCTCGGCAAGCTTCGCCCCAGCCTCTTCAAGCAGGACATTCTCATGCGTGACCCGCTTCGCATAATGATATTCAAACTGTACATATAACTGCTTCCGAAGTTCAATTGTCTTCAAAAGCACCTTCGAATACGTATCTGGCACTTTATGCCGTAATTGACTCATCGTCCCGGACACCAGCTTACCTTCTTGAATGAGTCCATTGAGCATTTCGCCCAAGGATTCAATTGTATAGGATTCATTAGCCAAAATTGTTGCCTCCATTTCTTACTTGAGCCTTCCATCGTCCTGAAGCTGGGCGAGCCCTTGCTGCACTTCCTCCCTAGGAAGTCTACCCTGCTCAAGTGCCTCATCCGCCTGCCCCAACAAGCGATTATAGAAGGCAATGCCTTCCGAGAGGATATCGGGATCTCGATGATAGAGATGGAAGAGATGATCTTCGGCCTTCGCATAATTTCCTATTCCCTCGTAGTGTTCCCACAAAAGCCGATGCAAGGCATTCGAGAGATATACACCTTGCAGCAGAGCTTCAAGCTCACCGATTTCATCGCATGTCTTCACCCATTTGACTGGATAACCCTGCGTTGATGCATAGGCTAACAAATGCAATGCTTTGATTCGAAGCTGTGCTGCTTTCTCGATATCCTGCCTCTTCTCTTCAATCATCGCCTGCTGCTTTATGAGCAGTGCAACCCCATGCAATCGATCCGACTCGAGCACACCATTAAAGGTGATCATCTTGATCAGATCCTCGGCAGATAGCGATTGAAGCAGCGGGCCGCGAAGACGGAATTTACGCTGCAAGAGCTCATCGATTTCCCACTCCGCCTCCGTCAATTTATTATCCTGACGAAGACCCATCACTTTGCCGAGCACACTGGTCATCTCTTCAATTAATCGCACCAGATAATCTCGCTGGAACATCCATCTCACCTGCCTGTCATATCAATCAATCTATGACTTGAATCCTTTCCGATACAGCATATAGGAATAAATCGTCGGTATTATGGTGCTTAGTAACAGTACAGTAATAAACGTCACCAAGAAATACGCTGTTGGGAAGAAGGCCGCAATGATCATCACCAATCCGCCAACGAACCAGCACTTCCCGCCGAAGCGGTGCGTCCTCCGCCAGACTTCCTCACTCGCAAGCGTCCAAGGGGTACGAATCCCCATAAAATAAGTAAATCGAATTCGGCCCATCACGTTCCCGATCATAATCCATAAGATCCCAAGACCGAGCGATACAGCCATGTTCATGGAAACCGGATACCCTAAATTATACGCAATCCCAAAGCCAAAAATAAAGTGAATGAACAAGACAACCGCCCAGCGTGAAAGTTGAAATGTCGATTCGAACAGCGAATAGTTGGCTTTGCGCGGATCGAGGTTTCGTGTCATTTTAATAACGATCGGCAATAAGATGGCCAACCCGCCATACAATAACCAGAATGCCCATTTGTCCATCGTCCGCGTAGGATTTCCATTCAGATCGAATTTCGAGATGACTTGGTCGGGCAGCCGCGGATAGAACAAGGAAGCTAGCACGAACAAGAGGGTGCTGACTACGACCAGTATAGTATCCTTGCAATCCCATAGCTTCGATGGATTGTCTTTCGTTGTTGAGGTATTCATCGCCTTTTCCCTCCTATTTATCCTTCTGAATCATGTTCAGGAACCAACCGAGCGCCTCTTGAATGACGGTCGTATTGAGCGAATAGATAATGTTCTGACCCTGACGTTGATCCACAATTAATTGTGCATGCTTCAGACTGTTCAGATGATGTGAAATACTTGGTTTCGTCATGGCAAAATGATCGGCGATTTCGCCTGCGGACATATCCCGTTCTTTCAACAACACCAGAATCTGACGTCGCGTCGGATCTGCCAGTGCCTTGAAGGCATCATTCACGGGTGCTCCCTCCATTCCTTAGATAATTAGGTAATCTTCTAAATGTATTTTATGCAATCCTAAGCAATGTGTCAATAAAACCTCCTTCCTCAGCAAAAAAGAGGCCTTCGCATCCAAAAATAGGACAAGCTTGGGCCTCTCTCTATGAAAATCTATCCATACACTCGCTGCAAAAAGCTTCGCAGTACAGGTACAAACTTGTCCGGCGTCTCCATCATGCTCATATGCCCCGCAGCAGGGATAATTGCTGGCTCAATATGCGTTGCTTCTACGGTGAACGCTTTGTCTGGCGGCACGATCTGATCCTGCTCTCCAGCAACGATCAGAACCGGCAATTGCGTCTCTTGCAATACGTGATTGCGATCAGGACGCGCTCGCATCGCAAGACTCGCACCGGTTGCACCTGCTGGTGCCGTTCCATAACCAATTTGCTTCGCCTGCTCAACAAGCTCTGGCATCATCGCGACATGTTCAGGTGCGAACAATTTCGGTACAAGGCCATCGACAAATGTCCGGATGCCTTCTTCTTCAATCGTCTTCACTGCTTTTAACCGGTTCTCACGCGCTTGCTCCGCATCGGGATTCGCCGTTGAATGGACAAGGGAGAATCCATGAAGTCGTGCAGCATATTGTTCAGCGAATGCTAGGGTTATATAGCCTCCCAGCGAATGTCCGAATAAGACAGTCTTCGCAATCCCTAGCTCGTCCAGCAATTCCACAATATCTTGGGCCATAGCTTCGATCCCGAACACCGTATCGATCACGGCCGATTGTCCATGCCCCCGTAAGTCGGGTGTAATGACCTGATATCCCTGTGCTATAGCGGGAACGACAGCTTCCCAATAATCTGAACTGCCGCAAAACCCGTGCAGCATCACAATGGGATTCCCTTCACCTTGAACCTTGTAAAATAATCCTGCCTTTGTCTTTCCTTGTTCGATTCCTGAGCTCATTTGCGTCCCCTCTTTTCAATCTCTATTTCGATGTTGAGATCACGACGCTTCGCGTCTGATTATAGGCGAATTCATGTTCAGGGTCTGTGACGATGAGTGTATGTTCCCCTCGCAAGTCATTCCAGAAGCATTCCACACCTTTGCCTTGCGCAGTCCCCCCGAACATTTTGCAGCCTACACAATAACTCATCAATTGCTGTTCATTGAAATTAACAATTTTATTACGCATGCAGCAATAGACTTGTCCATCCTTCGATTTTATATTCACATGATTCATCCATGTCATTGTCCATCTCTCCTCTCGGCCTCTAGAGCACCTGTGTATTAGCGTACCTAGATTATATGCGGCCTATATTAAAAAGAGACTCGAATTTTGTAAACAAATTAAAAAAATTTCTGCATGCGGATTGTCCTGGATCTACTGGCTCAAGAGCGCATGTGCAAGCCCTTCATCAACCGCGCTGGCAATCTGCTCCGCCATCTGCATCACATGATAAAGCGAAGTCATCTGCAGCGTCCAATACGGCTTCGGCCCACTTACGTTCACGACGCCTGCAACGCTGTAATGCCCGACCTCCGGCAGTCGCCCTCCTACGGATTCCGCAGGCTTCAGCGGTTTACACGACACATAGTATTGTCCGACCATTGAAGGATGGCCTAGACAGGCGTCGACTGCCACGACGATATGATGCTGCGGGATGGTCTTCAATCGGGTTGTAAGATTCGTCGCATCGCATGGATTGGCCAGCGTACCGATCACATGCTTGAATCCACGCTGTTCCAGCAAAGTGCCAAGGAAGGGACCGAGTGCATCTCCTGTCGAACGATCCGTACCAATACAGACGAACGAGAGATGATCCACTGAATGTGCGGTGAAAATCGACTGAAAAAAAGACGATAACTGATCCGCTGTCATTTTCTGCCGAGAGCTCCCTACCGATGAACTCGAATTCAATTCATGCATCGTCACCCAACCCCTCCTTGCATTAATCTGTCCGTATATTGCTATGATTGTAACTGAACAATATGTTCATGGCAATTTTTTGAGCACCTGTGATTTGAATCATGCTACAATAAAGATATTGAACCTGGAAAGGATGAATAATGTGGATCTTACTCAACCAACACAAGAAAACGTAGAATATATGATTGAAGCCATCAAAACCAAGCTCAAAATGGCAACCGCCGCTGCGATGCAAGCTTCATCCTTCTCCGTCGAACGTTATGAAGATATTCAAGAACTATACGATATCGTCGTAAGTAAACAGAACTTCAGCATTAGCGAAATCGAGGCTCTAGTCTCCGAATTAGGCAAACTCAGACACGCCTAATTCATGTGTAAAATCGAAAAACAGGCACTGCTCTTGCCGAAGAGCGGTGCCTGTTCTGTTCTATTCTATGTATTAGGCATGCAAAATGGAACGTACCGCAGCCATTCGCTCCGAATCGATCGGTGCAAGGGACTTGCCGTTTACTCGCACACCTGATCCGAAGTGAACCTGCTGTACACCTGTCTCATGTAAGAAAGGTACAAGCTTCTCCGCTTCCGGCGATAACCCGCTCCCCGCCAAGATCGTACAATGCGTTCCGGCCGTACGCTCGACCATCGCTCGAATGCGATCCGTTGCATGGAGAACATTCGGCTGTCCGCCTGAAGTAAGAATGGTCGTTATCTGTGGATAGACAAGGATCTGCTCGAGCGCCACCATTTGATCCTGAACTTCATCAATGGCACGATGGAACGTCATTTTCATATCTCCAGTGCGATCCAATACCCGTTCCAGCAATCGAATATCGATTTCGCCTTTGGGCGTTAGAGCCCCGAAGACTATCGCATTCGCACCTGCCCGTTTAATATGCCGAACCTCCGACAGCATCGTACGAATATCTTCACGATCATATTCGAAAGAACGGCTGTGAGGTCGAATCATAACATTTACTGGAATATTGACCAATTTGACCGCTTCCTCGATCAAACCTATGGACGGGGTCAAGCCCCCCTCCTGCATCGCCGTGATGAGCTCAATCCGATCCGCCCCATACGCGGCAGCCGCTTTAACTTCCGTTAAAGTCGTCGCAATCACTTCGAGAATTACACGCTGCTTCATAGCTTAAATACCCCCTTGCTGTAGCCTACAATTTTGCCCGCATCATTCCGGATGTCTGCAGGGAACCGCTCATGAATTCGCTCAATCGTCTCGCGATTGTCATATTGAATCTGTTCTAGAATCGAGACCACGATACGCGCCCATTCTTCATCGGAACCGTCAATAATTTTGAAGGCGAATCCAAGTTGTTCCTTCCTTAGACTAAACCCATAGATCCCTTTGAAGCCGCCTTTAGCGACAATGTTCGAATCTTGCAGCAAAGTCGAGCAAATCCGATTCGTACCCGAGACATTCTCAGGATACGCATGCATCGCTGAAGTGATCTTACGAACCGCTTCTCGTGTCTCTTCATCTTCGATCAACTCTGGACAAGCCAGCTTCAAGTAAGCAGTGGCAATATTCCGCAGCGGAAGCGCAAATACGGGAAGCCCGCAACCATCAATTCCACGCGCAATTTGATCTTCAGGCATCTCAGCCATCATGGCGAGTGTCTTCACAATCTCAAGCTGTGCCGGATGATTCGGGTCCTCATAGCCTTCGAGGGAATAACCCAACAGCTTGCAGTAAGATAGTACACCGAAATGCTTGCCTGAGCAATTATGATAGATCCGTCTTTCATGGCCTTGATCACGAATGATTGTCTCTCTTGACGCACGGTGCATTGGATAACTCTTCGCGCAGACCAAGTTCGACTCCTCAAGCCCCGTATGCTTCATGAAATCCTGTAATGTATCCATATGAAAAGACTCGCCGCGATGCGAAGCCGTCATAATCGCAATCTCGCGATCCGTTAAGTCATACGCTTCATGAATACCGGCCCGAATCCCCGGAATGGCCTGAAATGGCTTGCCAGCAGAACGCAGGAATGCCACATAATCGGCGTCGCCTACCTCATATTTCACTTGTCTATCTATTCCAACACCGCAAATATGACCACGATGCAAACATTCCAGTGTCTCGTTACGGTATTCCTCCACCAACACTTGTTCCATGATGATAACTCCCTTTCGGATCGTACTCCCTTTCAAGTATACAACAAAAAGCTACCCTCGGGCAGGATAGCTCTTCCTTTGAAGCTTCTTCACTTCATGGCTTTCTGAACATAGACATGCAGCTGTCTCCACTTGCCGTCCTCCCAAGTCCATAAGGAATGCACATAGGCAATCACGTCATCATCGCTGGCACCCGTAACCTTCTGTACACCCTGTAAATCCGTCGTTCCGTTCTTATCGAAATCAACAGGCTGAATCACTTCGAAAGATGCATTCGACACCTTCGTTGGACGCAGCAGCTTACCATTTTTATAATAGCCTGCTGCATCGTACTTTTCCTTCCGATCCCTCATATTTACAGCGTAGGTCTCTTGCCCCTTCGCCTTCAACGTAATCGTGTAATCATTCTCCAGTTGGCCGACGATTTCGATCGGATTCGGTGCAGGCATCGGAACAACCTCTTGGTTCTTCACCGTATACAGTCGATAATTTGCTTTCTCTGTGTTGCTTCCTTTTGGCAGCTTCACAAGAACATCATTCACCTGATCCCCATTCAAATCGCATACGACCATGCTCGGTCGATACCCGCCTTGGATGAACGTGACACTGGTCTTCTGATGTTTCACATCTTTATAGATCAGGTAGACGAGCTGATAATGATCCGAATTGGGATCGTCCTTGCCGCCCAGCAACCCGATCTGTTCCTGCTCACGATCCCCTGTTATGTCTCGCGCATCCGTCTGAAGCCATTGCAAATTCCGAAGCGCATTTAGCTGCGGATGATCTGGAATTTCCATTGGTACCGTTACGGACTGCTCAGGTGCAACTGTTACAGGCGATGACCCAGAAGAAGCGGAAGCACGCAAAATGCCTGGGAATAAGGTACTTGACATAAAGGTAATACAGATGACAGCAATCCAACTCGATATCGCGCGTTGCTTCATACAGCACATCCTTGTCTCTATCGTTTATTACCGATTAGGATGGCAAGATCGACCAAGGATTATGTACCGATACAGCACTCACTTACGTAAGATGATTATTTGGACTCGGAATTCTCAATCACTTGCTTGAAAATCGAAGTCAGATGCAACACATCCTCATCCGATACGTTACCGAATAAATCGTTCATCAGCTCATGTCTGCGCTTCGCGATTTCCTGCAGCGTCTGAATCCCCTTCTCCGTAATTTTCAAATATACAACGCGCCGATCCCGTTCATCGCGCAGCCGCTCTGCATAGCCGCCAAGAATCAGCTTGTCCGAGCATCCGGTAACAGCACCTGCTGTAATATAGATGGCATCGGCAATATCTGAACCTTTCATAGGACCTTCTACATACAATTTATCGAGTACAAGAAATTGCGTCCTTGAGAGCTCACTATTTACATTTCTAGCCCATTCAGACTGCACTTTTCTCATGAACTTTCTAAATTCATTCTCCATTTCCATAAGGTTCTCACGTTTAGCCAACGTACAACCTCCTCTAGGTCATAATAATTGTAACCACTCCATGAACCATCCAACAGTATATGACTTTTTCTTGATAAGGGTCAATACCCGCCATCACCTTCCCTATAGGGATTATCCCGGTTGAGGCTTCCTTCGTTCGACAGGATTCGTAATCTTATTTTAAATAGATTGATACCTTGATGTAACCCTAGGCCGTTTGAACACGTATAAAATATAGATGTAGAATACATATCCAACCCGCCCGAAATATGCTAATGACAAGGACGGACTGACAGGAGGTACATCATTTATGAGACAAAAAATCATGGCACTGACCCTATCGTTATCGATTCTCGCCACATTCCCTGCAGCGGCGTTCGCTGCAGACCACACGAAATCCGGTTCAGACAACCCGCCTAAAATTGGACAAACTTTTTCACTAGATGGCGTAACCGTTCCAGAGAACACCGTGCTGCTCGACCAGCAAAAGATTGATGTAAACAAAGACGGCGTTCTGGACACTGCGTATGTGGTTGGAACCCGTGAAGATAAGGAATCCCCTTTCTCCCAAGACATTAACCTCATTGTTGTCGATGGCAAAACATCCAAAATCATGAACGCGAACCTTATCGGATTCGATGGCTACATGCCTTATATTAATTTTGCAGGCGACTTCAACGGCGATAGAGCAAATGACATTATGCTGACAGCTGATACCGGCGGGTCAGGCGGCTATATTACGAGTCGCATCGTCTCGTTCTATAACAATACGCCCAAAGTTATTCTATCCGATAATTTACGGATTAAAGGCAATCTAGCCACATTCAATTCTCTTGATCCCCTCGACACGAATGGGGATGGGATCTACGAATTACTCGGCGAAGAACGACGTACCGGGGATAGCAATGCCGAAACCATCGGCTATGTGAACACCACGCTATCCTACCGAAACGGCGAGTTCACCGTCATGAAGCAAGCAAAGACGAAAGATGCACTAAGCTCTATTCATACGAGTCCGGCTCAAGATTTCATGTATGTCATCCCTGCATCATGGGACGGCATTGTGGATATAGAGAAATTGAACCAAGCGAAGCTGGACAAGATGAAACACGGCGGCGTTTACTCGGAACGGATTATGTATACACCAAGAGGGTCCAAAGCCAATGACGAGATGATCCTCTCCATCACGAAATATACGAAGAAAGAGTGGGCATCCCTTGCCAAGGGCCCGAATAATGGCGTTATTGTTGGAACGCAAAATGATAAGGTCTACGTGATCGAGACACCGCAGTCGAATCCATATCCTAATGGAAGTAAAGAGGCGCGAATCTTCAATGATCTCGTCTCATACATTCCAACATTCAACCGGATGTTCAGCGTAACGACACCAACATTCAGTAAGCCTGACAAATCTTACTCAATTACCAAACCGATTACGGCACACAAAACAACTACAAGTAAAGCACTCGGTACGTTGATGCCTCAGATCGTCACGATTAACAATGAGAAGCTCGATACGAAGGGGAACAAGTGGTATCAAATCCGCGATACGAAATTCGGAGAAATCTGGTTTCAAGTCCCTAAGTAATCTCTAATCGTTATATTTCAAAACAAGCCCACTGCGCAGTTCATCTGTTCAGTGGGCTTATTGGTATGATGTTGCCTTCTATAATTTAACTGGAACACCAGTCGTTGCGGAATGTAATGCAGCTGTTGCAATCCGCTGCGATTGGATCGCATCCTGATAGGTGGAACGAATATGCTGGGTATCTCCAGTGCGTACCGCATGGATGAACGCTTCATTTTCATGGACATACGGATTGGATTGGTTCTGAAGTGTATACGTCTCATCCTTCGTCCGATCTACAAGTTGGTTCGAATGAATCTCCATCACGCCTTGATCGGTATAAATATGAAGCCCTACTTGACCGGATGTCGGCAAAATACACGTATTCGAGATGTTCGCCACTGCTCCGCTCGCAAGCTTCAAGGTCACGGTACCGACATCTGCAACGGTAACGCCTTCCTCGACCTGATGCATGACGCGATTCGCATAAGCAGCATAAACTTCGGTCACTTCACCCAGCGTATAACGGAGTAAATCAACCATATGCGTCGTCTGCTCGAGGAATTGACCGCCAGAGCCCTCCTGCTTGCGCCACCATCCGACCTGCGGCATCCCTCCCATCCATGTACCGAGTGCCATCCCTACGGTTCGACCCTGTAAGAGCTCCAACGCTCTCTGCGCCGCATCGGTATACCGGAAATGATAGCCTACCGAAGTAATAAGGGATTTCTCCTGAATGTGTGCGTAGAGCTCCGCAGGGAGCTGATCATCTAACGCAATCGGCTTCTCGACAAAAAACGGAATGTTCCGTGCGATAACCGACTTCTCCATCTCCCCATGCGCAAATGGAGGTACACAGATATAGACGGCATCCAGCTTCTCCTGATCGAGCATATTCTCAACATTCTCGTAAGCCGATACATCACGCCATTTTCCTGCCAAGCGCTCAGCCTTCTCCATACTTGTCCCACATACAGCGCTTACATGTACACCTTCCATTTGCTCTAATAAATTGCAGTGCATCTCCGAGAACCATCCGGTTCCGATCATCCCAATCTTCATTGACCCATTCCTCCCCATTCATTGAAATTCATCATGCATGACGACCATCCCAAATCTCGTAACCTTCTAGCCCCATCCACGGCCCGTGCGCTTCACTTCATCCATGATCGCTCGTACACCTTCTTCAATGCGATCCTCGTGAACACGAGTAATACTTAGCCGAAGGAATTTGGAAGACGGCGTATGACCTTGCAAAAAGAAATGTTTGCTTGGTACCGTAATGATGTTAGCCCGCTTCAGCTTCGTATGCAGCTGATCCATATTGACGACTTTCGGCAGCACTAGCGAAATATACACGCCTTGTTGGACGGGAGCGACTTCTACCCATTCTGATGCTTGTACTTGCGTAAGCGCTTGGTTCATCCGATTCATCCGATCCGCATAGAGCTGTATAATCTTGCGCTTATGCCGGTCGAACATCCCGTTCTTGAGGTAAATCTCCAGTGCCCCTTGAGAGACAATCGAAGAATCGGCATCAGAAAAGGTCTTATATTGCACGAAGGTCGGATGAAGCAGCTTGGGTACTACCGCTGCACCGATTCGAAGCCCTGGGAATATGACTTTGGAGAAGCTTTTCAAATAAATCACATGTTCAGACGTATCATAGCTATAGAGCGGATTCATCCGAACCTCGGTTCCCAAGTCCCCCATATAGTCATCTTCGACAATATAGACATCATACCGCTCGGCTAGCCGAACAATCGCTTTCCGTTCTATAAGGGTAAAGGAAGTTCCCAGCGGGTTCTGATACCTCGGCATCGTATAGAAGAACTTGATATCCCCGTGCTTGAACATCTTCTCCAGCTCGTCCAGATCCAGGCCACGAGTTGTTCGGGCAATGCCTGCGACGTTCACGCCTTCCAGCTCTAGGAACCGCTGATAGATCTCATAGCTTGGCTGCTCAATCAGAATAACGGATTTGCCATTCGGAAATGGCATGCGGGTCAGAATGTTCAGCGCTTGCTGTACACCCGACGTGACAACGATCTGATTCAGCTTCGCGAACACTTGATCATCGGCAAGATGCTTCACCAGCATATGACGGAAGCTCTCTAGGCCTTGAGAATCGCCATACGTGAACAATTGATATTGATAGGTGTCGATCGCGCGATTCAGACAATGCTGAAAATCAAGGTACGGGAAAATATGCAGGTCTGGTGATGCCGACGAGAAATCCAGCTTGTCGTTGTCCTTCCCTTGATCCCACTGTTCTCCGCGACGATCTACCACATAATATCCACTCTGCGGCATCGCATAAATGATATGTAGACGTTCGAGTTCTGCATAGGCACGAATAATGGTGCTCTTACTGCATTCATACATCTGGGATGCATCACGGATCGAGGGGAGCTTGTGACCAGGAACATACTGACCTGTGCGAATTCGTTCTTCCATATCCGTCAGTACGGATACATATTTAGCCATCAACACACCGCGTTTCTATATAAAAATCATGAACCACTTAAAACTGTACCGATACAATTTAGTTAAATCCATCTCGTCAACTTCTAGTTATTATCGTATCTTCAGTATAACGATTCACACTATCACTGAATAGAAGGAAGATCGTCATTTTCAATAAATCCATGGGATTTATTCTAGGAGGAATATTTGATATGAATTCACAACAAAGCAATAAACTTGCCGTCGTATCCGCGGTCATCAACGCTAGCATCATCGGATTATCATTCTTGTTCATGAAGAGCGCGCTCCAATCGGCGGACCCCTTCACCACGTTAGCCTATCGGTTTATCCTGTCGTTCTTGGTTCTTAGTATCCCTGTTGCGCTCGGGTGGATCAAAATCGATCTTCGCGGCAAATCACTACGTCCGATTCTAGGCATGGCGATCTTGTATCCGACTCTATTCTTTGCGCTCCAAGCCTTCGGATTGCAGCACGCATCCTCTGCTGAAGGAGGCATTCTCTATGCATTTACGCCCGTCTTAACGGTTCTGTTCGCTGGATACTTCCTGAAAGAACGTACTACGCTTAAGCAAAAGTTAGCCATTGCACTCTCGGTATTTGGGGTATTGTTCGTGGTTATTATGAAAGGCACGAAGCTGGATATGTCTCATCTTGCGGGGATTATCTTGTTGTTCCTATCCGTCTTATCCTTCTCAGGATACAGCGTATTCGCCCGGAAGCTCACCGGCCAGTTCCGTCCGATCGAACTGACTTATATCATGATGGCGATCGGCAGCGTGGCCTTCGGTGCCATGGCACTGATTCAGCATGGCGTGAACGATACGATGGAGCAATTGATTCAACCCTTGTCCATCGGCTCCTTCTGGATTGCGATTCTCTATCTAGGATTACTCTCTTCCCTCATGTCGCTGTTATTACAGACGTATACGTTGTCCAAAATGGAAGCTTCCAAAATGAGCGTATTCTCCAATCTCGCAACTGTCGTGTCCATGATTGGCGGGGTGCTTGTATTCGGTGAACAGATCACAATCTATGATATGCTCGGGTCTGTCATGATTATCATCGGCGTTATCGGTACACTCATATGGGGAAAGCGTAAGACAGAGCAAGCAGAATCACTGAACACGAACAGCCATGCCGTGACGCCTCCCTCACAAGTACGTGCGAATCAATAAGTTTGCGATTGAGCTTGAACGACGAGCACTTCGCGAACGAATCGACCTTTATGAACCTGACAGCGGTCTACAATCTCGAAGCCAGCATGGGCAACCGATTCGTCGATCGGTTCCGTTGTAATCAATACGACGCGATCTGCGAATCGGTGCGCACTGCGCAGCATGGACAGCCGCTCTTCATCCGAGAGCTTCGAGCATAGGTTATAGGGCAGATCGATGATCGCCGTATCATAATGATCCGTAATATCCCGCATATCGCCTAACGTAACCACATTCGGGTAGCCAAAGTGCGCAAGATTCAGTCGTGCTCCACGGGTCGTTAACGGGTTGATATCGCGACCAACAATGTCGATTCCCATCGATAATGCTTCAAGCAATACGGTCCCAATGCCGCAGCATGGATCTATGACTCGAACGCCCTCCACTTCGGGGACGGCAATATTGGCGACGGCACGCGCAAGTCTTGTACTCAGTGCCGTTGAATAATTCTGAGGCTTGTCTTGATGATTCTTCCAGATCGCCTTACTCTGCATGCACTCACCGAGTATCCAACCCTCCGCATGCTTCGTAACGCCGAATATAAGCTCTGGGTTGCGCATATCCACCTTGCCGCGGATCGCTGCTCCGAGCTTCCGTTCAATCACCCGCTCCTCATCATAGGATACAAATTTACCTGATTTATAATATACGACCTTAAATGTCTTTCCCTGCTGGATTTGTAGGGAATCAACCTGCTCAACCAGCTCGTCAAGGGTCGGGGCCGTGTATTCGATTGTAATCCGTTCATGAATGAAAGGACTCCGGCTTGGATCGATAAAGCGCTCTGAGATAAGACTCTTGGCACCGATCTTCGCTCCTCTGAACAATGTACGTAGTTCCAATTGACACAACGCTTGTTCATCTTCATGTGCTGCATACGTATATAAATAGCTCTTCATTCGTATTAACCTCTTCCGTTATTCAACCTCTAGCCAGTATAGCGGATATTCACAGCCTGCTCCAGCAAAATAGCCATGACAGATAGCCGATCCTACATCGCTATCTATCATGGCTATTCTAAGTTTCTTTTCAAATGATATGCGAACTCATACCGTTATTGTGCGTAGTGCTGCTTGTACCAAGAAGCAGCTGCATCTACCTCTGCTCCAGTGAGCTGGTGACCTGCATTTCCCCAGTGAAGCGTCACCGAAGCCCCTGCATCACGCAGAAGTTGATCCAGCTCCTCGGATTCGGATTTCGAACAGATCGGATCATTCGTACCTGCACCAATAAAGACTTCGGTCCCCTCTAGATTCGGCAACGCGACTCCGCGGCGTGGAACCATCGGATGATGAAGAACAGCGCCTCTGACAGCGTTCGCGTAATGGAACAACAAGCTACCAATAATATTAGCACCGTTCGAATACCCTACGGCGATGAAATTGCTGCGATCTAATCCATATTGCTCAGCTGCTTGATCTAGGAATTCGTAGACTTCTGTCGTGCGGAAGATAAGGTCCTCTTCATCGAATACCCCTTCGGCCAACCGTCTGAAGAAACGAGGCATGCCGTTCTCCAGTACATTCCCTCGAAGACTGAGGATGCTTGACGATGGAGCGATATGCTTCGCAAGCGGTAATAGATCGCGCTCTGTGCCGCCTGTTCCATGAAACAGTACAAGTGTTGGTGCATTCGGGTCTGTGCCCTGCTCGAATAAATGAATCATACTTGACCCCCTCCTAAACTTCGAACTTCGATTGGAAGTAAATTCGCTTCTACCTGCGCTCGTCTTGGCTCGAACCAATGCGGTAGCATGAGCTGCTCGCCAAGTGCATCCGGATCCTCATCGCGTGCGAAGCCTGGAGGATCTGTTGCAATCTCGAATAGGATGCCTCCAGCTTCACGGAAATACAGCGCATGGAAATACTGGCGATCAAGAATATCTGTCGGTTTATAACCGCCTTGGATGACAGCCTGCCGCCACTGCGCATGCTCTTCATCGTCTTTGGCACGCCATGCTATATGATGCACGGTACCTGCGCCGCCATGGCCCCATTCCACATTATTGGCGCTAACATCAATTAAGTTGCCAATTTCTCCGGTTGCTTGATAACGTATATAACCTACATCTTCTCCAACCTTCGTTAGCCCCAACACATTCTCCAGTACGTCCATCGTACGCGCTGAATCCACGCTGAACAGCACAGCCCCGCCGAAGCCTTTGATTGCTGCCGATGTCGGAATACCGTCGAATGACCATGCACTCGGTTTTCCTTCCTCGCGTTCAACGAGTTCCAGCTGCAAGCCTTCTCGATCTGCGAATTGCAGATATTTCTCGCCGAAGCGCTCTGCCGTCGAGATCGAGATCCCAAAATGTTTCAATCGGTCTTCCCAGAAGCCCATAGCGCCTCGCGGAATCACATATGTCGTTCTCCCCACTTGTCCTCCACCAACCCGTCCTCTGCGAGATTCAGGCCAAGGGAAGAACGTGATAATCGTACCTGGATTACCAGCCTCATCGCCGAAATACAAATGATAGACCTCTGGCGCATCAAAGTTAATCGTCTTCTTCACAAGTCTTAACCCAAGAATTCCTGCGTAGAAATCAACATTCTCTTGAGGATTCCGAGCAAACGCCGTAATATGATGAATCCCAGCTGTTCGTAATGACATGTTCCCCTACCCCTTTCCAACCATAATTTATTGTGAAATTTCGGTATTATAGCTAACGAACTCCGCTATCGGCTTGCGGTAACCGCGCGGTCTTTGTCCCGCTACCTGCTCTTGCCCAATGACGATTAACATCGCTGGTACATATCGAGTTGAGATATGGAGTGCTTCTCTTATTGCTTCCGCATCGAACCCGATCATCGGACATGTATCCCAGCCCTTCTCCTTGGCAATCAACATGAACAGCATTGCGGATAAGCTCGCATTACGTATGGCTTCATCACGCTTAAAGGTATCGCCGCGGTCTTCATAGAACGATGTCACCGATTCAACGGTCATATCGTATTCTTGCTTATTCATGACCCCAAGATGAAGCATCCCTTCATTGAGCTCACCAACCTGCGTGTACGCCTCCAGATCGCCAAGTACCAGAATGGCAGCAGATGCCGATTGGACCTTATACTGCTTATTCGCCGCTTCATAGATCTTCCCATTCTTGAGCACCTCATCATCGATAACGATATAGTGTGCATGCTGCAAATTAAACGCCGACGGTGCATATTTGACGAGATTAAACATCTCATTGAGTTCTTCTCTTGTAATATGTACCTCTGGCTTAAATTTCATAGCCGATCTACGGTCCTTCACCACTTGCATGAAATCAGTCATGATATGTTCCCCCTACTGGATGATATATGAATTATTTCGTTCCATGATTCGCTCGTTATTTATAACTTGATTATAGTATATAACAAAAAGTAAGTCAATAACAATAAAAAAAGAAACGCTATCGCACTTGTTTTCAAAGTGGAAACGTTCCCTTTATCCTAACCCTTTATTTTAAATATAATCGTCGTCTTCGATCACATTGGATGCATGCTGCATCGATGCATCGGGAGCCGCAGGTGTTGCGGATGGAATCGCATTCCCTTCTTGCACATCATCACGCCCAAATTGCATCGATGTTAGTCCTGCACTAGCCGATGTTGCTGCATTCATCGATTCGAAATCCGCTTGAATCGCATCTTGAACAGCTTTTCTACTCTGATCTGACATGGTTGTCTCCTCCTCGTTCTCAAGCTTTTGCGTACAAGGATAGCGTGACCATTTCCGGAAAAACTATGTATTCGGCCTCATCCAAGGTAGGATTAACACTTTTCATAGTTGATTGCTTCTCTAGAAAGCCTTTAAATAAGAATATAACCGATACAACAGGAGGTACTTTCGCTATGAAATCATCTTATTCATCTTTCGATCAGATTACGAACCGATTCGGCACCAACAGCGATAAGTGGGATATCATGGCTCAGCAATTCGGGCAGAACCAAATTGCTCTCTCCGTCGCCGACATGGATTTGCTGACGCCCGAAGCCATCCAGAAATCCATTCGACGCATGGCAGATCACGGCATTTACGGCTATACGAATCTATTCGCACCTTATTATGATGCGGTCAAGCGATGGATGCGCAGCGCCTATTCATGGCAAATAGAACAAGAATGGATCGTCTTCTGTCCACGTATCGTCCAAGCAGTCTCTTTAATCATTCAGCATTTTACAGAGGAAACGGATCGGGTCTTGATTCACACGCCATGCTATCAGCCAATCCCGCGATCAGTTCGTCTGAATCATCGCACCTTGGTGGAGAGTCCGCTTCAGCTTATCAACGGACGGTATGAAATGGATTTTGATGATATGGAACGCCATATGCAGGAAGGAATCAAAATTCTATTATTCATCTCCCCGCACAACCCGACGGGACGGGTCTGGACGCGGCCTGAACTGGAGCGTGTTGCAGCGTTATGCGAGAAGTATGATGTACTTATCGTCTCAGATGAAATCCATGCGGATTTCGCACATGTTGGACATGAGCATACCGTCATTGCCACCTTGTCCGATGCGATCGCACAACGCTCCATCATCTGCACCTCCCCAGCCAAAACCTTCAATCTGGCAGGTCTCGAAATTTCGAACATCATCATTCCGAATGCAGAATTACGTGCAGGCTTCCGGACGCGTATGCTTCAATCTGGCGTATTCGATCCGACCTTCTTCGCTGTCCCGGCACTCGAAGCTGCTTATACAGCTTGTGATGAATGGCTTGGGGAGCTACGCACATACATTCAAGGCAATATTGCATTTGCGAAGCAATTCATTACGGAACATATGCCAGAGTTAGTCGTCATTGAACCGGAAGGCACGTACCTGCTGTGGGTGGATTGCCGTGCGGTTAGTAGAGATGAGCAGGCATTGAAGCAATGGATTGAGCAGGAAGCTGGCGTCACTGTTAGCTTCGGTACGGCGTTCGGCACTGGTGGAGATGGCTACATCCGTATCAATTTAGGCACACCGCGTGCATTGCTGCAAGAAGCACTTGAACGAATTCAGAGAGCCTATCCCTTAGCGAAGAGGTAAATGACGGACTTCTGGATATTCTAAACGTACAAAGGAGTCGTGCCGATGCATCCCTATTCTGAACAACTCGAAGCGTATTTCCGAACTCACGCGAGTGCTAAAGAAGCCATTCCGATGGCAGCTTATATGCGGGATCAATTCCCCTTTCTCGGTATTCGAACGCCAGAAAGAAGTCAATATTTACGCCAGTTCATGCAGGCGAATCCACTGCCTAAAGGTGAAGAACTTGTTCAAGTTGCCGACGAAGTATGGTCACTGCCTGAACGAGAATTCCAATATGTCGCGATGATTCTCTACGAGAAACACCGGAAGCATGCCGAACAAGCACATATCGATGTTTTAGAACACCTTGTTACAGATAAATCCTGGTGGGATACGGTCGATCTAATCTCCTCGCGGTTGATTGGATTCCATCTCGCCAAATATCCGGAGCTGATTACGTCCTATACAGAACGATGGATTGAATCCGATAACTTCTGGCTGCAGCGTGCTGCCCTGCTCTATCAGTTAAGTTATAAGAAGAATACCGACGAAGAACGATTGTTCCGATACATTCGGCGCCGTGCGGAAGAGAAGGAATTCTTCATTCGCAAAGCCATCGGCTGGGCTCTTCGAGAATACTCGAAGACAAATGAAGCGGCCGTGCGTAAATTCGTAGCGGAGACAGCCCTCTCGCCGCTAAGTCAGAAGGAAGCGCTCAAACATGTTGAGCGAAAGAACGCATGAAGCTATTTGACTTAGATCACATAGAACAGTCGATCACTACGCATGCGCTCCGAAGCTGTATTTTGGCAAAAGGCGATCAAATACTGTTCGAGTACCATCGGGAACCTGACTCAGCAGACGCACTGCATAAGATCAACTCCTGCACCAAAAGTGTGTTATCCGCACTCGTCGGGATTGCGATCGATCAGGGGATTTTGCCAGGGACTGACGCACCGATCTATCCCTTCTTCCCACAGCTGGAACAGGATGCCGATGCGCGTAAGCGCAGTATAACGATCGAACATTTACTCTCGATGACTGCAGGGTTCGAATGGATGGAGTTCGGTGGGCTAAATTCGTTCCCTCGCATGACAAAGACGATGAATTGGGTAGATTTCACATTAGCATTACCTTTGTCAGATCCTCCAGGTGCGCGAATGATCTACAATTCCGGCTGTTCGCAGCTGCTCGCGGCTATGATCATGCAAGCTTCTGGGCAATCGGTTGAAGAATTCGCCAAGCACCATCTCTTCCACCCTCTTGGTATAGAGGAATGGCAGTGGGAAGTCGATCCGCAAGGCATTCACACGGGAGGCTTCGGCCTCTATATGAAGGTTCGGGATATGCTTAAGTTCGGGCAGCTCTATCTGCAAAAAGGTCGATCACAAGATATGCAGATTCTTAGCGAGACATGGATCGAGCAATCGACTTTGCCGCGTGTGCATGTTAGTAAACCGCGCGAAGGCATGTACGGCTGGCATTGGTGGGTATCTACTTTCACGACCGAGCAAGAACCGGCGATAGAAGTTCCTTATTACTTCGCCCTCGGATTCGGCGGTCAATATATTATCGTTGTTCCGTCTCATGATCTGGTAGCCGTCCTTACCAATGACAAGCATAAGAAAAGGAAGCCGCCCATCGATGTGTTCCTTCAGTATATTGCTCCTACGCTTGTCAAATGAAAAAAGGCTTGTCCTCCTGTACAGTGGACAAGCCTTTTCTTATTGATTTACTTCCTACCATAGTCGGCTCGAATCTCGCCCCAGCTCTGTGTCTCCCACTTCAGGACTTTATTCTTGTACGTGTTCGTCCTAAGCCACTGTTCCGCTCGATCAACCAGGGTCCAGATCTCTTCCGTCGAAGCATCGCGAACAAGCGTGGAAGATACTTTTTTCTGCTTAAGCCATTTCAGCGCATTTGCCGAATCGCTATAGATTGTCTGTGTGCTGTCCTTCTGTTTCAGGTAGGCCAAACCATGTACAATGGCAAGGAATTCGCCAAGATTGTTCGTTCCCTTCGCAATTGGGCCATGTGAGAACAATACATCCCCTGTCTGAGTATCCACGCCTTTGTACTCCACCGGCCCAGGATTCCCACGCGTCCCGACGTCGACCGAAATGCTGTTATAATCAATTTCCGATAAAGGCACATCCTTAGCCGCAGGCTTACGCGATCCCGATGTCTTGGCAGCCCCGCTACCTTTCGCCCCTGCTTGATTCCAATACGACTTCGCTCCGCCTTGATAGGCTTTCTCCGCTTCCGCTAAGGTCTCATACGATTTATACTTGGCCTGCGGGAAATGATTGACCTGCTCTTGGCACTCCGGCCATGTCTTATAAATCCCCGGCTTTTTCCCAGCCCATACGACATAATACTTCTGCTTCGCCATTCTTGTCCTCCTCGTACCCTACTTGTATTTCCTTATTATAATGGAAAATGGACGACAGAAGAAATGGGGTGCTCGTCACCTTGCTCACATATCTGCCTCAAGTGAGAAACTGCCATGATTAATCTTCGGTAAACCTGCTTTACATTCAACATTTTCTTCTCCATAATGATCATAATTATGATTCTTGCATCATTTGATTATAGGGGATATGACATGGAAGACAAACTTGATCATTTAACATATGAGACCATCGAAATCTGCCTGCTCGCCGGCAAAATTATGCTACAGAGCGGTGCAGAAACATCTCGTGTTGAAGATACGATGACACGGATGGCCACATCGCTTGGTCTCCCACGTTCGCATAGTTATGTCACACCGACGGGCATTATTTTCTCGACGGATGGCGCAGAACCTGCCAAGTTAATCCGAATCACAGAACGAACGACAGATTTATCCAAAGTCGCCGAAGTGAACAATGTGTCTCGCGCACTAACAAGCGGCGCAATCACGATGCCAGAAGCCCGGCTGCGACTACGCGAAATCGAACAAGCTAAACATACGTACCCGATCTGGTTCCAGATCGTTGCTGCGGCGATTTCCAGCGGTTGCTTCCTGATTATGTTCCGAGGCGGCTGGTACGATTTCATCCCTGCTGTCCTATGCGGAGGTCTCGGACTTGCATCCGTCATCTACTTCCAGCGGATCGTGGCTGTGAAATTCTTCGCGGAATTCTCAGCATCCTTTCTGCTCGGTCTACTCGCCTTCTTATTCGTTAAGCTTGGAATTGGGTATGAAGTAGATAAGATCATCATCGGGTCGGTCATGCCGATCGTTCCTGGCCTGTTAATTACGAATGCTGTCCGTGATCTGATGTCCGGTCATCTCGTCTCAGGGATCTCCAAGGGGGCAGAAGCGTTCTTAACCGCCTTCGCTATTGGAACAGGTATTGCCCTCGTCTTCATCTTACTCTAACCAACTCATTCGAAAGAGGTCAATCTATGATCGCACAACTCATTACCAGTTTTATTGCCTCCGCCGCCTTCAGCGTGATCTTCAATGCCCCAAGACGTTCGCTGCCGCAATGCGGCCTTGTCGGCATGGTCAGCTGGGCTGTCTATATTTTGTTGAACGGAAGCTACAGCACCGTTCTAGCAACGTTCGCTGCGACATTCGTCGTCGGAGCGACTAGTATTGTGTTCGCGCGGCTGTATAAGACGCCCGTCATCATCTTCAGTGTCTCCGGGATGATCCCCCTTGTACCCGGCGGCATGGCCTACGATGCGATGCGCCATTTCGTCGAGAATGACTACAATGTCGCGCTGCAGCTCGCGGCCCAAGCCTTCTTCATCTCTGGAGCGATTGCGATTGGCCTTGTGCTTGCTGAGGTGCTGAATCAGATGCTGCGCAAGGTGGGGAGTAGGATCTGAAGGCTAGCTACATTAATAAAAATGCCCAGTAAGCAATAAATTTGCTTGCTGGGCATTTTTATTTGATGCGGGTCGTTTGGGCTGGTTCGGCGAAATAACTGCACTTTTGCAGTTATTTCGTCCAAGAGAGCAACTTTCTAGCCATTTAACTGCACTTCTGCAGTTATTTCGCCCAAGCGGGCAGCTTTCCCACCAATTAGCTGCATTTCTGCAGTTATTTCGCCCAAGCGGGCGGCTTTCCAGCCATTTAACTGCACTTCTGCAGTTATTTCGCCCATGCGGGCAACTTTCCAGCCATTTAGCTGCGCTTTTGCAGTTATTTCGCCCAAGCGGGCAACTTTCCCGCCAATTAGCTGCATTTCTGCAGTTAATTCGTCCGAGCGTGCAACTTTCCCTCCATTTAACTGCACTTTAGCAGTTATTTCGCCCAAGCGGGCAACTTTCCCACCATTTAACTGCATTTATGCAGTTATTTTCGTCCTCCCGCGCGAATTTCACGCCAAGGTAAACCACCGTTATGCAAGCTGCACCGTCCGCTGAAAGCTGCGCGCGGTGCCATAAGACACAAAAAAGGCTTGGCCCCTACGCCAAGCCTTTCTATATTTAAGCAACTTCTTGCTTTGATGCAACTGCTGCTTTCTCTTTGTGATTCGGAATCAACAGATTTAACAATACTGCCGCAAGTGCACCTACTGTCAGTCCTGAAGATAGAACATAATTTACGAAATCAGGCAATCCGTCCGTCGCGCCTTTCGGAAGCACTGTAATCGCAATCGTTAACAATACCGGAATACCAATCACCATCATATTGCGATCATCGAGCACGACGTGCTGGATAACTTTCAGACCATTAATGACAATCGCTACACAGACAATACAGAAGATGCCGTTAATTACGGGTTCAGGAATACAAGTAATCAATGCGGACAATTTCGGCATCAGTCCGAGCAAGACAAGAATACCGCCGCCCGCCATAATCGCCATCCGGCTGCCTACACCAGTAATTGCGATCAAGCCAGCATTCGAAGAATAACCCGTCATTGGCGTACCTCCAAACAACGAGCCGACAAAACATCCAAGACCTTCACCAAAAGATGCGCGGTTCAGACGCTCGTTCGACAGATCCTCGCCTGTAACAGAAGAAATAACGAACCATGTACCCGTCGTCTCAATCAAGACGATGAAATATACGAATACCATCGTAAGAATGGCACTAGTATCAAACACAGGTGCTCCAAAAGGGAACAGTTTCGGGAAAGAGAACCAAGCGGCATCTTTCACAGGTGAGAAATCGACTACGCCGAACAACGATGCGGTGATGATGCCGGCGACAATCGCAACGATAACCGAAATCAGGCGGAAGAATGTTCCTAGCCCTTTCGCTTTACGTCCAAGAAGAATACAAACAACAAGTACAGTCGCCGAGACAGCACCGATTAGAACATTCGTGCCCAGTTCTCCCTGCCCATGACCATATACATTACCCAAGCCGACAGGCATCAGGCCAATACCAACAATGAGAATAACCGTTCCCCCGACAAGCGGTGGAATAAATTTACGAACAGCTTTGGCGAACCATTTGAGTGGAAGGCCGAGCAGCATGACGATCAATGCACCTGGAAGCAAGCTTCCGGCCATAGCGCCCATGCCAAGTTTACTGCCAATGGCACCAATTGCAGCGATCGGTACGTAGGATGGTCCTTGGACAACCGGCAAGCGCAGTCCGATCCCCGTCTGAATCAATGTTGCGATCCCTGTCGCAAAGAAACACATTTGAATAAAGAAGGAAGCATTGCTGTTACTTAATGATAAAATCCCTGCAATAATGATCGGCGCGATATACAAATCCATCGCTAATACGTGCTGTAATCCTAACAAGAGCGCTTTGACGGGGCCAATCTTCTCATTCACTCCGACGATAAGCTGCGGTTTGTTCGGCTGCTGCTGTTCCAACGAATACCATCCTCTCTTTTATGGCAAAACTTTTTTGACACTCGACACAATATGACAAAAATCACAATTCCGATTATAGGCGACACTTTTCGATTTGTACAGCCCTAAATACGTACATTAAATAATTATCATAAAATTAATGTTCGTCTTTATGTTGAATAACCTGATTCATTTTGATAATATGTACCATATAAACGTTTTAATCGCGAAATAGTGACATTAAATATTAAATTCTATCAACTTTGAGTGAGCGAAGGAGTATGAAATCATGATCATTGAAGATGCGGTATTACGGCGTGAGTGGCTCGTAGCATGTCGAACGGATGAATTGCAGGAGAAACCACTTGGCGTGATGCTGATGGGAGAACGTGTCGTGTTATTCCGGAATGAGGAAGGCGTACATGCGTTCAAAGACTTGTGTATTCACCGCGGAGCGAAGCTATCTCTCGGCTGTGTACGTGATGGCAACCTCGTATGTCCTTACCATGCGTGGGAATATGATGGCAGCGGCGCTTGCGTCAAAATCCCACAGCTTCCAGCTGATCGTGCTATTCCAGGTAAAGCTCGTGCTTACAAATATGCTTGTAAAGAAGAATATGGTCTGGTGTGGGTATGCCTCGACAGCGAACAAGCTGCTCCGATGTTCGCACTTCCAGAATGGGCGGACGATTCGTATCGCAATGTGATGTGGGGATCAACGACGGTTGAAGCGAAGCCGCCGCGCGTGATCGAGAACTTCCTTGATGTTGGTCATTTGGCCGTCGTGCACGAAGGATACCTCGGCGTATCTACGCATACCGTGATCGGAGACTATCACGTGATTCATGACGAACAGTCCATTCGTTCCGAGGAAATCGAAGTGTTCCAACCTGATCCGGACGGTTCCGGTCAAGCCAAAAACGTATATTACACGTATGAAATTCTTCGTCCAATGACTGTGAAATTCACGAAACGCGACAAAGAGCAAGGCAACAAAATGTCGATCATTCTGACCGTGTCTCCGAAGGATACAGAGACGACGATTGCTTATGGCATCTTGTCCTTTAACTATCCCATGGACTTGTCGGATAGCGAAATCGCGGCGTTCCAAGATGTTATTTTCGCGCAGGACAAGCCTGTTGTAGAGAATCAGAAACCGGAAGATCTTCCACTCGATCTCCAAGCAGAGCTCTCACTCGCTTGCGACCGGATGAGTATCGCTTACCGTCGCTACCTGAAAGATACTGGCCTCGTATGGGGCACGGCATAATTCTACGAATAAATCAAAAAAAGCTGGCACCTGTCATCATTCAGGGTCAGCTTTTTCATCTATTCAGCACTTAACTTAGGTTGCACAGCATTGTTTGTACTTCCGTCCACTCACTGTGAGGATTACACGCCTAATATAAAATAAACCAAGAACAACGCTGCAATCACATACATCGCACCAGAGACCTCAGCCCGTCGCCCACTCACAATCTTCACGAGCGGATAGGCAATAAAGCCAAATGCGATGCCATTCACGATACTGAAGGTTAACGGCATGACCGCAATCATCAGATAGGCGGGGAAAGCATCGGTAAAGTCATCGAGCTTCACATGCCTCATTCCTTGAATCATCAAGCAGCCAACAATAATCAGTACCGGTGCAATGGCGCTGCTCGGGATGATTTTCAGAATGGGAATAAGGAACAACGCTGGAATGAACAATAGTCCGGTTACGAACGGTGTTAAGCCGGAACGGCCACCGGCAGCAATCCCTGCAGCCCCTTCTGCCGCTGTCGTTGTTGGACTGCAGCCGAGCATTGAAGCCGCAATAATCGATAAGGAATTCGCTTGAAAAGAACGTCTGAACTTCGACGCGTCCGGCAGCATACCGAGCTGCGCTCCCATATTCGCAAAAATAATAACCATCGATAAAGAGAACACAGCAATCCAGAATTGAAAGGAATGGATTTGGCTAAAATCAAATGCAAAGAATACTTCATCATACCCAGCCATCGAGAACTTAAAACTGCCCATTTGGGAGAAATCCACGATCCCTAACAAAATGCCAATGATCGTACCAGTGATAATCCCAATCAAAAAGTTTCCACGAACGCCACGTAAAAATAAAGGAACAACAATGATCAAAGTTAGAAGCGTCGTCAATGCATGTGGGTCACGCAAACTAGCTAGTGTAACAAAGGTCCCTTCGCTCGCGACGATCACGCCTCCATTTTTCAATCCGAGAAAGCCTATAAATAGACCGATTCCAGCTGTCATCGCATGAATCATAGAGCTTGGAATCTTCTTGGATAAATAGACCGCACCTTTCGTCATACTGACAATAAAGAAAACAATCCCTGCGATCAGAACGGCGGCAAGCGCCTGCTGCCAGGTCAGACCGAAGGAGAACACTAACGTGAAGACGAAAAATGCGTTATCCCCCATCCCCGGCGCAAGAATCAGCGGTGATTTCGCCCAGAAAGCCATGAGCATACATCCAATAAGCGCGGAGAATACCGTCGCGATCGTCGCTGCTTCATACGGCATGCCCGCATTGCTCAGAATGGCCCCGTTGACAGCAATAATATATGCGATTGTAATGAATGACGTCAGCCCAGCGAGCATCTCCGTCCGGATACTGGTCTGCTGATTATCAATTTGAAATATACGTCCCAATCTTGAGTTCAATGATGATCCCCCATCCATGCTGCCAGTAATTTTTGAATCTTGTCGAATCATGTTACAATAAAGTAGAATGCCCATCGTGAAAGGATTGGTACACATGATCGAAATTAATCAAGTCCCGATCTTCTCTGATATTCCAATCGATGAATTGCAACAGATTATTCCTCTGCTCCGAGAGCGTCAATATAAGAAGAATCATGTATTCATGTTCGAGAATGACCAGAGCGATAGTATCTTTATCCTGAGGTCCGGCAAGGTTAAAGTATACCGAGGTCAAGAAGGCAAAGAAGTCATCATGGGTATTCATTTCCCAGGCGACGTCATCGGCGAAGCCGAGGCACTAACTGGTGATAGTCACCGTATTGCGACCATTGAAGCATTGGAGCCGGTTGCGGCATGGCAAATTGCGAAGAAGGATTTCCTTGATCTTGTGGATCGTTATCCTCCCATCCTACGTCGAGCTTATGATATTATGTTTGCACGCGTCCGTGTCTTAAATCGTACCATTCGCTACTTAACGTTCTGTGATGTCCGCACCAAAATTGCAAATTTGATCATGGACCTTTATTATAATTTTGGTGAACATGAACAAGATGATATCGCTTACAAGATTGATATGAAAATCAATCACTCACTGCTTGCAAGCATGGTAGGAATTACACGCGAGTCGATCTCGAAGACACTTAATGATCTGCAGCATGAAGGAATTATCGAGATTAGGCAGAAATATATTTATGTGTTAGATTTGAACCACCTTGAGCGGATTTGTCAGGAGACCGAAGAAGTTCCTGCGCTTCGCAAATGGCAGCACGGCACCATATTAGAATAGCCTGTAATGACTATAACAAAAGAATAGCTGGCAATGCAGTTAGACCGATAACGTTTAGAATGTGATTTGGTTCATAAAAGTTAGGCTAACCCGTTCACAGAATAACCATGCATTGGAAATTAGGAACATTTCATTCGTAAGCACCTCTCCATGCTGTGCTTGCGAATATGGATAAGAAAGGTGATATAACGTGGCTAACGGATTTGGAAAAATGAAAACCCTCGAAGAAATGGGCATCAAACTTACTGCGCAAGAAATTCATAATAAGGATTTCAGCCGTTCCCTGCGCGGGTACAATGAAGAGGAAGTGGATGCTTACCTCGATGAGATTATTAAGGATTACGAACTATTCGCAAGGCTTTTTAAGGAAATGCAGAAACATATCTATGATATGCAAAATGCAGCAAACGTGGAGATATCCAATACCGACGATCTTCTGCAGCGTGTTCGTGAGCTTGAAATGTTTTGCTGGGGTAAGACAAAAGGTTAATGCAGGATCCCCAGATTAAAGAAAGCAGACATTGAGATGATGTCTGCTTTTTTAGTACCCTATTTGATAAGCCATTTCATTAACCCTCGTTCCACACTTCCGCTAGAGCAGCGCGAAATAAGACATCAAGCTCAGCATCCTGTGCTCCTTCCACTGCTTTTAACCCGGCTGCTTTGTGCTCGAAATCATTGATTTGCTCCTCCAAAAACGTATTGATGGGATGAATCCGAGGCTCGAAGTCGAGCTCGTCGCCTGTTTTTTTACGCCTTAGTAACTCTTGAATAACCTCTCTTAACTCCCCATCCTCAGGAATCAGTCGTTCCACGAGTACATCGAACTGCATAGGCGGCATTTCATTATAGTGCTCAATCCACGCACAGGCCAGAATCGGACGCAGCACGTAGAAATATTTCTTAATTTTCACCCGATCACCTTGTAAATAATCCCGATAATTTCCTTTCGCCATATTCAGATAGTGATACATATAGGATTTCGGCGAAAAGGTTAGCGGCGAAATGCGCCGGATTTGCTCTGCGATGGTGTACTTCTCCAAGTAGAGAATCGGCGACTGAAGCCATTCGAGCAGCGGAGGGTTCGATTTGCGGAATAAGTTCAACGCCTTCTTGAGATCCCATCCGTTAATATCCAACAGATCATTAATCGGACGTTCGATCACATCTCGCTTATCGAAGATAGATAAGTACCAGTCCACTGGACGAATGTAAATGAATCGGACGTCATAATCGCTATCCTGAGAGGGAAAACCCCACGCACGACTTCCCGACTCACAAGCATATAGAATGCGTACATTCTCTTCTTGTTCAATGTTATGAAGCTCTTGTTGTATGATCGATTGAATATCTGACATGACTGCACCTCCTCTGATTAGAAAATTACGATTCTCACGATAAAATAACAAAATCGGACATAGCCGAATCAACGATCCGGCTGATTCGGCTATGCCTATGAATTGCTATGTTGATTGCACGTTCGAACGGGTATCGCTGATTCCGATATTTCTTCCACTGCCGTGGATACTTCTTGAATTTGCAGATTAATTCACGCTTTTCCGATGATAGGTCAACAGATGATGCTTCCCGTCAAACGGGCTGTAATGTGTAAAATAGATCAGATCCCCATCCGCTGATTCACTGTGATATTGCAAATCATCTCCACGATAAGGTACATCATTATTGTGCGCGTAATCCAGCTCTTGGCTGGTGAGCAGCTTGTCGCACAGCTCAATTACAGAATGATCATTCAGATCAATCAACATAAGCAGCCCTGTCTTGTTCGGCCGAACAAGCAAGTAATCATCGCCGATCCCTTCAATCGTATATACATCATCTTGTCCAGCAAGCTTCGGCAGATCGTATTCTTGGACAAGTTGGCCTTGATCATTATACACGCTCAAAGTCTTGCCATCGGTCATCAAAAAATGCTCAATCCACTTTTCCGCATTCGAATCGAGAGATTGATAATATCTTACATTAGACCCGTAACGCTGGAAATAGCTCGCTTTCTTCTGCGTTACAATTTTTTTGTTAACTAGAAGTACGCTGTACACATCATAGTTCACATGCGGCTCGCCGTAATTATCCACGACGGTAACGATCCGGGCCCCCGAATGGACGCTCATCGTGTCAATGGATACGTTCCCTTGAAGAGGATGATCCAGCTCTATCTTACCGATAGGAACCGGTGGTTGTTCATAAGGATACGCGTAATAGAGTTCCCCCGTATTGCGATTCATCCAACATGTACTGCCTGTTTCATATTTCACAAAATCATTGGATTTCGTAATGGTTACCGTACTCTTCGATGGACTCCATTCCACGCCAGCGCCAATAGCTTCCGAGAAGAAACGAAGCGGAACGTACATCCTTCCATCTACCAACCGCAGCTGAGCCGTCAATTGTACCGCCTTCCCGTTGACCAACGCTTGCGTCGATCCGTAATTCAACTTCACGAACTGATTCGGATACGTCATGGTTATGACTTTGGTCGTCGAGTTCCAGAACACGATTGTACCGAGCAACTCCCCTGTATCCCGTAACGGCATATAGAGCACTCCATTCTCGATGAAAGGAGCCGATTTCGGTTGAAATTGGACATCGTTCAATACAACCTTAATACCGCTTGGGACTTGCTTATTCACTTGCGTCGCCCCCGCCGCCGAAGCCGCTATCGGTACCGATAAGGCCATAGCCGCGATTAGAGCCGCCGTAAGAATTCGAGAAGACATTTTTCTTTTATGATGCATGAAATAAGACCTCCAATGTCTACAATCTCTATCACGTTGTAAGAACACGCCTAATGATGAATATGAAAAAACTTAAGTGCTAGGGTCTAGCATCCGTGCGCTTCTCTCCTTCAATCGGAACGACTTTCCCATCGACCTCTTCGGATAAAAGCTTGCCAAGCTCTTGATTGTTCCCTTGAGCATCGGTCTTGCCGTAGTAATATACACCACCCATAAAATAATTCATGAAATAAACCGAGCTTTTAAACTTCGGCTTCACGCCCCATTCACGCTTAGCTACATCATCATACTGCCATTTCTTGATCGCTAGTAGTCCTTCATCATTAACCTCGTAGTACCCATAGTCGTATCCGGCATCATCGAAAATAAATCGCAAGGCCTCTCCTTCGGGGAACGTGAAACCATAATGATGATACCCTTCACCCGATTTTAAAGGCGGCGCATCTCCCGAGATCATTGGCAGTTTTAACGCAATTTCGCGTGCTTCCTTCAAATCGCCGCCGTGCATCAGCGTCTCAAATTCTTTCTGGGCCGTAGGCGTTCGCACGATGACACGATTGTCTTGCGCGTTATACTTCACATAAGCGCCAAGTGTCTCGCTGATGAACCGAAGCGGCACATACGTCAGTCCGTTCTTGTTCACGACTGCGGCGTCAATCGGAACGGATTTGCCGTTCACGGTTGCCTTCTTTTCCCCTTCCCGCAATTGCACCGTTATCTTGTTATCTTTCGTATGAAACATCACAACACGCGTCTTCGGATCATAAGCAAAAACAATCCACGCCGTATCCGTCAGCGCCCGCAATTTGATCATGGCATTTCCCTTGACCATCATGGCGTCGTATTGAAGCTCTCCGTTCACGAAAACCGAAGGGGAAGCGGCATAGGCAGGTGAACCCGCGAAGAGAACACTCCCCAGCAAAGCGGTACCCATTGTGAGCGTGAGCCATTTATTCCATCTCATCCAATCATCTCCTGGATAAATTTAACGAATATACTAATATTTACGCGGTGGGCAGCAGAAAAGTTGCAGGTTTGTACCGGAACACATGGCGATTTTTCCTGTTAATCCCAAGCGGATCATTACACTTATGAAAGAATCAAAATAAAAGAATAAAAAGAAAAAGACGATATTTCGTTCGAATTCGAACGGAATATCGTCTTTTTGATTTAAAGCATGCCTTTAAAAACGTAAGTTTTTCAGTGGCCTCCCGCGGGTATGTCCCTCTTTTCATTACGCGTGAATCGCTGCTTGATTCAACACCGTATACACATCCGTAAACGTATATCCATGCGCTTCTGCGACGGCATTGTAGGTCACTTGGCCATCAACAACGTTGATGCCTTTGGCTAGCGCCTTGTTGTCGAGCGCCGCTTGCTTGTAGCCTTTGCTTGCGATTTGCACACCGTATGGTGTGGTTACGTTCGTCAAAGCTAACGTGGAAGTTCGTGCTACCGCACCCGGCATATTCGCTACTGCATAGTGAACAACGCCATGTTTCTCGTACGTTGGGTTATCATGCGTCGTAATGCGGTCAATCGTCTCGATCGAGCCGCCTTGGTCAATCGCTACGTCGACGATAACGGAACCAGGGCTCATGCTCTGTACCATTTTCTCCGTTACGAGCCTTGGCGCACGCGCACCAGGGATCAATACCGCACCTACGACGAGGTCTGCGTTACGAACGGTCTCGGCAATATTGAATGGATTGGACATAATCGTCTTCACACGGCCTTGGAACATATCATCGAGCTGACGAAGGCGATCTGGGCTAATGTCTAGAATACTCACGTCTGCACCGAGTCCAATGGCCATTTTCGCTGCATTCGCACCAACGATCCCGCCGCCTACGATAGCGACTTTCGCTGGCGCAACGCCTGGCACACCGCTCAGCAATACACCTTTACCACCGTTCGCTTTCTCTAGGAATCTCGCACCGATCTGAATGGACATGCGTCCTGCCACTTCACTCATTGGGGTTAGCAATGGCAAGCTGCCATTATCCAATTGGATTGTCTCATAAGCAATCGCTGTCACTTTACTCTCGACGAGTGCTTTCGTTAACTCTGGCTCAGGTGCAAGGTGCAGATACGTATATAGAATTAATCCTTCATGGAAATAACCATATTCCGAAGGGATCGGTTCTTTGACTTTCACGACCATCTCTGCCGCCCATGCTTCATTCGCGGAAGATACGATGCGCGCGCCTGCTGCAAGGTAATCTTGATCTGTAAAACCAATTCCCGCTCCTGCGTTCGTCTCAACGAGCACTTCATGACCAGCATTGATGTAGGTTACAACAGAACTTGGAGTCATGCCGACGCGATTCTCATTGTTTTTGATCTCTTTTGGCACACCGATTAGCATAATTGTTCCCACTCCCTATTGGTTGTTCATAACCTCTTTAAATGTGTTAACAATGAATTCAAGGTCTTCATCTGTACAGGATAACGGCGGCGAGAAGGTTAACACGTTGTTATAGCCCGCAACCGTATCGCCATTCTTCCCTATAATTAAACCTTTCGCTTTACATTCGGAAATGATCTTGCCTACAGCAGGCAGCGGCAATGGCTCTTTGGTCTCTTTATTCTGAACCACCTCTACCCCCATTAAGAATCCGAACCTTCGAATGTCGCCTACGAGCGGATGATCAAGCAGCTCTGCCATACCCGCTTCCAGCTTCTCACCTAGAATCCGGGAACGCTCAACGAGATTCTCACGCTCCATAATCTCCAGATTCTTCAGCGCAAGCGCACAAGCTGCAGGTGTACCGCCGAACGTATTCACATGGCGCAAATGGCTATAGTCTTCCTTGCCCTTAAATGCTTCATAAATATCTTTGCGCACAGCCGTCGCCGATAATGGCAAATAGCCGCTCGTTAACCCTTTGGCCATCGTCACGATATCTGGCTTTACATTGTAATTCATATGTCCAAATTTACGGCCGGAACGTCCGAATCCGCAGATGACTTCATCAATAATGAGCAGTACATTGTGGCGATTGCAGATCTTCTGTACTTCTTCCATATAGACCGGATGCGGGACAATGACACCGCCGCCTGTGATCGCCGGCTCCATGATGACCGCTGCAATCGTCTCTTGGCCTTCCCAAATGATCGTATCTTCGATCTCTCGCGCACATTGCAGATTGAAATCCTCTTCGCTCATGCCTGCAGGACGACGATAGCTATCTGGCGGATGCACATGCACGAATCCCCCGCCAAGCGGCTCATATTTATACTTCCGTTGCGCTTGTCCTGTTGCAGCTAGAGCACCCATGGAATTGCCATGGTAAGCACGATAACGGGAAATGAATTTATACCGATTCGGTGACCCCGATTGATCATGATACTGACGCGCAATCTTGAATGCCGTCTCATTCGCCTCAGAACCACTGTTGGAGAAGAAGACCACATACTCCCCTTCAAGCCATTCGTTCAGCTTCGCCGCGAGCTCGATGGCAGGAATATGGCTCTGTGTTAGTGGATAATATGGCATTGCAACGAGCTGATCATAAGCTGCTTTCGCCATTTCCTCGCGTCCATAGCCCACATTCACACACCATAATCCAGACATGGCATCTAGATAACGGTTGCCATTCAGATCGGTAATCCAAGACCCTTCGCCGGAAGTGACGACCATCGGCGGAACGTTCTCATTATAGGGGGACATTGCGTGCCACAAGTATTGACGATCTTTTGCAATGATATCGATTGATTCACTTTTGATTGACATGTCTTCAACACCTCCGCCAGATTAGTAACGAGCTGTGAGCATTTTTTTACGCGTATAGAATTCGACGCCGTCTCGACCATTCGCATGGAGATCTCCATAGAACGACTTCTTATAACCGGAGAATGGGAAAAATGCCATTGGTGCGGGCACACCCAAATTCACGCCTAACATGCCAGCATCAATATCTTCACGGAACTGACGAATCGCCTTCGCACTATCCGTATAGAGACACGCTCCATTCGCAAATTCAGATTGGTTCGCAATGTCGATTGCTTCCTTCAAATCCTTAGCCCGAACGATCGATAAGACAGGCGCGAAAATCTCATCCTTCCAGATTTGCATACCAGGTTTCACTTCATCGAAGATCGTTGGCCCAACGAAATAACCCTCACCATCTACCGCTTGATCAAGTCGGCCATCCCGCGCAAGAACCGCGCCCTCGGATTGACCAATCTCTATATATTTGATCGTACGCGCTTTGTTATCTTCACGAATCACAGGGCCTAAGAACACATCCGATTGCATACCGTTACCGATCTTAATCGCATTCGCTGCTTGTAACAGACGATCAACCAACGCATCCGCAACGTCACCTACCGCAACGACAACCGCACAAGCCATGCAGCGTTCGCCCGCTGATCCGAAAGCAGCCCCGATAATGTTCGTCACCGCGTTATCCAAATCTGCATCCGGCATGACAATCGAATGGTTCTTCGCGCCAGCCAAGGCTTGAACACGTTTGCCGTTCGCAGCAGCCGTCTTATAGATGTACTCAGCCACAGGCTGGGAACCAACGAAGGAAACCGCCTTAATATGCTCGTTCTCCAGAATTCCGTTCACGACATCATGAGAACCATGGACGATACTGAGGACGCCTTTCGGAAGACCTGCTTCCTCGAACAATTCAGCTAGGCGATTCGCAAGAATCGGTGTACGCTCCGAAGGCTTAAGTACGAACGTATTCCCGCAAGCAATGGCAAGAGGGAACATCCAGCAAGGCACCATCATCGGGAAGTTGAATGGGGTGATCCCGCCGACAACCCCTATCGGGTAGCGATACATCCCGGATTCTACGCCTGTCGCGATGTCTGGCAGTTGATTGCCCATCATTAATGTCGGTGCGCCCGCAGCAAATTCGACGCACTCAATTCCGCGTTGAACCTCACCATAAGCTTCCTGATAGCTCTTACCATTCTCCATCGTCACGATCTTCGCTAGCTCTTCCCAATGCTCCACGAGCAATTGCTGATAACGGAACAAAATCCGTGCTCGGCGCGGAACGGCAACGCTCTTCCAGCTGGCAAATGCCTTCGCCGCTGCTTCCGCTGCTTGATCCAACTCTGCACGACTCGAATGCGGCACCTGCGCGATGATCTCGCCCGTTGCCGGATTAGGCACTTGATCATAACGGCCGCTCGTGGATTCGATCCACTCCCCGTTAATATAGTTCTTTATGGTCATGACTTGCGTCTTTACTTCAGACATTTGCGTACCCTCCTGCGATTTATGATATAAAAGTTACCTTTAGTATAGGGACTTCCCTCATGCAAAACATTAGACAGGATGTTAGGAAGAAACATCAAACTTTTTACTACAATAGAAATTATATGTTCCTATCGCTTAATGTCTGAACCAACCGGAAGGCGCCGTCTGTAAAGATACATTAATTTGCTTCGTCTCGAGATATTCTTCGAATCCGTAGGTCCCTAACTCACGGCCGATACCACTCTGCTTGTAACCGCCCCATGGCGCCTCATTGAAGGTCGGATGATACGTATTAATCCACGTAATCCCTGCACGAAGCTTACGGATGACGCGATGCGCCTTCGCTACATCACTCGTGAACACGGCGCCCGCCAAGCCAAATTTCGTTCCATTCGCGAGCGCAATCGCTTCCGCTTCCGTTCGGAAGGTCTGAATAGCCAATACTGGCCCGAAAATTTCTTCCTGTACGATTCGCATATCTGGCGTGGTATCACCGAAGATCGTCGGTGCGACGAAGTTACCGCGGTCGAGCCCGTTGTCCATGATACGGTAGCCTCCACACAATAACGTTGCGCCTTCGTTCTTCCCAATCTCGATATAGTCCAGCACACGCTGCATTTGGCGCTCACTAATGAGCGGTCCCATCTCTGTTGTCTCTTGCATGCCATCGCCGACTTCAATCAACTGTGCACGGCGCACCAATTCCGGAATGAATGTCTCGACAAGCGATTCTTCGAGCAATAACCGTGATCCCGCAGAGCAGACCTGCCCTTGATTCGCGAAAATCCCGAATAACGCATAATCCACCGCCGTATCGAAATCCGCATCCGCGAACACGATATTTGGCGATTTGCCGCCCAGCTCAAGACCCACCTTCTTGATGGTCTCAGCAGCGGTCTTCATGATCTTAATCCCTGTCTCAGTCCCGCCTGTAAAAGCTACCTTGTCTACAAGCGGGCTGCTCGCCAGCTCATGTCCGACCGTTGCCCCTAAGCCAAGCACCAAGTTCAATACGCCCGGAGGACATCCCACTTCGTCAATGATCTCGAAGAGACGAATCAGCGTAAGCGGTGTCTGCTCCGCTGGTTTAATGACGACGGTACATCCCGCTGCTATAGCAGGCGCAATCTTCTGTGTTGCCATCACAAGCGGATAATTCCACGGAATGATCTGACCGACAACGCCTACCGGTTCGCGTACAACCATCGCTTGGATCTGATCCGGTACATCGTAGGTCACTCCATGCGGTTTGGACGCAAGACCTGCATAATATCGGAACTGATTAATCGAATCGGTAATATCGTACTCCGCTTCACGCAGCGGCTTCCCATTATTTAGCGTCTCGAGCTTCGCGAATTCTTCTACCCGTTGTTCAAGGCGATCCGCGATTTTATGGAGCAAATCTGCACGTTCTCTCGCATGCATCTCTGGCCAAGCTCCTTGATCAAATGCCGTTCTCGCCGCTTGAATCGCAGCTGCCGCATCTGCATTGCTTCCTTCTGTCACAACAGCGATAACTTCGCCATTGGCCGGATTCACAATTTCTCGCGTCTCCCCGCTCATCGCCGATACCCATTTCCCGTTAATATACATATTCTCGATTGCCATTGGTTCTTTATTTAACATGATGTTGATCATCCTCTCATAATTAATTGTTGATGTTCAATATGTATCGCAAGTAATTCCATACATCGTACTGTATTGCTTGCTTCCTCAGCTGTTGGTTTCCTCGCATAGGACATCGGCGGAATAAGTACCCAGATGAAATCGCCATAATTCGGCGCGATCCGTACAGTCCACCTCTGCGAAGTGCGATTATACTTCAGCTCCATCTGATCAACGTCCATCTTATTGCATAGCTGGATCAGCTCTGGATCACCATTCAACAAATCGGCAAGGACGCTATCTCCAGATACGAGCAAGAATTGTGCCTGATTCTGCCCTCGGGTCGATCCTCGGTAATGCAGCTTGATTCGCGCATCGGAGGCAAGGGAAATACCCGGAAGCGAGAACTCCCAGGTATAAATATAGACGCGTCCCATCCATTTATTAATCATGTTGTGGTAAGCCTTCATTGAATCCATGCCATACTGCGAACCGTCTAATTCGATCGCATTATCTTCCGCATGTAGAATCGGAATCATGGCTTGGAATTTCTCCACGATCTGGTTCAATGCCCGGTTCGCGCGGCGATCTACGATGCTATATACGCCCATATCGGCTTCCCCCTTCTATGCTGTAATTTGTGAATTCGGATCTTGCTCGCTGCCCGTCACAGCTAAACCATCGGACTCGCTACGTGATTGAATGCCGCGATAGACTTGATCGAGCGGCACCGGTGTAAAAAGCTTCTGCCCTGTCACTTTCAAGTAGCTGATCGCGAATATCAAAATCAAAGCAATGGTTACAAGCGAAATTTTTAATACGGTTGGATTCACATACAAGGTATAGATCATATAGATACATGCAAGAATGCCTACGATTTGCGGAAGCGGATACAGCGGTGTGCGGAATGGACGATGTTGATTCGGATACTTCCGACGCAGTACGATCACGTTAACTTGGGCAATGATGTAGGACATGAGCCAAGTTGCACAAGCCACATTAATCATCGTCGTAATAAAGCCGATATTGGCATTATTGAGCCCCGCATAGACAAGAACGATCGAGATCAGTGCCGTGACGAATAGAATGCCATACCATGGCGTTCTTGTTCTTGGGTGCAAATAAGAGAAGAATTTCGGCATCAAGCCCTCTTTGGACAAGCCGTACAGCATTCTTGGAATCGCCATAAGATACGTATCGCAGGTTGTAATCGCAGCAAGGATAGATACGACCCCCATCAGGATCAATCCTGCTCGGCCTAGCATGGCTTCGGCTCCTGCGACGTGAGGAATCGTCGAAGCCGCTAGTTCATCAAGCTTGATATATTTCGTAATGCCGAGACCAAAGAATAAGTCTACGAGCCAAATCGTCAAACAACCGAATATCATCGCCATCGGGATCGTTCTACCCGGTCTCTTCACTTCTTCAGCAAGCGGTGCGACGAATTCCATCCCGATAAATAGCCAGATCGCTGCACCGAGGGTCTTGAATTGATCTCCCCAGGACATCGTCGAAAAAGGCGGTTGTACATCTAATTGACTGTGCAGCCCAATGCCTGTCATTCCCCATAGACCAATCAGACCTAGCAAGCCCATCATGCCCAGTGCCAGTATCGTCTGCACTTTGCCGAATACGCCAACACCCGCCATATTGACAGCGACTAAGGCAACAAGGATGATCACGACGGCCAGAACCCATGGGATGCCGGTCAATGTCTCAATACTCTGACCTCCGACAATCATGTTCGTGCCGCCATCCGTTCCGACGAGTACGATATATCCCGCGAGTACCGCGAACATCGCTGCTAACTTCCCTAACGCAGGTGTCGTATACTCGCCAATCATCCCCGCTCCTGGGATCATGGCAGCTAGTTCAGAGTAAGATAAAGCTACACATAAAATAACGATAAGAGCGAAAAAAGCAATAATACTAAATGCCGGACCTCCAACACCATAACCATTTCCTAAGGAAACCATCGCTGTACCGGAGACGACCAGCCCTACTGATGCCGAATAAGCTGCCCAGAATCCCAATGTCCGATTTAACTTGACTCCACTCATTTATCTTCCTCCTCGAATGACCAATTAACACCGTTAAGCTTGTACTCCGATTTGACCATAAGCTTTGTGAAATAATTGAAGATAATCCTCTTGTGTCGCTGGACGCGGATTACTAGGGGCAGATACATTCTTGGTGGCGCCTTCGGCCAGATACGGGAAATCAGCTGGATTGATGTTATGTAAATCTCTCATTTTGGGAATCCCTACAGTTTCGGCCAGCTCCATGAGTCTAGTAACTCCCTCCACAGCAAGCTCCTCATCCGACTGACCTTGGCGAATTGCGCCCAGGCGCTCTGCCACAACGGCATGCTTCGCAGGGTTCGAAGGGATGTTATATTCGAATACATAAGGTAAGAGGATTGAATTAGCCACGCCGTGCGGGGTATCATACAGTCCGCCGAGGGCTTCCGCCATGCAATGAACGCCGCCTACGTCGGAATTGCCAAATGCGATGCCGGCAATCAGACTTCCCATAAGCATGTTCTTACGCGCTTCTAGATCTGTACCATCATGTACAGCCTTCGGGAGGTTGGTAATAATCATATCCATGGCATATAGAGCAAGTGCATCGGTTATTGGCTCTGCGATATTGCACGTATAGGCTTCAATCGCATGTGTCAATGCATCCATCCCTGTCGAGGCTGTGACAGATGGAGGCAAAGTGAGGGTCAATTCTGGATCGAGCAGTGCGAGTACAGGAGCCACGTGAACGTCCAGAATGTTCATTTTCAAATTGGTAGAAGTGTCTGTTATGACAGAGAAAAATGTGACTTCACTGCCGGTCCCTGCCGTGGTAGGGATACAAATCGTCGGAGTAATCGCATGCTGCAATGTGTTGAGCCCATACCAATCTTGAATCGAACCGCCATGACTGAGCAGTGTGCCTACCGCTTTTGCCGTATCCATTGAACTGCCCCCGCCAAGGCCGATCAGCAGATCAACGCCTTCTTGACGCGCGAAATGATAAGCTTCCATACAATCCGTGTCGCGTGGATTCGGTTTCGTCTTGTCATACACCACATAATCCACACCTGCCTGCTCAAGCACATCGAATACTTTCTGAGCAACGCCGTACTGGATTAATCCCTTGTCGGTCACGACAAGCACTTTGCTCCCTCCGAACTCTTTAACGTGATGACCTAATTCGTTGATCTTACCCATTCCAAACGCAATACGTGTCGGTACATTAAATTGAAAATCCCATAGCATCCCTTTGACCACCTTCCTGAGTCGTTGTGCAAGAGGTATTTGAAAGCGATTACAACATTTCTAATGTGCTACGAAATTAAGTATAAATTGTTTTAGGTTCATTGCATTAGACAGATTGTTAAGTAGAATCTTTCACTTTTTTGACAAAAATGTCTAAAATGTGTCGTGTCATACGACAAAACGCCTACCACATCCGCATTCGACTGGTAAGCGTTTCGGTACATAGCCATATCGTAATGAACCTAATCCTGATTCGATAGCCGTTCCGGATTCAGCATCTGATAACCACGAAGCGCGACCTGCAGGGCGATGCGGTTCTCTGGTTGGATAAAGTCTGCACCGAGCAACTCTGCGATCTTCTCAAGGCGGTAATAGAGCGATTGTCTGACAATGAACAGCTTCTGCGCGGCAATTTGCTTCGATCCGTCATGATCTAAGTAGACTTTTAACGTGCGAATTAATTCGCTGCCTCTTGTCACATCATGCTCGATTAACGGACCCAGATAGCTATGAACAAAGGATTCTAGCATCTCTCGATTATCGATATTAAATAGCAGCTGAAAAACACCCAAGTCTTCGAAGAACATCACGGGCTTCTTGAAGCAAGGATAGAGCGAGATCGCCCGAATTGCCTCTTGGTAACTGTGATGAGCATTCATTAATTTAACATAAGAGCGGCCGACACCGATGAGCAGATCGATATCGCCGATCTTCTCATCCAACTGAATTTGTTGTAAGGACTCAAAGACCTGCTGCAATCGAATCTTCGACGGACGTTTTGGATTCAGATCAATCGCAACAAGGATAAGGCGGTTATTCTTCAACGTAATGAGAGGCAAGAAGGAATGCTGCTCGAAGATCGAACGGAGTACCATCGATAGATGAATCCCAATCGACTCGGTCCCCTCTTCCACCGCATGAAAAGACTGGTCGCCATGTTGATCGAATTCTATCAAGCACACCCGATAGTTCGCCTCGTTCAAACGTTTGAAATCTGTACCCATCAGCGACTTAATCTGATCCTCGTCCTTAATCCGGACATGTAGCAGGTCGTCCACCCATAGGTTCTCTGTATACAATTTACGTTCATCAATATAACGTTTGCGTAGCAAATCCTGCGCAATGGATAACGATGCGGAATCAAGAATGAGGTAATCATACTCCTGCGGCGGATGTTCGAGCACCATGACGATGTAGGCCCATGTCTTCCCTAAGGCACCTACAGATTGCAGGATCATGGTCTTGTTATCGAACTCCCACTCCATTGGCACGACATTGGGTTTATTCTCTGGCATTTCCGGAATTCGGTTCGATAGCGCTTCCAAAAAACTCTTCTGTTTCTGGATCGGCAGCGCTGGGTTGAAGGTTGGTTGCCCCTGTGTCGGGACGTAGATAACTTGCGCTTTGGTACTCGTATGTAGGAGCTTAAGGACATTAGTAACTCCTTGCGAAGTTAACGTAAGTCGATGGAATTCCCTTGATACACTCTCTAATTCTTGCAAAATGCGATGGTGACTATTAATGATCATCGAATGTAGATCTTGCGTAATATCCACAAACCGAACGGTATGCGGGAAAATAATGAGTGGTAGCTGATGTCTATTCGACGCCTCAATCATCGCCTCAGGTACTTTGTCAAAAAACTTGCCCAGTTCAATACATAGACAAGAAGCATTCTGCTTCGCTAATTCCTCTACATAACTCACGGCATAGGATGGATCCGAATGAAAGCTAATGCCTGTCGTCAGAATTAATTCTTCTCCATTGATCAATTGGTCGAAATTCGATACTTCAAGGATATGAACCCAACGCACGCGACGGGCTAATCCGCCAACACCCGCGACTACCTTCGCATTCTGAAAAAGAGGACGTTGTAAGATGTCATGTACGGTTAGAATGAATTCCATAAGCGAGCTTCCCCTCCCCTAAATCACCCTCATATTACTGGAAATGGAGAATCTATTCAATCCTCCACCACATCGATCAAATAAATACGATCTTGAAAACCCCCGCGCTCTGCAGCCTTTTTCGCACGGATTTGTTCGAGCTCGTCCCAAGAGGCCCCATGTACAGCCGCTAACGCTCGGATGACCTCTAGGGCATCAGCCAGTTCTTCAAGTGCCTCTCCATCATTCTCCGCTTCAAAATATTCCTGGGATTCCTCGCGATATTTAACTTTCAACGCTTCCTTATAATCGGAATCTTCTAATACTCTCGTATTCGCTCTTTTGCCTCGTGCCTCAATAATGTGTGGAATCAAGTCACGAACGAGCTTGTTATAGGTATGGGTCGGCATTCATTTCTCCTCCAATTCTGCTTGCAGCATCTGAACAAACAGTACATCCGCCGGGGCAAAAGCGATCTCAGTAAGTTCCTCACGCCGTACCCAGCGATACGCATCATGGTCGATGAGCCGGATATCCCCTCGAAGGTATGTGACTTTATAGGCAATTAACCGGATATTCGCCGTCTCATATGGATGTTCGTGCATACCGAAATACGATTTAATCGTGATTTCGATCTGAAGCTCTTCCATCAGCTCACGCCGAATACAAGCTTCGATGGATTCACCGGGCTCTATTTTGCCGCCTGGAAACTCCCATAATCCTGCCTGCGATTTCCCTGCCTTCCGTCTCGCGATCAGAATCGAACCTGCTTCATTCTCAATAATAGCGGCTGCAACTTCAATCCATTTCATATCTTCCATCCTCATTCTGCATCCTTTTCTTCTATTAGAATATCATTTGAAGCCTTTTCTGCCACCCTATTATTTACGTTTTTCCCTGTTGGTACACTTTTCCTTTACCTATTGACGTTTTAAATCAAAAGATTTATACTGTCTAAATATTCGATAGTGAATTGTTTTAGTCATAAAAAATATGTGTCGCAAATAAACTGAGCATTGGGGTGGGCTGCTGCTAGCTGCTGTTGAACATGCTGAATCGTGCATACCCCGAAGCCATTCGAGGAGAATCAACATGCCGATCAACACAGAATTGGTTGAAGTATCTACCTTATTTAAGACGCTAATCAAGAGCATGTCTCAGAATTGGAACAAACGTATGGTTCACCAATTGACCCTCCCTCAATTCAAAATGCTCTTCAAACTGGAGCAGCATGGTCCGCAGAAAGTGTCGCAGCTTGCAGAAGCCTTATGCATTACTTCAGGTGCCGTGACTGGCGCAGCCGACCGACTATTGTCGGAAGGCTACATTGAACGTACACGTGCAGAAGATGACCGGCGCGTCGTCTACATTCAGATTACGGAGGAGGGCAGACAGATCACACATCAAGTGATGGAAGACCAGAAAGAAACCATCGCGATGTTCTTCGGTTCATTACCGGACGAAGATATCAAGCACTTGAAGCGAATTTTGACGACAGTGCTTGCAAAGATAGATAAATAGAGTAAAAGGAGTAGAAGAAAACATCATGGAGCATTTATCCTTGAAACGTAAAATTACGATCATGGTCGCCATCATGGCTGCCATGTTCTTCGCGGCGATCAATCAGACGATTGGTAGTACCGCCATGCCGCGCATTATTTCCATACTGGACGGTATGGATCTATACACATGGACGATTAACATTTATTTGTTGACGTCGACGATCGCGACCGTATTGGTCGGTAAATTGTCCGATATTTATGGACGTAAACCATTCCTGCTAGCCGGGATCTTATTCTTCATGGTCGGGGCCTTCCTGACCGGGACATCAACCGATGTCTATCAATTTATTACGTATCGGGGGATTCAAGGGATTGGCGCAGGGATTATTATGGCGACTTCCTTTACCGCTGTAGGTGACTTGTTCCCGCCGCGTGAACGTGGTAAATGGACTGGACTCATGACAGCCGTATTCGGATTCTCGAGTGTCATCGGGCCTACGCTCGGTGGTTATATGATCGATAACATGGATTGGCATTGGATCTTCTGGATCTTCTTACCACTTGGTGTTGTCGCATTCTTCATGATTATTTTCTTGTTCCCGAAAGTGGATCGCAAAAAATCAGAATCGATCGACTACTTAGGTTCGATTTTCCTGACAACGTCACTCGTTCCATTACTACTTGCCTTCTCTTGGGCGGGCACCGAATATAAATGGGGATCACCGCAAATCCTAGGATTACTCGCAGCTACGATTATATCTGCAATCATATTTATCTTTGTCGAGAAACACGCGAAAAGCCCTGTGCTGCCGCTGTCTTTATTTAAAAACGGTATCGTTACCGTATCCAACTTAATTGGCTTCATGATGAACTTCGGAATGATGGGCGCCTTGATCTACTTATCCTTCTTCGTGCAAGGGGTTCTTCAAATTTCGCCGACTTATGCAGGGTATGTCACAATGCCAATGTCCATCTTCATGGTCATTACCGCTGCCATCACTGGTCAAAAGATCTCAAAGATCGGAAAATATAAACGCTTCGCTATGCTTGGCATACCGATCATGATCGCTGGTATGGCCATCATGGTCTTCATGACAAATGTAACGACGGCTGTAATCAGTATGATCGTCTTCGGTATTGGTCTTGGACTTGGGATGCCGGTCTTCTCTCTCGCTACGCAAAATGCCGTACCGCACAAGGAAATCGGTGTTGCAACAGCATCATCGCAGTTGTTCCGTAACTTAGGTGGTACAATCGGGATTGCTGTTATGGGTTCCGTTATGGCGACGAGCCTGAAGCATAATATTACAGACAAAATGCAGTCCGCTGCAGCCCATGGCGTCGATATGACGAAAATGGATCCGAATATTGCGAAGCAATTAGCAGGGTTCGCAAATCCGCAGACCTTGATGAACAAACCACTGATTGATGCGACGATGGCGAAATTGCCAACTGATATTCAACCGTTGTTCACCAAAATGCTGGATATGATCCGCGATGCACTAAGCTCCACTTTGTCTACGGTATTCTTAACAGGTACGATTGTGCTAGTCCTTGCGCTTGGGTTGGTCTTCTTCTTGAAAGAAATCCCGCTTCGTACTTCCAACTCAGCACCCGCACCTGCTGCAGGTGACGGGCAAGCGAAGACTGAAGGTATCGATGCAAGCACGAAGCAAGTGCTCGCAAGCGATAGTATGAACTAATTCCATCGTATGATATACGAAAAGGAGCTCCGACCAAAAGGTTGGAGCTCCTTTATTGTTCTAATGCTATGACTGCCTATTCTTGTGCACGCAGTGCTGCGCGCAGTCCTTCCACATCCAGTCCATCCTCAGCAAATGCCAAGCGAACCAGTTCAGGCAAGACAAATTCATCATATTTGCCCAGATAAGGCGACTCATCGGGTTTCAGTAGTCCCATCGGGTCCACATCGTGCGTACATTCAGCCTGAATTTCTGCCAGAAGGCTCTCTGCATCGGCTCGCCCCGAGATGACCATATAATACGGCTCCATCGGTACGATCGAACGTAGCGAAAGCCGATCTGCCAGTCTATGCTTCACCAGCCTCTCCAACGTACGGAATGGCTTCGTACCGATCCATGGCAGGATGAACATCGAGTCTCCCCCTGCGGGGATGACGGTCTTCTCCAGCAAGCCGCTCTCACGAGCGAGTCGCCGCGCACGTTGCAGACGATTCACGGCACGCGGAGCAAGATACGGATAGATCGTATCGTCCGCTAACACATCTTTCATTTTGCGCATCACTTCCGTATGAATGTCCCCTCTGCCTCCGAGCCATAACGTATCTACTTTGCCCAGCGATGGCTTCACATAGACCGCCTTATGTTTGCGATCAATCTCGATGACCTTCCACAGCTTGCCGGCAAGCGAGAAGCAATATTCGGGCGGTGGCACCGTCGTAATGGAGCCGATCTCTTCCGAGCCGTTATAGACGACATACTCTTCGTCATCTTGGAAGACCGCATAGAATCTGTAGTTATTTACGGTCTTCTCCCCCGTCAGCCCGATAATCAGGCCGCCCACTTCGGTCCGCTGCAAGTGATCGGTCTGTAGCAAATATTGCAGAAACTGCTGATATTCTTCCGGCGAAATATGCTGGAATGGGGGCAACGACAAAATCATTCGCGCTAGGTCCTTCGGCTCCGCTTCCCCCATACTCTTCAAGACGCTCATCGTCTGATGATACAGCAGTCCGACAGGCTTCTTCCGAAGGCTTAGCGGCTCCACCCACTTGTGCCGTACATACAACTCGATGATGGCAATGGCTCGCATCAGCGTCCAAGGCATTCGCGCGGGCAGCTGCGCCTGTTCGTCCTCCTCTTCGGGAATGACGAACATCATCTCCGAAGGCATATCGCCGCGCCGCCCGGATCGACCGAGCCGCTGCACGAAGCTTGAGCAGCTGCTCGGCGATTCCAGCTGCACCACCCGCTCCAGCTCGCCAAGGTCAATTCCAAGTTCGAGCGTCACCGTCGCCATCGCCACGGCTGGCCCATGGCCTGTCCGCAGCGCAGCTTCCGCTTCTTCTCGCAGCATGGCAGAGATGCTGCCGTGATGCACATGGAACACATCCGGCTCCTGCCGTCTTGCCGCCGTGCGTCGCAGCTCAAGGGTTGCGAGCTCTGCGTCGGAGCGGCTATTCGTGAAGACGAGTGCTTTCTTTAGCCGCGTATGATCGTAAATGTAGTCAAAATAAGCACGGCTTGCATTCGCAAGCTGCTCCGCTTGCTCTTCATCCCTTGCGCTGGGGAATGAGAAATGCTCAATGGATAGGCGAAGCTTACGTCCTCCTTGGGGGGCAACCACTTCAACGCCATCTGCTGAGCCCGCGCGAAGCCATTCAGATGCCGTGGCATAATCACTCAGGGTGGCGGACAGTCCGATTCGCCTTGGTCTGCAGCCTGCCATACGTTCAATCCGAGCGATCTCGCTGAGCACCTGCATCCCGCGATCTGCGCCCATAAAGGCATGGACTTCATCGATGATGATGTATCTCAGATCATGGAATAAGGCTGGGATGGCGTTCGGCTTATTCATTAAGAGCCCTTCGAGCGATTCCGGCGTAATCTGAAGAACACCTGAAGGATCCCGTACAAGCTTGGTTTTCTCTGACTGTGGAACGTCGCCATGCCAATGCCAGACCGGGATATGTGCTTCTTGAAGCAGTTCCTTCAGCCGTTCGAACTGATCGTTAATGAGCGCTTTGAGCGGCCCGATATAGAGAATGCCGACCGATTGTGACGGCTGATTATGCAGTTCCGTTAGTGCCGGGAAGAACGCCGCTTCCGTCTTCCCGGATGCAGTCCCAGATGCGATGAGCAAATGATTCGGCGTATCGAATAACACCCGGCACGCTTCGACTTGTGCTTCGCGAAGCGTGTCCCATCTTTTCCGATAAATATATTCTTGAATGAACGGCGCCAGCCGATAGAATGGATGATCACTCATAGCTCGAACTCCGCCAAGAAATCATCAACTTCATCGGGATTCGCAGCGGCCGGCTGCACATGACGTTCACCGAGCAATACTTCGAAGTTGCTATCCGGATGTTGATGCAGCGTATGCAGCAGATCCAGGAAATCGCGCACGATCTCACGCGTCGTTAACAGCTCGTCTGCCCCAAGTCTGCCGACGGCTAGCTTCATGAAGGCGATCATCTGATCATCAGTGACTGACGGTGTGTAACCGAAATGCAGGGCATGAATTTGTCTTAATCGCTGCAAGAGGATCAGGATTTCCTCATAGGACAGCATGTCCAACTTCAGAATCGGCCCCGCGTAATTACGTAATTTGTCTTTCGCATATCGACCTTCAATCAGGCGGGAACGCAATGCTTCATAGCTGTACAAGCCCCGACGCTGATCCTCCACGAACTGCGGCGTGCCGCCCAGATAGATGCCGAGATGCTCTGCTTTGCCCTGCATTGTATCGTTGAACATCGTCAGCAATTTTTCGTAGTTGCTCGTACGGGAAATGCTATTCGATATTTTGTACAAATTGACGCCCTCATCGATGAATAGGAGCAATCCTGCATAACCGATTTTCGCGGTGAACTCCGACCATAACTTCATATAATCATACCAATTGTCGTCATCGATAATAACACCAACGCCCAGCGCTTGCTTCGCCTCCGTCTTCGTAGGGTATTCGCCGCGCAGCCAGCGCATAGCCGATTGTTTCCGCTCATCGTCACTCATGCGATATCCATTCCAATACGCCGATAGCACGCGAGCAAAATCAAACCCATGCACCATATTCTGCATCTCGTTCGTGACGTGGACGATGCGCTGCTCCACTTCGGCATTCAAGGCAGGATCATCCATCGCGAGACCTTTCTCCTGCATGACTTGCTGTTGAAGTGCACCGAACCATCGTTGCAGCACCGTCTCGAGTGCCCCGCCGTCAGGTCTAGTACGCGTGGACAAGTTCATCATGAGCTCACGATAAGTAGCCAGACCTTGCCCTTTCGTACCGACGAGCCGCCGCTCTGGGGATAAATCACCGTCCGCGACCACGAAGTTACGATCCATCGCATAGTTACGGATCGTCTGCAGCAGGAAGCTCTTGCCGCTTCCGTAACGGCCTGAGATAATGCGGAACGCTGCCCCGCCCTCTGCGATATTATCCAGATCCGATAGAATCGCCTCGATCTCCGGTTTGCGTCCGACCGCTACGTGCTCTAGCCCAATACGCGGCACGACACCAGCCGTTAAGGAATTGACTAGCGCTGTTGTGACACGCCTCGGGATTCTAATCTCTTGCATTTCATCACCTTACCCTAATAGATTCTTAAGCATATCGATATATTCATCAACGAGGACATCACCATCCACGATCAAATCCCCAATCGTCTCCATCGCCAAATCATTCATGCCATCAATCAAGAGTGCCGGCATCGTGCTATGTTCACGTGCGATCATGAACATTTCCGTATCCCACATCCCTTGAACCAAGGCCGATAAAGCCGCACGATAAGCAGGTGTCAATGCTGCTTGGAAAGCTTGCCAACTATCATCCAGATGCTCGCTGCCCGCTAGTTCAGGGGTTGAGGCTGAAGTCTTAGCCATTGGCTCAACACAGTTAGAGACCTCATGCTGCGTTGTATCGACGTTCAACGGTTCTATCGCCACGTTCGTCTCACCCACCGATACGCGGTCCGACTCCTGAACCGTCTCCTCCTCTACCGTCAGCAATTCACGCACATGATCGGAATCACGCTGCAATTGCAGCAATCGATCCGTATCGATCTGTACCTCCGACTCCACTCGCTCCAGGGCAGCCTGCCGTTCGAATTCCGTCTGCAGCGCCCGAGTAATCAGTGGTTCTAGTGCAGCGTCGATTCGCACACCTCTCAACTTCCCTTTATAGCCGCATAAATCACGCAGCTGATTCTCGCAATACCGAATCAACTGGCTTACGAAATCCCGAAAAAGCTTATGCTCGCTGATCTGAACGGCATGGACCGTGAGCGTTCGGCCATATAACGACGTATCATACACCGCACTACCGAATAGATATCGCTCTCGCTGCACTTCTTTGCCCGGCTGGAACATCTCAATCAGTCTGCGTCCCTGTGTCTTCCGATAATAAGCGTCAACAAGGGTGACCACGCGCGGAACATAAGCTTCCATATGAACCTGACCGTCACCCAAATAGAACTTGCTCTGCTGCACATTATAATTGGACAGCTTCTGCAGCATATCCCAGGAGACGTCAACCGGTTCCGCATGCAGTCCGCGCATCAATTCCAGATCGAGCAGCTCCCCATTCAAGCCGTACGTCGAGCGACGCATGATGTCTTGAAAAGAAACATCCAGCCGATGTACAAGCACGAAGTCCGACACCCAGTCCACGATATAGAAGTTAAGCTTCGCATATTGGGCTCGGTATGCATCCCATAACGCAAGCAATGCCCGGTACCCTTCCATGGGCTCCTGCCAGCCTACGCCATTAATCAATTCATAGATGTGGAGAAAAATATACGATAAATCCGACTCAGGATACCTCCCGCTTCGCACCTCGTTCCGCCAATAATAGTACCACTTGGCCTGCGATTCATTCATGTTGGCATACGTCGGCCAATACGTCATAAAAGGAACGAACGGCACTTCCGCTTCAACATGGTGCTCCATCTGTCTCGCCCGCTCCAGAAATCGCTGCTCCCCCGTAGGGTAATTCTTCGCTTCTTGGATCGCTGCTGGTGCCGCGGTTTCCTGATTCTTCGATCCTTGTTCGATCGCAGATGTCTGTGGGCGCGACGGTATTGAAAGCCCCGAGTTCTGCGTCTCCCCTTGGTCGATCTCTATTTCTGCAAATTTCACTTCATGATTGTGATTCGTCATTAGAATTTGAACACCTCAAAGGTCGTCAACCGACTCGAATGTATGTTCTAATTATAACATTGGTTGGATGGAATGTAATCTTGTAACCGGCATTATGCACAAAAAAAGCAACGGGCATAAAACCTTGACACACAGATTAATCTCTGGTAATTTGTGGGGGCTATAGTGTGTTCGAGTCTATCTTCCATCAAATCATGATATGAGAGAGGAGCAGTCACATGAGTCAAGTGAAGCAACCGAATGTTGTATTCATCATTGCTGATGACCATCGTGCCGAGTCGATTCACGCTTTCGGAAATAAGGATGTGTTCACACCTACGCTTGATACGCTGTCCAAGGAAGGAACGTCATTTTGCAGCACCCATATTTTCGGAGGGCTGACGGGTGCCGTCTGTGCGCCGAGCAGAGCTTGTGTTAACTCTGGCCTGTCCATCTTCCGTTCGATGATCGGCAACGATGTCACCAATTGGGATCATGCAATCACGCTAAGATCCGATGTCCTGCTCATGCCACAAGCGCTGAAGAACGCCGGCTATGTCACCCATGCCATCGGCAAATGGCACAACGATAAGCCCAGCTTCGCCCGCAGCTTTACCGGCGGTGACAAGCTGTTCTTCGGCGGCATGAGCGACCACACGGCAGTGCCTGTTCAGGATTTTGATCCAACTGGCGTGTATCCTTCGGAAAAAGAATATATTGCAGACGGGTTCTCATCGGAGTTGTTCACCGATGCTGCCGTGCAGTTCGTAGATCATTACGCAGAGGATAAACCGTTCTATCTCTATATAGCTTATACGTCGCCGCATGATCCACGTACCGCACCGGAGCCATATGCCAGCATGTATCTGCCTGGCGAGATTCCGCTGCCGCCGAATTACTGCACCGCCTTCCCATTCGATAACGGGGACATGGATGTGCGGGATGAGCATCTGGCCGCGAAGCCGCGAGACGAGGATGAAATACGCCGGCATCTCGCCGATTATTATGGCATGATTACGCATATGGATGCCCAAATCGCAAGAGTCGTCCAGGCGCTCAAAGCCAAGGGCATCGAAGATAACACCATCATCGTATATACCGCGGACCATGGCATTGCGATCGGTCAGCATGGCCTAATGGGCAAACAGAACATGTTCGAGCACAGCATTCATATTCCACTCATAATGAAAGGACCTGGCATTCCGAGCGACAAGCAGGTACAAGCACTAACCAGCAATATCGATATCTTCCCAACGGTTGCCGAGTTATGTGGCATACCCCAGCCGGTAACCGACGGAACCAGCATGGTTCCCCTGCTCCAAGACGAGCTGCGAGCGAAGAACGTCGTCGGTTCGGTCTACGCTGACATTCAGCGGACGATTCAGGATGGCCATTGGAAATTGATTCGCTATTACGTATCCGCGAGCTCTGGTCGAGGAACGGAATACCTTCAATTATTCGATCTGGCGCAGGACCCTTGGGAGACGACGGATGTATCCAAGCACCCAGCGAATGTGGAACATCTTCACCGATTAGCTGCAGCATTGCAAGCTTGGATGGTGGAGCATGACGATATTCTGCAGGAAGTTCCCGTTCTCATCTCCTCTCCGCATCATTCATAAACGGTCAATAAGCAGCTTCCGGACGAACCCGGAAGCTGCTTTGATTAACCCGCTCAAATAAAAAACCGCCTCGGATCTCTCCAAGACGGCTTTGTGATTTGATTAGACTGTTTTCAAAAATTCAACAATAGTGAGTAAACCTTTATCGAAATTCTCGAGGTTAAAATGTTCATTCGGTGCATGCAGGTTCTCATCTGGCAAGCCAAAGCCCATCATCACGACCGGCGCTTCGAGCACACGGGAGAATGTCTCCACAATCGGGATGGACCCCCCATCCTTCGTGAACAACGCGCGAGTTCCATAGATTGTGCCATAGGCATCTGCAGCAACCTGCAGCACGCGATCCGTCGGATCGATATTAAATGCGCGAGCTTTCTCACCATCGGTAATCGTTAGCGTAGCACCCGGTTGAATGTGTGCGTTCAGATGTTTTCTAATTTTATTGAGCATGTCCTGAGGGTCTTGATCGCCCACCAAGCGGCAAGTAATCTTCGCATGCGCTTCCTTCGGGATGACGGTCTTCGTCCCCTCCCCTTGGAATCCACCGTAGACACCGTTAAGCTCAAGCGTCGGTCTAGCGCCAACACGTTCCACGAACGTGTAGCCTTCTTCACCATATAGCGTATCGAGACCGAGCGATTTCGTAAGTGCATCTTCATTCAGCCCTTGCTTCGCGAACTCCTCGCGCATCATTGCCGATAGCTCTGGTACACCTTCGTAGAAGCCTTCTACCGCGATGCGGCCTTGCTCATCATGCAGTGTTGCCAGCAATGACACGATCGCGTGAAGCGCGTTCGGCACGCCGCCACCATAAGTACCGGAATGAAGATCCGTATTCGCTGTGTTCACAGCTACCTCTAGGGAACAAAGTCCACGAAGTCCTGTGCTGATCGCTGGTTTGCCCGGTTCCATTAAGGATGTATCCGAGATGAGGATCGCATCCGCAGCCAGCTTCTCCCGATTCGCTTCCAAGAAAGGCGGCAGACTTGCGCTCGAAATCTCCTCTTCCCCTTCGATACAGAGCTTAATGTTGACCGGAAGCTGCTTCTCTTGATTCAGAATCGCTTCTATTGCCTTCACATGTAAGAACAACTGCCCCTTATCATCCGTTGCACCGCGTGCATATAACTTGCCGTCACGAATCGCTGGTTCGAATGGTGGTGTTGTCCACAAGTTCAGAGGATCGACCGGTTGAACGTCATAGTGGCCATAGACCAGAATGGTTGGTTTGCCCGGCGCATGCAGATGATCGGCTGTAATGATCGGATGACCTTTCGTCTGATGAACCTCTACATGCTCAAGTCCGATTTCTTTCAGGTGGTTGGCAAGCCATTCGGCTGCGCGGTTCACATCTTCTTTATGCGCGGATAATGCGGAAATACTCGGAATCGAGAGCCACTCTTGCAGTTGGCTTAGATGCTTTTCTCTATTGGTTTGGAAATATGTCTCGTAACTCATGGGAATTGAAATCCTCCTCGTCGTGATTGATGTATGTATGACACTATTGTACTACGTTTTCGAGAAATTACGAAAAATTTGACTAATATTCCCTCACTTATGCATTCGTTGATGCAGTGATAGGTGCAGCTAACCAACTCCTACTCCTTACCCCTTCGGCACAAGCCGAATCAGCTTGTCATCCCCTTCTTGGGGATTCCCTCGGCCATCGCGATTGTTCGTCATGAAGTAAAGCACGCCGCCTGGCGCCTCGTACACGTTGCGGATTCTTCCGTAGTTGCGGAACAAGGACTGCACATTCGCAACCTTTTCGCCGCTATCATCGAGCGTCATGCTCAACACCTGTTGCCCCCGAAGGTTCGCAACGAGCAGTTGCCCTTTCCATGGCCCTTGCGAGACGAAGGTGATCCCCGACGGCGCCCAAGTCTCGTCCCCGCTATGAATGATCGGCATCTTGAATGCCGGATGCTCAAGCGATGTCTCGTCACCTTCAATGACTGGCCAACCATAATTGGCGCCCGCTTCAATTAGGTTAATCTCATCATGTGCCGATTGCCCGTGTTCTGAAGCATATAGCCTTCCCGTCTCGGGATGCCAAGCTATGCCTTGCGGGTTTCGGTGGCCCATGCTGTACATCGGCGACCCTGCCACCGGATTATCGGCCGGAATCGATCCGTCCAGGTTGATGCGCAATATTTTGCCGGATCGAACGTTCGGATCCTGCGCGAGCTCTGGTTGATATTGCTCACCCATCGTCACATACAGTTTACCATCTGGACCGATCTTGATCCGACCGCCATTATGATTGCCGGACGTCCCACCTCCTAGCCCATCAAGTAGAATGCGATCGACCGTAGCCCGGTTATTCTGTTCTTTCAGACGAAGAACCCGATTATACAAAGCTCCATTCTTGTCATAGGTATGATACACATAGAAATACCGGTTCTGCTCAAAATTTGGATCCAACACCAGTCCGAGCAGACCACTCTCCGCTTCTTGATGAATATCCTCAGCAAGATTAATCACGGGTTCTGGCAAAAGCTGATCATCCACCATCACACGCACTCGGCCGGAACGTTCAGCGATAAAGATCCGAGCGTCCTTCGCCACATCCATCTCCCATGGGACATCTAAATGATCGGCTGCAACCTCTACTCGATATGGCAATTCAGTTTGATTTTCGACCTGTCTCGTAAGGTGCTCTTGTCTTGCCTCTCTCGTACAAGAAGACATCACCAACGTCAACAACAACATTCCAATTGCGGCGAACTTCAACGCTATCTCCCCTTTCGATGGACGTACTGCCGTTACTCCCTATCCCCTATGCTATATTCGAGAATCACCTTATTTTTCCTGTACATAGAAAAAAGGTTACCCTTTGCGCTTAACGCTCAAAGGATAACCCCTATTATTAGATGAATTCAGACTTCTGAAGAAATCGTTCAAGCATAACCGCAACTTCTGCTCTTGTAATGGCTGCTTGCGGTGCAAGCTGTGTACTGCTGCGGCCAGAGACGACTCCTGCCTGCAAACTCTCTACAATGCCGTTCACTGCCCAAGAAGAGGCTTGATTCTTATCTTCGAAGGCACGTAGAATTTCTTCATTCGAAGGTTTTGGCAAGTTCGTGCTTAGTGCGGTAAGCTTCATCGCTTGCGCAATCATAACCATCGCTTGTTCTCTTGTGATTTGGTCCATCGGACGGAACTGTCCGTCTTCATAGCCACTGATCAAGTGATAGACGTAAGCCGTCTGAATAACTTCATGGTACCAATCCGACACCAACACATCCTTGAATCCCGATTCACCTCCTTCAAGTTTTAAGCCTAATCCACGCACGAGCATCGCAGCGAACTCTGCCCGTGTAATCTTTTGATCAGGATTGAATCGACCTTCATCATCACCCCGGACCACCATCCGTGATCCCATATCGGTAATCGCGTCTTTCGCCCAATGCTGTGCCACATCCATGAATTCAACCGGATGCCAGATGACAACATACGTGCTATTCGTAAGACTATGGATGATCGCAACAACCTTACCATCCTTACGCACAATTTTCGTTGGCACATGACGTACGCTGCCGTCTTCTTCAATCACAATAGCAGTCGTGATCCGATTCGGATCTGCGACGTCAGATAGAACAATTGTCCGCTCCACATAGCTATCAAATTTAGACAATTCTACGCTCTTGCTTCCATAGAACGCTTTGACTGTAAATTGGAGCGGTGTTGCTACCAGTGTAAATGCCCCTTTGCTCGCCACTTGTTGTATCTTTTTCAATGTATCAGCGCTTGGTACGGCTATTTCGATCTGCACTTTGATATCTTGAAGCACAACATCTTTCCCAAATCGGTTGGCTAACTGATTCATTCCGAGTTGCTTAGCGGAGATCGTATAAGATCCCTTCTCCGACTGAAGGGTTAAGGTAACTCCTGCCTTTTCCAACATTTGAAGAAGATGACCATTCAACTCACCAATCGTAACATCGGAATTGAATATTGGAATCACGATAACCGCCCCATGCCCTTCCGACGCCATCATTTCCTCCAGCTTCTTCTGATCCAATGTCACTGTTGTGACGGTCTGCCCATTCACTTGTTTCTTCGTTACTTTACCAATATGAATCGCTTTGCCGTTAATAAGAACATCCACGAGGTTGTCTGATGGAACAGGCGTACTTGGCTGGGAAGAGGAGCTTCCTCCATCGTTGTTCCCTCCACCATTTGTAGGCGCTGCCGGTGTTACCGGATTCGATATTGGCGAAGCAGCACTTTTACCTGCACTATTCATAGCTTGGACTGTGAACGTATAAGTCGTCCCATTCACAAGCCCTGTGATGGTAATCGGACTGTTCGAACCCGCTACAACGACATTGCCCGGTGACACCGTCACCTCATAACCCGTGACAGAACTTCCTCCGTCATCTGTCGGTGCCTTGAATGTGATGGTTGCTTGACCATTCCCTGCTATCGCCTTAACATCCGTAGGTGCTCCCGGAATCGTCCGAGGCTTCGCGCTGACTTCATTTGATGCCGCACTATCCCCACCTGGATTCGTCGCCTTAACAACGAAATTGTAGGACTCCCCGTTCGTCAGTCCCGTGACATCATAGCTGTATACCGCGCCTGTAACGGAAGCGACTTCCGTATCGTATACGCCTGGTGTTCGGCTTTGATACACTTTATAGCCTGTCGAGCCGTCTACTGGACTCCAATCCAAATGGATTTGCATATCCCCTGCTACAGCTGGTAGTAGAATCGGTGCACCCGGTGCTGGCACTTGCGGCGTTGCGCTAACTTCATTGGACGCTGTACTGATGCCCCCAGGGTTAATTGCTTTGACCACGAAATGATACGTTGTTCCATTCGCCAGTCCTACCGCATCGTAGCTCGTTACCGAGCTGTCTACCACCACAAGTTCCTGATCATAAACGCCTGCATCAGTGCTCTGATAGACGGCATAACTTACGGATCCGTACATTGCACTCCATTGTAAAAGAACATGTCCGTCGCCTGCTGTCACGGACTCAATGCTAGGTGCTATAAGCGAAGGCCATGGAAGATCTACTACTGCACTTAATATTTCAGGCATAGCGGCCGCATTGAATGCCAATTGTGCTCCAATGACTTCCGCTTCATTCGTTGCGCCAAGCCCCGAGAATGTGACAATGCCTGCTTGCGCTGTCGCTACCATTGGACCTGTCAGCTTCCACGTGCCTGTATCCTTGATCGATGCAGTCACGACGGTGCTGTTATCGCCAGCGTTCACGTTGCCGTACTTATCATATAACGTTACAACAGGCTGAATCGCAAATGCGCCACCATTGCTTGCCGGGGCAGCAACATCCTTCGTCAACTCCATGGATGCTGTGTTGCCTGCAACCAGTGTCAGGACAAGCGAATTCGTATCCGGCTTCGCAACGCTAGTGATGCGGAAGTCAATCGTCTGCGCATCTGATTTGTTCAACTTCAAGTCAGCTTTTGCAACACCATCCACAAAAGTCACGCTGACTGTGTTAGGCGACGCGGTTAGTTCCGTTGCCTCGAAGCTTCCATACGATTGATCCGGTGCTTGCTGGTAACCTGTCACAATGACATCCTGTGCACCATTAAATGTCTTGTCCGTATGTCCTAACGAATTTAATACCGTTAATGTGATTTCAACATCTGTGCCTACGGTTGGATTGATGTTGTTAGCTGCAGCGGTTACGCTCTGTGCTCCAGCAGGTGCCGGCAGATTCACTACTGTGCTCATCACATCAGACATACCCGCCGCCTTGAATTGCAGTTGTGCGCCGGTGACGCCTTCATCATTCGTCGCTCCTAAATTGTTGAAATTCACGATTCCAGCTTTTGCTTTAACTGTTGCGTCGCCTGTCAAGGTCCACGAGCCAACATCCTTCTGAGATGCCGTTACTACTGTGCTATTATCATTCGTACTAATGTTCCCGTATTTATCGAGTAACTCTAATACAGGCTGTTGGGCAAAAACTGCACCATTTAAGGTCGGTGCGGTCACATCTTGGCTTAGCTTCATCGCGACTGCATTGCCTGCGACTGGCGTTATACTAATCGTATTCGCACCCGGTACCGCTACGTCTGCGATACTGAAATGAATCGGCTGTGCTTCTGCTTTGTTCAATGCCAATTTCACATGTGCAACACCACCCGCGAAAGTGACAGACGCCGTACTACTTGAAGCGGTTAGATTCTTCCCGTCCAAACTGCCATACGACCCATTCGGTGCTTGCACATATCCCGTTACTGTTACGTCATGCGCTCCGTTAAAAGTAGCATCTGTTTTATTTAGGGAATTGCGTACCGTTAAAGTAATATCATTATCCACACCAACGCCTGGATTGACATCCTTAGCCACCGCGGTTACGTTCTGCGCCCCAGCAGGTGCCGGAAGATTCACGACGGCACTCACAGCATCAGGCAAGCCTAGTGCCTTGAATTGCAATTGCGTGCCCGTAACGCCCTCATCATTCGTCGCACCAAGATCTGAAAATGCGATGACGCCTGCAGCTGCTGTTCCGTTCAAAGTTCCTGACAGCGTCCACGCCCCTGCATCCTTCTTCGATACAGATACGACGGTGCCATTGTCGTTATTGCATGGGTTGCCAAAGGCATCCAATAGTGTCACCACAGGCTGATTCGCAAAGGCTCCGCCATTCACGGACGGTGCTGTAATATCTTGCGTCAGCTTCATCGATGCTGCGCTGCCTGCGACCGGTGCCATGTTCAATACATTCGTCGCATGAGCAGCCACGCCCTCGATCTGGAATCCGATGCTCTGAATAGCAGCAAAATTCAGCTTCAATTGTACTTTCGCGACACCATCCACAAAATTTACAGATACCGCACTAAGTACTGCCGCTAACGGCGTTCCATGGAAGCTGCCATACGAACCATTCGGCGCAGGCTGCGTACCTGTTATCGTTACATTTTTATTGCCGTCAAAAGCGGCGTCTGTATGGCCTGCCGAATCTAGCACCGTCAAAGTGATCTCATCATCTTGACCTGCTGTCGGTGTCAAAGTCGCAGCTGCAGCTGTGGCACTCTGCGCGCCAGCAGGTGGACCTAAGGATACAGTCATTCTCGTCATATTACTACCTGCAATGTTGAAGTTCACACCGTCATAGGCAACGCCATTCAAATTGGATGCTGAATTAGAGGATTCCTTACTCCATGTCGTTCCATCGGGTGACGACATCATTTCACCAGCATTACCTACTGCCAGAAAACTCCCATTACCGTAGGCAACGTCATTTAGACTACCAGCATTCACAGAAATCGGATTCCATGTCGTCAAATCTGCTGATTTGTAGATGATCCCTTTGCCTGTAGATGGATTCTGACCTACCATGACGTACTGACTTCCGCTATAAGCAATGCCCGTCATGATGGAATCCGGAGCAGCAACCTCAAGCGGTGTGCCCCACGTCTCTCCATCTGATGATCGAGCAACCACAATTTTCTCTAAATTATAGTTGCTATCATATTTCGTCCCTAACGCGATAAATTGATTATTCAGATAGGTAACCGTATTGAAGCTGTAGTCCACATTCGTATATTTCGACCAGGCACTCTTGTCTGCCGCCCTCACGTCTGCTGTGCTATAAATCGTCCCATAATCAGAGACCATGACATATTTTCCTGCGCCAGTCGCGACGCCTGTTAACGACTCATTAAGACTGTTCGCTTCCCCCCAGACGACTCCGTCATTGGAAGATAATATCTTCGCTTTTCCATCATTACCCGTTCCTGACACGGCAACAAATTGCCCATTCCCGTAGTTAACTGCATTTAGGCCAGGAATCCGCGAGGGCGTAACTTCGTTCCAATCTTTAGCATTCGTAGATTGATAGATTGATCCAAAAGAACCATTGTTCGCAATCTCAACATACGTGCCCTTCCCATCATCTACAATACTTTGGAGGCTGCCCGTTAGAAGCTTCCAATTCTTAAGATCCAATGACACGACCATGCCTTCGTACCCGGAAGCAATGTAATTTTTACTAACGTCGTCGTATACGATATTGTCGAACATCATGGATGTCTTCGTATCGCTGACACTCCAATCTTTGAGTTGCGGTGTGGGATTACTCGTATAATAGATTCTCCCTTGATCCCCAAGCAATACATATTGGCGATTCCCTACCGGTCCCACTTCTGCGCCACCATAAATCGGGTTGTTATCCCAAGATGTATTCACGGACCAATTTGTCCCGTCCGTTGAAGTGAACATCTTCTTCTGGAAGGCCGCCGCATACGTGAAGAACATGTTTTTTAAATAGGTCACATTGTTCATATAAGGCCACATCGAATTGAATTCGTTGATGACAAGCTGGGTTAGTGTAACCGTCGTCCAAGAAGATAAATTCGAAGAATAATAGAACGTAGCATTTAATCCTGATACAACATTTCTTTTATTAAACGTATCATAGGCAATATCCGTTATAGATTGCATCCCCATGATATGATCGGTAGAGGTAATGTTGGTATTCTTCCACGTACTGCCGTCTAGCGAGTATTCCAACCGAACTTTGTAGGCTGGCGGATTCGTACCCTGCACGTAATCCGAACGCCATGCGAAGAATGTATCACTTTCGATTCCATTCGGGTCGATCTTGCTTTTCACCATTTTGAGCTTCGTAGGCACATAACCGATATCTGTACTGATCCAATTTTCACCTTCTGCAGAAGTATAAATATTGCTCGTCGTGCCATCAATCGCAACAAACTTCCCGTTCGCAAACGTAATAGTTGTCAAAGTCGGATCATTGACGTTCCGATTTACAATCTTCCAATCCACCCCATTGGTAGATGTCGAGACACTTCGATTCATCCCTACAGCGACGAATTTTCCATTTCCAAATGCAACATTCGTTAATTGCCCTGTAGATATCGCGCTTTGTTCTTTGATCACTCCAGTCGCAGCACTCGCTGTATCAGGTACGACCAGCATACTTACGAGCGGTAATAAAAGACCTAGCACGAGAATTAAGCTTAACCTACTTTTCATACTCGGTTGTCGCCCCATCCCTTTCTGCCCAGCATTTCTGTGCTTCATTGACTTTGAACTCATACATTCGATTCCCCCTATGTATTCTCCCAATCTATTAAAAATGGAGGTATGTTTCCCTCCTTACATCTGCTCATACACATCATGCATCGACATAGTTTTCATGCCCTTTTGTCAATGGTTTTTATCACACTTCAAAAACGGCATAACTGTCCTCACCTGCAGACGATAACTCAGGAAAACCCCCTCAAAAAAACACGACGAAGAGGTCGTCGTGTTCTTTGTCGTATCGTGATTGTCTTATAGCGCACGCATCCGATTATTTCTTGGGTTATGCTCAACTTCTGCAAGACCTAGGGCTTCCATCAATGGCGGAACGTACATGCCGAAGCGTCCGCGAAGTCCTTTTTTCAGACCATACCAGCCTCCGACTGGATTCTCGAGAGAACGCCCCCAAGCTTCCACCGTACCATCCTTCGCCGGCTTCTGTTCGTCAGCGCTGCTGAGCTCCATCCAATCTCCATGAGCTTTCAGCATTTCATGTAAATCTGCAATGCACCGCGCATCGTAATGCAGCACGGTCTTCCCAACCGTACAGACGATAATTTCTCGTCCATCCTTCTCATCCTTGTACATCTGATACTCCGATGTTAATGGCGGCGTCTTCAATTGCCAAGGATTGTCCTTCGTTCCGAGCTCTGACATTCCATTCACTCCTCAACTTATATTATGTTTCTTTTCACACCATCATCTCAACAAATTCTTCCTCCGAAATGACTTTGAACCCTTCACGTCTTAGCAGCGCGGTTGTAACCCCAACACCCACCATCCGCGTATTCGAGAAGCTGCCATCATAGACCATTTTCCCACCACAGGAGGGACTGTATTCCTTTAGTACAATGATCGTCGCCTGCAGCTCACGTGCGAGTTCGAGGGTACGCTGCGCCCCAAGGAGATAGAGCTCGGTCACGTCGCTCCCCGATTTCTCTACGATCTTCGCACGGCCATCCAGCACTTCTTCGCCTGTGCCGTTCACAATCTCTGCAGGTTCACGCGGCGTCTGGAACCCTCCGAGCAATTCCGGACACACCATCTTGGCTCGTCCCTGTTCTACAAGTTCATGAATTTTGTCTACCAGGCGATGCGTTGCATTATACCGGCATTCTACACCAGCAAGACAAGAACTTACGAGTATCATGCAGTTTCATCCTCTTTCTATCACGTTCGATATGGTTTGACATTATTATACCAATAATTCTATCGTTTGCTCTTGCACATGAACAGGAAATAGATGATTTTCTAGAATCTATAACATTATTGGGTTTGAGGAGAAATAATGTTAAATTTTGTAATGTACTACACTCAAAAAAAGCGGTGTAGACCCCTAAAACACAGGAATCATACACCGCTATGAATATAGCAAGCTAGACTCTACGCCCCCGCAATCCGCGGCATCCACATCGGATCTTTGTCCAGCTCAGCCCACATGAACTCCATGAGCAGTCTAGATTTCAAATCTCGGTGTTCTGAGCTATCCCAGAGATTGCGAATTTCATTCGGATCCTCGACTAAATCGAACATCTCGCCGTACTCTTGATTGCAGTAGACGGTTATTTTATAGCGTTCATTCACATAGGTTCGCAGGTTTACAGTCGTCGGTTCATGATGGAACTCGCATATTATGTTGTTGCGAGCCTTCTCCTGATTCCCAAGCCATACTTCCGACTGGTCTTTCCCCGTCATGGCGCCAGGAATCGGCACCCCCGCGAAATTCAAGAACGTCGGTGCCAAATCTACAAGTGATTGCATCGCATGACTTGTCGCGCCTGCGGCAACTTCCTTCGGATAACGGACGATGAATGGCAATTTCAATAAATCTTCATAATGGAACGCACCTTTGGCAATTAAACCGTGCTGACCGATAAAGTGACCGTGATCCGTCGTGAATACGACGATCGTATCCTCAGCAAGCCCCAGCTCATCGAGCTTATTCAGAATCGAACCGATGTATTTGTCCATCAGGCTCACCATGCCATAATACACGGCAATATCCTTCTTCAGCTGCTCTGTCGTATGTAGATGGCTATGGAATCCATGAACCCCATACCCTGACTCGTAATACGCGGAAAAGTCCGGACCTTGCTCTTGCGATAGCTTAAAATGCGGCGGATTGTTGTCATGCTCGCCCGCTACGACAGAAGGAATCGTAAGCTGATCTGGGTCATACATGCTGGACCATGGCTCAGGCACGAGATATGGCGGATGCGGATCCGGGAAGCTTGCCCACAAGAAGAAATTCTCATCATTCTGCTTGCAGTCCGACAAGAGCGCATTCGTACGTTCTGCAATCCACGTACTATAGTGGTATTCCTCGGGAATGTCCCACTTGTGCTGCACATCATACGTCAATTTGCCAGTCGGCTGTGCATAGTAATCCCGCCAGTTCTCGCAGCCCTTCTCTTCCAACCAGATCGCATAATGCTGACCTACCAGATGCTCGTGCGCATGATTGCGCAGCATCTCGATCTGCTCGAAGCCATAGTACGGGCCTTGGAACTTCTTCCAGTATTCCAGATCTTGTAGCAGCGGTTGCGACTCAATCGACGGATAAGCATCGGAAGTATACGCGGGTTGGAAATGCGCCTTCCCAATCAATGCCGTCCGATAACCTGCCTGCTGCAGATCTTCCCCTACCGTATGCGCTTCTTCTGGCAGCTTCGTGCCAAGTGTCCATGCGCCATGCTGGCTCGGATACATCCCCGTAATAATGGAAGAACGGGATGGCGTACATGTCGGGTTCGGGCAATAAGCCCGAGTGAATGTCGTTCCTTCTGCAACTAGTCGATCCAAATGCGGTGTCGAGATTTCCGGGTTGAATGCTCCAATCGTGTTCCAATGCTGCTGGTCACTCGTAATCAACAAGATATTCGGTCTTTTCTTTGCCATGTTGACCTCCTATGGATGTTATTGCAACGCCACAATACGATCATAGTTCGTCTGGTAAATTGTTACAAGATTATTAAACTATTTCATCATATTAAATAGTTCCAATCTCTGTTGAAATCCTGTTCATTTATACAAAAAAAGCAGGCATAATGCCTGCTCCTCTCATTTGAACCAGCCCTTCTCTTTGAACCGCGTGATCGCTTCGATCCGATTCGTTACCTGCAGCTTATCGAGAATGACGGATATATAGTTACGTACCGTTCCTTGCGTAATGTACAACTGGGTCGCGATTTCTTTCGTATTCTTCCCGTCCGCGATTAAGCCGAGCACTTCCTTCTCCCGCTGCGTCAGTGGGTTCTCCTCGCCATACGCGTCATCGACGAGCTCCGATGCGTAGATCCGACGACCTGCCATAATGCTGCGAATGGAATCTGCCAACTCTTCGCTCGGGCTGTCCTTCAACAAGTAACCGTGCGCTCCTGCCTTAATCGCCCGTTCGAAATACCCCGATCTCGCGAAGGTGGTCAAGATCATGACTTTACAGCCGCTGCCTTTGAGCTCTTCTGCCGCTTCGAGTCCGTTCTTGCCCGGCATCTCAATATCCATCACGACGATATCCGGCCGATATTGGTGAGCCAGCTTCACGGCATCTTCGCCATTGCTCGCCTGCCCGACTACTTCCATGTCCTCTTCCAAATCGAGCAATGAAGCGAGTGCGCCGAGCAACATCCGCTGATCCTCTGCGATCACAATTCGAATCATACGACCACCTCCTTCTCCGGTTGATTCACGATATTCGGAACGCGAATGATCAGGGTCGTCCCGGATTCAGAACGAATCTCCATACTGCCGTTCACGAATTCAAGCCGTTCCTTCATACCGCGCAGTCCATTGCCTCGCTTGCACATCGCTTCATTCGTTAGCCCCACGCCATTGTCCATGACTTTTACCGTGAGCTCCGTTCGCGAAGGAATGATGCAAATACTGCAGAGCGTCGCGCTGCTATGCTTGACTACATTCGTCACGGCTTCCTTGAGGCACATGCTGATCACATTTTCAACAAGGAGTGATGTATTGGTGAGTTTCAGGTCCCCTTCAACATGACATTCAATGAAGGCCGCCTTCAGAATTTGCTTTACGCGGAACATCTCATCCTCGAGACTCGTCCCGCGCATTTGCGTCACCATTTCCCGCACTTCCTTGAGCGCATGTCTCGCCGTCTGCCGTACGTCTTGAATCTCGGCGTGTGCACCTGCCGGGTCTTTGTCGATCAGTTTTCCCGCCAGATCACTCTTTAATCCAATTAATGAGAGTTTCTGCCCTAGCGTATCATGCAAATCCCGCGCAATCCGTTGACGCTCTTCCAGCTTCACCAGCTCCGAGATCCGCTTGTTGGCGTCCTCCAGCTGAACTTCGAGCAACTCTCTCTTGTTCCGGAAATACGTCGTTACAGGCAAGAGAATGACAGCGATCAGACTAACCAAGACGAACGGAATTTGCGTGATCATGATCGGATTTTTCGTTGCAAATCCATAGTTAATCGTCACAAGCGTCGTAATGAGGTGGATCGTATAGAGTGTAATAAAGCCGGCCCGATGATGAATATTCCCGATGAAGAACGCCAGGAACAACCCAAAGTATACATAACCGAACAGCACTGTCATCGTAACCGAAATCAGAATCTGGATTGACGTCCAGAAATAGACAAGCCATCCTTTGGAGACAAAGGACAGCACATAGCAGCCAAAAAAGGCCATGATCATAATAATACCGATCGCCACCTCATACGGAGACGAGGAGCGGAATATGAAGTAGAACGGGAGAATGTAAAAGACGACCCATACATAAGGGCTAAGCCCCGTACTCCGGTGAAAAATTTGATACCATTTCTGCAAGGCTGCTCCTCCCTAAGGTTCACGAGATACGTTATAAGTATCTTATCACAAACGATGGCGGCGTAGTTATTTGCCTTGAACACTTGGACGACGACTATTAGCCGGTTTCACAGCTTCACGAGCTGGATTCTTCAGCAAATGCTTGATCTGCTTGAAGCTTACGAATGTCTTGCGCTCCTCATCCCACAGACGGAACCGCAGTGACTGCAAGCTCGTACGAAGCGTAATCGTCGTTGCATGCTGTAATGGCGGCGTATCATTGTGCGCTTGCTCCAGCAGGTAATTCGGCACCTTCGGGCTCAAATGGTGTACATGATGGAAGCCAATGTTGCCCGTCATCCACTGCAGCAGCTTCGGCAGCTTATAATACGAGCTCCCCTCTACAGCCGCTAGTACATAACTCCACTCGTCTTCATGCTCGAAATACGAGTCTTCGAATTGATGCTGCACATAGAATAACCAAATCCCGAGCATACCAGATACGAAAATAATCGGAACCTGAACCAAGAGGAATGCCTGCCAACCAATCACCCAGCACAGCAATGCGTATAATGCTACGATAAGGACATTCGTCAGGTACGTGTTCATTCGTTCCTTGCGCTTCGCGCCCTTACGGTTGAAACGGTAGGTCAATACAAATATAAAAATCGGTCCGAGACCGAGCATAACAATCGGATTGCGATAGAATCGATAAGCAATGCGCTGCATCAGCGGTGCTGCCACATATTCATCCACCGTCATCACCCACATATCGCCGACGCCCCGTTTATCGAGGTTACTGCTCGTCGCATGATGGATGGAATGGCTGTTCTTCCATTGCTGATACGGGACCAGCGTCAGAACGCCTGTAATCGTGCCGAGGATATCATTTGCACGACGGCTCTTGAAGAAGGATTGATGACAACAGTCATGAAAAATAATAAACGTCCGAATGACAAAGCCCGATGCGACGATCGCGATCGGCAGCGTGAGCCAGTACGATACGGACAGGCTGGCATAAGCCGCGATCCATAGCAGGACTAAAGGTAAAATCGTATTTAAAATCTGCTTCATACTCGTCTTGATATTGCTCTTCTCATAGGGAATCATTTCTTTCTTCAAATGGGCGACATGGGAATGTGTCATCGTGTCATTTCCTCCTCAATTCACGCATGGGAGAACCTACCCAGCAGGTCTATTCTATCTTCATTATAGAAAATGTCGTGTTGGCCGAGTAGTCATGAACGTCAGGTGACGAGTATGACAAATATCATATAAACGGGGGCCTATTTCCCAATTGTGCCCAGATAAGATGATAAAAGCCTCCTGCCGCGAAGGTTATTGTTTCCCTCGCAGCAGAAGGCCTGCTGATGATCGTCTTATTTGCTTGCGCGCCAAGCGTCAAGCTGCTTCTGTGCTTCTGCAATGATCTTGTCGATGCCTTGCGCCTTCAGCTTCTCAATCGCTTTTGGCAGCATCTTCTCTGGATCCACGGATCCTGTGTTGAAGGATGGACCGAATTCATCGACCGCATTCTTCACGTTCGCGATTTCTGTCATGACATTCGTTGGGTCGAATTGGAATCCGAGCAACGGTGCATTTTTCGCGGAATCATTGAATTTCTTGTATTGCTCCCACTTGTCTGCCGGGTCAGCCTTCAGCTTATCGAGCAGGAACATGTTGCCGAGCGTAAAGGACGGCATGCTGTAACCGGAATCCGGAATCGGCTCGTACGTATCTTCCGTCAATCGTTTGTAGTGCACGCCTTCAATCCCGTTGTTGATTAAGTTGCGCAGATATTTATCCGTATTCAGCAAGTTCAAGAACTCCATCGCTTGCTGCGGATATTTGGTTTTGGACGAAATCGCCTGCATTGAACCCGTTACAGACCAGTTAAATACGAGCGGCTCATGCATTGGTGTCGAGACGATCGGATACTTCATACTTTCTGTCCATTGAATGTCGGCGAACGGTACGGTGTGCTGCTTATCCACGAGCCATTTGCCCGTTTTCTCGAAATCATTACCTTGCTTGGTTGCGACATCTGGCGGCAAATAGCCCGCTTGGTAATACTCGCGCATCGTTTTGAAGACTTGCTTCGCTTCCGCAGACTCCCAAATATTCACCATCTTGAAATCTGTTGTATTCATTGGCACCCCAACCGGAATGCCTTCTAATGCAAAATCAAACGGAAGGAACATACCAATGTTCGATGGAATCGGATACACATCCGGTTCGCCCTCTTTGACAGCTTTCAGCATTGGCGCAAGACTCTCCAGTGTCGTTGCCTTTGTGATGTCCAGCTTGTATTTGTCGACGAGGTTCTTATTGAACCGCCATACCGCTTGCGCTGGAAGCTCTTTATTCGTCGGAATCGCATAGTTATGACCATTGACCTTGGAACCTTCGAGGAACGCAGGGTTCAGCACTTCCTTGATGCCTTGGCCATGTTGGTTGATCAGGTCATCCAACTCCAAGAAATAGCCTTTTCTTGCTCCCTCTACATAGTTGAATGCCCATGAGCTCGTGAACGCGATATCGAACGGCTCACCCGAAGCGGCGATGACTTGCATTTTCTGCGAATAGTCGCCCCAATCGATGACTTTCATGTCCAGCTTCACGTTGATTTTCTCTTGCAAATATTTGTTAACCTCAGTCAGTACTTTATCTTGGTCTTTCTGCGGTCCACCAATTGTATACCATAATAGCGTGACTGGATCTTCTTTCTTCTCTGGCGTAACCTGTGTATCTGTCGTTCCTGTGTCCTTCGTGCCCTCACTGGACTTTGTGTCATTGCTGCCGCTAGAGCAGCCTGCGAGTGCGATTGAAGCAAGCATGATGAAGGTTAATACGAGTAGTACACTTTTTCTCATCTCTGTCTTCCTCCCTTTTATAAGAATCTTAGCATCTATCTTCGTAATCATTCCTTCACTGCGCCAATCGTCAAGCCTTGCACGAAATAACGCTGGAAGAATGGATACGCGAAAATAATAGGAACGGTAGCCAGCACAACCATCGCCATCCGTGTCGTCTCGGCCGGTAACGTTCTGACCATATCCGTTCGATCAGCCGCACCGCCAACCCCCGCATTCTGGAGAATGAACTGTATGTTCGTCTCCACCTTCATGAGCAAGGATTGCAGCGGAAGCAATCTCGCATCGTCAATATAGAGCAGTGCATTAAACCAGTCGTTCCAATAACCTAAGGCGGCGAACAGCCCAATGGTAGCTAGGCCCGGCAACGAAATCGGCAGTACCAGGTATAGGAAAACGCGGAACTCGCCTGCACCGTCAATTTTGCCCGATTCGATAATGGCGTCAGGAACCATGGTCTTGAAGAAGGTCCTCATGATGAGGATCGAGAACGCACTGACACACATCGGGAGAATTAGCGCCCACATGGTATCCTTCAAATGCAGCACTTGCGTCACGACGATATATGACGGCACAAGTCCGCCCCCGAACAGCATTGTGAAGAAGGCGATGAAGGAGAAAAATCCTCGGAAATGAAAATAGCTTCGGGATATCGCATAAGCATACAGGGATACGATCACGAGTGTGAGTAGCGTCCCCACGACGGTGATGAATAACGTAACCCCGTAGGATCGCAGCAGCTGATCACCTGTTTTGAACAGGTAGGTATAAGCATCGACGGACCACTTCTCCGGAATAATGGAATATCCATTCTTCGCTAATGCCGTCTCATCCGTGAAGGACAGCACGACAACGAACAAGAACGGATAGACACATGCTAGTGAAAATAATCCAATCCCGAGATGCGCCATGGCATTCCAGAAAGGCGACAGATGATGAATGTTCCGCAGCTTCTTTCGCGGTGCACTCGGTTTATTCGATGATGGGTGTGAATCGATGACGGTTCTATTTTCCAAAATGGAGTTCCCCCTCTCGCTAAAGATGTCGGTCCATAAATCACGGGATGACCATGGCCATTTAGAATAACGCTTGTTCTTTATTGATTTTTCGTACGATAAAGTTCGTGACCAGGACAAGAATGAAGCCAACAACAGATTGATACAATCCGGCCGCGGTACTCATTCCGATATTGCCCGTTACCTTAAGTCCGCGATAGACGAACGTGTCAATGACATTCGTAACTGAGTAAAGTGCGCCGGTATCGCGTGGTACTTGGTAGAAGAGCCCGAAGTCTGCCCGGAAAATTCCCCCTACCGCAAGGATGAACATAATTACGATAATCGGTGTAATCATTGGAATCGTAATGTTGCGAATTTGCTGCCATTTGCTAGCTCCATCGATCATCGCCGCTTCGAAATACGATTTGTCGATCCCGACGATCGCCGCCAAATAGATGACACTGCCGTACCCGACACCCTTCCACAAGTTCACGATGATCAGAATATAAGGCCAGAATTTGGTCTCCGTATACCAGAATTCCGGATCTGCGCCGATCCAGGTTAAGAACTGGTTCAACACCCCTTTATCCACGCTCAGAAAGCTGAATACGAAATAACTCACGATAACCCACGATAGAAAATGCGGCAGGAACATGCCCGTCTGATAAATTTTGGCCAGCTTCTTATTCGCAATCTCACTAATGACAATCGCGACAAGCACGGCGAAGAGTGTCCCGAGAATGATAAAGGCTGCGTTATAGAGCAGCGTGTTCCGCACGATGAGATAAGCGTCTTCCGTCTTGAATAGGTACTCGAAATTTTTGAATCCGACCCATTTGCTCTCGATCATACTGGCTAAGAATCCATCTCGGCTGAACTGATAGTCCTTAAATGCAATTAACGCTCCCGGCATCGGCAAGTAACAAAAGAGCAGAAACCATACGAACCCCGGCAGCACCATTAGGAGCAAAGCTTTGTTACGGCCAACCAACTTCAGCCAGCGCAATAAACCTTTCATGTTGTCCCCCCTCAGCTCGTCATTTGTTGATATGCCTAACTTTACAGCAATGTAAGCGCTATCTAAAGTGAACAAATCAAAAGTCGAGGTGGATAAAACAAAGATCATATTCCTTTCTTTTTCCGAAGACAGTACAATAAGTGATGGGATTCCTGAATATTAAGAGGAAGGAATTCTTCTTCATGAAAGCGTATACAAAAAGGGGTACGACAGCAATGCGTTTGATGATCGATTTCTACCAGAAGCATTTCAAACAAAAGTTGTTCAATAAAATCTTGATGATCTACTCCCTCATCACCATCGTGTCGCTGGCGACGCTATCCGTCTTCGTCTTTACGTATTTCAGCAATAATCAAATTAAGAAGGAGCTCGATTCGAACAACCATGTGCTGTCGAGCATCGGCAGCTACTTCGATACACGCCATGCAGCTTCGCAGCAGATCATTCAGCAAATTTATCAAGATGGCTCCTCCACCCTGCTGGATGATGCGTTGTCTTTTCTGAAGAATAACTTCTCGGACTATTTGAATGACCGTCTGACACGGTTTAGCGATACCGGCATTCGGCGGCTAGACGTATTATCTTTTCTCCGCATCCAATTAAATACGTTCTCCGACATTCGGACCATCGGACTCTACAGCTCCAAGAAGAAATTCACCTTGCTTCTCACGAAGGATAATCAAAATTATTACCAAGTGAACAGCGATTTTCAAACGATGCTGAATCAATATGTCATTACGCCCAAAAGCATCACGACCATTAGCAACATTACAAATTTGACGACGCTTGAGACCGACGGGAATCTCATTATCGACTATAACTCCGATGGCATCTACCGTGCGTTTCAGAACAATTGGAGCGAAATGAAAGGTTATGTGCTCGTCTTAACGCCAAGTGGCAACGTTGTATTCGATTCCTCGAACCGATACTACGGCGCCAAATATCCATACCTGTCACAGCTAAATGCACCTGCATCCATCCAGCAATTCGAGGAACCGTCTTATGTGAACGTGCAGACGACGAACCGATTCGGGTATTGGATTGTCGGGGTGATTCCGAAAAGCGAGATGTCGGCGAGCATGGTCGGCCTTCGGAATACGCTGCTGCTCGTAACCAGTCTCGTCATCGTGGCTGCGATGGCGCTCACGTACTTTACGATCGTCAATTTCTCAAGGCGTACGAGGACCGTTGTACGTGCGATGGAGAAGCTAAGGAATGGGGATTTATCGGTGCGGATCACGATGGAGAAGGAAGATGAGCTCTTCCAGATCGCAGATCGGTTCAACCATATGTGTGAAGATTTGACTCGCTATATCGACCGTGTCTACGTCTCGGAGATTCGGCAGAAGCAGGCAGAACTAGTCGCTTTTCAAGCGCAAATTAAGCCGCATTTCCTCTATAACACCCTAGAAGCAATTCGGATGCGGGCCCTCTCCTACCAAGCCGAAGACGTCGGGGAAATGATCTATATTCTGTCCACGCTGTTCCGGTATTCCGTTCGGCGCGATACCATCGCCCCGCTCGAAAATGAGATCGAATATTGCAGCCTTTACCTGGACTTGTTCCGCATTCGCTACATGCAGAACTTCTCGTATGAAATCGATATCGAGCCGGAGCTCATGAGCCTTCGAGTGTTGAAATTATCCATCCAACCCATCATTGAGAATTACATTGTGCACGGACTGATTATGTCTCGCACGGATAATCGGATCTGGATTCAGGCCGTGCTCGAAGAAGATGTGCTGGTCATTACGATCAAGGATAATGGCAGTGGCATAACGCCAGAGAAGCTGGAGTTCATAAGGCAGAAGCTGAATACCGAGGTGTCAGACGATGCAGCAAGTCAATCGATCGGACTGATGAATACCCATGAACGGATTAAAATTTGCTTCGGTCCTGCGTATGGGCTTAGCGTGGAGTCTGTTCCGGGGCAAGGCACGATGGTTACGATGAAAATACCAGCAAGCCAAGGAGGAGAACTATATGCGTAAAGTATTTATCGTTGATGATGAGCCATTCATTCTGCAAGGTCTAACAACGGTGATCGACTGGGAAGAGTTCGGCCTTCATTTGGCAGGCAAAGCTTATGACGGTTCAGAAGCCTTTGAAGCGCTGCAGCATTTGGGATCAGAGGTGGATATTCTGATCACCGACATCATGATGCGCGATATGAACGGCTTGGCATTGATCGAGCGGCTGAAGCCGCTCTATCCGCATATGAAGTTCATCGTACTCAGCGGGTATAACGAATTCAGCTACGTCAAGGAAGGGATGCGCCTTGGGATTGAGAATTATCTGCTCAAACCGGTGAACATCAAGGAGTTGACGGAGACGGTTATGAGCACGGTTCAAAAGCTCGAGCAAGCCGATCGGCAAGCCTCCATCGTGCAGAACCAACTGGATATCTTGCGTGACAATGTGATGGCGCGTTGGGCTACAGGGAATATCGACCCCGCGGAACTGCGGAATCGGTTAGAGTTCCTGGAGATCCCGGTGGATCGCCCCTTCTATGCCGCTGCAACGGTGAAGATGGTACAGGATTCCGCTGCAGAGAATGGCAGCGATGCCTCGATATGGGAAGAACAGCAGAATAGCGAAGCTTATCGCATCTGCCAGACGCTCTCGCGTAAGATGGAGGGCAGCTATAGTTACTGCGATAATGATGGCGACACGATTATTCTGATTACTGGCGCAAGCGCAGAGGCAGGTCTATCGGCGACACTGCCCTTGCTAGAGCAGATTCGATTGGAATTGAAGCAGCGGCTTGGCATGCATGTATTTATCACGCTTGGCAGCATGGAGCTGAGCTATCTGGATATGCCCCAGAGCTATGCGCATGCCAAACGGCTGCAGGAATATTTCCTTACGAATACGGATAATGCCATTATCTCTTACGATCATATCGTTGCGGTCGATGAGGAGCTGGAACTGCCTTCGATGGATGCCTTCGAATATGAGCGCCTCCTGCTCGGTAAAGACAAGTCGGCTGTTCATGCCTATATCGATAAACTGTTCCAAGAGCTGCAATCGACTGCTTCCATTACGCCGGCACATATTCATAATCGTGCTGTGGAACTGATCCTATGTACGAAGCAGGTCGTGCGAGACAATAAACTGAATCATGAGTTGGCGACGAGCGGCTATAAGCAGCTGTTCACAGCCCTGTTCCGCGCGCATACGATTGGTCAGCTGACGGCGCATGTCAAGTTCATCGCGGATTCGGCCATCGACTACCTGTCGACCGAGGACGACGAATTTAGCTCCGTCGTGAAGCAGGTCCTGAACCAGATTCAGACGAATTATGCAGAGGAGCTGTCGCTCAAGACGTTGAGCCATACGCTGCATATCCACCCCTTCTATCTCGGGCAGCTGTTCCAGAAGGAAACGGGAGAGAGCTTCTCGGATTATCTGAACGCCTTTCGCATTAAGAAAGCGCAGAAGCTGCTAAAGACGACCAACATGAAGACGAGCGATATTTCACGCAGCGCCGGGTACTTGGAGCCGGGGTACTTCTACAAGATGTTCAAGAAGTACACGGGCATGTCGCCAACGGCTTACCGAGGCCATCGGGGCGGCGCTGGATCGGAGCAAGGGAGTGTGAGTGAGACGCAGGTGTGATGCGGCGGACTCTGGTGTGGGGCGATGCGGGTGCAGATGTTCGTTGCAGGCGTTGGCATGTGGCGCGGCGCGGATTGCGGTGTAGTCGAGCGATATGGATGAACGAAAGTATGCGGAACATACAACTCTTCTCCTCCACTAATTAAGTATTTTGAAATACATCTCCCCCACTCCTGTCCCTATGACGCCTATGTTGGATCTCTGCATGATAGTGATCCATCAGAGCTCACTATCGTGCTCTATCATGGATCCTCGCATCGTAGAGACTCGAATTTATACCATTTGAGCTCAAAACCCTACTCTACCGTGCAAATATACAGGATAGGTGCCACTTCGAGCGAATTTAATCCAAAGTTAGTGCAAGAATCCAGGATAGAAGTAGTTCAGACGACGGGCTACAGCTACTACTACCATCCATCCGCACAGTGAACCGCAGCATCCACCAAACAAAAAAAGGGCCGCACAGAGGATCCATCACCGGATTGCCTCTCTGTACAGCCCTACTTCTATTTTTCCCGTGCAATATACCAATATGCAATGCCCACGAACAGCATGCCGCCGACGATATTCCCTAGCGTAACAGGAACGAGGTTCGCCGCCATACCCGCCCACGATACTGTCTCCGGATGCGGAATAAATAACGAAATCGATAACAATGTCATATTCGCTACACTATGTTCGAAGCCTGATGTAATGAAGGCGAACAGACACCAGAAGATCATGATGAGCTTGGCTGTCTCTTCTTTCAATTTCATCGAGCACCAGATCGCCAGACAGACGAGCGTATTACACAAGATGCCGCGCATGAACAACTCGAGGAACGGTGCATTCATTTTGGCTCCCGCTACCGTGTTGATGAAATCAGCAACGCCACCCGTTGCAAGCCCTGTACCAACGAAGATCGCTGCCACGAGCATGGATCCTGCGAAGTTACCGATATAGCTATAGAACCATATTTTCATTGTCTCAAGCCAAGTGGTCTTCTTCTCTAACGTACTGACCGTGAGGATGAAGTTATTGCCCGTGAACAATTCACCGCCCGCCATGATGACAAGACTCAAGGCAATGCCGAAGGAGATCCCCATAATAATCTTCGTGCTCGGCACATGCGCCGGCGATAACAGCCCGCCAATCGTGAAGATGAGAATGATGCCAAGACCTACGAACAATCCTGCGAGCATCGAGGAAGTCAAGTACTTCCCCTTGCTGCGCTTCAGCAATGCGACTTTACTCACGCCTGCATTGTTAATAACGTTAATGAGTTCCTTCATCTATCACAGCCCCCCTAGATACACGTAACCGTCGCGAATTTCCGTCGGATATACTTCAATGCATCCATCATCCGGCTTCTGGACTTCACCTGTGACAAGCGAGATTTTCCAGTCATGCAGCGGACAGAACACGAATTCCCCGGAGACGATCCCTTCGGCAAGCGGACCATTCTTATGCGGACAACGGTTGCTCACCGCACGGACATCACCATTCGATAGACGAAAGATGGCAATCGACTTCTCCTTCACATGCACTTCTTTGCCTATCTGTATCGCAAGATCTTCGAGCTTGATAACTTTGATCATATTCATCGTTGTACTCATCGCGATCATCCCTTCTATCGTTGTTCAATGGTGTACATATTCCGGCGTTGTTCATCTTCAAGCGTTGCACTCCATGCCTCACGGTACGTGTCTCGGGCGAGTTCAAATCTAGCAGCTAGCTTCTCGACCTGATCCTGATTCTCGAGGACCATACGTACTTTGTCTACGCCAACGCGGTCAACCCAAGGGGCAGTACGCTCTCCATAAATCCCCGTCTCCCGATACAATTGAACGTAGGCTTTCGCCATTTGCACCACTTCATCTTCCGTCGTTACCGTCGTCAAGCTATCGCATTCCCGGACTTCCGTCCCGCCATTTCCGCCAAAATACAACTGGTATCCGTTCTCCACACAGACGACACCGAAATCCTTCGTTAACACTTCGGCACAGTTCCGCGGACAACCCGTAACACCCATTTTCATCTTGTGCGGTGTATCGACCATCTCGATCTCTTGCTCCAAGCGAATGCCGAGTCCGAGTGAATCTTGCGTACCGAATCGGCAGAATTGCGAACCAACACAAGTTTTCACATTGCGCAGCGACTTGGAGTAGGCGTAACCAGAACGCATTTCGAGCTCAGCCCATACCTTCGGCACATCCTCTTTCTTGATTCCAAAGAGTCCTACACGGGCCGCACCCGTGATTTTCACGAGCGGCACATTGTACTTCTTCGCCACTTCACCAATACGAATCAAGTCTTCCGGTGTCGTCGTCCCTCCGTACATCCGCGGAACCACCGAGAACGTACCATCATTCTGGATATTGCCGTCCATCCGTTCGTTGACGAATCGGGAGGCTTTGTCATCTTCATATTCATCCGGACGCAGCATGCGCAAATAGTAGTTCAACGCTGGACGACATTTCGAACAGCCCTCTTCATGCTTGAAGCCGAGCACGATACGGACTTCTTTTGGCGTATGCATCCCTTTCTCACGAATCGCTTCAACCACCTCATCGCGAGATAATGTCGTACAACTGCACATGCCGGTGACTTCCGCCGATGCGTCGAATTTGTCGCCCAAGGTATGAGCAAGAATCGCTTCCACGACCCCGCGGCATTTACCACAAGATCCGCCTGCTTTGGTCACGGCTTTCACTTCGTTGAAGGTACTTAATCCATGCTCCAGAATAGCTCCTACAATTGTGCCTTTGGTAACCCCGTTACATCCGCATACCGTCTCATTGGCACTCATCGATGCTACGTCGATCCCCGACTCTTCCCCGGCTTTGTGAAGAACCGATGCACTCGTATACTCTTGAATATCGGCTTCTTTCTTCAGCATGCTGAACAACCGCGTACCGTCCGATGCATCGCCATAGAGCACGACACCGACTACTTTATTGTCACGGACGAGCACTTTTTTATAGACACCCTTCAATTGGTCCTGCACCACAATCGCCTTCGTATCATCGCTCTCATGGATTTCGCCACCTGAGAACAGATCACACCCGGCCACCTTCAGCTGTGTTGAGAGAACGCTACCTTGGTATCCAGCCGTCTCTTTGCCTGTTAGAACATCCGCGAGTACAATCCCTTGTTCATACAGTGGTGCGACGAGCCCATAAGCGATCCCACGATGCTCAGCACATTCGCCAACCGCATAAATCTGTGGGTCTGAGGTTTGCATGTAATCATTCACTTGAATCGCGCGACCTACAGCAAGCCCAGCTTCCCGCCCAATCGCAGCATTCGGTCTGATCCCTACCGCCATCACGACAAGATCACATTCGACACTTGTGCCGTCATCGAATCTAAGTCCTTCAACCCGCTGATCGCCATAGATTTCCGTCGTCTTCTTCTCCATCAGGAACTTCATACCTTGCTTCTCGAGGTCCTTCTGGAGCAGCTTCGCTGCTTCACGATCGAGCTGCATCTCCATCAAATTCGGCAGCAAATGAACGACATGTACGTCCATCCCACGATCAATTAGACCGCGTGCCGCTTCTAGTCCGAGTAAGCCACCACCAATAACGACGGCTTTTTTGTATTGTTTCGCAGCATCCATCATCCGCTCTGTATCTTCAATCGTACGGAAACCGACGACACCTTCCAGCTCATGCCCTGGTACAGGCAGAATGAACGCGCTCGACCCTGTCGCAATAATCAACTCGTCGTAAGGAATGACCTTCCCTTGATTCGTAACGACTTGCTGCTGCTCTCGCTGAATTTCGGTTACTCGCTCATTGGAGATCAGCTGAATGTGGTTCTCCGTGTACCAATTCCAATCATTTATATTAATCTTGCTAAATGTTGTTTTGCCTTGTAAGACATTCGACAGCATAATCCGGTTATAGTTCGGATACGGCTCATCTCCAATCATGGTGATGTCGAACATGTCAGCATCTCTTTTTAGAATCTCTTCAATACAACGTGCGCCCGCCATCCCATTGCCGATCATGACCAACTTTTTTTTCATTGAACACGCCTCCATCACCACTTTGTGAAAAAATTAACATACTTAAATTATAACTATTTTCACACAATACAGTGTGATTCTACGCACATTTTTTAAGGAAATTTTGTGAAATTAATGGAAAAACGCCTCAGAAAAATACCAAAAAGCTGTTCCACACGTATCAGTCGCTACGTCGGAACAGCTCTTTTTGTTACATCTATCTGTAAAGGAAGGTTTCATAAACACGCTTCAGTTCTCACATTATTTCGAACTGGAAGTCGTGTAATTCTCAATAATATTTTTCTGGAAAATAATAAAGATGATAATAACTGGCATAACCATGAAGGTTGCGCCCGCCATCTGCAGGGCAAAATTCCCGCCATACTGACTTTTCAGTAATGAGAGACCGACGGACAAGGTATATAATCTTTCATTATTTGCCATGATTAACGGCCATAGGAAGCTGTTCCAACCACCGATAAAGGCAAGAATGGCCTGTACAGCAAGAATTGGCTTCGAACACGGAATAATAATCTGCATGAAAATTCTGAACTCACTAGCTCCATCGAGTCGTGTCGCTTCCAATATTTCATCTGGAATGGTCGTCATAAACTGACGGAACAAGAAAATTCCGAACGCCCCCACGAGACTAGGTAATACAATCCCCAGCATCGTGTCGGTCAAATTCATTTTGTTTAAGATCAAATAAACCGGGATCATCGTTACTTGGCTTGGAATCATCATTGTTGCCAATACCATAAGGAATGTACTTTCTTTCCCCTTAAAATCGTACTTGGCAAAACCAAAACCAGCCATCGCATTTAAGAACATTCCAAAGAATGAGAAAAGAACGATGATCATTGTATTTTTCAAATACACGGCAAAGTTCATATTTTGAAATAAATTGGTGTAGTTATCCAAAGTAAAATCTTTCGGCCACAATGTTGGTGGAATCAGAATAACTTCACTTTCCATCTTAAAGGATGATAAGATCATCCAAATAAAAGGAAGCACAAACATAATACCTCCAATTGTTAATACAATCCCGGCCACCCATTGAAATAATTTATCTTTATTTGCACCTTTCATCGGTTCACCTCCACTCTTTTAATAATCTGATTCTTTCGCTTGCACTCTATATTGAACCAACGTTACCGCGATGACAGCGATGAATAAAATAAATGATCCAGCCGCAGCATATCCAAAGTTACTCAATTGGAAACCATTTTTATAAATAAACAATGCAGCTGACATCGTGCCATCTAGTGGTCCACCCTTGGTCATAATGAACGGTTCTTCGAAGAACTGAAGCCATCCGATCATCGTCGTAATCGATACGAAGAAAATCGCAAAGCGCAGCATCGGAATCGTAATTTTCGTAACTTGTTGCCACGTATTGGCACCATCCAATTGCGCAGCTTCATAATAAGACTTCGGAATACCTTGCAATGCAGCAATGAAAATGATCATATTTAAACCTACCGCTCTCCAGAGTGCCATAAGAATCAATGATAATTTGGCTACTGTAGGATCGGTCAACCACGGAATTGCAGATAAATTCATAGATTCTAGAATGTAATTGAACAGACCAAATGCAGGGTTGTACAAATAAGTCCAGACTACCGCTACCGCTACAACGTTCGTAACAGAAGGCAAATAATAGACAACACGAAACACTTTGAAGATTTTAGAAGTACCTAAGTTAATCAATAAAGCCACACCAAGTGAAGTTACAATAACGAGAGGAACCCCAATAATAACGTAAAACAATGTATTAAAAATGGCTTTTAAAAAAACGGGGTCCGAAAGCACATTGATGTAGTTTTTAAAGCCAATAAAGCTCAAATTTGAATAGTCTGCTAATCCAGCCAAGTCCATATTCGTAAAACTAATGAACAGAGCCACGAAGATTGGCAATAATGAAAACACAAGGAGCAATATGATCGCTGGCGCAATGAAAAAATATGGTGCCTTCCTCGAGGTGAAACCTTTCATACCCTAGTCACTTCCTTTACTCAGGTTCCTGTAAACAAATAATGAGAGAGCTAACCGGCTATTGTAGCCGGTTAGCTTCATTGGTCTATATTCTTATTACTTATTAATAATCGATTCAGCTTTCTTGTTGAAATCGTCCATTTCCTTTTGTACGTCAGCACCTTTTGTACGGTACACTTTTTCAAAGCTACTCAAAAAGCTTTGGGCAATTTCTTCAAATTGTTTTGTAGAAGGCATTGGAACCGCCGTTTTTAATTGTTCACCAAATACTTTATAATTCGCATCTTCTTGAAGAACTGGGTTGTTCCAAGCTTCTTTTGAAGAAGGAAGGGATTTAGTTAACTCCATCCATTTCAATTGTGTTTCAGGTTTCGCCATGAACTCAACGAATTTCACTGATGCTTCTGCATTCTCTGTGTATTGGAATACAGACATGTTCGATCCACCAAGAGAGGAGAAGTTGTTATCTTTACCCGCTGGCAATACCGCTGTTGCCCACTTACCATCAATATCAGGCGCTTGATCTTTAATCAATTGAACCATCCAAGGTCCGCTGATAAACATTGGTGCAACACCATCCCCACGGAAGCCTTGAATCGCATCAATACCCAGATCCACTGGAGCAGAGCCATTCTCAACGAAGCTATTCATATATTTCACAGTATCTACGAAAGCCGGTTGGTTAAATAATGGTTTACCTGCTGCATCGAACAATTCAGAACCATTTTGGCGAGCTAACATAAAGGAAAGAGATTGTTCTTTAACGTCAAGGGCGAAACCGTATTTTCCTTGACCGCGATCAGCAAGTTTCTTCGCTGCATCTTGCATTTCTGCCCAAGTTTTTGGTGCTTGATCGTATCCAACTTCTTTGAGTAAATCTGTACGGTAGTAAAGAACGCGTGTATCGATGTACCAAGGTACGCCTACATAAGCACCTTCAAATGTTCCAGTTTGAACTGATCCAGGGTAGAAGTTGTCTTGTTTCAATCCAGGATATTTATCTAAATACGGAGTTAAATCCATCAATGCTTTTGCGTTCGCAAATTCTGGAATCCAAGTTGTACCCATTTGTACAACGTCAGGACCTTTTTTTGATGCAACAGCTGTTAGCAATTTGTCGTGTGCTGAATCCCACGGTAGCGCTTGTACTTCAACTTTAATGTTTGGATTCTCTGCTTCGAAAAGTTCAGCCATTTTGGGAAGTGACTTCGCTTCCTCCCCCATCCCCCATACACTAATTGTTGTTACTTTATTGCCGGAGTTATCTGTTGTTTCTGCTGATTTTGACCCGCATCCTGAAAGGATACCCATAACAAGTAAAGTAGATGCTAGTACGGTTGCTGCTGTTTTTTTACGCATATTTAACTTCCTCTCTAATCATGATAGTAATTTGCGAAACGTTTCAATTTAGTTTACTACTCCGCATCAAAATCGATCAACCAACTAATTTAAAACGTTTCGATAGTCATTATATAACATACTGTAATCGTATACAAGTGGAATAATTCGTGATATTCAAAACGATTCTCCACTTTAAAAAGTTATAGAAACCTAGGTTGACGTCGCTATTAAAGGTGTTTATAATGGTTTTTGTGTGATAATAGAAACGTTTCTATAATATTCGGATGTCCTTGAACATCGCTTTTGAGGCTTAACAAAATGGAGGAAAACATATGTCGGAACAACAGTTAATTTCATTAATAAGCCAAATGACTATAGAAGAAAAAATCAGTCAGCTACTTCAGTTAGCGGGTCCATTTTTTGAAGGCTCAGAAAGCCAAGGCGAAATAACAGGACCTATGGCAGCTATGGGAGTTTCAGATGATTCGGTTCGAAATTCGGGTTCAGTATTAGGTTTGACAGGAGCTAAAGAAGTCATTCAAGTACAAGAGGCCCATTTAAAAAATAATCGACTAGGTATTCCACTATTATTCATGGCAGACATTGTTCATGGGTACAAAACGATCTTTCCTGTCCCTCTTGCGATCGGCTGCTCCTGGGATATGGATATGGCGGAGAACACCGCAGCAATAGCCGCCAAAGAGGCTTCAGTCGCTGGTGTACACGTTACGTTCGCACCAATGGTCGACCTCGTACGTGATCCACGTTGGGGGAGAGTCATGGAATCTACCGGAGAAGATCCATTCCTTAATAGTGAATTTGCACGAGCCTTCGTAAGAGGTTTCCAAGGAACGGATTTAACTGATGATCATTCTCGTGTAGCAGCTTGTGTGAAACACTTTGCCGCTTACGGTGCAGCAGAAGGCGGTCGTGACTACAATACGGTGGATATGTCCGAACGCCAAATGCGTGAATATTACCTCCCCGCCTACCGTGCTGCGTTAGATGAAGGCTGCGAGATGGTAATGACCGCATTTAATACGGTCGATGGAATTCCGGCTTCTGGAAATCGCCGTTTAATGAGGGACCTGCTTCGAGACGAATGGGGATTTGACGGTGTCTTAATTTCCGATTGGGGCGCAGTTAAAGAGATGATTCCTCACGGCATTGCTGTGAATGAAGCAGAAGCAGCTTATAAAGCGATCCAAGCTGGTGTTGATATTGAAATGATGACGCTTTGCTATGAAAATCATCTAAAAGCATGGATTGAAAACGGCCAAGTTAATGAATCACTCATTGATGAAGCCGTCCTGCGTATTTTGACACTGAAGCACAAATTAGGTCTGTTCGATAATCCGTATCGTGGCGCAAGCATCGAGCTTGAAGAAAAACTCATCTTATCCGAAGCACATCGTCAAGCTGCTCGAGATGCAGCCGCTAAATCTTCTGTGTTATTGAAGAATGACAACGTTTTACCTTTAAAAGAAGAGCAAAAAGTCGCTTTGATTGGTCCGTTCTCTCAAAGTGGAGATATTCTTGGCCCATGGTCTTGGTTGGGATCTAAAGAAGAAGCTGTTCAGTTGTATACCGGTATGGTTGATCTCGTAGGCTCTACGCATATCAAGACCGCACAAGGTTGCGCAATCGAGACGATGACGGAAGCTCAATTGGCAGAAGCATTAGTCACCGCACAAGATGCCGATGTCATTGTGCTCGCTTTAGGTGAACATTCCGATATGAGCGGCGAGGCTGGTTGCCGTGGAGACATTACTCTACCTAAGGTTCAGCTAGAACTGATCACCGCATTAAAGTCGTTGAATAAGCCCATGGTTGCGGTTCTTTTTAACGGTCGCCCCCTAGACTTACACGGAGTCTACGACCAAGTGGACGCCCTGCTTGAAGCTTGGTATCCAGGAACCGAAGGCGGAGCAGCCATTGCTGATTTATTATATGGCAGACAGAATCCAACAGCTCGGTTAACCATGTCATTCCCATATGCATTGGGTCAAGTGCCTGTCTACTACAATCATTTCAATACAGGCCGTCCACAAGGTGCACCGGATGCACAAATACGTTATGTATCGCAGTACTTGGACATGCCTAATGAACCGTTATTACCTTTCGGATTTGGTCTTAGCTATACAACCTTTGAATATAGCAACGCAACCCTTTCTTCATCAACGATTACCATGGAACAGCCTTTGACCATTAAGGTACTTGTCACCAACACGGGAGATCGGACCGGTGAAGAGCTTGTCCAATTGTATGTTCGTGACCTATCCGGAGAAGTAGTACGTCCAGTTAAAGAATTGAAAGCATTCAGCAGAATCTTACTAGAGCCGGGAGAAAGTCAAGAAGTTACCTTTACATTAGCGGAAGAACAGCTTCGCTATCATCATTCTAACTTAGAATTTAATAGCGATTCCGGTGACTTCTTCGCCTTTATCGGCGGCAACAGTCGAGACGTTGCCGAACTAAAATTCACTTTAACGAAGTAAGGAAGGCGAGTGGAAAAAATGACAACAATTAACCCTTCAAATTTTCAAATAAAAAGTAATAACTTAGCGTTTACATTTATGAATAGCGGAGATATTCGTGAAATACGAATGAAACAAATGATGATTAATCAATGGATCGCAAATCCATTAGATGGATCACTGAATAATCTGTATCTTCGTGTACACCATGAATCTGGTATGAACTGCGTGCCACTCCTTGGCGTTCAATCCACAAGTGAAGTAAGCTATACGGATACACAAGTGATATTTAAGGGCACATTCGAATCCCTTCGCTACCTTGTTACGTTCACTTTAACACCGATGAATATTTGGTTCTGGGATGTTCAGGTTGAAGGGCAAGGTGAGGTTGTTGATGTCATCTACGGACAAGATATCGGTCTAGCAGATCAAGGGGCTGTACGCTCAAACGAAGCTTACCTATCTCAATATATTGACCATACTATGTTTGAAGATCCAGAGAAAGGTTATGTCGTATGCTCACGTCAGAACATGCCGCAAGCTGGCGCATTCCCTTATATCCAACAAGGTTCATTGACGAAGGCTGTGGGCTTCTCAACGGATGGATTCCAATTCTTCGGCCTATCTTATAAAGCTACGAATGAGATCGCTGCACTTCAACAAGCACAATTAAATAATGAAGTTTATCAATATGAATTTGCCTACACGGCATTGCAATCAGAGCGCGTTACAGTGAATGGGACTGCACGGTTTGTATTTTACGGCCTCTTCAGCCCGGATCATAAGGCAGCCATCACATCTCTTGAATTCAACAAAGAGATTGAAGAAGCATGGGCGCAGGTATCCGGAATTCAAGCTACAACAAGCACTTCTGTAACGAAGGTAAACCTTGCACCACATATCGGATCACCGCTAACAACCGAATCCATGACATTAGAAGAAGTGAAGAGTCTCTTCCCTAACCGACACCAAGAAGAGTGGCAAGGAGAAGAATTGTTATCCTTCTTTACCGATACGCACGAACATATCGTATTGAAGTCCAAGGAATTGCTTGTTGAGCGCCCACACGGTCACATTCTAATGACTGGGGATAACGCGCACTTGAACGATCATATCTTAACAACAACTTCTTATATGTATGGTATATTCAACTCCCAATTGGTTGTTGGAAATACATCTTGCAATAAAATGTTAACGAATGCTCGTAATGCTCTGAATGTGATGAAAACATCCGGTCAACGGATTTATATCGAAATCCAGGGTGCGTATCACCTGCTTACCATGCCTTCGATGTTCGAAATGGGCTTTAACTATGCTCGCTGGTATTACAAAATGGCAGACGATATGCTCGTCATTACGAACTTCACAACCGTAAACACACCGGCATTGCACTTACAAGTTCGCTCTACTTCCGGCAAAGCTTATCGTTATCTCGTAACGAATCAAGTATCGATGAACAATAATGAATACGTTGCCCCTTATCACATGGAGCAGTCTGATTCTGTACTTACATTACGTGCGGATGCAGCATCTGATAGTGCAAACACGTTGCCTGACCTTTGCTATCGCATGAAATTTACAGGTACAGCTATGACAATACAAGATGAAACGGCGATGTCTAAACAGGTGGATGCTGGATCGGCTTCACTTGTAGTCCTTGAACTATCTGCTACAAACGAATGGAATATGACGGCACAAGGGTTAATTGATGGTGGAGACTTACCATTTGGAACTCCAGATGTAGACACGGAAATTGCTAGCTACCGTGCATTTTATGAGCAAGTTATGAACGGCTTTAATCTGAATCATCCAGAAGGTCTTACCGATGAGATTCAAAAAGTAAACGCCCTGGCATGGTGGTATACACACAATATGTTAGTGCACTATTCTGTCCCTCACGGATTAGAACAATACGGCGGTGCAGCATGGGGTACGCGTGATGTATGCCAAGGGCCAACAGAATATTTTATGGCAACTCAAAAGTATAATGAGGTACGGGACATCATCAAAGTGGTGTTCTCTCATCAATATGAGGATGAAGGCAACTGGCCGCAATGGTTCATGTTCGATCAGTACAAACATATACAACAAGAAGAAAGCCATGGCGATATTATTGTATGGCCACTCAAAGTTTTGAGCGACTATCTGAATTTCACCAAGGATTACAGCATCCTTCAAGAAGAAGTGCCTTATTCCATCCGTCATACAGGTGAGCTAACAGAGAAGAAAGCAACGATCTATGATCATGCTAAAAAGGAAATCGAATATATTAAAAATCATTTCTTGCATGATACACACTTATCTTCTTATGGTGATGGCGACTGGGATGATACGCTTCAACCAGCAAATGCACAGTTGAAACAATATATGATCAGCAGTTGGACGGTTGCATTAACATACCAAGTGTTCAACCAACTAGCTAGGGCGCTATCCCAAGTTGACGAAGCGATGTCTGTAGAATTAAGCGAACATGCTGCTGCTATTCAAGCTGACTTCAATCGCTATATGCTGAACACGGATGTAATTCCAGGTTTTGTATACATGGAAAAGCCAGGTCAAGCTGAATTGATGCTACATCCAACAGATACGAAGACAGGCATTCAATATCGCCTCCTCCCGATGACGCGCAGTATGATCGGTGAATTACTAACCGAAGAGCAAGCAGCAGCTCACTATGAGCTTATTAAGAAAGAACTCTACTGTCCGGATGGTGTACGCTTGATGAACCGTCCCGCTCAATATCTCGGTGGTGTAAGCACAAACTTCAAGCGAGCTGAACAAGCATCCAATTTTGGTCGTGAAATCGGTCTGCAATACGTCCATGCTCACATCCGTTTTGTAGAAGCGATGGCGAAACTCGGAAAAGCCGATGAAACATGGAAAGGTCTTGCCATGATTAATCCAGTAGGCATTCGGAACGTCGTGCCAAATGCTGAATTACGTCAGAGCAACGCTTACTTTAGCAGCTCCGATGGGAAGTTCAATGATCGTTATGAAGCACAGGAACGATTCAACGAATTACGTACGGGCGATGTCGCGGTTAAAGGCGGTTGGAGAATCTATTCCAGCGGTCCTGGGATCTACATGAATCAATTGATCTCCAACTGCTTGGGTATTCGTCATGAAGGCGGCGATCTTATTCTGGATCCTATCCTACCAACAACATGCGATGGTATGCAATTTGACTTCACAATCCGTGGATCTAAGACACGTTTTGTCTACCATATTACCGGCCAAGCGATTAGCCGTATAACTGTAAATGGAAAAGATGCTGCTACAACCGAAACAACGAACCGTTATCGTAAAGGCGGCATTCGGATCGACGAGCAACAACTAAGCGATTTGATGAACGATACGATGAATGAAATCAACATTTATATGTAAAAGCTACTTAGCACTCTATTAGGATCCTCATCACATTTGGTATAATAGAACATTATGAGTGAGTGAACGTTAGGAGCGTATATCGTGGTCAGTATAAAAGATGTCGCTAAAAAAGCCGGGGTTTCGATCTCGACCGTTTCTTATGCGCTAAACGGAAATCCCAAAGTCAACGAGGAAACTGCATCCAAGATATTAGCTATTGCAAAAGAATTAAAATACACACCCAATGCAGCGGCTCGAAATTTAAAAAGACGAGAAACTAAAATTATTGGTGCATTCTTAACGGATTTTAATGGCGCTTTTTATGGTGATTTATTGCAAGGAATGAAGGAAATTCTGAACAAAAATGACTATGATCTAATCGTCTGCAGTGGAAAACAGTCGCATCGTTTGTTGCCGGAGAAAATGATCGATGGCGCCATCGTTCTAGATGCCTTTTTCTCTAGTGAGGAATTGCTGCTCCATGCAGACCGAGGTCATAAACTGGTTGTGCTCGACAGAGAATTAAAGCACCCTAATATCAACCAAGTATTACTCGATAATAAAGCAGGGGCCGGGCTTGCCGTTGAATACTTAATTGAACAGGGGCATCGTAAAATATATATTGTTACAGGACCTCCTGATTCTTTCGATTCGGTTCAACGTCTACAAGCCGTAAAACAAACGATCGATAGAAATCAACCTATTGAATGTATTCACATTCAAGGAAATTTCAATAAATCATCAGGAGAGCAAGCGGCGCACAAAATTATGGAAGATTATACGGAACCGGTTGCTGTCTTCTGTCTCAATGATGAAATGGCCCTCGGTGTGTATGATGCCGTGCAACAAAGTGAATTCCGCATCGGCGAACATATTCACCTGATCGGGTTCGATAACATGGAGCTAACGCAATATACACAACCTCGAATAGCTACCATCGATTATTCCAAGCACAAATGGGGTGCAGTTGCTTCGGAGCAACTATTAAAACTTATCGCTTCGGAAGAAGTAGATCAGGAACGAATCTATGTCAAGTTAATCCAAGGTGATTCTGTACATCGAATATAATTCTTTTCTAATCCAAAGACGAATTCTATCTAACAAGGTAGGATTCGTCTTTTATTATCACTTTCAACTATTCCCTCAACTCCACCGTCGTCTCCGCTACTTCCACCCCATTCACTACCAGGACAATCCGATGTTCCCCTCGATAATGGCGGCGCGTTGTTAAGTCTGCCCAATTATGGCTTCGTCGCCCGTTCAGAACGGTACCTCCCGGGACGGTTTTATCCGTTAGCAGGAATAATTTGCGAGACGTCTGCCCCTTCGCTTTCACGAAATAAATCCCATATTCAATCCGAACGCGCACCTCTTCCCCTTCTCGCACGCGCAGCGCATATTGAAGCTCGCAGCGCTCGCCAATCGTGAGCGAAGTAGGCTCTACAGCAATAGAGGCTGAGGTCGTGAGCGAAGATGCATCCTCAGCATATCCGAAAATTTGCATGATCTCCGGGTCGGCTTTACGAATCAATGTCCTGCATGCGTGGCGAATGATCCAATCCGTATCCGGGTGTTTCCCCTGCCAACGCCGCGCTGTCTCGATCACGATCGACGGATGATCCTTCGCAATATCATTCAAGTTGTTCGCAACGCTTTTGCGCACGTAGAGGGATGGGTCGGCTTTCAGCATCTCCAGAATCGGTAGAATCGGCGCTGGGTCGCGCTTGAACATCGATAACGCTACGCCCCATGGCAGCCTTGGACGACACCCTTCACTGGCAAGCCGTCGTACATGCTCACTCGGATGCTCTGCCCAAATCGCCATCTGGCGCATCGCCCGCTCGGGATCGCGCAACAAGAATGGACGTATCGCAAACTCAGAAGAAGATCCTGACGTGAACCGCTCCAGCGCCTGCATCGACAGCTCCCAATGCTCATCGGCTTGTCCATAGACCTCGACGAAGTCGGGCAAGAAGAGATACGGAAAGCCCGTACAGGTCTCATCGATCGCGAACAGTACATTGATTGCTTCTTCATAACTAGGCGGCAAATACCGTCCGAGCGTCACCGATATTTTCCGCATCCGTTCTTTGAGCGCTAGCTCGTCCCACGTCTCGTCGATGACATCCGTGATAAATTGCTCCAGTTGAAATGCGCCAAACGCAGATTGCACTTTCTCACCAAAACCGCGTAGAAACGCTTCATGATAGACTAATTTTAATGGCTCAGCCAATGCTGTCCCCTCCTGCTTAACATGTTTGTTCTAGTATAACGGATCAAATTGGACAACAGGGTGTCAGGGAATAAAACCGCAAGAAAAGAAAATAACCTTGATAACTTATACATTCTTATCTCTTCAAAAAAACGCCATTACACTCCAAAATAAAGAGTGAGAATGACGTTAATTAAATGAACTATTTCACCGCAGACAAATAGGACTGCAAACTCTCCCAGCACTATATCAACTTCCGGCTATACCACTTCTCCCCTCTGAACCGCCACCAGAAGATCACACCGCGGATCCCCCATTCACTGACCATCGCAATCCAGACGCCCATGATGCCGAGGCCAAGCGTAATCCCAAGCACATAGCCGAAAATCACGCGGAACACCCACATGGTAATCAAGGATGAGATCGATGTGAAATTAGAGTCTCCCGCTGCACGTAACGCAGAAGGCAATATGAAACTGATTGACCATAGCAGCGGCTGCGTCACGGCAATCAAGACCATAAGCCCGTATAGTGTCGATACGATTTCCGTAGGCGGAGAGAACAACTTCACGATCCACGGCATCAATGGCATCAGAATGGCAGCTGCGACCAGGAAGATCACGGTGGACAAGCCGATGAACGACTTAATGAACTTCCGCGCATCCTGAATGTTCCGCCGCCCGATACATTGACCGACCACGGTCACGACCGCAATACTGAGCGCACTGGCCCCAATCTGGAAGACGAGCGCAATCGAGTTCCCAATCGCATTCACCGTGATCGCCATCGTCCCGAGTTGCACAATGAACGTCTGCGTTAACAGCTTCCCGCCATTGAAGAACATCTGCTCCGCAGCGAACGGGACGCCAATGATCATGACTTTCTTGAGAATCGAGAAATCAATCTTCAAAGCATTTTTAATCCGGAATCGCAGCGTCTGATTGTACTTGAGCAGATAGATGAGCGACACCGCCATCCCGAGTACCCTAGCTGTGATTAACGAGATAATTAACCCGGTAACTCCCATATCGAGCACAGAGATGAACAAAATATTCAAACCTAGATACGTCAAATTCATAATGAGCGACAAGCCGAGGCATGCCTTCGTCTCTGCTACCCCGCGCAGCGCGCCTGTTACCGCTTGGAATATCGCAATGAAGGGGTACGAAATGCAACTACCAATCAAGAATAGCCTCGCATTATGAAAGACATCTGCATCCGCCTGACCGAATAATAAATCCAACGTCGGATTGTGAAAAATAATGACGATCGCACTGATCAAGACCGATAGGATCGCAACCGCCGATATGGCCTGGGCCGCAGCCTTTGCGACCATCTCCTGATTCCCGCTTCCCCGGTACTGGGCGACAATGACGGTTCCCCCCGTAGCTACGGCGACGAACACATTGATCAGGAAAATATTCAGCGAATCGACCATACTCACCGCACTGACCGCCGCCACCCCGGAGGAGCTGATCATGGCCGTATTCACCAAGCTCATCAAAATAATAAAAGCTTGATCCACAAATATCGGAATGATGATCGCGATAATCTGTTTGTAATCAAGCGTGTCTCCCGTGAAATATTTATTTAACAGGACGTTCGTTTTACGTTTTAAATTAGGACTAATAAAATTCACTATATCATCTCTTTTGGCTGTATTCAGTCTGGTCAAGGTCCGCGCTTGACCTGAATGCTGTAACATTAAAATTATACCACTCTTCCAAAGAGAATGAAGTGATGAGTATTGCTATATAGGGGAGCAAATGCCAGATAGGATGCGGATACCCGGAGCTACGATCCCTATTTGGACCGTCAGATGGTTATACGCCGGTTTATCGTCAAGTTCCGAAGTAATTCGGAAAAATAAACGTAAGCACCAGCCGAATGTTAAAGCGCCATAAGTCACCGCAACAAAAAAAGACTGTCGAAGGTTCTCAACAGTCTTTCATCATCAGGAATTTATAATTTGTCGCCCTTCTTCAAATCCAATGGATCTGGAGATTCGGACGGCTTCTTCGTTCCCTTGCTCTTATAAGGTTTGGGCGTGTTCATTGCCCGCTTCTCAGCAGCTTGCCAGCGGTTCCAGCCTTTTTTGCCCGTTCCGCGGCCTGTTCCGCCTTTACCTTTTGCCTTGCTCATGCCATCACTCCAACTACCCTTGCGTTCGGGTAAATCTGTTACTTCTTATGCGTCTCCAACGACTTCCACATTTTCTCGAGCCACGGATCGAAGTCCGCCCCCTTCTCACCTTCGTACGCGTCGTAGATATCAATGCGCATCTTCTGCACTTTCTCTTTGAATTGCTCGTACGTATGGTCTTTCGGCAAGCTCTTCTTAATGCGCATCATAATTTTCGAGATTCCTTTGAACAGCTCCGGCTTGTTGCGGGAAGGCTGTTGAACGTTCTCCCCCATCGCCTTAAGCTGTTTATATGCCGCCTCTTGAACAGGGTATACGAGATCATGCGTCATCATCCGCGATAGGATCGCAATCGACTGAGGATGATCAACCTGGCCTAATTCTTCAACCGCTTGAAGACGTTCTCTCCAATTCGCGGAACGCTTCGCAGATGCTTTTAATGCCTCGAAATTTTCAGGCAATTCTTGGTGTATATCTTGATTATTCAATGGATTTAATCCCCTTCGCTTGTCTTCTTATCACCATTCCCTTAGAATAGCTTGTTTTCGGGGTAGAATCAAATTTTTCTGTAAAGAAAATCCTGTGCAAACGGGCCAAGAAATGGATTGCTTCGTATGAAGCTTTCCGCTCTCTCCATGGTGTCCGGTCCAATTGGCACACTACCGTATCGATGCAGCAGCACCCATCGCAGACAAGCCAACGCTTCGAACCGTTCAAGCTCATCCTGTGAGATGCTATTTTTCGCCAAATATGCGGAACGGAACATCTCGGCATGTCGATCGGATATATGTATTTGCAACAAGATAAACGACCATGCGAAATCATATCTTGCATCCCCTAATTGCCCATTCGTCCAATCGATGACGGTGTATCGGTCATTGTTCTCTAGAATGTTGCCTAAGTGGAAATCGCCGTGAATAATCTGGTCCTGTTGAATTGTGGTCACTTCGGTAACATGCGTTAACGCTTGCAAAACATCGGGATGCTCCCTCACGCCCGGGAAGAAGTAGTCGATGAAATCAAACTTCGGAAGGTAGAATTCACCCATTTCCTTCGCATCGGTCTTATGGATGTCACGCAGCATGCGTGCAAATTGGGTCATTTTCTTCTTATTCACGCGAGTTATTGGCGAACCGTCGAACGTTGTTAACAGCACCGGATCGCCTTTCGGATTGATCCCCCAGCCGAGCGGCTTTGAGACGGATAATCCACGCTCAGAGAGGACATGCAGCAAATGATATTGGGACCTGATATCCGGTTTGGAGTGCTTGCTCCATATTTTCAAGACGAAGCTCTGTTCAGCGATGGTAATCCTCACGACTTCGGCTTCGAATCCCTGATCCAAGGGATACACAGTTAAGGAATGGGCTTGCACTAACAGCTCGTCCAGCTTTTCGTTCTTGTCCTGCCAATTTACGCTGCGGATTAGATCCAACATCCAATTACACCCTTTCGAATCGTTCATTCATTCATTCAACTACTAGAAAAAACAAGAAAATCTACCGATATTTAAAATATATCACATATCTTAAGGAGTGAAATGATTTTGCACCCACGATTCAAGACAAAAAGAACGATGTTAATTTGCCTTACCTGCCTCTTCTTGCTAAGCAATGCATTCGGATATACCAAGGCGCAGGCGGCTGAGACAACAAATGTACAGGAACTTGTGAGCAGCCGTACATCAGCGGATATTCTCGCGAAATGGAAGCAATATCAACCTATGAGCACGGCGTCGAATTATATGGATGGCGATTATATCTATGACAACAAGCCTTCCTTTTCTCCAGGTTCCTATCAAGCTGGTAAGCTCAAGGAAATCTATGTAGAGGACGCTATTCGCGCCACTAATTTTGTTCGCTACTTAGCGGGATTGCCGGATGATGTCACAGCCGATTGGAGTCTGTCCGACCAAGAACAAATGGCTTCGATTCTCAATGCGATGAATGGCGGGTTGTCCCACTATCCGCCTCAACCTGCGCAAATGTCCGATTCGCTCTTCAAGCTTGGTTATAAAGGTGCTTCGTCCAGCAATCTATCGGCAGGGAGACCTACGCTGTACTCGACGGTCCTATTCGGTTACATGTCTGACCGCAGTGCTTCCAATATTGATCGCGTCGGGCATCGCCGCTGGATTCTCAATCCGCCCATGAAGAAGACCATGTTCGGAATGGCCCTTTTACCGGAATCTCGTTACGGCAGCTATTCGGCAATGTATGCATTCAACAAGGATCGCAATCCAAATGATGTGCAATATGATTATGTGAGCTGGCCATCGGCTGGATATTTTCCAAATGAAGTATTTGCTGTTGATGACCCATGGTCTATTGGACTGCAGCCGAATCGCTATGATGCGAACCGCACCTCCGATATTCAGGTCACGCTGAAGCGCGAACGTGATGGGCGTGTATGGAATCTCGACAAGTCGTCAACTGACAAAGAGGGAGACTATTTCAACGTGGATACGGGAGGGTATGGGATTCCATTGACGATCATCTTCCGTCCAAAAGGTATTGAATCCTTCGCGAGCAATGACGCATTCCAAGTCACGGTAACCGGGGTCTATACCAAAGACGGTCAACCGACGACGATTTCGTACAAAACAACGTTCTTCGATATGGTACCGGCGATCTCCACTGTTACGCAACTCATCAAGTTAAATGTCGGTGAATCGTTCACCATTCCGATTCAATTCGAACATTCCAAGGATGAGAAGCAGCAGCTCACGTATACAAGCACAAATCCAAATATTCTATCTATTGATCAGCAGGGCGTCGTGACAGCGTTGCGTGAAGGTGAGGGCACCATTCAAATCAGTGGATTTTTCAATAGTTATGCAGATGTTCGCTTTAGCGTTAGTACATCCAATGGAACGGATCGTCCAAGTGCGTGGGCGTTAGAAGACTATACATTTGCGAAAAGCAAAGGGCTTGTAAGCCTAGAATACGATGAGCGATACCAATCTGCGATGGACCGCTATGGATTCGCTCAAGCAGCAGTAGGGCTCATCGAGCAGCTCCAGGGCACACCGATTCCAACGAAGGAATCCCCTTTTACTGACACGAAATCCGAAGTCGCGATCAAGGCATACTATAGCGGCATCATGAAAGGGAATGCCTTGAGCCAATTCACTCCGACGATGTCCATCACGCGGCAAGAGGCCGCTGTCTTGCTGATGAATATATACAATAAACTGAACAAATCCGCAGCATCCGCCATTTCAGGACCGGCAAAAACATTATTCAAAGATGATGCCGCCATTGCATCCTGGGCTAAAGCCAGTGTCTATCAAGCCGCACAGCTGGAATTATTGAAAGGGAATGATGAGGGTACCTTCCTCCCGAAAGGCCAGCTTACACGTGAACAAACCTTTGCTATGTTAGCTAAATTGTATAAATTGATAAGTGAATAAACATAAGCATAGTTGAACTGGACGTTCCTTTGATGCATTACCGTTCATGAGTGAATTGGGGTTCCAATCCACTTTAGCTCGTTCACTTGATCCTCTGTCTATCGTGGAAATTTGCAGGATAGCGCGTCGAAATAACGCTAACATGAGACCTATGATGGATTTTGGCATTAACTCTCGGGCTGGGATTCGATATAGAGTAAGATTTGGTATGCTATCCTGTATGAACTCCAACATATAGCCGGAATGAGGACGTAAAGGAGCATCTACAATGCATGAACTCCAATGTAGATGCTCCTGACGATTCAAACCACTTGCGAGGACTCCTTATGCTTTCATGAAAAGACCGTCAGGGAAGATCACCCTGACGGTCTTTTCGATTTAGCGCGCATACGCTACTTATTCAAAACCTCATACAACATCTTCGCAATTTCAGCTCTGGTCACCGAGCCATGCGGATCAAAACGGTTATCGCCTTTTCCGTTAATAATACCCGCTGCTTGCAGCTTCGTCACGGCATCCTTCGCCCAGCCAGAAATGCTGTTCATGTCGGCGAATGCCGCTCCGGACGTGGTCTCAGTCATTGGCTTCTTCATGTACTGTGCCATTTTGACAAGTACAAGCGCCGCTTCTTCCCGTGTAATCTGATCCTTCGGACGGAACTTGCCGTCACTGCCTTGAACAAGACCAAGCTCGGCCGCTTTGCTGACATAGCCTGCATAATAAGCATCTGCTGCTACGTCGGCGAACGCTGGATTGTTCTCGGCCGTCTGGATTCCCAGTGCACGAATGACTAGCGTCGTAAAGTCTGCTCGCGACACCTTCAGATTCGGTCTGAAATGGTTATCGTCCATGCCTGTAATGATGTTCTTCGCAGCCAGCTTGAGAATATACTCGTCTGCCCATCCGCCTGTTAAGTCTGCGAACTGCTTGTGCAGCTCGAGCGCCGCGAATTGCGCCAGTTGATCCGTCGTGAAGCTAATTGTGCTGCCAACGAATGTGCTATGGATCAGCTCTGCTTGGCCGCCAACGAGACGGTACATATTCGCATAATCTTTCTGCAACTGCTTCATTTGCTCTGCCGTTAGCGAGCGCTTCACTGTAATCGGACCGCTGAACTGCGGAACCGCTGTCTCCGTTTTCCCTTTAACCGTTACGAGTTTGAGCGTGAATACCACACCCGTCGACTTCAGCTCACCATTCGAACGGAGCGCATCCTTGACGGCCGTCTGAATCGTAGAGTTCATCGTCGGATCGATCTGAAGCACGATGCGATCCGCATCTGCTATGCCATTTGGCAGGGAAGCTGCCGGAATCGTCACGGTAAATCCAGAAGCTACAATTTCAAGGCTGAGCTTGCGATCCTTCGCTTTTTGTACGCCAGCTGCATCCAACGTGAGCTGGGCCGCTTGTTCAGCGTCGGCAGCTCCTTCGAGCTTGATCGCAACTTTGCCGTTCTCTGCTTCGTTTACCGCTTTTTCAAGTGCAGCACGATCTGCCGTATATGCGCCGTCCGCACCCGGTTTGATTTTCACAACCCCTTTATCCGAAGAAGGCTCCGGCTTTGGCTGCGGTTTTGGATCAGGCTTTGGTTCTGGCTTCGGATCTGGCTTCGGATCAGCCACTTTGCCCGTGTAGAAGCCCCAAATATCCGATAGCACTTGTCCGCTGTTGCCATCTTCTACCTTCGTGTACCATTGGTAGTAGCTATTGCCTTGGAGGCTATTCCATGTCAGAGAAGCTTGCTTCCCGCTCTCCACATGACTCACCTTGCCAATTGGTAGATCGCTGTATACCTTCACCCCGATGTAATCGGTCGCGACACGTTTCGTTTTTGGCTGCAAATCCAGATCAAGCGAGAACTCGTCTTTGCCTGGAAATAACGTAGGATCGTAATAGTTGTAATCGTTCAAATAAGGCGAATACGTCTTCATATGAAGCTTATTGTTCTTGACATCGAACTGCATCAGACGGATATAGCCAAGACCGCCTTCCGGCGCACCTTGATAGTCCGCAAGCATCTGATACACTTTGCGCTTCTCGCCGTTGTCGTCCAGCTCATCGATCTTCAGCTGTGCATCATGATAATGTCCAGACAATGCCGCAATGACGTTCTTGTTCGGCTTGATGACCTTCTCGAAAATCTTATCGGCGATCGGAGCACGGTTATTCGATACCAGCATATATTCATGCAAGCACAAGATCGCCTTACGCTCCGGATATTTCGCCACGACTTCATTCATCCAGTCAATTTCCTTGTCTCCAAGGCCCCAGCCCATATATACGATGATAAAATCGTTGCCGCCGGCGGAGACTAGATCATAGTGTCCACGATTGTTCTCGTAGGATCCGCCGTACGTCGGCATATCTTTGAAACGCTTTTCCCCAAAATACTGCCAATACTTCGCATAGTCGTTGTCTTGGTGACCAACGTCATGGTTACCCGCTAGTACGCCATAAGGAATTTTCGCGTCTTCCAGCACTTTCATATCTCTGTCGGCTTCCTCCCATTGATACTCTTGATAGGATTTGTCAACGATGTCGCCCGTGTGGATGACATATTTGATGTTGTTGCTTTCCTTGTTCTTCGCAACCCAGTTCACAATATCCTTGTAAATCGTCGGATAGCTCTGTGAATAATATTGCGTGTCCGACATCCATACGAAGGAGAAATCATACGGATCGGTAGATTCCGGCGTTGACTTCGTTCCCGGCTTCTGCTCTGCGATCTCATCCTGCACGATGATCTGGATCGTCTGTTCGTTAGCATAATCGCTAGCTTTCACCGTGGACTTTAATTCGAAGTCCTCTGCACCTGCAATACGGTGATCCAACTGCACCCATTGCTTCACTGCCTGACTCCATGCATACAAGCTTACTTTGCGTCCTTCGATCGATTTCCCTTTCCAGACGATATCGACACGATCTGTACCTTGCACAGCCGGGTCAAGCTTAATCTCATAACGTTGGTATGGGAACTGCTCCACCGCATCATTGATTAAATAGTCGCCGTCTTCAGCGCTAATTTTGCGATAATCCTCGGCCGTTAATGCCTTCTCCCCTTGCGGAATCATTTCTTTCGGCGGTTCAGTATCGGATGCATTCTTGAAGCCCGTGAATCCTTCCCCGCGATTTCCGTCATATTGGAAGCCTCTATAGAACGTCACGTTCATCGGATCATCCGTTGGATCTTGCACCTTCACCTTCAAGTCTGCGCTGCTGCCTACCCCAGATTGATTGTGCGTCGGAGCGATCAATACAGGTTTCAGCGGGTTTTCCTCCGGTATCGCGAACGTTACCGTTTTCTCCGATTGATTGCCAACCTTATCAGACGCCGTAATGGTCAGCGTATGGTTGCCTGCCGTCATGCTGCCGGAAGACAACACATGTGGAAGCGTGATGTCTTGGTTATCTAGCTTAACGATCACCTTGTCTACGCCGGCAAGCAGGTCTTTAATCTCCGCATCCAGCTTGAAGTTGCCGCGGTACAGTTTGCCTTCTTCCACATTCGGTTTAATCGATGGCGGCGTATTATCTACCGTGACATTCGCTGCCACTTCACTGTTCTTGCTCTCCACCTTCACCTGATGAGTACCATCAGCCGATTTGGTCGTATCCCAGACATAAGCATGCGATTGGAAGGACTTCGCATCCAAATTGAAATTAAAGCCAATCGATTCCAGTTTCCCTGGGCTGTCACCGATCTTAATTTCTTTGTCCTTCGCATAGAGAGGATCCCAGATCTCGGTGCCGTCCGCCAGCATCAGACGTACGTTTCTCACTTCGAAATCGTCTTTATTCTCTTCTTTGCGATCATCGAATGGACTTGTCTTCGACCCTGCGCGAATGTAGATCACGTTATCCGCACCGATATGCAGACGACTCGCATCGATCTTATACGTCAATGTCGTATACGTCGGAATCGGATCCATGAACGTATAGAGGATCGTCTTATCCTTGTCGCTTGGCGGTCCCATCGTGACGGCATTCTTAAAATAGTAATCGACACCCTTCGCTTCGAAGACGAAGTAAGCATCATGCTCTAGTGCATCGTACGTATCTTGCGCAAGCACTTGACCGTCAACGCTTAATTGCAATGTATTCGGAGAAGCGGCCTCGGACGTACCTTTCAACGTCTTCGTGCCGTTCACGATATCCCCGTTCTTCACGTTGAGACGAAGCGGCTCATGGCCCGGCTTGCCTGTGATGTTCACCTTCACCTTCCCCGTCTCAACCTCATTCGTACCGTCAGATACCATGAAATAATATTCGATGTACTTACTGCCGATTAGGGTTGCTGCCGGCACGAGATAATGATACAGCGAATCATTGAAATTCTGTGTAAGCGAGTAACCGATATACTCCGATTCTTTGTCCGTACGGATAAGAACTTTCACCGTCGCCACTTGCTGTTTATCATCTGCAAAAGCCTTCAGATCGAGGTTCTTCGACTGGTCGATCGCCGTGATGCCTGTCCGATCTTCTGCCGTTGGCGGAACCGTGTCCACTTCCATATGAACGGGCACTGATGGCACTAACGTACTGTCCACAGCCCCAGGAACAGGAGTAACTTGGCCGGAGCTTGCCTTGATCATCGTGATGCTGCCGTCCATTGGATATTTGAATACAATCACTTTATCTTCCTTGGTCTCGTCGCTCACTCCGCCTTCATACACGGTGGTTGCGTCATAGTTGGCATAGGAAATTTCTTTGCCTGTATTCGTCTTGACCACAACACCGCGACGCCCGGAATTCGCCATGCCATCGCTCTTGATCACGAACAAGTTCGTGTCTTCAATCAAGCTCGTCTTATAGAAGCTGTTGAAATCCGCAAACGTATAACTGCTGTTCGTGTCGTTCTTAATCCAGAACACGACCGACTGTTGGGACGGAATAACGAAGTCTTCTTTGATCGTCGGCCACTTCACGTCAGCTTCCGGACCATCGTCAGGATAACGATAGTTGATCTTATAGTTCTTGAAATTGATTGGTGCATCGGTATTGTTGTATACTTCGATCATTTCGAATGCATCCGAAGACGTGTTCGGCACATTCGTCGTGTTCGGAACGATCTTCGTCACGAGTAACGGCGGTACCTTCGCAGGATCAAATGCCGGGATTTTGACACCTACCGTATAGCTCTTCTCCACGTCTTTCACACGGATTTTGTAATCCAAGGTTGGCTCGACAAGCGCACTAGCTGGAATAACTGCGCCATAATCGCCGGTAGTCTTCTTCTCCATCGGCAGAACTCTATATCTCGCTTGCGATGGCGACTTGAACAGCAATTCGACCTTGCCGATGGCTACATTATCTGGATTAGTCAGTTTAGCGGAGATTTCCAGATCCTTCACTTCGACGCTTTGTGCCGGGGTATGCTCGATCTGAAGCTTGTCCCCTTGCACCGGCGGCAACGATTCAATCTCTACCGCATATGTACCCGTTCGCTCAGGCAGCAAATCGCCGTCCGCCGCTTCGATATAGTATTGAAGCAGATTGCCGTCAACGACCGCTTGACCAGGAATCGTCGCCGTATGCGTCACACCGTCCGCCGATGTCATCGCAAGAGGCGTATTATAAGCCGTCTGAACGTCTGTCTTATAGTAGACGGAAGCGGTAACCGAATTCAGGTTGCCCGTAATGGACGCTTCGATCGGCAAATCTTGATTCACGGAAATCTTAGGCGCCGCTGTGTGCGCAATATTCAGACTCGTAGCGGCAGGCGGCTCACCGATATCCGAAGTAAACGCCGGCACTTGATTCGCTTCGACTGTCCCTGGTGAAGCCGGCTGCGATTCCGGCGCGCCTACCATGGCCATATTCTTGCTTGCATCCGTAGGATAGCTGTAGTGGATACCATAATTAGAATTAGACTTGCTGACCGTGTATGAAGCCTTAACAATCTCCACGTTGCTCATCGATTTAATGGCTACACTGCGAGAGCTCGTGTTCGCCATCCCCCCACCGCCATCAATACGGAACAAATTCGTTCCTTCGACTAAGTTGGAGATGTAGCCATTTGTCGTGTAGTTTGCGTTAAAATTACTTACAGGCTCATTATTGTTACTTCCATTTAGAACCCAAAGTACAATTGACTGCCGTGAATGAATGATGACAGGTTCATCTTTCTTGCTTAATAGCCAATCGACATCAGAGCCATTATTATAAACAATCTTATAATCTCTAAAATCAATATCCTTGCTTGTGTTGTTGTAAATCTCGATAGACTCATAACCATCGACCGTATCCTTCGGTCCTTTCGGTGTTCCGTCCGGATTCAATTCTGGTATGTTCGAGGTATCCGGCACAAGCTCCGTAATTAATAGCTTCGGTACGGTGGTATAATCGAATCCAGCTGCTGCTTGTACCAATGCGGGCTGCAGCACGCCGAGCAGCATACTCCCGAGTAGTGCCAGAGACAACCATTTTCTGCGTCTTAGCATGTGATTATTTCTCTCTCCTTTTTATCTATTCCAAATGATGGATGTATCGCACCTGTAGTCTAACCCTCCATTGTAAAATCTAGGTCATCCCCATATGGAGTATATGTAAAGGGAATTGAAAGACAAAAAAGGAAGTCGAAAGTCATGATAGACTTTCAACTTCCCTACTATTTATCCGATCAGCTCATCACGGCAGCTCAATCCACTGATAAGGACGCTGCGCCGCGATGCGGCCGTATTCAATCCATGTCACAATCGCAATCGTCTCAACCGAAGGAACTGTTGCACGTCCTGTCTCGAAGAATGCCACTAAATCACGGATGAACAATTGGAAGAAATCCGACTCTGGCCGCAGCACGCTGCAATCCCCCGAATCGTAATTCACCGCCATCGTAAAAGGACATCCAGGTCCCGGATGCTGAATCGTCGCCTGCCGACCATCCGAGAATTCGATCATCAAGGCTGGAGCGGCCTCTGTTCCGATGAACATCAAGCGCTTCGCATCCGTTCCCATCAGAGATGCGATCGGCTCCAGCTGATGGATCGAATAGTTGTCGAAGGACCCGGGACCCCAGCTGGAGACAACTCGAATACCCTGACGTTCCGCCTCGACATACTCCGTCGCGAACCGCAGCGCCGATGAGGAATAGAGTGGCGTATCATGCTGCGCAGCACGTTCGAACAATCGGAGAGCCGTCGCCCGATCCGGGGCGAAGGTCTTATCGATATACGTCGGCTTCCCCGAGGCGAGCGGCAGCTCGGAGAGCGCTTCGTGCTGCTCCGGGTGATCGGGAGACAATACGATTAAGTAATCGCTCTGCTCCACAACCGCTTCAATCGTTGGCAGCAGCGTCACGCCGTGGCGCTCACACCACGCTGCATTGCTGAGCCCGCCCTCGGCATCCTTCATGCCGTACGCGTAAACGACCTCCATGCTCCCGCCGGATGCTTCCCGTATCCATGTGGGGTAATTATTGGCGTGCCACTCATCCAGATAATAATCGATGAATCCGATCTTCTTCATTGGACGACCCCTTGCTTCACGAAGGAGATTTCCTCCCCTTGGTCAGAGGATTGATAGATCGCCTCAATAATCTTGGAAGATTGGATCACATAGTCAATGTGCGCCGGCAATTTCTCACCCGACTTGACGCACGCCAGGAAGCTATCGATTTCGTTCTGGAACATATCGCTCTTCGTGAACTTCGGTGTGCTCTCGATTAACGCACCATGCTTCGCACTGTAGATCGTGAAGTCTGAACCGTACTGCAGCCGGATGCCTGCTTTGTCGCCGAGGAAATCGATATACATCTCATCGACGCCGATATTTTGTGCCCATGCGCCATTCATCGTAATCGAAGGCCCTTCCGTGCGAATCATCGCCGTGACGAAATCATCGACATCATAGGTTCCCGAGAATTTCGGTGGTCCTGCCCACATATTGAGATACGCGTAATTTTGCATATCCTTGCCCAGCTTGGAGTACGCCTGCCCCGTCACCGTCTTCGGCTGCGGATCGCCTGTGCAATACATGACGATATCGAGGAAATGTACGCCCCAATCGATAAGCGCTCCGCCACCTGCAACGGCTTTGGTCGTGAAGTCTCCGCCGAGCCCCGGGATCGAACGGTGTGCACGGAAACTAACATACACATGATATAGTTCGCCTAGCTCGCCGTCGTCGATCATGTTCTTAATCAGATTGACGCCTTTATTGAACCGATTCACGACGCCGATGTTCAGCGTCTTCCCTGTCTCATGCTGCACCTTCTGCATTTCTAGCGCTTCCGCATACGTTCTCGCTGCCGGCTTCTCGCAGAGGACATGCTTCCCTGCACGCAAGCAGTCGATCGCAATGGATGCATGGACATGGTTCGGGGTACAGATCGAGACTGCTTCCACTTCCGGGTCTTCCAGAATGATATGGTAATCTTCAATCGCCTCGCCGCAGCCATGCTTCTCGACCGCCTTCTCTGCCATTTCTTTGCGGATATCGCAGAAATATTTGATCTCCGCGTCTGGATTCGCCAGATACGCAGGAATATGCGCGCTATTCGCGATCGTTCCACAGCCGATAATTGCTACAATGGTCTTGCTCATTGAATCGTCCCTCCAATTATTTGAACCCAGTGAAAGCCGAACCGGATTGCATGAAATATTTTTGTCCGAAAAAGTATAAGAGAATCATAGGAATCGCCATAATCGTCGACGCCGCCATGAGCTGTTCCCACTGTGCGCCGTGATCCTGCTGGAAGCCCTGCAAGCCGACCGTGATCGTCCATTTCGCCGCATCATTCAGGTAAATGAGCGGTCCCATGAAATCGGTATACGATCCGACGAAGGTGAACAGCGCTACCGTGGCCAGTGCAGGCTTTAAGGTCGGCAGGATAATCTGCCTGTAGATGCGGAACTCGGATGCCCCATCAATTTTGGCCGCCTCAGACAGCTCTTTCGGAACACCTAACAGGAACTGCCGCAGCAGGAAAATATAGAACGGTGCCCCGAAGAAAGCCCCAATCGTGAGCGGCAGAATCGTATTGACCCAGCCCAGCTTCGTAAAAATAATATACTGCGGAATCAATTGCACCTGAGATGGCAGAATCATCGTCGCGAGGACGATCGCAAAAATAATTTTGCTCCCCACCCATGGAATGCGTGAGATCGAATACGCAACGAGTGGTGCGGCGAACAATTGCCCCACGATGCAGATCACGCAGATGACGAGTGTATTCAACATATAGCGTGGGAACGGCACCGTCTCTAAGGCCGCTAGGTAATTCTCAAAGTGGAACGCCTCAGGCAAAATGCGCGGAGGCATAGCAAAGATCTCATTCGACGTCTTCAGCGAAGTGAATACGAGCCATACGAATGGGAATAGAAAGAAAATCGAAAATAAGATTAGCACCATATGCGGCAGGATCTTAGTTCGCAACAGCTTAGCTGTCATCCGCTATTCACCTCCATAGTAGACCCATCGCCTGGACGTTTTCAGGAGCACGAGGGTTATGGCCATCACGATGATAAATAGAATCCAAGCCAGCGCGGAAGCGTAACCCATCTTCAGGTTCATGAACGCTTCTTGGTATAGATTGACCGCATAGAACAGCAGCGATTGATCCGGTCCGCCGATCGAACCGCTAACCGACTTGCCCCCGGCAAGAATATAAGACTCCGTAAAAATCTGAAATGCCCCGATGAGACCCATGATGAGCTGAAATAAGATGATTGGCGATAGCGCCGGGATCGTAATCCTCCAGAAGCGATGCCACCCGTTCGCACCATCCACCTGAGCGGCTTCGTAATATTGCTGCGGCACGCCCTGAAGCGCTGCGAGGAATATCAACGCTCCCGCTCCGGAACCCCATAACCCCATGAGAACAAGGGATGGCTTGGTGTATCGCGGATCCATCAGCCATGCCGGATCAGGAAGGCCTACCGCCCGAAGGAACATATTGATCAGGCCAAAATCCGGGTTCAGCATCCATGTCCAGAGCAGCGCACTTGCCACGACGGGAATAACGGCAGGAAGATAGAAAATCGTACGGTAATAATTAATGCCCTTCACCTTAAAGTTCAGCATGAGCGCAATGATTAAGGAGCTAGCGAGCGAGATCGGCACCGAAATGAAAGCCATAAACAAGGTGTTATTAATCGATTTGTAGAACCTTTCGTCGGTCATAATTTTCCTGTAATTATCCAGCCCTACCCACTGCGGCGGATTGAACAAATCGTATGTCGTCAAGCTGAAGTACAAGGAGCTGAAGAAGGGATACACCGTAAAGACCAGAAATCCGATAATCCACGGGGATGCAAAGAGGAGTCCCAGCCAGAAGTAGCGCCATTCCCTTCTCGTCCAACCCTTTCGCTTCGCAGACAGCTTCATGGATGCGGAGTCACTCATCGACTCGTACTCCTTTCTTAGGTCTCGGATCTAATCCAGCGCTCCGGCCAACATGGATCGGCTGAATTAGATCCGCCAGGTTTACAAGCTCCTATTTGACCAAAGGCTGTATCTTATCCTTCACCTTCTTGAGCCCTTCATCGATACCGATCTTTCCTCTCAGGATTGCGTTATATTGGTCCGTGAACTCCGTCATATATTCATTCGCGAACGCAGTGGCAGGGAACGAGTGCAGGTTCGGGCTTTGCGAATAGGCTAGAAATTCTTTGAACCCTGGGACACTCGCATAAATCGGATTATCCAATAACGATGTTCTCGTCGGCAGGTTCCCTAGCGCCGCAGTGAATTCCCCCATCTGCTCCGGCTCGGTCAGCCACTTCAGGAATTTCCAAGACGCATCCGGATTCTTCACGCCCTTCGGAATGTAGAATACGCTCGTCGTGACGTTCCCCGGATTTATCAGATTCGGGTTAGCGTCGTCATACGGAATCGGCGCGATGCCGTAGTTCAAGTTCGGAGCGAACTGCTTGATGAAGGTCGGCAGCCATTCCCCGTCGATCGTCATCGCATATTTGCCCGTGAAGAACGGGTTCTGAGCGGACATATACTGTCCAAGCCCGGATGCGAAACGATCCAGCTCCTCCGATCCGAATTGGTCCCATATGCCTTTGGCCAGCTGGATTGCGGATTTCACACCTGCATTGTCAGGCGTCACTTGCTTCGCATCAGCATCATAATAAGAACCCCCGAATGCATTCGTGAAGGTAAACGCATCTACCCCAGGCCACAATCCCAGCTGCTGCAACCTCCCTCCGTCCTGCTTGACGCTGAGCTTCGTGATATACTCCTTCAACTGGCTGATTGTCTGTGGCGGACCATCGAATCCTGCTTTTGCCAAGATATCTTTGTTGTAGAACAACATCGTGGTGTGCATCGCAATCGGCAGCGCATACGTCTTGCCATTCCCTTGTGACGTGCTGAGTGCGGCTGTAATATAATCGCTGAGATCGACACCGTCCTTCTTGATGTAATCGTCGAGTGGCATCATCGCCCCGCGTTCGCCCCAAGGGACAACATCCTGCCCGAAATTAGAAGCAATGTCCGGCGGATTGCCTCCCGTAATCGCGGTGAGCTGCTTCTGATAGTCACTCTGTGACAGCCCCTTGACCTTGATGTCCGGATTCGCCGCATTCCACTTCGCAATGATCTTCTCGAGCGCCGCCGCTTCCGGCCCCGTCCAGCCATACCAGAAGCTGAGCTCTACAGCGCCTTTGGTTGATTCACCACCCTTGGAACCGTCTGACTGATTGTTAGCATTCTGAGTTTCTTTTCCCGTACAGCCTGATGCAACCGAAATCATAAGAACAAGAACTAGACCCCACAGCCATGGTTTTCTTTGCATGCCGCCCGTTCCTCCTTTGATTCTTGCTAATTTCGTGCAAAACCGTAGAAACCTCACCCCATCATTTGGTTGATAGCAACGACCTGTATCCGCTACAGGCTATCAATATCCCACATGTTATCATGTAAGCGTTTTAGTTCATTTCACTATCGTCTTCAAAAATAGGATTATCGTATGATTTCACGATTTTCGAATCGCCTGCTTGCGAAAGTCATTGGGAGAGATTCCCGTGTACTTTTTGAAGATTCTGCAGAAATAAGACAGCTCATTAAACCCCGTCGCATAACACACATCCGTGACCGATAAGGTTGGCCGCTGCAACAACGTCATGGCATTCAGAATCCGCAGATCAATCAGATAGCGGTTGAACGTCTTGCCTGTCCACTCTTTGAACAAGCTGCAGAAGGTTGACTTCGACATATTCGCTATGGTGCAGACATGCTCCAGCTTAATATCTTCATGCACGTTCGTATGAATATAGTCTACGACGCGGGTCATGATGTCTAGGTACTTCTCTGATTTCTCGAAGCCTGCTCGAACCACGTCTCCATTCACTTGCCGAATAATGATCGAGAGCATAACCAATAGATTCGATTTCAGCACCATTTGAAAAAAAGGCGTGCGTCTCTCATACTCGCTCAGCATTTCTAGCATCAGATTTCGAATTCTTCCTTCCGTTACGCCGTCTAATGTCATTTGCGATTGAGCGGTACAGTCGTTATGCCAGAAGTGCTCCAAATAGCCGGCATCGAAAAACGCCTGATCCGCCGTCTGATCATCAAACCGTTCATTCACGAAGCCCGGCATAAATTCGCAGCCGATGATCTCCATCTCTCGATCGCTCTCGACATGGATGCTATGTAAAGTAAAAGGGGCTACGACGAATAGATCCCCTTTCCTGATAGTATAGGGTCGGTTGTCCACGGTATGGATAAATTCGCCTTTGGACACATACCAAATCTGAAAGTAATCATGGAAATGTGTCCACAGGTTATAAAGCCTGCACAATTTGTACATCTTGCAATGCAGATCCTCCAGCATCTCGAGCTTTGAGTTGAAATAAATAACCCCAGAGCGCGTCAATTCCTCTATATCTATCGATCTCATATGCGCGATGAACCCCCTTATCGAAATTTCAAAGTCATTCATTTCTTCCTCTTCCCATAATTATCCTATACAACACTCACAATGTGTACGGTCTATTCCATGTATATGCAGAATATCGCATTTCTACGAAAGGAGCTGAGCTTGCTATGACATCCAAAATCGCTTATTTAGACGGTTTACGAGGATTGGCAGCATGTGTCGTCGTTGTCTCTCACTATTTTCAAGTATTTGCTCCGTCTGTCTTTGAAGGAAGAGCTGAGATTGAGCATTTCGCCTTCGAGCGCTACGCTGCGGTAACACCGATCAATTTGCTGTTCAACGGCAACTTCTCGGTCTGCCTGTTCTTCGTTTTAAGTGGGTTCGTGCTCAGTTATCGGTATTTTCGTACGAAGGATTCGCTTCCCGTCTACTCCTCCGCCTTACGAAGATATTTTCGATTGGCTGTGCCTGCCGTGCTCTCCGTTGTACTCGCCTATCTCGTGATCGTCTTCGGATTCGGATACTATGATGACATTCGCGGCATGACCCTATCTTCGATGCCTGATCCCTCTATCGCCAGTGCTAGCTTTCTCGTCATGATCCAGGAAGCTTTCTATCATACCTTCTTCACGTATGGCATGACGTATAATCCCGTGCTATGGACCATGACCTATGAGCTATTCGGTTCCTTCCTCATCTTTGCATTTCTGCTGCTCGTCGGTAGATTCAAGCTGCGCTTTCTCGTCTATCTGGTTCTCGGATGGGTGTTCATCGATTCCTATTATCTAGGATTCGTGCTCGGCATGCTGCTGAGTGATCTGGTATACAGCGGTCGGAATTGGTTGGATTTGATTCGTCGTCCTTGGGTGAACTTCTTGCTCCTCATAGCAGGTCTTTACTTGGGCTCCTTCCCGTATCTAGGTGTTGAAGGGACGATCTATGCCCTACTCGTGTGGCAGCCGGGGTCGGGGTTCGCATACTTTCCGTTCTACCATGTCATCGGCTCCTTCCTGATCTTAATCGCTTTACTGAATTCCCCCTGGTTGAAAGCACTCTTCAGCCGCACACTATTCTCATATCTCGGCAAAATATCCTTTTCGCTCTACCTCGTCCATTTTACGATACTCTGCTCCTTCGGCAGCTTTCTATTCCTTCAGCTTCAGCTCCTGCTCCCTTACTCCATTAGCGTAGTCCTTACGATATTGATCACGACGCCCGTCATCTTCGCTTGTGCCCACCTATTCTATCGATGGGTGGATGCGTCCACGCTCGCTGTGCTCGCACGATGGAGTAAGCGCATGTTGCTGCCAATCACGAATCGGAGGAAGGAACGGCTGCGTGCAGGTGTTGAAGAGAGGCTTGGTCAGTAAGACATGAAAAAACGCACGGCTCCTCATGAGAGCCGTGCGCTTCGTATTATTGTAACGCGGAGAGATTCTTGGAATAGAAGTCATAGCTGCCTCGCCATGCGAACTTCTCCCCTTGCTTAAGCCCCGGTGTCGTTCCTTTGATCTGCAAGAAATAGGTTTTGCCGTATTCCTGTGTAAAGATGACAGGCATATGGTCCGCGAGGTTCGCTAACGCGCCTAGACCATACTGCCGATCGAGGCGAACGCGCAGCATATGCTTGAATCCGCCCTGATCGCCGGAGCTAAGCAAGTAACTGTCTACGTTCGGATTCACGGCTTTGGTGCCCGAATCGCTATACATGCCCGCTGGGCTGGAGGCGACCTCCTGCTCGCCTGCGAAGTAGCGAACCGTATCATTCCATGCACCATTCACCGACTGAAGCCCGTAGTACGTGTCGAACGTGATGTCTTCCAGCGCTTCGATCTCGTTATGAACCTGCACATGACCATTCGAAATTTCATACGTGACGGTTTCCCGCAGTACAGGTCTTCCGGAACCATCCGCCACCTTCGTATTATAGGCTTGGATCAGATTAACCACTTCGATCTTCGTGTAGACGCTTGCTGTCACACTGCCATCTGCTACTTCCACGCCGTCCGCCCATACGCGGAACGATTCCGTCGTGCCCGTATGCGAGCTGTTGCTGCCGCCATCATAATTGTGATTGCCTCCCGTGAAATCCCACGGATTGCCATTGCCGTTCGCATTCGCTCTCACGACGTATGGCCCGATCCAGTCCGAGACATCCGCCTGGAGAAGCGTCGATGGTCGCGACATGTCGGGATTGACGCTCGCTCCCGAATTTTGTGCGAGCCTCCATTCCTTGAGGCCCTCCAGCTTGTTAGCGCCGAACCGGTCGAATACGATCCACATATCGCTCTGATCATTGTATTTGTGAGCAATCGTAATTTCAGTGCCGCATTTCACGACGTATTGTGCCGCATTAGGCGCCACTGGACCTTCAGGACTCTTCATGCATGGCCTTGGCTTCGCATACGTCCCTGTCACGAATTGATACATAAGATCATAATTCTGCCGTGCCATCGGGTCCGAGCTCTTGGCGCTGTTGAGTAATGTCGCCTTGCCTTGATCATAGGCTTTAAAAGCATTACGCATATAGCCATAGTCGATACCGCCGTTCAGTATATCGATATACCGCTCACGTCGATCGGTGTCGGTGTTGATCTGCTCATCGAACGCCAGCTCAAGCCCCATTTGATACTGCTTTGCTAGACCTGAGGCATCTGCCAAGCGCTGTGTCACCGATGAAGCGTTGTATGCACCCGAATCTAGCAGTGCTGCATCGAAGCCAAGCGCCTCTCCATCGTAATTCCGGTTGCCTTGGAAGCTCGGCATCCAGTAGAAGTTCAGATCCTTCTTATGCGCTTGTTTGCTCGTCGCTTGAATCAGGTTTGGTTCTAGTAAATCGGAGGTGCTGATGCTTTTGCCGGTCCAATAGATGCCGTTCAGCTTTAATTTCGAATATTTCTCCTCTTTCCACCGTTGCTTAATCTGCTGAATCCACCAGGTGGCCGCCTTTTGCTTGTTGGCATAAGCCGCTTCTGCACCAATGGCTGAAGAACTGAAATTTTCCGTCACGCCATCGCCGTCCACATCGCCGAAATCCGTTAATGTATCGCCCGGATTTGGTATCATCAACACGACATTCTCCTTATGTCCTCGTTCACCGAGCTTCGTACCCGCTTCGGTCACCGCTTCGTTCAACTGCTGCAGATCCCCTTGATCCGCGAACATCTTGTCCAGATACCCTATCCAATCGCTAAGGGTAGCGGTGCCCTTCGTGAAATCCTTCCCGCTAGGCGATTGAACGCTGTGGAACAGTACCCCGTCGAACAACCAATCCTGCGGTTCGCCTTGTTTGTTCACATAGCTGATATACGGCATCAGGGTATCCTTCGTCCAGCTGCCAGAACCGCCCGGACCGTTCCCGTTATTCAGCAGTACGAGATTGCGCATGCCGCCAGTTGCTTTCCCTGGTTCTTGAAACGTAAGCCGATCCGCAGATACCTGCTTGGCTTTGTTCATTTTGCCGTCCGTCCCCCAGATCTCGATCTCATCCACGAACACAAACACATCGGTGGTAAACGTAACCTTCACATATTGGGCATAAGCCATCGTGGCGTTCGGATGATGCTTGGCTAAACCATCCTTGCTGCCATCCCAGACATAATCTTGGGTGCTCGCTGGAACATCGGCCCATCTGACTTCTCGGCTCGGAATATGTGCCAGGTTGCCCCACTGTATGCCATCATTCGACGCGTACATGGACACCGTATTCGGAAATGCGATACCGACCGATGAATCTTGGAGGAAGTTCGCACTAATTCGGGCGATCGATTTCTTCTCCCCAAGGTCAAAAACGACGCTTCGCGTTGACTTACGTAGATGTCCTGCCCATGCCGGATCCGTGAAGACAGTCGTACCGTACTTCCTGTCCGTTAATTTATTACCGGCATCGCCATAGCTCGGCTCCGGCTGCTCCGACCACGTATACCCGGTGCCTGCTGCGAGATTTCGCAATTCTGGCTGGTCTTTGGCGGCCTCGGCTGTCGGCAGCCATAACAGTACCATCAGTAGTGCAACTGCTGCGGCAATCCCTTGTCTCCTGTTTTGTTTCATTCATTTCCCTCCCGATTTGGATGAAATACTAGATATATGAATGCGGTTTCAAATGTGACTTGGTATTACTGTGCCATACAAGGCGTTATTCTCACCATCGGCTATCAGAACTAAGTGAAAATTTTGGATTACCGTCGAATGCTGTATTTTTATGATGAATTTTAGCGAATGAAAAAAGACACCTGCGGAAGGTGCCCTACGTTAGACCTAGATGAACGATGATAACGAAAAAAGCCAACCAGAAATATCTGGCTGACCTTATCCTAATTGCCGCGATGCGCCGAAGTCGCTGCATTCAGCATGGACGTCCAATTCGGGAAGTCCGTCTCCCTAGCAACATGCCGATCGAACAGCTCTTCAGGCAGATTATCGATATCTTCCCGCGTACTTACTTGAAAGTTCCCTTTCGCAAGAAACTCCCCAAAGCTTTCGCAACGGGTATGTTCGTTCATGAAAGCGTCATTGAATAATGCTTCAAGCGACGCCTCCTTCTGCTCTTCTTCTACCGACTTTTGTCCTTGTAATTCCTTCAACAGGTCGTCAAACGACATAGGCTTATGCTTTCTCAGACGATCACTCCTCGATTAAATTTGATCTCACAGAATGCCTTAATTAAAGGTCATCCATGCTGTGCTTCCCAGAACCTCGAAATTTTGCTTGAACCAGAAATTCCGTGATTTATCCAGGGTATAGACGTACATTCTTTTGCTTGGATACTTCGCTTTGAGCCAGTTCATGAAGGAAGCCGCGTACCCTTTGTTTTCAAATTCTTTGAGCACATCCAAGGCTTCGATAAAGATAAAGTCCTTCTTGCTCTTGATATCAATATAGAAGTCCTTCTCCAAATACCGCTCATCGGCGCTAAAATAATCTTGTTCGGCTTTCTGGATAAGCTGTTTCCCGTTATCGTATTCCCACACGACCCCGTACCCAACCATCGTATCTTCCGCTTCAATGATATAGATCTCTTCCGGTAATTCAGATAGCTCCTTCGTGCTCAATTCCCCTGCATGATAAGCAGATGTGACTTCACTTAGACATCTCTGCATTTCATGATCAAATGGCTTTGCAATAATCGTTGGCATTCCTGTTCTCCTTATTATTATATCCAGTACCTGACATCTTCAAATGAAAAAAAAAGCAGGGCTCTCATACGTTCCCTACTTCTCCAATTGAATGTGTACGGGTTATTGTCCTTCGTTATTCTACCACAGATTCGGCAGATCGTAACCGTATTTTCCTTTACCATTTTCGAATTGTTATCTAAAAGGCAAATGAATCGTCACGATTTTCTTCGATCGAGCTGCTCCGGTTCGGTTGCTCACTCACGCTTGCAATTGCATATCTCATGTATCTGACTTATTTTGAAACTGTTTAACAAGTCGTCCAATCACTCTCCCTTTGTCCAACATACTATGAAAATATCAAATGAGAGGAGATGATTTATTGGTACGTATTCTAGATAAAGCTGCCGTCCAGCCACGTCGTAGATTCAACTTAGCAACGTCATTTACTATCAGACGTTCACCGGCGAGATCTCGCCTAGCAACCATTCGATTAAGAATACCCGCTGTGAATGCTCAACCTAATCGTGTTGAATTAGTAGCAACTGTTGGTGTACGGGGGGTTACTGGTATTGCTCAAATTCTCTTTAAAATCTTCCGTGACGGAGTACAGATCTTCAATACAATACAAGGTATTGAATCAGCTGGTTCAGAACAAAACTATGCTGTTACATTTCAGGCGATTGATCGAAATGTAAGATCAGGTAATCATGTCTACACAGTAACCGCAGAAAACCTGACTGCAAATACCAGAGCTGATGTTGTTGGTCCGATTTCATTTAGTGGGCTAGCCGTTCAAACGAGAACCTAATATTTTACGCACCTAAGTCCCCTATTAACAGGAAACGATCGATGAATAACAGATAAAAGCAGCCCAAAACTGTATTATTCCAGTTTTGGGCTGTTTTTATTGATGCTTCCACCAAGGATTGTTGACGCGACACCTACCTAAGCCAGTACAGGAATTTCATCGATATCGCGGTATACCCTCTTCCCCTTGGCCTCAGCAGTCCTTACCATCTCATCGGCACCCTTGGACGGTCCTCCTATTCTAAGAACTGCATCACAATGGGATAACAGCCGAACGGCCGATGGGTGAAACATACGCTCGAATATCTCATCTCCGATCCGGCGAGAACCGGCCGTCTCCATGAGCGGCAGGGCGTACCATTCGCCGAGAACCGGCAGATGCCCCATCTCATACACGTGCAAGGCCGCTTCATTCATCAGCCGCATATTGGCCTCGATTAGCTCCGAATCGTCTCCCGTATTGGAACGATAAGGCCCCGCGATTAGTATATGCTGAGGTTGGCTCACAGGATGAAGCAACCCGTGAAGCTGGGCATATTGCAGCAGCATAATCGTTTTCGCATCACGTATTTCACCGTTCTCAGCCATGTTCAGGGCTTGTCCGAAGGGCAGCTCCAGCACTTCGATCTCTTCCTGTTCTTTTTCTACGCCTCCGCCCTGACCGGTCTGCATATACGGCGTATATTCTGCCACGAAGAAATAGAGTATTTCCGTCACCGATCCAGGGGACATATAAGCTTCCCCTATCTTGTGCACGTTGGATACCCGATAGCCGGTTTCCTCTTCCGTTTCACGGCGAATGCAGTCCTCTGGCGAGTCCTTATCCAGCAGCCCCGCACAAGCCTCAATAAGCAGACCCGTCTCATTGCCGTTCATATACGTCGGCATCCGAAATTGACGGGTTAGAATTACGGTTTGCTTCTCTCGGTTATACAACAGAATCACAGCGCCGTTGCCGCGGTCATACGCTTCTCGAGATTGCGTTTCCCAGCTGCCGTCACGCTTCTGATACTTGAAGGTCATTTTTTTCAGCACATACCAATTGTCCGATAAAATCTCTTCTTTCACGATTTCAATGTTCGGTTTCATCCCTATCTCCCCTTATCCTCATCCGTTTTTCTGGCCACAAAGAATCCCGTATCCTTCGTGATGTAGAGACTGCCTTGTTCCGCGATCTTACCCTTCAAATAAGTCGTGAAATGGTCGAGCTTCGTACCGACAAGAACCTTCCTTGCATTCATCGGTGTTGAAGTTATGTATTGGATGAGCGGCTGCACCTCGTCGATCAGCATGTAATCCTCGAACCGGATCTGTTCGATCACGGTGAACTTGGCCTGCAGCGTGTCTCTCCCGTTATCGAGTTGGAATCGTTCCATAACAGGGTCAAGCACCTGAATATGCGGATCGAAAGCTTGGGTCAACTGCTCGATTTCTTGCAAATGACTTGTCCTCATCGTAGAAGCATACAAGCAGCCGCCAGTCTTTAGCACACGGTGCATCTCGGATACGGCACGATTCATATCGAGCACATGATACAACATGTGATTGGCTATCACGATATCGAACTCGTTGTCGTGGAAAGGAATCTCCTGGGCGTCGGCAAGCAGAAATTTGAACCGTCCGCTGTGAGCACCCAAGCTCATCCGCGCCTGCTCAAGCATCCCTGCCGATAGATCCGTAAGCGTAATGCTCCAGGTTTCTGGAATGAGGTCTGTATTCCTTCGCCATAAGGCCGCATCACCACAGCCGAGCTCCAGTACCTTGAGATGGGGAAGCGAGCCCAGATGCTCGAAGAACCACCGATGCCATCCAGTCTTATTCGAACTAAACTGATCATACAATCGCATTCTCGCCTGCAGCCGCACCGCATTATGGTACTGCTCACTCCAGTCCTTCTCCTTATGAATCGTTCGCATCACGTCCGCTACACCTTCCCAATCGACTTGCTGTCCCTGTTCATCCACCTTCCCCAGTGCTTCTTCAATGGCTTTGGATACGTACTGCAAATGAGCGATTTGGGATTGGATGATTTCTTTTTGCATCTTCAATGAGCTCCCCAGGTCTTGTTCGGGGGTGGTGTCGTCTTGGATGAATTGTCTGATCTCGGCCAGGGACAAACCGATGTACTTAAGCATCTGGATCTTGTGCAGCCGTGCCACATCTTCCTTACTGTAGAGGCGGACAGAAGCATGGTTGTGCTCTGACGGCTTCAGCAATCCAATCTTGTCATAGTAGCGAAGCGTTCTAAGCGTCATCCCCGTTCGCTTCGCAAGTTGCCCCGTTGTGAAGTAATGGTGTTCCTCCAGCATCACGCACTCCTCCTCCTCGTGATTCCTATTGTATTCGGTGACGCTGCGTCACCTGCAAGCTTTATTTAACTTCATCGACAATGAAAAAAAGACGGTGATGTAAAGTCATTTACAATTTCACCGTCTATACTCCAATTATTTTTTCTTCTTCGCCGCTTTCTGTTCAGCCTTCGCGAGGTTCTCCGCGACCCTGAACTTCACGATCTTGGCGATCAGTTCCATCGGCATCGGCTGGCCGATCGGGAATTGAATCGTCCCTTTGCCTGCCTTGTAAGGAGCTAGCTCCTGCTCGAATTCCTCGATCCCGCTCGGAGCCGGATAGAAGCCGATATGATGCTTGAACGCGGCAAAATGAACCACATTGCCCTGCTGCGCGAACGTCGGCATCTGATAGCTGATCTTCTCCGCCGCTTCGGGTGCAGCTTCTCGGATGACCTGTCGGATCGATTCCAGGATTTCCTGAATGTCCAGCGGAAAGGTTGAAATATAATGATCGATGGATTCATACGTCGTTTTGTTCCCGTCCATAGTAACGTCCCCTCTCCTACTCATTCATTCTTGCAAGTATTACAACGTCATGGCTTGTCCATATCTTGCGAGAAACGCTTCCTTTGCTTTGTAATCCGGCATGATGCTTCCGACACGCCGCCAGAAGGATCGATCATGATTCATATGCAGGAGATGGCAGAGCTCATGAATGACCACATAATCGATCACCTCGATAGGTGCCATCGCCAGCCGGTAATTGAATGTGAGATGCTTAGCCGAGCTGCAGCTCCCCCACTTCGTTCTCGACTCCTCAATGATGTAGGATTTCGGCGTGACCTTCAGCTGCTTCTGATAGATCTTGATCCGTTCCCCAATCACCTTCTTGCAGCTGGCGAAATAGAACTTCTTCAGGTCGCGTTGAAGCTCGTCTTCCGTTCGTCCATTCGTCTCGATTAGCTCATGCAGCGCATGGTATTTCCCGAGATGCAGGAACTTGCCTTCTTCTTGATATTCTCTCACCTTCGGAGCTGTCCGAGCCGCCTCAATCGCTTGTAATTGCTTCACAATCTTGCTTCCATGCTGCTTCACCGCGCTCATCACGACATCGTCGCTTGTATCATTCGGCGCTTTTACCGTAATGAGACCTGAAGGGTCGATATGGATCGAGAGCTTTTTGCGTGGTCCGTATTCTACATGACATTCGATACTTCGTTGTCCTAATTCTATTTTCATCATCAACATCGTTCCTATAAAGTTTTGTCTCATTCTCTATCCCCTATTGTAGCAGAATGGGATGACGCTAGAGAGAGGCAATATTTCCTGCATAGGGATAAGAAAGTTGCACGTAGGAAACATTAAGAAGATACTTGCACGTATTCTTCAGGAGGTTGTCATGTTCTACCTATATAGCGTTGTACTCCTATTCGGAGGACTAACCGTCATTAACTTTATATTCTCGTATCAGAGCAAGCATATTGATCCAATGTTCTGGACCACCTTCAAATTCCAGCTCATGATGATTCCGGTATTCTTAGCAGCCAAGTGGGTGTCGGCGTCATCGCGATCGGCCTTGTTCTAATAAAGCAAAAATAAGCTCAGAGCATACAGAAGAAGCTGTCTTCCCTCACGGGAAAACAGCTTCTTCTGTATGCTTATTCTTGGCCTGGCGTGAACGTGCGCTTACCCAGCTCGGAATCGAGCATATAGAACGCGTTGCTGTCGTTGTCGATACGGCGCAGCTTCTGAATGATGCTATCGAAGGTTGCTTCTTCCTCTACCTGCTCATCAATGAACCATTTGAGGAAGTTGATCGTTGCATGCTCCCGCTCATCCCACGCGATGTCGGACAATTCGTAAATTCGCTTCGTTACCGTCTTCTCATGCTCGAAGGCATGCTCGAAGGCATCCAGCAAGGAGCTGTATTCATTCTGAGGATTCTCCATGCCTGTAACGACGGCCCGTTTGCCTAGTGCATTTATGAAATGGAAAATTTTCATTCCATGATATTTCTCTTCTTCCGACTGCATGATGAAGAAATTCGCAAACCCATCAAAACTCTCCGAAGAACAATACGCAGCCATCGCCAGATACACCTGCGAGGAATAAAACTCATAATTCATTTGATCGTTCAACTTCGCGAGAAGCTTCTCACTTAACATTCGGATCACTCTCCCTTATTCGCTTGTCTAGATGAAAGGTAAGCTTGTACCGTATCAGAACATCATTCGACACCATTCCATGTCAATCGATGTTATCCTGCACGATTTGGCTTCCTTCTATTCTTAGTATGTTGGAAATATGCGGGAAAGTAAAGAGCCCCCGGTGACTCGAAGCGTTACGTTGCAATCCTTGCGGATAACTGCAGATGGATATCGTTCACGCAGTTCAGCAGCTTTGTTAGTTGAGGGGTATCCATTTGCTGAAGAAGCGAGAGATCATTACAACCGGCCAGAAAATGAATATTGTAAATCAAGGTCATCATGTTCAAATCGAGACCGGAATCTTGCGCAGGCAGTAGAATGACATCACTTAGCGAAAAAGATGCCGGAGGTGCCATACTGCTATTCCGCTCCACGTACAGCGCCTTCAATAAATACTCTATTGCACGATCACTGAATAAGATGCACATATGAACAGAGACTGGGTGATTATAGCGGGTTGCCGCATTCATATAGTCTTGCGAAAGCTGCTGCAGCTTCCTAATCGTCTTGGCTTGGATTGAGCGATGATCTCTGCATTCATCATTGATGGTTGAATGATTCACATGCCTCAGCTCCCACTCGGATTGTTGCACGATTCAACGGGCACGGTTTTGATTTGGCGAATCGTGGAAATACTTACCTTTATATCCCATTATACAACAAAATGATATTAATAAGTATAATTTATGATATCTAAATGATGGTGTATGGTGGGTCGTATTTTATCTACACTTTCTAGTAGAGAGGTGTGGAAGGAATGACGGATAAAGAAGTACTTCTTCGGGTTGGGGCGCGCATTCGCGAACTGAGGAAAGAAAAGGGATTAACGCAGGAAGCGCTCGGCGAAAAAGGCGGCTTTCACTTTTCCTATGTCGGACAGGTTGAACGAGGCGAGAAGAACGTCGCGTTATTGAACCTTGCCAAAATTGCGGAAGCGCTCGATGTGGACATCTCGCAGCTCTTCACCCCGATCAATCAAGATAATACCGAGAAATCGCAATCAGATATTCAGGAAATTACATATATGCTGAATCAGCAGAACCCTCAGAAAATCGCCATGGCGAAGAATGTGGTGAGGGAGATTTTTAATTATAAGTAAGGTCATGCCAAAACAAAGAAGCTTCCATAACCACTTCAGTTGTGGATTGGAAGCTTCTTTTTCTGTGTTTGGATTTAATAAGCTAGCAATCTTTAGTTGCTTTTTGCATAAGCAAATACATCAACACCAATGTTCTCTCCAACCAGATTTGGCATTCCACTTGTTAACCAAGTTTCTATGTCAGTATTTTGTTTCTGATAGGAAATCGTGACCTCATTTTTTTGTGGTGCGATCATGACTACGGATACCTTAGCGTTAGCGCCTGTACCTTCCGTAAATTGAACGGCCAGATACTTACCCGTTAAATCATTACCTTTGTCTCCACCAATCGTAATATCACGGGTATAACCAGCTCCACCTGCAGTCGCCTTGCCAATTGTAAGTGTATATCCACTTTCTACACCAGGTGTATACTTTGGAATCTCCATCTTTAACACTTCACTCACAACATTACCGTTTTTAACCACAATATAAATGTCATTGGCAGTCGCTTTCTTTAAGCCTTCTACACTAATTAGTACGAGTCCTTTTTTACTTGGAGCACCAGGCTTACTCGTATCCATTACTGGCATTTTAGCTCCACTCTCAACGACTTTATAATAATATTGTCCGTCTTTACTAGTATTGAAGGAGACGGAAGCTGTCTTCTCGGTTAAACGAGTCGCTTTCCCTGCCGTTAATACAGGTTTAGGATCATTATTGTCCTGTACCTCCACGACTTGTAAAATATCGCCTGCATATCCTTCTGCTGTGCCAACCGCAATAATGGTTCCTTCTTGTGCATATAAGGAAGTATCCAATTGTGCAAAAGTCAGCGGCAGCTCTCTCGTGTCGTTTAGGTACTGTGCATGAACTGTAGTTGCCAATTCTGGCGCTACACCAGCAAGCGTAGTAACATGGCCTAACTTATCGATGGATTGAATGCCATCTACGGTTACATTTACGCTAACTGATCCTTTTAGACCTACAAGCTGACCTTTTACAGTAAATGTACCTGGCGTTTTATACAATGATGGATTCACTGTATCCCAGTTCACTTTAGCGATCTGAGTAGTGCCATCATTAAAAGTAACTGTAACCTCCGCAGGTAAATTTGGTGCATGATCAACCGTTGTTGATACATTCTCCTCTATACCTTCGATGGAAGTAACCTCATAATCCTTATTCATATAAATGAAATAGTCTTTACTTCCTGCTGAAGAAATTTCGGATACTATCAACGTATTTTTCCCTTTGACTAATTTATCCGGTGAAATAGATGCACTATCACCTTCAAATTGGATTTCTTCACCATTCATCTGTAATTTAATCTCTGTGCCATCAAGTACGATATGAGGTTTCTTGATTGTAATAGGCTGCGCAGCGTCAGTTATAGCAGCATAATACGTATAATAATTAGGATTAAAGTTGCCGTTTAGTACTGCATTGCCTAGTCCGAGATCAACCGCATAATCAACAAATTTAGGATTGGATATGATTTCAATATCATCCAGGTACACAGTAGCATTAATTCCTCCAAAGCCTACTCCACCTGTTTTTAATTGACCATCATCAACAGATATCAATTTTTGTCCATCCAATACGAAACCAATTTTGCCATCAAAGGTTTGTATCTGCAAATGATGCCACTCATTCGCATTAAATCCATTCGGAACGTCTGCTTTACCTAATGATGAATCTCCACCGGTAGTATGTTTCATAATTTCAAAATACGGTGCATTTCCATTTTTATTTCTTCTATAAACCACTTGATAGGATATCGGCGCTTTACCAGGGGCTAAACCTTCATTAGATGCCATGACATAAATCGTAAAGTTATCATAGGCACCATCTAGAACATTTGTTGTACCCCAGCCTTCAAATTTCCATTTCATATTGACCAGATAATTATTCCATGGGGCATTCAACGCATAGAAATCATTGCCGTCTCGAATCTCATCCTTTAGAACCTGATTTCCACTATTTCCATTATCATATACAACACTTGTCACAGATGGCTTGCCACCTATTTTTGTAAAATTAGGTACAATTCCATCTTCAAAATCCAGCTCCAACTGTTGCTTATTCACATCGGATCCATCATATGCCGGAGGTGCTGGTATGTTGGATGGAGGGATTGGCAATGTCGCTGGATTCCCGCCAAAGACATAAAGCTCATCGTAGAAGGCTTGTCCTCTGCCATTATCAGTACCAAACGAGATATAATCAAATCCGGATGCAGGTAAAGTTTTAACGAGTTGATTATCAATGTATAGCCCTACATCCGTACCCGATGTATAGTCAAACTTCAACTCATGCCAACCAAATGTTCTAGGGATGTTCGTTGTTTCCTTTTGATTTCCAATTTGGATGATATAATTATTTTTCGTATCATAATCCAAACCCAGACCAATCATGTTATCCCCATCATCAACTCGTGCAATGGAAGTAACTCTAGCCGAATTTTGTTGCCCTGAATCGTACGCTGCCAAATTATAATTCTGTCTGTCAAACATCTTCACTGTTACGACTTTGTTCAGCATTTCAGGGAGATTCTTGGATACTCGCGTTTTATCCAGCAGTTCAAGACTTTGTTTGCCATTAATAGGTCTTTCAGACATGAATTCTGTTGAAATTTTGGCTTGACCGTTTTGAATGGACCACACGGTATCATCCAGTCCATGTTCAAAGTTCTCTTTAAAATAAATATCTGCTGGTTCTATAATCAGATCTCTGTCTGTTAAGTATTGTTTAGGGTAATCTGATGTGACTCCAATCTTGTCATACTCCATCTTGGAGTCGTCAAATTCCTTAATATGATTTGCAAGTTTCCCATAGTTAACATTCGTATTATCAAACTTGATGACATCCCCATATTGAAGAATCGTGTTCACTTCAATATTAAAATTCATAGGATTTGTTGCTTTTACATTACTTAACTCTAAGCCTGAGGCTCCCATATCCAAGTTCATATCATTTGGCCCATAATCTGTCATGGTAGGATTTGCCCCTGTGTTATCAATAATCACTTGGTTTAAGGAGTTAGGTTTGTAATTTGCACCCTTGTACAAATAACATGCAAAGAAAGCTCCATCATCTCCACCATCTTGTTGTGCATCATGCAAATATACATATTCAATTTTATTATTGTGGGTATACATATCCGTCATCATATTGAAATCTTTATCACCATCCGGGAACGCTGCATTCGGATTGCGACTATGTCCTGCCGTTAAGAAAATTCCTCTTCTTGGTGAATTATAGACCTCTACATGAGAAACCGTATTATAGCTTGACTGTTGGATGGTAATACCTGAGGCCTGACCAATCAGTTCACCAATATCATGAACAATCGTATTTGTTATCGTATTATCTCTGCTATAGCCATCTCCGTTTTTATCTCCAGCCACACCAGGGTAGCCGCCATCAACGTTTATACCACCATGGCCTGTGTATTCAATAAGATTATCCTTTATGGTTGCATTTTCATTCGCTAGATAAAGTTCGATACCAAACATACCTGAGTTTTTAATATGTGTTTTCGATATCGTAATATTTTTGGTATTCGTAAGTGTAATCACACCATATTGGAACTCTATTCTTTCAGTCTGCTCGGCATAAGATGGTTGTGTACTTCCTTTAGCTTCCGGAGGATAGAAACCTAGACCAGCTCCTGCATCTCCCCAGTTCCAACCATAGGCATACCAATCTGTTGTATTGGTATCCTTTAATTGCAAGCCGCTGAATTCAATATTGGATACCATATGAGTTCGATCGGAACCTTCGACACGGATCACTTCTTTGACCGTAGGAATGATAAATTCGTTATCATTTATGTTTCCTTCAGAATAATAGTACAAGTCACCCGTCTTTTTATTGAAATAGTATTCACCTGGAACATCCAAGAAGCCTAAATTTCCTTGTACAAAATATCTTGCATCTGTACCTGTATTATATTTAGGTCTATATATTTCTGGTTTTCCTGGAACCGTTTTGTACACAAGTTGACGACTTGCCGTGTTAATAGAAGAAACCGGTATCGTATCCGTCATCCAATCCCAGTATCCGCCATCCCACATATAAACCGAGGCATCCAAGTCTCCACGCTTTTGGGAATTGACCATACCGTTGATGGACTCTTGATCAAGATCGCCTGCTCTATAAATCAAATCACCTATTCCACCGCCTGCACTTCTCATGTAAGGCGTCAGAGCAGCTGGGAAATCTTTATACTTATTCAAATTTTGAGTACGTGCCAACGTAGCCCGTCGATCATTTACATAAAGTGTATCAAAAGTAACATCCGTACCCACGTGCGTTTTGTATACTTTACCTGCAGCCGCAGCTGGCAAGTCTGCATCAGCACCAGTTCTTTCAACGGGTTGCCATGGTGTGTCAACAACCTTACCGCCGATCATTTCAGCACTAGCCAATTCATCTAAGTTTCGATAGACGATATGATAACCATTCGTACCCGAGTCTTGTTCATTGAAAGTAATCGTTTTATCAAGATAATATTTACCTTTTGCAATAAAGACGTAAATATCACCTGTCATGTTCTTATTAATCGCTCGAACGGCATCTCTTGCAGCTTGCACCGTTGCAAATGGCTTATCATATGAACCATCATTTGCATCATTTCCATTTGGTGAAACGAAGAATTGCGCTTGTATTCTGTTAAGAGAATGTACTGCTCCATCTGCTGCTTGAACACTATTCGTAGGGACCAATAATGAAGTAGAAATCATACAACATGCAATCATGATACTAAAGATTTTTTTCTTAGCCATATCAATATACCTACCCCTTCTCATTAATTTTGCAATGTTTACGATGTTAAAAGGGATTACCTATTATATATCCTATACAATATTACGGCTGCCTCAGCTCTTGTTGTCTTGCCATTCGGATTGATTCCGCTTTCATTTCCTGTGATGATTCCATCTTTAATTAAGGATGCTGCGCTATTTCGTGCATAATTTGCGATCTTGTCCGCGTCACTAAATTTCTGAAGATCCTCGTTACTTCCTTCTAAACACGGTTTACCCGCGATTTGAAGCGCTTTATCTACCATGACCATCATATCTTGTCTGCTAATTTGCGCACTTGGTTCAAATGTATTGTTTCCTAAACCAGATGTTATACCTAGTGCTTTGGCTATAGCGACTTCGTTAAAGTAATGAGCATTTTCCGCGATATCAGCAAAGTTTCCATTGATATCAGCTTTCAAGCCTAAAGTATTTACTAGCATCTTCAAGAAGTCTGCTCTCGTAATGTTCTTTTGAGGAGAAAAGGTTGTTTCACTGGTTCCTCTTATAATTTCTTTTGAAGCGAGTACAGATATCTGTTTTTCTGCCCAACTATGTTTGGAGGTGTCCTCAAAGGTTTTCTTTACGAAACCTATTGCATATGTTCCATTAACCTCACCATCTACAGTAACTTTTCCAGTTTCTTTGTTATATCTGCCATTTGAAACGGTACTCAAGCTACCATCCTTAGCTACTTTGTACACTACGATATGTTCATAGTCTGCCATTTCTTTTCCTACAGGCTTATAATCAATAGCGATCTTTATATCAGCTTCTACTGGCTTGCCTTCTTGTAAAAGTGATACATGAACACCTGCTCTGCTGCCTATCGTTTCGCTAGCTATTGATGTAAGGCTGCTCTTATCGATTGGGCTTATGACAAAATCTACTTTACTATTGATATTTTTTGCTAAGGATTTCATCGTGTCATTTGATAATATAATGTCACCAAAGCCAGTACTTACTGTGACATCGATCTTTTCATTCTTTGCTGCTATTTGCCCCACAGGAATCGTTACCGTATTTTGCTTCGCATTACCTGTAGTTCCTATTTGAATTGTGAGTTGCTTTACTCCATGTTCATCTGTTGCAGCACTATTAATCGCTGAATCTACATGTTCTTCCATAATTTCTACTTTTACATTTCCATCCTTGTCCGGCTTTACATGATCAAAAGATAAACAACCATTTTTGATGGTAGGCTCTTGGCTCGGATTTGGATCCGGCTTTGGCGTTGGTTTTGGATCTGGTTTGGGATCTGGCTTTGGATCTGGTTTGGGAGGTATTGGATCAACCTTTCCAGTCAAAGTTGTTGATGAAACCAATGCACCATCCATTGTATTCACATATACAATATGATCCTCTACTTTTTCTAAAGCACCTGTCGTAATCGAACCTGAAATGGTACCATTCGCATTTGCTTGAGCCTGTCCCATCGCTTTAAGGGTTTCATTTACTTTATCAACTACTCTTACCATATACTCCTTACTTGCTTCATATCCTGTACCATCTATAGCAACAACGCCCTTATTATAATTTGCTTTAAGATTAGAAGAAGCTGCTAAACAATTTACAGGCAATGTGGCTATACATAGTATTACTGCAAGTATTACGGAGATTCGTTTACACATACTCTATCCTCCCGATGTCTTGTTTAACGAACCATTCATTCAGTAACTCGTTGCATACGCATTTACAGATAATGTAGCGCTTACATTTTACTTTGCTGCAATAAACCCTATTCATTAATCCCCTCCTTAGTTACGGCTGCATTCTGTTGGTTTAATAAATCAAGCTATTCGACAAAATATGCAGCTTCCTTGCATTGTAGCCGGGCTGAACTCCAATCAACAATCTCAAAAACTGTAGTTATTCATGTTTTCTGCGACTTCTATACTTTAAATTGTGTGATGTAACTCATATTTTTAATACAATCTCTAATTTCTTCCGATCTGGTTCATAAAAATCATGAAAAAAGAGGCTCCGCGGATTCCATCTTTACGATGAATCGCTTGAGCCTCTCTTACTGTTAATCACTATCGTCTTCCTGTCCAAGCTGCAATTTGTACTCACTAAGGGACATACCAAAATGTTTTTTGAATCGCGTGTAAAAATAATTATTCTTTTCAAGACCAACCTTCTCGATTATGGTCGACAAGGACATATTGGTGTTGCGCATATATTCGTCCAGCTTTTGCATGCGGAAGTCAAAAATGTATTGTGCAATCGACTGCCCGTGTGCTGCTTTGAACAAATGACCGACATAGTTCGGTGATAGGCGCAATTTTTCGGCAATGGAACTGAGGCAAAGTTCGGTGTTGGGATATTCCTGTTCTACCATTCCGATAATGCGCTGCATCAGAAGGTCGTTGCTACTCGATGTGTTTTTGATGGCTGTTATCTCATTGCTGAGCTTTTGTAAGAACGCATTCATCAGGATATCAATATCTGCACCCACTTCTGCATGTTGTATATCTTGTAAAAACGCCTGCAGCGTTAGATCCTGATTGTCCTTTATGGCAGGCATCTTACTGAGCACACCAGAATAGATTCTGTAAATTAAATGTACAATGCTGAACAAAACCTCGTTGTACGTATATTGATACAGCTGTTGACTAATAGATTGATAGATCGCACTGGCTTTTTCATAGTCACTCTCCAGCACTTTTTCGATCAGCTGTTCCTCCTTTTTGACGGAAACGTGGAATTCATCGGTATTGATTTCATCCATCATGTAAGGAGTGATAATGCAACCATGGCCATATCGCATTTTTAGAAGAATAGAGCCCTTCATATTGTTATACATGCTCGGCAAATGTTCCAGCCCCTGGAACATCGTGCTGTACGCCATAGACAGCGAAATATGAAGATACTTTTGCGTATTCCATTGTATTTCGCGTAAGAAACGTTCTACTTTATCCTGCAGCACTTTATATTGCGATACGGAGTCACAGTCCATTATCATTACAAATTTATCGGAATCACAGCTGAAAACTTCGCATTGACCGTAATTCTCAGCAATCTCTGTTGCGATATTCACAATCGCATAGCGCAATGCCCAACGTTCCTTCTGACTATTTTGGGACATAAACTGACTGTAATTGTCAATTTTAAACAGACACATACACAACTGATTGGAGACGATATAGTCCAGTTGCAAGTCATGCAATTTTTCCCGTACGGTTTCCATGGAGTACATCGTACTTCCGCTCAACAGTGCATTCAGAAAATCTTGTTTGGCAGCATAGCCTGTTTCACGCATGATTTTATCGAGCTGCACATTCTGCTCCTTCATGGATTCAAATACAGACAGAATAACTTGGAATTCTTCCGTTTCAGATACAAGTTCATTACTTCTTGCGGGAGCTTCCCCGTTAATAATTTTCGTCATTGCTTGTATAGGGCTGTTCAGCCTGCGTGCCAAATACAGACAAATGACTGCACAAATAATGAATACAGCTACTACGATACATACCGACACGATCGATGCAGTAATTACATCTTTGAAAATTGTATTAAAGGGTGTAACACCCATGATGTACCAGTTGTTAGCATTACTTTTAGTGCTCGAAACTAGGTAACGGGTCCCATCAATTTTTTGCACCCGATTGTTGCTGCCATCCAGTTCCTGTGCTTTCTGGGCTAATGTGCGCACTTCACTCATGTCATGACCGAACTCCGGTGAGAGTGCCATACTTAATATAGAACCGTTCGTGTCAACCACTAAAAAAGAAGTTTCCTGTACAGGATCATGTCCGTTGATTGCTTGGATGGAATCCGTAAGCGCTTTCGTTCGAATGTTGACAACAATGGCATTTTTCAGACCAGCTGCAGTGGCGCCCGGTTCAAATAATATATAGGAGCATGTATTTGCCGATTGTGTTGCTTCATCTACAGATGTCACAATGGGGCGACCACGATACTCAGCTACAAATTTTTTGTCTGTTAATAGCTTTGCAATCGCCTGATCTGAAAATGCAGATGCTGGTCGACGTTCACCGCTCCGTGAGGAATAAAACAAATCCAACCCTGCATTATAAAGATATACACTGTCTATGTTATTCAGTGTCAGAAAGTGCTTGTCAATGACCTTACTTGTTAAAAGAGCCACCTCTTCATCATGTACATTCATGTTTAAAAATTCAGTGATATGATTGTCGCTATAAAGAGCCCTACCTAATTTTTTGGCGGTCTCGTCAAGATAAGTAATACTATAATTCGATTGCGCAAGCAATCTGTCGTTATACCGATTCGTCATCGTAATCGTGGTACGCAGAAAAGTAAATGTCAGAAAAAACGTAAGTAAAACCGTAATAATGATGGTGATAACCAAAAAAGAAATAAATGATTTACGCTGAAAGCTCGTACGTTGAGTTTTAAGTTTTGAGAGCTTCATGCTGACCTCCTAGTAATGCGACTATCTAGTATTATATTCCTAGTATAATTCCAATTTATATTATAGTGTTAAATAAATTTCACCTCAACGATTTATAACACTTTGAAGAAATCGTTAGTTTTTAGAGATTTCTAGTGTGAAAAAACAAAAAGAACAGCATATTTGTTTGTTGAGCAAAATACTCCTCCTAACTACACTGAAAGCAGACATACAAATGATGCTCAGAAAGGAGTGAATAACATGAAGACGATTACAACGCCATCTCACAAGGGCAAGTCCTACAGAACGTTACGTAGCGCACGCCGTCAGGCACCCTTCTATCTCATGATGGCACCTGGTTTAATTTTTATTACGATTTTATTTTACATCCCGATGGCCGGCGTGATCATTGCCTTCAAAGATTACAATGCACGGGATGGTATTTTCGGAAGTCCATGGATGGACCCGTTGTTCAAAAACTTTGAGTTTTTCTTTAAATCCGACGCAGCAAGGACCGTTACCTTTAACACGCTTTTTTACAATCTACTAGAAGCTGTTACCGTTACGCTTTGTGCATTGGCAATCGCTATTCTATTAAATGAAGTAAAAAACAAAGTTACATCTGCTACCTATAAAGGTTCCATTTTGCTGCCAACCTTTCTCTCATGGATTGTCATCCAGTACATTCTCTTCAGCCTGCTCAGTGTTGACCGTGGTATTATCAACAGCACGATCACCGGAAACGGCGGAGAAGCCATTTACTGGTACAGTGAACCGTCTTACTGGCGCTTCATCTTGCCAATTGCCTATCTATGGAAGAATGTCGGTTACTTCTCGGTGCTATATGTGGCAGCGATTGCCGGAATTAACCCCGATTACTATGAAGCTGCCCAACTGGACGGTGCTTCGAAGTGGCAACGCATTAAACATATTACATTACCGCTTCTGAAACCGACCATCATTGTCCTTTCACTGCTTTGGGTAGGTAAATTATTCAATGGCGGTTTAGGCGACTGGAACGGATTCTACACGCTTCCGAATGATGCGGGTGCGCTTTATCCGGCAACAGACGTTATCGACACACTTGTATTCCGTTCGCTGAAAAAGGTCAATGACTACGGTATGGCGTCTGCAGTTGGTTTATATCAAGCGGTAGTTGGCTTCTTCCTTGTGTTGATCTCTAACTACATCATTAAAAAGAAAGATCCCGACAACGCACTATTCTAAACGATCAGACAGGATAGCGTTTCTACTTGGGAGGGAGACACATGCTACTTAAAAAGCTGCATTTTTCAAAAATAACAATTCATCTTATTTTCATTGCACTGAGCCTTGCCTGTATCCTTCCATTGCTTTTGGTTGTATCCATATCGTTTACGGACGAGCAATCATTGATGCTTGACGGATATCGCTTTTGGCCCAAAGAGTTCAGCACGGCAGCTTACCAGTATGTATTCAGCGGAGCGGGCTCTATTCTAAATGCATATGCCGTTACGATTTTTGTGACGGTTGTCGGCACGCTTCTGCATCTGCTGATTACTTCCATGCTGTCGTATTCGCTGACACGTCCCGAAGTGACTCACCGCAGAGCGCTCACTTTATTTGTGTATCTTCCGGTTCTGTTCAACGGCGGTCTTGTTCCGCAGTACATTTTGCTGACGCGCATCCTGCATCTGAAGGACACCATCTGGGTGCTGATTATCGTCTATCTGGTATCGACAATTAACGTGCTGATTATGAAAAACTTCTTCCGCACGATTCCAGACTCATTAATTGAGTCAGCGCGCATCGATGGATCCGGTGAAATCCGTACTTTTTTCCGGATTGCACTACCGCTCTCCAAGCCGTCGCTCGCAACCATCGGTTTGTTCGTCGCCATTGCATACTGGAATGATTGGATGACCGCATCGCTTTATATCGAATCGCCGAAGTTGCGGCCCCTGCAATATCTGCTCCAATCGTTAATGAACAATATTGGATATTTGCAGTCGAACGCACAGGCTTCCCAATCGATGGAAGCAGCGATTGGCATGCTGCCTAGTGAAGGCGCGCGCATGGCAACCTGCGTACTCGCCATCGGTCCGATTATTTTGCTCTACCCTTTACTGCAGAAGTACTTCGAAAAAGGTTTGACAATCGGTGCTGTAAAAGAGTAATTTTACCGGTAAACCAACCGGAAAATGAGAAAAACTCTATCGAGGTCCATTCGAAGATGAGCGACCGCGTTTAGAGGTGGTTTTTATCGCCAAGTAGAATTTTCAAGTTTCGATACGTCGAAATTTTTATAAATTCTATTGGGGTTATATAAATTTTAGGGGGAACGACAATGAAAAAATTTTCTGCGATTCTGTTGTCCGTAACGATGCTATTTACAATGCTGCTAGCCGGCTGTGGGCAGAAAGAGACAAGCTCTACCGGCGATTCTGCTGAGAAACCTGCTGCGGGTAAGGAAGAGATGACTGAGCTCAATTTCTACATGATGAACAGCCCCGTCAATGACTTTGACCGCGTCATGAAGAAAGCGAACGAAATCATTGGCAAAGAAATCAATGCTAAGCTGAATCTAATTCTTGTAGACAGCAGTACTTATGCCGAGAAAATGAACCTGATGATCAATTCCGGCGACGATTGGGATCTCAGCTTCACTGCTAACTGGGGTGGCATCAACTTCTTTGAAAACGCCGCCAAAGGAGCTTATGCCGACCTAACGGACCTCCTTCCTAAATATGCACCTCAAACGTATTCCCGTATCCCTCAAGGACTGTGGGAAGGCGTTAAAGTAAATGGTAAGATCTATGGACTCGTGAACTACCAACAGTGGGGCACTGCCAAACGAGAGGGCTTTAAATTCCGTTCTGATCTTGTAGAGGAAACCGGGTTCGACTGGAAAGCCTTGAAAGGCAAGCCTACAATTGAGGCACTTGATAAGATCGGGCCTTTCCTTGGCGATGCTCTAGCAAAACACCAAGGAATGATCGGGTTTGAAACCAGCTCCATTGAAAGCTTGTTTGCCAGCAATCCGCTGTTATGGAACATGGAATCCGTAGGTGATACGAGCATCCCTGGCTGGATTAACCTTGACAATCCAGACAAAGTCATCAACCAGTTTGAGACGGAAGAATTCAAGAAGTACACTGAAATGATGCGCGACTGGTTCGTCAAAGGTTATGTTCGCAAGGATGGCGCAACCGTAAAAGATACTTCTCCTGACCGTAAAGCAGCCAAATTTGTCGCTGAGAAAACAGGCAGCTGGCCTGATAGCATTGAATACCCTGGTAATCCTGATGCCAGCAATATGTCTATGACGAAAAGCGCAGGCAATGCTCCTGCAGTAACCGTCTCCACCACTCGTACGATGATTCCTGCGGGCGCCGCTTCTACTGCAGCGATTGCAATCAATTCGGATTCCAAACACATTGAAAAAGCTTTGCAGTTAGTTGAACTGCTCAACACCAACGATGATCTGTACAAATTGATTACGCTTGGCGAAGAAGGCGTTGACTACAAATATGATGAAAATGGCAAGTTCACTATGATTGAAGGCAAATACAATTTCAACTTTAACGAATGGCAACTTGGCCAATCCTACAGCCCTAACTTCACACGTACGAACTATGACAAGAACAAAGACGGCGAAATTCAACAAGCGACCCAAAAATTGATCTATGAAGCTGACAAAACAGCAGAAATTTCACCGGTAACGGGCTTCGTATTCGACCCGACTCCAGTAAAGACGCAGGTTGCAAACTGCGCTGCAGTTACCTCTGAGATGATTCCGGCACTCAGCTCCGGTTCTGTCGATCCTGCTAAAACATTGCCTGAATTCCTGAAGCGCCTGAAAACTGCCGGCGTGGACGACATTATCAAAGAAAAACAGGCTCAATATGACGCCTGGAAAGCAAAAAAATAATCTCACGATCCATTGTGAAATCCGGTGTATTTCTTTATATCGTACACCGGATTTCTATTTCAATTAAGCCCAAAGAGAGGAACTCAACATGCGCTATTCTCTTATTTGTAAATCTTTTACTGGCAGTGAAGTGCAAGACGCTGAAATCGTTGACGTGAATTTACAAAATAACGAGGTTGCTTTTTCACAGTTCCCATGCAGTGCGTCGATGACAACGCAACGACTTCCGCATGGACAACGATTGGATATTACCCTGTCATTTCATGAAGATACAACCGTTCCGATGAATTTTTCATTTTCTATGGCAACGGAGCAATGGGACAAGAGCAACTATGTGCTGATGCCCGGTGCGGTTTATAATGGCAATCGTTTTGTAAGCTTACCTCTTCCCTACCCGCCTTATTATGAGCCTCCCCACAACAGTCGATTTACAGATGCCGAAGTCATTACCAGCATTCCTCATTTGGATATGGAGAACAGAAAATCACAAATTTCTTTACTTTCCGGTGATATGGCATCGCCTTTATGCGGGTTCTATGATTTTAACGGCCAATCCGGCTCTGTTCTATTGGGAGAGCACCAATGCGGCAGTTATTATACAGGCTTTACTGTTGATGAAAATCAAATCGATGGCAAAGCTTCTTTTGTGCTTTCTGTTCCAGGTGTACGCGAGACTACTCAATATTTTTTTGGGGACCAGAACGACGGGCAAGGCTTTCGTCCAGACGTCTCAGCTCCTTCACAAGATACCGGCGCTATGTTCAAACAGGGCCAATCACTAACGCTGACGGTCTGTGTCCTTCATTGGCAGCAAATATCTTTGCCGGACTTTTTCAAGCTGGTAAACAGCACCAAGACAACATTGGAAGCCCCGAATCAATTCTATAATGTTCCGTTCTATAAGGCATATACAAGCATCAAAGAAAAGTACCAAAAGGAAAACTTTACGGAAGAAGGATATTACACGGTAGGAACCAACTGGAACATCCATCAGCAGTGTTGGCAAGCGGGTTGGATTGGCGGAGGTATCAACAGCTATCCGTTGTTGATGGAAGATTCATCTGAAGCACGGCAGCGCGCGCTTTCTACGCTCCGCTTTATTTTCTCGCGCTTGCAGCATCCTAGCGGCTGGGTATTCGGCATGTATGGAAATGGAAAGTTTTATGGTGACGGTGGCGACAGTAACCCTGATACCATTCTGTTAGTTCGAAAAAATGCCGATTTGCTTTATTTCGTGCTGAAGCAGCTATTTTGGCTTTCGGATAACCACCATTCCACAATAGAGTTTGAGCAACCCGTAAAAGCGCTTTGCGATGCCTTTGTTCGGTTGTTCCAACAATACGGTCAGCTCGGACAGTTTATTGATATGGCTACAGAAGAAATCGTAGTCGGTAACTCGGCCGGAGCATGTATGGCTGTAGGCGCGCTGGCACTGGCGAGCGAATATTTTCAATGTACAGAATACCTCCACGTTGCAGAGCAGCTTGGGGAGTACTATTACCACAACTATGTAAATAAAGGGATGCTGAACGGTTGTCCTGGGGAGATCTGTCAAGCGCCGGATAGCGAAGCGGCATTCGCCATGCTGGAAAGCTATGTGCAGCTGCATGAGACGACCCGCAAGAGCATCTGGCTTTCTTATGCAGAAGAAACTTGTGAAATTGCCATGACGTGGGTTATGAGCTACGACTTTGTGTTCCCTGCACATAGTACAGCAGCCAAGCGCGGTGTTCACAGCAGCGGCACGGTGTTCGCCAACGCACAGAACAAACACTCTGCGCCTGGTATTTGTACACTTTCAGGCAACAGTCTTCTCAAGCTGTATCGCTTTACAGGCAAAGCAAAATATCTACATGATCTACATGCTATCGCACACAGTTTACCGCAGTATGTATCTCTGGCAGAAGATCCGGAGCTGACGCTCGAGAAGCAATATTTGCCCGCAGGCTATATGAACGAGCGTGTGCAAACAAGTGACTGGGAAGGTAAGGAAACGATTGGTGAATTCCTCTATGGTTCCAACTGGCCGGAAGTTTCCATGCTGCTTACCTTTGTGGAAGTACCGGGCGTCTATGTGGATTTTACAAGCCGAACATTGCAGGCATTTGACCATGTGGAATGCTTGGTTACACAGTGGAATGAGGATTCTGTATCCATGGAAATGTATAATCCTACTGCATACAGTACGATCGTTACGGTGCTTGCGGATGAACGTACCGACGGTCAGCGCGTAACGCATCATTACTTTGGAAGCATGAAAACTGTCCCCCTCTCAGCCGGAGAGCGTGTTTATATTGAAATTAGAAAATAACGGGAGGTTCTCCTTATGTTGAATATTGGTGTTATTGGATATGGCGTACGGATCGACATGCTGATGGATGATTTGTTCGCGCTGCCTTATGAAGTACAGATCAAGGCAATAGCAGATACCGACCATGAGCGCGTGCGGGCTTTGATGAAAAAAGACGGCTCGAAAGAAATGATGCATAACATGGAAATCGATAAAATCGACGGGCTTTTGCGCAGCTGCGAGATGAATCCAGATACGATTACTTTTTATACGGATGCAGACGAAATGCTGGACAAAGAGAAGCTGGACGGCGTGATCGTGGGTACGAACTGCAACACGCATACTTATTTCGCTCAAAAAGTGCTGAATCGCAATCTGCCGCTGTTTTTGGAGAAACCGGTAGCTACGACGATGGAAGATCTAAGAACGCTAGCGGAGTGCGAAGCAAAAGCAACGGCTCCCACGGTTGTTTCTTTCCCGCTGCGCGTCACACCACTGGTGCAGGAGGTAAAGCGTATTCTGGATGCCGGCACGATTGGCAAGGTGGAGCATGTACAGGCGTTTAACGATGTTCCCTATGGGTATGTATATTTCCACGACTGGTACCGCGATGAGTCCAAATCGAAGGGGCTTTTCCTGCAAAAAGCTACGCATGATATCGACGTCATCAACTATCTGCTCGGTGAAGAACCCATGAACGTCTGTGCCATGAAGTCCAAACAGATTTACAAGGGCGATATGCCAGCCGGGCTGCGCTGCAGCGAATGCGACAAATGGGAAACCTGCATGGACAGCACTTACAATATCATTAATCTACGCAATGACACGCCGCGCAGCGATTATTGCGGTTTTGCGGTAGACACCGGCAACGAAGACTCCGGCAGTATGATTGTGAACTACGCGAGCGGCATGCACGTCATGTATTCACAGAACTTCTTTGCCCGCAAAGGTGCCGGGCGGCGCGGTGCAAGGCTGTACGGCTACAAAGGCACCGTGGAATTCAATTTCGCTACGAATGAAATCAAAGTATTTGACCATATGAGTGACAAAGTAACCACCGTGCGTCTTGATGATCAAGGTTCGCGTCATGGCGGCGGAGATATTGTACTCATGCGTAATTTCGTACACCTGATGCAAGGCAAAACGACCGAATCTGTTGCCCCGCTGAAAGACGGCATCCGCAGTGCTCTTGTATGTCTGCAGGCCAACGCATTTTCCGAAAGTAATCAATTTTATCCAGTCACTCTATGAGAAAACCCCTATCGAGGACTTTCGAAGATGAGCGACCGCGGTTAGATGTAGGTTTTATCGCCAATCAGGAAATATAAGTTTTTGCATGTCAAAAACTTATACTTTCTGATGTGGTGACACACGGTAATGGGATTTGCTCAGACGAAATCAATGATGTGATACCAAAATGGAATTGTAATCTTATACAGGGGCGGAGTTATACTCCGTCCCTGTTGCATCCCTCCTGCTGCAAAAACACCTGCCATTATAGCAGGTGCCTACTGTCAAAAATATTTTTTTCGTGGGACCACCCATCCATACCTAAGTTTCAGCACCCGACAGCCATTTCAGCTTCAACAGATAGATTGGCAGATAGGCTGCTATGATCATTGGGATAATTAGCTCGAATGGGAATATCATCATCAAAATCAATACAACAGCGATTGGCTTTTTGAGGATGGCACTGGTAAGTGCAGTCGTGATGATGGCAATGGATGTTACGTGATCTATTGGGAAGATCGACGCCATTGCGTACCCTATACTTACCCCTGCGAAAATAATAGGAAATATGTGTCCTCCGCGCCAGCCCGTGGATAGACAAAATTCGGTTAAGAATAACTTTACAATGCCTAATATCAATAATAAATAAATAGACATCTGGGGCCAGTCTGCCGCTAATTCTGTCAGCTCATGCTCCCCTGAAAACATCGTTAGCGGAAGAACCGTTCCTACTAATCCGAGTACTAATCCGCCAATAACCGCTTTGACGATTTTATAATTATCAAGCGGTTTAAGTACCTTATGAAAAATAGATCCAGAAAGCTCGTATAGCTTGGCCAACAATACCCCGATCAGTATCAGCGGGATGATCGCCATGATTTCTTTTCCACCAATACTTGCCGGACCAAAATCAGCTATCGTAAATTTTCTGTTATCGATTTTGGATAAAAATACAAATACGCCAAAGCCAGCAGCCGTCGTTATGGTATACACAAGTGTCTTGATCAACTTGATAAATCTAGGGTCTTTCCAATCCTCGAAGAATGTCGTCACACCAAATAACGGGGATCTGAAAATCATACCAATGGTCGTCTCAACACTGTACTCGATGATGATATCTCCATATTCATTGGCGACTTCTTTTTTCTTCACTCTAGATTTAATAGCATCCCCTGCCCATGTAGTAAGACCGCCTACAATACCAACCAAAGCTGCCTCGGGACCAAGACTGGCTCCAAAAGAAAGAACACAAAGCGCAGTGATCGCACTTTTAAATGTAGAACTATAATCAATCCTTTTGGTTTCCTTGAACTCTGCCATTACTGCTTCCATATTACGCGGGTAATTACCAAAGTACTTCTGACATAATCCCACCAAAATACCTCCGACTAAACACACGATGAAGGTCCAATATGGAACATGAACCACACTCGGTATCGTATCCCATAAAAAGTGAGTCGTTAAAGAGACAACAGCTAAAAAGCTCCATGTCAAAAGCCCAGCAACCCCGCCGATTATGATGCTATTTAGCGTTAAACGACTTAAGCCTAATAATTTCATCTTGTATTTCCCCTCCTTCCGTCAGAGCTCAACCTTGATTGCTGGATTCGTTCGTTTCGAATTGAATAATTATTTGAGTATAGCATAAAATTACTGGTCATCGCCAAACATCGCGCACCAAAAAAAGCAGGGCGATGATTCGTCCCTGCTTCTTGATTGAGTAATGCTATTTAAAAATAAATCCACTATTTTATCCACTCCAACGTAAAGCGGAACTGCGCATCCCCTTCCACCCACATTGGAAAATTGGTTCCCCATACATTGTTATGAAGATTGAAATGCATCCCGCCGTCCAGTGGGGCAAATGTCTGATCGAACTGAAGCAGTCTTGGCTCTCCCGGGCATACTAACGGAGCATCTAAAGTGGTGATCTGCACATGTCCGTCGGTTCCCAAGTATCTTACACCCTCATTCACCGCATGCATATTGCGATTGCCATTCTTCACGACGAACAGCGGAGATACCCACTGCCCCATCTTTCCAAGCTCCCAATGGTTGGGATTATCTATAGCCAAGTTGATCGACATCCAGCCCGCTTCTGGTAATCTGAACGCTTTTTTGTCCTTCCACAGCAGGATGACATCCATAAGGTCACATGATTTCGAAAAGATATATTTCAGTACAAGCTCTTTCGGCGCTCCCGTATCCTTCACAGTGTTGGAAGGCATGGTTAATCTCACGATGACCTGATCCTCTGAGCAAGAGCTGATATGCTGTAAACTTTGTAAAATCGGGGCATGAAGCTGGTGTACCGGCTTAGGAAGAGCAAATTCCATGCCCGGCTTGCCAAAATCGCCTTCTGACCATGGGTGCGTCACTCTTATATTCTCCAAATATTCCTCAAACCAGCGCTCATAATTCGCTTTGCTGAACGTTTCGTACCGGTAAGAACCGATTCTATGCTCGGGATCGACCCAGACTTTGCCTTGAAGATCCTTAAGACCGTTCACCGAACCGTCTGCTGCAAATCGCACGTCAAAGGTGCCTAAGCGATACCACTCACCCACGTTCAGAGACATGCCATCTTCCCCCTGCTGTTGCGGAATATCGCAGCAGCATAGCTTCTGAAGCGCCGACTTGGCCTCATCCTGCAAATGAACAGGCAGTGCATCGATCGCCTGCTGAAGATATCCGCGCTGTTCCTGCCAAGAGCTTTCGAATAAGCTGTAGGATTTAGACGAGGCCCCACCGTTAAATAAGTCCGAGGAGCGCTCATCTAACTCGTCCATGGCAAAAGCACCAATATAATCGTATTTACGTGAAGCGTTCGGCTGCACGCGGTCGATTTGCCGTGCCGACTCAAAATCTGTCAGCGAATAATGTTCAAAGTCAGGAAGGTACTTCTTCTCGTCCATTCCCCACGTATGCTCTGGTATAAGCAGCAGTCGCTCACTAAACCGATAATACGCTTCGCTTTCCATGTCCAGTACACCCGTGTCGATCCAGTGACGTCGTAAGCGAAGAAGCTCCCGATATTGAGATACCTTTAGCGGGTCACTGCCTGCGCCATGAATCCAGCTATCGCCGATTTCATCCTTTATGATCGGAAGCTTGTCCCGTACCGTCAACAGCCGTTCCGCAAAAGCATCCAGCGTCGAGGCTTGGATGACCGCTCCCGGGTATTGCGCTGCCAGACTATCCAATTGAGACTGTATATCTTCAAGGGACGGAGGGCCGCAATTATCGCCCGTATGCGCAAATACAAGCGCATCCTCCAACCCGTCAATTTCTAAAGCTTGGCCATAATTGTCCGCGTAATTGACGATCACTTCAGATCCGTCCGAAGCCTGCCAACGGAATACCGCGGGAACATTTGGCGTTTTGGATGCCGGGTTGACCCCCAAGTGCAAATATTGAATGCCGAATTTCGCCAGATGAGGGACCATCGCAATCGTATGCCCAGGTACATCTGTCATTTTGGCCGCAATCGTCTGTTTCCCAAATTGTTGATCCAATCGGCTGGAAAGCGACAATCCAAATTCAAACAGTGAAGGATCTATAAGCTCCGTATGCGTTGTAAAAGGCAACCCGTGCCATGCAATTCGGCCGTCTTGAATCGCCTGTTCCATCCGAAGACGGTCCGGCGGCGCTGCTGTTCTCAAATATTCATAGATAAGCCAAGATCCTGTCGTCCATATGAAATCACGGCGACCATCCTGATGCATAGCCTGTTCTGACAAATCCAACGCCTTCGGAATGAACTGATTCATATATTGATCTACGACGTTGGCTGCCAAATCTGTAAATCCAATATCCAGATGCGTTTTATAGATAACATGTACGGTCTTGACTGCTGTCTTTGCCATATGCCCCCTCCTCTTATCCTTCCAAATGAATCTATTTATCCTTTAATTGCCCCGCTAGCGATCCCTTGAATAATGTATTTCTGCATAAATAGGTACAAAATGAGAAGCGGCAAAATACTAAGCACCATCATCGGGAAGAATGAAGTCCAGTCCACGGAGAATTGGCCGATATTCCGATACACCTCCAACAGAATAACCCCTTTTTCACGAGATTGCAGGAACAACAGCGGAATATAAAAGTCGTTCCACACGCTTAATGAAGCCAGAATAGCCAGTGTAGCAATAATCGGTGTCAATAAAGGAAATACAATGTTCCAGAATGTGCGCCATGTTCCGCAGCCATCAATCGCCCCAGACTCTTCGAGCTCCATCGGTACCGTCTTGATAAAGTTCTTCATCAGGAAAATATTAAACGGCATTTGAAGAAAAATGTTAATGAGAATAACCCCAAGCAGTGTATCATTTAGTCCGAAGCTTTTAATTAAACGGAACAGCGGGATCGTAGCCACCTGAAACGGGATCATCAGACCAATCAGGAACAGAACAAAGATCCCGTTCGTCAGCTTAGTCTTTCTGCGTTCCAACCCATATGCAGCCATCGATGCCAGCAGTACAATGCCGGCAACGGAAAAGAATGCGATAATGACATTGTTCAGAAGAACTCTCGTATAATTCATCGTATTCCATGCGTTGATATAGGTCGTAAAATCGAGACTCGTTGGTAAGGACAGCGGGGAAGCCGCAGCCTGCTCACCCGTTTTGAAGGTCGTTACAATTAGATAGTACAATGGAATTAGCGTGGCAAGTGCAATTAAAATCATAATAATTTCCAAAAATAATGTATTTCGTTTCTTCTTCGAAAAAACAGAGGAGTGTGCTTTCTTCTGGGGTGATGCCATCGTCATATTCAAAACACTTTATCCTCCCATCTCTTCAGAACTTTAAGCTGTATCAATACGACAATCATGATCATGATCGAGAATACAACTGCGAATGCGGATCCATAACCATATTGTCCCTCGGAAATCCCTTTGGTCATCAGGGTCATCACAATGGTCTCTGTCGAGTGACCCGGTCCACCCTTCGTCATAGAGAAGACAACATCAAATACTTTGAGACCGCCGATCATACTCATGACGGTATTAAACGTAATCGATGGAATAAGCATAGGCAGCGTCATCTTCCAGAATTTCTGCCAGCTGTTCGCTCCGTCAATATTTGCAGCTTCATACATTTCCGTCGATATACTTTGGAGATTAGCCAGATAGATAATCATCGCGTACCCGGTCCATTGCCATACTTGTGTAAAGATGACGGAGAATAACGCAATGTTCGGATCACCAAGGAAGTTAATAGGTCCAAGTCCCATATAACCAAGCAATTGATTGATGAGACCATAATCTGTCGAAGACATTAAGTAGGACCACAAATAACCTACAACCAATGGGCTTAATACGGCCGGTGCAAAAAAAACCATCCGCAATATATTCTTGCTCTTCAATTGCTGGTTCAGTGCAATGGCAAGCGGGATCGCGAGTGCATTTTGAAAAATCGTCATCAGGATGGCATACACCACCGAGTTCCTGATTCCTGTTAGCACATCGGAATCTTGAAATAATCTCGTGAAATTCTCGATGCCAATGAAGCTCATCTTCGGTTTAAATAATGACCAATCTGTAAAACTGTATACGAAGGTTAAAAGAATCGGGAGAATATAAAATATGAAATATCCTATGAATGCCGGTAAAATAAATCCTGTAAATATCAAGTTACGCTTCGTATTTAATCGATTTGTTCCCACGTACCATCCACACCTCTTTTCGATAGAACAGGAGTGTGAACCTCATCAGTACACACTCCTCTCCACATCTCTTACTTTTGAGCTACTTTTCTAAATTCATCTGCTTTTTTATCTGCTTCTGCAAGTACTTGATCAATATCGTTGCTGCCTACAATATAGTTCTGCAATTGCTTGCCAAGCTCGATAATGACGGAGTTCCCCGCAAGCACTCCCCAGTTCGGCCATGGTGCATACACATGTCCTAACTTGAACGCTTCTGCACTATCGGCATATTGTTCTGGAAGATTATTTGTCTGCATCCCTTTCAAGAAGGAGGTACCAAAATTATCTTTAATCAGTGCTTCTTGCGCTTCTGGTGTGGAAGTAAACTCTAATATTTTCAATGCGGCTTCTTTATTTTTACTGCTGCTATTAATGGAGAAGGAGCTGCCTGGACCGCCAATCAACCAGCCTGGACCTGCTTCCTTCCCAGGAATCGGGAACATGCCCAGCTTGATATTCGGGTTCTTCTTCATGATGGATTCATAAGACCAAGGACCCGATTCATACATCGCTGCTTTGCCTGTAGCAAATTCGTTCTCTGCTTGATCATTCTCATAACCGAGCATTTCTTTGGTGACGTTACCGCGCTTAACGGTCTCGCTCCAAATTTTGTAGCCTTCGGTCCAATTTCCGCTTAATTTCTTCGTTCCTTTTCCGAATTCCTCATCAAAATTCTTATTCTCTTCTTTGGAATAAAACTCATTTAATACGACAGCCGTTGCTTGCTTCATCATAGGCTCCCAGCTCTTACCGCCCATGGTTTGCGGCTTGATTCCCGCTGCGCGAAGTTTATCATGGATATCCATCCATTCATCGAAGGTCTTCGGCACACTCAGATTATTCTTCTCGAAGATCTCTTTGTTGTACCAAATCCCCTCGAACCAGGATTGAAGCGGAATGCCGTATACTTTGCCATCAAAGGTAAATGGCTTGAGACCTGTATCATAATACTTCTGTACAAAAGGCTGTCCTGATAAATCTTCTAAGAAACCGGAATAGGCAAACTTGGAATCCGTACCCTCAATAATGTCCGGCCCTTCGCCAGTTGCAAAATAAGTACCTAAAATATTTTCATATTGACCATTCTCTACAAATTGATATTCAATTTCGTATTCTGGGAATTTCGTACGGAGTAGATCCAAATACGTTTTACGCGCATTTTCAGCATTAAATCCCATAATTTTGACTTTAGTTACTGTTTTTTCCCCTGTTTTAGCATTTTCTGCATTCGATGTGCTGCCTTCATTCTTTGCATTACCACAGCCTGTCAAGAAGACGGAAAACATCAGAGACACTAGTGTTAGCATTGTAAGTACCTTTTTCATAAAATCCTCCCCATTTAATAATTCTGTTCTTTGTATATATTCGATAGCGCTTACAAGACCTATTGTATAATAAGAAAAGCGTAACAATTGATACGAAGTTACGCTTTTTCTAACACTATATTATGTTCATGATGGCGCTTACATCAAACCAGCCTTAACCAGCATTCTGTATTCATTTGGCGAGGATCCTGTCGCTTTCTTGAACATCTTGGTGAAGTAGCTCGGATTATCGTAGCCGATCTCCATGGCAATTTCATAGTTTTTCATCGTTGTCTGTACGATGAGTTTCTTGGCCTGCTCCATTCTCAGCTCTGTCACGTAATCCCACACATTCATGCCTGTTTCTTTCTTAAATAAAGAACTAAAATAATTTTTGCTTACGGCAATATATCCGCAAATCGCTTCCAAGGTAATATTCTCGTTATAATGCTTCGCGATATACCATTTCGCCTTATCGATCAGCTGACTGTTCGCGGATTGATTTTCTTTCATTGCAGCAATATCCGCAAGCAGCTGGCTCATAAACCTTTTCAGCTCAATCCATGTTTTATACTGATGTAATTTAGAGGAAGTTATTCCATTTACGTATACGTATGCTTGATCCCATTTCATTTCCCATAACCGTATTTTAAGCTGCATCATCATACTGTAACACAGCTCGTACATTTGCTCCGGTTCCGTTCCCACCGCATCGCTAATATGTTCGAACAACTGATCCAGCAGCATATGGCCTTTGCTCATATTGGACGCCACAATGGCCGCTGTCATCTCATCAATCAAATTCATTTCATTCCAATCCTGATGCGCTTCCTCCCGATGCTGCAGCAGCTTCTCACTATCAAATAGGAATTGATCTGCCAAATAAAATCGCAGCCTTGTCACTTCCACCGTTTCCTGATAGGATTCCCATAGCTGCTCCCAGCTCTGTTTCGCTTTACTCATTCCAATCAAATAATTGGCGTTCTGATTCATCATCTTTAATTTCAATTCTTCTATGATCGTGCCAAATTCCTCTTCTTGAATGATGAGCACCCATTCAGCAGAATGAATCTTAAGTGGTTTATTCCATATCCCCTGCACGTTCATCTCGCGATCTCGAATAAGCTTGACGGACTCCCATAAGAGCTGATCCTCATAGCTGTTCCCTTCAACGCGGATATTCACAACACGGTAGGGCTGCAGCAAATGAGGTAACATCGCCGTGACTCTATTCGACTCTGGCCGCGATTGACTTAACAGAAAGTCTCTTATCAAGGTCTCCTGCTGCATCTCCTGATCCCGCCATACCCGTTCCTTCATTTCCCTTAACCGTTCCACTTCTATCGCGGCATCCCGAAGCAATCCAATAAGCTCTTGTTCATCCACAGGCTTTAATAAGTAACCCATCACACCATACTTCATGGCTTCCACCGCGTAATTAAATTCTCCATAGGCGCTCATGATGATCATTTTCAAGTCAGGATATATGGCATTGGCAGATTTAATAAGCTCTAATCCATCCATCCGCGGCATTCGAATATCGGTGATCAGAATATCCGGTTTCTCTGCTGCAATCAGATCCAAGGCTTGCTGTCCATCCGCAGCCTTTCCGACTATTTGAAGGGATAAAGCTTCCCAATCAATTAAATTCTCCATCATACTCAGTGTCAAAACCTCATCATCAGCCAATAGAACTCTCATGATCTATACCGTCCCCCCTCGGGAAAATAATCGTAATGGTTGTACCGATATTCAATACAGATTCAATCAATACACCATATTGATCTCCATATTTTCGTATAAGCCGCTGGTGAACATTGCTGAGTCCAACACCGCCATCATAATCGCCTTCCACATGATCCAGCAACTCCCGCCGGATGTCCTCTAATTTCTCGAGCGGAATCCCTACGCCGTCATCGGAAATTTCGATTTGAATTCCCTGGGAGCAAGGATGAATTTCGATCTTAAAGCACCCTTGATTGCGATGTTCAAACGCATGGGAATAAATATTCTCTACAATAGGTTGAAGCGTAAATTTCAGGCAGGGTTCTCCAAGCAGTTCCTCATCACAACTAATCTCGCTCGTAAATTGATTCGGGTACCTGAAGTTTTGAATTTCCAAGTAGCTTCGAACATGGTCCAGCTCCTGCTTGATCGTTACCACTTCCTGCATATTGTTGATCGCATAACGAAGCATAAGTCCGATTTGCGTCACCATATTACTGATATCCTTGGTTCTCCCCAGCACCGCCAGCGCCTTAAGGGATTGCAAGGTGTTGTATAAGAAATGAGGGTTAATCTGATTCTGCAGCGCTTTGAGCTCCATATTCTTACTAATCAGCCGATACGAATATACATCCTGGTTCAACTGCTGGATGCTCTGAATCATGTTGTCGATACGCTGACTAAGCTGCTTAACTTCCTCGGTACCACTTGCATCATACAGAACAACATGCAATTGGCCCTGCTCTATTCGTTTCATCTTTTGCATGAGCGTCATCAGCGGTTTCGTAATTTTAGATGAGAGCAAGATCGACGTCAACAGGACTAAGATCAGCGCAATAATGATCGTAACAATGATAATTTTCTGGATCGGACTCATATGACTGAAAATCTCATCCATCGGAATGAATGCCGCAATTTTCCACCCCGTGACGTTGGATGTCTGATACGCAACAGCATATTCTTTATTCTGAATTTTGACGGTCATTCGCCCTTCTTCATTTTCAAATTTTAATTTTTGAATTTCTTGTAAGCTTGATTTGAAATGGGAAGGGACCGGATTCACGGCCTTATTGTCATGATCCAGAATAAACAGGGTGCCTGTTTTCTCCAGCGTAGGCTTATTTAATAGAGCATCCAGATTATCCACCTTCAGATTGAATAAGACCATCGAGTTCATCGCTTCACTCGGTTTGAAAAAATCAACAACAGGTGCAACAGCTGAAATCATCTTTTGATTGCGCGCACTGGCTCCATCTTCGGCGTATAGATAGTAATCTTGCGGATGGACGCCAATGAACTCCACTTTAAAGAGTGGATACTTTTTATTCTCAAACCAAGGCTGATTGTAAAAATTGTAGCTTCTATTAATCGCTTTGCCGACACCCTCGATAATTTGCCCATCCTTATTCAGAATACCGATCTCTTTGATTTGCGGATTAAAATTGAAGACATTCTGCATCAAGCTGACGGTTTCCCGGCTATAGTACAGCTTGCGTTCATAATTGTCAGATGACTGCTCTCTGACTAGACCGATCGTATTGGAGTTCGCTGCGACCAATTCCACCAAGGATTTGATCTGGTTAAAGTAGGTGTCCATACTTATTCGTTTTTCATCAATGATTTTTTGCGTGTACGCATAGATTTCCGTGGTTAGCTTGTCTGACATGAAGCGATAAGTTACGATTCCTAATATCGATAGGACAAACAGGAAAATAACACTAAAGTAAACGACGATTTTTACACGAATCGTATTCAGATTCCATCTGCTGATCACGGTATCACCTGCCTAGAACATATTACATCACATTCTATCAAAATTTATCTGGTACAACTATTACAATATCTCTAACGATTCAGCAAAAAAGCTGTCTTCCCTCGGGAAAACAGCTTCTTCATTGTTTATGCTCAATTTAATCAATTTGCTGGGTGGTGCGCGTTCGCGGTAAGCTAGATTCTCTCACGATGAGTCTTGGCTCGAACTGGATCCGCTCGTACAGGCCTTTTTTCTGCTCATGGATGCGCTGCAATAGAAGCTCTGTCGCCACCTTCGCGACTTCCGACCCCATAATGGAGACGGAGCTAATTTTCGGCGTCGTGATCGTACACAATAGATTGTTATCGATGCCGACGATCGCGATATCTTCCGGCACACGTACACCTAGTTCTTTGAACCGATTCAGCAGCCCAATCGCGACCATATCATTGCCCGCATAGATGGCATCCGGCATATGGGTCAGATTCACGAAATAATCTGCTGCTCTTGCCCCCGTCTGGAGTGAGAAATCATCTCCGAAATAGACCAGCGATCGATCGACTTGATCCAGCGCATCCTCATATGCAAAAAACCGCTCCTCAATGATCTCTTTCGGAGCCCCCGCATAGCCGATTCTCGTCCTGCCGATACTAATCAGATGCTCCATGACAAGCCTGCCTTCTTGCGTGGAGAGACTGACGATATCCGCCTTAATATCTGGCTCTAATTTTTTGCCATAGTTGATAATGGAGATCGGAAGCTTGGCTTTATTAATCAGATCCTTGAGTGTATCCGGATAAGCAAGCGGCAGAATAATAAGCCCGTCTACATGAAGCTTCTTCATATCACGCAGCAGCTCGAGCTCTGACGTTATATTACCTAATGTATTAATCTGAACCACGCGATAGCCATAATGCTTGGCCGCCTGTTCGACCGAATAGGCGATTTCCGGAACAAACGCGTTGCGAATATCCGGTACGGCGAGCGCAATCAGCTTGGTCTGACGCAGCTTCAAGTTCTGCGCATTCGTATTCGGAATGAATCCTAGCTCCTCGACCGCTTCCATCACCTTGGCCTTCGTCTTCGGGCTAATCCCACCCATATTGTTAATCGCTCTCGACACGGTTGCGATCCCAACCCCCGCTCGTGCAGCGACATCCTCGATCGTCACTTTATCTTTACTCAATTCCAGCACGTCCCTACTTATCCGAAATCGTTTCCACAATCGTATGTGTCGTTCATGAATATTTGTATTATAACATAAACGCAATAGAATCAGGTACATGGTCAATTTTGTACGTCAATAACATTTTTAACATTGACAGTTTGACGATTTAGTGACATAGTAGTCATCGGAAACGTTTCCTAAAATTATCTCGTATTTCCGAAAGATAAATATATTTTTTCGTAATTCAACATTTCTAAGGGGATGAACAAGGTGAAAGCACTCAGATGGCATGGCCTCAAAGATTTGCGTGTAGAACACATTGAAGAACCAACGGCTTTACCAGGTAAAGTGAAAATCAAAGTCGAATGGTGCGGCATTTGCGGCAGCGACTTACATGAATATACAGCAGGTCCAATCTTCATTCCTGAGGGTACTCCGCATCCAATCACAGGGGAAAAAGCGCCGATCGTGATGGGCCATGAATTTTCCGGACAAGTCGTCGAGATTGGTGAAGGCGTGTCCAAAGTGAAAGTCGGGGATCGCGTCGTTGTGGAGCCGATCTATGCTTGCGGTACATGTGATGCGTGTAAATCCGGTTACTATAACCTATGCTCCACCATGGGCTTCCTCGGTCTTGCGGGGGGCGGCGGTGGATTCTCCGAATACGTAGCTGCGGAAGAATATATGGTTCACAAAATTCCGGACAGCATTTCCTATGAACAAGGTGCACTGGTAGAACCATCCGCCGTTGCGCTCCATGCCGTGCGTCAGAGCAAACTGAAAGTTGGCGATAAAGCTGTCGTATTCGGCGCGGGCCCTATCGGCTTGCTCGTGATTGAAGCATTGAAAGCCTCTGGCGCAGCCGAGATCTATGCGGTGGAGCTGTCTCCTGAGCGGAAGCAAAAAGCAACGGAGCTTGGCGCCATCGTCATTGACCCGAAAGAGTACGATGTTGTGGAAGAAATCCACAAACGCACAGGCGGCGGAGCAGATGTCGCTTATGAAGTGACCGGGGTCCCTCCTGTCCTTACACAAGCTCTTAATTCCACGAGAATCGGCGGCGAATTGATGATCGTCAGCATTTTCGAGAAAGAAGCATCCATTAAACCAAATAATATTGTCATGATGGAACGCTCAATCAAAGGAATTATCGGTTATCGCAACGTCTTCCCTGCCGTGATCAGCTTGATGGCGCAAGGCTACTTCTCCGCTGAGAAGCTTGTTACGAAACGGATTAAGCTGGATGAGGTTGTTGAAGAAGGGTTTGAAGCGTTGTTGAAAGAAAAGAATCAGGTGAAGATTTTGGTGAAGGCGGAATAAAAAACGAAGCTAGGTTAGTCACAGCCTCGTTCGAAAAAAAGCGTTGTATAAACGGCGAGCGTATCTCTGAGTTCAACAAGAGAATGCTCGCCTATTTTTGTTAGGAACCGATCGTTATGATAGCAGGCTTATAAATTCTTCCTTGTCTAATTTTCAGAAGATTCGTAGTATTGCCAACTTAAAATATCCACTAAATTCCATTATGTTTATATGCAAAATTTTGCATAAATTTATGGTTGACATTCGACAGGATGGTCCAATAGAATAAAGGTGTAATTGATAATAATTATCAATATCAAATGGATACATATACAGAGGGAGTCGATATGAATCATGAATTTACCAAAGGTATTTAAATCCTTATTAGCTGGTACGCTACTAACGATTGGCCTAGCTGGCTGCGGACCAACTTCAAGTAACACAGAAGACAAAGCAGCTTCAACACCGACAACAGCTAAAAATCAAGAAGTAAATGTTTATACGGCAAGACACTATGAAGTGGATCAAGAGCTTTTTAATAAATTTACAGAAGCTACAGGCATTAAAGTGAATGTTGTCAAAGGAGAAGCGGAAGAGCTAATTGAGCGATTAAAGCGTGAAGGCGAAAGTACACAAGCTGATTTATTCGTTACAGTAGACGGCGGCGTCCTTGCTAATGCCAAGCAGAATGATATCCTGCAACCTGTTACTTCAGAGACGATTGATAAGAACGTACCCAAAAACCTTCGTGATGCAGATAATAACTGGATCGGGTTGGCAACAAGAGCACGGATCATCGCCTACTCGAAAGATAGAGTCTCCCCTGACCAATTGTCTACTTATGAGGATTTAACAAGTGACAAATGGAAAGGAAAATTGTTGGTTCGTTCATCAACAAGTCTATATAACCAATCCCTGCTTGCTTCCTTTATTGAATTGAACGGTGAAGAAAAAGCGGAACAATGGGCCAAAGGAATCGTGAACAATTTTGCCCGTCAACCAGACGGCGGTGACCGTGACCAAGCCAAAGCCATTGCAGCAGGTACTGGTGATGTGGCCATTATGAACACCTATTATGTTGGATTGCTAGCAAATTCCAAAGATCCTGAAGAAGTCAAAGTTGCGAATAATATCGGCGTCTTCTTCCCGAACCAAGAAACCAATGGTACGCATGTAAATATCAGCGGAATGGGATTGACGAAGCACAGCAAGAACAAAGAAAATGCGATTAAACTGATTGAGTATATGACAAGTGTTGAAGCTCAAGAGTTCTTGTCAGCCCATAACTATGAATTCCCAGTCAATGCTAATGCGAAAAAACCAGAATTGCTAAATAGCTGGGGCGACTTCAAAATGCAAGAATTAAACTTTGATACGCTAGGGGAGCATAATAAAAAGGCAATCGAAATCTTCAATAAAACAGGCTGGAAGTAAGATGCGAGCAGAGTTGATAAAGCGTAATCTAAAAAAAGAGTTTAACGGTTGGTGGATCATAAGCATCGTTGGGGCAGTAGTTATTCTACTGCCTATCCTTGTTATATTCTCTTCTATCGTTCAAGAACCTAATGAGAACTGGCTGCACATTCGTCAGTACTTGCTGAAAAATTACGTGACGAACACCATCCTACTCGTGGTCATGACTGCTATTCTTACAGCCATCCTGGGTGTTACCTTGGCGTGGTTGATTGCGGCCTATGATTTTCCGCTGAAACGTTTTTTCCGTTGGGGATTAATGCTGCCCCTCTCAATCCCGACATTTATAGCTGCTTATACTTATCGAACCATGCTTGGTTATACAGGCGTGGTTCAATCTACGTTAAGGAATCATTTCGATTATCAGATGAATCCGGAATTATTAACCGTTTCAGGAATAGGTGGAGCCGTTTTTATTTTCACGCTATTCCTATTTCCATATGTGTACATGATCACGAGAGCTTTTCTTGAAAATCAGAGCACGTCATATATCGAGAATGCAAGACTATTAGGCCGAGGCCCATTTGCAGTATTTTTTAGAATCGTCCTCCCTCTTTCCAGGCCGGCTATTATTGGAGGTGTCGTATTAGTTATCTATGAAGTGCTGGGTGACTATGGAGTTACGAGCTTATTGGGTATTCACACGATTTCCACAGCTATTTTTCAGACATGGTTCGGGATGTACGATGTCGATTCCGCGATGAGACTGGCTGCTTGGTTGATGGTTATCATCGTTGGCATGTTCTTGTTCGAAAGACTGCTTAGACAGCGGCGGCGTTATCATGTAAGTAATAAATCGAGACCGCTTGTACCTGTGAAGCTGACAGGGATGGCTGGGATCGCTGCCTTCATGTATTGCGGAATCGTGTTTCTAATAGGGTTCCTCATCCCGTTCGTTCAGTTGATTGCTTGGGCCAAAATGACGTTTCATAAAGTGTGGGACACTTCCTTTTTTACATTGTTATATCAAACCGTGTATGTAGCAGTCATCTCTACAATGATCATTCTTATACTTGCTGTTGTTGTCGCGAACGTATGCCGATCGCATTCTTCATTATCATTCATCCTATCGAAATGCGTAACTTCAGGGTATTCGATTCCAGGTCCCATTATTGCAATTGGTGTACTCGCGATGTTCATTGCGTTGGATAAATGGCTTGCACCGCTGTACTCGTCGATGGGGCTGGGTAAAGCACCTCTCATCTTAAGCTTATCTTTAGTCATGTTAATCGTTGGCTATTGTATTCGTTTTATGGCTACCGGATTTAATGCGATTGAAGTGGGCTTTGAGAAAGTGGGTACGAAATATACGGAAGCTTCAAGAATGCTTGGACTAGGCAAGACAAGAACATTCTTTAAAGTGGATCTCCCTTTAATTAAAGGGTCTATAATTAGCGGCTTTATATTAACTTTTGTTGAAATTTGCAAGGAGCTGCCGCTCGCTTTGTTGTTGAGACCTTTTAATTTCGAAACGTTAGCAACTAAGACGTATCAATATGCCAACGATGAGCAAATCCATGAGGCCTCGATCTCATCGCTTCTCATCATCGCAATTAGTATTGTATCTGTAATAATCATTCAGATGATAGGTAAGAAGGTGAAACAATGAGTATTGTCGACATTCAAGGTCTCACGTTTTCATTTTCTCGGAAAGAGGATCCCGTGATTCACGATTTTTCGTTCTCTATGGAAAAGGGTGAAATTGTCGGTATTCTAGGACCCAGTGGAAGCGGAAAAAGTACATTACTTCGACTAATATCAGGCTTAGAAATGCCGAACAAAGGAACCATTCATATTGCGGGCACTATCGTAGTAAGTGAAGGTGTATTTATTCAACCTGAGAATAGAGGCGTTGGAATGGTGTTCCAAGACTATGCCCTATTCCCTCATATGACGGTAAAGGATAATATTCTGTTTGGTCTATCCCATCTGCCTCGAAAACAACGGAAATCGCGTGTAGATGAGATGCTGGAGCTTGTCCAAATGGAGAACTTCGGTGAAAGGTATCCGCATGAATTAAGTGGAGGACAGCAGCAAAGGATTGCTCTTGCTCGCGCGCTTGCCCCCAAGCCGAATGTGTTATTGATGGATGAACCCTTCAGCAACTTAGATGCGAATCTAAAAGAGTCGATTCGAGAGGAACTTGGGGTGATATTGAACAAAGCCAACATGACTTGTATTATGGTCACGCATGATCGCAATGATGTGGAGGCGATATGTGGTCGTAGTATTGTGCTTGGGAAGATGAGTGTTGTGAAATAATGCTTAATCTAAGAAAGGTAACGCAGAAGGTTCATCTTCTTGCGTTACCTTTTTTTCTACAGCCCCGGGCAGGCTACCATTATTTCGCTTGAATATATCCTTCTGCCTTTAGAAGCTCTGCGATGAGAACTGCACCGCCTGCTGCGCCACGCAATGTGTTGTGGGAAAGACCTACGAATTTATAATCATAGATGGAATCCTCACGCAATCTACCCACGGAAACCCCCATGCCACGCTCGATTTCACGATCTAGCTTCGTCTGTGGTCGGTTATCTTCTTCAAAATACGTAATGAACTGCTTCGGAGCACTTGGTAGTTCAAGCTCTTGCGGACGGCCTTTGAAGTTCAACCAGCGAGCAAGAATTTCGTCCTTCGCAGGCTTGTTCTCGAACGATGCGAATACGGTTGCCAAGTGTCCATCTGTAACTGGAACACGGATACATTGCGTTGTAATGATCGGTGAGCTTGCTTTTACAATTTCACCGTGGTTCAAGCTTCCCCAGATGCGAAGCGGCTCTTGTTCACTCTTCTCTTCTTCGCCGCCAATATAAGGAATGACATTATCCAGCATTTCAGGCCAGTCTGTGAAATTCTTTCCCGCTCCCGAAATCGCTTGATACGTCGATGCAACCACTTGAGTCGGCTTGAAATCTAGCAGCGCATGAAGTGCTGGCACATAACTTTGAATGGAACAGTTCGGCTTCACCGCAATGAAACCTGTTGAAGTCCCAAGACGCTTTCTTTGCGCTTCGATCACTTCAATGTGCTGCGGGTTAATTTCAGGAATAACCATCGGAACATCCGGTGTCCAACGATGTGCGGAATTGTTCGAGATGACAGGCGTCCCCGTTCTCGCATACGCTTCTTCTAACGCTTGAATCTCAGCCTTCGTCATATCGACTGCACAGAAGATAAAATCCACCTGAGCGGCAACTTCCTCTACTTTAGCTGCATCAAGAACGACGATATTTTTTACCGCATCAGGCATTGGTGTAACGAGCTTCCATCGGCCTTTTACAGATTCTTCGTATGTTTTGCCTGCGGATCTGCCGCTTGCTGCAATTTTCGTTACTTCAAACCAAGGATGCCCATTCAGCAGTTCGATAAACCGCTGCCCAACCATTCCTGTTCCACCAACAATACCTGCTTTTAATTTACGTGCCATAAGAAATTCAGATCCTTTCCTATTCGAACATTATAGTTGATGTATCGTATGCTGCATGTGTGCTGAGTACGCTTTTTCACAACAAAAAAGATCCCACCCCCAAGACGTATAGTCTTAGAGACGAGATCTGTATATTCCCGTGGTACCACCCTAATTTCGCTAGTATATCACCATACTAACCTCTTCAAGTACGGCATTACGATGTAATGCTTATACTCTAGCTCTATAACAGGAGCACCTGGCACATCATCCCCCAGATAGGTTTCTACGTGCTGCTCTGAGTCTTTTTTCAATAACGAATTCTTTGCCCCTTTCCAGCTGCCGGAGCTCTCTGTGTAAGAATAAAGTTACCTACTCTTCTCTTCATCGCATTTTAATGTTGGGTTTATGTTATCAGATTATGGCTGGGATGTAAATAATCTCTCTGCTTCAAGCTTTTCAAGAATCTCCTTCTATGCAGAAGCAAATCGACGCATGAAAAGGATATTGACGATATTATTTCCAATATTGTACAATTACCACATGCCACACGTGTGGCACACAAGTGAAAAACAATAGCAAAGGAGGGCTTCAATGGTAACATTGCCAAGAAGGATCAGGGTGTTCTACTCGCTTGGGCAGCTAGGCTGGTCGATTCTGGCCGGAATCATGGGAACATGGCTCATCTATTTTTATTTGCCGCCAGTAGAATCCGGCATTCATGTGGTGATCCCGCAAGGCAGTGTGTTTATGGGCGTTACGATTATTGGCGTCATCATGGGAATCTCTACATTGATCAATGCAGTGACCGACCTGTGGATTGCGAACATGAGCGATAGAACCAAGCACCGCCTCGGGAGACGGACACCTTTTATGAGACGAAGCGCGCTGCCTTGCGCCATTTTGCTCGTGTGCATATTTTTCGTTCCTTTTCAAAACGGCATTCATACCATCAATTCCTTATGGCTTCTCATCCTTCTGCCTCTATACTTTGTTGCATTTACTTGTTATGTGATACCCTACACTGCCCTTCTAAGTGAATTGGGCCGCAGCATGGAAGACCGAATCGATCTGTCGACGTATATCTCGGTTACCTGGTTTCTAGGCCTGATTATTGCAACGTTCGCCCCTAATATTTGGGAGGCCGTCATGACGGTCTTCGGAATTTCAAAAACCGCTTCGATTCAGTGGACCTTTGCAGGACTAGCAGCCATTGCATTGATTCTTATGCTCATACCCGCCTATACAATTGATGAGAATCTGTATGGTACCACTACCGCGACAAGCTTGGACATCAAAGCATCCGTTAAAGCAATATTTCAAAATCGAGATTTCAGATTTTTCTTAATGAGTGAGCTGGGGTATTGGTTCACGAACAGTTTCTTCCAATCATCCCTTGTTTACTACATTACGGTGCTCGCACGGCAGAAGGAAACGCATGTCGGGCTAATTGTGGCTGCCGTCGGCGTACTTTCGTTCCTGCTGTATCCGGTGGTCAATCGATTAAGTAAAAGGTATGGCAAGAAGAAGTTGATGATCGTATCGTTCGCTTCTCTTATCGTTTCTTTCATCTATATCTCGCTTATGGGGATGTTTCCGTTTGACGGATTTCTACAGTTGATTCCCATCGTAATTCTCTCTGCGGTTACCGCGGCCATATCAGGCATATTGCCGAATGCCATCGTTGCGGATTGCGCCGTATATGACGCCAGTTCAAGCGGAGAAAACAAAGAAGCGCTGTACTTTGGCGTACGCTCGTTCCTAACGAAATTTGGAACGGCTTTATCCGTTATCATCTTGCCCACCGTATTGGCAATCGGGAATTCGGTTCATGATGATTCCGGGATCCGAATATCCGTCGTCATAGCTGCCCTTGTCTCCCTCTTTTCCTTATTTGCTTTTCTTAAATACGATGAGAAAAAAATCAGCGCAAGTCATCACCCGATAGGGAAATTGGAAGCTCAAGAACCGACTCACCACGCGTAAGTTGAAATTCATATTTACCCCATTTCAATATAAGAACAGGAGAGGATTGTATGTTTACAGTAAAGGGAAAACCATTCATGCCGATGGGAGGCCAGTCCAAAAACTCCAGCGCCTATACCGCGGAAGAATTGGCATCTGCTATCGCTGGTGTCAAGGCATTGGGAGGCAATACGCTGGAAGCTCCGGTCTATTGGGATCAAGTGGAGCCGATCGAGGGGCAATTTGATTTTTCTTCGGTAGATATGCTGCTCGAGGAGTGCCGGAAGAATGACTTGCACCTGATCGTATTATGGTTCGCAACCTGGAAGAATGGCGAGATGCGTTATTGTCCCGGTTGGATCAAGACAGACAAGCAGCGATTTTTCAGAGTGCTTCGCAGCGACGGCGTCCCTATGAATATCCTTTCTTCTTTTTGCGAGGAAGCACTTCAGGCGGATGCAAGAGCGTTCCGCGCATTGATGGGGCATCTGAAAGAAAGAGATAGCGAGACGGAGACCGTTATTGCAGTGCAAGTGGAGAATGAACCGGGCATTCTTGGCTGTGACAGGGATTATGGACCTGAGGCAAATGCCGTATTATCCGGGGCTGTCCCCTCCGAACTTCTCGAACATGTGAAGGGCCTTGGAGAAGGCAACGTCTGGGAAGTCTTGCAGAAGAACGGTTCTAAAGAACAAGGAAGTTGGGAGGAAGTTTTTGGCGTCTCGGGCGGAGAGTTCTGCACGGCTTGGTCTATTGCCAAATATATCGATCATATCGCCGCAGAAGGCCGCGCGGTATATAACCTTCCTATGTATACCAATGCTTGGCTCTCTTTTCCGGGTTGGCCGATTCCGGGATTCTATCCTGCCGGCGGGCCTGTCAGGAGCACGTTAGACATTTGGAAATTTGCGACGCCTCATTTGGATTTGATCGCACCGGATATTTACTCTGTAAATTATAGCGACTACAGGATTATTTGCGAAGACTATCTCCGGCAAGACAATCCTTTATTTGTTCCGGAATCCAGCCCAGACGGGCTTAATGCGAGAAATATGCTCCGAGCTTTGGCTGACTACAACGCGATCGGTTATTTTTGTTTTGGCGTAGACAGCATCCTGGATATGGAAGGCAATCTGCTGGAAGATGCCGTATTATTCGCCGAGAGCTTCCGCAGCGTAATGAGTTTATTGCCGTTGATTCAGAAGTATCGAGGCACAGGCAGAGTTCATGCCGTCGTAGAAGAGGATTATCAAATGAACCAGAGTTTTGAATTCGAACAATACATCGGAGCAGTGCCTTTTATCAATATGGGCCCAACGAGCGAGAACAAGGACCATAGACATGCCCGTAATCCTAAGTTAATTGAAGGACGACCGAAACACGGACTTATCATTGAAGCCAGACCGCATGAATTTTACTTGGCCGGCAACTTCCATCTCTTTATGGTTCCCGGGTCAGGACCTGGATGGTTGGATGCTCTGAAAATGTCGTTAGTACAAACCCCCGTGGACTATCTTTCCGTCGAGGAAGGCTATCTGACAGAGACAGGTGAGTTCGTGCCCACTCGCACCCGAAATGGCGATGAATCCGTATTCGGAAGTTTCTGGGCTACTCCCTATTGCGGCGTCGTAAGGATCGTTCTAACGCCATAGCTATCGAATAACCGCCCCTGCCGAGCGCACATGAAGCCGTAGTGAGAAAACCTCTATCGAGGCCATTCGAAGATGAGCGACCGCGATTAGATGTAGGTTTTATCGCCAATCAGAAAGTCGTTTTTGCATATCAAAAACCTATACTTTCTGATGTGGTCAAATAAACTCTGGTATTCATGTGCGCTTTATTCCGCTTAACACAACATTCCGAAAAGTTTTGTGAAAATCAATATTATCGCAGTATTCATGCTTCAAGTGGTTCTCTCTCAGTATCAGACGTTGGAAGAGGGAGAGAAAGCTGTGGCTAATAAAGTGGTACAGCTCTTCGACCGTCAGATCGTTACGTATGGAGCCATCTGTCACCCCTTCGCGAATATAATGAAACAGTGGGTCCCGATCGGGATTTAAAGCTTCAATAAACGATTGTTCCAGCTCTGGATTCGGATAATTGTCCTGAAAATACCTGTCGAACTCGGCAGTGAATTTGATCTGTTCTTTGACTTTATCCAGATCAACCTGAAAGAAGTACGCTTTTACTTTTTCAAAACCCGTTTTGCCGGTCGTATCCCCGATATCCAGCGTAAGATAGTCCTGTATTTGTTTCATCACCAGGATTTCAATTTCGAAAGCTAATTCATCTTTCGTGGGGAAATAACGATACAGTGTTCTCCGATTGATGTTTGCAGCCGATGCAATATCTTTCATTTGAGCATTTGCGATCCCGAGCGCTATAAATTGTTTTTCTGCTTCTACCAGGATACGTTGCCTTGTCGTTTGCATATCCATTCCTTCATCCCCTCGCTTCATCCCTATATGAAATATACATTACTCATATACTGAATGAAATACTAGGCTCCATCACCTAAAACATCCACTGGTATTTCAACTGATATCCTGTACAAGCCTTCTTCCCTCTCGATAAAATCTATTGGATAAGAATCAATGGGCTATTTCTATCATTCTACCTTCCAATACGAAGTCCAACCATTTTTTTAGGTGAGGCGACAATCCGAATACACTCTCTCTTATTTCTGGTCCCTCTTGAATCCAACTTTCTGCTCTATCAATCAGAAACTTTAATCCATAGTTACCCTGATTGGAGACAACTTCTATTTTCAAATTTTCCGCCCACCACAACAATTCAGGAGAGAAACCCTTAAAACTTGCCACCGATTCTACATGAACGGTACGCGGAAACATATATATGCCTTATGTAATCTGCTTTAGCCCGTAAGACTCTTGATCTAATAAGCTTTCTAATAGTGGTTTTCCGTTTACGAAAGTTACAATCAGCTCAGTTCTGATAATGTTTTACATCAATTTTACATCAGCATGGGCCAATACTCTAACCCCGTTTGCATTACTTATTTCTGTCCCCAGGCACAAAATCATTTTTACACCATCTGGCGAAATTGGAGGAGTGAGTTAGGTACGTCTTGGCGGTAGTTTCCTTCAGAATACCGGCTCTTAGCTTCTCCGTTACTTCTTTCTCGTAAACTTCATATAGAAGCTCCAACTGCTTAATGAAATCTTGAGATGCTTTCATGTTCATCGTCTCCTTATTGAAAGTTTATTTCTATTATACTTAGTTGGTAGCATTTGCATAAGTAATTAGAGTGTTGTGATTAAGCAGTTGTGACGGCTGTTGTGATCAGACGTTGGTAATCGTGACAGAATAATTTCCCTATACCAATCAGAGAAAAATTCGGCTCAAAAAGAAAAACTGCCGATTTTTCAGCAGCTTAGAACCCCCATATAAGGAGCAGCACAGCAATAACCGACACATGCCATTGCAGGAGCATCGCCAGCAACTGGTCCATCTTGAGCGCAGCGCCGCGATACTGAGCGGAATTGGAGGTGAACTTATGACCCATATCATCAATATTCATGGAATGTATGTACAGAAAGTCAGGATCGTACACTTGCCTCAGATGCTCCGCATCCGCAAGCGAATCTACCCCCATCTTACTCTAGCTCTTGTATCTCATATGTGCCTTTTATAAATTGATAAGTCCAATCGTATAGCTCTCTATGCTCAGGGTTCGTGCTGCGGGCGCTGTCCAGCAATGAGGTGTTCCCTTGATAATACCCTCTCAAGGTATTCGTCATATAGCCGTACTTGACGCCTCCGTTCAGGTACTCTATATACCTGCGGCGATATGCGGGATCCTCATTCATCCTTTCATCGCATTCCATCTCGATGCCAACTCCATATAGCTGGGCCAAATAAGCCGTATCTTCTATACGTTCTTCCTTCGTACCGTTAAAGAAGTGATTCGGCTGCAATACGACTGCATCAAATCCCAGCTCTCTCCAGTCAAAGCTGCGTCCGCCGTAGAAAAATGGAATCCAGAAGAAATGCAGGCCCTGTTCATGCACGATCTCACTCATGTAGCGGATCAGGTTATCTTCCTGCGGGATGTCCACACTTACTCCTTCGCTCAGCCAATAGATGCCTGACAGTTCCAGATGATCGTAGCCCTTCAAGCTCCATCTGGTCATGAGTTCATCCATATACCAGCGCATCAGCAGCTTCTTCATATCGAGTTCTTCCGCCACACTGAGCGCGCCGCTATCATAAGCGGCTAACTGGCCTTCCTTAATCTCAAACGAAGAGCTAAGCGTGCCTGGGTTAGGCAGCATGAGCACGACTTTCATACGCTTATCCGATTGCCCTAGCTGTTCAGCCGCCTCTTTCACCGCATCATTCAATTGATCAAGATCACCGTCAACACCAAAGGTTTTATCGAGATACCATTTCCACTCCGTCTCGATTACCGCGGTTCCCGTTTCAAAGCTATGTCCGGAAGGACTCAGCAAACCAAGATACAGCACGCCGTCAAACATCCAATCAATAGGCCTTCTCTGCTCATCTACGTAGCTGATATAAGGAATAATGTTGTCCTTCGTCCATGCGCCAGTGCCGTTGGAATAATGTCCATTGTACAGCAGCACCAGATCATGGATGCCAGCCGTATGTTCTCCCGGAGCCATATACCCGGGCAGATACGAATCTGTTCTACCCGTTTCATCCGTAACCGCGTCCGTTCCCCATACCTCCAGCTCATCAGCCATTAGATTGAGATCGGCTGTAAGAGTTACCTTCAAGTATCGCGCTGCGAAGGACTTCGCTTCCTTATCTCCAGTACGCAGGCCATCCGCTTTACCATCCCATACGTAGAGCTGGTCATGCGGCGGACCGGCATGCCACATAGGCTTACGGGTAGGGATGTGAGTGACAAGCTCCCATCCCTGTCCGTCTGCGGATGCAAACACGGATACGGTAGCCGGGAAAAATACCTTCTGATCCGTATACTGCAAGAACCGGATTGCAACACGCTCAATCGATTTCTCATCACCAAAATCAAGGATGATTCCGTGTGTGGTCCCTTCAGAAAAGCGAACCCACCGTGGATCATCCGGGTCCAGTTCCGCCCGTTGCCCGTCCGTCAATAGCGTTTGCTCCAGGATCGCCGCTCCTCGCACCGAATCTATTTGATAGGGCAAGCCAGCCGCAAGATTGCTTTGTAGTATGTTCATCTTCCCTTCATCCTCCTAGAAGTCATACGTCCCTTTCTATCCGACAATACCTGAGCGCTCTACGCTCTCGACAAATTTCTTCTGCAGCAGCAGATAGAAGATGATCAATGGGATAATGACCAATACAATACCCGCATTGAGTCGGTACGAGTTCAGAATAGGCTCAGAACTGTTAAGGCCAAGCGTACCTGGCAAAGCAGACAACTGCATGGATAATACGGATGACTCCGTTAAGAACATGGATACGTAATAAGTATCGCTGTACTGCCATACAAACGAGAACAGCACGACGGTCACGATAGCTGGCACCGCGTTCGGCAGCATGACGCTTCTGAATGTCTTGAACGGTCCCGCTCCATCGACTAAGGATGCTTCTTCCAGCTCATTCGGCAGAGACCGGAAGAACTGACGGAATATAAAAATATAAAGTCCATTCTTAAGGCCAGTCGCTGTCAGGTACGACAAGATAAATGGCCACTGTGTATTGAGCAGATTAAGTTCGGGCTTGCCGGTCAGCGATTCCACTAGGCCAAATAAATCGAAATAGCGATAATGCAGATAAGTAGGAACCATGATCGTTTGCGGTGGCACGATAATCGTGAATATGACCAGTACAAACAGAACGCTGGATCCCCAAAATTTCAAACGCGCAAATCCGTAGCCCGCCAGCGCGCATGAAATGGTTTGCAGAATAGCCGCCATAGCCGCTATGAAGAGCGTGTTCATCAGCGACCCCCAATAATCCATCTTCTCCATAACGTAGATGAAGTTATCGAATGACACATGCTTAGGGAACCAGAAGATCGTCTGATCAAACATATCCTCTTGTCCCCGAAATGCAATCGATATTTTGAGAAGAATGGGATAAAGGATAACGTAGCTGATCCCAACTAGGAGCACGGTGCGGAATATCTTCCACAGCCATTCTTTGCTCTTATTCGTCACTGCAGGTAAATGTCTGTGAACTGATTCCGCAGCCTGATCGACCTTCTCGATGACAGAGATCTCTTTCTTACGAATCATAGTAGAACACCCTCTTTGAAATAATGAGTGTAAACAAGCCAAGGAGCACCAGTATAGTAAGGAAATAAACCCAAGACATGGCCGCGCTTAATCCAAAGTTATAAAGCCTAAAGGATGTGGTCTTCAACAAGCCTGACATCGGGCTATTCAAGAAAGAGTCAATGATCGAATAGATGGTGTTTGTCAGGATGAGCGGTGTCATTTGCGGAAACGTAATTTTCCAGAAATTCTCGTACGCCGTCGCTCCTTCAATCCGCGAAGCCTCATACAGTGACGGCGATATGGATTGAAGCCCTGCTAAAAAGATGATGATCTGCACACCAGAAGCACTGATGATCTGGTAGATGCGGTTAACCGCATCTGATAGATAGTGGATCAATCCAGAGGGGACGCCCATCTGGAAGAGAATTCTCTCCAGCTCGAAATTCTTCAAAGCTGTCAACGTTCCACTTGCACTATCCGCAATCGAGCTTCCCTGTGCGGCTTGGCCCATGAAATCCGCCCAATCCAGACTTGAAATTAGTCCTGTTGAGATAATGACCGGCAGGAAGAAGATTGCGCGCGCAATCGAGCGCCCTCTGAACTTCTGATTCAATATCGTAGCTATGAATAAGCTAAAAAAGATAATCAAGGGTACATTGATCACCATATTAATTACCGACTCATACAGCACTCGATTAAACGTCGGATGAACAGTAAAGACTTCAATATAGTTAGCCCAGCCTACGGGATTCATCGACAGCCCCGTCTCCCCCATCTTCAGATTGCTGAAGCTGTACTGAAGGGATTGGAGCAGAGGAACTGTAAATAAGAATGCTAAGCCGAGGAACCAGGGCAGGACGAACAGCATGCCCATCAATGCCTTCTTGCGCGATAAAGTTAGGCGAGATTTACGCATGTCAGTTTCCTCCTACCTTATAGCCCAGTCCATCTATCGATATGCCATCGACGGAAACAGGCCATTCGTTATAATTCACGTAAATTTTAATGCCGTCCTCATAAGTAGTACAATACACACGATCCGACAGTTCTGAATGTCCGGTTATCGTCATGTGCCGCACCCCTTTTAAGGCCTCGTTGACTTCTTGATAGGCTTGAACCGCTTCATCGATCCAATTTTGATAATGATTCGCATACAGCATATTGGCGGTCGTCTTTGTCAGATCTGTACCCTTCTCATATATCCAGCGATAATACACGTTGCTGCCGGTTTCAATCGCCTTCAATACATTCATCCGACTCGACTGATCCAACGCTTCATTAAATGGTACGGTGGAGATATCCATGTAGCCATGCAGAACCAGTTGATAGAAAGGAACGGCTTCATCAGTGATGTTGATGCCGTTGCTGCCGCTAGGCGCGTTGACCACCGTCTTCACGTACGGAAGCGTGTACGCATTGCCACCGCTAACCATCAGGTCTGGAAATGACTGCTTCGCTTTCTCAAGCTCCACTTCGACGATTGCAGCGCTATGTTGACGTGTCGCGGGTCTGCTGTCATCAAAGTTGGAATTCAATTCATCCCCCAGATCTCGGTAGGACAAACCTGCGACATCCGTCTTGCTCATCCGCTTCGTGAATGCTTCCATCAGATCTGGGAGCCGGTGCAACGCAAGCGGGTAATAAGAGAACACATCTTTCATGTGCAAAAAGCTTGGCATATCGACCGCATAGACTGAAGCTGGCAGCTGCGACATGTACTTGATCGTATCCTTGGATGTGCTGAAGCCCGCTCCTTCCTTATAGATCCGATTAAATGCCGCATCAGGGTACACGCTGACATTGCGATTTGACGCTTCCTGTACGAAGCGGTTGAATTCCTTTGCGCTGCCTACGGCCCCATCAAAGTCTACCTCGCCTGGAGCGGAATGAAAGAGCCCTCCGTTGAACCAACCGCTGTATCGAAGCTTAATCGCATCGATCTGCTTATTCTGCAGCTGAGAGATTATATCCAGCGCTTGATCATATGTCGTCAAACCTTCCACCGCGTCATAAGGAATACCGAGAAAGGTTCTGGCTGTGTCTGTTCCGCCAACCAACTCAAGTGTGAAAGGTGTGTTCGGCTGCGGCTCCAATGGAGTCATGCCATGGCGATCAACCAGATAATTACGGTACATCTCGGCCATCCCGGCATAATTCGCTTTCTCACCGTGTAGGAAGCCATAGCTGACTACAATATCTCCTTGGTATGGATGCGTCTGACTGACAAGGTTGGAGGTTGATTTACCCGCACCGGAAATGACCAGGATGTCTTGGCTCTTCAACGTAAAGCGCGGAGCCACGATATTGTAATCGTGGAGTCGGCCGCTTACATCTGCCTTGATAGTTGCAAGCGCATCCCCCTTCTCGATGATCGCAAGCCAAGCATCGTCGCCTTGCTTCATGCCATATACCGGCATCCGTATCGGTTCCAGCATGTTCAGCTTTTCCGTTGGCATAATGGCCTGATCAACACCATAGACAGGCGCGATATAGGCCGGAGAAGCGGTCTTGCCGTTATTATTGTGGATGAGCGCGCCTGAGCCATCCGGCACAAACATATAACCATCCTGTTTGCTGTCCGCCGCCCCGAACATTTCCATCACCGTTATCGTTTGAATCGGCAATGAGCCAAGCTGTTTAATGTCGGCGCTGTTGATCCGAACGTTCAGACGATCACCGACGAGCTTGAATTCGACCGGAATCTCATACTGCGCAAACTCTTTCGAGCTCCCTCCTTCAACACCGTTCTCTGCCAAATCATAAGCAAGGTCTTCCTCGGTATATCCGGCCTCCTTCAGAATCGACAATACCGAATTGACCGCAACCGAACTTATTTCTCTGCGCGTGTACGTTTCTGTTGCTTCATCGTACTTGAAACGCTTCTTGATCTCCGATTGCTTCTTCTTATCTGTCAGCTTGTTAAGGATCTTCTCCTCCATCCGACTCTTGCTAATCACACTGGGGATTGAATCCACGCCGTTCTCCATCACTCCGATGGTATAGGTCGCCTTCACGCCGTCTTCGATGCTTTCCAGCTTCACTTGACCTGCTTCAACACTGTCTGAGAAGCTGTTTTGCTCCACAGGCTGACCATTCTTCGTCGTAGTGGTGACGCTCAAGAGTGCAGACAACTGCTTCTTATTGGCTCCCGAGGCAATCGGATCATTCTCACGTCCCTCCGGGTTAGAACGCCATATTTTGCCGCCAGCCTTATTCTTGACGGCAATCTCTGTCGTCTCCCGGTTCATATACAAGACTAATTGCTTTGTCTCAGCTTCCTTCGTAAAGCCTGCTGGTGCAGCTTCAGGATCGGGCTTCCAATCAGCCTTGGCCACATCCGACATGACGCTCACCGCGGCAAGGTCGGCGGACATCCGCTGTTCAGCGGCCGCTATGGCCTGTTGATAGCTGTCGTCATTCCGTTCGAACAGCAGCCATAAGACCAGAAGCAGGAGACATGCCGATACTGCGGCAACTATGAGGATTATTCGTTTGTTCATGGCTCCACCTCGTTAACGTAATGACAATTCCCTATAGACTGTTGTCGCGAATATGACCAACTGCTGTACCAAGCTAAAGAACAATAACGCTAAGAAGATGATAATTCCAATCACGACAATCGTAAGCAGCATCGTGATGACTGTTTTGAGAGGTGTATATTGGTGCGCTGTCATCGTGCCGACAAACAGCAAGCCGATAAACCATAGCGTGGCGATCGATTCAAACATTAAATAGAAGGCTATCTCTTCCTGTGTAATGAACCAACTGAACACCAGTTGAATCACGGATACCACGAGCAGCGGCAGCATAGCGTAGCCAGTAGCGATCACGATATCCTTAAATGTGCCTTCACCGTCCATTAACGTCGTTAAGGACCAGTTTGCGATACACCAAACGAAGAATGGGATGATGATAACAGCGGCTTCCTGCAAGCTGTTCATATATTGGTCGGAGTCACCGTAAATAAGAAAGCCGGAATAGAAGGCTCGCATCACATTCATGAAGGCTACACCGGCAACAATACCGAGCGCTACCCATACTCTGCCTTTCTTCTCATACTTGAGCTCCCAGAACATCGAAAACGGCCTTATGCATGTGCGGAATGCCAGCCTGATCGGACCTCCGTCTTCAGCCGTCAAACGCGGCAGCCGCTTTCTCGCAAATAGAGCAGCCGCGATAAACAGCACGACACCAATAAAGATGTAGGCGAAGTTCTCCCACATGAATTCCTTGCGATACATGCCGAAAGCACGGGAATAATAAGGGAAGGACATCCCCGTTTTAAAGCTCTCGATAGCCGCTTCGCTATCGCCAGCTTCCAACTGCGCCTTACCGATACCGACATGCGCCAGCTCCAGGTTATTGTTCAGCTTAGACACTTCCATCCAAAGCTGCGCCGCATCTTTATCGCGGCCCTCCTGATAAGCCGAAGAGGCATCCAGCAGCAGATTGCCGTATCGGGTAGGTGTGAATACCGTAATTCGATTCAACGCTTGGTCGAGAACCAGCACGTTTTTGTCGACCCATTCCACCTTGACAGGGGCGCGAAAGTTACCCAACTTATCCCCGACCTGGCCAAATTGGAACAGCGGATTACCGTCGTCGTCATATACAAACACTCTGCCTCGTTTGGCATCAAGCGCTGCATATATTCCATTTTCATATACGGAAATGGACACGAAAGTAGAGCTTCCCTGAATGCTTCCTGCCCTCGCACTGCGGTAATCACCGATAACCGGGAAGTCGCTGTCTTCACGCAGCACATCAATACCGGAAGGATTCAAGCGCTTCACCATCTTGGTCTTAAAGCTGTTCTCCGACGTCGTTGCATAGATGAAGCCATCCTTGTCAATGTCTAAGTTGTTGAATTCAATCGGAATGAACAGTGCCATCTGTTGGCGCTGCACGTCGGTCGCAAGCCGCTTCCAGAGCAGATCGGCCGCATTGAATTTGACATCATTTCGTCCAGTAAAGCCAGTGAAGACACCGTTGGCATCGTACTCTACAATACCGTCATATATACCCTGGCTAATAACGAATAATCGTCCTGCTCGATCGGAAGCCAGCTTGGTAGGTATGAACTTGAAATCTTCCCTTACGACATCAGCTTCTGGTGCATTCACGATACGGATCAGCTTGCCCTGTTCATCCAGAATAACGACTCTGTTGTTGTTCGTATCCGCCACATAAACATGGTTCAGTCCATTCACGAACACACCGCGCGGCTGGTTGAACGTTTCCTTGCTGCCATTATTCATAAAGGAATCAATAATGCGAGTTTGCTTCCATTGCTCATTTATGACCACGATGCGGTTGTTGCCCGTATCCGCGACATAAACTGCTCCATCCGGCCCTACAAACAGATCCTCTGGACTTTTAAACTCTCCGGCACCTGTAGCCTTACCGTAAATAACGGTATCTGGCAGATACGGCAGAGGAGCCGGAGCTGCTTCTCCATAGCTCGTATACTGATAGCCGTAGTAGGGAGCGGACGAGACCACAGAACCGAACGGCAACGTAAGGATGAGCATAGTAAAGAACAATTTCCATAACCGTTTCATTGAGTCGTCCCACCTTTCAATCCTTCATTCCAGAGGTAGTCATCGTCTGAATGACGTTGCTCTGTGTAATGAGGAAGAGGACAATCGGCACTGAAATCATAAGCAGTGTCGCCGCCATAGAAGGTCCCGTTCTGACGATCCCCCCCGACAATATTTGACCTAGCGCATAGTCAATCGTCTTCAATTGTTCACTGTAGATGTACACCTTGCCTGAACCTCCGCTTCCCCACAGCCCTTGAAAGGAGAAGATGATGAGCGTCATCCAAGCCGGCTTGACCATTGGCATCACAATCTTCCAGTAGATTCTCACTTCACTGCATCCGTCGATTCTCGCCGCCTCAAGCACACTGTCTGGAACCATCTGTTCCATAAACTGCTTCATGAGAAATAGTCCGAGCGAGGAACCGAAGGCCGGGATAATGACAGCCCAATAGCTATCCAGAAGTCCGAGCCAAGACATCGTCATGTAGTTCGGAATCGCTGTAACGTTCGCAGAGAACATGAGCGATAGTACGACGCACGTAAACAGCACTTTCTTGCCTGGAAACTGCTTCTTCGCGAGCGGATAAGCGGCAAGCGAAGCGAGAATGACATGCCCTGCTGTTCCAACGACAGCGATAAATACCGTATTGAATATATACCGTGTATAGGGGACCCAGAACGCTGCCAGCAGATGATAGAGATCCTCGAAATTTTTCAAAGTCGGATAACGAACGAAAAACTTCGGTGGGAATATAAAGATCTCATCGATCGGCTTAAACGCATTGTTAATCACAAAGACTAGCGGCAGCGCCATAAACACTCCAACTGCGGAAAGCAGCAGGAACAACAAAATGTCTACAGGCATTGAACGGTTAAGGCGCTTACGGCGAATTCGAAGTAATTTCATCGTCATTCACCGACTTTCCGCAGCAATTTTTGAACGACCAGGTTCGAGCTGAGCATAATCACAAACAGTACAGTAGCGATTGCTGATGCGTAACCCATCTCGAAACGAATGCCGCCATAATCATCTAGATGCGTTACAATCGTATGACCGGCATACTGAATGCTCGGGAAGCCCGCGATTTGCTTGGACACTTCCGAAATAGCGAAGGAAGCTGTAATCTGAATGACCGCTCCGAACATAAGCTGCGGTCTCATGGATGGCAGAGTAATATACCACAATTCCTGCCAGCGATTGCGAATACCGTCAACTGCCCCCGCTTCATACAGTGTCTTATCCATGCCTTGCAGACCGGCGATGAATGCGAGAAAGCTCGTTCCTAAGCTGAGCCACAGCTGGACAATAATCAGAATCGGTAATATTAAATCTGTTCTTGTCGACCACAAGATGGGATCCGATATGAAACGGTTCTCCAATAGAAACGCGTTGATATAGCCGTACGAATCGTCTGAAAAGAGCAGCTTCCATACGATAAAGGCGCTGCCTGACAAGGATGGTGCATAAAAGACGAGCGTTACGAACGCGCGCATTTTGGGAGACAGCTCGTTTATGAGCCATGCCAGTATGAAGCAGGCAATGTAGCTGACCGGTCCAGTAATGGTCGCGAGTATGATCGTATTTTTAATAGCGATCAGAAATACTTCATCCGTTATAAACAGCCGAGCATAGTTCTGAAGCCCAACCCAATCGGGAAATTGAAGCATATTAAAGTCAGTGAGGCTAAGCAGCATGGACATTAATACCGGAAATACAGTGAACGTGAAAAAGATTAAAAAATACGGCGCCAGCATGAAGTAAGATTGCCGGTTCAATCTCATCTGATGAAGCAGCTTGCCTGTTCTTAACTTCAGACCGCGACGCTTGGCTTCTGCTTTTGGTTGAACCATGTTCATATTTCTCGACCCCTATTCAGCGATCGGCAGATCAAATTCCCGCCGTTTAACCGTGATTTCCTGATTAATGATTCGCACATAGTCCTTCAATGTCTCGCGCGGATTCGATCCGTGGTTCAACACTTTGAAATAGGCATTGTTCAAATGACGCTGCGTCGAATATGCGCCCGGCACATCTGGCACACCGCGCACCCACTCCATCTGATCCATTAAAGCGTTGATATCTTTAACGGGCCATGGAAGCTCTTGAAGCGCTTCCAGGTTAGCTGTCGGATATCGTCCCGAAGCTCCCAGTATCGCTTCCATCTCTCTGCCGTAGGCTAGCTGTGCTTCCTTGCTAGTCCACCAGTCGATGAATTCCCATGCCTGCTCCTTGTTTTTCGCCGATTTGAACATTACAGAACCTTTCGCACTCGTTACGGTTTCTCGATGAATCTTACCATCACTGTCCTTATAGCCGGGTATCGGCATAAAGCCCCATAGTCCTCGAATCTCAGGCGCAAATACGATCAATGAATTATAGGTTGTGTAATCGGCAATACCGATCGGCATCTCACCGACACGGAAGCGGTTAAGGAAGTCAAAGGTTTGCGGTGCCTTGTAATTCCGGTATAGATCCGTCCACTGCTTAAACGCCTCCATCGCCTCTTCCGAATCCAGCGCCGACTTAATCCCGTCACCCTCATAATAGCTGCCGCCGTTCTGGAAGAGGAGCGTATCCATGGTCAATTGCGGTGTCAATCCGATATTCATATGATGCTTGTTCAACACAGGGATCAAATCGTAGATATCTTCCCAGGTCTCAGGCATCTCGACTCCGAGCTCATCCAGCACGTCCTTTCGATAGAACAGCATTGGAAACGTTTGCTGCTCTGGGATCGCATATGTACCGCCGTTAAATTGGAGCGGAACGAAAGCTTCTGGATGGAAGCGTGATTTCACCTGTTCAAAGGTATCGAACTGCGAGAGATCTATGATTGCATCCCGTAAAGCAAAGTTGACTACCTCACCGTGCATAAGGGCTACGTCCGGACCCGAGCCTGCTAACGTGGCAGGAAGCATGACAGCTGGATCAACAAGCTGCAAATTGACCGCAATTCCCTTTTTCGGCGTGAACTCTGTCTCGATCATCGTCTTGATAACCTGCGCCTGATCTCGACCTCCCGTGATCCATACTTCCACTGCATCATCGCTTGCTGCACTCGATCCCACACTGCTGTAATCGGTAAAGAAGGAATAGACGAATGACTTGCTTTCGTGCCATACCTTTTCATACCAAGCAGCTTCCGGATCAGGCAGCTCGGTACCGTCAGAAGTCAATAGAAGATAATCGATCTCTAGCGGCAGCTCCTTCGCAGTCAAGATCCATGTACCTAAAGCAACGATATTGTTCTTAAATGAACCTATGCGATTCACAATAGACTCCGGATCCCTGGCCAGCTCGCTCAATTGAAACTGGAAGGTCTGGATGGCAGCGGTTCGTTCGCCAAGTCCTCCAGACATCCTCTCCAGCTCTGTAACAATAGCTTGGAGGGTATCTGCGTGCACCTGGAATTGCTTCTGAAGATCCGGTATCCGTTTCGTCATCTGATAATCGCGGTAAGGGTCTGGCGAAGCCCCCGTGATCATGATGATCTCGCGATACAGTCGATTAAGCTCCAGAATGGATGATTCCACTTGGCTCAGAATCGGTTTCATGTCGCCCAGCGTCACTTCAAGCGTCAGCTGATGCATGCCCTTCTCGAGGTAGAACCAATACGGCTCTTCCTCGCCGCCGACCTCCATCATCTGCCAACCAGAACTTGGCTCAAATATGACCTGACTTGCTTCCTTGAAAGGCACCTTGCCATCAATCGTCAGCCTGCGAGGTACATTTTGAGACTTAACGAGGTTCTGTCTGTACTTAATTGCAATATTGTACAAACCGTCCTCCGGCACTTCAATGCCCCATGTGACCGACTGGCCAGGCAAACGCCAATTGGTTCCACCGATCGTGTTCAGCCGGATGACACTGACCTCATACGGCTCAGTTGCAGGGCTGGATCGATCTGATGTTGGATACAGTGTTGGGCTCGATGTATAGAGCGGCTGCTCACCTTGTACCTTCAACTGTATTCCCTGTTTCTTCTCGTATCCTTTATTGGTAAATTCCCGCTCCCAATCCACATATGTCAGCATTGGCTCCGACTTCTGGATCTCAATGTAATCAATAAGCATGGGCTCTCGTTCCGACTTCAGGGTCAGAACGTGCTTCCCTGCGGTAAAATAGAAAGAAAATGGCTCATCCACATAGCCATCACTATCCTGAAGCTTCATATCGCGCCATGCCGGCTTCTCCACCTGCGATGGACGAAGATCGTTTCCATTCATATCCTGCTTGATGGAATCTTGCTTATTGCCCCAGATACGAGGGAATAACATACGATCCGCCTCGTTAAACGGCGACTCTCCGTCGATGAGCAGCTTTCTTTCAATGGATTCATTTCTTCCCGCCACTGGGTAATAACGAAGTGCGATATCATACAAGCCGCTCTCTCGGACTTCAAACTCCCAGCTTATTTCACCAATCTCATCGGTAAGTACCCCATCTGTACCGTCCATATTCATTGGTTTAGGAGTCATCTCTGCGGAGCTCTTATATTGCTCTCCTTCAAGTCGAATAGTCGCCTCAGGACGCGCCTCATTCTTGTATCGATCCGCATAAGCGGCATATGATCGCGGATCCGTCAGCGCAATGTTAGCGTCGCCGTCTGACTTCTGCTTTACTACTTCTTCCTCAGCAGAGCTATAGTTCACAAGCAGCAATACTGAGAAGAGCAGCATTGCTAGGACGACGAATATCACACGGTTGCTAATAACTCTAGCTCTCATGCATATCCCCCTTTGGTGTCAGCAAAAAGGCTCTAATAAACCGGAGCGGAACCAACATGAGATATCATGCTCGATCCGCTCCGCCCGTCCATTCGATCCGATTTACAACCTTGTTATTTTTCTGCCGCTTTTATCAAGCCTTCCAATACAGGTTTAACCTTTGCCATACCTGTTTCAGGAGTCTCTTTTCCTGCGCCGATGTCGTTCCATGTTTGTCGGATGGTAGCTCCAAATTCTGGAACACCGGCCCAAGTTACCAAATTAATATAATCGGCCATCTTCTGACTGTTTTGCAAGCTTTTCTCATCAGCGAACTGCGCTTCTACCCAAGCGTCTACTTCACCTGCTGGAGGCGCGGTTTCAAACAGATAATCGATAAACAGCTTCACTGCATCCTGATTAGCGCCCTTAGGTACCCACCACATACCTACAGCATCTGTGGAGTACACGTAATCTTGAGCTTTTGGTCCTTTAGGGTAGAAAATAAAGCCGTAATCGTCACCGATGCTGTTTTTGATGCCTTCGCCTTCCCAGAACTCGCCATAGCGCATCGCGATATTGCCTTTATTAAAGGAATTGATATAATCATCCCAGTTGCCGTCCTTATTAGGCTTAACAACCTTATGAACTTGGTACAGATCGTTAAAGAAGTGCAGCGCTTCCATAGCTCCAGGATTCTCACCGTCATAAACGACCTTACCGTCTACGACCTTTGTAATGTCCGATCCATTCGAAGCTATCAAAGCACGAACAAAGCTGTTCGCATCGAGGGCCACGCCATATTGATCAAGTTGACCATCACCATTTGTATCTTTCGTTACCGTCTTAGCAATGTTGAGGAAGGATTCCCAATTCCATTGGCCCTTCTCCATTAGCTCTTGCGGATCTTCCAGCCCTTCCTTCTTAATAAGGCCGCGGTTGTAGTATATGCCTGAGCCTCCGCCAAGACTTGTTGTAAAACCGTATGCTTTACCGTTATAGCCGCCAATTTCTTTCATTTTCGCAGGCCATTTCGGATCATTTACATCCAAGAAATCACTGATTGGTGTCAACATATCGTTCTTTACCATTGCAGGAATCGCACGATTGGTTTCGATCAAAAAGATATCAGCAATTGGTTCGCCTGCCATTACCGAGGTCACAACTTTATCGCCAATGTCATTCCAAGTTGCTTGAACATGTTCAAATTTCGTGTTGTACTTAGCTGACATTTCCTTTTCCAGCGCGATCTTCTTTTCACCTAATTCTGAGCCCGCTTCACCGAAAGGAACTCCCCAAGACATAACGCGGATTGGCTTGTTTTTCATGTCGATGACTTCTTCTTTAGGTGGTTCTGGTTGCGGATCTGGCTGTTTGTTCTCCACTGCAGGCTTATTATCGTTGCCTTTAGCCTGATCTGCTGGCTTCGCACCGCCTCCGCCGGAACAGGCTGTGACTAACACCATCACTAACACAATGGATAGTACGGAAAACCGCTTCGCTTTTTTAAACACAAATCCCAACCTCCCAATTTGATATGCTGACATTCAACCATCACACAGATACGGCTTGGGCTCTATACATGGGTGTGAAATTATTATGCCGTGTCCGATAAAGCATCATGAGCAGCATCCCCCCTTTCAAGCGATTCAGTCCTTAAGATTAACTCCTTCACTTTACAACCAAAATAATCCATTATACATGTAAAAAAATAAGAGAAATAAGGAAAATTGTTAATTTTGTAGAATATTTTCTTTCGGGTTTGATAGTTAGATAGAATATATTCTCCAAAATAATTTTAAAAAACACCCTTGTTACTCTGATTGCTAACTTATTTGTAAGCGCTTAACAGTCATAGTAACATGGATGTCATATTTTTCGTTTCACTATTGTATGAAAAAATTGGATTATCGTACGATATTGCATCTCGCTATTGTATGGCCTGCTTTCGATAGTAAGCCGGAGAAAGCCCCGTGTATTTCTTGAATATTCTGCAAAAATAGGGCAGATCATTAAAGCCCGCAGAATAGCATACATCCGTAACTGTTAATTCTGGCTGTTTTAACAGTATGGTTGCATTACGGATTCGAAGGTCGGTTACATAGCGGTTGAACGTCTTGCCTGTCCATTGTTTAAAAATTAACATGTCGAAGGTTAATTAAGGAGTCGTAGTTGGGATTATTTCATACTCCCCCCCTTCAACCCCACACTCATAACCTTCTTCGCATCAAGATTTGCCGCATACGTAAATAGGCGATTGCATAATATGTAAATGATTTCGTTTCCCAAAAATGTAATATATCTCCATCAAATTGAAAGGCTGGTGATAAATAAGAGAATTATTACATACACGATGGCAGATACAAAGAATTAAATCATTTGGAGGTAATCGTATGCGTAGGTTCAAAGTGTTATTGTTATCCATTGCATTGGTATGTGCCCTATGGATCCAGACAGGCGTCATGAGCAAACTGACTCCAACGGCATATGCATTAGATGATGGACTTGCCCTCACTCCCCCTATGGGATGGAACAGCTGGAACAAGTTTGGCGGCAATATTGATCAATGGAAGATTATGGCCATGGCAGACGCTATGGTAGAGAACGGCATGAAGGATGCAGGCTATGAGTATATCAACATCGACGATAACTGGATGGCTGGATCCAGGGATGCGAACGGCGACCTCGTGCCCGACCCTACTAGATTCCCCGACGGAATCAAGGGGGTTGCGGATTACGTTCACAGTAAAGGCTTAAAGCTTGGGATTTACTCTTCTAACGGTACGAAGACCTGTATGGGTCTACCGGCGAGCCAAGGCAATGAGAAAAGAGACGCTGCAAAATTCGCGGAATGGGAAGTGGACTATTTAAAATATGATTTCTGCTATAATGAGAGACCTTCTACCTACGCGCCAGATCTAGATAAGATCGTTATATCCGATGGAAAGAACAGCAAGACATATGAAGCGGAATCACCTGACAATACGCTTGTCGGAAACGCCAAAATAGCTGGCTCGAAGGTCGGATTCATCGGCAATAACTCCGGTGAGTTGATTATCAATAAAATCAATGCACCTACGGCAGGCACTTATACGTTAACCATTTACTATCTTAATGGGGACGCCAGTAGAAATCTGTACGTCAGCGTGAACGGCGGTACGGGACAACAATACAGCCTTCCTTCTTCAGGCGGCTGGGGTACTGTCGCTGCTTATCCTATTCAAGTTACTTTACAGCAAGGTGAAAATACGATAAAGTTCTACAACCCGGAGGACGGCTCCAAGATCTCGGAACAACAATACGGAGCCATGAGAGATGCACTCGTAGCGACAGGACGCCAAATCATATTCAGTATTTGTGAATGGGGAGCCAATAAACCATGGTTATGGGGTCCGTCGGTAGGACATCTCTGGCGTACAACCGGCGATATCACCGATACATGGGACAGTATGACAACCTTATTGGACGAAAATTCCGTACTTGCCCAATATGCAGGCCCGGGACACTGGAATGATCCGGATATGCTGGAGGTTGGCAACGGCGGGATGACAGATACGGAGTACCGTGCGCACTTCAGCTTGTGGAGCATCATGGCATCGCCTCTCATCGCAGGCAATGATATTACAGCCATGTCGGATGCTACGAAGGAAATCCTTCTGAACAAGGAAGTCATTGCCATCGACCAGGATCCGGCAGGTGTACAGGGAAGTAAAATACGTGACGACGGAGACTATGAAGTATGGGTAAAACCATTATCTAACGGTGACAAGGCTGTATTGTTCTTTAACCGGAGCCAAGCATCGACAACCATGAGTCTCAACATCGATGAGCTCGGCTTGAAGAAGGCTCCCGTATACGTCGTGCGAGACCTATGGGAGCATAGTGAGAGCGCAGCAACGAACATCATTAGCGCCGTTGTGCCGTCCCACGGGGCAGCCATGTTCAGAGTCCAACCCGGCACGCCGAATATGGCTCAGCCTGCAACGACTCTTACAATAGCGGCAGATCCAACGGTTGAAGCAGGTCAATCCGGCCAGGTCACGACGACATTTACGAATAACGGTAAAATAGCGCTTCAGAGGATCGCAATTCAGTTACAGACGCCTAACGGATGGGTCGTGAATGCAACTTCGCCGACCAACTTTCATAACCTTCCCCCAGGAAAGTCCATTACCACGACGTGGGATATGACCGTATCCGGCGATGCGTCTACGGGGGTATACGACATCCATGCCAAGGCAGATTATAATTATCGAGGTCATGAACAAGGAGATAAACAGGCAACAAGCCAGATCAAAGTGTTTGCAGCTCCGCCGGCAGCGGATACCTACCTTAGCGATATAAATTGGCTTGAAGCGGAGAACGGCTGGGGCCCTGTTGAGCGAGATCGGAGCAATGGAGAGTCCGGTTCAGGGGATGGGCAAACAATCACCATAGATGGCACAACGTATGAGAAAGGACTTGGAACGCATGCAGATTCAACCATAACCTATTACATTGGCGGCAAATTTGCCAAATTCATTGCCGACGTAGGGATTGATGATGAAGTTGGGGACAATGGTTCTGTCATATTCCAAGTATGGTCCGATGGGAATATGATCTACGACAGCAGCGAATTGCACGGCAGCTCACCGGTACAGCATGTCGATGTCGATATCACCGGAGCCAACATGCTAAAGCTGGTTGTCACGAAAGTCGGCGACACGAACGCTTATGACCATGCAGACTGGGGCGGCGCCAAGATCTTAATTAACGCCAATCCATAGCTTGTTTCAACGGTATTGAATAGATGCGATATACAAAACCTCCGATGCGCAGGTCAAGACCTGCGCATCGGAGGTTTCTCTGACGAGAGTTTCCTGGGATCAACAGGAGAATGCTCGCCTTGTTTGATTAGGAACTGATCATGATGTTACCAGGTTCATTGGCCATCTCGTAACAACGCTTTGACTTGCTCCAGATCAGGGCTGCACAGCTTCTCAAGATTCGTGAATAGCTTCTCAGCAGGCCAGTCCCACCAGCGTAGCTGTAGTAGACAATCAATCGTCTCGTCATCAAATCGCTTGCGGATGACTTTGCAAGGATTGCCACCGGCGATGTGGTATGCAGGCACATCCTTCGCCACTACCGAATTCGCCGCAATGATCGCCCCATCCCCGATATGTACGCCCGGCATCACGGTTACGTTTTGCCCGATCCACACGTCATTCCCCACGACGGTATCCCCTTTGAATGGCAGCTGATCCAGCGTTGGCGTGCTCTTCTCCCATCCGCCACCCATAATATTGAACGGATACGTACTGGCAGAGTTCATCCGATGATTCGCGCCGTTCATCACGAACTCCACACCCTTCGCAATTGCGCAGAACTTCCCGATGATCAGCTTGTCACCGAGGAATTCATAGTGATGCGTAACGCGCTCCTCGAACCGCTCGGGACCATTCGGATCGTCGTAATATGTATACTCCCCTACTTGGATGTTCGGACGCGTGACCACATTTTTGATAAAGCAGACGCTCTTGATCGCCTCGTTCGGATAGATCGCATTCGGATTCGGACCATGTGCCATAGGTGATTCCTCCTCTATTGAGCCAATTTTTCAACTATGACTTTATTATATTCGGGATGATAACTGGATACAAAAAAGGGAATCGATTGTAGTGAATATCTCATCAAGGTACATCTTATTTATGTGTACTCATTCTGTCCCCTTAAGCTTTTTATCTTCCTCTCGAGAACACCCATTTCTAGCTGCAAATGAAGCAACTCTGTATCGAGATCCTGTCCCATCGTATGGATGACAGTAACAATGTCCTCTGCAGTAGGCAAATGAATAGCATCTGCCTTATTGGAGATATACTCTAGAATAACGTTAATGATTTCTTTGCAAAGTCCGATTCTTTGAATCAGTATGTTTTCTTCTTGGATGGCTTCTTCATATTTGGTAAGGATATCTTGCATTGCTATCACTCCAATTCGATACGCATGTACGTACCAGTTATGGACATATTATATGGTACGTTAATGCGTATAGTCAACGTTTTATATGATTGCTCGAAAGGTGATTCATTTGATGTCCAAAAAAGTCGTTGTTAAAATAACCGAGCTAACCAAACAACATAATATTTCCTTGCGTGAGTTATCTAGGCTGTCTGATGTAAGACATGCTGCGTTAAGTGAATTGTCTAATGGCAAACGGGAGAATATTAATTTTAGTCATATTGAGAGGATTGCAGAAGCTTTGAATATAGAGGATATTCGGGAGATTATTGATTTGGTTGAGGAATAGAACTCTAATAAAAAGAAGCTTCATAATCATTAACATGATTACCGAAGCTTCTTTTTCTATTCTTAATGATCCGGGATCTTACTCCCCAATCCGTAAACGATACAATCGCAACGAGACTTCATCCAGACGATCCTTGATCAAAATGGCATTGGCGTATGTCGATGGAATCTCATTATAGCCCCAATATATCCCCGCAAGACCCCCAGCGATAGCACCGATCGTGTCCGAGTCTCCACCTAGATTGGCCGCTTGTTGTACGACCTCGCTAAAGTCCGAAGAATTGAGCAGAATATGCAGCACCCATCCGAAAGTATCAACGACATACCCGCTTGGTTCATAATCTGGTTTCGCTTTTATGAACGCTTCATATTCCGTCCCTGCTACCTCACTAACGATTGCATCTCTTAATTCTTCACCTCTAAGAAGTCGGTGGGCAATTCGATTATAGATCACACACGCTTCACTACAACGCTCATCGTAATGAGTCATTTTCGATTGCATCCGTGATACTCGTTCGATGTCGGGTAAATCGGTATATGCTAATGCAACAGGAAGGCACCTCATTAGTGAGCCGTTCCCACCACTCAGACCCCTATCCATATCCGATAAAAACGCTGCCTCGAACCAATTATCCTCGTAAATTTCGAAAACATGGCGAATCGTGTTACCAATATCCTTTGGCTTCGTGTGATACCATTCCATAAACCTACGTCCAATCGACTCCATTGGAACCGCTGGATTTTCCAGAATGCCTTCTGCTACACACAGTGTCATCATGGTATCATCGGTCACTTCCCCAGGTTCCAGCTGCCAGACACCGCCCCCGATAATTTCTGTTAAATATCCATACTGGGCTTTAATCTCCCGAGGATGCATGAACTCAGTCGTTCCTCCCAATGCATCGCCGACAGCTACGCCGTATAGTCCGCCTTTGATTCTATCGAGTAATTGTTGATCGCTCATAGAGATACCTCACTTCTCTTTAAAATCATCCAACAACCCTAACCGCATTATCCTTAATGCTATTAACCAACTCCACTAACTGCTTTTGCTTAATCCCATCAAATAGCTTAATAAAGCTTTGTGGACGATCGAAAGGAGGACGCATTAGCATAGATGTGGCTTCGATATATCCATTCTCAGCAATATAATCAATGACCTTACAAAGAATTACAATCTGAGCTTGCGTAAGTTTGTATAAGTAAAATCAGGCTTGGATGCAACAAGCGCCTCGAACTTTCAGCTGTTCTTTATTTTTGCTTTTGCAACATGCTCTGCTCTAACTTTTGGATCCGTTATATTGATACCATTCGTTTTCTCGAAAATAAGTTGGATGTTTTCATGCGTAAAAATCGGCGTGGAAAGCTCAGACTTTAGTCGAATCATTTTCCGGTTCATAAACTCCGATAGCTCTACATCATAGACGATTAGCTCATCGGAATGAATTTTACGCAGTTCAGGATCTATGCTGAATCTGCATCTCATCGTAAAAGAGATCATGGATATGTATTTTGCCGTTTTAAATTCGCCAAGATTAGACTGAAGCGCCTTAATGTGCCCATAGTTTTGCAGGAGAGGATTATACATTTTGAAACGATTGTTTACGCTCCAATACTTATCGCTTCGACCTCCCTTGATTTCCCCATGATAATTTTTCGTTTCAATGACGAATAGTCCATAGGGTGAAATAACGAGATGATCGATCTGAGAATAGCCCGAACGTGATTTCAAATTCGGAATTAACAGATCACTTAAATATTTGCAATCCGATGGTAATTGATCCAACTGGATGTTTATTTTATGCTCACCTAATTCTCCAATACGAGTCGCTTCGATCCTTTTTCGCTGTGGTTTCTTAGAGTTTTTCGAAACATCCGTTTTCTTGGGAGATTCCTTTTTAAATAGGGCAAATAATTTGTTTAACATCTCTACAACTCCTCTTGCGACTTTACGGGACTTGTCCATCTTTCTATATCGCGTTGAAGCATATTTGTCTGGAGCATCCCTGTATAGTAAGCTTATCTGTCAGGTTTTCTGTAATAATTATAAATGAGAGAGAAACTAAATAACCCGAGCGTTTTCACAAATATCGCTCGGGAAATCTACTTGTTCGTTCCACGCCAACATTCTGGAGCCTTCTCTGATTTAATCGGCTTATTTTTCTCACCAAGCGAGCCACAAGTAATATCTTCTATACTAACTCTTCCGCACACACTTCCACTACAAGCATTTTAAAAAGTTCATTTTTCCCAGACCCTACTGTTAAAAATGGAACCCAACACAAGACGTACTTTCCTGCAATAGTAATAGCCTCTTCTCGTTTAAAAGTAGTTCCGGCGGAAGCATGCTTCCAAGCGAGTTTCCCATGTACAGCACGTTCTTGATAAACACGAAAATCTTCATCTACAGAAGTAACTCTCTTGCTTTTCTCCCAATAATTGTGGTCATTAGTTATTATAATGGCATACCCCTTAACCCCAGGCCTACCTCTTACTACTTTCTCTAATTTTTCAAGATCCTTTAAATAATCATACCGAGAAATGTCCTGCGCCCATTGATTCTTTAGGTGTATTTCTTTCCCGTTATAATTAGTTTGAAGTAAGGCAGTTTTATAACGAACTTCTAGAGCAAGCTGCTCATTGTCACTCTCTGCCCAAATATCTATTTTAGCCTGACCAAAATCTCTGTTAGCTTGTGTCCGATAACCTGCAGCTTTAAGCTGTTCGCATATTTTATCTCGTAGATCATTTTGGGACAAAGGGATATTATTAATGGAACTGATCAATTTATGAAGCGGTAAGGTTTCTATATTCAGTACATTGCTAGTACGAATTACTGCTTTTTCAGGTCTTTGTGTATGTATGTTTTTAGGTTTATTGACGACTTCACCAGAGAGGGAGCTTTTCTGTGAGTTAACGTGAACAGTCAGTGCCATTATGCTGCCTTGAGACGATTGATCCACTTGGCTATATGGGGTCCATTCTAAAGTATATTTTCCTTCTACTACAATCGAATCCTCTCTTCCCTTCATGGTGCCTTCTCCAGTATGTTCGCTCCACGATAAAATGCCGTTAACCCCTTTACCTTGATGAATTCTAAAGTCTTTGTCAGCTGTAGCTTTTTCAGTAGATGGCTCAAGATAATAGGAAGAATCGTTTGTAAGAAAAATTAAATATCCCTCATCTATCAATCCTCTTTTTGATAATTGTTCTAATCGTTGTAGGTCTTTCAGAACATCATACCTACCAATATCATGAGCGCCTTGATTTAATAAAGAAAATGTCTCTCCTTGGATCGAACACTCGATTGCTTTCATCTTATATTTTAATTCAATAGCAACTTTACGATTATCCTTCTCTGCCAAAATATCTAAGTATACTCTCTTACTATCGATATCCATCCGACGTTCCAGACGGATTTTACAATCATAAAACTCCCGCAACTCCCAAGCTAATGCATGTTGAAAATCCGCCTCATTATGAAAAATACTTCTTTTGCACGCAAGTGATTGCAAAACATCTTGTATGTTCACCGTAATCCCAGCTCCTCTTCCTTGAATTACTTATTGAGACAATACTTCAGTAACACGCATCGTATATGGAAGAACGGTTTGCTTTTCTTATCCGCCTTTGATTCTATCGTAGAAAATCATCCAACAACCCTAACCGCATTATCCTTAATGCTATTCACCAACTCCACTAGCTGCTTTTGCTTCATCCCATTAAATAGCTTAATAAAGCTTTGTGGACGGTCGAAGGGACAAGGCTAATTAAGGAGCTTTTCATCGTAGTCGTAAGATTTCACTCTTCCTTCAACCCTACACTCATAACCTTCTTCGCATCGTCAAGATGCTCACGATCTAACTTCACTTCCACACGACCTCTTCGGCGAGCTTCACGCCAGAGAAGTAACTCTTCCTCATTCTCCAGCTTTAATTCAGCAATTTCCATTGCACGATCGAATATGTATTTTGACGTAAATGCGATGCTACGAATCCCGTGGCCACCAGGGAGAATGAGTTGTTCCCTTACTTCCCACTCCTCGATTTCAAACACAACATAAAGTTTATCCGGGGGATTATGTTTGGATGGAATAGCCGTAATTTCACTGCGCTTCACAATCTTCCAGTCTTTTATTTTCCCGTAATACTTCACGCCAACGCTCTCGCTCGTCTTACCAAAAAACTTCTTCGATTGATAAAGTGCCACATATTCCAGTTGTGTTAACAGCTTGTGATTTGTAATGTTTTCAAGTGGTGTATGGTAGAATTTATGCCGCAACGAAATCTCCAACTGTTCTTCTCGACTCATGCAACCGACCAGTACATTTTTGCCGTTGTACTTGTTATCGTAATACTCTTTCGACCCTTTAGGCCGAACAGCGCGCTCATAGGCATTCTCCGGACTGTCTAGAATGATCTCATCCAAGAACTCTTCCAACAATGTTGTAGATCCCGGTAGAAACGGAAACGCACCGACATTTACAGCCTTAATACTTTTGTAAAAATGATGTTCCCTATACTTCTCTTCATCCGGGTAAGGGAATAATACATATGCTCCGAACATCGTTCGCTCGAATTCTTCTGAATCTTTCTCTGAATGAACGATAGCGTCTCGATAACGATGCATCGTGTTAATATCGCCCTCCTCAGGTCCGGGAAGTCCACTATACTTCGTATAATAAGGAGTCCCTGGCTCTGCTGGGTTCAATCGATACTTCGCGTCGAACACATATTTATACTCTGTAGACGTTTCCATTTTCCTAAGCGTAAGGACGTTATCTGGTTTTTGCGTAAGCGTCGGTCCCCGAAGGGTCTGGTTGTAATACAATTTAAAAAATTCCCCGTTATTCGGATTGCGATAGGTTACGGTCGACGCGGCAGATTTTTTCAGTTTAACGAAGATTCCACTATAGTCTAGCTTGATGATGTCCTGACTTACCAACTCATACTTCTTACTAAGCAGTTGGTGGATCTTAAGGAAGCACCAATATTCATACAAAGTAGCTAGATCCTTCAATGACAACTGGAATAAGTCATCCTGGATGGCAAGACCTTTCATCAGCATAAGATATGACTTATACACTTCACGATACCCCGGAGCCAACTGCATAACCAAGGAAACCGACATTTGCTTCATCAATCCCACTTGCAGAAAATCGAGCTGAAGCACTCTGCGCACTTCCTTCTGCATGCGGGTTATCTTCTGAACTAACATGGGATCTTGAAGTCTCTTCTGATCATTCAGCAGTTCCCACAAATCTTTCAATTTTCGCTCAATGCGAAGGAACACCCAACGAACAAATCGGTTTTCCTGCGTGTCATAATTAACGATTCTTCGCGTATCTAACACATGCGTAGGAGCATAGCGTTCTCCCTTAACCTGAACTATCCCATTCGCTGGGTCTTTCACTAACAGCTTCGGATGTCTGCTCAAGTATTGCATGGTTTTGTGATTGATTTTCTTTGCCCTCTCAGCCGGGACGATGCGCTCCTCTTGATGCATCTTGGTATGAGGGGAACCTTCAATTCGTTGAACAGCTTTTATTAATTGGTCAAAAAGGTACCGTAATATTGTGAAATACTCCGTCAAACTCTGCTGGTTCGTCTCTTTGAGCCCGGTTAGTTGATAGGTTTTGCGCAGAAAATCGAACGTCAAGTTATGAATCTGATGATTCACATCTTGTAGAATAGCATGATAATCTCTTTTGTAATCCATTTTCACAGGGAAAATTTCCATCCGAAGCTTCAATAGCGGTGAACGATTCAGTCGAAGTTCCAGCTCCGTAAATCCGATCTCATTCTGAAAGTTAAGATTCCCCGATAAAATATGCTTACCCTTCGGCATAACGGCTTCGCGCAACGCGTAGTTCTCATGGTAAAAAGTTAGATCGATATTCGCCTTCTTCTCGATCAATAAATTATAGGTTTGTGTCTCGTAGAAAATTGGAAAGCTCTCCTGGTTATTCTGCCAAGGCTCTAACTTTCCCGTCTTAGGATTAAAAACTGCAATAGATAGAATCTCCAATTGTTCATAGAAGGAAGCCACATGAAGATCCGCCCGCCCCCATTCTCTCTCCTCTGTTCGATGCAGTTGAAGTAAATCTACCGTTGGGTGATACGGTTTTCCCTCTAGGTAGAGATCAAATAGATTCGTTTCAATGTGTAGCAGGACCACACTCTTCTTAAGAGACCCAGAATGAAGTGAATCCATCATCGTCTAGCCTCCGTAACATGTAAATGAGCTTTCTAGCCGATTGAGGGTATTTCACATTATTCTCTTTCAGTTGCTTGGCCCATAGCTGCTCGATATCTCTCTCGCCGTCCACATAATCTTTACTGTTTGTGGTGGATCCGCTAAGCGTAAGCAACAAGAGTTCAATAATTACCTTTCTAACGACAGCGTTATTCCCTTGTATGCGGGGGAGGATTTTCTGCATAATTTGCATATCCATTGCCTCTTCAGTCGTCATCAAAGAAAACCGCTCGTTGTATATCGCATAGAAGCAGATGGAATCCCTGACACGGAAACCAACATGGGCATGGATACTTTCCAGAATCGTATTGATCTCTACCAACTGACTAACCGTACTCTGGATGAGTGCTTTATGCTTTGCGTACGCGTCTTTTAACTGTAAATAGTTGCTCCTCAGAAAACGCGCAGTTGGATACTGTGGCTCTGCATCCTCTTCAGTAGAGACTGCCGCTTCTTCTAGGTCACTAAAATTGTCGAGCTCAATATGGTTGAATTCGATGGTATTCGCTCGGTCCAGTACCTTTTTGCTAAAAGGATGCGTGGTTTCGTCCATGTTTACTGTCCCAATGAAGAATACATTTTCCGGAATGCCAAGATTACGACCAACCTGATCTTCAGCTACCACCGTATCTGTCACAATGCGATCTTCTTGCCAACGCTGTGTTTCTAAGATGCTAAGTAAATCACTGAAGTAATGTTCTACCCTCGCAAGATTCATCTCATCCAGGCATATAAAATATGGCTTCTGTTGATTCTCTGGCGCGGATGCTTCTTCCAACACATAGGTTAATTTGCCTCGACGGAACGTACCACTAAGGTCCTTGTAACCGATTAAATCAGAAGGATCATTCCAATCCGGTCTAACAGGTATAAGAGTAAACTGTCCATTCGCTTCCGTTGCACCGAGGGCTTCGGCGAATTTCTGGATCAGCTTCGTCTTTCCTGTACCGGATATCCCAGCTAGAATAACGAATGGTTTCGTCTTCAACGATAAATAAAAGTTCTCAATCATGAACTCTGGATATGTAAAACCTTGCTGCTGAATATAATCTTTGACGATTTGTAGATGTGCGCTCGTCTCTTCATCGTTAATCGTTACGAGTTCCACGTTCTGCTCTACCTCTTCCATCTCAGAAAGGAGCGTAAAATCTGGCCATGGCGTGTCCTTTGATTTGTTCTGAACAATACTTAACCCTTGTATCGTGAATGGGAAGAGATACCCTTGGTTTACACCACCTATTTTGTTAATCGGCCCCTTCGCAATATGCAGCTGGAGCAAATCTTGCGAAATGGCTTCTAGAGGTATCGGTGGATTCAATTCATGGTACTCCGTTACAACTAGACGCCCCGTCTCCTCCCACTGCTGATCGGACAAACTAGCTGGCTTCGGAGACTCTATCGCTGCTGCCTGAACCTGACTGACGGCGCGTAAAGCCCCCGAAGAATAATGAAGTACAATGTCGTTCACCTTCACGTCCTTCATCGTCTCCCAATGATGTTGCGTCCTTCCATTGATGTTCTTGAGTGGAGCCCACAGAACGCCCTCCTGCTTCTGCGCATTATAAGACGTTCCTTGACAGACCCACCAGATAGACGGTTGATCTTCCGGGATTGGCGTATCATTCGTGATGAATTTTAACTCGTACACAAATGGTTTATCCGTTGCGTAAAATTCTAAGTATTCCGAGAATTGCTCAGGGACTGTGATTGGGTTTCTCGTACTCGCTGCCAGGCTTCGCTTATGGAGCAAATAATTATATGTTGAGTTATATTTGGTAATCATGTAATCCTTAAGCTCTGCGTTCGCGTCATATCTAATCTGGAGTGCTTCTCTATTTTGTTTTCTTTGGTTGATTCGGCTTAAGTTACACTCAAACTGATCCCCTTCATGGATCAGATAAACTTTTTTACTTTGCCCTAAGGGAATCTCGATATTTCGATTTGCTAAGGAAAAATCTTCATAAAAATCAATAGGGATCTGCGTCCCATACTCAAACATAGACCAATCGATTTGCTTACGCCCTATCAGATTAGGAATAGTGTCATCTTTCCACCAGCTGCGGTTTTTTTTGATCATCGGATACCTACCTACTTATGTATTGTGGAAAATCAATAGATTATAGGTAGATTATAGTACATTTGGTTGGGTAAGAGCACGGTTATCTTTGGAGTTCATTCGTACTTACAAACTTCCAGAATGATAGTGCTGTTCTCTTAGTATAGGAGTGGGCAGAATGAAACAAAAAAGATAAAGGGCTGCTTCAACTGCGTCAAATCTTAATGGTTAAGATTCCGCTTGCTAATCTCAGCGTTTCCAATATAGGGACTCCTTTCCAAAAATCTTTTATACTGATAATAGTTGTTATACAAGTGGAGGAAAATTCGCATGGGAAATGAATGGGATGAAATAGATAGAAAAAGCTCTTTGAAATGTAATTGTCCTTGTGGAGCTGGCGGGTATTATACAGATACTATTACATACCGTGATGACTACATGCGTACAAGGAATGAATACGATAGTTACATGACCTGTTCTAAATGTAATGAGAAATATATCCTTAAACAGTACGGATGCATTGAAAAGGCGGATTATACCGAGTACACTAAAATAACTCAAAGGAATAACACAGAATTAATCAGGATTCACAAAATACTTTTAGACAAATACCATACGGCTGTGATTAGCCGTATACAATCTATAAGTACGAAGTAAGCATTATCCGAATTGTTTTCAAGAACCAATGCAGTTTTCATGCACGGCACACTCGAAACTTTTCGTAAACACTTGAATAAATATGGATTAAACAGCTATATAAAAGAAATAGGTTCTTTGAAGAAAATAGACGGGTTCATTTCAATCATTAAAGAATTTGGTCTGGGTTTGGATTCTTATGACATGGACATGCTTGAAAAATATGAGGTAATGAAGAATTAGGCAAAGGAATACCTTAAAACGTATTGTATACAAACAATAAAATCATAATTACAAAATGGCTTTCCCCTTCTGAGGAAAGCCATTTTGTATTAGTTAGTCTTTTATCAAGAACTGGATGAATGGCGAATACTCGTCCATGATGGAACAACGTTACGATCATCAATTGTATATTGGTATTACCGTGTTCCAAGAAAGGGGGAAATTGGAATACCCGGTTCGCAAGAGTTGGTCCCGTATTTCCTGGAAGATTTAGATACATTTATCGTTGTCGACCTCCGAAGAATGAGTGACATTGATACTTCCTGTATGGGCATCATTTCTTTCTTCCCTGTAGGATTCGAACGCTGTTCGAAGAGTTCTTAACTCAACTTCCAAGTCATCTAACTTACTCCATAAGGACTCCATGGCTTTGTTCCATTTTTCAAATTGGTTAAAATAAAGTATTAGACCGAGATCCCTTAAGTTATAAGGGTTCCCGGTCTTCTAAATCATCAATCATTTCATATAGTCTCACTGACAATCCCTTAACTTGGATCTAAAGCAAAAGATATAATAATATACAAAGAACCTCCGCGGCAACCTCCCGGTAATGCAACACATTCTAAGCTTCCGCTACTTTTTTGAAACCAATGTATTTTGCTATTCATAAACAATTGAATTAGCGACATCTAATTAAGCGACCGGAACTACTCCCGTATTTACAGGATTGATAAATATCACTAAAGTACATATTAATAAGGGATATTAAACTTTGATCCCATTCCCAAATATAAATGTATTATAAAATAAGGATTAATTATATAAATAAGGTTATCATAATTGACTTATCTTACCTTTATACTTCTTACAAAACCTTCTCCTAAAAATCCCTCATATGTACCGTGACCTACTCAGTCTGGATCGGTGCTATTGAAAATACATCATCAAATCGTAGTTCTAAATATAAACCCCTATCATCACTGTAAATGTCTTTCATGGCCTCTAAGATCAAAAAAGCTAACGTTAGAGAAGGGGTTTTCCCACCATTCTCTATTTTATTGATGAAAGTTGGACTAACATCTAGTTTAGTAGCAATTTGTTCCTGTGTAATATTTAATTTCTTCCTATACTCCCTAATGAAATTTACAACCTTGTACTGTTGCTCCTTCTTTTCCATACTGGATCATCCTATCAATTTACTTGCAAAAGAGCTAACCGTTCTTTAAATTGTTCGTATCCAATAATCCCTTTGTTTAGATCCTCTTGGTTGAGTACTGCGGCCGCCTCATCCAACTCCTCAATAATTAATGAATCAAAAATAATCTGACCACAAAGTTCATTTTCACATACATATGCCGGAATGTTTTTAAATGTGAACTTCTGTCCTTTGACAACTCTCCTGGCATTTGCAGTTTTCTCCACGAGAGTGGATTTGCAAATGGGACATTTCATATAGGTATCAACTCCTGTTTTATTTTATATGTTCTGTCAATGACCAACAAAATATGTGATCGGTTTAAGATCTATGATATTTGGTGATTACCCCTCGAGGCCCCACATTCCGGTGAAGGGTACCTCAAGGGTATGTAATACCGTTATTTTCAACGTCAAGTTAAAACATCTTAAAAGTGCTACTTCGTCCTAGGTTGTCTAGTCTTGTTATCGCCTTTATACTTATCAGATGAAACCAGATAAGCTGTAATTACAAATGCCTTGTCATTGTCCACCTTACAAACGACGTGGAAAGGTGGGAACTCATCCGGCTCACAAAGAAAAATTCCTTTAGCTTGGGTGTCAGGATACTCCCAACGGAACTCAATGAGCTCTGGTTTTTCCGCCATACAGTTAATCAACATTTTAGCGGTAATGTTTTCATCTGCCATTTCTTCTTGAGCGTGATAGCTCAGTAGTACAGTTTTAGCCCCCCCGGTCTCCTTACGATACTTAAACACGGAAATCGCTTGATCCGTCATCTTTGCTTTCATCTGGTCGTGTAGCGAGATCTCGTCCGACATTTTTTCACACCTCTCTCCCCCGGTCGGCAAAACCGTATTGTAAGTATGCCCTCGGAGTATAAGTTGAAGGTCATCGTCAATGAGCACATCTTACCGTAATCTTATATTATCGAAACTTGACCTATAAGTCAATTTTCGATGTACCTATAGATGAATTTATAAATGACTAAACATAAATACGCACAATCTCCTCTGTATTCGACTGAAATTAGATTAGTTCGTATGGATTGGAAGGAATTGTCATACCGGGGTTGTTAAGAGAAAGCATATACTGATGTTCTTCAAACATGTCAAATAATTGAGAGAATAACTCCTCATCCAACTCAATTGGATAAATGACCCCATCCGCAAAGATGTAGGCAGGTACGGCGCCTTCAAATATTGGCGTTGCTGTGGTAGCTCGAATATAGCCTTTACGCTTCCACATTTGTTCAACAATTGGATCAACATCCATTCCAACAACTTCGTAATAGAAAGGAGTTACGAATAAAATGTAGCCATTCGTATATAGGTTGTTATCCCCACTAATCTCTTCACACAATTCCAGATCACGAAGGGGCCTTTCTTTAGCTTTTTGGATCTTTGTACAGCCAATGCATCAATAACTGACAAATAAATGCCCCGAATGTGTTCGTTAATGGCATCATCTTGCGAGTTCTCCAATTTTGATAAATCGAATAGGTAAGCCCATCCATTGGATTTAAGCATTTCTTCGGATAGTTCGATCGCAGCCAAGTATTCCAACTCCATTCTGTTTCAATATTTACAAATAAGCATACACGATCAAATGGTCAACAGATTGTCATGGAACGTATGTTTCTCATGGGAATATTATCCTATCCTGCTATTTCGACACACTTCGCTGTTAGTCCTTTTATAAGCAAAAAGACGACCTTTTACAGTCGTCTACTAGCAAATATTGAACTAAATTACCTTTTCACAGTTATTTTTTATGACCGAAACAACATTCATTAACTCTCTGGCTTCATTCATATGATCCTTAAATAACGTCGTTATGCTGCCCAAGCTGCGAAAAGGCTCTTCCATCAAGACCCGATTATCTTCAATCATGCCATTCGCCACGATGTAATCTACGAGAAGCTTAACGAACCGAATCTGCATTGCATTCAGCTTTTCATCGCTCAGGAATGCACTGAAAGCTTCATTCGCTGCGGTACGGTCAAGCCCAACCATTTTCCGCACTAATTTACTTACTGGTGTATCGCCGAATTCTTTCTCATAATCAGACTGGGTGCCGAGATCTTCCCACAAAATCCGTTCCAGTGTCTGCAGGTCCAACTGATTCAAGGGCTTGTTGTTGCGAAGCTTGAAGATCGCCAGCTCATCTTGATGTTCCTTCAAGTAATGCTCTACCTTCTTCTTATAGTCCTTCAGATTGTTCGTATTATAGATGGCTCCGCTCTCACGGGTCTCTAAAATCTGATCTTTGAAATTCGTATAGTAGATTTTCTGCTTGCTCTTCTCGATAAACTTGATCAATTCCCGAAGGGCAACCCGAACTGCTTCAAGCTCTAACATATCTGCACTCTGCCAGAATTCATCCGTCTGCACTTTCTCGATGATATATTTTTTCTCCACAACCTGTGGGATCGTTCCAAGCTTCGACAGTGCTTCTGCGGTCTGCACAATACTGCGGATTGGCTTAGACGCATTACGCTGCTGCAGATAAGCAAGGTCAACGGTATAGATCAGTAAATCGAATCGTTTGGCCAACTCATCATCCTGCAACGGGGTAATGAGCGGAGCAATATATTCTTTGATTTCTGCGACAGATGCTGTACCTAAGCTCTGCCAAGCGTCCTTATTCTTATACGTATCTACATACCGCTGCTTCAGCTTCACGCGGAAGCTATCTTCATTCAGACTCCGAACACTGTCCAATAGCTCTTGGAGCAACTCATTTCGATAACGGATATAATCCTCTTCCTGATATTTCACGTGCTGCAGTTCCCGCACAATATCCAGTTTGGCATTGAACAGCTTCTCCGTTAAGCTCTCACCGATGTTCCCTTCCATTCCCTTCGGGTTCGCTCGGAAGAATTCGAAGTTATTGCAGAAGTCGAAGATCAAGAACTTATCTTTATCCATCCCCGCTCCAAGCAGGTCTTTACACAATCTTGTTCCTCTGCCGATCATTTGCCAGAATTTCGACTTGGAACGGACTTTTTTGAAGAATACGAGATTCAGAACTTCAGGAATATCCACTCCGGTATCGAGCATATCGACGGATACGGCAATCTGTGGGAATTTATTCGCCGTGCTGAAATCGTCAATCAAGGTATCCACATATTTGATGCTGTAATCAATTTGTTTGACATAATGCGTACCGTACTCCGGATATAACACGTGGAAACGTTCCACAATGGCTTCTGCATGTCGACTGCTCTTGGCAAAAACAATCGTCTTCCCCAGCTTGTCCCCGCCTTGAATACGAAGCCCATTCTCCATTAGCTGATGAAGCACCATATCGATCGTATTCGCATTGAACAGCCATTCATTTACGGCCGTATTCGCGATCGAATCATCAACCGTCTCATCGTCTTCGAACGTTCGCTCGAATTCTTCTTGTTCTTCCTCACTCAGGTCATCATAATGAATCCCGTCTTCCATAATCTTCGATTTGATCTCTATCGTGCGATAGTCGACCAAATATTCATCCTCTACCGCTTTTTCCAGCTCATAGGCGAATGTTGGCACGCCGTTCTCGAGCTCGAAGATCGAATATGTATTTTTGTCGATTTCATCCTTCGGTGTCGCCGTCAATCCGAGCAGCATGGCATCATGGTAATCGAAAATGTCTTTGTATTTCTTATAAATACTCCGATGACTCTCATCGATGATAATCAGATCGAAATGGCCCGGCGTGAACAGCTTCTTCCCGTTCTGCCGCTTCGTATCATCGATTGCGTTCATCATGGTCGGATAGGTCGAGAAAATCATTCGGGATTGCTCCGGGTTTTCCTTATTCTCCAGCAAATTGCATAGCGTCAGACTTGGCAGCAAATGGCTGAAGTTATTCTTGGCTTGCTTCACCAACGTACGGCGATCCGCCAGGAAAAGAATATTCTTCGCAACATTGTGCCGCATTAAGACATCCACGAAAGAGACCGCTGTTCGTGTCTTCCCACTGCCCGTCGCCATAACGAGCAGCATCTTCCGCTGCTTCGCCGTGATGGCCGAGCACACATCCATAATCGCCTGCTTCTGGTAATACCGATTGGAGATATTCTCATCAATTTCAACGGTTGTGAACGGCAGCTTGCTGCTCCGACGATCCACCATACGCTGCAGCTCTTCTTTCGTAAAAATCGCCGCAACACGGCGCATCGGATAGCCCTCAGCATCGTCGAACAGGTTGATGTCAAATCCATTGGTCGTGAAAATCACAGGACGCTGCCCATATTGATTCTCCAGACAGTCTGCATACAGCTTGGCCTGCTGAGAGCCGACAATGGGGTCGACTCCTGTTTTCTTCGCTTCAATGACCGCAAGCGGTTTGCCGTTACTGCCATAGAGCACGTAATCTACGAAGCCCTTACCCGTAGCGTTTGGCATCCCTTCGACCGGAACCTCAGAGATACAATCTCGTCCAAGCTCCCAGCCTGCAAGCTTTAGCTCAAGATCAATATATCGATTCCTTGTCTCTGCTTCACTAAGTGCATCAACTTCGAAATGATATTCCTCAGTACTCGCGACCCGCTGTGCAGTCATCGCTACACGCAGTTCTTCATTCTCTTTGCGGAGTTCTTCCAGCCGTTGATCCTTCGAACTAAGTCTTTCATACAAATCTTGCAATTCTTGCGGTCTTGTCCTTCTCTCTTCTCCCGCATGAAGTAGTTCTTCATCAAAGTCAGGACAGGTATATTCAACCGCATAACAATAATCGATCCAACGGACGACTTCGTGCAAATTCCGCAGCGAGAGCACAGCCTCATCTCGGGAAATGGAAGCATTCGTATGTACCGCGGTATTTCCAAGTTTGATGATATATTTCATCAATGGAAATAGCTGCGGATCGATAATCTGCCGGAACGTTGGCTCGTGGATTAGACTTGAAATATTATCTTGATACGGGATCTTCAATTCAGTATCGAACGTGTACACCCACTTGATAGCCAGCTCCAGAGCCCTTCTCGTAAGAATGGCGCTGGTGGCAGGGGATACAAGTAAACTTTTCTCAGACTCTACGGCACTATCAGCAAAGGATTGAAAAATTGATTTGTCTCTCAGAAAATCAAAGTTCGTACACATGGCTGTCCTCCTAGAATAATTCGCCTTTGAACGCTCGCTGCATAAGTGCTTGGAAGTTGTTTTCAAGTTCAATTAATCCCTTTTTGAGCGACTTCTTTTGTTCATTTATTTTAGTAACTATCATTGCAAAATTATTTTGCATTTCAATCGGAGGCACAGCCATCATAATATCCTGTAGTTCTTGAGCATTGATGTTAGCCATGCCTACAATATTTTTACACATATTATTTAAAGTTTGCTTACCATACGGTGAATTTAGAAATGCGGAAATATACTGTGTATTAGCCCTTTCATTTGTTCTCACCCTAATTAAGTATCCAGCAAACGCCATTTTTTCATCTTCCACATATACTGCCGTTTTCCCTACTAATTCTTTACTGTTGGTTCTGTTGAAAAGCAAGTCTCCTTTTTCTACTAAATACTTTTCTTCATTTTTCTCTTCAAGATCTATATACTTTAAATCCGAAAAATCCCAATCTCCCTGATATGTAATATTATTCATTCTCAATATAGGATATCTGCCTTTAGTTTCGTCAGCCTTTTGACTTGATCCATATTTTGCTTCAGTTATTAGATTCCTGAGAGGTTCAATTTCCCAGCCCTTAGGATTTGTAACTGGATCCCCAAAGATTTCATAAAACAAGCTTTTTACAAGTTCATCACAAGCATCGATTTGTTCTTTTCTTTTGTCTATTAGTTCTCGGGCTTTGTCGAGCAAAATTGCTATTTTATGTTGAATCTCAATTGTTGGAACAGGTAGTTCTACATGCTCAATAATGCTTTTATTTATCGCCTTAAATGTACTCCCTGTTCCTAGATTACTGATTTGTTCTTTTTTTAGAGTCAAATAGTAATAGAGGTATTTGAAATCCAATACACTCTCTATTGGAGTTATTGCAGCTAATCCCCTACCTATACAACAAGATATATTACATATATTCACATCACCAACAGGTGCTCTGACCGACATTAATATATCTTTTTCTCTCGCTTTTTTTAATGGACTTGAACAATACATCCTGATACTAGGGTACATATCACCAAAATCTGCTTTACCTTGAAAGAATGGTTCTCCGATTCCTTCTGTGTTATAACTACTGGATTCTGGTGATTGCCCCATATTAATGTTTGCAACATCATTTAATTTCTTAATCAATCCCATAACAATCACCCCTCAATCATCCCAGCCAGCTCTTCTATCCCCGCCTGAATTTCCTCTTCCAACACTTGAATCTTCTTCAGAATCTCTCGAGGATGTGCATAGGCTACTTCCTCATACTCGATTTCCTTATATTTATTAATCGACAGGTCATACCCATTGTCCCGGATCTCTTGCACATCGACCATAAAGCTCTGCTCTGTACGCTTCCGAGCGATCTCATCCTGCAAGTTGCCGAATCGTTCTACAATATCCGATATATCATTCTGCTCAATCGGCTGTCTCTTATCATCCAATGAGTAGCCGTCGGCCTTCATATCATAGAACCATACATGATCCGTACCGCCTGCACCTGTCTTCGTAAAGATTAGGATTGCCGTACTAACTCCCGCATAAGGCTTGAACACGCCGCTTGGCATCGAAATAATGGCTTCAAGCTTATGATTGTCTACTAATTCTTTACGAATCTCCTTATGTGCATTGCTGCTGCCAAAGAGAACGCCATCCGGCACAATGGTAGCACTGCGTCCGCCGAGCTTGAGACTTCTTAGAATCAGCGCAAGGAAAAGAAGCTCCGTCTTCTTGGTCTTCGTGACTTTTAGCAAATCGCTGCTTACGGCATCATAATCTAGAGACCCTTTGAACGGCGGATTCGCTAACACGATCGTGAACTTTTCTTGATCTTCATTTAACTCAGATAAACTATCCTTATACTCAATGTTCGGTTGATCCACGCCATGCAGGAGCATATTCATCGCACCAATCCGAAGCATGGTCCGATCCATGTCGAAGCCGTGGAACATCTCTTCATGAAAATGCTTCTTAAGTCCCGCGTGCAAGAACAAATCCGCATGGTTCTCCCTCACATACTCCTGAGCAGCGACAAGAAATCCCGCACTTCCCATCGCAGGATCCGCGATGACATCGCTTGGACTTGGCTTCATGAGTCGAACCATCATCTCGATAATATGACGGGGTGTACGAAATTGTCCGTTGGTACCAGCCGTAGCGACTTTGGATAAAAGATATTCGTACAAATCGCCTTTGGTATCCCGATTATCCATATCAATCCCGTCGATGCCATCAATAATTTTGGTAAGCATTTGAGGCGTTGGAATTTTGAAGATTGCGTCTCCCATATATTTCGCATAAGCGGAGTCTCCGTCTTGATGCAGATTTTTAATGAAAGAGAATACGTCATTCATCATTAGGTTATACATTTGGATAGCTTCCATGTTCTTGAACTTGCTCCATCGCAAGCTTTGTTTGTTACTCGGGAACATCCCTTCATAGGTTAATCCTAGAAAGGCAGCTTCGCTTTCTTTCGTCGTCTCAATATCATCTAACCCTTTAATAAAGAGCAGGTACGTAAATTGTTCAATCACTTCAAGCGGATTGGTAATCCCACCTGTCCAGAATGTCTCCCAAATTTTATCCACTTTGTTCTTCATTTCACCAGTAATCATAAGCTCCTCCAGTTATATGTGATGTATCATCGTCTTTTGTTGAACCAACTATAATCAATACGCTTGATCACTTTCTCACTCTTCTTGTTATATACAAGCAAGAAGGACTTGAATAAGGTTCCCTTCCCCTGTAGATAAATCATATTTCCCTTCTCGCTGATCTCTAATCGACTCGCTTGAAGTTTATTTTCTGCCAAGATCCGGCCAACAGTCAGCGGTATCGCTTGCACCTTCTCTAAATGTCCACAATAATAGCATTCACCATTCAGATGGCATGACCGGCAGTAATACTGTTCACAGCTCTGGCATCGAATCATCTCTTGCTCCGATACATCGTTCAGACAGCACTCGCATGGATGCGCATGATCTGGACATAAAGATTGCTTCGAAATATGTGATACATGATGGCAAGCCGAGCATAGCTTTTTCGAACAAATCTTACAGCTATTCGAATTACATGACTGACAGTATTCTATCCCGCAAGATTCACAAGCGACGAATTCGGATGTGCTTACCGTTCTCGAACAATGACTACAAGATTTAGCATGTTCCGTACAGATGATGTGCTTGCTAATGGCTGAGGATGCAGCGCATTCCTTGCATATATCACTATCACAAACTTTACAGTATGTGGACAATTTCTTCTGCCTTAATTTCCTACAAGTTTTACACTGGTAAGTATTGAATAGTAGAGCCGTTGTATTGTCTGAAGTGATCGTGTAAGGGCCGTCTTGCTCAGAAATATCGCGAGCTTCTCTAAATCCCCTCTCCCCATCCCCATACAGCGTCGAATGACCATAAGGGCTTATGACACGAAGCTCTGCCTTCTCGATTCGCTTCTCTAATACAAGGCAGGCAACAATCTCTATCTTCACTTGATCCACAGCAACTTCATATTTCTTATGAAGCTGATCGATTAAATTCCCCTTCTCCGCGGCTAACAGTTCGAGTTCATCTAACGCAGACTTATTGCGAGAAGAGCCCGACGTCGCTTCCAATTCGAGATTGCGATAATAAGATTCTATTCGAAGAACCTCCTGGTCAAGATATTGCTGAACTTCCGCTTGTTTCTCCTTAGCATATTGCTCTGCGCAAGTTGTAGCATAGGCTGTCAGCTTCTCCATCGACTTTTGTATCGAACTTACCGGTATTTTATCTCGATTCTCCATCGGTGCAAGGTCTGGGATGCGCGTACTCTCGCTTCTCTCTATTCGTTCGTTCGTCAAATCTATGACATAGTGATCAAGCCTCTCTTCTACGAAAAAACCTTGCACGCTAATCTTGACCCACAGATGGAGCTCATCAACTTGCTCATCATGAAGCTGAACTATCTCGCAAGAACAATCGGGTGTGAATTGAGCCATGATCTCCTCGATTTTCGACTCTGCGGATAGTCGTACTGCCCCCATTGTGTAACTGTTATTTTTCCGAGCAACGAGCTCAGCCAATTTCTTAACAAAGAAGGAATCCTCCGACATCAGCAATGCATTAGGGTTCCCCTTCGTTTGAAACTTGATTTCCGTCATCAAATAGGGTAATTCTTTCTGAAGTATATTCGGAATAATCAGCTGGAAGCTCGCACCTCCATCTTGTTCAATGACAGAAATACCCAGCAGTTTACAGCTTTCCATGACGAATTGTTGTATTGACGACAATGCTCTCATCTCATCCCTATCCCAATTTCATCTAAAATTTTGGCCGATGCATTGGCATTCTTATGCCAATCTTCCTTGGCTTTTAATAATTCCTCTCCGATTTCCCGAAGCCTCAGCTCCATCTCGATTGAATCTTTGGATCCGAGAATCAACTTGCCGATTCGTACTTCCAGAGATTCATGATCATCAAGGACAAAGCTAAGAATCGTGTCCAGTTCACCGACCACCATCTCGAACAAATTAACTTTTGATGTTAAGATGTAGAGAAGATATTCATCTATCGTACCACGAGTAGGCATCGTATAAATATAAACTTCATCCTTTTGTCCAAATCGATGAATTCGGCCAATTCGCTGTTCAATACGCATCGGATTCCATGGGAGATCATAGTTGTACATTCGTCGGCACACTTGTAGGTTCAAGCCTTGTCCCCCTGCTTCCGTAGACAGGAATATTTGAGTCTTGCCCGATTTGAAGGCTTGAATACTTCTCTCCTTCTCTAAGGCATTCAGACCTCCATGATACAGAGACACCGAGATTCCAAACTGTTGGAAAGCGTTCTTGAGCAGTTCGATCGTCGCTAAATACTCTGAGAACACGATTGCTTGCTCTTGATTCTTAAGGATATGTTCAACAAGCTTTTCCGCTTTGCTCGGGAGTCTTATCGCCCTCCCTAGTGCAATGAGCTGCGCGCACTTTTTTTGTTCTTCTAAAGTCTGAAGTTTGGGCATCATTTTATGCTCTAATGTCGGAATGACAGACTGCGGACTGCTGCAATTTTGCTTCAACAAGCTGAGCAGCATCATTAACAGCATAGAGACTGGTGTGTTGTTTAGGCCAACTTTAACCGTACCACTAAGATATTGTGCGAAAATGTGCTTCGTAAAATCGACGACACCGTTGTAAAATTGCCGCTCAATTGGATTCATTTCAATATCCATGTTCACCACACGTCTACGAGGCAGCTCTACCAACGTATTCGAACGGCGGTTCCGAATCATCACTTGGGACAATAACTCTCTGAGCTTCGCGACATTCTTGGGTTGAAAGCGATCTTGCATATATTCCGTACGGAATGATCTTCTCGTCGTAAAATAGCCTGGTTTCAAGATATTTACAAGGCTATACAGCTCATTTAAATCATTCTGAATCGGTGTGGCCGACATCAGGATGGCATTCTTTCTTTTGATGCCGAACACAAATTTATAGGTTGCTGTTGCATGATTTTTCAAACAATGCGCTTCATCAACAATCATGAGATCAAAATGCTTCTCATCCAACATGGCCCTTCGAATACCGGAACGAGCCAGTAATGGCAAAGAAGAAATAAGGAGTTGGTGCTCCTCCCAACCATCATCTCGCACATCATAGAACGAAATCTGAAATTTATCCATCATTTCATTTTTCCATTGTTCAACGAGAGGTGCCGGAACAAGAATGAGTATAGACTGGATCATTCCGCGGTGAAGGAGTTCCTTGATAATTAACCCCGCTTCAATTGTTTTCCCTAAGCCCACTTCATCCGCAAGAATCGCACTGCCCCTCATTTCCCTTAATACTTTTAAAGCTGCTTCGATCTGCCAAGGTTTTGGTTCAAAGAAAATATGATCAAGACATCTTAGGCGATCGAATCCTCGTTGTAATTGTATTTCATGCGCCCGCAAATGAAGTCTAAAATGCTCCAATGATGCTCCGCCCTGTAATAGTTTTTCTTGTTGATATTGTAAGGGGATCAATTTCATTCATAGTTCCTCCAAGCAACCCTTCTAGGTCCAAGGTATTAAATTTCGAAAAACCGACCTTCAGTTCCTTCTATCCCTAGACCCTATTGGAACATTAAATATTGTAAAGAAACGTATGTTTATGGCATCGTGCTGACGGAACTTTGTTAATCCTCAATAATATAATCAGCATCAAAATAGAACGTATTTCTCTGTAGAGGGGAATCAGAGAGTGTTATCTAATAGTGCAGTAATGATTATTTATTTTTCTAGTCCTTCATAGATTTTCCCTGAAGTTAATTCCAAGTTCATTCGATAATAACGAACTCCGATTGAACGCCATTTGCTTAACTGCTTATCTTTAAAACCTATATTACATGTCTTCTTTGAATTTATATTTTTAGGAACTCTTTTCGCAAATTCGGCTTGTACAACTTCATCTGATACCAACACATAGTATGCTTGTTCAGGGAAATACCGATCTCCCTCCCGATAAGTCCTGGATAGAACGATGTAATTTTGATCCCCTTTATGAAAAAAGGAATTAGTCTTATCCCCGTAGTCTTTGTGATCAATCATAACTGATTCATATGGATCCCCTTGCTGTTTACTTTTACCAGGCTTGTGATCTCGTGGGATAACAACAATTTTGTATGACAGGCCATCCTTATTGCCTACTACATAACGTTGATCAAATGATCTAATATACGTAATCCCTTGTTCCTCGAACCATTGTTTCGCAAATAATACCCCATATGGGATAAGTTTATCCTCATTCATGTTTATCCCTCATTATCAATTTTCGATTAATTCGGTACCAACCGCTGCATAATCTCCTCTGGCACCTTACCCAAGAAATAATCTTCGATCAGATCCCAAAATTGCATAGTATCGACCTGGTTCTCAAATATATATTTCAACATTTCAACAGAGAGTCGATGCCGTTGGTGAACGTTCTCTAGAATATAATTTCGATAACGCCCTGGATTATTTACACTACGTTCCAGATGCATTCTTGAGTTAATCCGAATATAGATTTCAGGATTATCCCCACCATTAATACGGTACATAAGGAGCCCTAGCGATTCCATCAGACCTAAATAGATGAAACGCTTCTCTTGCTCACTCCCGAACAACTTAGGTAAATATACATCTCGTTCTTGTTCACTAACCTTAATAGACATTGGCTGTCGAAGTACATGACTCGTCTCCTGCATGATCCAGTCTGTAAAGCCTGCATAACCGCTGCCAAGAAGATGATACTTGTCTCGCGACTCATCAAATGCAAGGAATCTATTATAGAAATTACTATTCTGACGCATCAAGCGGTCATAGGTATAGCAGGTATCCAGTATAACTTCAGCCATCATCTGTGCAGCATACTTGCTGCCACCTATGGACGAGCGAACTTCTGTTGCAAATTCTTCTATATTGAAATACGCCTTCGTCTTAGCATATCGGCCGAGGATCGCATTGATTCGTTCTACCCAGGACTTCACCTGATTCTGAAACACATTTTCGTTTTCAGCTTGTAGATGTAACTGAACCTGCATTACGGGTGTGATACATCCCTTAAAAGGTAGTTTCACCCGATTCTCTGCACTATAGAACTGGTATTTAAATTCAGCAAAAGACATGTTCTGATACTTATCCTGCCATATTCCCTTGAGATCCACTTGATAAATAGACCGATGCTGCTTTCCCTCGCCAAATTTATGTTGCAACGTGAAATATTGATTGTATAACGGGAACACTTTATCTTCTGCCTCAAATGGAACAATAAAATACTCCTTAGCAAAGATACTTCGAGGGCGCGCAATAATCGGCGAATAGGTCAACTTGGCTTGGAAGTCTTTCTCGATAATTAGTAGAGCTGTCTTGATTTTATTATCGAAGTTATCATTCTCCTGGCTGCTTCCCTCATTAAAGATATAACGAAACTCATCAGCACTAACAAGTAAGTTACGGACATTCTTACCCTTTTGCTCATCTAGTATAGATAGAATCTTCTGCATAACCTGTAGAAGCTGCCCTTTGCGAATCGTCGAAATCCCATGCAGGCGCTGAACATGCACAAAATCCTGAGGAAGAAAATCAAAATAAGCGTATCCTTGATCTAACGCACGTGCCGCACGACCAATCTCCTGAACATAATCACACACATTCCCTGTTGGAGCGAAATGATATACATTCTGTATATCAGGAATATCGATCCCCATCCCAAATGCTTTGGTCGCAAGCATGATCAATGCATCATTCTGTTTGAATCGCAGATAGTTCTCGTGCTTCAATTCTTTCTCTAGTGGCCCATAATAAATAGACAAGTTTGCCTTTGCTGCTTCACTTCCATAAATACGAACAAATTCTTTAAAATCAAGAATTGCCCTTACTGTTGGAAAATAAACAAGCGTCTTAGACTTTCCTTGAACAAATCTCTCTACACGGTTCAAGAGTAGCTTGTTCTTATCCATGAGATACTCCTTGAAGCGCTTATCATAATCTAACTTGCGTTGGATTTTAATTTCTAAATCATCCCGTCGTACATATCCAAAATAGCTTATTGGGCTAATCAAATTCAAACTATCACGCGTCTCAACATACATATCTTCAACACCACCATATATGGCTGTTGCTGTGAATGTTGCGATCGGGAAATTTTTCTCTTTGCGGAGCTTCGATAAATATGTCCCTAAATACCAATAATCTGAACGGAACGCTTTGCCCCATGTGGTGACAATATGTGCTTCATCGATGACAAACAATCCTACTTCGCGCTCCCCGATCAATTGCGTAATATCTGAACGACTAAGCAACGTTTCAGGAGAAATGTATAATATTGAGACCCTACCGTCTTGAATACGATTTCGAATCTCCATTTTCTCTACGGGACTAATCTCCGAGTTGATCGTTGCAGACATATGTACTTGGTTAGCATGCAGACCTTGCACTTGGTCATTCATCAGACCAATTAGCGGAGATATAACAATTGTCATTAGATTATACTTCTCTGCCATATAGATTGCTGGCACTTGGAACATAACCGATTTACCTGCACCCGTAGGAGAAGTTACGAATAGATCTCGATAATCTTCACCTGCTTTTGCTTTCAGTGCCTCCTGGACGATATCGTCAACAATCTGGGCTTGTGATATCTCTGTTATGCTCTTATCCCCAAGCCCGCTTCTAAGATTGCTATACATTTTGAGGGTTCTGAAGTTCGAGTATCCCCAATAACGTTGTAGCACTGATACATATGGGGTATCGTCTATATTTGCTTTTAGTACAGTCTGTTTCATGATCAAGTAGAACTTATAATCATTATTGTATAGAGTCTGCAATGCAAGTAACCGCTCATAGTATCGATGTGGTATTGTACTTAATTCACCTGAAGCAGCAATATAGATATCACCATGTGGAATATGAGCATTCATGATGTCCCATTCTAATAGCAGAAAAGCATCTTCATCCTCCGACAACTCGACATGGGGATTCACTTCCTCTTCAAGAAGTATCGTAGGCAACGTCTCTACCCCATGTGGATATAACGGTATATCATCTTCTCCTGACTCCGGATAAGTGACAAATACATAAGTACCGAGCTGCTTAACACTCCCATAATAACGATATATTAAGCTGATCTCATCTTCTTCATTATCTTTCATATCTAAATCTGCATCACTCAACAAATCCCATATTCGTTCAGTTGCATCAATACGGTATACAGTAGGGAATGTACGATGGAACAAATTGTTACGAATGACTCTAATCGTATAGTAGAGTTGCAATAATTCTTCTCCGAACAGAAGATATTCTTCGAAAGTGCACCATGAAAACTCTGTTGATCTCACTCTGCTAAACAATTGGGGAATAAGCGTCGGTTTAAGATGATCTAACTCTTGAATCGAAATCGTCGTTGGTGCATCTATTAATTTATAATCTTGAATCTGCTGGAAATTCTCATTATTAAATCCTTTAAACACGAATAGAAAAGGCTTTGTTGTCGATTGTGAGGCTGCAATCTGTTTGCAATATGTTAATATATTCATTGCTAATTCATCTCCTTAAGATATCCAAACCCACTTTTCGATGTCTCGAGTAGCTCTTAATTTCCTTAATGCCTTTGCTTCGATTTGTCGAATTCGTTCACGTGTAACCCCTAATACTTTACCTACTTCTTCTAAAGTACGGGGCCGTCCGTCATGTAAACCAAAACGAAATTCGAGAATAACTTGTTCGCGTTCCGTTAATCGTTTTTCTAACAAGTGTTCGATGTTATCATGTAGAATGTTATGTTCAGTAAGTTCAAATGGATCTTTGAACTCCATCGGCATAGATACGAATACTTCTAATGGATCGTTGGGAACAAAATCGCCTAGTTCTGTGTCACCCTCTTCACTAATCCCTACGTGTTGATTTAGCGAAGTAAATGATAAATAGCGGTGTTCCGCTAGCTTCGCATCGAGATACTGTTGCTCCGTGATTTCTAGCTCTTCACAAATATGTTTAGTGACTATCGGATTATCCTGGTTGTCTATATAAGTAGCTTCCGTTTTCTTGATCTTTCGAATCCGCTCAATAAGATGAACTGGAACTCTAACAGTGGTTCCATAATTCATCATTGACCGAATCACTCGTTGCCTAATCCAATGTGTAGCGTATGTAGAAAATGTACCGCCAATGGAGGTATCAAATCGTTCAATAGCATCCATCAATCCAAAAACACCCTCTTGATGCAAATCTTCATCCGTCATGCTATGGCTCATGTACTTTCTGTGCTTATTCACAATGGAATGAACAAGGCTCATATTGGCAACCACGATAATTTGCTTTATCAAGGGATTATGACTACGGCTATATTCATCCAACATATAATCATTCATTTGGTAGGATGTTGAATATGATTCGTTCGTGTCTTCTATAAATGGTTGCTTAGGTTCAAGAGGTTGGTCCAATATATCATCAATGTCGTCGAACTTTATCGCCTTCTTATTAACTGAACTTTCTTGATGATACTCGTGTGATGAAGAATTCATTATCTTATTATCCTCAATCATACTTACTTCGAGATCTACATCGATATATCGATACCGATGTACCTTCAAGAATTCCAATACTTCCTCCGGCTCCACGGAATGAGCTAATGACTGCTCAATCATGCGTTGTGCATAAGACAATTTGATAGAATGCTTATTTGGAAAAGCAACAATAAACCATTGAAGTAAATCCATTTCTGAAGCAAGAATCATATATTCCACACCTTCCAGTTTTCGAATGTGCATTGATATAGTTAATCTCACTGATAATATTAACGTATATCTGTGACAGCCGACTGTCACCGAATGGATGTTCTTATTATTTACAACACATCAGAACTACCTGTCCTCTTTATTAAAAATTCGAGGTGTATAACTTTATTCCTACCTTTATAGGAATTTAGCCTCTTAACTTCATTCTACAATACTGCATCGACAACCGCCTGTCATAAATACCCATTCGCCTTATTCTTTTTAGAATTCTAAAAGATACGTATGTATGGTATGGGTGAGGACATAAGTCTACCATCTAAACGAAGATTAATCTCATGAAACTAGAAAAGAACGCGACGGCATATTTTCAAGAATGGGCAAGAAAATACTTTAGGGATAACAGGAAGGGAACAAGCACAGAATTATTTGGAATAATTGTAATTATTATTTCTTTGGATTTGGAGGTAATGCGAGTTGGCGAGTTTAGAAAAAAGAGGTAAACATTCTTGGAGATTAACCGTAAGCGTCGGAAGAGATGCAATAGGTAAAATATATACGTTGGTAAAACCGTTCATTGCCGCACTAAAAAGGAAGCTGAATTTGAACTTGCAAAATTCGAGATTGAAGTTCACGCCGGAACATACATCGCACCTGATAAAATGACGCTGCACGCTTTCGTCGACGAGTGGAGAGACAAGTATGCCTTACAGGAACTTGAAAAAAAGACATTATCCATTTACCTTCGAATTTTAAACAAACGAATCCTTCCCGCTATTGGGCATTTGCGATTAGATCAAGTTAAACCCTTGCATATCGCTTCCTTAATAAGTGAATTAAGTAAAGAAGGCAACAGACAAGACGGGAAGGATGGTAAGCTTTCTTCTGGAACGATACAGTACGTATATCGAGTATTGAAAAATATCTTTACAAGAGCTGTGGAGTGGCGAGTTATTAAATCTAATCCTGTTGCGGATGTTAAGTCGCCCAAAGTCGTGTATAAAGAAAGTGAAGTATACGATGAAGATGAAATTCAATTATTGTTTGAGGCTTTAGAAAAAGAAGCTTATCATTGGCGTATGATGATTACTCTTGCCTTAACCACCGGTCTTCGCCGCGGTGAATTGGTTGGACTTTGAGTGAAAAAACGTTGATTTGGAACAAGGTACGATCTATGTAAAACAAAGTATCTCAGATTTTATTAATGGTACTCCCGTTATTAAAGAACCCAAAACTAAAATGTCTACTCGGAAAATTAACCTGTCTGATGCGGTATGGGAAGAACTAAAAGAATACTACGCGTACTGCGTACAGGAATGGGATGAACTAGAGGAAACTAGAGATAACGATCATTTCTTTGTTTTCTGTAATCAGTACGGCAGAGCATTCTATCCTGAAAGCCCATATTTTTGGTTTCGCGGCTTCTTAACAAATTAAAATACATTAAATCCCATGATTTGCGACATACTTCTGCCACTTTACTCATCAACCAAGGCGTCCATGCCAAAATTATTTCCGAGCGTCTTGGACATGCCAACATCACGACAACCATGAATATTTACGGTCATGTGTTATCGAAGGCGGATAAACAAATAAATTCGATCAGATCATTCCATTCAAAAATCGCAAAGAAGCATAAGAACCCGAACGATATCTGTATCAATCGTTCGGGTTCTTATTTTAAGGACTATAACGTTCATTCAAAATCTGCCCTGTTTTAGGCTTATTTCTGATGTTTTCCGTTGATTTTGGTTCATTTGTGTTAAAGTTTTACACCAACTTTGCACCAATGGCTAAGAAATCACAGTTGTATTACTATTTTCAATCCACTGTTTCATTGGAAAAACCCTGTATTAATAAGGTTTTTCAGCAACTGTTTCATTGTCCCCATGCAAATAAGTTTACCGTCCCGCATCCTCCACCCTAAATCCCCCTCACCCTTACTCCCACAAGGCTTCCCACCCCTTCCTCCTCCCTGCCCCCTATTCCCTGAAGCAATTTAAGCTTGATGCAAAACCAGGAAAATGACCGAGTAAATCACAAAAAATCGATTAAAATCGGGGCTAAAAAAGCAAAATAAGTTTGAACTGAGAACAGGGAAAATCACAGGGACAGTTCTGGACTTAGGAAGAGATTGATCGGGAAAGAAATCGAGAAAAAGCCTGATATAGCAAGGGATTCGGGATGTTGAATCGAGTGAATACCTAGGAAAAGAGCAAGAAAAAAGCCGAGTGAGAATCAGGGAAGATGCCTGAAATTCGGTCGGCTTAGTGGCAAACTTATTTTGATGAGTGGCAGACTTTGTGAGATAGGTGCAGACTAATTTGGTTTTCTACATAGTAGGGATTATTTAAAATATTCTATATAATAACATTTTTTTCAATACATCTACGAATATGTTAGGTATGCAGAAAAATAAAATATATATCTTAATAATTATCTCCCAAAATTTAATTTATTAATGCTTTCATTTCTTCCATTAGGCCAGGGATATTAACCTTTGGGACTCTATTTGTATAATCATCATCCTTACAGTATTTGCGGATTATTTCATCAACTTTTTTAGATAAACCTTTATAGGATAATTCATATTCATAATCAGCATAAATCCTACGAAATGAAAAAAAAGGAATCTTCATTGTCTTACAATACTCTTCGTACTCCCAATAAAGGCCATATTTCGGATTGAGTGTTTTTCGTAAGATATAAACCTTTGTCTATGGCTTGTTGAATATTAATAGTAACAGAAAAAGGCTTTCCCTTATAACTCTCTAAATGTTCCTTCTTAATCCTCTCTAATTCTTTCCGAAACATCCCCAAGTAAAATGCCTGCTCTTCTATGTCTTTCACATCAGGAAGTCTTTCGAGTAGAATCTCAAGCTTATGGTACTTGTTTTCCAGCTGGTTTCTATTGTCAGATAATTTTTGCAATCCTAACTCATAACCTATTTGAACCTTACTTAGTTTAGCTTCTGCTTCTACTTTTAATTTCCTGAAAAGTTCCTTTGTTTTAGGGGATAGTGGATAAAGATTCTTATAGAATAGTAGTAAGATCACCCAAAATAATCATCAAAACCATCGAGTTTTTCTACTGATTTATCTGGATCAAATGTATTCCTTTCACGTTCGTAAAAAAGAGCCGCTCTCGCATCAACATTAAAGAATTTGCAATATCACTCGGGTTTATTAAATAAATAATAGCTGTAGCTGATACTTTTTCCTTTTTCCTATACAATCTAATAAAATCATGTACAATACATTCCTTTACACATGATAAATCAATCGAAATTAAATTGTCTCCCCTCTTAATATAATCATCAACTAATTTATCTATCATCATTACATTAATCTGTTCTTGAGCCGATATAACAGCGATTTCTTGTGCAAAGTGTTCCAACAATTTCTCCTGATCAAGTCACACTTAGAAAGATTTGTAACAGCAACAAGAAACATCTTGTGACTATCATATACTTTATCAATCACAAATCCATTTTCTCTATACACACCATCAAAATGAAATATGTTTTGAAAATGAGATGTCTGATATCGTACGTTTTCGTAATGATCCCAGCCAACCTTATTTCTGTAATTGGTTTGACTCGAGTATCTGATGTAGTTTCCCTTCTTCTCAAATATTATATCTTCAAAATCTTGATTTTGTTCACCTAAAATCTTCATTTCAAATATAATAATATATTTATCACGTATTAGATTAAAATCCTTTAATGAATCATCTACATTTTGTACAGTTCTTCTTGTCATATTCATTATTTTAATATTCTTACTGAATGAACTAAGATCTTGCTTTAATAAAATCTCTAACTCGTAATCGCAGTCGTTACCTTCGTAAATAGAATATTTACTGGGGTGTACCTCATTTATTTGATGCACCTCTGCATAATGTCTAATATTTTCCAAACTTTGTTTATTCCAAAGCACTTGTGATATTTTAATGGGTAAGTATCCTATAATACGATTATATTTGTTTTTAACCCTAACTCTTTCTGTCGAGTGCGTAGGATGCTCCAGTATAACGACCTCACCAATTGAGGGCATATCGAATTGATCAATTGATTCAACTTTAACAACAAGATTATGTAAAGTATTATTTATATGTCCTTTTTCTCACTTCTTTTCCGAACAACACTGTCTCCCTTTGGAATATTATCTATTACTGGGTCATTTTCATTCAAATAGGCCTTGATTTCCTCCAAAGGAAAATTTGAAAGGATTAACTCATAGTAAGAAACCAGTTCCCTTTTTTTCACTTTGGCTAACTCGTTTCTGTAATCGGTATTATTTTTTTTATACCACTTTCGAATAGTATCACTGTCAGCACAATCCCATTTTTTATAAAAATTCAAGAGATTTTCTGGACCAACGTCTATCTTATATTCACGTCGTCCAAAAATATAATACAAAATTTTCAGGAATTTCAATTGGCTCTTTTATTGGATAGACTTCCAATTTTGATAAATCTAGCCTCTCATAATGATTTATTTTTTTGCTTCGTTTTTTCCTCTCCATTTTTAACAAGATAATACATGATTCTTCTTCGAAAACAGATTTCAACGTATTTTGGAATGTCTCTGTATCGATGATTTCTGTTAAATTAATTAACATGATTGGCTTCATATCATTTACCGTCCTCATTTTCTTTCGCATACTCTATTCCATCGTTTACAGAGTTCTTTATTTTTTTCAATGCAACTCTCAATAATTATTTCTCTATTATATTTTTTTATTATAACCATATTAAAGAATTTCCGAAAAGGGGTGTTTCTCTATAAATAGCGATACGATCTCCTACCGATCATCATGGGGATTAGAGAGACAGGTAAGAACAACGAGTAAACGTCGCACTGGCAAGGGATTTGCAGGATCTTGGTAGGGTAAATGAATCGGGAAAGCATCGGAGAACAATGAAAAAAACCGAGGAAAGCGTTAATACCTGAATTTCGCTCGGCTCGGCAAACTTTTTAAGCTTCAGGCAGACTTTTAGATTTTATGTGAACTTTAATTGCTTTCTACACTTGTTTCTGCCATATAGATTTTTATTGAAAATTACGCTAAGTCAGAGAACTTTTCGTAATTCATCATGGTATATATCTCACCACTATCAATGTTTATGTATTTTTCGAGCTTATGAAGCGTCTCCAGCTTTGGAAGGTGCTTCCCATTCTCAATTTGTCTTACAGTTGATTCTGCTAATCCAGTAATAGATGCCAGTTTGCTTACTGACAGATTTCTTCTCTCTCTTGATCCTTTGATCATTGCACCAATTTCTTTGCTCATCCTGATGCTCACTCCTTATGTGGGTATTTATCCAATTTTATACTCTGTCTATTATGAAATGAAATGAATAATTGTACAGGCGGAATCTTAAAATACCTCTCAAGTAACAGGAAAAACAATTCAAACAGACAAAAAATGAGGAAAGACAGGAAAGAGCTTCTGCTTTTCACTCAGCTCGTAGATAAACTCGTGCAAAAAACAGCCCTTCAACCCGTAGTGTCAAACTCATTTTGCTTTTTTGCTACGTTTTGACCTGCAATTTCCTGATTGTAACCCCAAAATTAAGTTGTGTTATTGAGGAAACGGTGGAATGAGGGCAGGGAAAAACATAGGGAAAGTGCTGAGATTAGGAAGAGATTTATCAGGAAAGAAATCGAGGAAAAGCTTGATAGTTAAAGGGAATTCTGGGCGTTGAATTGAGTGAATGCTTGGGGAATAGAGCGAAAATAAGCCGAGCGAAGTTCAGTTATAGATACCTGAACTTCGTCGGTTTTGCGGTAAACTTATTTTGCTCAATTACAGACTTTGTAGGATAGGTGAAAACTGAAAGTTCTGCCTACAGTTCTGAGGAAGGGTTCTTCCATATCCCCTAAACCCGTAAATCCTATTACTTTGTAACCCACAAAAAATTCCTGTCCCAAAACTTACCCATCTCCAACACGCCCAAACCCCTTTCCCCACAGGGCTTCTCCTGCATTTCTGGGATAAAAATTCATGTCCCTTCATGTCAGGTTACAAGGGCGGAAAACTGGAAAAGAACTGGTTCAATTGTGAACGAAACGAGATAAAAATTCTTGTCCATAAAGGCAGGTTAAATGACAGGGGAAACAAGTTGACGAAAATTATAAAGGGCATTGAGACGGTTAATAGAAAAACAAACCGAGTGATAAACAGAATCCGAATGAACCTGTTATTACTCGGTTTTTCACTATCCAATCCGTTCTGTTCCCATCTCACCTCCCCCCGTCCCCTTTCCCTCCTACACAAAAGGCTTCACAGCCTCTCAACTCTCCACTCACTTTTTCACTCTAAATAAGTAAAGTCGTCATAAGAAACAGGGGGAAAATAGGGGCCAATCGGAATCAAAAAAGCAATTAAAGTCGTCCTACGGTGGAGGAAATACAGGCAACTTGGTGAAAGGGTTCTGAGAAAAGAATCGGGGAAACGGCCTGATTTATAAGGGGATTCGGGATTTTACATGATGTTAGAGCAGAAAAAGCCGAGGAAAAGCAGGAGGGAATACCTGAATTTCGCTCGGCTCGTAAGATGGCTTTTTATGCTTTAGTACGACTGTTTAAGCTTTGATATGACTGAAATTGCTTTCTACACCTGACCTTCATCTAATCACACTATTCCTCATCACGATGTTTCTCGAAAGCTTGCTTTACCAAGAACATGATATCCTCGATTTGATCAACGGAATCTATTCCAACTTCAACATCACCGTTGCCCCATCTCCCCAATTTGGTAACGTCTTTACAAATTCCTTTTGGATCATGGATTTCACTGAACTGCATATTAAGGCTAAGTCGTAGTCTGCTCTTTTGAGGAACAATATCAACAAAGTTCGTTGTCGTTTTGTATGCGATATATAATTTCTTAAATTCCTCTCGAACAGAACTATCCAAATTACAAATACGCTTTCTGAGTTCTTCAAATAGGTTTAAAATGTCCCCATGTAATTCAGAGTGATCTGCTATTGTATACGTTACAGATTGCGAGTCTTGCTGTGGGCTTCTATATCTGTCCAGAGTATCGGATGATAATTGCGGATACTCCCAAACCAAGAGAGCTTGATCTGCCAACACTTTTGCTCGCTTAGTAATCTCTTCTGCATTCCAAGCATCAAGTTTCCCAAGCCCTTTATTCAAACGTAAAGGACTGTCACCAAATCCCCCGTCCATGTCTCTCTTTTCCATAAATGGCTTATCACTTAGTTCTGAGTTATACCGAGTTAAGGTCAGATTGCCCAACGTATGTAGATAGGAATTATGCACTTCTTCCCAGTTTGGTCCAAGATCTTGTCTCCACTGCACCGAGAGATTATTATTCTGAGGCATAATATGCTCAATGGTGTAGGTTTCAATATCAATGATTTCCTTACGATTATGATTTTCAAGCTTTCTAAGTAGAAAGTTACGATTTCTAAAATTATATACGTCCTTGATAATAAGCCCCCTGGCAAACTCCTCATTGTTCGGGAGTCGCTTATAGGCATCCTTTAAGATAAAGGCGGCTTTAACACTTTCCAGGTAATTATCCTTATCAATTTCCTTATTGAACGTAGCAAAAGTTTTGTTTAGTGAATTTGTGGGAACTCCGCAAATGGCCCTGCGAAAAACATATGACTCAACCATTCTTAGTATAGATACAAATTCACTTTTCTGAAGCTTCTGCCCTACATAATCGTCATAAAGCTCTAACAATAGAGGATAAGCAACATCGACTTTTAAAGTATTAATATCGATTAGTACCTGATTAATCTCTTTATCAGCCTCGGTTTGAAACGACAATTTCACAAAGTATTTAGCATAGCGGTAAATGTCACCAACGATCTGTTCAATTGTACTTCCTTTTAAGTTATACACATAATCCTTGAAGCTTGAATAAACATCATTAATATTAGGAATTCGTCCTGTCTTCACAGTAAGGTAATCCCTCATGAATCGATCAAATAAGGTTGGGTCGTTTAGATTGCCAAAGCTTTTCTCCATCGGATACCAATAGTCAGTGTAAATTTCATTCTGTTCTTCTGGTTCCAGTTTCATTAAGACGTAATTCCGGATTAAATCAGCTTGTGTAAGATCCAAGCCAGTTGAGTTAAGGCTTTCAAATATCAACTGCGGATTATCATGGTCCCTATCTAATGCAATATCCACAACTATTAATTTAGAAATGCCACGGTAGAGTTTGTTTAAATCAATCCCACTCTTCTTTATTGCATCTAAGAAAAAGCTATAGTTCTCACTCACTCTTTTCGAATGCTCATCTGGCAAGTATTTATCTGATAAGAGATGAATTAAGGTGTTCTTATCACTTTTAGTAAGCACAAGTTTGTAGAACATCTCATTCTCTTCATCGTTATTCACCAAATAGTAGTTCATAATCTTCTTTCTTGTAATGTCATACGTTTGACCACTATCTTCAATAGCCTTCCCTAAAGCTAACAAAAACAATGTCAATGTAGTCATTCTCTGTTGACCGTCGATAACAAGGAGCTGAGGAACAGAAGATATTTGATAAAGCCCCTTTTCGATGTACACGATGGAACCCACGAAATGACCCTTTAATTGATCATCTTCGGCGGCTCTTACAATATCGTTCCATAGTTGGCGACATTGCTGAATCGTCCAACTATATTTCCTCTGATAGATCGGTATAACGAATTGTTTTGTCCCTTGCATAAATTTTAAGAAATTCGTTTCTTGAGCCTTCATTCCTTTAAGCCACCTTTCAACACATCACCTATAATTCATGATGACAGCCTATCCTTCATTTGTAAACACATGTACCTTCGTTCTCAACGATATGATCCAAATACATTTTTGTTGTTGGTAATCAATAAATATTATTAAAAAAGCCGAGCGAGATCAGGAGTATCGCCCGAAAATGAAAACTATTACTTTGCACAAACAAACTCGTATACCTATCCCCTACCCCCAACGCAAACTAATCCATCGAAAATCGCATAATCCATTTTGAGTTCCCTACTATATGTAACGAAAATAAAGTCGTATGGATCCTCCCCACGTTCTCCACTCTCCAAAAGCCCGCCGCTACGCCCTTTTCCACCTATTCACCCTGATTTGTCCGACAACTTGAGGAAATTAAAGTCGTATCGGGGAAAAGGAAGGGTCTATGGCTGAATGGAGGCTTGGGAAATGAAATTTAAAGTCGTATCTAAGGGACAGGAAGAAGACAGGGATAAAATCGGATATAGGGCACAGGAACAGCCTGAGTAAAAGATTGAGCAAAGCCTGGGTAAAAACCCGCTCCAACAACCGAAAGCCTTGAGTAGCCTGAGATTCTGAGATAAGATTCGAGAAGAACCCTGCATTTTCCTTCCCTTTCCCCTAATCCCAATCCCTTGAAACAAAAGAAAAGCCGAGCAAATGTCAGGAAATAATCCTGGATCAGCTCGACTCTAATACGACTTTTAATTGCTCGACACGAGTTTAAATTGCTCGATACGACTTTAATTTCATTGCACAACTTCAAGATAAGGTGTTCCGTCTGAAGCTCTTTTGAACGGGGCTGGGTTTCTGCTTAATTACGAATTCGGAATCCATTAATGAATCCCTGCTTTTGGTCAAAGCGGCGAAGGTTTTGGTCCCGTGAGTGCAGACATTTTTTTTAGTTTACCCTTTATCTCTCGTACTTCTTCTTCACTTAGTTTTAATGCATTATGTCTTCCACCATGTCTCAACAAAGTGTCCTTTTTTGAGACTGGGCATACTTCTGACCAAGGAATATGTAATTTTCCTACATCATGCCATAAATCAGCTACAATATATCCCCTTTTCAAGTGAAATTGCTTCTCTTTTTTACAGCTTTGTTCCTTCAGGCATTTTAATAAGGTCTTATCCTGACAGTTAAAAATTCTTCTACATTTCCAATTATTAATTTCATGGTCATCTTCTGGACTTTGAACATAAGTCTTCATTTCATATGAAATAGTTGTTAATATGCTTGGAATATTCCCTGTATTATTTTTAATGCATTCTATTTCATTCTTAACCTTAACAGAAGTATCACTTTTATGATTTGTTTTTATAATTTCCATCGGGTTTAAAATAGTTTTTGATTCTCTTATTAATGAGTTTTTTCGCTGTGGAAACTGAGCTGAAGCCTCGGCATAATTTAGTAATTTACCTACCCTCATTAACCCTTTAACAAAATATTTATTATTGGGATGCCTCCCCAAGAAGACTATGATACTGCCAATATCAACAGCATATCGAATATTAGGTCGACATACTCCCCAAGATGGGTATGGAAGACTAAAACAAGGGTCGTCCATTTTATCGACAACATCTTCTTTGTTAGTAGTATCTGCTATAAAAATACTGAGGTAGTGTTTACTCATTTTTATTCATCCCCCAATTATTAAATATCATCATTCCTCAACTGTCTATGTAACAGAAGAAGAACTAATTGGTAGAAGTTCCTATGGCATTTTTAAGCCTCCATAATACTCGGATTTTTTTCTTTAATTATTCCGAAAAGACACGTTTTCAGAATAAAAATACGTATGACACAACCAGTTTCCTGCATTGCCCAAGCTTCTCCCTCGTATGTAACCATATTTTCTTTGACTGTCATGAAGTAGCGTCTTCAATGTTTCCCCAAAATTGATCCTTTTTCAATAACGACTGCCATGCCTTTTCAGGTGTTAGCGGCGTTTTTATTGAAGCATACACTTGAGATGCTTCTTCTATAAACAATTTCTTTACTTCTTCTTCATTAATGGGAACTCGCTTTTCTTTTAATAGAACAATACGCTTTATAATGCCAGGGGCAATAAACGTATTGGGTTCTCTTGGATCAAAAGCTCTCGCATCAAGGTCAGGCTTCCCATTCATAAATCCAGCATTGTTTGGTCCATTTAAGTCGAGATATAAGACATTTAAGTACGATCGAAGAGATAGTTCGTACTTTTTCAATTTATAAAGATGTTCTGCCATTCGAAGTGTAGTATTGCGATATAATCCCCACTGATTGTTATTTCCGTGTTCAATCAGCTCATCCATTAGTAAATGCCACTCAATGTCACTACCACTCGGTTCTTTTCCCCAAGCTTTATTTAATGAAACTTTCATGACCTCGTACTTTTGAATCTCCCTCTTCATATCATCATACGTTCCATTTTCTTTCGCCCATGCAATATCAATATTCTCAGCTTGTTGCTCGGTAACAACCACACGTACTTTTTCTTTTTCGTTTCTAAACGGAAGGGTACGAACATAAACGTTTTGTTGACATAGAGGACAAGCTCTTTTGCGGGACAGTGGCTTCTCAAACTTGCTATGACAATACGGGCATTCTGCATCTTCTAAGAGCGTCATTCCCGGCTCCAAAGAATGTTCTTTTGTTGAAGACTGTTTTTCGAGGACATCTACAGAATTATTTACTGAAAAAAGATTTTTAATGGTTTGAAAAAGTTTCATTTATTCATCTCATTCCATTTTCTTTTAGAATAGCATTAAGCTTTGTTGGCATTAAGCCAACAAAGCTCATTAGTCTTTCAATACCAACTTACCAGTGAGTAGATATTATTATTTCTCTAAACTTTAATTGGAACATCTATCCTTGCTTTCGCTACACATTCTCCACTTTTTATAATATAACACTCAACATAATGATCTCCTCTAAAGGAAGTGGGTTCAAAATGCGTCAGCTCGTCTGTTCGTTCAATTTGTCCTCGGATACAGTCCTGTTCTAATGCCACGATCCCCGATTTTTCACTTTCCAATATACTCGGAAAGGTTCAGGAGCATTTGTTTGTGCTTCAAAATATAAGTTGTGACCAGGAAGAAGAGGCTCGTAGGATGACTTTTTATGCTTTAGTACGACTATTTAGGCTTTGAGATGACTTTAATTGCTATTTACAATTCTACTCCTCTACAATTGTCGTCTCTTCTGATTAGTTGACTCGCACTTATATTTTTCGCAAAGCTCTATTACAGCAAGATTTCCTTTTGTATGTGGTTCCCCCTTAAAATAATTTATCACTTTACCATTTATTTTATCATTTCTATGTCTCAATAAACCTTTTATTTCTCTTAAACTCATATTAACTATATGCTTTATTTCATCATAATTAATACGATAATCCTCATGTCGAGGTAAATAAAGAGGATGCTGACTAAGATATTCCCTAAAAAATTTATGTAAAGGATGTTGTCCATATAATAGTTGCTTCTTCAACCCTTTATTTTCAATTAAAAAATTAATAATCTCATGAGTTGACGTATAGTAGTAAGGATTTGTTGTCATATACTTCTCTATTGCATCACCATATAAACCATCTATATATTCATAATATGGTTTTTTATTACTGAGAATATCTTGAAACTCCTGACACAATATTTTATCATCGACATTTTTAACACTTGTTGTTCTAAACTTTTTAGTCTCATCGAATAAATAATCTATATGCCTTCTTAGCAGTGGAAGTTCAGCATTTAATAAACACTTAATTTCTTCTGGTAGTTTTATATTTATGATATGTTCACTTATTGACTGCGGAACCTTTTTATCATTTCGCCAATATTTATCTAATATCTCATCCAGTTCAATGTTAATATGATGAATACCCTTATGTACCTGTCTCGCTATATGATCAGGTATATCCAACTCTCTTTGAAAATGTGTTCTTCCAAGACTATTTTTTTGTCCGCTCTTGATATCTTTAAGTATGAATTCATATCGTAGCGACTTCCCACAAAGGCATGTAACACCTTTTATAACTTCTCCATGATCAATAAAACCGTCAAAAATAAACCTATCTGTGCCTTTGTAAGATGCTAATACATTAGCAAAATACGACTGTTGGGATAATCTTGAAAAGATATGAAGGGCATTCCGCTGAGCTTTCGATAATGAACGAATGATTCCTCGTCGTTCTTCAGCCGTAAAATACATTCTTATGTCTCCTCTCGATACAAGTAAAACAATGTATGCTCACAATAGTGCTAATTGGAACTACGAACGTATTATATTATCAACTTTTTCATTTGTATAGGCATATAAAAGACACTTTTTTTCACACGCTAATGTCTGAAAAAGATGGCGAAAAATCGAACAAATATGAAAGTATACACAATGTAATAGTAGTGCAAGAGCATTTTTTGAAGAATTAACAAAGATAAATTATATTGTGGAATGTTATATCATTTACAATGGTAATGTTATAGGTTAGGAACTAAATAAACGTTCCTATCTCAACAAATGCTTAATACTAAAGGGCAACCGTGAGGGGCTTTCTTCATCATCTTTTCCCTTCCACTACTCTATTTGATTACCCATAATGCAGTTCTCTATGACAATTCGGGCATACAGCAACAGCATTATCCACTGTATCTTCGCCACCATCTGCTAAGCGTTTCTTGTGATGCACTTCCAAAAAGGGAGTTCCGTTAGATGCCCTAATAAAAGGAGCTGGACTTTTGCATTTTTCGCAAATACCATTAGCTCTTACAAGCACCTCTGCAATTACATCAGAATTACGTTTGAAAATTCTTGTAGTAGTCTCATATGTTTCAGGTATAAGTGTGGTTCTATTTTCTAACCGTTGCCGTCTCTCTTCACTTCCATCCGCCAATGATTCTTGGACTTCTCTGTTAAGTTCATCATGATAATCATCCCGAACATTTAATCCTTCGAGACTCTCTACAATCAAGTCAAAATGTTCTCTTTTGAGCTCCAGCAACGTTCCCCTATGGTTCTGTATAACCTGGCAATCACTCAAATCATTCATTTCTTTCATAGAGTCCAGATCCAGGAATACATTAAAATCTCTTGTTTTCTGGAAATCAACTATTATTTCATTATCCTGTTCATACTTATCAATTACCTGGCATATCGCTGTAATTGCCTTAATATCACCTGTTTCATAAGCAAGTACAAGATCTCCAACCTGGATGTTCTTAAAACAACCTTCGTTCTTTCGTTTGCCCCCATTAGGGTTTATATTGGAATACGACTGACGGCTACCCACCTTAACGATAGAAAACGCCCAATTATAACCTTTGGTATCGACATTTAACCAGAAATAGTTTGGCTCCCCCCGCCTGTACTCTGGTAGAATTCGATACTCACCTTTTCCAACTCGCTCAAAATATATTTTATACGTCGGGCTATGTGTATTTTCCGTTGCATTTGAAAGGATGACTCTCATATGATTTTCACTTGCTTTTATTCCATTCCTATTACAAAAATCCTTAACTTTTTTAAAAGTTATTGGCTCGATAATCTCCCCGTTCACAACGGCTTTTACGATTTCATTGCCTAATCCTTCTTCTCCATGCTTCGCCACTTTATCACCCCAAGCTTTTCTCTCGATTATACATCTATTCACAATACCTTATAACAGCATTATTAAGTGATTGAATACTTTCATATGAATATCTGAAACTTTTATACCCTCTATCGCAACTAAATGCTTTGGACTTATACCACAAGTTACATCATCAACGTGTACAACACTGATCTAACAATAATCTGCCTTAGTCTTATTAAAATGTTCTTCCTGTTACCTTTATTTTCATCTAATAACTCAAAAGGTTATTACTTATGGGTTTCCTGCCCCCTCTTCCTCCAAAGAAAAAAAAGAGAAAAAAGTTTTCTCCTTTTTTCGCCCCTACTATGTTCATAATGAATAAACTCATGATAAAAAACAGCCCTTCAACCCGCATTCCACCGTTTCCTCAATAAATAAACTCTTGCTACAAAGCATTCATTTCCCCGATTTTATCACGTCTTTATTCGATTTTTGTCACGAGTTTATTTGTAATGTCACGGCTTTATTAAGGGGTTACAACTTCCCTCACCAACACCGCCACACTCTCCACATGTGTGGGTTGCGTAAAATGGACAAACATGATGTGGCAGTATTCGCTTAGATTAATACTACTCATCGTTCATTTGCTATATTATTATCTTGCAGATCATCAAATAATTTCACTTACTTAGATCATAAAAACAATTCCATTAATATAAGTAGGCCATTAAGCGATAAAGCAAATACAATAATAAGTAAACAAACAATTAACATTTGAAGAAATCTTTTGTAAAAAAAATTTGGATAGACATATTTCTTACCTGTCCTTGTATAGATTACAGGTACAAATCTAAACCAACTCCAAACACTTGGCAAAAAATATTTTTTTAACCATGTAATCTCAAAAGGAATTACTATTCCACATAATCTCCAATAATTAAAATAATTAAGAATTAAAAAGTGTGTTTTAATAAGTTTCAAACCAAATAAACTTAAGTTTTTCTTGATAATTGTCCCATATTCAATATCACTAATTTCTACATCAAATTCATCCCATTCTCCAAAAGTCCCATTTGGAAATACTATTTCATCAACTAACTCTATTTTACCGCTTTTTACTTTTGTACTTTCAAAATTAACAGTTCTTATTCTAATACTATTATTATAAAAAGTTATTTGGCCAACAATCTTTCTTATGGTGTCATCTGTACTATTTTTAATAAAAATCTTTCTTTGCAGTAGTTTATTTCCATCATTATCAAGTATTCCGTCCTCACTAATAATAGTCTGGATAGGATAGTTTGAACTGGATTCAAAATTGTTTTTTTGTGGACCATAATGCTCGTCATATAATTCATTAAATTTACTATTACTTTTAAGAAGTAGTAGGTATGTAGATATTATAATAACAAACAAACTTATGATACTTGCCATACCTAGTAATGTTATTTGTTTAATATTACTGAAAATTGCCGATAAGTTATAGAAAGCGTACATTGCAAACAAAATACTTAACAACATCAAAATTTTTTTCTTATTTGAGAAATATATTTTTCTGCCGGTACCTTTTGTTCTTTCAATTAATTTACTGATATTTTTTTCATGATTTTTCTTAAATGCTTTAAGCTTCTCAACAGTATATATGTTTTCATGATCGTCAATTTCTTTATGATGTGGACTACAAAGTAAAATCAAATTATCGTATTTATTCCTTTCTTCTTTTGATAAATTTGATTTCCCCCGCGGTCCATTTTCCTCCTCAGCTACAATATGGCACTCTTCTCCAATAACTGAGAAATGATTATCCCCTACTTCATTTACCGATTTGATTAGTAAAGTATTGCAGTTGGGAAATGCGCATTTGTTTACGGATTGCCCCCACAATATTTTTCTGTCTTTAGTTGAAATTGCCATAATCAACCTCGCGTATTAAAAACTCAATAACTAAATTTTTAGTTATTGGACTATTTTTTATCAGTGGGTTATTTATTGTCTACATCCCTAATAATTAACGCGATATTTTCACATGCGTGGGTTGCGTAAGATGGACAAGCTCAGGATGTAACAGTTTTCGCTTAAATAGTCTAGCCATCAAATTTATTGTTATAAATTTTCTCGGAAAAACAACTATTCACAGAAAGTTAGCTAGTTATTACTTAGGTTGAAAATTTCCTGATGGGCAATTTGAGTTAAGTCCTTTATCTCTCATTTTACAAATATAGGTAATGCTTTGTTTAGATAATCCAACGCTTTCATCTGCATTGAGTTGTCCTTACACAGAAAAAACAATTCACTATGCAATTGTCAAATTGATTTTTGCCAAATCTATCGTTTCATGTTTCCTTTTATAAATCTCTTCGGCACATTCAATATAAGAAATCGCATTATTAATATTAATTTGCTTATCTCTAATATTAGCCATTAAATGATAGGCATTTCCCAAGTGAAAGTTAACTTGTGCATTTTCAACTGGATTGTCAGCTAATGTAAATATTGAGTGTGCTTCTTTCAATGCTTCAATTGCCAAGTTAAGATCATTTTCATGATTTGATAGTTCAGCTTGTCGTATGTAATTGTGTGCCAATATCTTTGATGTATGCCCATAGTCAATTGGCCACCTATATTTGGTTCCGTTTTGAAACGCATTCCTGCGTGAGTCTGTGCTGCGACTGACTCCTGAAATAACTCGTGATATTCTCGCTCGATCCGCTCATGTTAATCTCCCTATGGTCTTCCATACAAAAAAGAAGGCTAATCCACCGCCTTCCATACAACTATCATAAACTAATTATTCCTTATTTTTCAATCACATTACTTACCGACACTAAATGATATAAACGAAACAAGATATTATCCAACCGCTTTAATCAAAAATTGTTCCGGGACCTGCTTTTGTAGAGAGACGGTGCGCCGTTTTTCCCTTGCATCTAGAGTCTCTTCAAATTATTCCGACATCGCACTTTTTAATTGACTGCTCGTACTTCTCCCAATACGCATTAAATTGATCTTTCGTGTCTATCACTCCCATATTTACATTTGGACATTGTAAATTGCTATACCCTTCCTTTTGAACGCAATTATATACAAAGCATAAAAATAAGCACCTCTTAACAAGGTATCCCCGTGCAAATAATTCTGCTCTTCTACCTTCCCCTATTCCCTTGAATTATTTATTAATGTTTGCCTCTGAAACAGAGTAAATGCGGAATTAATAATCGGAGAAAACTGCAGAGAAAAATAAGAAATATGTTTGAGCTGAAATTAAAAGACAACAGTGAGGGATTATGATTGAAGGAAATAAAGGTGAAAATCGAGAAAAAGCATGCTGAGGCAAAGGATTTTAAGCGTTAGGGCGATTCATTCCTGGGAAAAGATCATGAAAAAAGCCAAACGAGAATCAGGAGAATATCCTGGAATTCGCTCGGCTAAGAATAATGTTAATTGGAGTGTAACCAATCAATCTATTGGTTCTGTGGGGTTCTGTTTTTCTAATAGGTGATATACATTAACTGGAGGCAGAATCACAGGTGGAATACCTGCTTGTGCTGTGAAGCTCGTAATCGTCGATCGAATATAAGGCATAAGGATCGCCATCGCATTCAATTCGAAATCTTCAATATCAGCATCTTTGCAATTAAAATATCCACGCATCGTAAGTAACAAATAAAAAGGAACATCGTTCTTAGAGAAATCTTCATCAAATAATCGACACGTCATAACAACGATCGCCTTCGATTTATCTTTAGACATATGTACTTCGGATGCAAAATTGAACTTAAGTTCGACCTCTTCTTTTTCTACGTCAAAATTGTGATTTCTTATAAAAGCCATCTGATCTACTTCATAGTCATGAAACCGAAGTACACTTAACATTTCTTCACTCATAATAACCTCTATTAGATCATATTTATAGTAAAATTCTATTCCATAGATTAGCTTGCAGGCCGAAGAACAACCATCTCGGCTACATGATTCGTTGTATAACTATAAGTCTTCTTGTAAGTACTACGAACTGAGAATTGCTTAGTATCCTCAAGAATGTAATCATCGGTAAAAATAATACGACCATCGCCGTCCTCTACCTCAAATCCAGCTTCTTTTAGTAAATTGACAAATTCTTCGCGGTCCATACTATCGAAAAAATCGTCCACTTTCTTTTGAATGTCTGACATTTCAAACACTCCCGTCTAAACATAATTTTTCTTTTGTAGAAATATATCTTGTATCTCTAAGACATAGCTCAACTCCGTTTGGTGTATGCGGTTGTAACCGATATTCTCGATCATTGTCATCCGGAGTAATAGTACATCCTCTTACCATTCTATACCCATTTTTAATACATATCAAATTAAATACCTTGCCATCCAAATCATCCTGATTGCTAACTTTCACGGTCAATTTATTCTTTTTGATTTCGTCTTCTACAAATCGCTTACGGACAGCCTGATAAAACTTATTTGACTCACCTAAAGGATCTGTCACATCAAAGACCAATTCCTTGGGAAGTATTAGTTCTACTCTAAGGAGCCCTCCTAATCTTCCTTTGTTCACAAATTTCCTTTTGGCCCAGTACTTCGCATTTTCGATATTTTCTTGATAAAAGTACACTCCACTCCCCAGCCAACCAGCTCTATCGTGTGTAACCCTAAAGTTACCTTTATCAATCTGTTCAGCAGCGGAGTTACTCGTACCATGATAACCAATGTATACTATTCGTTCATCCATTTCATAACTCCGTTGTATCTTATTATTATGAACTTCGCCATGGTAAATAATACCTTATGTTATAATAACTAATACATCGGATTATGACAAGAGATAAATTAAATCAGTTTCATACTTCTTTCATTGTAGTACACAAGGATCTACCTAAACTATCGATTACGCCCTCTTTATCTAATTATGAACCAACACCGCCACACTCTCCACATGCACCGTATGCGGAAACATATCCACCGGCTGCACTTCCTTCACACGATACCCGCCATCCTCGAGCACGCGCAGATCCCGCGCCAAGGTCGCGGGGTTGCACGACACGTACACGATACGCTCCGGCTGCATCGTCAATAGCGTCTCAAGCAACCGCTCATCACAGCCCTTACGGGGTGGATCCACAACGACGATGTCTGGCGATACGCCCTGCTCGAGCCATCGCGGCATAACATCCTCAGCTGCCCCTACCTCAAACTCAGCATTGCTAATCCCGTTCAGCGCCGCGTTCGCGCGCGCATCCTCGATCGCCTCGGGGACGATCTCGACGCCGTATACGCGCTTGGCGTGCTGCGCCAAGAACAGCGAGATCGTGCCGATCCCGCAATAGGCGTCGATGACCGTCTCGGAGCCGGTCAGGCCGGCATATTCTAGCGTCTTCCCGTACAGCACTTCGGTCTGTACCGGGTTGACTTGATAGAATGATCGCGCCGAGATCGCAAACTTCACGTCGCCGATATAGTCATAGATAACATCGCGGCCCCAGAGGGTCTTCGTCACATCGCCGAAGATGACGTTCGTCCGCTTTGTGTTAATATTCTGGCAGATGCTCGCTACACCCGGCACTTGCGCACGGATCGCTTCGATCCATGCCTCGACACGCGGCAGCTTGGTCCCATTTGTCACGAGCACGACCATGAGCTCGCCCGTGCGGAAGCCAACACGTACGACAACGTGGCGCATCAAACCTTCACCTGTCTCTTCATTGTAAGCTGTCACACCGAGATCCCGGCCAATCGCCTTCACACGGCGCACAATATCATCGTTCTGATCATGCTGAATCAGACAAGCATCCATATCGATGATGCGGTGGGAATTACGCGCGTAGAATCCGCCGATCAAGCCGCCCTCTTCCGCCATCCCCATCGGTACTTGCGCCTTGTTCCGATACCGCCACGGATCGTTCATCCCAAGCGTCGGATGAACCACGATCCCTTTCTCTTCGTTCAATCCCTCACTGGTCTCACCCTCAGCATCCGTGCCGCCAACCTTCAACTTCCCAATCCGCTCCAGGTTGTCCACCACATGCTGACGCTTCCAGTCGAGCTGCGCTTCATACGACCAATGCTGCAGCTGGCAGCCGCCGCACTGCTTATAGATCTCACAAGGCGGAGCAATCCGATCCGGGCTTGCCACCAACACCTCTAGCAATTTCGCATACCCATACTGCTTCTTGACCTTGAGCACCTTCGCCCGCACACGCTCACCCGGCAATGCGCCGCCAATGAACAACGTGTAGCCTTCTACGCGGCCCACGCCTTCGCCTTCATGCGTTAAGCCGATGATCTCGACTTCCACGTCTTCATTCTTCGTCACGGGCAAATCGAGTATCGCCTGCGATGGTGCCTTGCTGCTATTGCGCGAAATGCCTCCGCGATGTCTACCTCTTGTCATCTATCTAACCCCGCCCAACTCATAATATATGTTAAAGGGAATCTCATGCGTACTCCCATCATTTCCACTTTCATTACATCAAAAAGAGGACCGCCCTGCCCTTTCCAGAGCCAAACGCAATCCCCCCACTGTTTACGCTCACTACTTCTTCCATACGCCTGTGATTTACAGATACCGCTAACGCTCCCGCTTCCCTACTCCGCCGCAAAAATCTCAATATGCGCCGGCAGCACCGAGAAGTTGCATGGTAGCGTTCCGCCAAGTTCGCCGTCCAGGTTCAACTGTACGTACTCCGGCGATGTCACTTCCAGTTGCGAGGTACGGAAATGTACCACGTGCGGATCCGTCATATGCTCTCCGCGCATCGCGAGACTCGCGATACGGATGAATTCTGCGAGATTGCATCTCTTCACGAGCAAGACGTCGAATAATCCATCATCGATCCGTGCATTCGGCGCGAGCTTATCCATACCGCCGATCGAGTTGCTGTTCGCGATCAGGAAGAGCATGAATTCCTCATGGAATTCGCCGATGCCTTCCGCGCGAATGATCAGCTCAGACGGGCGAAGCCGCGTCATTTTCTCCAGACCCTTCACGTAATAGGCTAGTTGCCCGATCATGGTCTTGAGCTTAATCGGCACTTCATAGGTCAGCTCCGTCAAGGAGCCGCCGCCTGCAATATTAATGAAATAACGATCTCCCGCTAGCCCAAGGTCAATCGGCCGCGTGTGCTGTCCCAGAATGAGATCGCAAGCGTCACTCCAATTCCGCGGAATGTTCATCGCACGTGCGAAATCGTTCGTCGTTCCGACGGGCAAGATACCGAGCGGTGGGCGCTTCTCAAGCGGCGCCAAGCCGTTAATCACCTCATAGAGGGTCCCATCCCCACCCGCTGCAATGATCATATCATAGCCGCGTTCCACTGCATCGATCGCACAAGCGGTTGCATCGCCCTCGCCGATCGTCGCATGCGCAGTCGTCTCAATGCCGGCAAGATCCAGCCGTTGCAGAATATCAGGGAGCCGCCGCCGCATCTCTTCCCTACCGGATGTCGGATTGTATATGAGCCTCGCTCTTTTCGTGATTCGATCCATACCCATTTTTACCTGCCACCTGTTTATTCATTTCGTACGGGTCACCGCCGCTGCATAACCTGATGCACTTGCCTCGATAGCCAGCGCGATACGAGCGGATGCGGCAAGAGTGCCTGACCGTCATATACACATACAGCCTGCCCAATACGATTCGGTATTACACGATTAGTAAAATAGCCCGAACTCAAAAATAACGGCACCACCATCACGGTGTAGTCCGTCTCTGTCTGCCATTTTATTATCTTATCATATAATTGCTCCGGAAGCAGTAGGCCCGTGTCGACCGCTGCGTAATTCATCTCGCGCTGAATCCTGACGGCCACCCGCTGCAACCCGCCTACCCAGCGATCATAGAATAGAGGGTGATCACTGCCATGGGCTACGAGCATAAGGACCGTCTCCTCCAGCTTCCGTCCACGGAGCAGCTCGCGGCTGCGTTCCATCACAATCTGAGACATCTCGATCGGATCGACATCCATCGGCTCCCCGAACCAGACGCGTGCTTGAACGCGGAACGGCTGCAGATCTGTATCGAAGGACGCGGCTGCCTTCGCACCGAGAGCATACGCAATTTCATCGACATGCGTACTTCCGTCCGACACAAAGAAAGGAATCACGAACAGGTCCGTAACTCCCTTTGCTTCGAGACGGTCGATGCCATCTTGTATAAGTCGCCCTTCGACGATTTCCAGGAACACAACCTCAGCAGGTATCCCCTCAGGCAGCTTCGCATGCTCCACGGCCTCATCCACGAGCGAGACCCATGCAGCGTCCCGTGACCCGTGACTAATGATCAGTATACCCGGACGCATGTGTTATCGTTCCAATCGTTCGAGAGCCATCGTGTAACCGTCATTGCCATAGTTCAAGCAGCGCTTCACACGCGAAATCGTAGCCGTGCTCGCGCCCGTCTCCGCTTCGATCTGATTATACGTGGAGCCTTTGCCGAGCATTCTTGCCACTTCCAGACGCTGCGACAGCGATTGGATTTCATTCACCGTGCACAGATCATCGAAGAAAACATAGCATTCTTCTACAGACTTCAACGTTAATACTGCTTCGAATAATTGATCGATTGTTTTATCATTAAGTTTCTTGAGTTGCACTTATTCTCATCCCCCAGCTACTGGTACTTACCCCCATTGTAACGTAGAGTGCAAATCTATTTCAAGCATTACCGTTTTCCTGCACTACAGAGCGAAAATCTGCCCACACTTTTTTGTCAAAAACCGGGCATTCGTCCAGTCATGTTGTTCGCCTATCACATACAGTATTCTATACATCCACCCATAAAGGAAGTGAAATCTCCATGCCTCAGCACCCTCACGTGCGCTCACATCACGTCTCTCCGTACCCCGGCGTGCGCAATCCATATAATCGGTCTCCCCTGCAAGAAACGCTGATTCCCGAGACGACACCCGCAGCTATTGACTTGGCCGAATCTACTTCCATGGTCCCCTTTGTTGATCCATCCGTAACCCCCGTCACACCCGTCGCCAGCAAGAGTAAGTTCCCCTTCAATTTTGGTGATATCAAAGGGTTCATCGACCGCATGGGCGGCATTGACGGGATTGTGAGCACGGTGTCCAAGGTTCGGGAGGTGATGCAGAGCGTCTCCCAGTTGGCGCCTGTCATGAAATTGATGGCCGACGTCCTGCTCCCCAGCAAAAAGAAAAAAGATGATGACGATTGGTCCAAACGCAGACGGCGCCGCAGACGCAAACGCCAATCGACCAACAAATCGAAAAAAAACCGCCGTCCTACCAGCTCTAAAGGCAGCAAAAGCTACAAAAGCTACAAAAATTACTAAAGATAGATTCCCCTTCCTCACCCTCCCCTCATCATACTAAAATAGGCCGAAGCCTCCTCGCCTCAGCCTATTTATCATGTTCCACCGCTCTCTTCGCTGTTGTCATCCAGCGGCTTCAACCGCCCGATCACACCAGCTCTATGAACATGTCCCTATTGCCCCACTTAGCCCTTAGGCTTCGCGACGATCAACACATCCATATGCCGTGCCATCCGCAGAAGCTTGTTAATCACCGACCCACGTAGCAGACGCACATGCCATGGACGCGCCGATTGCCCAAGAATCAACTGGGTACTCTTCACTTGATTCGCTTCCTGCATGAAGACGTCCGCCATCTTCCTCACATGCTGTGCGTGGCTAACTTTAAATATCCCGCCAAAACGTTCCGTGAGCGCTCCAATCGCATCCGCCCGCTCCTGCTGCTCCGCCGTCAGTGGTCCCCCTGTATGAATGTAGGCCACATTGAGCGCCGCCTTCAAGCGGTACGCGATACGGAATCCGCGTCGGATCAACCGTTCCGCGTTCGAACTTAATGTCACCCCGACGAAGATCACTTCTTTCCTGCGCCAAGGACCGCGAAGCGATGGCTTCCGCTCCCACGATTCCAGGCGTTCATCCACGTCATCCGCCAGCTCTCGTAACGCCAATTCCCGCAGGGCAATGAGATTCCCCGTCTTGAAAAAATGATTCAGCGACTGCTCCACCTGTTCCTTGCGATAAATATGCCCGTCTCGCAGCCGCTGCTGCAGCGTCTTCGGTGCGACATCAATCAATTCCACCTCATCGGCTAGCCGTAAAATATGATCTGGCACCGTCTCCCGCACGCGAACCCCTGTAATCTGTTCCACTGAATCATTTAAGCTCTCCAAATGCTGCACATTCATGGTCGAGATGACCGAGATCCCGGCGGCTAGCAGCCGCTCAACGTCCTCGTAACGCTTCTTCAGCTCGCTGCCCGGCACATTCGTATGGGCCAGCTCATCGACTAAGACAACCTCCGGATTGCGGCGCAGGATCTCATCCGTATCCATCTCTTCCATCTGCACGCCGCGATAATCGATCTTACGTCTTGGCACGAGCGGCAGTGCACCCACTTGCCCCGCTGTCTCGCGGCGACCATGCGTCTCCAAATACCCGATACATAGGTCTACCCCCTTGCGGAGTAGTTCATTGCCTTCCCGCAGCATGGTATAGGTCTTGCCCACCCCCGGCGCCGCGCCAATATAGACCTTGAAATGCCCGCGCTGCATCGATTCGACTTCGCGATCAATCTCTTCCTGCGTTAATCGGCGGTATCGGTTTTTCTCCAAATCCCCCAGATGGCCTCGGACGCGCACCTTGCCGTGCAACATTTTCTCTTCTCCGCTAGGTACCCCTGCTGTGTCCACGTCTCCACGTAACGCTAACCGTTTGGTCGGTAAGATCCGTTCCCCATCCGACTCCGCCCGATCCGCCACGATGAACATATCCACCTGGTTCATTCGCGCGATCAATCCATTCAGGACGGAGCCTTTGAGAAGCTCCTGCCACCTCGTCATCTTCGAATGCCCGATCACAATACGCGTCACTTGATGCTCTAATGCATAATCCATGAGTATGCGCGGAAGATGTCGTTGCGAGGACAAGGGCAGCTCTTCGAAAGGCGCATCAATTTTCTCCGTCAGCTTCAAGATCCACCGCTTGAACGTCGCCATCTCCTTCGTCAGCTCCATCCCTGGCTTCATGAATGTGACGACGCGCAGATCCCCATTCAACCGCTTCGCAATCTGCTGGCCACGCCGAATATAGATCGAGCCATTCCAATGATACTGGGCCGCGACAAGAATCCGTTCCGCTGCCCAAGACGGTCCGATGAGCCCCAATCGCTCCCGATGCCGCTCCAGCGAGTCATTGACGCCCTCCGCAACGAGTCGCAGCGCCAACTCCCGCAGAACAGCCAGATTGCCATGCCGGAACACGGAGACATCTGCTGGAAGCTGCAGCCCATCCAGATGCCCTTCCGCCATCCGCTTCAATAATGTCTCCGGCGTGACGTCGATTAACCGGACTTCGTCCGCCATTTCGAGTGTATCCGTAGGCACCGTAATCTCCGGCTTAAAGCCGATATAGGGCTCGGCAAGCTCCGCGACCTCCTGCAGTTCGTAGACATTGACCGTCGTCGTGACACTAATGCCTTGCTTCAATAGATATTGAATATCCTCTAGCCGTGTGGCATGGAGCGCGCCAGGTCGATTCCGATGCGCGAGTCCATCAATGAGCACCGCCTCTGGATTCCGCTGGACGAGCGCCTCCAGATCGATGTCCTTCTGTTCAACGCCATCCTTCATCCAATGGATGCTCAGTACCCGCTCTAGATCGCCGATCTGTTCCATCGTCTCGGGCCGCTGCCGCGTGGAAATCGCCGTGAAGACGACATCCACGCCTTGACTTGCTAACTGGTGCCCTTCACGAAGCAGATGGTACGTCTTCCCCGAACCGCTGACCGCTCCGATCAGAATTTTCAGATAGCCTCGCGACAACCGCGTAATCGACTCCAGAATTTCCTCCGGTGTTTTCCTTCGAAACTGCTCCATGCCCCTACCCCTTTGGCTCATATGTTGACATGAACATGCCCACCCGATCTAAGCGACCGAGTGGACACATCCGCATTATTTCATTAATTTCTGCAAATCAATATTCAGCATCAATACATTCACGCGTGGTTCTCCGAACACACCAAGGTCACGGCCTTCGGTATGGCTCTCAACAAGCTTCTCCAGCTCTCCAGCGCTGATCCCCGTCAACTTGCTGATTCGAGGAATTTGCACTTCAGCACTCTTCGGAGAAATATGCGGATCTAGGCCCGATCCCGAGTTCGTGAGCAGTTGAATTGGCACTTCACTGAGCGGCACATCCGGGTTATTCTTCGTCCATTCCGCCGCTGATTCCTGCGTCCGCTTCAACATATCGGGGTTCGAAGGCGCATAGTTGTTCGATCCCGAACTCGCTGCATTATATTCAATACTGGATACCCGCCCTTGGAAATACTTCTGATCCTTGAACATCTGCCCGATCACCTCGGAACCAATGACGGTACCGTTCGCATCCTTGATCAGACTGCCGTTCGCCTGCTTCGGCATCAGCACTTGCGCAAGGCCTGTGGACAGGAGCGGATACACCAGCCCACAGAGGATAATAAATACGAGACTTATTCGTATAGCTACCGAGATGATCGAGCCCACCGACGTTCGGGCAGGCACCTCAACATTTGTATTTGTATGCAAATTCATATTCATGATTATTCCATCCTTCCCTCTCTCCATGCCACGCTAAATCCAGATATGAACGAACAAATCTATCACTTTAATCCCGATGAACGGTGCAATCACGCCGCCAAGACCATAGATCAACAGGTTACGGCTGAGCAGCTTGCTTGCGCTCATCGGCCGATACGCTACACCCTTCATCGCGAGCGGGATTAAGAGCGGAATAATTACGGCGTTAAATATTAATGCCGATAAGATCGCGGACATCGGTGACCCGAGCCCCATGACGTTCAACACATGCATCTCCGGAATAGCTAACATGAACATTGCGGGGATAATGGCAAAATATTTCGCCACATCGTTCGCGACACTGAACGTCGTCAATGCACCGCGCGTCATGAGCAGCTGCTTCCCGATCGATACGACTTCAATGATCTTCGATGGGTCGGAATCCAGATCCACCATGTTCGCTGCTTCCTTCGCCGCAATCGTACCGCTGTTCATCGCGAGCCCTACATCCGCTTGCGCTAACGCTGGCGCATCGTTCGTGCCATCGCCTGTCATCGCGACGAGCTTACCTTCGGCTTGCTCCTTGCGAATGACAGCGATTTTGTCCTCCGGCTTACTCTCAGCGATGAAGTCATCTACACCCGCTTCACGCGCAATCGTTGCGGCCGTCAGCGGATTATCGCCCGTACACATAATCGTCTTGATGCCCATTCGGCGAAGCTGTTCGAACCGCTCGCGCATCCCCGGCTTCACGGTATCCTTCAAATAAATAATGCCTAACAATCGATCATTTACCGCTACCGCGAGCGGTGTTCCGCCTTCCGAGGCGATCTTGTTCCCTTTGTCTGTCAGATCAGCCGGAATCACGCCGCCTTGATCCAGTACCCATTGCTTCACCGCATCGATTGCCCCTTTACGAACCTTCCATCCATTGGTTAGGTCCGCACCGCTCATCCGCGTCTCGGCTTTGAAATCGATAAACTCGGCATTTCTCGCGATCTTATCGTCAAAGGCATATCCTTCTTTTCGTACCCACTCCAGCACGGAACGGCCTTCCGGCGTCTCATCCTGCATCGAGCTCACGGCAGCCCATTGGGATACTTCTTCTACTGTCGCTTTCCCCACGGGCACCATGTCACTCGCCATCCGATTCCCGAAGGTAATCGTACCTGTTTTATCCAGAATCATTGTGTTAATATCGCCCGCTGCTTCAACCGCTTTCCCGGACATCGCGAGCACGTTATATTGCGTCACGCGGTCCATCCCCGCGATCCCAATTGCGGACAACAAGCCCCCGATGGTCGTCGGGATCAAGCAGACTAACAAGGAGATAAGCACCGGAATTTCTAAGTCGACTCCTACATACTTGGCAATCGGCGCTAGCGTCATAACTACAATCAAGAAGATCACGGTCAATGTAATGAGCAAAATATTAAGCGCAATTTCGTTCGGCGTCTTCTGACGCTCGGCCCCTTCGACGAGGGAGATCATGCGATCGAGGAACGATTCACCCGGATCATTCGTGATCCGTACTTTAATCTGATCACTGACGACGCGTGTTCCGCCCGTTACGGAGCTGAAGTCGCCACCCGCTTCCTTCATAACTGGCGCAGATTCACCGGTAATCGCGGATTCGTCTACCGTGGCGAGTCCTGCGATCACTTCGCCGTCCCCAGGGATCATCTCACCCATGGATACCACGACGACATCCCCCTTACGAAGCTCTGTCGCTGGCACTTGCTTCACGCCGCCGCCCGGCTGCACTTTATTCGCCATCACGTCGCTCTTCGTCTGCTTCAGTGCATTCGCTTGTGCTTTCCCACGCCCTTCAGCGATCGCTTCCGCGAAGTTCGCGAACAGGACGGTGAACAGCAAGACGATGAATACCGTTAAGTTAAAGCCGAAATTCGCTTCCGCGCCAAATGCAGATGGAAATAGCGTTAACAGCAGGACGATGAACGTACCTAGCTCTACCACGAACATGACCGGATTTTTGATCATGATCAGCGGGTTCAATTTGACGAAGCTCTGGCCTAGCGCATATTTCAATATATCTGAAGTTATTAATGATTTACGTTTCATGGTCGAATCCATGTTCTTTCACCTCGTTAAATGATCTCTACCCTAATGTCAGGAACTCTGCAATCGGCCCAAGGACGAGTACAGGCAGGAACGTCAATGCACCAATGAGAATGACCGTTCCGAGCAGCACCCCAGCGAATAGCTTGTTATCGGTGCGGAATGTCCCAATCGTCTCAGGCACCCATTTCTTGCGCACGAGTGAACCTGCAACACCGAGCAGTGCCACGATGGAGACGTATCGACCGAGGAACATCACAATCCCTGTCGTCATATTCCAGAACGGCGTGTTATCCGCCAAGCCCTCGAACCCGGAGCCGTTGTTCGCTGCCGATGAGGTGTACTCATAGAGCACTTGCGAGATGCCGTGGAACCCTGGATTCGTAATGGCACCCGATCCTAGATCGGTTAAGAACGCAATGGCCGTCGGGCCTAAGATGATCAACGGATGGACGAGAATCGCAATCGCGATCAGCTTCATCTCGTGCGGTTCAATTTTCCGACCTAAGAACTCCGGCGTACGACCGACCATTAAGCCTGCCAAGAACACCGCGAGGATCGCATACATCAGCATATTGACAAGCCCTACGCCATCGCCGCCGAATACCACGTTCAGCATCATGAGCGACATCGGTACGAGACCGCCAAGCGGGGTTAACGTATCATGCATATTGTTGACCGTACCCGTCGTTGCCGAGGTTGTCACGGTCGTGAATAGAGCGGATTGCGCAATCCCGAATCGTGCTTCTTTCCCCTCCATACTGCCTTGAGATGTGTCTGCACCGATCGTATTCAAGACCGGATTGCCGTTGCTTTCCGAGATATACACAAGACTTAGGAAAGCTGCGAACAAGATGCTCATGACAGCGAACACGATCCAGCCCTGCTTCTGATTCCGAGCGAATCGTCCGTACGTATAGGTCAGCGATGCCGGGATACACCACATCATCAACATTTCGAGCACATTCGTAAGTGGGTTCGGATTCTCGAATGGATGCGAGGAGTTCACTCCGAAAAATCCGCCGCCATTCGTCCCCAAATGTTTAATCGACTCGAGCGATGCTACAGGACCAATCGCGATCTGCTGCGTCTCGCCCGTAATCGTGTGCGCTTGAACCGTAGCGTCCAGCGTCTGCGGCACTTGGAGTCCAACGAGCACCAGTGTCATTACGATCGCCATTGGAATCAACAGTCTCGTATGGGCCTTCACGAAGTCCGTGAAGAAATTACCAAGCCCTGTGCCCTTCTTCGTTAATCCGCGGATAAAGGCAATCGCCACCACAATCCCCGTCGCCGCCGAAGTGAACATCATCATCATGATGACGATCATTTGCGAGAAATAGGATAAGCCTGACTCCCCACTGTAATGCTGTAAATTCGTATTGGTCATAAAGCTGATAATCGTATTAAAAGATAACGTCGGCTCCATATTGTCGATCCCGTTCGGATTGAGCGGCAGCCAGCGCTGTGTCAGCAAGACGCCGAACCCGATAAGCGTCAATACAAGGTTGGTTAGCAGTAAGCTAAGTACGTATCGCTTCCACGACATGTCGCCGCGGTTCTTCAGCCCGATCAGCCAAAAGATCCCTTTCTCCACCGGACCAAATATCCGATCACTCCGGTTCGGCTCATTCGAAAATATATGATAGATATACGTACCGAGCGGCTTCACGATCAAGAGCAGCAGCCCGATAACAATCACGATTTGCAGTAAATCCATTCCCCAGTTCATAGTCGATCTCCCTTTTCAACAACATTTTAATCAACGTGAAAAAAGTTAATTTTTCTCATTTCCCTTAAAAAAAGGCATAAAAAAAGAAGCCTGCGGGGGAGGTTATCCATCGCGGCTTCAATAATGGGCATGGCGAATCGCCATGCTGCGCACATATTGAATACGTTCAAGTTGCCTCTCTCGAGACGCTTACGAGGTTAGCTGTCGGATTCGGGCCTTGAGAGTCGCCCTACCTTAGCGCCGTACAAGACGGTGCCTCGGATTCACCCCGTGGTCAGCTCAGCTGACCGTTGGTTCCCCCGCTCTTTGCCTTAGCAAAGACTCAGCGTTAAAGACATGTAAAACATTTTTCATCGCTTCATCAATCTATTTCACATCATAACCACAGATCTATTTCGCATCTGCAGCCAACGTTCGTCTACACTTTCCTTCATCCTCTCTCATTCGCTTACGAGGTTAGCTGTCGGATTCGGATGGTGAGAGTCACCCTACCTCGGTACCGTTGTACCCAGGATTCACCCCACATGTTCCTGCTCTCGCTCTCACACGAGCCACAGGTTCATGACTTATTTGGTTCCCCCGCTCCTTGCACATGCAAGGACTCAGCAATGTTCATGAATCGTATCATACTCCTCGTGTTGCAACTTGTAAAACCTTAAATTGGTTTGAAATGGAATCTGAAAATACTGGAAATCGTCATGAAAGCGTTATGAATGATATGAATCTCTCGAAACCTCCTATTTTCACGCGATAGATCACTTTCGCGCGATTTTCCAGGATGAATGTACAGGGTGCCCAGCCATCTTATGTCATTCACCGCAGTGAAATCCCGCAGTCCTCTTTTTATTAACGGAACACTTCGGCAGCAAAAAAATCTCCCTCTGATCAACAGTGTGTACACTGCCAACCAAAGGGAGAGCTTTAACCTTTACATTTCACCTTGCCGCACACAAAAAAAGCCAACCCTCTTCACCGAAGGTTAGCTTCTCTCCACATTTATCTATAGAATAATAGATCAATCACTTTGAACACGGCCATCGCAAGCACGAATGCAATCGGAATCGTCACGATCCAAGAGATGACAATACGACCTGCTAGGCCCCATTTTACCGCCGAAAAACGCTTCGCGGAACCTACACCGAGGATCGCTGAGGTAATCGCATGCGTTGTACTAACGGGCAAATGCGCTAGCGTTGCCGTCATAATAATAGCAGCTGACGATAAATCCGCTGCAAAACCGTTAATCGGTTCGATTTTGAAGATTTTCGTACCCATCGTTTTAATAATTTTCCAACCGCCGACAGATGTACCGAGTGCCATCGCTGTTGCGGCCGAAATTTTAACCCATAACGGAACATCCAAATTATCTTGTATTCCTGCTGAGACAAGAGCGAAGGTAATGATCCCCATCGCCTTTTGCGCATCATTCGTCCCGTGCGTATAAGACTGAAGCGCTGCCGTCATAATCTGCCCTGTGCGGAAGCCTTTATTGACCGAATGCGGACTCATTCGACCGAAAATGAGCTTCAGAATCGTCATCACGATATAACCAAGAGCAAATGCAATAAGCGGTGAGAAGATAAGTCCTTCTACGATTTTCGTAAACCCGGCATAGTTCAAGCTGTCTGAACCCGCTCCTATAAAGACTGCACCCGCGAGTGCACCAATGAGTGCGTGAGATGAGGACGAAGGAATTCCGAACCACCAAGTCACAAGGTTCCAGATGATCGCGGCGATTAAGGTCGCTATCACAATCTCTACCCCATTATCCAGCTTGGAGGGGTCTGCGACGCTTCCCCCGATCGTCTTCGCAACCCCGGTAAAGGACAAGGCACCGATGAAATTCATCGTTGCTGCGAGCAGAATCGCATGCCGCGGCTTGAGTGCACGCGTCGAGACAGATGTCGCGATGGCATTCGCCGTATCGTGAAATCCGTTAATAAAGTCAAATGCTAGAGCTAATAAGATAACAATACCTAAAACGATCATTGTATGATCCATAGAAATGTATTGCACAGAACGACTAGAGGTTCTTCAAAAAGGTAACTTTTTGAAACACACTATTTAGGTGTTCCCGCGCAACTCTGTCCTCCTTTATTTCACCTATCGTTCACGCGACCTTAGGAGTTGCGCATAATAATGGTTTCAAGAATATTAGCAACGTCTTCGCAATTATCCGTCGTTTGCTCCAGACGCTCGTAGATTTCTTTTTTCTTAATCAGCTCAATCGGATCTTTCACCGCAGCGAATAGATCTTTGATACTCTTACGCAGAATATCGTCTGCTTGGTTCTCAAGGTCATTAATAAGGATCGTATGTTCGCGAATCGCGAGCAATTTTTTCTGTGACAATAGTCGAATCGCTTTTTGGATTTCAAATGCGCTATCGAGTAGCACTTTACCAAATTGTTCGATCGAAGCATCGTATTCCTTCACATGGTACATATCAAAGCGCGATGCACAAGCTTCAAGCCCGTCTAACACATCGTCCAGCGAGGTAGCCAGCGACATAATATCTTCACGCTCGATCGGCGTAATGAACGTCTTATTCAACTCTTTAATAATCGTATGGGTGAATACGTCACATTTCGACTCCAGCTCTTTCATTTCCTTGGTGAAAGCTGTCGTATCTCCTGGCTTTGCTACATACTTCGCAAAAATATCCGCGCCTTGGACAATGGCATCGGCCATATTTTGCAGATTTTGAAAAAATACATCGTTCTTCTTAAACATACGCTGTCCCCTCTGCTTCAAATTGCTTAGATTACCTTAATAATGAGAATTATAACCTTTGTTATCTTATCACAAGTGACATAGTGCTTGTAAAGGAATTGTAAAACAAAATCGTGAATTTCTTTTAACAGTTTGCCGATATTCGCCTACAATTATCCAGTCCGCTCGACAAAATTAAATCCGACAAGGAATCCTTGCCGGATTTAACAAATTACCCCACCTGGATGTGGCTCGCAAATGTTGGAATGTTTGGAACGATGTTGAAAATTGTCTTCCCCGGGTAGAGTGGCAACTCTTGCCCATCCTTATACAATCGAATGACATCACTTGTCTTGCTGCGCGACCACGTGCAAGAGATGGCTTTGCCACGTTGATAGAGTACGGCTTCTCCGCCCTTCATCAAATTCACGTCCAAGCGTCCCACATCGTCTAGCGTACGATGATCCGCTCCCAGCACAACGACATTCGTCGCCGTAAGCGTCTCCTTCGTATTCAGATCGATATGCGGCTGACCGTTGATCGATCGGCTGTAATGCTTGCTCGTCGCATCATAATCATAGGTCACTTTATAGTTCTTGAGCAGGAAGTTGACCGTTATTTTCGTCGCCTCTTCCCCCATAGGCATGTCCTCTTCTTTGGCAAAAGGATACGTCGTCATAGGCACATCTGCCTTATACTTCTTCTTCGCAGCACCTTCACGCAGCTTCTCTAGCGTTGAATACAGATTGTGCGGTGCTTTTCGTGATTTATCCCGGTAAAAGAACGGCCCAGCGTTCGAAATTTCATCCAAGTGTTCTTTGTGTTGACGTTGAAGGACCGCATACCCGTCGGTACTCGCCCCGGCATGCACCAAGACCCCTTGGTAGCTATCGCCAAGATCAATGAGATATGGACGGATGCTGCGAATCGGACCAATGGGTTCCTGGAAATTCTCGCTCTGGAAAATGGCCACAATCCGCGTAATCCCGCCTTCTGCGAGCACCTCATACAGCATATCCGCATGGGTAAGTCCAGACTGCGGTCTTGCCTTGGACATATTATTGATCATGACTGCGATTGGCCTTGCGGTTACTGGCTCTGCAGTGGGTAACCCTGTTAATGGCGCAATATAAGCCTTGGTCGGATCTTGCTCTGATTCCTGTTCCTGTGCTGGTTGTTCCGTGGATTGCGGCTCAGGTGTGCTCTCAGCTTCAGGCGTTTTACTCGTGCAAGCACTGAGAAGCAGCGTCAGTAGAATACATAGTATGCTAAGTGTTCGATAGAATAAATTCGACTTCATGAAGACCCCTTTCAAATGGCAAAATTTTGGAACATATGATAAGTCCATGGTCTTTATTTAAGCATATAATGGAAGATTTGTCTGTTATTTCGCTGCTTGGAAGCTATGAAAAAATGTTTTGGATAGGTGTGATATTTGCGCTTGTGAAAATGTGAACAAAGTATGTACTTCAAATTCAAAAATTTCAAATTCGGGCTAATAATGTGATAAAAATCACATGTTGATGATAAAACTGAATGTATGATTAAGCCATAGAGAAAAACAATAATAAATAACAAAACGGACTGGAGCTGGTATCAATGTTCACACATTGGTTAAGAAACAACATCGTCGCAGCTTGGCTGCTCACCATCATTCGCGTATATCTCGGCTATCAATGGATCACGGGCGGCTGGGGCAAGATCACAGGCGGAGGCTTTGATGCCGCAGGATTTATGCAAGGCGCAATCGCGAAAGCAACAGGCGATCATCCCGCTGTACAAACTTGGTTCGCGAACTTCCTAGAGCACTTCGCACTGCCGAACGTCAAACTATTCAATGTCCTCGTTCCATGGGGAGAATTCTTAGTCGGCCTTGGACTCATCCTTGGTACATTTACAACATTCGCCGTCTTAATGGGTATGGTCATGAACTTCGCCTTCCTGATGGCTGGTACCGTGAGCACGAACGCACAAATGCTCATCCTTGAGATCTTCGTCGTCGTCGCTGGCTTCAACGCAGGCCGCATCGGACTTGACTACTTCGTCATCCCTTACATTCGCCGCATGTTCGGCCGTAAGGAACGAGCGAATAGCTATCAATAAGGGAACATAGAACATACGCCCTCCGCTTCATGCGGGGGGCGTTTTTTGATGTTACATCTGCCTCCCCTACACTCGACTTTCCCGGTCCCTCCCCTTATAATAAATAGATTCTATAGCACGAGGTGAAATCATTGAGTTCTTCGATTCTAGTCATGGGACTGCTCGGATTGTTGTTTATCGTCTTCGGCTACTTGATTGGCGTGAAGAAAATGCTCGTCCTCATCGCGGGATATCGCGAAGAGACGTTTACGGGGAATAAAGACAAACTTGCGAAGACCGTGGGTATCGCATATGTGACGATCGGAGTTCTTACCCTTTTGCTTCCCTTAGGACTCGAATATATCGGCTCGATGGCAGGCATCATCTATGCAGCGATCGTCGTCATTAGTGTGGCTAGCTTCATAGCGAAGATGAAACGCCGCGATTAATACAAAAGAACCTTCGATCCCCCTCATTTTGGCAGGGAACCGAAGGTTCTTCTTTTTCCTAGATAACGTACTACTTCTTCAACTTTGCAATTTCCTCGGTCACAACCGCTGCGAGGTCATCATTGTTATAAGCAGCAAGCATACCCAGCACGATATGCTCACCGATTGGTCCCGCTTCTTCCTTCGTTACCGCAATCTTCAGCGCCTCGCGCAGCTCCACATTATCCGCTTGCTGCGGATAGGCCCGCGTATACAGTACAACAGGATCCAAATCATTGTTGATGCACCACTGTACAAATACGAGAATCATCATACGCTCATCCCGTTCAAATTGCTGGGTCATCTGACGTTCTATTTCTTGTTTGCTATTCATCTGCCGACTCCTTCACGCAACATTTCCATGCCAACTAATCTCTATTGTACTAGGAATCCGCGATGAAATCAGCCCCTGCTTACACGCATAATGAACTTATATACTCCAGTGCTGCCAATCGGAATTACGTTCTTCCAGTGCACGCAGCCACATCTTCGTCTTGCCAATCACCTGCGTCTGATGTGTCCCTGTCGAATACGTATGGTCAGCTTGGAAAATAATTTCTTTATCGCACCGGCCGTCACTCCGCAGCCAGAATGTTTTCTCATACAAAAAGCTATAGTCTACAGGAATCACATCGTCACTTGTCCCGTGAATCAATAAGACATCTCCTGAGAACCGGTTCGTTTCTTGAAAAGGCTGATAGAGCCCGAGAGAATCGAAATATTTCGGTGTAAAGCTATACCCTGCATAGTCCGTCTTCCCTTTGAGTTTCGATTCATCATACCCGTTCCGGCCAATAATTTTCACAATATCATTAAAAGGATAGCCTACGGCCGACCACATGACGAGTCTTTTCACACGGCGATCCTTCACCGCTGTCAGAAGCGCAACCGCTCCACCCAGGCTATGACCGAGCAGCGTAACTCTCGACAAGTCCACATCACAGCAATCCAGCGCATAGTCTAATGCCGTACGCGTCTGGGCGATCATCGATTCGAGTCCAAGGTCTCCGTACTCACCTGAGCTCTCACCGCATCCGCCATAATCGAATCGAAGCACCAGGTTGCCTGCAAGCGCCAGCTCACGCGCTGTCTTCACGAACAATCGATCGACACCGATCCGGTTGCCCACGAACCCGTGACAAATGACAACCAGCGGAACCCGAAAGTCTTCATGGCCTTGCTTCCCTGCAGAGCAGACACCCTCCGGATAATGAATCGTTCCTGCAAGCTGCAAATCCTCGTGTTTGATCGTAATATGACGTTCCATACGCTCATCTCCCTACTTCCATATCCTTTAACCTTTAATTCCGATAAACTTACTATGAATTATTAAAATCATATTATCATGAACCTCTTAGCACTGTCAACGGGACAGATCTAGAATGATTTTTGGCGGCGGTCTATATCTTCAGACTTTCTTTAGTTATCTCTTTGCCGAATCTACAGATTCTCCCGTTACGATAAATTCATCAACGTGCTGCGGCATGCAAAAAAGGAGAATCTATTGTGAAACGAAACACTCGTCTGCAATCCCTGCTCCCGCTCCTCTGGTTGCTCGTCATTCCTGTGCTAAATATCTTCTACATGGTGCTGAACCACGGCGGAGAGCAAGTATACAATCTCATGACAGACCTCGACAATGCGATCCCGTTCCTCCCGGTCTTCATCATTCCCTATGTGCTCTGGTATCCCTTCCTGATTGGGGTCTTCGTCCTGTTATGCCTTAAAAATCGCTCTATCTATTACCAGACGCTGCTCGCGGTCATCCTCGGACTGATAGGAAGCTACCTCATTTATTATGTTTTTCAGACGACCGTACCAAGGCCCGAACTTCACAATAATGGGATACTCATTCAAATGGTGAAAGGGATCTATACGCTGGATGGTCCGTATAACTGCTTCCCCAGCATTCATGTGCTAACAAGCTATTTACTCTGGATCGGTGCTCGATCATGTCATGCCATCCCCTCCTCCGTCAAAATGATTATTGGTGCGATTTCATGGTCGATCATCACTTCAACCTTTTTCGTCAAACAGCATGCTCTATTGGATGCGGTCGGTGCGATCATCCTCGCAGAAATCGTCTTTCGATTCGCCGCCCTGCTGCTCCGCCAGTTATTTGGCTATCGGCCTGCGGTTACTGTACGTCATGTCCGTGAACAACAAAAGCCAATGCCCTGACGTGTAATTGTCAGATCCATTGGCTTTGTCCCAGGACATCGCGTAAGTCTATAACCTTATTCGTACATCCCATAGAATTGCTTCAACAAGAAATTCGTATCGTTGTGATTGACTTCTACACCTGCTTGGTCCACTTCCGAGGTAACAGCATTCGTCGCATCCGCTGTACTCTGAACCTCTTGAGCGGCCTGTACCGACTCATCCTGCTCGCCGTAGTTCACGTCATAACGCTCCATTCTCCATCACCCCACTTTAGCATGCTGTTCATTGCTTCTTCGCTAGTGTGGCAAAAGAGTCCCACATTCTATGCATGAGACAAGAAAAAAAGCTTAAGCATCTGCTTAAGCTTCAACCGATCAACTACGTTCTCTGGATAGTTATGCCCCGGATCGGTAACAATAGGGGCAATTCCCAGTTCACAGAGGAGCGTCCGTCGACTATGACTTTTCTAGACTTTCTACGTGCATATTGGCTGCCAATTTCACTGATTCTCATCGTTCTGTATGCTGCTATCTACGTGTATAAGAACCGCACTCAATTGTTCCGCAGAGAGTGATCTTGACTAGACGAGCGCTTTATTCGCAATATCCGAACGATTTTGCTTGCCTTCGAACTGAATCCGATCGGCATCGGCATATGCTTTGGCACGTGCTTCAGCAATCGTCGCTCCGAGGCCTACAACCCCAAATACGCGGCCACCGTTCGTTACGAATTGCCCCTGTTCATTGGTTGCCGTCCCCGCGTGGAACACGAGCGCTTCCTGCACTTCATCCAGCCCCTTCACCGGCAATCCTTTCGGATACGATGCCGGGTAACCTCCCGAAGCTAAGATGACACATACCGCCGCTTCTTCGCTCCATTTGATCTCAAGCTCATGCAAGGTTCCGTTCACAGCGGCCAAGAAAATATCGACGAGATCCGTCTTCAGGCGCGGCAGCACCACTTGCGTCTCAGGATCGCCAAAGCGTGCATTAAATTCCACCGTCTTCGGCTTGCCATCCGGCGTAATCATTAGACCTGCGAACAAGACGCCACGGAATGGACGACCTTCAGCGACCATCGCTTTGGCTGTCGGAATCACAATCGTCTCAATCGCCTCGTCAATGATGGACTGCGGAATATGCGGCAGTGGTGAATACGTCCCCATACCGCCTGTATTCGGTCCTTTATCTCCGTCATAGACCGGTTTATGGTCTTGTGCCGGACTCATCGGACGAACCGTCTCTCCATCGACGAAGGCGAGGATCGACATTTCTTGGCCTGCCATGAATTCTTCAATGACGACTTGGTTCCCGGCATTGCCGAATACTTTACCGACCATCATCTCTTGCAGTGCCTGCTCCGCTTCTTCCATCGTCTGCGCGACGATCACGCCTTTACCCGCTGCTAATCCGTCCGCCTTGATGACAATCGGTGCGGACTGCTGACGCAAATAGGCAAGGGCATCCTCGTAGTTATCGAACTTCTCATATGCGGCTGTCGGAATGTTGTACTTGCGCAGCAGATCCTTCATGAATGTCTTGCTGCCTTCGATAATCGCTGCATTCTTGCGCGGCCCGAAGACCGGAATCTCCTTCGCTTCGAACACATCGACAATTCCCGCTGCCAGCGGATCATCTGGTCCGACGACTACAAGGTCGATCGCATGATCAAGCGCATATTGCGCAAGCTCTTCGAACTGACTCTCTGATATATCGACGCACTCGGCAAGCTGCGCAATTCCTGCATTACCCGGCGCACAGACGAGATGCTTCACTTTCTCGCTTTTCTTCAAGGCCCACACGATCGCGTGCTCACGCCCGCCGCGGCCAACTACCATAACACGCATCCCGCTCACCTCCAATAGGTCGTTTAAAAAGTCCCCTTTTGATCACGAAGTAACCCAAGTAGCCTAATCGACATCGAATCTTGCGTTCACCCTCGAACTCCGGTACTCATGTAGGTTTCGCCTACACTCCGTTCCTCCTTCTTCAGGTTCTCGCAACCTTCTCGATGCTGAAAAGTTGACTTTTTAAACCTTCATTTTACTTATATAAACTTTAATGATCTTAGTGCTTGAAATGACGCACACCCGTGCAGATCATCGCAATGCCGTGCTCATTCGCCACACGAATGGATTCCTCATCCTTGATCGATCCGCCTGGTTGGATGATCGCGGTTACGCCTGCTTTGACAGCCAATTCAACGGTGTCGCCCATCGGGAAGAATGCGTCGGAAGCTAACACAGAGCCTTGCGCCTTCTCGCCCGCTTGCTCGATGGCAATACGCGCCGCGCCAACACGGTTCATTTGGCCTGCGCCTACGCCGATGGTCATGTCGTCTTTGGCAAGTACGATTGCGTTGGATTTCACGTGTTTCACAACTTTCCATCCGAACAACAATTGCTTCAACTCTTCAGCCGTCGGTTGACGGTCTGTTACAACCTTCAGATCGGATTCGTCCAATTGGCGAATGTCAGTCTCTTGAACAAGCATTCCGCCATCGACCGATGTCACGGCGAATTCTGTCTTGCGATCCGTTGAAGCGGAGAACTCGCCCAATTTCAGCAGACGAATGTTTTTCTTTTTCGCTAGGATATCGAATGCTTCTGGTGTGAAGTCTGGTGCCATGACGATCTCGAGGAAAATCTCGCCGAGCAGCGTCGCTGTCTCTGCGCCGATGACACGGTTCGCCACGACAATGCCACCGAAGATGGATGTTGGATCAGCCGCGTATGCTTTCTGATACGCTTCATGAATCGTCGTACCAATCCCTACGCCGCAAGGATTCATATGTTTAACAGCAACAACCGTAGGCTCGTCAAATTCACGAACGATCGAGAGCGCTGCGTTTGCGTCGTTAATATTGTTGTAAGATAGCTCTTTGCCGTGAAGCTGTTCTGCCGTTGTAATGTTCCCGAGTCCAGCTAGTGGTTTGCGATAGAACGCCGCGCTCTGATGTGGGTTCTCCCCATAGCGAAGATCTTGAACTTTCTCATACGTCACGGTGTATGTCTCAGGCAATGGCTCGCCCACTTGCTTAGAGAGATAATCCGAAATGAGTGCATCGTAAGCAGCTGTGTGACGGAATACTTTGGCCGCAAGACGTTTACGCGTAGCTAGTGTTGTGTCGCCGCCTGCACGCACTTCCTCGATCACGCTCGCATAATCCGCTGCATCCACAACCACCGTCACGAACGCATGGTTTTTCGCCGCTGAGCGAAGCATTGTCGGTCCGCCGATATCGATATTCTCGATCGCATCCTCGTACGAGACGCCCGGTTTCGCAATTGTTTCTTTGAACGGATACAAGTTCACGACCACGATATCGATATAATCAAGCCCAAGCTCTTTCATTTGCGCCGTATGCTCTTCATTATCACGCACCGCGAGCAATCCGCTGTGAACCGCTGGATGCAATGTTTTGACACGGCCATCCATAATCTCAGGAAATCCTGTTACTTCGGAAATTCCGATGACTGGAACGTTCTCTTTCTCGAGCAAGCTCTTCGTGCCACCCGTCGAAATAATCTCAACCCCTGCTGCTGCAAGCTCACGTGCAAAATCTACAATCCCCGTCTTATCCGATACGCTAATCAGCGCTCTACGAATAGCCACGTCTGATTCCTCCCTCATGCTATGAATGATTGATTTGAACAATTCGATCTATTAGTTGAATGCGGCCTTCGCAGAACCACTGCACCACTTGCGGATACAGTTCACGTTCAATGCGTTGAACCGACTGAGTAACGTCCTCACTATGTGCTCCCTCATCAATTGCGACAGCACGCTGGGCAATGATTGGGCCTGTATCCATCCCGCCATCGACGAAATGAACCGTGACCCCCGTCACCTTCGTTCCGTAGTCTAGCGCTTGCTGGATGGCGTCCTTCCCTGGAAAGGCGGGAAGCAATGAGGGATGAATATTGATCAGTCGACCATAGTAAGGCGTCACGAGCGTTTCTGTTATGATTCGCATATAACCCGCCAGCACAACCAAATCGATCTGTTTCTCCTCCAGCTGCTTCAGGATCTCCATTTCATACGCTTCGCGATTCGCATACTGCTTCGGATGGAACAGGAAGGTGTCAACACTGGCCTGCTCAGCGCGCTCAACGACTTTCGCTGTTGGTCTATCACAGACGAGCAGCTCCATCGTCGCATGGAGCTGTCCCTCTTGAATCGCATCGACCAGCGCTTGAAAATTACTCCCGTTCCCGGAAGCAAACACCGCCATGCGCAATCGTTCCATTACACGTCCGCTCCTGTGAAGGTAACCACACGCTCTCCTTCAGTAACGGTACCTAGACGATAAACTTGCTCACCTTGCGATTCCAGCGCAGCAACCGCTTTTTCTGCTTGATCTGCAGACACCACGATCACCATGCCGATCCCCATGTTAAAGGTGGTGAACATATCCCGATTCGTGATCTCGCCCTTCGCCTGCATGAGCTGGAAGATCGGTAGAATCGGCCATGTGCCGTATTCGATGTTCACATTCACGTTTGTCGGCAGCATACGCGGAATATTCTCAATAAATCCGCCACCTGTAATGTGAGCCATCCCTTTAACTTTCACTTCTTCAATCAATTTCAGAACCGGCTTCACATAAAGCTTCGTTGGTTCGAGCAAAGTTGCACCGAGTGTTGCCCCACCTAGCTCAGGCAGCGCATCGGTCAATTGATAACCGTGTTTCTCCAGCAATAACTTGCGAACAAGCGAAAATCCATTACTATGCACACCGCTCGATGCCAGACCCAGCACGACATCGCCAGGAGCAATCGTAGAACCATCAATGATCTTCTTTTTATCGACAATGCCGACCGTAAAGCCTGCAATATCATATTCACCTTCGGCATACATGCCCGGCATCTCTGCCGTCTCACCGCCAATTAGCGCACAACCCGACTCCGCACAGCCATCCGCAATCCCTTTGACAATCGCCTCGATCTTCTCCGGAACGACACGATCACAAGCTAAGTAATCAAGGAAGAACAACGGCTCTGCCCCTTGAACGATAATATCGTTGACGCACATCGCGACCGCATCCACCCCGATCGTATCGTGCTTATCCATTGCGAATGCAATTTTGAGCTTCGTCCCTACGCCATCGGTACCCGATACGAGAACAGGCTCTTCGTATTTATCTTTGTTCAATCCGAACAAACCGCCGAATCCTCCGAGGTCTGTCATCACTTCTGGACGGAACGTTCTTTTGACATGCTTCTTCATACGCTCGACTGCTTCATTTCCTGCTGCGATATCGACGCCAGCTTCTTTGTAGGCTTCTGAGGACATCATGTACACTCCTTTTACAATCTGGTGGTCAATCCTATCGTTCACAATTCGATCTATCTATTCAATCAGTCGCATCCGCAACCGAATTTCTCTGTCCCGTGAAACTCCACTTCTGTCGGGTAATCATTGTCAAAACAAGCCAAGCACAATCCGCCATTCATCTCATTCGTCGAGTAGCTATCAATCGCTTCGATCAATCCGTCTTTGGAGAGGAAAGCGAGCGAATCTGCATTAATCTCCTTACGAATATCATCAATCGATTGATAGGAAGCGATCAATTCCTTGCGGCTCGGGGTATCAATTCCATAGAAACATGGATTCTTAAAAGGTGGCGATGTAATCCGTACATGGACCTCTGTCGCACCCGCTTCCCGCAGCAAGTTGACGATGCGACGAGACGTTGTCCCGCGCACGATCGAATCATCGATCATGACTACGCGCTTGCCTTCCACGACTTTGCGTACGGCGCTCAGCTTCATTTTCACGCCTTGCTCCCGCAGCTCTTGACTCGGTTGAATGAACGTACGGCCTGTATATTTATTTTTGATCAGCCCTAATTCATAAGGAATCCCTGTCTCCTCGGCATAACCGATCGCGGCCGAGATACTGGAATCCGGTACGCCTGTGACGATATCCGCATCCACGAAGGATTCCTGCGCCATCTTCTTGCCCATCCGCTTGCGCGCGGCGTGAAGATTGGAACCGTTCAAATCCGTATCCGGACGGGAGAAATAGATGTATTCCATCGCGCATAACGAACGACGCTGCATCTCGGTATAACGATCTTCCTTCATGCCTGTGCTATCCAGAATAAGCATTTCTCCGGGTTGGATATCGCGAATCAACTCTGCGCCAACGACTTCGAATGCACATGTCTCCGAAGCGAACAAATACGCATCGCCGAGACGCCCCATCGTAATCGGACGAAGCCCGTTCGGGTCAGAAGCAACGATCAACTTGTCGTTCGTCATGATGAGAAACGCAAAACCTCCAACCAGCTTCTGAAGCGCTTCTTTCGTCGCGGTGACGAAATCCTTGGATGACCGCGCGATGAGATGCGCGAGCACTTCGGTATCACTCGATGTCTGGAAAATCGAACCCGAAGACTCGAGTTCACGACGAATTTGATTCGCATTCACAATATTTCCGTTCGTCGCAATCGCAAGATCTCCGTCACGGTACTTGAACACAAGCGGCTGCGCGTTGGCGAGCTTACTCTCGCCTGATGTCGAGTAACGAACATGACCGATGGACCGGGAGCCGATCAAGGACGCTAAAAGGTCTTTATCGAACACCTCTTTCACAAGTCCCATTCCGCGGTGATAGTTAAAGTCGCCGCCATCTGTGACACAGATCCCCGCACTCTCTTCACCACGATGCTGAAGAGCGTGCAAGCCATAATACGACAAGGATGCTGCGTCGGGGTGACCGAACACCCCGAACACGCCGCATTCCTCTTTTAACTTGTCAAAAATATCGTCTCGACCCATACCCTCATTGTAGTACTCGCCTACCCACAACTTCGGAGTGGTCTCAGATGCATTTATTTCATGAGACATGGAATCGCATCCTTCCAAACCTTCGCAAATTGAGATACAGGAGCTGCGATTGCAGGTTTGCCGTTCACCGTGATGGTTAGATCGCTGCCTTGCACGGTTCCGATTTGCTGAACAGGTACCCCTTGCTCACGCACATAAGTCGCCAACGCTTCAGCATGTGATGAAGATGCTGTTAATAGAATGCGGGATTGGCTCTCACTGAATAATGCGAAATCCGGGCGTAATTCTGTTGCGAAATTTACCGAAGCGCCAATGTTGCCGCTAATGCAGCTCTCTGTTACGGCTGCGGCAATACCGCCTTCGGACAAATCATGCGCCGATGCCACAAGTCCCTGCTGAATCGCGCCAAGCACCGTGTGGAGTAATGTACGTTCTGTCGCCAGATTGAGTTGCGGCGGTCTGCCTTCGGTTACGCCGTGAACGACGTATTGGAACTCACTGCCGCCAAGCTCTGCTTGCGTATCTCCAAGTAGGAAGATCACGTCGCCTTCGTTCTTGAATGCTTGCGTTGTAATATGATCTGTATCGTGTACAAGCCCTACCATCCCGACGACTGGTGTCGGGTAGATCGCGCCGCTCTTGTTCTCGTTATACAAGCTGACATTTCCGCCGATAACCGGCGTATTGAGCTCACGGCAAGCTTCAGCCATGCCATCTACAGAACGCTCCATTTGCCAGAAAATATCCGGTTTCTCCGGGCTGCCGAAGTTGAGGTTATCCGTAATCGCTAGTGGTTCAGCACCGGAACAAACGATGTTACGAGCCGCTTCACTGACCGCGATGCGTCCGCCTACCTCAGGATCAAGATAGACGTAACGACCGTTACAGTCCGTTGTCATTGCAAGCCCTTTGCGCGTGCCGTCTACAAGAACAACTGCTGCGTCCGAACCCGGGCGAACCGCTGTGCTCGTACGAACCATGTGGTCATATTGGTTGTAGACCCACTCTTTGCTTGCTACCGTTGGGGAAGCAAGAACTTGCTCTAATGCACGGTTCAAGTCCGTCACTTCTTCATAACGCGTTGTATCGATGCTCTCGTTCGCTGTGTAATACGCAGGAACAGCCGATGGTTTGTTGTATACCGGACACTCGTCAACAAGTGCTTGCACTGGCATATCGCCGACCACTTCGCCATTGTGGATCAGACGCAGACGACCATCATCGGTTACTTTACCGACTTTGGCACAAATAACGCCCCAACGTTCGAAGATCTCCATCGCTTGCGCTTCGTCCTTCGGTTCAACCACGAACAACATCCGTTCTTGCGACTCGGACAGCATCATTTCATACGCCGTCATGTTCGGCTCGCGCTGCGGCACTTCATCCAAGTATAGCTCGAGGCCGTTCCCTGCTTTACTCGCCATCTCTGCGCTAGAGCAAGTTAAGCCTGCTGCACCCATATCTTGAATACCGACAACGATACCGGCATTAATTAATTCCAATGTTGATTCCATAACCAGCTTCTCCATAAATGGATCGCCGACTTGTACCGCCGAACGTTTGGCTTCCGTCTCAGCTGTCAATTCCTCGGATGCGAATGTCGCGCCATGAATCCCGTCACGTCCTGTTGGAGGACCAACGTAGAACACTGGATTCCCAATCCCTTTGGCAACGCCGCGTTGAATTTTATCATGATCGATGAGACCCACACACATGGCATTGACGAGCGGGTTGCCTTCATAGCTCTCATCGAACATCACTTCCCCTGCAACGGTAGGAATCCCGATACAGTTCCCGTATCCCGCAATCCCAGACACGACATGCTCGAACAAATATTTCGCACGTTCGGATTCTAGTTTCCCGAAACGTAGAGAATTCAATAGGGCAACAGGTCTTGCACCCATCGAGAAAATATCGCGGATAATCCCGCCCACCCCTGTCGCTGCGCCTTGATACGGCTCAACCGCGGAAGGGTGATTGTGACTTTCGATTTTGAATACAACCGCTTGATTGTCGCCGATGTCGACGATCCCTGCGCCTTCGCCCGGTCCCATCAGGACACGTTCTCCGGTTACCGGAAAGCGGCGAAGCAGCGGTTTCGAGTTCTTGTATGCGCAGTGCTCTGACCACATGACACTGAATACACCAATCTCGGTATAGTTCGGCTGACGGCCTAGAAATCCACAGATTAATGCGTACTCGGATTCGGATACGCCAAATTGCTTGTAAATTTGCTGATCAGCGATTTGCTGTGCTGTTGGCTCCTTAGCCGATACTTGCTGCGTCATGTTGTTCCCTCCATGCATTCAAAATCGATGTAAACATTTTCTTACCGTCTTCCGAGCCTAACAGCTGATTCACTGCGCGCTCTGGATGCGGCATAAGACCCAGGACATTACCCTGTTCGTTACAAATCCCTGCGATATCTTCCATGGAGCCGTTCGGGTTATCCGAATAGCGGAAAATAATCTGGTCGTTCTTCTTCAATTGTTCAAGCGTTGCTTCGTCACAATAGTAGTTGCCTTCGCCATGCGCGATCGGAATATCGATCATTTCGCCAACTTCATACTGGTTCGTGAAAGCTGTCTTATTGTTCTCTACACGTAGAATTGTCGAGTGGCAGCGGAATTTCAAAGACATGTTCCGGCGAAGTGCACCCGGCAGCAATCCCGCTTCCGTCAATACTTGGAACCCATTGCAGATCCCCATCACATATTTACCTGCTGCTGCAGCCTTCGCCACTTCAGCCATAACCGGTGCGAAGCGTGCAATCGCGCCGCTGCGTAGGTAGTCACCGTAGGAGAATCCACCAGGAATCAAGATGCAATCATATTTGGATAAGTCCGTCGCTGTATGCCATACGTAATCAACCGGCTGCCCAACTGTCTGTTCCACTGCTTTATAGCAATCGATATCGCAGTTGGAACCTGGAAATACGAGAACTGCAAAATTCATTCCCTTAACCCTCCAATTCAAAGCGATAGTCTTCCACTACCGTATTCGCCAACAGTTTTTCGCACATTTGACGCACGCGTTCTTCTGCTTCCGCGCGATCTGTCGTATCGATTTCGAACGCCATATACTTTCCGATTCGAACCTTGCTTACTTCACTAAATCCCATGGAATGAAGTGCGCCTTGAACGGCAACGCCTTGCGGATCCAATACGTTTTCCTTCACAGTGACATACACGGTTGCTTTGAACATCGATTATTTCCTCCTAGAGTGAAAAATTATTGATAAAAATGGAGATTGTTTATTCCCTTGGGCAGGGGGCCTTATTTTAAAAAACCTTTTTGCCATCCCCCTAAATCCCCCTTCCATCTGGAAAGGGGACCCCAGAGGCTACGCCCCTGGACCCCGAAATCGGCCGAATGACTGACTGTGGCGGAATCTATCTGCTTGTGTGCAATGATCGCTCCCATGTGGGACGATGTTTCGATCGTGCTTCTAGCACGACCGAAACATCGTCCCACATACGCTTGCCATGCGTGCGAATCTAGTAACTTCAAATCTATCGGTGGAGATGCGTAAGGGCTTGCCTCGGTCGATACCCTGTGCTAGGAGCGCTACTGTGCGTTGGGGTTGCATCTGGCAACCCCGGCGCACACGCTCTACTCCTTGTATAAACCCTACGCTTGCAGCTTCATCGTGCGGCCGATGCTCGGCGCCCTTGCTGCTTGCGATTTCCGCTAGACGCGGGGCTGTTCTAGGCTTTGCCTGAACAGCTACTCCCCAGCGCTTCTCGCTTGCCGTGCGGCTGATTCTCAGCGCACTCGCTCTCAGCTTGGCTCCGCTAGACACAGAAGCCGTTCTCTGCTTCGCCTGAACAGCAACTGCCATACGCTTCTCGCTTTGCCGTGCGACCGATTCTCGGCGCACTCGCTTCCAGCGTCATTCGCATGACACCGTTCTCGCCTCTGGCTGAACGGTGTACCCCTGCCCCCTCCCCTGCGTGAGGGGGACGGCACAGGCAATGATGATGAAATTCAATAGGAGGAGGGGTGTCACTCGGAAGAGTCTACGTCCGCTCTTTGGGAGCCCTTTGCCACCTACTATCTAATCAAAGCAAAGGGCGGACAAGAAGCGGCTGGAGAGTGACACCCCTCCCCGACCCACTGATTTCATCATCATTCCAATCTACTCCGTCAACCGACGATAAATATCCTGGTACCGACGCGTCGTCTCCGCCACCACTTCAGCCGGCAACGGATCCGGCACGCTGTTCTTATCCCAGTCGCTGTTCGCCAGATACGTGCGCACAGGCTCTTTGTCCATACTGTCAATCTCGATGTTCAATGCATAATTTTCTTTCGCCCAGAACCGTGCGGAATCCGGGGTAAACAACTCATCAATCAATATCACCTTGCCGTCGATCAAGCCGAACTCGAACTTGCAATCCGCGAGGATAATGCCGCGCTGCTCGCAATAAGCATGTGCGAAGGTGTAGAGCTGGAGGCTCTTCACTTGCAGTTCATGGGCTAACTCTTCGCCGACCAGTTCCTTCATACGATCGAATGAGATGTCTTCATCATGTCCTACATCATTTTTCGCAGCCGGCGTGAAGATTGGCGCTGCGAAGCGCTCATTCTTCTTCATCCCTTGCGGTAATGTGATCCCGTTAATCGAACCCGATTGCTGATACTGTCGCCATCCGCCACCTGTAATGTACCCGCGCACGACACATTCAATATCGATACGTTCTGCTTTTTTGGTAACCATGATGCGATCCTTCAATGCTGCAGGCTCGGTCACCAAATCCCCTAGTTTCTCGACATCCGTATGAACGACATGATTCGGCTCAATTGCCGCCGTCTGTTCGAACCAGAATGCCGCCAAGCGATTGAGTACATTTCCCTTCTCAGGAACCGCCGGCTCCAGTACATAGTCAAAAGCGGAAATGCGGTCGGTCACGACGATTAAATAATGTTCCCCAAGATCGTACAACTCGCGCACTTTCCCTTTATAGAGCAGCGGCGCTTTAACTAGATCAACAGCAGTCGAAATCGCTCTGACAGACACGTTGTTCCTCCCCTTCTCCCTCTTCTATTCCAAGCCTAAGTTAGCAAAAATCGTATCGACATGCTTCAAATGCCAAGCTGGATTGAATGCATCCGCGATTTCTTCGGCGTTTAACACGGTTGCAATTTCAGGTGTTGCTTCGATAATCTCACGGAAGCTGCGTTGCTCTTCCCATGCTTGCATCGCACGCGGTTGAACCGTATCATACGCTTGCTCACGGCTCATGCCTTTGTCGATCAGCTTCGTCATCACGCGTCCCGAGAACGGTACGCCATACGTTCTTTCCATGTTGCGCTTCATGTTCTCTGGCATCACCGTCAAGTTCTTCACGATGTTACCGAAGCGATTCAACATATAGTTCAAGAGCATTGTCGCATCCGGCAAAATCACACGTTCAACCGAGGAGTGCGAGATATCGCGCTCATGCCAGAGCGGCACATTCTCGTAAGCAGATACCATGAAGCCGCGGATGACACGCGCAAGGCCGGAAATATTTTCGCAGCCGATTGGGTTGCGTTTGTGCGGCATCGCGGAAGATCCTTTTTGGCCTTTAGCGAATGCTTCTTCTACCTCACGCACTTCACTCTTCTGCAAGGCGCGAATTTCCGTTGCGAATTTATCCAAGCTTGTCGCGATTAACGCAAGTGTCGCCATATATTCTGCATGACGGTCACGCTGCAACGTTTGCGTCGAGATTGGAGCAGCAGTTGTTCCTAATTTCTCACATACATACTTCTCTACGAAGGGGTCAATATTCGCGTATGTTCCAACAGCACCGGAAATTTTACCGTATTGCACGCCGTTCGCCGCATGACGGAAACGCTCCAAGTTACGCTTCATTTCTTCATACCAGAGTGCCATCTTAAGACCAAAGGTAGTCGGCTCGGCATGCACACCATGCGTACGGCCCATCATCGGCGTATGTTTGTATGCAAGAGCTTTATTTTTCAAAATGTCGATAAATTGGACAATGTCTTTCTCGATAATTTCATTCGCTTGACGCAAAACATAACCAAGCGCTGTATCGACAACGTCTGTCGAAGTTAGTCCGTAGTGCACCCATTTGCGCTCTTCGCCTAGGGATTCGGATACGGCACGCGTGAACGCGATGACGTCATGGCGTGTTTCTTGTTCGATTTCATAGATCCGATCGATATTGAAGCTTGCACCTTTACGAAGTGCTGCAACATCTTCCTTCGGAATGACACCAAGCTCTGCCCATGCTTCACAAGCACAGATTTCAACCTCTAACCAAGAATTGAATTTATTCTCTTCCGTCCAAATGGCTCTCATTTCCGGTCTGCTGTAACGTTCTAACATTTATTGATTCCTCCAAATTTGTGTTTTGTCGATCCATGCGAGGGCGTCATCCAAGTGATCTACTAAGACGTTCACATGGCCCATTTTCCGTTTTTCTTTCGCTTCTTTTTTCCCATATAGATGAACTTTCGGAGCTACATTAAATGCCACAGCCGCCTCATCTTCCTGCGCCATATGCGCAAGCAGCGGTTCAACGTGCTCTCCTAGCACATTGACCATAACGACAGGTGTCAATAACTTTGTGTCTCCAAGAGGTAAATTGCAAATGGCCCGCACATGCTGTTCGAACTGCGAGGTTCTACAGGCCTCCATCGTATAATGCCCTGAATTATGTGGTCTTGGGGCTAATTCATTTACGAATAATTCGCCATCTTCCGTTAAGAATAACTCCACCGCGATCAATCCGACGACATTCATCGATTCCGCAATTCGTATCGCCAACGCTTCCGCTTGATCTTGTACATCGAACGACACCCGAGCGGGAACAATCGATAGATGCAAAATATTGTTCACGTGAATATTCTCTGCCACCGGAAAAGCCTTCACTTCACCGCGTGGGCTTCGCGCTGCAATGACGGACAACTCCTTCGTAAACCGAATGAATTGTTCAAGCACAAGCTCTGTCTTCGCAGCCGCGAGGGTTGCATAAGCTTCGGGGATTTCATCCATCGAACGAATGACCCATTGCCCTTTGCCATCATAGCCGCCTGTTGCCGTCTTCAATACACAAGGCAATCCGAACCGTTCCACCGCTGTGCGAAGATCCTCTTCACTCGTAATCTCTGCATAGGGAGCAACTCGTACACCAGCGGCTTCAATCGCCCGTTTCTCCCGCAGACGATGCTGCGTTGTATAGAGCAATTCACTGCCTTGCGGCACATAAGATTCTGCCATCAGCATCGCCGCAACTTCAGCATCTACGTTCTCGAATTCATACGTGATGACATCCGCTTTCGCTGCGAGATGTCTCGCTGCATCCTTATCATCGTAGTTCGCGATGATCTGCTCCGCGATCTGCCCGCAAGGTCCATCCGGCATCGGATCCAGTGTCACGAATCGATAGCCTAGATTGCTTCCCGCTAATGCCATCATCCGTCCCAACTGCCCGCCGCCAAGGACACCAATCGTTGAACCCGTGGCAATGATTTTCTCACGCGATGTACTCACTCTCGATTCCATCATAAGGAATCACTGCCTTCGAGCACATGATCACGAATTGCATCACGACGCGTTTGCACCCGTTCTTGCACCGCTGGATCAAATGCGCCGATGATTTGCGCTGCAAGCAGCCCTGCATTCGTCGCGCCGGCATTGCCAATCGCTACCGTTGCAACCGGAATGCCCCCCGGCATTTGTACAATCGATAAAAGGGAATCGAGACCATTCAAGGTAGACGACTTTACAGGTACGCCGATCACGGGAAGAATCGTCTTCGCTGCTACCATACCTGGGAGATGCGCTGCGCCTCCTGCGCCAGCAATAATCACTTTCAATCCGCGCTCCACAGCGCTCTCCGCATATTGGAACATCAGGTCCGGCGTACGGTGAGCCGATACGACTTTCTTCTCATACGTAATCCCCAGCTCATCCAGCATGTCGCATGCATGCTTCATTGTCTCCCAATCGGACTGACTGCCCATAATGACGCCTACTTGTACTGACATGTCATAACCCACTTTCTATCGATTCAGTAATGTATGAAAATGAATAAGGTCCTCGGATAGGCGTATACGTAAACAACCGTACACATTGTTCTATCTTCGGACCTTTTTTTAGGAATAATTAAATGAAAGAGTCTTGTACACTCGCGTCACCGTCGATTCGCAACAGCATCCCACTCACAGAGCGCCAATCCCGCATCAATCGACAGTTCATTTCGACAGCAATAACCCATATTTCAATACTGTCTTCGCCAGATGCACAACTTTCACTCGTAGTCCAAAAATTTAAGGTCTTTGGGTAGAAACTTCGGGCCATATCCCCATAATTATACGAGATCATTTTATTCGTGGCTCGCCACTTTATATCCCTATATTATCAGTCCATTACATGAGATGTCAACTTAAAGACGAACATTTAAATGTTTACATTAAATTAAAGTTCGTATTTTCAGACAATTCACTCATTTCGTTCAAGCGCCGCGCGCAATGCATCGCCCAGACTTGAGCCCATCGATTCTTTTTTCTCGAACTGTTTCACGAGCTGCTGCTGCTCCCGCTTATTCACGCGACCGCCGCGTTCGCCATCCAGCACTTCGATGACATTACAACCGAGACACTGTACGTACTTGCCAGCTTTCCCATCCTTCAATTCCATCTTCTTGTGGCATTGTGGACAACGTCGATTGGAAAGCTGCTTCTCGCCGGATCTCCGATAACTGCAGTCCCCGCTGGAGCAGACGAGCATTTTACCGCGCTTCCCCTTCTTCTCCATCATCTTCTCGCCGCATTCTGGACAACGACTATTCAGCAAGTTATGCGGTTTATACGCAGCATCACTTGTCTTCACACCACTCACTAGACTCTCCGCCATTTGGCGAATCCCTTTCATGAATGGCTCGGTACCGCCTTGACCACGTGCGATTTTCTCAAGCTCTTGCTCCCATTTCGCTGTAAGCTCTGGTGTCCGCAATTCGCTAGCTACAAGCTCGATGAGCTGAACGCCTTTTCCCGTCGGATGCAGCGAAGAACCTTGACGCTCGATCGTATCGCTTGAGACGAGTTTCTCAATAATATCCGCGCGTGTCGCAGGCGTTCCGAGACCGTACTTCTCCATTTGACCGAGCAGCGATGCTTCGGTATACCGCTTCGGAGGCTGTGTCCGTTCTTTACGGAGGTTCGCCCGCTTCAACTGAACCGTTTCTCCATCACGCAAACTTGGCAGCAGTTGTGTACCCGTACGATCATCCTCACGCCCGGCACCCGCTTCGTCCTCATCATCGTCCCAGCTATCTTCTTGTCCATACACTTCGCGCCAACCGCTCTGAATCACTGTTTTGCCACGCGTCGTGAACGTCTCGCCTTCAACATCGATCGTTAAGGCCGTTAATTCATACTTCGCCGCCGGATAAAATAAAGCCAAGAACCGTCTCACGATCAGATCATAGAGCTTCCGCTCCTCATTCGATAACGCGTTCAGAATGACCGTCTGGTCGGTCGGAATGATCGCATGATGATCAGATACTTTCGAATCGTCTACCACACGACGCGTGATCGCCAGCTTGCCGCGTAAGAGAGGCTTGGCCATCGCGGCATAAGGCCCAACAGCAACCGAGCGAATACGCTCTGGCAGCGTGTCCGTCATATCACTGGATAGATAACGAGAATCCGTACGCGGGTACGTCACGAGCTTATGCTGCTCATACAGTCTCTGCAGTACGTTCGAAGTCTGCTTCGCAGAGAAGCCATACCGCTTATTCGCATCCCGTTGTAATTCGGTCAGGTCATACGCAAGCGGATGCGGCTCCGATTTCTCGGATTTTTTCACCGAGGTGACCTTGCCCTTCTTCCCGTCCACTTTGCCGCGCAAAGCTTCAGCTTGATTCGGTTCGAAAATTCGGCCGTCACCCTGACCTCCGCGTGGCCGCCACTGTGCCTGGAAACCATCGAACTCCCCTTGGAGCGTATGATATTCCGCAGAACGGAAGTTACGAATCTCATTCTCCCGATCCATAATCATCCCGAGCGATGGCGTTTGCACACGGCCCGCCGACAATTGCGCATTGAATTTACAGGTGAGCGCACGCGTCACATTGAGCCCGATGAGCCAATCCGCCTCAGCACGGCAGCGTGCCGACTCATACAGACGGTTATACTGTGATCCAGGCTTCAAGTTCGCAAACCCTTCACGGATGGCCTTGTCCGTCTGTGAAGAGATCCAGAGCCGATGGAACGGCTTCTTCCATTTCACCATCGCCATGATCCATCGTGCGAGCAGTTCCCCTTCACGCGCCGCATCCGTCGCGATGATGAGATCCGCCACATCCTGACGACCTGCAAGCTGCTGGACCGCCTTGAATTGATGCGATGTCTCGCGCAGCACCTTCAACTTCATCTTCTCCGGCATGATCGGTAGATGCTCAAGCTCCCATGTCCGGTACTTCACGTCATAATCTTCAGGCTCCGCCAGGCCGACCAAATGCCCGAGAGCCCAGGTCACGATATACTTCGGACCCTCAAAATAACTCTTATGCTTCTGGTGACTTCCCATCACCCTTGCTATTTCCCTCGCTACGGAGGGCTTCTCAGCCAACACTAATGTCTTCATTCCCTACTCCTTTAATGGAAGTCAAAAGGTTAACTTATGAACACGAAGATAACTCATGAAGTCGTATCGACATCGAATCTTACTTTCAGCTTTGAACTCCGGTGCTCATTTAGGCTACTCCTAAACTCCGCTCCTCTTTCTTCAACTTCAAGTAACCTTCTCGGTGCTGATAAGTCAACTTTTTGACCCCTATTGAACTTAGAAATTTTTCAACCATAAGCAATCATATCCCCACCATTATAGCATTAGCCTGGGGTTATACATAACAAGCTGGCGCCTGATAAACAGACGCCAGCTTGTGTGATTTACGTTTATTATTTTATAACCAGGACCGGTACTTGCGTATGCTGCACCACATGGTGGCTGACGCTACCGAGTACCCATTCACCGATCGGGCGCAAGCCTCTGCTGCCAATGACGATGAAGTCGATGGCATGCTTCTTCCCAAACTCAAGAATCATCTGCGCAGGTGTACCTTGCTGGAGCTCTACATGGGTCTCATTCGCAAGGGATGCAACCCGCTGCTTCGCTTCTTCAACAATTTGTTCCGCAATCTCATACTGCTCCATGTTCACGCTGACAGGTACCGTTAGCACCGAATCCGCCATGTACATTTTCTTGAAGTCATAGACATGCAGTACGAAGAGCTTCGCCGCTGGATTAAGCCTAAGCATGTCGATCGCAGATTCAAGTGCTTTCCTCGATTGTTCTGTTCCATCATAAGGCACTAACACGTTGTTGAATAACATACCTATCACTCTCTTCCAGTGTGAATTAAGCAGAAAGGATTCGGGAGTTTATTATACCGCCTGAAATAGATAACCATATACAATCACATTCACAATAAATAATAGTGGCATACCTAGACGAAAACTCCAATGTTTCGTTTTATGCCGTTTACGCTGCATCGCAAGCATGGAACCTAATCCACCACCAAGCGCCGCAAGCGTAAATAAAGTACGTTCAGGCACTCTCTGCCTGTGCTTCTTGGCCCGGACTTTATCCGCCGCCATCACTTGGTAGCTTATGATATTCATCAAGAGGTAAACCACACACAAGACAATCTGTAATGAATTCATCCTATCCCCCAAATCTCGTACCTGCTGCCTCTATTATATCACACTAGAGCTCTCCCATCACGCGACGAAGGTAGTTTCGCTTAGCTGCCACAAAATATACAAATTGAACGCCTATGAAAATACCAGCCACAATAGAAGCATACCCCCATGTGCTTATGAATAACAGATTGCCAAGCGCCTTCATGGCGAAGGCGGAATGAATTAATCCGACAATGCACGGCAGGAAGAACAGAATCGCCACCTGTGCATTCACCACCCGTTTCATCTCCATCACGGTCATACCCATGCGAGCGAGGGCTCGGTAATGCTCCCGGTCTTCTTCAATCTCGGTGAACAAGCGGAAATAGAGAATGCTCCCTGTCGCGATCACGAATAATAGACTTACGAAGATACCGACGAATAAGGTAATCCCCGAGGTTTGCTTCACATCCAAATAGTAGGTCAAACGACTATCGAACGTAGCTTTATCCTTTACCAGAGCCATCACTTTCCCATTCGTCTGATCCGTAATCGTCTCCCAATCCTTCACTTCGAAGGCATAGTTCACGAACTTGTCCTGATCAGCGATCCCTTGCATCACCGCATCATGCTGCTCCGTATTCATGACAAGAAACTGAGAGAATCCCGAGTGTCTGGAGAAAGGCGACCCGCTGCGCTGCTCATCCACGGTGAGTATGAGCGGCTTGCCGTCACTTCGTATGCTCTTCACGACCTCCCCCGGTTGCACGGCTTGATAAGCACCCATATCATCAAAAGGCAGTACGAGCACGGCATGATCCTTCTCCACCTGGATCGACCGTTTTCCTATATGGGATACGGCCTCATTATAATCTCGCGCTGAAATGACGAAATTATCTTGCTCACTCTGCCCCCCCGGATAGTTCAGCAGCTCGGACCGGACCTTGAACCCTGCTGTATGCAGTTTATAACTCAGGGTATGCCCACTCTCCTGAAGCACGCGAACGATATCCTGTGGATTCGCAACTTGATGCGTATTCAGTCCTTGCTCAATATAACTATAGGTCTGCGGAAAATTATTTTTAAACTGCGCATACGTCTGCCGGTCCATAATATAGGCCGTACTGGACGCCGTCAACACGACTGCACTCAGAATAGAGACCATGAATAGGACACGTGCGTTATCTTTAACCTTGAAGAGCAGTTGACCGAGCGTGACGAGGTTCGTCCCATGATAACTGATTCGGCGGCTTCGCTGCAGTCGGTTCAGAATCGCAACGCTGCCTTGGGTATACAAGAAGTACGTCCCAATCATCACCAGCGTCATAATGGGCATGAAGAAGACGAGAGCTGTCTGCGCAGACATGATATAAGCCATGTAGTAGCATCCACCAAGGCTGAGCACCGTGACGAGGAGCAGCCATTTCGACGCAATCGGCGGCTTCTTGGGCTGTCGCGATGCCTGAATCAGTTCAATAATCTCTGCGCGACCGACTTTCAAAATGGAATAGACGGTTATCGTCAAGAACAAAAGGGTGAACCCGAGAGCCGTCTGCAGCACCGCCTTCATCGACACCGCAAATCGAAGCGGTAGCTCACTGCCAATCAGCACCCCGATCCCCATATAGAATAGCTTACTGAACATCAGCCCGAACACGATGCCGACCAAGATCGCAAGCGTTGAGATCAACATATTCTCCAGGAGGATCATCCATTTTAACTGCCCTGACGTCATCCCACACAAGCTGAATAAACCGAATTCCTTCTTCCTGGTCCGAATAAATGACGTAATCGCGTAGAGGACGAAAAAAAAAGAAAAGACCATCACGATGACTTGGCAGATGATAAGACTGTTCTTCACGGATTTCGCGGCACGCATCACGCCGTGGATAATGTCTGGATGATTGAGGAACGACGCATAGATGAAGAAGACCATCACAGAGAAGACACTGCTCCAGAAATAAGCCCCATAACGATGCCAATTGCCTTTAATATTATGAATGGCGAGTTCGCGAAAGGTCATCGAAATTGCCTCCCAACACGCTTAACGCATCCAATATCTGCTGAAAGAACGCTGGGCGGTTCGCGCCGCGACGAATTTCCGAGAAGAAGCTCCCATCCTTAATAAATACAATCCGATCACAATAACTTGCGGCAAAAGGATCATGCGTGACCATCAAAATTGTCGCACGTATCTTTTGATTCAGATCTTTCAGAGACTCCATCACATCTTTCGCGGCTTTCGAGTCGAGATTGCCCGTTAACTCATCAGCGAGAATAATCGATGGCGTATGAATCATCGCACGTGCGATCGCCGCACGCTGCTTCTGACCCCCGGACACCTCATACGTTCTTTTATCAAGAATATGTGTGATTCCCAGCAGCTCAACAATCGCCTGTAGTCGCTTATCCGTCTCAGCAGCCGGCATCTTCTCAAGGGCAAGCGGTAGAATGATATTCTGCTTCATCGATAGCGTGTCCAGCAGATTGAAATCTTGAAAAATAAATCCGAGCTCCCTGCGGCGAAATATTGCTAGCTGTTTATTGCTGAGCGTTGCGGGATCCTTGCCATTAATATATACGCGGCCTGACGTAGGCTTATCGATCGTCGCAAGGATATTGAGCAGGGTTGTCTTACCGCTGCCTGAGGGGCCCATCACCCCAACGAACTCCCCTTCTTGGATCTTAATCCCGATATTATTCAACGCTCGATATTGAACACTCTTGCTCGAACCATATATTTTACATAACTGCTCTGCTTGTAGAACGGTCATGAGTTGTCCCCTCCATTATTCATTCCTTATGTTTCTCATTATATGGAAAACAATCATGATCACCTATTGATCCGTCTTGCAAATTCAAATCCGATTTCTTACATTATTGAAAGATTGGCTTCTTCAATACTTCATGGTAGATCCCTGTGGATCGGAAGCGGAGCGTAACCGTCGTACCTTCACCTTCCGTAGATTCGAATGCAATCTGCGCACCAAGCTTCTGGATGACCTCATGCACCAAGAATAATCCCATCCCTGTCGACTCCGGTCCTTTTCTACCATTCTCTCCTGTAAAGAACGGCTCAATCACACGAGGCAAATCATGTGCCGCAATCCCTATTCCCGTATCGATGACTCGCAAGATCGTCTCCGCACTGTCCTCTGAGCGTGCTGCACGAATCGTAAGCTGCTTCGTACCCGGTTTCAGCTTGGAATACTTAATTGCATTGATGATTAATTGGTTTAATATAAACCGCATCCACTTCTCATCTGTCTCGATTTCGATCAGCGGTTCATCACACTCGATTTTCGGAAAAATCCCGCCATGAATGCATGCCTTTTTGTGCTCATTAATGACTTGGCGAACCAATGCAATCAGGTCGATACGTTGTACATGAAGATCAAATTCAAATTTGTCCAATCTGGCCGTATGCAGCATCATTTCGAGTCCGAGGCGAATCCGTTCATTTTCCTCTTGGATACTCGTCAAAGCAGACTTCGTCTCTTCCAACTGCTCACTATTCTTCGTCTCTTGAATGTGCAGATCAATCACAGACACCGGTGTCTTCATATGATGCACCCATTGGTTGGTAAAATGATGCTGCTGCTCCTGATTCAGCTGCAATGCGTTCAATTGATCCATGTAAGCCCGATATTGATGATGTAGCGCCCCATGCGTCCATTCCTGTTCTTCGGTTGTCCCCGAAGCCATTCCAATGATCTCTTGCAGGTCAGGATTCGTATTGTTACTCATTTGAACCATCGTCATAAGGAATCTGCGCTGCCGCATGAAATCAAATGTAAGTCCGAGACCGAGAATGAATGTCGATAAAATAAGCAAATAGATCAGGTTCTCCGACTTCATGAAGCCGAGACCCTGACCTAATATATCTAGCCAACTTAAGATCACCGTAAGAAGGATACCCACGTAATACGTGAAAATAAGGACAATACGATCCTTTAGATAAGAACGAAGAACCTGCAGAACCATGCGTCTCATGACTGCGGTTTCCCCCATTCTTGAACGAACCGATACCCTTGTCCGCGTATCGTATCGACGGCATCCTTAATGCCCAGTTCCTCAAGCTTCTTCCGTACACGTCCTACGTTCACAGAGAGCGTATTATCATCCACGAATTGCACATCATCCCATAAGAGCTCTAACAGCTCTTCCCGACTGACAATGATTCCTGGTGTGGACAACAGTCGTTGAAGAAGAAGACTTTCATTCTTTGTCAATTCCGTGCGCTGATCCTGCCAAGACAGGATGTTCCTCCCTCGATCAAGCTGCAATCCTTGATATTGGAGAAGAAGCTTATCTTCCTCCGATTCTTGATCCGCCGCCTGCGAAGGAGCATATTCACCATAAATTCGACGCAAAGTACCTTTAATTTTGGCTTGGACGACATCCAGATCGAACGGTTTCGTAATGAAATCGTCCCCGCCATTTTCGATCGCCATCACTTGATCCATATTGCTCGTTCGAGCAGAAACGAAAATAATCGGAACATTGGATACGGTACGAATTTGGCGGCACCAATAATACCCGTCGAAATGCGGTAAATTGATATCCAAGAGCACAAGATGCGGCTCATGCTCGATCACTTCCTGCTTAACCTGGTCAAAATTCAATCCACGAATCACTTCGTAGTTATACTTTTCTAAATTCCTTTTTAGAATGGCTGCAATCTTGTCATCGTCTTCAACAATAAGAATTCGATACACCGCGTGTCATCCTCTTTCTGCAATTATATTCTGCTGTGCTGTCTTATAATTCCCAATTCCTAAGCGCTGCTTGAATCGGAACGAATTTATCCGTATAGAATTGTTGATACGCTTGATGCTCTTCTTCGGCGTAGCTAACACGTCTTAGGCTGGCTTCTTGCTGGATCGCTGCGACCGCTTCTTCCGCATTCGCATATTGCTTCGCTCCAATGGCAGCAATCATGGCTGCGCCAAGCACGGCAGCTTCATCAACTTCAGGTAAGATCAATTCGACACCTGATACCGCAGCTTTGATCTGCATCCATGGCTCAAGACGCGTTCCGCCGCCAATCACACGCACTTGATGAATGTGCTGACCTGTAACTTGTTCTGCGCTTCTACGGATGTATTCCTGTTGATAGGCTGTCCCTTCGAGCAATGCCTTAAGGATTTGTGGACGGCCATGACTTTTGGATAAGCCGATAAATGCTGCTTTGGCGCCTGAGTCCGGTGTCGGTGCTCCGCATCCTGAGAGATATGGGTAATAGAGGATGCCTGTAGGTCCTGTCAGGCAGGAAGCCACTTCATTCTTCATCGTCATATAGTCTAATGTATTGACGCCGATAACCTTCCGGATCCATTCAACCGAGCCGCCAGAAGACGAATTCCCACCCATCCAGAAATACTGCCCAGGAACTGCATGGACCCCGTAGGACAACCCGGAGTGATATTCCTCAGCACCTAGTTTGCGTTCAGAGATGATCCCTACTAAAGTCTCGGCCGTTCCCATGGAGTTGTATACATCTCCAGAAGAGATTGCCCCAACAGCAAGCGCTGCACTGACATGATCATGTCCTGCGATCGCTACGACCGTATGAGCAGGCAATCCAAGTGTACGTACTTCATCCGTAACTTTACCCAGAGGTACTCCGCTTGGAACCAGTTCTGGGAATAAGTTTGGATTTACGCCAAAATGAGCGATGAACGCGCGATCCCATGATTTCGTATTCAAATCGAATGCATACGTACGTGCAGCTAATGTATAGTCGCAAGCCATCACACCAGATAAGCGGTATGCAATATAACCGGATACCGTCAACCACTTCCCTTGTTCAAGTGCTTGTGGGTTGCGACTGCGAATCCAGAGAATTTTGGCCAAGCCCAGTTTAAAAGATAGATTTAATCCAGACTTCGTGAACTGTTCCATTGCGTCGGATTCGGCTGCGATATGGCGTGCCTGATCTTGTGAACATGTATCGAACCATGGCACGAATATCGATTGCGGTTTGCCTGTCTCCTCATTAAGGATCAGCCCGCTCTCGGCCATACTCGTGATTCCGATCGAAGCAATTTGTGCTGCATCAACATTGCTTGTAACTTCTTGAATCATACCCGTAATATCGTCCCACATCTGTTCGGGATCATAATACGAGAATCCTTCTTCATGCATATATGAAATTGTCGGACGGCTAGCAATTGCAAGCACTTTACCTTTCGCGTCCATTACGCCTACTTTACTGTTCGTTGTCCCTACGTCAATCCCGATCATCAACATGTCATGCACCTCATCAAACTTGTAATTTACATATTCTGGATGTTATTTAATAGAGTTCTCTGTACTTATGCTTTTGAACACAATAACAATAGGATATCGCAAATCGCATGAAGATGCACTTCATATTTTCGTTTTGACACATTTAATCTAACATTTATGAACTGTGGATAAATATTCGAGCGAAAACAACGCCATTCACATGCCGTGTATAAGCTGTGTGTGATGTGGATGAACCCGTGGATAAACAAGGGAATTGTGCATAATAACTCATGCTTGAATGAGGAAAAACCACGAAATGTGGAGCAAACCGTGGATAGTCAGCTATTTAGCTGTGGATTGAAGGAATTTGAACCTATTATCCACATGGGATAACTCTTTGCATCTCCATACAAGTTATTCACATGTGGACACAAAAAAGACCACTATCGAGAACTGAGTCTCAACAGCGGTCTTGCTGCTTGGCATCGTCCTACTCTCCCAGGACCCTGCGGTCCAAGTACCATCGGCGCTAGAGGGCTTAACGGTCGTGTTCGGGATGGGTACGCGTGGAACCCCTCCGCCATCGACACCAAACGAATTTCTAGCAGAGATTTTTTGATCTCTGAAAACCGGATGCGAAATAAATTTGCGTTTTATGTTTAGGATAAGCCCTCGACCGATTAGTATTGGTCAGCTCCACACATTGCTGCGCTTCCACCTCCAACCTATCAACCTCGTCG
>NZ_JBHTGZ010000009.1:2105780-2152456 GCF_042676425.1 Paenibacillus sp. GCM10027629 | reverse complement strand
TGGAATATTCAGTATATGAATTGGGATTTCTCTCATCTGAAGCCTGGCACGTTATATGATGTCTACGTGAAGGTTAAGGTGAAGCATGCAGCATCCAATCCGTCAGGCGATGCTTTCAAAATAGGTGTTTACGATATCACAGATCAGAATTTTACGATTTCGGAGCAAACGATCACTGCGTCGGAAACGGAGGATAACGTATGGACGGATGTGAAGATCGGCATGTTCAAGCCGAACGCCTCTGTAAACTGGTTAAGCTTTTATGTATCGGGAACCGCCAATCTAACGCAAATATCGGATATTTATGTTGACGCTTTCATATTTATAGAACATGAAACTTATACGATTGAGGACAATCTCTTCTTTAAATTTAACGATGCGGCTGCAGTTGTCGACCCTATGGCGGTCGATAATAGCAATTGTAATAGCAGTAATATCTTTGACCTCGAGTAGTAATTCAGCTTTCGGCAATGGAACATTACCTAAATCAAATACAACTTTTCTGCAAGAAGCCTTATTTACAGAACTTCATCCAAAAATAATGAGCATTCTAACGGAAAAGTATCATACTGATTTTATTTTCGATAAGCCCGAATACTCCCCCTCGCGAAATCGGATGTACGTGAATTCATGATACAAGGAAATGTGACCAACCGTACTAAGGCTGATACTGTTCAGATTACATTTAAGAACGACAGAACAAATGGCTATAAGGTGGTTGGCTTTACTGTTATTCTCTCGAAAAAAAGTAACTGGAACTAAATTCGTTTGTTGAACTAACGGGACACGATAGCTCAATAAAAGGAACAATCACATTGCCAACGACGAATCGTAATATTCTTCTAACTGGCTTTGCAACTTATTGATTTATTAAATAAGGAGTGAGGCACGTGAAATATTCAAAAGCCGAGTTTATTTTTCCGGAAGAATTGCTTCGTATCATTCAAGAATACGTTCAAGGCGAATTGGTTTATATCCCAAAACCCAAAGAGGCACACTTAAAATGGGGCGAGAAAACACTCAGCAAGAGTATGGTCTCTTCAAAACGCCGAGATTAAATCCCTATTCCGCAATGGAGTCAGCATAAGGGAGTTGGCGGATCGGTATTTCTTGTCCTGCGAAAGCATAAAGAAAATTATTTATAAAAGAACTAATGAAATCCGCTATATCGTCATATCGACGGTTTAGCGGATTTTGTGCAAAGATGAATTAATTCAACTTATACATAGCAACCGCACCTCTAAATCGATAGACTCTAGTTGAGGTTTTTGTGATGAAGGACGGCCGGCTCATACGAAGGGGTGTAACGAATGAACGAAATCATAAAGAAGAAGCTGCTGGACAAAAATGAACTGCTGATCAACATGGTGATCGAACGCTCAAGAAGAGATTTTCTAGACGATATCGCAATTATTGGGCTTACTGGTTCGTTTAGCACCGGGGACTTTCACGAGAAGAGCGATCTTGATTTAATTATCATTAATAATACAGAAAGGGGATGGGGAATATCCGATTGCTTCATCTTAGATGACGTTGGATATGACATCTATTGCACGCCATGGGATACAAGAATACACGCGCAATCCACCTTAGAGAGTCCCAACGTATCGAGCCTAACCGAGCTCAAAATTCTCTATTATGCAAAGCCTGAGGATTTGGAGAAATTGACCGACTTAAGGCAAAAAGCTCTTGATGCGCTTGCGGAGCCGATAGGAGAAGCGTGTCTTAATCGAGCAAAAAAATGGATCGATCTGGCTAAGCAAGCATACAGCGATACGATGCTGGGTGAAGATATCGGTTCAGTGCGACATGCATCTGCTGGCGTTCTGTACAATCTGGTCAATGCCTTGGTCAGCATGAATAATACTTGCATCAAACGAGGAATCAAGCGATATTTGGAAGAAATACGCTCGTATCGCTATGTTCCGGATGATCTCCAATCCTTATACATGTCAGTCATCGAAGCTCATACCATTGAAGATATCCGAATTGCATCTTTTAATATGTTGAATAGCGTTACGAGGTTACATAGTAAGATGTGTGATAACTTCATTGTTAAACCTGCTCCGACTTTTGATAATCTGAGGGGAACTTACGAAGAATTGTGGTGCAACTACCGCAATAAAATCTTGAACAGTGTTAAAACGAACGATGCCTCCTATGCCTTTCTTTCGGCCTTTGGAGCACAAGGATATCTTGATGAAATGGCTGCGGAGAAAGGAACCAAGAAATTTGATCTCATGCAGTACTATGATGCAAGTGATTTACCAGTAATTAAAGAGAAGTTCCTTGAAATGATGGATGAATATGTAGTCGAATATGGTAAGGTCGGCAGAGAAGTCGAACGTTTTACAACCTTCGAGCAATTATATGCCCATTATATGAATCATTGATCTTATATCCCAGTTCGTAATAAGTCCGCTTTTCGGCAAGATATGGAGGTTTGATTAGTGGAATCTACACAACAAAATAAAAAAGCATGGAACAACGGTACTTACGAATCTTGGGTTAATAGGTTTGGAACGCCGAAGGAAGCTATTGAGAAAATAAAGCAAGACCCCATAAAGAGAGTCGGAACGGCTTTCAAATTCATGGGTGAAAACATTGAGGGTAGGAGCATAATCAATTTACTTGGCTCAAACGGAAATAAAGCAGTAGCGTTAGCACTTTTAGGAGCAAATGTAACGGTTGTTGATTTCTCTTCTGAAAACGAGCGTTATGCAACAGAATTAGCTAATCATGCAGGTGTTGAATTAAAATACATCGTCTCAGATGTACTGAATTTACCTTCAGATGATTTAACAAATCAATATGACCTTGTATTTATTGAATTTGGCATCCTTCACTATTTCACTGATATATACCCTTTATTTATTTTGGTTCATAGCCTTCTTAATGATGGAGGAATGATGATTTTGCAAGACTTTCACCCTGTATCCACTAAGCTGATAACCTCAAAGGGAACAACAGCAAACATTAGGAAACATAAGGTTACAGGTGACTATTTTGATACATCGCTTATTGAAAAAGATGTATCCCATTCTAAGTATTCAGATTCGGAACATATCGATGAAACTTCTCACAAGGTTTATCTACGTAATTGGACACTTGGCGAAATCGTCACATCCATTGCGAGAGAAGGCTTAACGATTAAAGTGCTGGAGGAACTCCCCAATCTTTCTTCCGAGGTGTTCGACAAAGGGATACCTAAAACATTTACAATAGTAGCGAAAAAATAAGGATAACCCATATGAATAGAAAATAAGTTCTAATAAGAAACCACTCCATTATTGAAGTGCCCCCAATTGTTAGATGGTGTCTAACTTTATGGGGTCACTTCATATCAGGAGTGGCTTTGCTTTATACGTGGATGTATATTTTGTGATCGAATCGATGTTTGTGCTTGGATGCACTACGGTGAACCGTATTACAAATAGTGGTAAAGCGGAGAGTCGAATTAATGGCGAGTTTAAAATAGTAAAAAGGATAATACCGGAGGGCAATAAAGTAAATCCGGTCTTATCTTTGTAACAATCATTCAGCTAACGGACAATTTGCACAACAAAATCATCAATTTTTGCGTATTAGTTTTGTGGAAGAATATGGTAGCGGTAATTTTTTGGGATTTTATGTGCGGAGTATAGAAAAATGGTGCAGTTAGGAAGCTTATCATTTAATTCATTATGGCAGTTGTCGTGATGAGTGGTCTCGTAATTAACGGTAAGGAAGTATCAGCATGCGATTTTAAGCGCACGTTTCAAAATCTTTATATATGAGGAGAATTCACCCAATGAAAAAAATTATTCTTAGCACTGCACTAGCTCTATGCCTCATTGCTGCATCGTCGCCTGCTTATGCGGCAGAGAGTCATCCGATTATCATGGATGGCGTAGCAATTACATCCGATGTACAGCCTGAGATGAAGAACGGTCGGACAATGGTGCCTTTACGCGTGATCAGCGAAAATCTGGGGGCTACCGTTGATTGGTCGGGATCGGAAGTGACGATTACGAGAAATGACATGATAGTAACGTTGCAACTGAACAGCAGCACCGCAGTGAAAGATGGAAAGACACTGCAGTTGGATGCGCAGCCGTACATTCACAATAATCGCACCTTCGTTCCGCTTCGCTTTCTAGCGGAAACATTCGGCTGTACAGTCTATTACAGCAACGGTACGGTTACGGTCGATGCCGCGCCCTTGATGATCAATGGCGTGAAAGTGACAACATTGCAGTATGAATACCACATGATAATAGGCGGCTACAGGCAGCAGTTCAGTGGCAAGCGTTATAACGAAGAGGTTTATGCGCTCTTTGAGTCGAATAAAGGTGCCAAGGTGGATGCTCCGACGAATTATGGGTGGCATGACAATTATGATATTCTTGGGTGGTATACGAAAATCGGGCAATATGATTTTCTAGATACTGCAGGAAAAAGTGCCCAACGATTTGATCCTTATATTTTGAGTGGTCCATCTGGACTCAACGGATTTACGGAAGAACAGTTGGCAGACTATCCGAAAGAGCTACTTTTTGACGCTGTGGAGGGGCAATGGTATAAGTTCAGCGAGACTGCGCTGGAATCCATTGCTAAATTGATGGAGACAGCTGAACAAAACGGTTTGATGAAGAGTACGGAAATGTAAATGGTACTGGGGAAGCGTACAGTTATCGCTCCGGTCATTGAACTAACGGGACACGATAGCTCAATAAAAAAGTTGGCCGTAGATAAGCTACTGGCCAACTTTTTTGTAACCTCTTTAGGTAGTCGTCAAGAGCTTTCCCATACAACCGCACATATAACTTCTTCCTTCTAGGAAAACATTTTTTCATTTCTCCGTTCTCTTTTCTTGGTTTTGCCCCTACTTAATCAAAATTTATGAATACTTACAATTAGTATGGTTATCATATTGTAGGGCATGCAACGATTCCTTTTAAGGGTTATAACAAGAGTAAATCGTTGTATTGTCTTGCTCTCGCTTTCTCGCCAAACAATTCCCCTGTATTTGTTAGGCGACTTGTTTGTACAAAAAACAACAAAAGGAGTTAGATTAATGGGTATTCTAAGTGGAAATCCAAAAGATGAACCAATGCATTTCGGTGAAATCTATAATGTATGGATGGCTTCTGTAGCAGCGCGCGGCGCTGTGTCTTGCTACCAAGCATTCTCTTATCATGCTGGGGACAAAGATCTTAAAAAAATATTGGAAGATCTCATCAATCAAGCAGAGCTGGAAATCAAAGAATGTGATAAATTACTTACTGATAACGGAATTGCGCCTGCACCTGTTTTGCCTGATAGACCACCAGCTAAACTTGAAGATATTCCAGTTGGTGCAAGATTCACTGACCCAGAAATTGCAGCGAAGATAGCGGCTGACTCTTCTTTGGGTATTGTTGCTTGTAGTACAGTAATGGGGCAATCAATTAGAGAAGACATTGGCGCTTTATTTGCCAAATATCATCTCACCAAAACTGCCTTAGGCGGTCGTATTCTACAAATGAACAAAGAAAAAGGTTGGCTTATTCCTCCTCCTTTACAAATCAAAAGACCAGAAGATCAATAGTAACCTTACTAACACCGAACAATAATCCCTAGGGAGTGTTGTTCGGTGCTGCTTTGGGAGTAATAACGAGTTGTAATTCATTTGCTATTGAGCTAACGGGACACGATAGTTCAATCATGATACGACGGCAGCCGGCCAAAATGTCTAAGCCTGCCGCTGTTTCTATATTCGAATCAGTCTATCTTGAGATAACTTCATTTCATCATCTGATAGTGCCACGTTAGCGGCATGGCACGTCGCATATCGGCAAATAGACGGTGAAGACCGAACCTTCACCCATCACGCTTTGCACCTCAATCCAGCTCCGGTGAGCAAGGAGGTTTTGCCGCGCGATCGCGAGTCCAAGACCGGTCCCGCCACTCGGACGAGCCCTGGAATGATCCGCTCTATAAAATCGGTTGAAGATATGGGTCAAATCCTCTTCGGATATGCCAACTCCACTGTCTTCAACTCGGATACGGGCATATGGCTGGAGTTGGTCTGGCAGGTGTACTGTTTCCACAAGGACTCGGATTTGTCCACCAGGATTCGTATAGTAGATGGCATTCGTCAGGATGTTGTACAGCGCTTGAAGAATGCGGGATTTTTCCACCGAAACGAGAATAACCTCCTCTTCGGCGTACATGGACAGCTGTATTTGCTTATCCTCCACCATAAACCGGGTCTTCGTCGTTAAATTCTCTAGCAGCGCAACCAGGTTCTCCGTTCGCGGACGCAGCTCCGTCATGCCGGCTTCAAGCCTGGACAATTCCAGTACATCATGAACCAAACGCGACAACCGCAATACTTCATCGTGAATTGAAGCTTGCTTAGCTGCAGAGAGGGAGACTCCCGTCTCATGAGCCAGCTCCAATTCACCTTGAATGATCATAAGTGGAGTTTTCAATTCATGAGCGACATCGGACATCAGCTGCTTTCGGGTTCGTTCCGCGTCGGCTAGCGAATCGTTCATCTCTCGAAGAGCCCTGGAAATCGCTCCGAATTCATCTTTCCTTTGTTCGGGAAAGACTGCTGCAGCGTCACCTTTTTTGATAATCTCGATCCCTTTAATAATTTTGCGAATAGGGCTTGTCAGTCTCCATGACAATAAAAAGATAGTCAGCAGAGCCGCAATGCAGGTGAAAAGCAGAGAAGCTAGGCCGATATTGGGCAGCATGCCGTACCACATCGTTTTAAACTCATAGATCTTGTACTGCCTATCGTTCATCACGTACAGTCTGCCGATCCTCCGGTCCTCCTCGTTAAGCGCGAGCATGTAGCCGTCGCTGCGAAGTTCGTCCGCGCTTAATTTTCCTTGCTGATACAAGGATTTTCCATCCGTGGACAAAACGATTTCGGCAAAGGAGCCGGAATATTCAAACCTTGCGCTGCCGACATTTTCCCAAGAATCACCGTGATTCCTGTAATAGTGTTCGAACTCCTTCCTCAATGATTCAAAAGTATCTTTTTTCTCAAGATAAGCAAAGTCGCGGGAAATGTAAAACTGAACATGTATGACGGCAAGCAGAAAAAGCATGATAAATACGATTAAAACGCTCATCGACAGGATCAGCTTGGTTCTAATTTTCATGTTCCGCTCCGAAACGGTAGCCGAATCCGTAGACCGTTTGAATGTAGTCGGTGGTCCGACAGTCGCTCTCGATCTTCTTGCGAAGCTTGCTGATATGGGAATCCACTGTCCGTTCGTCGACGATAAACTCTTCCTCGAAAGCGTGCTGCAGAAGCTGCATTCGGCTGTATACCCGCCCAGGCTTTGACGCCAGCAGGTGCAGGAGCTTGAATTCGGTCGGCGTGAGATGCAGCTCCTCAACCCCTTTAAATACCTGCAGACTTTCCTCGTGAATCGCAAGATCGCCTCTTCGCAGTACGCTGCCGTGCCCTTCAGTATCGTTTCTGTTCATACGTCTCAATAATGAGCGGATGCGTGCGGAAAGCTCCCTCAAGCTGAAAGGCTTCGTCAGATAATCGTCCGCTCCCATTTCGAGGCCGACGATTTTGTCGGTTTCCTCGGATTTGGCCGTGACCATGATGATACCGGGAGAACCTATCTGTCTGAGTTGTCGGCACGTGTCAAGTCCGTTCATATGGGGAAGCATCCAGTCTAGGATAACGATATCCGGTTTATGTTTAGTATAAAGCTGCAAGGCAGTTTTGCCGTCCATCGCTGTCAGGACATCGTATCCTTCGGATTGAAGAAACGATTCCATGAGTGATGCGATTTTGATTTCATCCTCTACGATCAGAACCTTGATTCCCATTTCCATGCCCCCAGACCTATCCATTCTTATTTCCACTTTATAGGATATTGGTAGCCCCCACAACCTGTAAATAGTTTCACCACAAGTTCGCAACATTTCGCTGGTAGTATAGCTAACAAAGAAACCGTTAGGGAGGATTTGAATATGATTTACAAATTGTCTATCAAGAAAAAGCAGTTGATCATCGTCATCCATGTACTTTCGGTGGTCTGCTGGCTTGGCGGAGCGATGTGCATGCTGCTGCTCGGCACGTATATGTTGAACGCAGAGAACGGCGAGCAGTTATATTACACCTTAGACAATATGCATTTGATCGATGTCGTCTTTATCCGGTACACGGCGCTTGTTGCGCTGCTCACCGGTATTGTATTGTCCGTCTGGACAAATTGGGGGCTATTCAAGCATTATTGGATCTTGATCAAGCTGATCCTTACCCTATCGTTGATTGGTTTCGGCATCGAGTATATGGGGGACTGGTTATCACATATCGTTCGCATTGCCAAACAGGAGAGATTCGATGCGCTAAGTGACGCAGCCTTTCTGAATTCAAGTTATTCATTAATTGGAGGTGCCATTGCCAATATCGTCTCGTTGATCTTTATGACGGCGATCTCTTATTTCAAACCGTTCGGTAAAATAAACAATAAGGTTCAGAAATCGAAACCGGGGGCGGCAGTCTGACGAATCATCTGATCACGAGGAGTGGAAACCATGTTCGAAACCATAGCCAGCATCATTTTAACGGTCAGTATGACCCTGTTTTGGGGGATCGCGAGCATTGCAGCAGCAGGCCTTCCCTACTCTAAGAGCAACCAAAGCTTGAAAAATAGAATAAACTTCTCGATCTGGACGGGAGGCGCGGCGCTTCTTCTGAGTGCAATGTGGTACGCGACGATCATCGGCCAACTCGTTATGAGTGGCTGTCTGTTTGCGGAGGGCACGATCAAAACGCTCATACCGTTGACATTGGTTCCTCAATTGTATTTGGCGGTAACGATATTACCTCGGTTAAAAAGTTTGCGGGAATCCGGAGGGGAACCGCCGACGCAGGCAGCGCTGCGCACTGTGGCTCATCCTTCCGTACCGCTATCCTTTTATGCGGCAGCGCTTGCCTCCGTCATTTCTGCCTTCAGCACCGTCTTTGCCCAGCCGATCCTACCCAGCCCGTTTGAGATCGCTCAACGATTCATGCTGGTTGCGCTCATTTTGCTTGTGCCTGCGATTTTTGCAAGAAGAAGGTACCTTAAGGTTATACGGGGAGAGCAGCTTCAGTGCGGGTTTGTCGTTAGGCTGCTAAACCTCGCTGTTGCGGGTATTCTCACAGCCGTGGTAGCCATCGCCATCCTCGTATCAAATGTGCTGGTAGGAGTCAATGCCTCCAAACTGCCGGAAGCATCTGACATGATGAATCATGAAAGGATTGACGAAGGGGGCGGCTCGGCTACCCAGATATCCGGATACTCCGATCATCATAATCATCAACAGCATTATGTGAATAATCAAACCGGTACAGTTGAAGTGGCCGCTCTGACAGGAAATATTTCGGATCCTGCCGATGTGAAATTTGAGCTGGTGGCACAGCGGAAGAAGATAACGCTTGCTTCCGGAGCCGTCATCGATGCCTGGACATTTAACGGAGAAATCGCTCCCGAGCTCAGGGTGAAGCATGGCGATATGGTCGAAGTGAAGCTGATCAATAAAGATATCGATAGTGGGGCTACCATTCATTGGCATGGCTATAACGTGCCGAATGCGATGGATGGCGTTCCGGGGATGACCCAAAATGTCGTGAAACCGGGACAGTCGTTCACTTACAAATTTCGGGCCGATCAGGAAGGGACTTACTGGTTCCACTCTCATCAGCAAGCCGCCGAGCAAGTGGTGAAAGGGCTTTTCGGTACGCTGATCGTTGAACCTAAACAGGACGCCGAAACCTTTGATGAACAGTTTACCGTTATCAACCATCGTTGGATGACCGACCAAGGATATAAACATGCAATCGGAAAACATGACGTATTGCAGTGGAAGCAGGTGAAACCGGGAAAGAGAGTGAAGCTGAGAATCATTAATACGCATAACCAATCACAAAAATACCTTCTGCAAGGGACAGAATTCCGGATCGCAAGCATTGACGGGATACGGATTCAAGACCCGCAGCCATTGTCCGATCAAACGGCGTATCGGCTTGGTTCGGGCGGAAGATATGACGTGGTCTTCACGATGCCGGATCACCCGGTCTTCTTTAAACTTGGCGATTACAAAAACGTAAGCAATCCGGGTATCACTTTTTACACCGAGACCCCTCCGGAGAAACCGATCTTCAAAGCGGAATCGGCTTTGTTTGACCCGTCCGATTACGGTAAGCCCGTCGCAAACGACGTAACTGCAGCTACGTTAAAATTCGATCGGGAGTTCCAAATGATTCTCGGAAACGAGATGGGCTTTTATAACGGCAAGTTTCATTTTCTATGGACGATCAATGGAGAGGTTTACCCCCGGGTGCCGACTCTCGTCGTCAAAGAAGGTGATAAAGTCAAAACGACGTTTGTGAATAAAAGTTTGACTGAGCATCCGATGCACCTGCACGGGCATCATATGACGGTTTTGAAGAAAAACGGCGTGAAGGTAAAGACCCCATGGCTTACCGATACGTTAAGTGTACTTCCCGGCGAATCGTATGAGGTCGCATTTATCGCGAACAATCCGGGTATGTGGATGGACCACTGCCATAACCTCGATCATGCTGCAACCGGCATGATTTTGCATCTCATGTACGACAATGTGCGTTCTTCATATGAAGTAGGGACGAGGTCTGGAAACTTGCCTGATTAGAAAACAGGATACGAGAAACAACTACATGACGAGGATACTGTGTAAACGATCGGTAGCCTCGTTACGCTAACTAGAAAGATAGTTTAACAAATGGACAAATGGTGGTATTTCCATTTCACGGATAAAGAGTATTCTGCTCCGGGTTAGATCTAATCGTCGGGTCCATTCGGGCGCGGTTGAATGGTCCTAGCTCCGTCGAAGATCGAGGCTTTTGTAAACTGAATTAATTGGTGTAAATAGGATATCCCACACATCTGGAATTCGATGATCTTATCTAGATAAGTCCTGACATTCTCAGCCACATGCATGACCCCCTGCAGATCCGTATGTTCGGCCGCGGCGATGGATTGCTTAAAATTCACGGTATCTTCTGAATACACGGAGCTTTGTAGCACTTGAATCAACCTGATTTTTAGCAAATGAGATCCACTGTATCGACGATATCGGTTGTCAGGATCCCGATCCGCCGTTACATATCCTGCTTGCTCCCAGTAGCGGATCGCCGATTTGGGAACCTGCGTCAGTTCGGATGCTTCGTTGATGGTGAACGGCTCCTCGGCATACGGAGATTTATTTTCGTTAGCGTATATCCGAATATCCTGGATTAACCTCTCTAATTTCTCTTTTTCCTCGTACAAAGCGACTTCTTTTTCCCTGATGATCCACATTGCATCTTGCGGTTTGTCCTGATGGAGACAACGAAGCACGTCGGCCGTCACTTCCATTCCGAATGCCGGGGCCATGGCTTGGATACACGACAGATAGGCTGCGTGCTGGTCCGTATAAATACGGTAGCCATTTGATGATCGTTCAGCTGGAGGTATTAGGCCTTTAGCCTCGTAAGTCCTTATAGTACTGGCGCTAATCATGAATTTCGCCGCCATTTTTTTTGGGCGCATCGTCAACTCTCCATCTCTCTCCTCATTACAATAGATCAAGATTAAACATGCTTATAAGGTTTTCTATAAAAATAGTTGGTATTCCTTCTCTTATTTTTGCTTAACCTTCGAATTTGCTTCCAAGTTGTACAATGGAATTGAAATGAAGAGAAGGAGGCGTTTGCTTGTGAAGAAAGGATTCCCGATTTTCCGGCAAGACATGGTGATCGAAGAAATAAGTGAGGTGGCCAACAGTTATATCGAGTCCGAGTGGAGGTCGATGTACGAATCCATGCATGAACAATTGACGGCTGCTTTTATTGAAATCGAAGATGCGGCCTATGGTCTTTATTTGGATCAGCTTATGCCGTTCATATTCGAACAGCTGGAAGATGCCGGTTTCAGCGCTATGGAGAAGCTCGAAGAGAATGATTTCGTTATCGCCAAGCGCTTGATTTTCCGAAACTCCCTTGAAAAATGGGGTACGGAAGACAACAGATCGAGAATATTTTGGAACGTAATCCATGACAAGAAAGGCAACCCGATCGGCACCATACTCACGGAAATTCCCCACTCCCATCTGAAATTCGACATACCTTCGGCACCGGTCATTTACTCGCTGCGGGAGAGTCTCAAGGGGCGGATAGTGCAAGGAATCAGGCGAATTAAGGAATCCTGCTGAGTTCATTAGAATAGAGATGTAGAGATGTATATCTCGGAAGGATGGATTTGTTAAGCTAACGGGATACTATAGCTTAATAAATAACTAAAACACGGCTGCCGGCATAGATCGGCAGCCGCGTTGCGTTAACGGACAGGATAGTTGAAAATATAAAATCAGTGTTAGAAATAACGCTATTGACAATTCAGCTACTGCGTGTTACTTTATAGTAGTAGTAAGTAATACTGCATACCAGTCGTACAGAATAGTAAAGGGTGATTGTGTTGGAAAACTTAACGGAAATGCTCAAAGGCGTGCTTGAGGGCTGTGTCCTAGAAATAATAAGCCGCGAAGAAACCTATGGCTATGAAATCACGCGGACACTGAACGCCCTTGGCTTCGCAGATGTTGTGGAGGGAACGGTGTACACCATCCTCATCCGGCTTGAAAAAAACAAGTTGGTGGAGATCACCAAGAAGCCCTCCGAAATGGGACCGCCGCGAAAGTTTTTCGCGATCAATGACGCGGGGCGCGAGGAACTGCAGAGGTTCTGGGAAAAATGGGGGTTCGTATCATCAAAAATTAACGAGTTAAAGGAGAAAAAACAATGAATTTTTGGGAAAAAATCACTGGCAGTGACATGACTAAAGAATTCAAATCTTTTGAATCGCGAGTCAAAAAGCTACCGCCTGATTATCAAGCGGCATGGAAAAAAATTAATGCCAATCTTTGGCCGCACTCAGATTTCACCGGTCGCAACCTCATGCCAATTTTTGACGGTGTGCTTGGCCTGCTTGAAGAAGCGGCGGCGGACGGTCAGAGTGTCCAAGAGGTATTGGGTGACGATATCAAAGGCTTCTGTTCGGCGCTGGCCGGCGAAGAAGGGGCAAAGTCTTATCGCGACAAGTGGCGCGAGCAACTCAACAATAATATCGCTAAAAAACTAGGTAAATAGGAGGAGGATAAAATGAGAATTCGAGATATCATCGAAGGCAAAAAAGAGTGGCGAGCGCACGTGGCGCGAGTCAAAGCGCTCCCGCGAGATTATCAGATTGTTTATAAAGAGATTCAAAAATATCTCTTTAAGGTTGGCCCTGTTGAACTAACCGAAGGTACGGATTTGCTATCGGGGATTGTCGATCTTTTTGAAGAGGGCGCGGCCTTGGGGAAAGGCGTGCTCGATGTGACGGGTAGTGACGTTGCAGCTTTCTGCGACGATCTAATCAAAGATTCCAAAACTTACGCTGACATCTATCAAGAATCTGTTAACCAAGAAGTTAGCAAGGCCATGAAAAAGGTTACGGATAAAAAAAAGTAAAAGGGGGATCGCGGGATGAAAAAAGCAATTGAAGTGAAAGGTCTGCGAAAGTCTTTCAAGAACACAGAAGTCCTAAAGGGCGTCGATTTTGAAGTGAAGCAGGGTGAGATCTTCGCCCTGCTTGGCTCCAACGGCGCGGGCAAGACGACGATTGTTAGAATCCTTACCACGCTGCTCAAACAGGACGGAGGCACCGCCGCTGTAAACGGCTTTGACGTCGCTTCAAAGCCGGACCATGTGCGGCAGTCGATTAGTTTGACCGGGCAATTTGCAGCGGTTGACGAGATATTGACCGGGCGGGAAAATCTGATCATGATTGCCAAGCTGCGGCATCTGGATCATCCGCGTCAAGTTGCGGACGATTTGCTGAAACGTTTCGGCTTAACTGACGCGGCCGACCGTAAGCCATCTACTTATTCAGGTGGTATGCGCCGTAGGCTCGACATCGCCTTGAGCCTTGTGGGCAAACCGCAGATCATTTTCCTCGACGAGCCAACCACCGGGCTTGATCCCGAGGCACGTATCGAGGTTTGGAAGATTGTAAAGGAGCTTGCCAACGGCGGCACGACAGTATTCTTGACCACGCAGTATTTAGAGGAAGCCGAGCAGCTTGCCGACCAAATTGCCATTCTGCACGAGGGCAGGATTATCATCAGCGGTACGCTCGCGGAACTGAAAAAGCTGTTTCCATCCGCAAAGGTGGAGTATGTTGAAAAACAGCCGACATTGGAGGAAATATTCCTCGCAATCATCGGTAAAAAGGAGGCCATGTAAATGGAGACGGCAAAAAACCATTTTTTCAGCGACATGAGCGTGATGCTCGGACGTTCCATGCGCCATATTTTCCGCAGTATGGACACCATCTTCACGGTCTGCATCACTCCAATTGCAATGATGCTGCTGTTCGTCTATGTGTTCGGCGGTGCAATCCAAACCGGTACAGATAACTATGTGAACTACCTGTTGCCTGGTATACTGCTTATGGCTATTGCCAGCGGTGTGGCATACGTGGCTTACCGCCTGTTCTTGGATAAGCAGCGGGGCATCATTGAGCGTTTTCACTCCATGCCGATTGCGCGTTCCACCGTGCTGTGGGGGCACGTGCTGACCTCGGTGGTATCCAACGTCATTTCTGTTGTCGTCATCATACTCGTAGCGCTCATTATGGGCTTTCGCTCGCCTGCAGGGGTACTGTCTTGGCTTGCCGTAGCCGGTATACTTGTACTGTTTACGCTGGCTTTGACTTGGATCGCGGCCATTGCCGGACTGTCCGCAAAAACGGTGGAGGGAGCAAGCGCCTTCTCCTATCCTTTAATCTTCCTGCCGTTTATCAGCTCGGCTTTTGTACCGACCGAGTCGATGCCGAGAGCCGTTCGCGCTTTTGCCGAGAACCAGCCGGTGACGTCTATCGTAGAGGCAATCCGTGCACTATTGTCAAATCAACCGGTAGGCAATGATATCTGGATCGCTTTAGCGTGGTGCTTAGGGATAATGATCGTCGCATATCTATTTGCGATGCGCGCATACAAGCGGAATGCAGCTTAATGTTTGTATGCATTATAATGAAAGTGTTCAATAAAAGTAAGGAGCATTAAAGATAATTAGGGAGCAGACTGCCACGGGTGGCCTGTTCTCTTTTTTATTGAAGTAGGTGTCGAATCGTGGATGCCGTTAAGCTACAGGAGTCCTTTTTAATCCCGTCGTGTAGCAATTTTCCTGAATTGATCTATTTTCGCAATAATGTGCCCCCCCTTTAGTAAATAGTTATCACTCCCTTTCCATGTATGAGTTTTTTTATTTTTTCTTCTAATTTGCACATAATTATACGGATTAGACGCATATATTCTATACCCTTTAGCCCGACATCTACTTAGAAATGAGACGTCTTCTCCTAATGACACATGGGGAAATCGTACGTGGTCAAAAACACTTCTTTTAAATAAGATGGTCCCTCCCGCAATGAAACGAACGAACTTATTCTGTTGCTTGGGAAAGCGAAGGATGAGCATCTTTCTTGCTTCAAGATACGCTAAATATGCCCTTTTTCCCACAACATCAGCGTTTGATCGGTGTAAAGCCTTCATTTGTCCGGCTAAATAAAAAGGTGAATAGAAATCGTCATCATCAAACTTTGAGATAAACGGGTATTTCGTTTTACTTACAGCATAATTAAGGCAACTACCTAAAGATTCTTTTTCAGGAATCTTATACACGGAGACATTTTTATATTTCTGAGTAATTTTTCGGTATTTAGCTAAGTTCATGCTATCTTTATTCAAGATAATAATTAATTCTTTTACCGGGTGAAGCTGATTCTTGTAATTTTTAAGAATATTATTAAAGAAATGTGGGCGGTTAGTGCTTGTTATAATAGATATCCCTTGTAACCAATTTGAAGCCTCGAGCAACTCCCTCACCTCCAAGTCAATCAATTACGTTATATGTTCAACTGAACAACAATTCCTGTTTGTTTGTTCCTGTATATAAAAAGTATTCTAACGAACGCGACGGAACTTTTCCTACAAAATGAGACAAATGTCCGGCGCCCGACCATTGAGCTTGAGTAGAAAAAATAAATTCTATTAACTTTGTTCATTCGATAGACAAAGTGTTCTCATGAAAGTATAATGTTACCGAAATCATGAAAATGAAAGTGTCATGCACTTAGAAAGATAAAAAGGAGATTACTATGAGCACAAGAAAAGACTTACAACATTACCCTTATATGAATGCAAGCTTGTCTATTGAAGAAAGAGTTGCGGACCTTATATCGAGAATGTCACTTGAAGAAAAGGTAAGACAGCTTGATATTTATTCGGGAAATGAAATTTCCGATTCCGTAGAAGGCTTAAATGCAGATGCGCTTAACTACGAAAAAATGGAGAAGGTATCTGCCGGTATTGGAATCGGATGCATCCAAAACCGAAATTCCAAAGCAGAGACAGCCAATAAAATTCAGGAGTATATCATTCAAAATACTAGATGGGGGATTCCAGTACTCTTCAGCGAAGAGGGACTTCACGGTTTTGGATGGACAGGCTGTACAGTGCTCCCTCAGCAGGTTGCACTCGCATCAACATTTGAGCCTGAACTCGGATATAAACAAGCGAGAGTCATCGCTTCTGAGGCGCGCAGCTTTGGTATCCATGAGGTTTGGGCACCGGTTCTCGACCTTGCCAGGGAAATCCGATGGGGACGAGTGGAAGAAGGATACGGAGAGGATCCTTATCTGGGGTCTCTGTTCGCGGAGAACATGGTAAGAGGGCTTCAAACGGATGACCTCACAAGACCCGATGCCGTGGTGTCGGAACCAAAACACTTTACAGGATACGGTGCACCTAGGGGAGGACACAATTGTGCTCCGGCAATGATGGGGCATCATGATAATGCAGCTTTCTGTCTGCCTGTATTTGAGGCTGCTTTCCAAGCGGGTGCCATGAATACGATGTGTTCCTATAACTCCATTGACGGCACTCCTGTGGCTAGTGACCATTCGCTGCTTACCGGTGTACTCCGCGACCAGTGGGGCATGAAGGGCTTCGTAAGAGCGGACATGACTGCTGTCTCCATGCTGCATACTTGTCACTATGTTGCCGAGAGCAAACGGGAAGCGATCAAGATGGGCCTTGAAGCCGGTGTTGATATGCAGCTTTACGACTTTCCGCATGATATCTACCAGGACAGCATCATTGACCTTGTAAAATCAGGTGAGGTGGACGAGAAGGTTGTAGACACAGCCGCAGGACGTGTCCTTACCGTTAAATTTGCAGTAGGGCTCTTTGAAAATTCATATACGGATATCGAACTTTCTTCGAAAGTTGTCCACTGTGAGGAGCACGTGCAGACGGCACTCGAAGTTGCGAGAAAGTCGATCACTCTGTTGAAAAACAGCAAAAATACGCTTCCCCTCAAAAAAGACATCGGCAAGATTGCAGTGATCGGACCAAGCGCGGATGTTCCTCGTTACGGAGATTACAGCAGCCCTGTTGTGCCTGAGCATGCTGTTACGCTTTTGCAGGGTATCAAAAACATCGTTTCGGACAAGACTGAAGTGATTTATGCCAAAGGCTGTGAGATTCTGGAGTCCGACCTTATGCCGATTCCGGACAGATGGCTTAAGGACAAAGCCGGCAATGACGGTCTTTTGGGTGAGTATTACAACTCTCTTTCGTTCGAGGGAGAACCTGCTTGCGTGCGGAATGACCGGCTGATCAACTTCAACTGGATTTACACAAAACCTGCTGACGGCGTAAACGCGGATAACTTCACCGTTCGCTGGACAGGCAAAATTAAACCGGACGCTACCGTGAATGGTTACATTGGCCTCAGCAGCATGGACAGCATGCGTCTTTGGGTAGATGGCAAGTTGATTGTTGACGGTTGGGGAGAGCATGACGCCAATCAAATGGTGGCGTTCCAATTCGTCCAAGGCGAGGAGTACGACGTTAAGGTTGAGTATCTCAACGATTCACGTGGCGTAAGGGTCATCCTCGGTTACAGCCTTGGCAACAACGATATGGACGCAGCGGTGAGAGCGGCGCAAGAGGCGGATGTTGCCATCGTTGCGGTGGGTGACAATGAGCAGACGAGTGGTGAAAACCTGGACCGAGCGGACCTGAATCTTCCGGGAAGACAACTTGAACTCGTGAAGAAAATTTATGAAACCGGAACGCCTGTTGTTCTTGTCCTCCAAAATGGACGTCCGATGTCGATCACATGGGAGGCAGAGCATCTGCATGCGATTGTAGAGGCATGGTTTGTCGGCGAGCAGGGCGGAAATGCCATGGCAGAGGTGATATTTGGAGATGTCAATCCTGCAGGCCGCATTCCGATGTCTTTCCCGAGATCAGTAGGCCAGCTGCCTGTATTCTATAATCGCAGACCGTTCTACGGACATAAATATGTTGAAATGGACTGGCTTCCGTTGTACCCATTCGGGTATGGCCTGAGTTACACGACATTTGCGTATTCAGATATTGATATTTCCGCACAGGAGATTGCTCCGGATGGGGAAGTAAACGTATCGTTTAGCGTAACCAATACGGGAACTGTCGCAGGGGAGGAAGTTGTCCAGCTCTATATCCGAGATGAATTCAGCAGCACGGTCAGACCGTGCAAGGAGCTCGCGGGCTTTAAGCGAATTCATCTTGAACCAGGCGAAACCAAGCGCATCACGCTGACGCTGGGTTATCGACAACTCCGGACACTGACCAGAAACTATGAATGGGTTGTGGAACCGGGTAAATTCGAGGTGATGGTCGGACCTAACTCGGACGAAGCTCCGTTGACAGGAGCGTTTTACGTTCGGAAATAAATTTGTAAGAGTTATTACTGAGTAGCCAAACTTTAATATTTCTAAGGTTTATGATATCTTTATATTTATAGGCTATTAAGCTTAGGAACGGCATATTAATTAAATTTGAGGTATTTTTAAGAGGTATGATGAATTATGGATAATCTAGAATTAGGTAAAACAATCGCAAAAATTCGCAAAAGCAAGAATTATACGATTAAACAGTTATCAGAATTAACGAATGTAACTTCATCCATGTTAAGCCAAATTGAAAGGGGACTTTCCAGTCCGTCACTGAACACGCTGCGTGTAATTGCCGATGCGTTAGAAATTCCTTTATTTAGTTTGTTTACCGAATTTGTGCCAACCAAAAATTTAATTACTCGAGCAAATTCCCGAAAAAAAGTCATTATTCCATCATCGAACAATTGGGAATATTCATTATTGTCTCCGGATTTAAGCGGCTCAATTGAGATGGTTCTCATGAAATTACCGCCTGAATCCCAGTCTGCCGAAAAACCTATGAGACATATTGGTGAAGAGGTCGCTTATGTATTGGCGGGTGAGGTCGTATTATTTATTGGGGACGATGTGGAGACTTTATATCATGGGGACAGTGTAAAAATACCACCTGGAATGCAACATAAGTGGGAAAATAAATCGGATCAAGACGCAACCGTTATTTTTGCTATTACGCCTCCGACATTTTAGAAAACTGAATATGAGAAAACCTCTATCGAGGCCTTTCGAAGATGAGCGACCGCGTTTAAAGGTCGGTTTTATCGCCAAATAGAATTTTCTAGTTTCGAGACGTCGAAACTTTTATAAATTCTATTGTGGACATAGACCGTTTCTGTATTTGCAAGTGTATTTTACACTGGTAAATACGGAAGCGGTTTTTTTTACCAAAAAAATCGATAAATATTACGCTTGAATTAATAAACGTGAAGTGCTAATATTCATCTATAGTTAATTTATTAAATCTGATTTAACTTTTAGGCTTCCGATGAGAAATATCGTTAACAATGGAGGTGCCCATATATTAATACACTGCAATTAGAACTGCAATTAGATATTAATGGGAATGTTACCTCAAAACAAGGAGATGGAATTTTTTATGAAACAAACAATTATGACTGATAAAGCTCCCGCTGCAATTGGACCTTATTCGCAAGCAATTGTAAGCGCTTCACGTTTGTATGCATCTGGTCAACTTGGAATTGATTCCCAGACAGGTGAAATGAATAATGATTTTGCAATACAGGCAAAACAAGTGATGGAGAACATCGCCGCAATTTTGAACGAAGCAGGATATGATTTCGATGACATTGTAAAAACGACTATTTTTGTGACCGATCTTGCCAACTTCACTTGTCTGAATGAAATCTACGGCTCTTATTTCAAGTCAACCAAACCCGCACGTTCCTGCTTCCAGGTTGCAGGTCTTCCTATGGGAGCCAAAGTTGAAATCGAATTCATCGCAGAAAAATAAAATTAAAATCACCTAATGGATTTAAAATATATCCATTTTAGTACGGAGGTAACCATGACTAACTTAATTGCTGGAAAAACGATCGAAGAATGGAAAAATGAATTACCACTACTGCAAAACATCATTGATACTAAGGAAGTTTTCTGGGTAAACCCGCAGCTTGAGAGCTGCAGCAACCGAATTATTAACACGGAAATAGGGATCGCTGATATCGAAGATGCAGAACAACGGCTGCTTCGCTTCGCCCCTTATTTAGCAACAGTATTTCCGGAGACTAAGGAAAAAAACGGAATCATCGAATCCGAATTAGTCAACATCCCTAAAATGCAGCAGCAGTTAGCGGAAATGTTCAATCAGGACATAGCGGGATCTGTATATCTTAAATGTGACAGTCACCTGCCCATCTCCGGTTCTGTAAAGGCTCGCGGAGGAATTTACGAAATATTAGCAGTAGCCGAAGAAATCGCTTTTAAACACGGCATGCTGTCAATAAATGATGACTACTCCATTCTGGCAGATGAAAAATTCCGGACGCTATTCTCGAATTATTCGATTGTGGTCGGATCAACCGGTAATCTAGGTCTTAGTATTGGTATTATGAGTGCCCAATTAGGCTTCAAAGTTGTTGTGCATATGTCTACGGACGCGAAAGAATGGAAAAAAGATTTATTACGGCAAAAAGGCGCAATCGTCGTTGAACACAATAGTGACTATGGGAAAGCAGTAGAAGCAGGCAGACAAGAGTCCCAGAAAGATCCCAATAGCCACTTCGTTGATGATGAAAATTCTAAAACGTTATTCCTTGGTTATGCCGTAGCAGCTAAACGGCTCCAAAAGCAGCTCAATGACATGAAGATTCCAGTCGATCAGGATCATCCGCTATTCGTATATCTACCTTGCGGTGTAGGCGGCGCTCCTGGCGGAATTACATTCGGATTGCGGACAGTATTTGGAGACAATGTTCATTGCTTCTTTGCAGAGCCAACCCATTCACCGGCCATGTTGCTAGGTTTAATGACACGTAAGCATAGCGAGGTATCCGCTCAGGAATTTGGCGTTGATAATATTACTGCAGCAGATGGGCTTGCCGTAGGGAGACCATCTGGCTTTGTGGGCAAAGCACTAGAGAAAGATATTAGCGGTGTCTTCACTGTTCAAGACGATTGCCTGTATCGGATTCTTAGAAAGCTAGCCGACTCAGAAGGAATATTCTTAGAACCATCGGCCGTTGCAGGATTTATCGGACCGGTTCAACTGAACGCTTCTTCCATGGGACAAGATTATTTGAAAATTAATCACCTTGAACAGAAGATGCAAAATGCCACGCACATTCTTTGGGCTACTGGCGGTGGCATGGTTCCGAAAGATGTTATGGATGATTTCTACCGTAAAGGCGCAATGAGCTAATTTACTCTATAGTATAGGGAGAGGTTAAGACAATGGACACTGCAACAATGATGATGCTAGTATTGGCCGCATCTATAGCAATTCTCATCTTTCTCATTCTTAAAGTTAAAATACATCCCTTTCTATCCTTAATTTTAGTGTGTATATTTGTGGGAGTTGCTACAGGTATGCCTCTTCCTAAGATTGCTACTTCCATTGAAAACGGTATGGCTGGAACATTAGGTTTTCTGGCCACCGTTATCGGTTTTGGTACAATTTTAGGCAAAATGTTGGAAGTATCTGGCGGCGCGGAGCGCCTTGCACGAACCTTACTAGAAACAATGGGAGAAAAAAGAGCTCCTTGGGCAATGACAATTGTCGGGTTAATTTGCGGCATCCCCGTATTTTTTGAAGTAGGATTTGTTTTACTGTTTCCTTTGGTTTTCATCGTTGCCAAACAAGCTAAGATGTCGTTACTCCGTGTAGGAATTCCTTTGGCAGTATCGCTGATGGTCGTTCACTCGATGGTGCCTCCACATCCGGCAGCGTTTGCAATTACTACAAGTTTGGGGGCTGATGTAGGTAAGGTCATTCTGTATGCTCTTCTTGTAGGAACGCCTACGGCCATTTTAGCGGGTCCAATTTGGGCCAAGTTTATTAGTAAGAAGTGCAAGACTGGGGTAATAAAAGAATCAGAGCCGAGTGCTGCAACACCATCTGAGAATCTTCCAGGCTTCGGCATTACCCTATTTACGATCTTATTGCCTCTAATCATTATGGTAGGAAAAACGGTTGGTACAATGTTTCTCGCAAAAGATTCTGCGTTATTGCCTATTGTTAATTTCTTAGGTAATCCAATTATCGCACTTCTCATTTCGGTATTTGTAGCTTATTATACGTTAGGTCTTTCTCGTGGTTTAAAAATGAAAAACCTGTTAACGCTTACAGAACAATGTTTTGGACCGATTGCCGGTATCTTGCTGATTATTGGCGGCGGTGGAGCATTTAATCAGATCTTAGTTGACAGTGGGTTAGGTAATGAATTGTCTAAGGTTTTGATGTCGCTAAATATGAACATCGTTATTCTTGCTTGGCTCATAGCTTGGCTCATGCACCTTGCGATCGGTTCCGCTACGGTGGCCATGATTAGTACTGCAGGCATGGTGGCACCTATGCTGGCTGCTTATCCTGGTGTGAGTCCGGAAATTATCGTTCTCGCCATTGGTTCCGGAGCGATTGGATGGTGCCATGTCAACGATTCGAGTTTCTGGTTCGTCAAAGAATATTTAGGATTATCGTTACCGGATATGTTTAAGAGCTTCACTGCAGCCTGCCTAATTGCATCATTTGTTTCTCTAGGCGGTATACTACTTTTAAATCTTGTAATTTAATAAAATATCACCATCCTGGACATTCGTCATGGAGAGATACAAAGGTACTTAAATTACATGCTTCCAACGGCATGAAATTTAAGTGCCTTTTTCATCTCTATCTACTTGCGAAATTGCAAAGTACGGGGAAACTATCAGTCGGATTATGGAGCAGTTTGCAGCGGACAAAAGGGGCATTAACATTCTAATACTGTTACTGATCCGGCGTATCTTTAAATAGAGTGCTGCAGAACTGGCTTAAGCTCATTCCTGTCTTGCGTTTAAAGATTTTTCCGAATGCATGAATGTTGGTGTAACCGACTCTATTGGCGATCTCTCCGAAAGCTAGCCCAGATTGCAACGCCAATTCCTTAGCTTTTTCAAGACGGATCCAAACGAGATATTGCATCGGAGTCATTCCAAATGTACTACGAAATTGAATGATGATATAGTTGCGGCTCCATCCTGATAACTTTTCAAGTTCTTGATGCTCAAAGCCTTCTTGCAGATGGCTGGAAATATAATTGCGAATGAGAATGAGTTTGGCTTTGTTGGCGTCTTCTTTCTTAGAAGACCTGACTACCAACTCTTTTTTTTGTGCGGATAGTTGAAGTAATATCTGGGTAAGCAAACTTTGGCAGTGGAAATGGTCCGTTACATCCGGCATCCGGTAATGATGGACAAGCTCTGTTATTTTTTGTTCCAGCGTGTGATTCTGGTAATTTCCTGTATAATGTGATCCAGTTTCGCTATCCGAGTCAACAAGTTGCTGAATCGGAAAACCCGAGTTTCCAAAATGGAACACAATCGAAATACAAATATAGGGATGATCAGGACGTGTGCTGACATGATGAGGCTCGTTTGGTCTGTGGAACAATAAGTCTCCACGTCGAGTCACATATTCACGCCCGTTAATATGATAGTCCGCAATCCCTTCAATTACATATTGCAACTGAAATTGTTTAAGTACCCGAGGCTTGAGCTTCCATCCTTTAGGAGCGTGGAATATATGGGCTAACGTAATATAGGGGGGAAAGTAGTATTGTTTCAACTGCTCCAATGTATCGCTTGGCTCCATAAAATAAAGCTTTTTTGACATGATGGCCTCCAGATGTGAGGTTGTTTTGATTTTTATTATACGATTATTCAACATGGATAAATAGTGTGATTTTGGTTACAACTTTGTTGTCTCGGGCTAAATACTTACGGAGTAAAGCTCAGTAAAATATAAACATGGAATGGGTAAGACTGGAGATACCGATTGTAATATAACGTGAACAAGGAGGAGAGAACGATGTCTACAACAAAAATGAAAAGAGATTACAGTCTCACCGGACCTGAGAATAAACGGGCACAGGAGAGAGGGCTGGTTTCGTCAGAATGGTACGAATCACCAATCCCGCGTCAGAAAATGAAGGAGCTGATGAAGCGAAAAGACGGACCTGCGATCCGCGATACCCTCATCTGGTTCGGGTTGCTGATAGGTTCTGGTGTTTTGGCTTATTATTCATGGGGTACTTGGTGGGCGATACCGACGTTTTTCTTATATGGCACCTTATACACATCTCCTGGTGACTCACGCTGGCACGAGTGTGGGCACGGAACTGCTTTTAAGACACCATGGATGAACGAGGTTATTTATCAGATCGCTTCTTTCATGGTTCTGCGATCGGCTACGCCTTGGCGCTGGAGTCATTCCCGTCATCATAGCGATACGATTATTGTAGGACGAGATCCGGAAATTTTTACTGAGAGACCTCCTGTCTGGAAGGTTATTTTCATGGAAGTTCTTCATCTATACGGGGGACCGAAGGAGCTCAAGAGATTTCTTTTGCATTGCATCGGTAAAGTGGACGCAACTGAAAATGAATATATTCCTAAGTCCGAGCGCCCGAAAACATATCTGGAAGCTCGTTTTTACTTGATAATTTTGTTGTCGGTGATAGGTTTGTCCATTTATATGCATAGTTTCCTGCCCCTCATGTTTGTTGGACTGCCAACCTTTTACGGACCACTTTTGACGCTCCTTTTCGGTCTGACACAGCATTTGGGTCTATACGAGGATGTGCTTGACCACCGATTGAATTCACGGACGATGTATTTAAATCCTTTCTTCAGATTTCTTTATTGGAATATGAACTATCATATCGAACATCATATGTTCCCGATGGTCCCTTACCATGCATTGCCGGCATTACATAAAGAGATGCAAGCAGATTGTCCGCAGCCATGCCGCAGTTTAGGTACAGCGCTCAAAGAAGTATTCGTTGCGCTTATTAAACAGAGGAAGGACCCGTCGTTCACGATTATTAAGCCTTTGCCAAGTACCGCACGTCCTTATAAGTACAGCCCGGTAGGAAGCACAAATGCAGTAGAAGGAATAGGATCAAGTTCAACAATGACTGGAGGATTTACACATGGAACTTAAAGAATGGATTGAGGCATGCGCTGCCGATGAAATTGAGGAAGAGGACGTTATCCGTTTTGACTATAACGACCGAACTTTTGCTATTTATCGCACGGATAAAGATGAGTTCTTCGCATCGGATGGTTATTGTACTCATGAAAAGTTTCATCTGTCGAACGGGCTCGTCATGGGCAATACGATTGAATGCCCAAAACATAACGGTCGGTTCGATATAGTGACAGGTCAAGCGAAACGTGCACCGGTTTGTGTAGATTTAAAAATGTACCCTGTTAAAGTAGAGGCAGGAAAAGTGTACATCAAGGTCGATTAGAGGGGGATCCATATGGCACAATCGGGTATGGTAACGTGAGATTGAAAACACTTCTTCAAGCGTAAGCAGGCCTTGAAACGGATCAAAGGGGCGGATTGGTATAGACAACGATTTAGCTGTGGATGTTTACCAGGGGAAATATAAGAGCTATAGTTCTATTGTTATCGAAAGTGAACGAGTAAGGATTGAATTATTGCCTGAGTTGGGTGCGAAATTGGTTTCGATTCTTTACAAGCCAACAGGGAAGGAATGGCTGCTCGATTCAGGTAAACGACCTCTGCAACAGCCAGAATATGGGTCTACCTTCACCGATTGGGATATGAGCGGATGGGATGAATGCTTTCCCACGATTATTACATGTTCTTCGGGAGTGGATCAGGATATCAGCCTGCCTGACCATGGCGAACTATGGTCGCTTCCATGGGCACATACCATCGAGAACAATACGGTTGTTTGCTCAATCAAGAGTCCAAAGCTTCCTTACCGATTTACAAGGCGAATTTCATTCCAAGCTGCGGATCGAATCCGGATGGATTATCGTGCTGAGAATGAGGGAGAGCATCCGATCCATTTTTTATGGGTACCGCATCCTCAATTCGCAATAACGGAACCGACACGAATCCTTCTTCCAGAAAACATCAGACAAATGCTGTGCGTATTTGCAGGCTACACGCTAACGGTAGGAGAAACGTATGCATGGAACGATGTATCACTTCTTTCCCCACTCATTACGGGAGATGCGAGAAAGTTTTATTACGATGGAATAGTGCCTGAAGGATGGTCAGGGCTGTATGGCGAAGATAGCGGCAACTATTTGATTGTATCTATTCCGACGGACAAAGTGCCATTTTTAGGCGTTTGGATTGATGAAGGCATGTATAATGACCGTGCTACCTGTGCTTTGGAGCCTAGCATTGGCTACTACGATTCACTAGAAACGGCGCTGAGTAATGCAACAGCGCAAATGATACCGGCAAAAAGTTCCTACGAGTGGCATTTAGATCTTAATCTTGGATCAGAAAACCATCATAAATAAAAATTGCTTATCGGAAAAATATAAAGATTGAATTTTATAACCATGATTGGCTTCATGCCTTTCAAGGTTTCTTTTTTTGGAGGGGGGTAGCTCATTTAACTGGCAGTTATGAGAGTAACTTAGGAAAAGTGTAATTGCGTTCTTTTCAATGTGGGGATATATCTGTTGGGAACTGGATACCGTGGTTTCTAGTCGAGGCAAAAGCAAAAAACTGGTTTAAGAACTAATCAATAAAATTAGAACAATGAGTTTTGCTTAAAGGGGAACTAATCAATCCTTTAAGAACTTCTTCTACTCCAAAAGCCTATTAAGATAGAACTTATAGACGACCACTTGTCAGACCCAGATACTTAGCACCAGCGCGCCGTCAACCATAACAAAAAAGGAGGTGTCCCTTTCGATAAAAATGTAATTAGATCCTCTTCTTGTAAGCGATTTCAGGGGTGACGTTTTAATAATCATAATAACTATTAGGAAGGAATGGTAATGGGATGCTAAATAGCAGAACAGTTTCTGCATTTCTTGCATTTTGCATGATATTTTCAGTGTTTACTTGTACAATTCCAGTCTCGGCTGCAGAAACACCCACTAAAGTTGAGTTGAATTATAAAGATTTGGAAATTAATCTTGCAAATACTTATGACACACCATTATATGTAAGTGTTGGTTATTACACCGAGCCAAGTGCAAATGGAAAGGTTACTTGGAAAAGTAGTAATGAAGCAGTGGCTACAGTTGACCAAACTGGCAGAGTTAAGCCGATAAGTGAAGGTACAACGGTAATTACCGCCATACACAAAGATTATCCCAGCGCTCCCGTAACATGCAATGTTACAGTGTATTCAACCCATTCACAGACATATTATTATGTGTCGCCAAATGGTTCAGATGCAGCAACGGGTACGGAAACAGAACCATTTGCGACCATCCAAAAAGCAAGAGATACGATAAGGGCACTCCCTGAAATTCCGAAGGGTGGAGTTACGGTTATTCTGGAAGATGGCAAATACTTTACGCCAGAAACGATCTTGTTCACTCCGAAGGACAGCGGAACCAGAGATAATCCTATTATTTATAAAGCACGTCATGCCGGAAAAGCTATTATCACAGGTGAAGTTCCTATTACAGGGTGGAATAAAGCTCCTGATTCTGATGAGTTATCTCCTCTTGCTAAAGGAAAGGTATATGTGGCTGATGTGGGAACCGGATGGAGATTCCATGACCTCTATGTAAATGGTGAGCGTCAGCAGGTTTCAAGAGCCTACAACACTGACTCGTGGCGTAATTGGCCTATATTTTACGGAAGAGGTCCGATATCCTATGATCCGGTAAAGGGGACTCGTGTAGTATTTGGAAATGGTGAGCTTGATGGTCTTGATGGAAAAGAGGATATTGAGGTAGCGTTGCTTCCAGTAATGTACTGGAATAGTATTCCACTGCTAAAATATATTGATGCAAAGAATAAAACAGCATATTTGCAATCAAAGGTACCATCAAACTTTTGGCCGGATCATTTTGGCACCAATGAAGGTTACTATAATATATTGAATGCGCTTAAATATCTTGATGAGCCAGGTGAGTGGAGTGTAGACAGTCAAGCAGGCAAGGTGTATTACTGGCCAAAAGATGAAAAAAGCATAAATACAGATCATATAGTCGCACCGAAGCCTTATGAGCTTATAAAGCTTCAAGGGGACGGCGTGGATCAAAATTTCGAGAACCTTGTTAAATACATTACCTTTGATGGACTTAATTTCCAATATACAGATAGACTCCCGGAGACGGAGTTTCCGGATGACTGGATTATCCGGAATGCTGAAAATCCGGATGCTGCATTATATTTTGACGGTACAGAAAACTGTAAGATTGTAAATTCTGAAATCAAGCATTCAGGTTCATATGGCATCATGATTAATCATTATGGGCAAAGAAACGAGATCCTTCACAATCAGTTGAGTGATCTAGGCAGCGGCGGAATTCAGCTTTTTGGTTATGGCGTGGGAACTACGGATGTAAACAAAAACAATATCGTGATGTTTAACTCCGTATTCAAAATGGGTGTTGCACCATACCAGCATTCTCCAGGACTCAGTCTGTTTGGAAGCGGACTTAACACACTGGCATACAACTATATAGCCGGTGCCCCATATGCCGGAATTTCCATCGTAGGAACAGATGAGAATTCAGTCAGCGCAACGAACCCTGATACTCGTGCGGCATACGATTTGTTCGGGAATAGGAGAAATCAGTATGGGATAAGGTTTGAGGAGCTTAAGAAGCTTCCTGCTTCGGAGAAAGACGGCAAAAACGGAGAGTATTTCTCCATTGGTACGCTGGCTGAGAAATATCAGCACTCTGTTAGAAACGTAGCGGAGTATAACATACTTGATGACTATTCACAATCAATGGATGATGGCGGCGCACTTTATTCATGGTATAGCGGTCTTGGAAATGTATACGCCTACAATATTTTAAAGGAACAGCTTCAGGGTCAGAGAACATGGGTTTTCAGGCTCTACATGGATGATCGCGCTTTAGGGTTTACACTTGAAAAAAACCTGACTAGCGGGTATTTTGGAGCAACAATTAACAAGTCTTTCGCACCGTATGATAATAGATGGATAGATAATGGGTATGCCGTTTTCCCTGCTGTACCGACAGGCTACGATGCCCAACGCAAGAAAATTCTTGATGATGTTCAGAGAATGGCCGGCGGTTTTAAACTGCCTGATTCGGCTAATCCAATCATTTTGACGCCTGTTAACGGGAGTACTCAATCGCCGGTGCCTACAACGTTTCACTGGAGTCAGAATGAAAACGCTTCATTGTACAAACTAGAGATTGCGAAAGATGCCGACTTTAAACAAATCGTGAAAACGATCGAAACAAGCGCGACAGTTGCTTCAACTAGCGAATTGGATTTTAATACACAATATTATTGTCGTGTAACCACTCGGGAATACTTACAGCCTTCAAGAACAAGTGAAATTGTGTCATTTAAAACAGATGGTCAAAAGTCGCCGACAGATATTCCGCAAGGGATAAAAATAACAAATAATATTGGCGCGGTATTAGTTCAGTGGACTCCTATCCTTAACACAGCAGTCAATGTGTACCGAAAAGGCGTGAATGATCAGGCCTATGTACAAGTAGCCCAAAATATTTCTGGGAATGGATATCTGGACAGCAGTGTTGAAGGGAAAAAAACCTACTCTTATATCATTGCAGCCGTTAACCCAGCCGGCGAGGGACCTCAAAGCGAACCGGTGAACATTACGACTGGAGAAAGAGAGGTACTGTTTGAAGATACTTTTGACACAGTAATTAGCGATCTTTGGATAGATGCCTCCGGGAACAAAGTGAAAAATATACCAGGAGCTGCAACGGTACAAGGTGGAAAGTGGATCCCGGCTGGCAACTGGAAGGAATATTACGTCGGAATCGGCAATAAACAGTGGAGTGATTATGCCGTAGAAGCAGATATAACCTTTGATGGGCTCCAGCCAGGGGCAGAGAGCTATTCAGGTTTCGGTCTGATTACTAGGGCAAATAATGCAGGAAAAGTCCAGTTCTATCAGTCTGTTATTCGTTCTAATGATAATAAAATTGAATTCGTAAAAAAAGACGGCAATAATTGGACTACTTATGCTAGCAAAGCAACAGCGAACAAGCCTGTTGCCGGCACAGTGTACAAAATGAGAGTGGAGAATTTAGGCGATATTAAACGCACGTACCTGAACGGAGTTCTGGTTAGCGAAACGACAGATAACTCTTATGCAAGCGGCGGTATAGGGATTGGATATGGCAAGGATTATATAAAGGTCGATAATGTTCGAGTAATAAAAAATGTACAGCCTAAAGAGTATACAGTAACAATCAATCAAGGAGCGAATGGCAACATCGCTTCGAATACGGTGGGCGGAAAAGTAACAGCAGGAGCAGACGTTGAGTTTACATTTACACCTGCTAACGGCTACAAGGTAAAGAGAGCTACAGTAAACGGAGCAAATGTAGCATTAGTAGACAACAAGTACACAGTAACCAACATACAGGCAGATATTACGGTGACAGCAGAATTTGAATCGAACAATCCGAGTGTGATGCTCGAAAATTACTATGTTTCTATCTCAGGAAGCGACCTTACAGGCGACGGTTCAATTGAAAAGCCTTTTGCAACAATTGAAAAAGCTAAACATGCTGTAAAAGCCAACCTTGCAGCAGGGTTAACCAAGGATGTGCATGTCTACGTAAGAGGTGGAACATATTATTTAGCTGATGCGATAAAGCTTGATGAAACAGATTCTGGCAACAATGGATTTAAGGTTATTTATACAAGCTTTAATAATGAAAATGTAAGTATAGTCGGGGGCAAACCGGTAACGGGATGGACAGATACTGGTAGCAACGGTATCTACAAAGCTGATATCACAGGAAGTAACAATTTCTGGGCTCTATTTGACAATGGCAGGCGTCTTACCAATGCATATGAAACGAATTGGAAGAATGTCGCAGTGGCTGATAAAAGTCATTTGCAGGCAAAATACGGTAATAGCACCAGTTGGTTTGGTGAAGTGTTAAAAGTAAAAACCCTTAGTGGATCGTCTGTTTCAACAGATGTTCCAGTGGGCGCATGGAGTGGTAATCTAGAATATTTACAGGGTGCCAAGGAATATATCGATAAACCCGGAGAATGGGCTATTTCAGACAATACACTTTACTATAAGCCTCTTGACGGTACAAATTTGACCGGTCACGAGATCATTGCACCTACAACCGACAGGATATTCTACCTACAGGGAACAGAAGGAAACCGTGTAAAGAACATTGTTATTCAAGGCATGAATATGGGAATGAATGATTTCGGCCCAAATCTTATTGCACATGCTGGTCGTGGTACTAATAATGATCAGACAGCCGAATATCCTGACAATCTCAAAGGACTTGTTGATCTTGATTATACGGAGAATATTCAGATTCGTGATTCTAAATTGACAAATGCCGGTTACATGGGCGTTGTCATCAATCATTATGGTCAGAACAACACTGTATATGGCAATTATATTGAGGATACGGGCTATGCAGGCATTTTCCTTATTGGTGAGAATCCGGGAAGTTTGAAATATTTTAATAAAAATAATGTGATATCCAACAATGAAATTAAAAATGTAGGCAAATTTGTTGGGCATGGCTCGGGCATCTATTTGATGAACAGCGGAGAGAATCAGATTACCCATAACAACATTTCGGGCGTTCCGCGTTATGGCATCTCCATGAAAGGTATCCGTTACGGCGTTTTTGCAGCAAACGGCATTACTGGTGTTCCGTTTGAGGATCACTATAAGTACAATCAGACAACAAGAAATTATATAGGTTACAATACGATTTACAACACAGGGTCGAGATCTGGTGATGGTGGCGGTGTCGAATCATGGGGCATTGGAAGAGATAACCACATTGACCATAACATTATTTATAATGCATATAGGGGGGTGCCATCTGCTGGTTGGAGAGGTCACAGCATTTTTATGGATGATGGATCACACCATGAAATGGCGACCAATAACATCGTATATGATGAGAATGCAGTTTCTACAAATGCGGGTATGATGATGAAGAGTATAGGAAGTTATGTATCAAACAACGTATTAGACGTAGGCTATCAGACTAACGGGGCAGTAGACATTGAACCATATATTGAACCAGCCGACCGCATGGTTTTTGAGAAGAATATTATATATAACGATACCCCCGGATCACTGAATGCAAACGGTACGTGGAACAGCGCCGGAAATGGCAGCAGGGTCATGTTTAAAATCAATGATGCTTCAACTAGCATGAAAGCGCTTGAATCTATGGCAAATATGAACAAGAACGTATATTTCAATAAGGTAGGCGAATCAACCTTCCTGGTTTTGGGTCAATCCCTAAGTCTTGAACAGTGGAAGTCAGCTTCCAACAATACAGGTAAATATGATAAGGATAGCATACTAGCAGATCCAAATTTCAAGGACACGGCAAACAGGGACTATCGGCTGAATGCTGATTCTCCTGCATTTGCACAGGGAATTCGTTCTATTGAGTCAAGCAAGATAGGACTTCTTCCTGATTATAAATTTGCAAGCAATGATAATGTCAAAACTTTGTTTATAACTGCAACGAATAACACGCAGGCAGCGGCAGCGCTTCCAGTTGGAAAAACCGTTCAGCTGGCGGTTTCCGCAAGAACTGAAAAGGGCTATGCACTTGATAAACTGACGGGCGTAACATTCTCAAGCAACAATCCGGATGCAGTTACTGTCTCCGCGAATGGTCTTGCAACGGCCATCGGCAACGATACGGCAATTATTACTGCAAGCTACGGAGGAAAGACGGATAGATATACAATTTATGCAGGCGATACTCCAAATACGATCGAAGCAGAGGATATTGCGCTTGCGATTTCAAAAAATGAAGCCGCTCTAGTAAATCCAATGATCAGAACGGCAGGCGGTAAGACTTTAGGCGATGTGGACATCGTTTATAGTGCAGTAGATCCTTCAATTGCTACAGTTGATGCAAGCGGAAGAGTAGAGGCTAAGAAAAATGGTTCTACTGCAATCGTTATTACGGCCAATGTTTCGGGTGAGACACTTACGAAACAGATCACTGTGAAGGTATTGTCCAAAAAACTTGTGAGCATATCAACACCTGAGTTCATATCAGCGCCCATCGGAGCGGCCAAGACAGCGGAAGCTCTTGGCTTGCCGAAAGTATCTCTTGTAACCGATGAAGGTAATGTAGATGCAATTGTAACTTGGGATTTAAGCGGCATTAGCTACGATCCGGCTATTAAGACGGTGCAGTCTTTCACGGTACCAGGAATCGTAACTCTGCCTGCTTCAGTCTCAAACCCAAACAATGTGTCATTGACAACGAGTATTAGCGTAATTGTAAATAAGCTTCCTCAGTCGCAAATGACGGCAACGGCAACAAGCCAGGAAACGGTCAGCGAAAATAATGCGGCATCGATGGCGATTGACGGAAACCCGACGACGTTCTGGCATACCAAGTGGGACAAATCCAATCCTCTCCCGCAATCGATTATCCTAAACCTTGGAGGAACAAACAATATTAATAAGGTTACGGTATTGCCAAGACCAAATGGCGGGAACGGAAATATTACAGGCTACAATGTATATGTGAGTACGGATGGAACGACCTTTACCAAGGTTGCAAGCGGAAACTGGGCAAACGACACTACAGAGAAAACCGCGATATTTGAATCAACTAATGCTTCATATGTCAAGTTTGAAGCTACAGCTGGCGTCAATGGATGGGCATCGGCTGCAGAGATCAATGTTTATTTGGCTCCGCCAGCAGTGCCGACGCTTGTTGGAATCACGTCGCCAGCAAATATCACAGGGGTGGCGAATGGTACAGCAAATACGGCGGAAGCCCTTGGCTTACCTGTTACAGTTGAAATGGTTACGGATAGAGGAAGTGTGAATGCGAATGTTACATGGAATGTAGGGGCTTCAAGCTATAATCCAACGCTAAAAACGGAACAAACCTTCACTGTTACTGGCACGGTTGCTTTGCCGGAAAATGTGGCGAATCCGAACAATATTGCGTTGTCAACTAGCATTCAAGTTACCGTTAATGCAACGGCATCGTCGAATTCGATGCAGGTGGTATTATCGGGTAACGCCAATATTCAATCCGGCGCTTCATTTGATTTAACTTACGGTTTGCAGCATGTGACGGGCGCGATTTATGCGCAGGAGCTGACCCTCACCTATGATCCTGCGAAACTGGACTTTGTATCCGCGGAATCCATGAAGGACGGCTTCACAATCGTGGATCAAGACCGTAAGACAGGTCAAGTTCACTTGGTAGCGGCTAGTTTAGGCGAAGGGAAAGGTGTTACAACGGATGGTCCGCTGCTGGCGTTGCGTATGCAAGCGAAATCCCAGTTACAAAATGCTGCAGTGACGATTACAATCACCAATATGACCGTCGCTGATCGGATGGGCGCGGAAACTAAACTCCCTAATGCATCCCACAGTATCCAGATCATCGCAGCAGTCACGAAGGAGGAACTGATAGCCCTGATCAACGAGGCGCAGGCCGCACATGAGGCTGCAGCGGAGGGCACAAGTCCGGGACAATATCCGATTGGCTCCAAAGAGGTGCTCCAAACTGCGATCGATAATGCTAAAGCCGTAGCGCATGATGAACATGCTACGCAGCAGCAAGTCGATCAAGCAATGGTTGACCTCAGTACAGCTCTTCAGGCGTTCAAAGACTCGGTCGTGAAGCGGATGCTCGAGGATCTTAACGGGGACGGCAAGATTTCCATTGGCGACTTGGCAATCGCGGCTCAATCTTATGGCAGAACTTCTACTGATTCGAACTGGAATCAAGTGAAGCATGCGGATCTCAACGGCGACGGGAAAATTGACATTGTCGACTTGACGATGGTGGCAAGCAAAATACTCAATATTAGTTAGCTATTGTGCATTATCGTCGCGAAAAAACTGGTTCGTCATCACTCTACGGCGAGTTCATACCTGAACTCGCTTTAGAGTTGAGAGAAAGCTCGTACAAACCCCGTCCCCCGAGCAGACATTGGAGAAGCGGAGAGCGGAAGGACACTCATTAGTCTGCTTCAAGACGATCTAACGCTCGAAATGATACGATTTGTATCCAATTACTGCTCTATTTGGCAATATTATTATAGGAGGTTTAAAGATGCCAACTATGCAATTAGCCCGATATCGTTGGTTTTCACTTGGGTCTGCGCTGCTTCTTTTCTGTTCTCTTATTTCGACTTTATTATATTCCAATCAAGCTTATGCAGCGACTCAAGCCACATTTTATGTTTCACCAACTGGCAACGATAATAATCCAGGGACGCTCTCTGCACCGTGGATCCAAGACGGTGCTTCAGGCAGCGATCGATAAGTCTAAAGTGGTAGTAAGCGATGAGCATGCGACGCAGCAGCAAGTTGATCAAGCGATGGCGGAGCTCAGCACAGCGCTTCAGAAGTTTAAGGATTCGGTTGTGAAGCGTGTGGCAGAGGACCTCAACGGTGATGGCAAGATTTCCGTAGGAGACTTGGCGATTGTAGCTAATTATTATGGTGGTGCTTCCTCTGATCCGAACTGGAGTCAAGTGAAGCATGCAGACATCAATGAGGACGGTAAGATTGATATCGTTGATCTGTCGACGATCGCTAAGAAAATTCTCGAAACGATCTAATATAGCAGAAGGTGATAGAAGAGGATGGCGATGCTGTCCTCTTTCTCATTTAGTAATCGTTATTGTCCTTTCGACTTTTCATAACGATATTTGGTTTGATGATGTCTGAGTTCTGCTCCACGGACCCGGTTTTTACTTTAAGGCATGATAAATCCCTGCCCTAAGTGATAAACTTTAGGCAGGGATAGAGTTAAATAGCGTTATTTATTATTTCGTAGCTTTCCAAGCATCAACTTGTGTTTGCATCTCAGCAATAATCTTTTCTGAACCAGCTGTCTTCATTTTACTTAAAAATTCGTTGTATTTCTCTTCGGAAGAAACGCCAAGTTCAATAGCTCTGAAGTACTCGTCGTAAACTGCGCTTACTTTGGCAATTTCAGATTTGACCGGTTCAGCATTGAATGTGAATCCAAGCAATTTCGAAGGTTCGGCGGCTTCATTCATTTTTTTCGTATCTTCCCAAATGGTTTTAGGCATTCCTTTTTCTATATTTGCGAGGAAGTTCGTAGCAAACATCCACGGTACTTGCGGATTATATGCTTTTTGATTTTCGCCTGGAATCATAAATCCGTCAGCATCAATTTTAAAGTGTTTATCTTTCATACCAAAGTTCAACAGATTATAAAGGTCTTTATCCGTATTCAGAAGTTCAAGAACCATCATCGCTCTTTCCGGGTTTTTCGAATTTCTGTTGATACCTTGCATCGTTGCCGTAATTCCGCTCGTTGTAAGATGGGCTGATCCTGCAGGGGCATCAACCATTGGATAGCCAGCTTGAGCCGTATCACCGATATTGCCGCCCGGTTTGTAGGCTCCACCGATATTCATTGCCCATTTGCCGGCTTTAGCATCTACCCATTCATCCTTCTTCTGAGAAATACGTTCTTTGGAGTTCATTAAGCCTTTCGCATTCCAGTCTCTCATCACCGCTGCAAATTTCTTAGCTTGAGGCGTTTCGAACTGATTTATGACCTTCAAGGTCTCATCATCAAAATCAACAGCGCCTGGAATGTTAAAACCAGAAATGTAGTCAAGATTAAACGTGTCGCCAAACTCATTAAATGATGTTATAAACGCTTTAGTTGGATCGTCATTATGGACGCTTGTAAGATACGGTTCTAACAAGTTTAAGGTATCCACATTAATTTTTCCGTTAATCGAGCTTAGATCCAGCTTGTATTTATCGGCTAGGTCTTTTGGAAACCTCATAGAAGGGGTTCTGGCCGAAATTTGTTGATTGACAAATCCATAAATTTTACCTTTTACTTTTGTTGCCTCCCAGAACGATTCTGGAACTGCTGCGTATGATTTTGGAGCATACTTGATTAACAAATCATCGAGAGGCAATAAGGCGCCTTTGGATACATTTTGCGTATAGTTATTAATCCAGCTTGCGGTAAATGCGATGTCGTAAGGTTCTCCTGAGGCAATTACCACTTGCATCTTTTGATCGTAATCACCAAAAGAAAACGGTTTGAAATCTACAGTCGCATTGATTTTGGATTTCAAGATTTTATTTACTTCTTCGAAAACTAGATCTTGATCAGGTTGTGGGAAGTTTCCTGGGAAATACCAGGTCAGTTTTACTTCAGGCAGTTCTGATGAAGATTCAGCAACCTTATCTGTCTCTGCTGGTTTTGCTGCTTGACTTCCTGTTTCTTGCGTTGAATTACTGCCGCATGCTGTAATCAACATACTGAGAACGAGAAGTACACTGCATGCAACAATACTTGTTTTTCCTAATTTCAAACCTTTTAACATTTTGTATCCTCCCTTTTTATTGTCATATTGCTATATTCTTAAAATGGATGCAATCCATATTTAAGCTACCCTTTTACTGCACCAACCGTAAGACCTTTCACGAAATGTTTCTGGAAGAATGGGAATACAGCAAGCATAGGACCTGCGGCCAGTATAGCCATAGCCATTCGAGCGGATTCTGATGGAAGTACGGCATTGTTCATTCCAGGAGGCATCATATTGCTCGCGCTCGTAAGATATTGAATGTTATTCATCATTCTATAAAGCATATATTGAAGTGGAACGAGGCTTTCTTTCTCAATATACAGTAAGCTTAGCCACCAATCATTCCAATACTGCAGCAGCGTAAATAACGCGACAGTGGCAAGCCCGGGTTTGGCAAGAGGGAGAATCATCTGAAAAAAGATTCGAAATTCACTTGCGCCATCGATCATACAGGATTCAATAATGGTATAAGGAATCTTTTGCATAAAGGAACGAAGAAGTAGGATGAACCATGGAACTGCTAAATACGGGAGAATCAATACCCAGATCGTATTTTTGAGGTGCAGATAATTACTAATTAAGATATAGGTTGGAACGAGACCGCCATTAAACAGCATGGTGAAAAAGACATAAAAGCTTAGTGAGTTTCTAAACTTATAATCACCACGGGACAACGAATATGAAATGCCGGACATCACAAGAACGGAAAGGAATGTGCCGAAGAGACTCACAAACAGCGAGACCATGAAAGAATTAATTAACTGAATCGGTTGATATAAAATATAAGCATAAGCGGTAAAATCGATTTTTCTCGGAATTAAGCTATATCCATTTTTGACAATATCCGTCTCATTACTGAAAGAAACCGAGATGATAGATATTAAGGGAATGATACAGGCAAGACTAAACAAGATAAATAAGATGTGAATCATGATCTGAGGCAGTGTTTTCTTTAGTGGCATGTGCTCATCTCCAATATAACTAAAATAATTTATTATCTTCATCTATTTTTTTAACGATGAAATTACTGATCAATACGACAATGAAACCCATTAAGGACTGAAATAAACCGACAGCGGACGACATCCCGATATCCCCTGAGACTTTCAACATCCGATATACATAAGTATCAATAACCTGGGTGACAGGGAATAGCTGACCGATCTCTCTTGGAACGAAGAAGAATAGGCCAAAATCGGAATAAAAGATTTTCCCAATCGATAATAGCGTCATTATAGTAATTAAAGGCATGAGCAGTGGGATCGTAATATTTCGAATGATTTGAAACTTGGATGCGCCGTCGATCGCAGCGGCTTCGAAGTAATCTTGGGATATGCCTAATATTCCAGCGTAAAAAATAATGCTAATATAACCAAGGCCCTTCCATATGTTGATGAATGTTAAAAGATAAGGCCAAATCGAGGTCTGGGTATAAAAGTCAAATGACTCAAAACCTAATCTTTCAAGGAACGATGTAATGATGCCATGTGGTCCTATGAAGGAGTACGCCATATAGGCTACAATGATCCACGAAAAGAAATAGGGGAAGAAGAAGGTGGTTTGATACGCTTTTATCCATTTTCTGCTGACGACTTCATTTAATAGAATGGCAAATAGGACGGAAAGGCAAGTGCCGACTACAATAAATATTAGATTATAAGAAAGTGTATTTCTTACCACGGTCCAGGCATCGCTGGAGGTGAAGAAAAATTTGAAATTATCGAAGCCAACCCAAGGACTCTTAAATGGCCCATCAATATAGTTGACGTTTTTGAAAGCGATAAAAATTCCGGCCATAGGGATGTAAGCGAAGACGAAAATGGTTAATATCGCCGGAAACGCTAACAGGGATAATTGTATATTTTTTTTACTGTGCCGAGACTTTAGGATGTTTTTCAATTCGATTCAGACTCCTTTAATCAGATTTTTGTATTCCGTTGTATAGTACGGACCTCTGGATTTATCGTATCCATCCAATCAGCATTAAACAATTTCTTATCTTTTTGATAAGTTCTGTTTGGAGTTAAATGCGAGTTCTCAATTAAAGATTTTGTTCTTAAATCAACAAAACGGCCCTTTTTGATATGAAGTGGATTCATTTTATTTAAAATTTATGGTAATCTTTGGGCAGGAGGAGTTGCCGAATATGCTCAAAAAGTTCATAATTAAAAATCCCTTTCAGCTGTTCCTGACCATACTATTACCTTTTCTGCTAAGCACTGTATTGTTACTCTTCGTACAATCCTCGTTCTTAAATAGGAACTTTGAAAGCTATGCACTGAATATGGTATATAATCAACAAAAAAACGACTTGCAGAATACAAGTCGAAATGTAAGCGTTATCGCGCAATCAGCTAAATCGGTAGCCACCACCGCATTTTTTGATAGTACGATTAAAGATCTCTTATACTCGGATGTGAATTCCGAAGAATATATGAAATATCAGCTCAAATTGGAGTCCTATAAAAATATTTATCCCTTCCTGCAATCCATTTATATTTATAATGGAGATCATGTTCACGCTGTACCCAACAAAAAATTTGTTTATGACCGCTCGTCCTTTGAGGATAAAGGATTATTTCCGATTTTGGATGACATTCAGAATAATAAATCCCACAGTATCGTGCTGCGACAAATTCCTAATATTCTTTATGGAATCTCTTCGAATGCCAAAAAGGATATTTTTGTTTATTCCTATCTTTTTTTTGACTCGCAAGTTCAAAGTGGCAAGGTTAGCGAAGCTATTATTCTTAATATTTCGGAAGAGTCGATTAGACAAAGTATCACCTCATCCGATCATAAAAATGATAACCGCATTTTCATTATTGACCATGAGGGGAAGCTATTGTCGAACGATGGTAAACAGTCCTTGTTAAGTAATTTAAGTGGAAATGATTATATCCAAAACATTCTCAAGTCAAAGGAACAAAGCGGAAACTTGCGAATGAATGTTAATGGTGTTGACTCATTCATTACTTATGCGAACACCGATGCATTTAACTGGATGTTACTCAGTATTACGCCATATCAAAATATTGTTCAAGGTGTTGAACAGATGAAGCAAAAAACATATCTCCTTGTATTTTGTTTCATTATTGGAAGTATTTTATTGTCGGTTTATTTATCTCGCAGACTGTATAAGCCGGTTATGTTAGTGATTCAAAATTATAACTTGTTGGAATCCGAGAAGAGAAATGATTTTTATTATCGGAAACAAAACTTTTTACGGAAAATGGTGTATTCAAACGATATATTGCCCTTTGAGATCCTCAAGAATCGTTTGCAAATGTATCATGTAGAACTTGATCCTGCGGATTCGTTCCTGCTCTTGTTAATCAAAATCGATCACTTTTCGGATTTTTGCTCAAAATTTGGTCTGACGGATCGGGGATTGTTAAAATTCGGTTTGATCAATATTATTTCGGAGCTGCTATCTAGCACCTATAAACATGAATGTATAGAAATCGAAGAAAATCAAATTCTTGTTTGGATGAGTTACAATGCGTTGGAATCCCCTTTTAAGGATGAGCAGTTAATTTCTTTAGTAAAAGAAATTCAACAAAATGCAGAAAAATTTCTGCAAATATCGATTTCGATTACGTTTAGCGAGCCATTCGAAACATTAAATCCGATTAACTTTCACTACTTGAAGACACTTGATTTATCGGAGTACAGACTGATTTTAGGTCATAAAACCCTAATTTTTTTTGACAGCCTGGATATTAAGACGGATGAATTTAAATACCCGCAGGATCAAGACAAGGAACTAATAGAAACAATAATTCGAGGCCAATATGCTGAAGCGAAACAGGTGCTGTCCGATGTTATCCAATCTGCATCGAGGTATAGTTATACAGTACTAAATTCAGTGCTCATCCGATTGCTGTTATCGATTCGCCACGCGATTGAAATCGTAGAATCCAATCAATCGATCAAGGTGCATTTCAATTTTAATACGTATTTAGCTAATCTTCAAAAGCTGGAAACATTGGAACAGATTCAATTCGACTTTTATGAACTGTTCGACAATCTCTCCTCAGAGTTGGAGTCTAAAAAAGACAACAAATATATTAAATTGCTTGATGACGTGAATCAGATGATTCATGATGAGTTTGCAAATCCAACGCTATCATTAGATGTACTTTCCGAGAAGGTTAATCTTTCTTCTCCTTATTTAGGGAAACTATATAAAAAACATCGTCTAATCTCTGTAAATGATTATATTAATCATATCCGACTTTCTTATGCAATCAAGCTGATAGCAGAATCAGACGAGACCATTAACGAGATCATGGGGAAATCCGGTTTTTTAACCAGGAGTCATTTTTTTACGCAATTTAAAAAAGCCTACGGCGTTACACCTAATCAGTATCGAAGTAACGCCAAAGTTCGTGAATGAGTTGAAAGGACACGTGGTTTGCTCGCGTGTCCTTTCTTTTGGTTAAGAGAGCTTTAAGAACAAATGAATGAAATGAGAACTTAAAGTTTGCTCAGAACAGAACTAATTAATCTATTAAGAAATTGTATTCCTATGGTGACCCGCTACGATTGAATTATTGGTGTGCTTGCAGTCTTTGTTGCAACCCATACTGAAAATTATTTCGAAAGAGTGAGGAGAATATCATGGAATATACCATATTCGGAAAAACGGGGCTGAAAGTATCTAAGCTTGGCTTAGGGGGAGCTCCGCTTGCAGGAGATTTTGGCAAGACAGATGAAAGCGAAGTGCAGCGGTTAATTCATGAAGCTATGGATTCTGGCATCAACTTTATTGACACTGCGCCCAAATATGGCAGTGGGGAGTCGGAACATCGTATCGGAAAGGCAATTACTGGACGCAGAGATCAAGTTGTTCTTGCATCCAAAGCGACCCGGTTTGATATGAGCTATGATTACAACACAACGATTCGTTCCGTGGAAGAAAGTCTGCAAAGGCTCCGTACGGATTGGATCGATATTTTGCAAATACACGATGTGGAAACGCAGTCCAATGAGCTGATTGTAAATGAGACCATACCGGCACTAGAGAAGCTGCGACAGGATGGGAAAATCCGTTATCTCGGCGTGACGACGCGGAATTTGCCTTTGCTAATGCAATATATGAAGACCGAGAGATTTGATTCGATTCAATTTTACGCGCGGTATATGCTCATTGATCATACGGCAAAGGATGAGGTTATGCCGCTTGCCAAGGAGATGAATATGGGTGTCATTAACGGAAGCGTCCTAGGCTTAGGAATGCTTGCGGATGCTCCAGCTCATTTTCTAGAAGAGGATGTTCGATTGAAGTCTTTAAACCGGATTGAGCAATTAGCTTTTTTACGGAAGACAGAGCCGAAGGGACTGATTGAGCCCGCCATGCGGTTCAGTTTGAGTAACCCAGATATTCATGTCACGCTGACGGGGACCGCTTCACTCACTTCACTTCGAACTAATCTGTCTTTCTGTGATGGAAAGGGGCTAGAGCCCGAGGATTTGCGAAAGGTATATGCAATGTTTCAAGGGCAGCCGTTGTTTGAATAAAGGATCTGTACTAATTGGAAGGAGATCAGCGCAATGACTTCATCTCATATTTACGAATCACCTGTGAATGTTCGTGCCTCGGAGCGGGTCGCTCCACCACAATGGGCATTGCAGGAGCAGCTGCTTTTTGAAACGTTGAACAAGGCAGCCAAAGAGTTCGTCGAGCGGTACACGCATCCTGACGGTACGCTCATTTGGTTCGAGCATTGGCCTGGCATGGATGGATCGGATGATCCCTATGAAGGGTTTATGAACTTGGCGCTTTTGTATGTGCTCGGAGGCAGCAGTGAACTGCATGAGATATCCCGCAAAATATGGGAGGGCATTACTTGGCAGTGGACAGAATACGGCCAAATTCATCGGGAGTTTGATGCCTATTACGATTGGATGCATCATGGCGAAGGTTATTTGTACTTATATTTTCTTGGTCTGGCAGGACCCGCGACGCTTAAGGATCGGCAGCGCGCCAGCAAATTTGCGGCGATGTATACGGGAGACGACCCGAAAGCGCCGAACTACGATAAGGAACGCAAGCTTATCCGATCGCCATTGACAGGCAGCCGCGGTCCGAGGTTTGAGGTATCAGAAGAGGATTGGAGCACGCATCGCGGCATTTTGGATGATTATTTGGCGCCTTACGAAGATATTCCGGGCGTCGATTTTGCAAGCGGCAAATGTCCGTGGTCGAACGATGAGGTCTATCAGCAGCTCCTAGCCATGATGAACGAGCGGATGAATCGCGGCGATGTGCCGCTGAACTTGAATGCGACGGGATTGATCACGCATGCGTTTCTACATACCGGAGACGAGAAGCTGCGGAGCTGGATCATCGAATACGTGAACGCCTGGCAGAAGCGGGCCCGATTAAACGGCGGCATCATACCTGACAATATCGGACTTACAGGGCAAATCGGGGAGTACAACGACGGCAAATGGTGGGGAGGCTACTACGGCTGGCGATGGCCTCACGGCTTCATGACGATCATCGAGCCGCTGACGAATGCCTGCATGAATAAGGTATTGCTCACAGGCGATATGAGTGGGCTGCAGCTGGCACGGGAGCAGCTCGATCGCAACTGGGAGCTGCGCCAAGAGAAGAACGGTAAATGGCTCGTACCGTTCAAGCATTTCGATAGCGGTTGGACCGATTACCGGGAGGCGCTGCCGAAATATCCGATCTATCTGTGGTCGATGTCGATGGCGGAGGAAGATGCGGAACGCGTTGAGCGCATCCCGAAAGACCATGACTGGAATGAGGTCATTGTGCCGAGGTTCTCCGGCAGAGATCCAAGAACCGGGCGGGAGACGAAGCATTACATTGGCAATACGCAGCCGTGGTATCAGTATATCCGCGGGCACAACCCGGATTATCCGCAGAAGATTCTAAGCGCCAATTACGAAATGATAGGCAACCAGCTTACCAAGATGCGCTCTTCAGAAGGCGATCCGTATCAATGGACCGAGCATTACAGCGAAGGGATCTATTCAGCCATTCACATTTGGCAGGAGATGTGCCCGTTATATTTCGAAGGCCTTGTACAGTTGACGTTGGGCGGTCCGATGCATATCTCGCATGGGGGTCTACAGCATGGCTGCGTCCGTTATTTTGACGCTGCGGCGAAGCGTCCTGGACTGCCGCCGGGCGTGTCTGCTCTGGTGGAGAAGCTGACACCGGATTCCGCAACGGTCCAATTGGTGAACACGAGTCTGTTCGATGATCGAGAGGTCATCATACAGGCTGGCGTATTTGGTGAACATCGATTCTTAGATGGAGAGATCATCGATCCTTCGGGCGATCTAACCGGAACGATTACGGTTGAGGGGAAATGGCTGCACGTATCGCTGCCTGAGGGAACCGGTATCACCTTGAGGCTAGCGATGGAGCGGTTTGTTCATTCTCCATCGTATGATATGCCTTGGCCAGGTATAGATAAGCAGACCACAATACAGGGGCGGACCGAAACATGATCATTGATGCCCATCAACATTATTGGCAACTTCAGCGTGGCGATTACGGCTGGCTGACGCCGGACACCGGACCGGTATTATATCAAGATTATATGCCGGAACAGTTAAACTTGGAGCTGCAGCAACGCGGCGTTATGGGGACGATCGTCGTTCAAGCGGCGCCGACGATCGAAGAGACGGAATTTTTGCTCGATTTATGTGAACAAGAGGAGACATTGTTGGGTGTTGTTGGATGGCTGGATGTGAACGGATCGGATTTTGAACAGCATTACTTACGCTTTCGTACCAAGCAACATTTTGTCGGTATTCGCCCAACCTTCCCTGCTGCACCTGATGGGGATTGGAGCCGTTATCCACAATTGCTCCGCAATCTTGCGCTGCTCGCTGAAGACGGCTTTCCGGTCGATTTGCTCATTCGGCCGGCGGACCTTCCTGCAATGGCGAAGCTAGTGAAAAATGTGCCTAAGCTGAAGGCCGTCATCAATCATTTAGCGGTTCCAGATATCAAGAACAATCAGATGGAGCCTTGGGCAACAGGATTGGAAGCGATTGCCCGGTTTGAGCATGTCACCTGCAAGTTATCAGGATTAGCAACAGGATCGGGCGGCAGAAGGCAGGCGCCAGAAGTTGCCCCATACGTTAAACATGCGATTGATGTGTTCGGGACGGAGCGCCTCATGTTCGGCAGCGATTGGCCGGTCTGCTTACAGGCGGGCAGCTTTACGGATATGCTCGGAATGGTCGGCGCTGCCTTACCGTTTGACATGACTGAGGCTCAAATCGAGGCTATTTTTGGCGGGAATGCCGTTCGGACGTATCGGTTGCAAATGAAGGAGTGAAGATATGCGTTTACAAGATAAAGTAACACTGATCACAGGTGCCGGCTCTGGCATTGGAAGAAGCACGGCATTGCTGTTCGCGAGCGAAGGAGCGTCCGTTATTGTCAACGACGTAGACGAGGCCAAAGGCCGGGAAACGGTAAGCGAAATTACAGAAAAAGGCGGCGTGGCGCTGTTCATCCAAGCCGATGTTACCCAGCCGGGAGCGGTCAAAGTGATGGTAGAAGCAGCGATTGCTGAATTCGGCCGTATCGATGTGTTATTCAACAATGCGGGTATCAGCGGCGTCGGCGCGCTGCACGAAATCGAGCCGGATACATGGGACCGGATCATGAGCATTAATGTCAAAGGCGTATTTTTGCCCTCGAAATATGTGCTGCCCTACATGATGGAGCGCAGAACGGGCTCGATTATCAACATGTCGTCGTGTGTTGCTGAGATGGGACTTGCCCGCAGAGCTTCTTATGGTGCAACGAAAGGCGCGGTACTCGCCTTAACCAAATCCATGCAGGTCGATTATGCGGCATA
>NZ_JBHTGZ010000009.1:2104968-2105770 GCF_042676425.1 Paenibacillus sp. GCM10027629 | reverse complement strand
TCCGGGGACAATTTATACACCGTTCATGGAGAACTATTTGAAAACGTCGTATGATGACCCGACAGCTGCGATCGAATCATTGTAGCAGCGCCAGCTTAGTGGAGAACTTGGTAAGCCAGAGGATGTTGCCAGTGCGGCCTTGTTCCTCGCTTCGGATGAATCCAAGTTCATGATGGGTTCACCGCTGTACATCGACGGCGGCGTCGTATTCGGCAAGAACACATAACAAATAGACAGACGGGAGTGCAGGAACGAATGAAACTGTTGACTTTTGAAGAGAACGGAAAATTAAAGCTGGCGATGAAAACGGAACAAGGCATTCTGGATGTCGCTGGAGCGCTGGAAAGCAAAACATCCATGCCAGAAGGAACGCTGCCGGTAACCATACATGAAATCATCGAAGGCGGAATGGAAGCTGTTGCTGCACTGCAGCGCTTTGCAGACCAAGTGTTGGCGTGCGGTACCGAGGGCAAAGCTTATTTGCTAGATGAATCCACGATCCAATTCGCACCTTGCGTCACGCATCCGAGCAAGATCATTTGCGTAGGACTTAACTACCGCAAACATGCGGAAGAGACGAACGCGCCGATCCCGGAATACCCGATCCTTTTTAATAAATTTGCAAATACACTAACGGGACATGGATGCGAGGTTCCCCTGCCGGAGAAGGTATCGTCGCAGGTCGACTATGAGGCAGAGCTTGTGATCGTCATCGGCAAAAAAGCCAAATACGTAGATAAGGAGCATGCGCTTGATCACGTGTTCGGTTATTGCAACGTGAATGATTTGTCTGCGCGTGACT
>NZ_JBHTGZ010000009.1:2104063-2104790 GCF_042676425.1 Paenibacillus sp. GCM10027629 | reverse complement strand
TTCGGCAGCATTCGAATACGTCGGATATGATATTCCATTGCGATGAAATCGTTAGTTATATTTCTCAGCATATGACGCTGCTGCCGGGCGATATCATCCTGACCGGAACGCCGGCCGGTGTCGTGTTTGGTTATCCGAAGGAGAAGCAGGTCTATTTGAAGCCGGGCGATGTCGTGACGATCGAGATCGAGAAGCTGGGCGCTCTGACAAACCGCATGGTGAGCGAACAATTCTAGAGGAGTGGGGATATGGCAGCAAACAGGGTAACAGAAATCAAAGTGGCTCATCTTCATCCGGATCAAGTCGAGCGGTATGAACAACTTCACCGCGATATTCCTGCTGGGAACGAACAGCATATGCAGGAAGCGGGCATTGTATCCTTACGGATTTTTCGCGAGGGACTGACCCTGTTTATGATTGTCGAGTCGGATTTATCTTTGGCGCTTCCGGACCGGGTCATCGACCACCAGCTGGAAGAGGAATGGCATCGGATGACAGGCGAATGCTTCTCGAAAACATGGCAGGATGCGAGCGAGATCTATCAGTTGCCTAAGGAGGGTTCGAGGGCATGAGTGAACGGCAAGCAGTTGATAATCCCATATTACCGGGAGACCACCCAGATCCTTCGATCGTCCGCGTTGGAACGGATTATTATATGGTTACCTCGACGTTTCAGTATTTTCCCGGGGTTCAAGTTCTGCATTCCCGCGATTTGGTTCACTGGCTA
>NZ_JBHTGZ010000009.1:1630704-2103881 GCF_042676425.1 Paenibacillus sp. GCM10027629 | reverse complement strand
GTACGAATCTGTTGTTCGTGGCAGATCGTCCGGAAGGACCTTATAGCGAAGCGATCATGCTCAATCATCACTTTATCGATCCATCCATTTTCAATGACGACAATGGCCAACGTTATTTGGCATTCGGAGGAGGATGGATTCACGAGTTAGCGTCGGACGGCACCGGATTGCTTGGGGCTTTACGAACCGTGTCTGCATAATCCGGTTTTGATGCAGCGAAAAAAGGGCGTGACACTTGAGACCGGTGAAGTGTTGAAGATTGAAATAGAAATTTGGAATGGGACTGTGATAAAACCCCAATTAGGAAATAAGACAATCTTTCCTTTCTTTACCGAGAATGACAGTTATTTTCCAACAGAACAACAAGTGATGTTAAATTTCCAAGTACATAATCTAAACGAGACTATTAAGCATCTTGAACATATTGGTGTACCTCTTGCAAAGAAAAAAGAGATTAGTGAATTTGGAAAGTTTATTTGGATTGAAGATCCTGTTTAAGAGCTTCACTGCGGCCTGCCTTATTGCATCATTTGTTTCTCTAGGTGGCATACTACGTTTATCTCTAGTCATTTAATAAAATACGATTAAAACACCATCCTCGCCATTCGTCATGGAGAGATACAAAGGTACTTAAATTACATGCTTCCAACGGCATGAAATTTAAGTGCCTTTTTCATCTCTATCTACTTGCGAAATTGGGTCGTCGGAGGATGCCCGTCTTGTGACTCGTGCATAGAACAGGTGTACAACGCGGAAGTCAGAATTCTACGTACAGATGCCAAGACGGCTGAGCTCGCCAAATATATGGAGAATTGCTATCTGGCACTCAAGGTGACGTTCTTAGGAATATCAACAATTTGAGAAGAAATTCATGTGCCAAGGAACTACCACCCAATCAAATAGGGGGTACCTTCATAAAATAACGAGTACTTAATGTTAACGAGGTGCTTAAGATGTCTGGTCTAGTTGGTGGAGCTTTTACAAGCACAAGCACGATTCTTGTACTCTTCATTCTACTCGTTATCGTCGCTTGCAGTTGTATGCGTGGTTTCGATCTATAGATTGGTTCTATTTTCTCCACAGTTATACCTTTCAAACTTTAATGATCAAGAATAATCTATTCTATCTTTATTAAAAAAGAGGAAGGACTGATAACCGTGACGTTTCGTCAACAAGCAATAAAATTACAGGGAAAGTCAGTACTAGTTACAACGACCGGCAGCACATTTACAGGTACTCTCTTATCAGTTGGTACAGATTTTCTAATTTTAAGTTCCATTATTAGAGGGCGCAGAAGACGACTCATCATGCGATTGGCAGAGATCATTCTACTCACGAGATTATTGGGCTAATGCAAGGAATAAACAGTAAGCAATGAAGCCAGGTGATATCACCTGGCTTCATTGCTTACCTATTAAAGCTTGAAAGTTTCCTTATGTCAGAATCGCTTTTGGTTAGTTACTTTACATATCATTACCTGATAATGTTGAAGTCCCTTTTTGCGCTTTAAATCGCGTTATCAGTTTCTTTCATCCAATAGTTTTTAGACTTATCATAAAATTTGACCATAATCAACTTATCAGGTTATAAGCAACACTGTTTCTCTAGACCCACACGAATATCATCGTTTAGAATGTTCTAGTTGAATAGATTTACCTCAAAAGTTTAAAGATATGTGAGGAAAGAATAATGAAGGAATATAAAAAGCAAACATCATTCGCTATTTGGATCAGCTTTATTAGTAATATCGTATTGACTATTATCAAACTGATTGTTGGATTATTCTATAATAGTCCTGTATTAATTGCAGACGGGGTTCATAATGCAGGGGACATTGTTGCTACTGGTGCAGCTCTCACCTCCATGCGTGTGTCTAAACAACCACCTGATGAGGACCATCCTTATGGACATGGTAAAGCAGAAGTTATAAGTGCTGGTATTGTTGCCATTATATTAGTGTTGGCTGCAGTATATATGGCATACCATTCAATAATGGTATTATTCGATCCACCACAAAAAGCAACAGTCATCGCCCTGATTGCAGCATCCTTTTCTTTAATACTGAAGCAAATACTTTACCTATATACAATATCGATTGGAAAAAAAACAAATAGTAATGGTTTGATTGCAACTGCATACGACCATCTCGCCGATGTATATGCATCCATTGCCGCAGTAATCGGTATTGGATTAGCAATGATAGGAGATTATTTTCAGATTGGTTTTCTGTCCTACGGAGATCCCATTGCAGGGATCATTGTCGCTTTTTTTGTGTTAAAACTGGCAATTCATATGGGGAGGGCAGCTGTTGATGTTCTAATGGAAAAAACTGTGGATCAAGAGAAAATGGATGCATTTGTCCAACTAGTACAATCAGTTCAAGAGGTAAAGCGAATTGATAAAATTCGTGCAAGAGAGCATGGTCATTATATTATCGTTGATGTGAGAGTCGGAATTCCGGCGGAATTAAATATACAAGAAGGCCACGATATTTCTAGGCACATAAAACAATCGATTATGAATCAGCATCCAGAGGTTGAAGAAGTATTGGTTCATTTAAATCCATGGTACGGCGATAAGTAATTGATTACAATGTAAGACATCTACTTTTAGAAATTAAGAAATGGATAGAGGGTTCAGACGCCATCTGAATCTCTATCCATTTTTTTGTTATTTACAACAACATTTTGCCCGTGAGTCACAACGAAGGAATGAGAGGGCTACGTCCCAGATTGTTGATAGTTTATATGTTTGTCTATAGCAGCAAAGATATTTATGAATATGCTCTTTATATCTGGAACTTAACAAGAGAAGAGGATGTCAATGACCATTGGAAAAATGAAAAAGCATAAGGAAATGTTACTGATCCCTGTCTTGCGTCCACATCTGCCTAAAACTTACTGGATGACGAAATCAAGGACCTTACGGATGCTCAAAACCTATTCATCTGTCTTCATAAAACCCAATCACGGGAGCGGTGGTAACGGAATCATCCGTGTCAAGAGGTTAGGAAAGAGATATGAGGTTCGCTCTGGCTCAAGTCTGAAGATTGCGAAACGTTCTTCTATCCTCAAAGCGATTCGCTCGTACCGGAAATCAAAGCACCGGTATTTGGTACAGAAAGGCCTACGATTAGGGAAGTATCATGGGAAAATTTTTGATATCCGTGTATACCTGCAGATGCCAAAGCACAAATGGATGATTTCGGGTATGGTCGCCCGTGTTGCCGCCCCTCATAAATTTGTGACCAATTATCAGAAAGGGGGCCATGCAAAACCTTTGCGAAGGGTCCTCAAAAGTCTTTTTCATCATAATCAATCCAAAGTGGACGCGTGTTATCGCAAAATAAAAAAACTATCCATTGTCATCGCCAAAACGGTTAATAAAAGGCATTCGATTCATGAATTAGGGGTTGATATTGCGATAGACAAGAAAGGCCACATTTGGATCATTGAAGCTAATTCACGTCCGGGTCATATGTTGTTTACTCAACTCTCCGATCACACAATGATCAGAACCATTATGAAAAACAAACGATCCATCGGGATCTAAGATCCATATTGATTATGTTAAAGGGAAGGAGAAAAGTTCCAATGAAAAAAACAAAGGAGCTTAGAAACTTGATCAACTCCAAGAAACTGGAGTTTATCATGGAGGCCCATAACGGCCTATCTGCCAAAATTGTTGAGGAGGCAGGATTTAAAGGGATTTGGGCCAGCGGGTTATCCATCTCTGCAGCGATGGGCGTAAGAGACAATAACGAAGCCTCCTGGACCCAAGTTCTCGATGTTCTGGAATTCATGAGCGATGCTTCGTCCATCCCGATTCTACTGGATGGGGACACAGGATATGGCAACTTCAATAATGCAAGACGCCTGGTTAAAAAGCTGGAACAGCGCAATATTGCAGGGGTTTGTATTGAAGATAAGCAATTTCCTAAAATGAACTCGTTCATAAACGGCCAATTACAGCCGATGGCCGATATCGAAGAATATTGCGGTAAGATCAAAGCGATGAAGGATACTCAAATCGACGATGATTTTGTAGTTGTAGCCAGAGTAGAAGCTTTAATTACAGGAAGAGGACTTGAGGAGGCGCTGCGGCGGGCGGATGCATATCGGAAGGCAGGTGCCGATGCGGTGCTCATACACAGCAAAAGGCCGGATATCACGGAGATTGAGGCGTTCATGAAGGAATGGGCGGGAAGATTGCCCGTAGTCATCGTACCTACGACGTATTATTTGACGCCAACCGACAAGTTTAGGGAGCTAGGGATTAGTCTTGCGATATGGGCCAACCACAACTTGAGATCATCCATTGAAGCCATGAAACAAGTTTCCCGCAGAATATATCAGGATGAGAGCCTTGTTCAAATCGAACAGAATGTTGCATCACTGAAAGAAGTTTTCAGACTTCAAGGAGCAGAAGAACTGGAAGCTGCCGAACAACAATATCTCCCGGCGTCACAGCCCAACTCGAATGAGGGAATATAATGGACACGAAATTGTTTGGGGAAGAGCTCCAGAAATTAGGATTTACCTTTTTCAGCGGAGTACCGTGTTCCTACCTGAAAAATTTAATCAATTATGCTATCAACGAAACCGATTATGTTGCAGCAGCTAACGAGGGGGATGCGATTGCCATTGCATCCGCAGCTTATATAGGAGGACGAAAATCCGTTGTACTAATGCAAAATTCAGGACTAACTAATGCTACTTCGCCGCTAACATCCCTTGTCTACCCTTTTCGTATTCCGATGCTTGGTTTTGTCAGCCTTCGCGGAGAGCCGGGTGTCCCTGACGAGCCTCAGCATGAGCTTATGGGCAGGATCACGACGCAGATGCTGGAATTGATGAACGTGGAGTGGCAATATCTTTCCAAAGATTTGGAGGAGGCCCAAAAGCAACTGAATCAGGCTAATGAGCAAATTGCCCAGAATCGGCCGTTCTTCTTTGTCGTCAAGAAAGGGACCTTTGACAATGAGCCTTTGAAAAAGCAACAAAACGCCATTCATTCAAACCAGATTATACGGCATGCCCATAAAAACAATCAGATGCCTGGACGGTATGAGGCACTAGCTGCGATCAATTCGATGAAAGATAAGGATACGATACAGCTTGCAACAACAGGAAAAACAGGACGGGAATTGTATGAAATTGAAGATGCAAGCAACAACCTATACATGGTGGGATCGATGGGTTGCATCAGTTCTTTCGGACTTGGGCTTGCTCTAAGTCAACCCGCCAAGAACATTATCGTGATTGACGGAGACGGATCTCTATTAATGCGCATGGGAAGCCTTGCGACAAACGGAAATTATAACCCCGGCAATATGATTCATATTCTTCTCGATAATAACGCCCATGAATCGACAGGCGGTCAAAGCACGGTATCCCATAATGTTGATTTTGTAAGCATTGCTGCTTCCTGTGGGTATCTGAATGCGATCCATGTCCATAACCTCGAAGAACTAAAAGCCTGTTTACAAGCGTGGAAAGAGACTAAAAGGCTTACTTTCCTGTATATGAAAATATCCAAGCAGTCCAAAGAGCATCTTGCTCGCCCAAGCATAAAGCCCCACGAAGTAAAAGAACGACTACAGCGATTTATCGAAAGCGATCCTGTACAGATCAAGGAAGTGGATGGCTCATGAGTGCTACCGTAAAGAGAAACATTTTGCTTACTCCAGGTCCGGTAACGACTACAGAAAGCGTTAAAAATTCACAGGTGGTTCCGGATATATGCCCCCGTGAGGCCGAGTTTGGCGCAATCATGAAGGATATTGCCACAGAGCTTACATGTTTGGTTGCAGATCCGGGCAACTATCAGACCGTATTATTTGGCGGATCGGGGACTGCTGCTGTTGAATCCATGATCAGTTCCGTCCCCGGCAACGAATCCGTAGTTATTATCAATAATGGTGCATATGGTAAAAGAATGTGCGAAATCGCTGCGGTTTATGGAATCGATTATTTGGAATTCAAAAATCCTTTCGACGATGCGATTAATTTGGCTGACTTAGAGAGTTATATCCAATCTGCAGGCCGAAAGATATCCCATCTTGCTGTCGTGCATCATGAGACAACAACCGGCCTTCTTAACAAAATAAAGGAGATCGGAGAGATATGCAGACGGTATCACATCGACATGTTGGTGGATGCCATGAGTTCATTTGCTGCTGTTCCGATTGAGATGAAGGAAATGAACATTTCCTTTTTGGTATCCAGTTCGAACAAGAATCTGCAGGGAATGCCTGGCGTTTCGTTCGTAATCGCTGAGAAAAGCAAGCTGGAGTGTTTGAAGGATAAGAAACCTAGAAATTATTATTTGGATTTGTACGCCCAATATCAATATTTTGCGAAACATGCGCAAATGCGGTTTACGCCGCCTGTACAGACTTTGTACGCGCTTAGGCAAGCGATCCAGGAATTAAAGCAGGAAGGTATAGCAAAGCGTTACGAAAGATACATGTCATCCTGGAAAACTTTAATCAGCGGTCTAAAAAGGCTGGGTTTAACCTATATCGTCCCCGATGAGCATCACTCCAAGATAATTACATCCATCCATGAACCTGTTGCAGGGTTTGATTTCCAATCGATGCATGATTTTTTCAACAGCAAGGGCATTATGATTTATCCTGGAAAACTTGACGATCTTAAGACGTTCCGAATTGCCAATATCGGCGACATTACGACCAAGGATATCGAGTTTTTTTTGGAATTGCTCGAAGATTATCTGGGTGGCATGTGATCAAATTCGAGAAAGGTGGAGTACTGTGGGAACAATAGCAAAAAATAAATATGCGAAATATAAGTTTATGAAAAAGAGTGCCTCCCTAGCGCCTTACCTGCCGGAAACCAGGGTGATGAGTCGTGAATCCTTGTGGAGCCTTTTGAATAGACATAGGCACGTCATGGTTAAGCCGGTTTGGGGGAGCCGTGGACGGGGTGTCATTCAAGTCTCCGATTTGGGGCATGACAAATACGCGATACATTACGAGAATATGAAAAAGATAAAACGGGGAAGAAAGAAAACCTATCGTTATATCAAAAGGAAAATCGGGTATGCCGCTTATATGGTTCAAAAGAGAATAACGCGTCCGACCATAAATAAGCGCCCCTTTGATATGAGAGTTATCGTTCAACGGAGAAAACATTCATCCAAGTGGGTAGTCACGGGGAGAGTGATCAAGGTTGCGGGCAAAAACTACATTGTTTCCAATAATACGCGGAGTCATGGAAAACTGCTTAGGTTTAAGACGGGTATTCGGCGTTCATCCATTAGTCACTTGTCTGTTACCAAATTAAAATCCCGAATAGATAAGGTTTCGCTTCGTTCCGCGAAAAGATTAAAAGCTTTGTTCCCTGGACACCGCATTTATGGCTTGGACGTTGCAACAAATCCGAAAGGGCATGTTTCCATTATTGAAGCCAACCTTTATCCGGCAATGTCCCATTTTCTTAAGCTGAAGGATTTTAAGATGTATCATCGAATACTCTCGTATAAATGAAGGTAAAAATAGAAAAAGCGATCTTCGAGACGGTCATCAGACCTGTATCTCGAATGATCGCTTTTTTTGCTATGATTTGTACATTGTGATATTTGTTATGAAAAAATAATTAAGATTTAAGGTAATATTATGATCTATGAAATTGGACATCGGCAAAATTGTTGAATGGACAAAATGCAAGTATGGGATATTACTGGGTACAATCACAATAAAAAGTTCTTTGAGGTGGCTAAGTGAAAATAGGAAGAATGACATTAAGGTTGCGGACGACGATTACCTTAATGATTTGTGCCGTTGTTCTCATGGTGTTATTCATTGTTTATGTATTATTCGGAATGAAAGTGACTGAAATGACAAAGGATGCTGTGCAGAATAAAGCACTCACAATCGCTCGTACCGTTTCACGGACACCGTTTGTGATTGAAGAACTAGAGGGCCGTGGAGATCCAGAGGGAATTCAGCGTTATGCAACGGATATTCTTACGCTCAACCAAGTTGAGTTCGTTGTCGTAATGGATATGAACGGCATTCGTCTTACCCATCCCGATCCAGCAATGATTGGTCACCATTTTATTGGCGGAGATGAAGTTGCAGCACTACACGGAAATGAAAGCGTATCTACAGCCAAAGGTTCACTTGGTGATTCTGTAAGAGCATTTTCGCCGATTTATGGTGAGGATGGAAAACAGGTTGGAGCTGCAGCGGTAGGCATTTCACTGGACAACGTCCACACTGCGGTACAACAGAATCGGTGGATCCTATATTTAGGAATGCTTCTTGGTGGTGTGATGGGGATTGTGGGAGCGGTTTTTCTAGCTCATAAAATCAAAAAAATGATGTTTGGTATGGAGCCTGACGTCATTGCGAAGCTGTTGGAAGAACGTAGTGCCATGCTCCAAAGCGCGCGTGAAGGCATACTAGCCGTGGATAAAAATCTGAAAATCACCCTGGTGAACACGGAAGCAAGGCGATTGTTGGATCGTACAGGTGTCGATGATGATCCTGTTAATCAAATGGTTGGACATATTTGGCCGCAATTACGAATGGAGAAGGTTTTGGAAACGGGTGAACCGTTGCAGGACATAGAGGTTGAGCAGAGTGGAATTACTCTGCTGGTCAATGTCGTTCCAGTCCGAGTAGGCGAGCACATTGAAGGTGTTATCGCAAGCTTTCGTGACAAGACGGAAATATCTGTTCTGATGGAGAGACTAACCGGTATTTCGGTGTATGCTGAAACACTGCGATCACAGACCCATGAATTTATGAATAAACTTCATGTCATTATTGGATTGACCCATATGCAGCGATACGAACAATTGGAACACTATTTGGCAGGTATCTTAAACCATATTCACAATGAAACGGATGCTGTAATCCGGCTCGTGAAAGATCCGGTTATGGCAGGATTTTTGCTCGGCAAGCAAAGCCGGGTGCGTGAGGCGGGGGTAAGGATGGAGCTGCTGGAAGAAGGGATACTGCCTGAATCCGCAGAGCCGGATGTCTCACGTGAACTCGTAACCATCGTCGGAAATTTGTTGGAAAATGCACTGGAGGCCTGTCAAGGCACCGATGACAAAGTGATTCGTATTGGATTTCAATATGAAGACCATACACTGCGTTTCCGAGTCATAGATAATGGAATAGGGATACCTGAAAACAAAGCAGAACGATTGTATGAGCAAGGTTATTCTACAAAGGGGAAAGATCGTGGTATTGGCCTGTATCTGGTTAAGAAAAGCCTGGACAAGCTGGGGGGCTCGATTTACTGGGAAAGCCACCCTGAACATGGTACTGAATTTATTGTACAATTACCCTATGAAGTGAAGAGTGAGGAGTAATTATGGATACATCGATACTTTCTGTATTAATCGTCGAGGATGATCCGATGGTTGCGGAGATGAACAAATTTTATTTAGAGCAGGTAGAGGGCTTTCGAGCCGGAGATTGGGCTGCGTCCACGAATGAGGCATTGCTTGTACTAGAACAGGGCGATTTCGATCTGATTTTGCTCGATATTTATATGAAAGAAAGCAACGGATTGGAGCTGTTGTCCGAAATACGACACAGAGGGATCAAGGTCGATGTCATTGTCATTTCGGCTGCAAGTGACAAGAAGAGTATTCAAGTGGCACTGCAGAACGGGGCTGTAGATTATTTGATTAAGCCGTTCGAGTTCAGCCGGTTCCACGCGGCATTAAATGGCTACAGAGAGCAAAATCAACTGTTTCGCAGTCAGGAACGCCTCAAACAATCGGATCTGGATACGATTAGACGTTTTCGTAAGGAACAGAGAGTGTCACAGGAATTGCCCAAAGGGTTTACGAGGCAGACGCTTCAGACCATCTGGAAAGTCATTGAGTCTTCCGGAGTTGAATTCTTCTCCGCCGAGGACATATCGATGTTGTCAGGAATTTCACGAGTATCGGTCAATAAATATTGTGCAGGCCTGGTAGAAATGGGCGTACTGGAGATGGACTATGTATACGGAACCGTAGGGAGGCCGGTACAGAAATACCAGATCGCACCGAATGGGAGAAAGACGATATCTAAATACATCACTCCAAACTAAAAGAACAATAAAGTAGGTATGCTGCTGCCATGATGGCAGCCTTTTTTTTGTTATACAACAGAAAAAATGACAGCGCTTACTTTAATAATTTACAAAATGCATTCAATATTTACATAAAAACAAAAGCGCTTTCAAACGGTTTATGATGGAAATGTAAACGATTCAAGGAGGTTAAGAGGACATGGAAAATGCAATACAGACGTCAGTCGGATTAGAAAAAGAGCAATCATCGAAACCTAAACAAGGATTGTGGCAAAAATTCATGCAGCTTAAGGTAGGTGTTATCCCATTACCGTTATACATCGTATTCGCACTTGTTATTTTTGCCGCCGCTGCACTTGGTGAATTGCCTAACGATATGATCGGCGGGTTCGCGGTTATTATCGTCCTGGGTGTGCTGCTCAGTGATCTCGGATTCAAGATTCCAATTTTGAAAAACATTGGCGGTCCTGCAATTCTGTCGTTAATGATTCCTTCATTTCTGGTGTTCTGGAATGTGTTGAACCCTTCAGTTATGGATTCTGTGACGACATTAATGAAGACGTCAAACTTCCTTTATTTATATATTTCTGTCCTAGTGGCTGGCAGTATTACTGGAATGAATCGTACCACGCTAATCAGCGGTTTCACCCGTATTTTCATCCCGATGCTGCTTGGAACGGTGGCTGCTGTCGCTGCTGGGGTTGGCGTTGCGATGCTGCTTGGTTATAGCGCACATCATGCCTTATTTTACATCGTTGTTCCAATTATCGGCGGAGGTGTTGGCGAAGGTATATTGCCGTTATCGATTGCGTTCTCACAAATTCTTGGCGGCGAATCCGCTCATTATGTGGCACAAATGATTCCAGCTGCGGTCATTGGAAATGTATTTGCTATTATTGGCGCGGGGCTGCTGAAAAAAATGGCGGATCGAAATCCATCGATTACAGGTAATGGTGTCCTGGTTAAATCGAAGGATGGCAAGAAACTTAGCGGAAGTACCTATGATTCGATTAAACCGGACTTTTTGCTCATGGGAGCGGGATTGTTGTTTGCCTGCGGTTTATTCATCACGGGTCACCTGTTGTCACCGTTTATAGGTATTCCAGGACCGATTTTGATGATTTTTGCCGCTGCGCTGCTTAAAGTGTTCAACTTGCTGCCAGCGAAAATCGAGCAGGGTGCGTACCACTTGTACAAGTTTATTTCTAGCACATTGACTTGGCCGCTGATGGTCGGTCTAGGAATGTTGTATATTCCGCTGAAGGATGTAGCTGCTATCATCTCGATTCCTTATATTCTGGTTTGTGCAACGGTTATCGCAGCAATGATTCTTACGGGTTATTTCGTTGGTAAATGGGTCAACATGTATCCTGTAGAAGCAGCGATTGTAACAGGTTGCCGTGGCGGTCTCGGCGGTACGGGCGACGTAGCCATTCTGTCAGCATCCGGACGGATGGAACTAATGCCTTTCGCCCAGATTTCTACGCGAATTGGCGGTGCGCTTACAGTAGTCGCAGCTACACTGCTAATAGCAGTATGGGGTGGCTGAAGAAGCTCGAGCAACAGATAGATCAGAAGTGGATAGCGTAAGCATTAGCCAATATTGGAGGAGATACTATGGAACTATTAGAAGAAATCATGAATTTGCATAAAGGCGGCAAACTGGAGACAACATTGAAGACTCCGATTCTTACCAAAGAAGACTTATCTAAGGTCTATACTCCGGGCGTAGCTAAAGTGTGTCAGGCCATTGCCCAAGATGATGCTCAGGCGTATGAGCTGACGACCAAAAAAAATACAGTAGCAGTTATTTCAGACGGGACAGCTGTTTTGGGGCTTGGTGACATTGGACCTAAAGCAGCGATGCCGGTCATGGAGGGAAAGGCCGCGCTATTCAAACAGTTCGCTGACGTGGATGCGGTACCGATCTGTCTTGATACGAAAGATACAGAAGAAATTATATCCGTCGTCAAGGCGCTTGCGCCGACCTTTGGAGGGATCAATCTGGAGGATATTTCTTCACCACGATGCTTCGAAATCGAGAAGAGATTAAGAGAAGAACTAGACATTCCAGTGTTCCATGATGATCAGCACGGAACGGCTATTGTCGTGCTTGCCGGATTGCTGAATGCGCTGAAGGTCTGCGATAAAAATATGAAAGATGTCAAAATCGTCGTGAACGGTGTCGGTGCTGCCGGCATCTCGATATCCAAAATGCTGCTGCAAGCAGGTGCCGTGAATCTGATTGGGGTTGACCGTCAGGGTGCGATTAGCCGAAACATACAGTATGATCTGCCACACTGGAGCGATTTCGCTCAACTCACTAATCCAAACCTGGAAACCGGACAACTGTCAGATATCATCAAAGGAGCAGATGTATTTATCGGTGTATCCGCGCCGAATATGTTGACCGTAGAGGATCTTCAACATATGGCGAAGGACCCGATTGTATTCGCGATGGCCAATCCGACGCCGGAAATTGATCCTAGACTAGCGGCCCCATATGTAAAAGTAATGGCGACTGGCCGTTCAGACTTCCCGAATCAAATTAATAATGTACTATGTTTCCCTGGAATTTTCAGAGGTGCGCTGGATAGCGAGGCTACGGATATTACCGATGAGATGAAGCTTGCAGCTGCAGAAGCCATCTCTTCCGTGATTGATCCAGCAGATTTGAATGAGAAATATATTATTCCGGATGCTTTTGATATACGTGTGGTAGAAAGAATCCGGAAGGCCGTTGCTGAGGCTGCGCTAAATAGCGGAGTAGCACGTAAAAGCTTGGTACCTAGCATTGGCTAGGGCGGTTAATGGTGGACATTGGTTCGTCGGAATCGAACTTATTCATTGCCAATTATAGGTTTTCAATTCAAACTTCAAGTATGATTTCGTATATTGCCTTGAATGAGTGTTCATCACTTAATCAAGGCTTTTCTATTTTCGCTCATTATATAGTATTGATGAATATTTACAATTTTGTAATTGATATTTTTTGAATCATTATTGTTTCTTGTCATTGTAATATTATGATATTTCATCAATGCTCAATAGGACAAAAGTCTATAGTATCAAGGTGTCGTTTCACTTCAGGTGTCTAGCATGTGACTAAAGTAAGCTTTTCTATATGATGAATTGACAAAATGCCTGAAAATATACTACATTATTAAAAGTTACAAAAAATTAATATTTGGCCGAATTTCTATTTAGAGAAAACGGGGGAACCAATTCTGGGTGAATTATTCTAATCTATTTAAGGATATAGGGAACCTTCTACCGAACCCTCAGCTAACTCCGTAGGCATCGAAGGGAGAACATCATGAAGAAAGTAATTATATCAGTGTTAGGAGCGGCAATTATGTTGTCCGCAGGCGCTACTAGTACATATGCGAGTTCGCCTAATCTTGCAAATGAAGTTGATAAAGTCATAGGGACGCCGTACCTCTGGGGAGGTACGACAAAAGCTGGGTTTGATTGCTCGGGTTTCATTCAATATATTTTTGATAAATTTAAGTTAGATTTACCCCGTACTTCAAATACACAGGCAAAAGAAGGCACATCGGTAGATCAGGAAAATCTACGTGCAGGGGACTTAGTGTTCTTTAATACGAGTGGACAAGGGATATCTCACGTAGGCATTTTCCTTGGCAACAATAAGTTTGCGCATTCATCCAGCAGCAGAGGTGTAACGATAAGTAATCTGTCAGATTCCTATTATAAAAATCGTTATGTTACTGCTAGACGTGTTGTAAGTCAGCAAAGTTATCATAAAATGATGAGCTGAAAATAAGGGAAATCTTAAAGGACAAGATCGTAAGTAAAACTACTTACTGGCTTGTCCTTTTGTTATTGCAATTGATCGACAAAGAGCCGTTTCATTCTCCATTGGATGAATTACACTCTAGGATAATGATATTCGTAATACATTCGGGTCTTGTCCTATATACATCAGTAATGTGAAATGTATATTGAGGAGGCTGAATAAGATGATTTATGCACAACCAGGACAACAAGGAGCAAAGATAACTTTTGCGAAGAGGTATGAGAATTTTATTGGAGGCCAGTGGGTGGCGCCTGTGAAAGGTGAATACTTCGAGAATGTATCGCCGGTCAATCATCGCATATTCTGCGAGATTCCACGTTCTACCTCTGAGGATATCGAGTTGGCACTGGATGCTGCGCATGCTGCGAAGGATGCATGGGGCCGTACGTCCGTTCAGGAGCGATCCGTGATCCTGAATAAAATTGCCGATCGGATCGAAGCCAATTTAGAAATGTTAGCGGTTGCAGAGACGTGGGACAACGGCAAACCGATTCGAGAGACGCTCAATGCTGATCTTCCGCTCGCGATTGATCATTTTCGCTATTTTGCAGGATGTATTCGCGCGCAAGAAGGTTCACTCAGTCAATTGGATGACAATACGGTGGCATATCATTTCAATGAGCCACTAGGGGTTGTCGGGCAGATTATTCCTTGGAACTTCCCACTGCTCATGGCGACTTGGAAGCTTGCACCTGCACTTGCTGCGGGCAATGCGGTCGTCTTGAAGCCAGCGGAGCAGACGCCCGCATCGATCTTGGTGCTGATGGAACTTATTGAGGATTTACTGCCCCCAGGTGTCGTCAATATCGTCAACGGCTTTGGACTTGAAGCAGGCAAGCCGCTCGCATCGAGCAGTCGAATTTCGAAAATTGCCTTTACCGGTGAGACGACAACAGGGCGCCTAATTATGCAGTATGCATCGCAAAATATCATTCCGGTGACCTTGGAGCTGGGCGGGAAGTCTCCGAACATTTTCTTCGAGGATGTATTCGCGCGGGACGATGCATTCTTCAATAAAGCACTCGAAGGGTTTACGATGTTCGCCTTGAATCAAGGTGAGGTGTGTACATGCCCGTCTCGAGCGTTAATTCAGGAATCGTTCTATGATCAATTTATGGAGAGAGCACTCCAGCGGGTCGCAGCCATCAAGCAGGGGAATCCACTCGATACGGATACGATGATTGGGGCCCAGGCCTCAACTGAGCAGCTCGAGAAGATTCTTAGCTATATCGATATCGGTCGGCAGGAAGGTGCTACGTGTCTTATCGGCGGTAACCGGGCTGCGCTGGATGGGGAACTGTCTGACGGTTATTATGTCGAGCCTACGGTACTTCAAGGACATAATAAGATGCGAATCTTCCAAGAGGAAATCTTCGGACCGGTTGTCTCCGTTACGACGTTCAAGGATCAGGAGGAGGCACTGGCCATTGCGAATGATACGCTCTACGGACTTGGCGCAGGCGTATGGACGCGCGACATGAACACAGCATACCGCTTCGGTCGCGGCATTCAAGCTGGCCGGGTCTGGACGAATTGCTACCATGCGTACCCTGCTCACGCGGCATTCGGAGGCTACAAACACTCGGGGATCGGGCGCGAGAATCACAAAATGATGCTCTCCCATTACCAGCAGACCAAGAACCTGCTCGTAAGCTATAGTCCTGACGCACTCGGATTCTTCTAAGAGCGGCGGTTTTCGATGATAGAAGTGAACAAGGTTATCGCTACCGATGCTGCATTAGAACTGATCGAGAGGGTGAAAGCCAAGTATGGTCCCGTCATGTTCCACCAGTCTGGCGGCTGCTGTGACGGCAGCTCTCCCATGTGCTATGTACAAGGGGAGCTTCTCATCGGGGATAGCGATGTATGTTTGGGGGACATTGGCGGAGCGCCTTTCTATATGAGTAAAGCACAATATGACTATTGGAAAAATACGCAGCTGATCATCGACGTTGTGCCTGGCAGAGGGGGGATGTTCTCCCTTGAAGGACCGGAAGGCAAGCGATTTCTGACGCGTTCAAGGTTGTTCACGGAGGAAGAACGACGTTTGTTGGGTCTGATTGATTCTTAGTGAACATGTGCTGAAACAAACGATATCCAAATCATAAATGAACGATGCCGCTCAGATCCCAATAGGAATGAGCGGCTTTTTTATGTGAAGAAGACGTATTTTTAGAGAAAATGTAATTTTTTCATGTATGTTTTCTATCATATTTATAGTTTTTATTAATTTTCGAGTTTTGCATTGCATGGTTCAAACACTATGATCATAATACCGGAGCCTGATCAACGACATATGAAACATCTGAATTTTCATAGAACTGATGAGGATCTTATATTATCTCTATAAATTGAGATCGATATAATATAGGGAAGGTTGGAGTATGAGAGGGGGATAGTAGGAATCGCCAAATTATTAATGCATGATCTGGAGAAAACGCATTCAACGATTAAACGAAATAAAGATGATGTGAAAGGTGGTATTATTATTGTTGAAATGGTTGCTTTGTAGTTGTAGAGTTTCCGCTTTCAAGCTTTCCTCCTTAACAATCTTGATTGCTGCATTTGCGTTCACGTTCCAGTCACATCCAGCGCACGCCGCAACGAATTATACTCAGAGCATGGAGACGATCAAAGGTATGAATTATACAGTCATTACGGTTCAATATAGCGGAGACGACGCCGGCCCTGCAGTCGCAGAAGCAATCGCTGCCGCCAAAAACGCTCCTAAGCCGGTTATCCTGGATTTTCCAACAGGCACATATCACTTCAAAGATGCATCTGCGATCACAGCGGATTATTATGTGTCCAACACGGCAAGTCAGAGCAGTAATCCGGATGGTGCTTCTAAGAAGGTCGCCATCTTGTTTAAAGACATCCAAGACATGACGATTCGGGGAAATCACTCCACGTTCATGTTCCATGGCGTCGTTACGCCAATCGTATTTGACCATGTCACGAATGTGAATATGGAGCATATCAGCTTTGATTTTAAGCGGCCGGTTGTGTCCGAATTGACGGTACAGGCTGTGTCCGGCACTTCGATCGAAGCAGAAATTCATGAGGATTCGTTATATAGTATATCGAACAACCAATTAAAATGGACCGGTGAAGTAGATCACAGCGGCAATCCGCTGGATAACTGGACCGCACGCGGATATTCAAACATTACGCAAGTTCAGGAGTATGATCCGGTTACGAAGGAGACTTGGAGAAGATCGAATCCTTTATCGGGCGTGACGAGCGTTCAGGATTTGGGGAACAGGCGAGTGCGGTTCAATTATAACAGCGCTCCAAGCCTAACCGTCGGGCACACCTTTCAGTTCCGCAACGACATTCGCAAGGAGCAAGGCGCCTTCATCTATCGAAGCAAGGATATCACATGGACTGGGGTCAATTTCTATGCTGCTCCCGGGCTTGGTATCGTTGCGCAATATAGTGAAAATCTATTCTTCGAGCAATTTAACTTTGCACCGAGAGTGGGAAGCGGACGTACCAACGCATCCATGGCGGATTTCATGCAGTTCTCCGGGTGTAAGGGCGAAATTAAGGTTAACGATTCGAACTTTTTCGGAGCGCATGATGATCCGATTAATGTGCACGGCACGCATCTTCAGATCGTCGACAAACCGGCTCCCAATCAGATTAAAGTACAATTTAAGCATGATCAAAGTTGGGGCTTCGACGCCTTTGCCGTGAACGACGCGATTGAGTACATTAATGCTTCAAGTCTGCTTGCAGTTGATCATGCGATAGTTACCGCAGTTACACGCGTTGACAATTATAATATCCTTCTGACATTAGATCGAAATGTTCCTAGCTCGGTCACCGTCAATCAATATATGGTCGAGAACGCAACCTGGACCCCGAATGTGACGATCACAGGCTCTACGTTCGAATCCGTTCCGACGCGAGGCATTCTCGTGACAACGCGGGGGAAAGTGCTCATCGATCATAATACATTCGATCGAACAAGAATGAGTGCCATTTTGATTGCTGACGATGCGAGCAGCTGGTATGAGTCGGGGATGGTAAGAGACGTAACCATCAGCAATAATACGTTTAATTATACGGGGAATGCAGTAATCGACGTTGATCCAAGCACGTCTTCCACGGACCCAGCTAAAACCGTACATAGTAACATTCGAGTTGATGGGAATATTTTCAAAATGAACGGTACGGCAAATATACAAGGCAAAGGCGTTCATGGATTCAGCTTTACGAATAATGTGGTTCAGGAAGGCGGGCTCAGCCTTGATTTTAGAGGCTCGAAATCCGTCGCTGTCGCCGGCAACACCTTCACGCAGAGCGGCGTAACCAAGAAGATAAATTTCTACAACATGTATCCAAATTACGATGCTATTGATCCAAATCAAGGGTTTATTGTTTCGAGAAGCAATGATCAGGTACTGAATTCAAATGATATTCCTTGGTATCAAATCACCGCAACTGCAACCAGTCAACAAGACGGTCATGTGGCGAATCAAGCCGTCGACGGGGAAGGCGCATCCTTCTGGCAGTCGGCATCGTCGCCATCAGCCAACCTACCTCAGTCGATCACGCTAGAATTCGGCGGAAGTTATACGATTTCGAAACTAAGATATTTACCAAGATTAGACGGCCAAACCAAGGGGATGATTACCTCATACCGCATAGAAGCCAGTACAGACGGAGGTCATTTCATAGAAGTCGCAAGAGGTAATTGGGCCGATGATATAACGGAGAAAACAGCGGCTTTTGCGCCGGTCTCAGCCAAGTATGTAAGGCTTACGGCGATTACAGCCTCGGGGAATCTAGCTGCTGCCGCAGCGATCCATGTGGAGCGCTATGACCTCAGCATGGAGGGGGAGAGCGGCACGATCAGTGGAAATGCGAAGATCGGGAATCTTTCGGCAGCTTCCGGCGGCCAATATGTTGGAAATATCGGCAATGATTCGAACAGCTATGTGACATTAAAAGCCGATGTGCCTGCAGCGGGCACGTACAAGATGACGATCTATAGCATTTTGTCGGGCACGAGATCTTTCTTTGTCAGCGTGAATGGCGGAGCCGCTCAGGAAGTTAAAGTGACGGGAAGCTCCTGGAGCCAAACTGCGTCCCCTGTTTCGCTCACGATTCAACTCAATAGCGGTAATAACTCGATTAAATTCTATAACGATGCTGCATACACGCCGGATCTCGATCGAATCGTTCTCTCTGAAGTGGTTCCCGTGGATAATAAGCTAAAAAGCATCCAAACACCTGCAGCGATAACGGGCTTGGCGATCGGAACAGCAAAGACAGCGGCAGCCCTTGGCTTGCCCGATAAAGTATCACTTCTAACTTATGGGGGAGTGGTGGATGCTAATGTATCATGGGATATGAACGGCACAAATTACGATCCAACGGCAATAACGGGGCAGATTTTTACTGTAACAGGAATTGTAACTCTGCCTTCTGAAATAGTAAACCCGGATAACGTTCCATTGACCACAAGCGTTCGCGTGACGGTCAATAACATTCCACAGTCACAAATGAAGGCAGCGGCAACAAGCGAAGAAACGAGCAGCGGAAATGATCGGGCTTCCAATGCCATTGATGGAAACCCGCAGACGATGTGGCATACGAAGTGGGATAAATCCGATGTTCTCCCGCAATCCATTACATTAAACCTTGGCGGAACATATCAAATCAATCAAGTCGCGTATATGCCAAGACAATCTGGCTCGAATGGTATCATTACGGGCTACAATGTCTATGTAAGCACGGATGGGGTGACCTTTACGAAGGCGGCAAGTGGGAAATGGGCGGATGACAGTACACTGAAATACGCGGCATTTGCACCTATTGATGCAGCCTACGTGAAGCTGGAAGCAACGGCGGGCGTCAATGGGTGGGCTTCGGCTGCGGAAATCAATGTACTACTAGATACAACGGGCGGGCCGCAGACGGTGATAACCGGGACTGATAAGGTTAGCCCTGGCCAAACGTTCCATCTGACGATGGGACTGAGCGGCGTGACGCAAAGCGTATATCAGCGCATGTATGCGCAAGATCTGACGCTTCATTATGACCCGGCGTACATGCAGTTCGAATCAGTCACATCGCTGAAAGACGGATTTCAGGTCATCGATCAGAAGGAGGCCGTGCCAGGACACATCCGGATTGTAGCTGCGAGCGTAGGTGCGAACCAAGGCGTGCAAGCACAAGGCGATTTACTAACCTTTAAATTTACCGTAAGAGCAGCAACACAGGGAACCGAAACGACCGCTTCGGTAGACCATGTTGCTATTGCGAGCGGTGAGGGGAACGAGCTAGAAGTTAACGGAACCTCCCATAAATTGCATATGGATATCTCTGTAGATAAGTCACGTTTGAATGCTGCTATCGTTGGTGCTCAGACTAAGCACGATGCTGCCGTGGAAGGTAACGGGCACGGTCTGTATGCTGTTGGATCCAAAGCACAATTGCAGTCGGCGATCAATGCTGCGCGTGCGACAGAGAGCGATCCGAATGTTACGCAACAGCAGGTGGATAGCGCGAAAACTGCATTGGAAGCGGCCGTTCAAGTGTTCGAAAGTAAGAAAATCTCCGCCGATGTCAATGGAAAAGATGGGATCACGGTCGGAGACTTGGCGATTGTGGCAGCGGCTTACGGCAAGCAAGAGGGGCAGCCAGGCTGGAATGCGAAAGCGGATGTCAATCATGATGGTAAAGTGGATATTGAAGACCTTGCCATCGTTGCCAAAGCGATCTTGCAATAGAAGAACACCGTGTAGTGTTGGCTTGAATCTAATCAGTTTAATAAGGACCATTGATTCGAGATCCCTGTAGGTGCCTTTATGGCCCGACAGGGATTTTTTATTTATTATATTTTCATTCGAACTTCGATAGTAAAATATACAAAATTTTAGTAAAAATAAATTGACAGCAAACATGTTAAGAGTATATTTTTAAGTAATATTATTCCAAAAAAACTTATTAAATTGAATTTATGGAGCCTGAATTGATCATTTTCAATCGGTATAACTAAATCGATCGAAATATTCAGTAAAAATTTAATAAAAATATAAAATTTGAAGAGATATTGACAGCGCATATTTATTATACTATATTTACCTGTAATACAGGTATACAGTTATATAGTTTGATTGCATTCGTCATAGATCGTATAACTTCAACTGTACTAAGTCTAAAAAATTGGGGAGGTTTTCTAGAATGGTTCGTACAAAGAGAATGGTTTTATCTGTTTTTGCATTTGTTATGCTGATCTCTATGGTTTTGTCAGGTTGTGGTTCCTCATCTAAAGACAATAATGACAGCGCTTCCAAAGCTGGGAATACGGTCACGCTCAAGATGATTGAAAGCTTGACAAGTCCGGAGAGGACGGAGGTGCTCAAGAAAATGCTGGCCGAGTTCGAACAGCAGAATCCCGGCATTAAAGTCGAACTGATCTCCCCACCGCTGCAAAACGCAGATACGAAGATTGCAACGATGCTCGCCGCAAAAGAAGATTTAGACGTGCTTGAGGTACGAGATATTACGGCAAAGCAGTTTGTCACCAACCAATTCATTGAAGATTTGAAGTCGTATACCAGTAAGTGGGAAAACTATAAAACGTTGAATGATAGTGCGAAGATGTCAGCGAATTACATCAACAATACGCCATATTACATCCCATACGGTCTGTATCAGAAGATCTTATTCTACCGTAAAGATTGGTTCGATGCCAAAGGAATGACTCCACCGGCAACATGGCAAGAAGTATATGAGAAAGGGAAGGCCCTGACAGATCCCGCGCAAAACCGGTATGGCTATGCTTATCGAGGCGGTGCAGGTGGAGATAACTTTACGCTGATGATAACTCAAGCGTTCAACGCGGATCAGATCAATCCGGATGATTCGATGTTCCTCAAAGACGGGAAAACAATATTCTCAACGCCAGAATCCAAGCAAGCCATGGATTTATTCACAAAAATTTATCAAGAGGCTTCTCCGAAAGATTCAACGAACTGGGCATTCTCGGAAACTGTGGAGAGCTTTGTTTCGGGTGTAACAGCGATGTTGATCAATGATCCGGACGTCATCGCCGTAACCAAAGAGAAGATGAAAGAAGGTACATGGGCTACGGCACCAATCCCGCTCGGTCCAACAGGGAAAGCACCAAGGTTTGTAGGTGCGGCTGGCTGGGGAATGACTTCCTACAGCAAACATAAAGAAGAGGCTTGGAAACTGATTGAATTCTTGTCAAATCCCGACCAGAATTTGGTGTTCGCGAAGGCTGTTGGATTAATTCCAATCCATACGACAGCTGCCGATGATGAGTTCTTCAAAAAGGGCGCGTATCAACCATTCATCGAAATGAACAGCAAGCCGGATGCGTATCTCATGATGCGGGATGCAACAGATTATCAGGGTTATGGCGAGTCTAAGAAAATAGCGGTGGAAGATAATCAAGCATTGATTTTAAAACAACGTTCGATCGACGATGTGTTGAAAAACTGGGATAAATATTGGACAGATCAAAAAGCAAATCAGAAGAAATAAATCGAGCATCAAATAGGGGAGATTGGAGCCTTGTCTCCAATCTCCGTCTTGGCATCGAGAGGAGGAAAGAAATGAAGAACACCGTAAAAGCGAGAAAACCGGTATCCAGTCAAAGTAAATTCATCTTCTTCTGTTTGCTTCCGGCTATTCTCATGGTTGGGATATTTACGTTTTATCCGTTTTTCCGGGGCATTGGGATGGCTTTTCAGAACTATACCTTATTTGACTTAACGGACATCCACTTCATTGGGCTGGACAATTTCAAGACGATTTTCGAACAGCCGCAATTTCTGCAAGCCTTATCCAATAGCTTCTATTGGGTGTTCGTATCTTTGATCTTTCAATTTGTCATTGGGTTTATTCTAGCGCTCCTGCTGAAAAAGCCGTTTAAGGGCAGAGGCGTATACCAAGGCTTTGTATTCTACTCTTGGGCAATGTCTGGATTCCTAATCGGCATCATCTGGAGATGGATGTTGAATGGACAAATTGGAGTTATTAACGATTTGCTGTTAAAAGTGGGGCTAATCGAGGAACGCATCGGATTTTTGTCCGATCCGAACTGGTCGCTTGCTTCCGTCATCGTAGCGAATGTATGGTACGGTATTGCCTTCTTTGCGATCATGCTGCTCGCAGCACTTCAATCGATTCCAGACGATCTGTATGAATCTGCAGGAATCGATGGGGCGAATTGGTTCCACAAGCTGTTCTACGTAACCATTCCGTACATTATGCCGACAATTATAGCTTCGACGCTGCTGCGGGTGATATGGATATTCAACTTCCCGGACATCATCTATGCGATGACGAATGGGGGACCGGCGGGATCGACACATATTCTGGCGACGTACATGATGGACAAAATCATGTTCGGCGGGGATTATGGTCAAGCCGGAGCGGCAGGTGTCATCATGATTATTCTCTTAGCAATGTATACCATATTCTACCTGACGGCGACGAAGTCTGGGAAAGGGGCTGACTTTTAATGAAACATCGGCTTCAGTCTCTAGGAATCTCTTTGAAGGTTCTTTTCTTGAGTTTGTTTTTGATCGTCATGGTCTTTCCGCTCTACTGGATTACGATAACTTCGTTAAAGCCATCAGACGAAATTTTCTCTATCCCACTGCAATATTGGCCGGCGCATATTACCTTTGACAATTTTATTAATATTTTCAATATATCTAATTTTCACATTTACATTATGAACAGCTTGATTGTCTCGCTGACGGCTTCATTGGTTGTGCTGATGATCGCGGTACTCAGTGCTTATGTGCTGGCCCGATACCATTTTAAAGGAAATAAACAGATTATGTATGCCTTTTTCTTGACGCAAATGATCCCTGCATTTATCGGTTTCGCTCCATTGTATATCATGATGTCTCATTTCGGGCTGCTCAATAAGCTATATTCCTTGATGATCGTCTATACAGCAGGGTTAATTCCGTTCTGTACCATTATGCTGCGAGGGTTCTTCCAACGGATTCCGTCCAGTCTGGAAGAGGCTGCGATGATCGATGGCTGCTCTCGCCTATCGGCCTTAATTCGCGTGATCCTACCGGTGATGCTTCCGGGGATCGCAGCTACGTTTATTTTTGCCTTCGTCCAGAATTGGAACGAATTGTTCCTGTCCATTATGTTTATTGATCAGGAGAGCTCAAAGACGATTCCGGTGGCGATAAACGGGTTCATTACGAAGTTTAATATTGATTGGGGGCCGATGTCCGCAGGCGCTGTCTTATCCGTTATTCCGACGATCATTATTTTTGCGTTCTGTCAGAAAATGATCGTGGGTGGATTAACGCAAGGCGCGGAGAAGGGATAGTTCGATGACAAGTGACATGTACTAGGGAAGGATGGAAGAACATGCGGGAACCCGTAAACCTGAACAAAGAGACGATCATCGTGCATGATCCGCATGATGAAAGGCATTATGGAGCTGTATCGTTTCCAGTGTATCAGAATAGCCTATTTACCTTTAAAACACATGAAGAGTTAGAGACGGCACTCGCTCTTGAAGTCAGTTCAATGATTTATACAAGAGGGAACAATCCGACTGTGGCAATGCTAGAAGATAAGCTTGCGAAGCTGGAAGGCGGGGAAAGGGCTCGTTGTTTCGCCTCGGGTATGGCCGCTATTTCCACAGCTATTCTATCCGTTATACGATCGGGAGATCACATTGTCTGCGTGGATGGTGCCTACGGGCCAGCGAAGAAATTTATGGAGCAGTATCTAAGCAAATTTAACATTGAGACGAGCTTTGTCGATGGGAAAGATATCGCGCAGATCGAAGCGGCCGTTCAAGAAAATACCCGTCTCATTTATTTAGAAAGTCCGACCAGTTTAACGTTTGAATTGCAGGATTTACGTGAGTGCGCTGTGCTTGCTGCAAGGATCGGGGCAACAACGATTATCGATAATACCTGGGCCACACCTATGTTTCAGAATCCGCTTCAATACGGGATCGATCTGGTTGTTCATTCGATGACGAAATACATCTCCGGTCATAGCGATCTGGTCGGTGGTGTTATTATTGGGTCGCAGAAGCATATGGATGAATTGTTCGCTAGCGAATTTCAGCTCTTGGGAGGGATTCTTCATCCGCAGAGTGCTGCTATTTTTATGCGAGGATTACGGACGCTGCCGCTGCGGATGCAGAAGCATGAGCAGAATGGGCTGCTAATTGCGAGTTACCTGAATACAAGGCCGCATATTATCCGTGTTAATCATCCCGGGCTTCCCAATCATCCGCAGCATGATTTATTCAAGACGCAGATGCTCGGAAGTAACAGTCTATTGTCTTTTGAAACAGCTATCTCCATGGATAACATGAGACAATGGGCGAATTCCCTGCAGTTATTCCGTAAAGGGATCAGTTGGGGCGGTTACGAAAGTCTGATCTATATGAAGGAACAATCCGACGGTAAATTTATCGTTCGCTTGTATATCGGCTTGGAGGAGCCTGATGATCTTATTCGCGATATGGAACAAGCGTTTGAAGGCATCGGTTGTGGAATGAAGTAAAGAAGCATCAAAAAAAGTCCGGATGACAGCACGAGTTGCGTTGTCATCCGGACTTTTCTCATTTGTTATCCGTGGGTACTTTCTGAATATTGCCCTCGATCGCATCCATTAGTAAGTTGAATTGCATAACAGCTTGTTTCTTATCACGCTTAGCTATGGCTTCAGCGATACATGGATGGAATGGGAATGTATCTGTGAACAATCTATTTTGACCGAGTGGAGCGGTCTCCCAGAATGTGTCGAACAACGTGGACATTGAAGTGATGATGCTTTGTAGAACTTTATTTCTGGATGCTTCATAAATCGTTTGGTGAAAATTTTTGTCAGCCAGACGTGTAATCGGACCATCTGGATTACTCCTAATCTCGTTCAAATAATGCAGCATTCTTTCGATTTGTTCTTCTGTAGCATGTTCTGTTGCGAGTTCAACGGCGAGTCCTTCAAGAGCCCTGCGAACCTGGCAAGCTTGCAACAGCAGTGTCTTCTCATTGCTGACATCGATTTTGGTCGAGAAGCGGTAGGAAGAAGTATCATCGACGAAGACGCCCTTTCCGTTGATCATCTTGACAAACTCCATTGCTTCAAGAGATCGGAGAGCTTCGCGAATCGAAGTGCGACTAACATCGAGCAATTTGCTCATCTCTTCGAGTGAGGGAAGTTTGTCCCCTTTCTGCAAGCCATTCTCTTGAATGTAATGCACAATTTCTTGTGCTGCGATCTCATGCAGCTGCATCTTTTTAATTTTTTGCAACGTAAGGGTCCCCCTTATTTCTATACCTATCATACTGTATTATAGCTTAGTGTTACTGATAAAGAAAGATCGTGTCTATTATATCTCCACTATGATTCAAGATTTATTGCCCTACGATATGAATAAAAGAGGTGCGTCTAGGATAGAATTTCGTTCATATGAATCGCCAAAGGGAGATGACAGAATGAAGTATATTTCTTTCGAAGGACTTCGAAAGAACGTATCCAGGCTTATTATGGGTTCCGACTTCTTCGAGCCGGAGAACTTCGAAGAAGTTTGCAGGGTACTCGACAGTTATGTTGCCATTGGCGGCAATACGATTGACACGGCCTATCATTATGGAGCTGGCAAGAGTGAGCGATCGATCGGCATGTGGCTTGAAGCGAGAAAGAATAGGGGAGAGATCAATCTTCTATTGAAAGGCGCACATCCGAACAAAGACGGTCCCCGTGTACATAAAGCGGCCATTCGCGAGGAACTGCTGATTAGCTTAGATCGTGTTCAGACGGAACGTACTGAACTTTATGCTCTGCATCGTGATGATCCGAATCAACCGGTCGGCGCGATTCTCGAAGCGTTGAATGAGCACCTCGAAGAGGGGCGGATTGGTGTGATCGGTGCGTCGAACTGGAGCGCAGCGCGCCTTGCCGAAGCGAATCAATATGCGGCAGACCATGGCTTGAAAGGCTTCTCATTTAGTAGTCCGAATCTATGCCTTGCGAAGGCGATGGAGCCATTCTGGCCGGGATGTGTGAGTGTCGATGAGGATATGCTAGCATGGCACGAACGCAGTCAATTGCCTATTTTGTCTTGGTCTGCATTAGGGCGGGGGTTCTTCTCGGGACGGTACACCCCGGAAGATCGTTCGAATGCTGATCTCGTGCGGATTTTCTACAATGATGCGAACTGGGAACGCTACCGTCGTGCGGAGGAACTAGGTGTGAAGAAAGGCGTATCAACGACGCAGATTGCATTGGCGTATGTGCTTAATCAGTCCTTCCCAACAGGCGCTGTCATTGGCCCTCGCAACGATGTGGAATTGAAGTCATGTCTTACCGCGACGGAATTGGAGCTCACCAGGGAGGAGATTCGATGGCTGGATCTGCGTACAGAATAGGTGGTTTAGTTACGGCACGGATTTTAGAGCACACTCTGAAATTCGTGTTTTTTTCTATCTAAACCCAGTTATAATATGTTACAAATATTTGAACAAAAGTGATTGACGTGTAAGCGCATTCATAATAAAATGATCCTTGTAAACATTTGGGTGAAAAATCAATGACATTATACACATTTTTGCCCGAATTTTTGGGCAAATGTTGGGGTGGTGATTTGCGGATAATCAGGTGTTTGTGCCAGAACATTTGGGTATGATTTGATATTGCGCTTCCAGTACAATGGAAGAGTGCAGTTTGAAATCATTAATGAATGGCAAAAAAGGAGCATTGCAAGTGACAACTTTAAAAGATATAGCAGAAGCTGTCGGCGTGTCGATATCCACCGTCTCCCGCGTCATCAACAGCGATGTGACCAAACATGTCAGTGAGGAGACAAGAAGCAAAATTTGGCGTGCTGTTCAAGAGCTTGGCTATGAGCCCAATGAATCTGCGCGCAAGCTGGTTATGAAGAAGAATTCGGCTACGAAGCAGCCATCGATGCAAATCGGGTTCATCTCCTCTTGGACGCTATATTCAGCAGAGCAGGATCCGTTCTTCAACACGATTTTTGCCGGCATGCGAAAAATGCTCGAGGACAACGGATATACGTTCGCTTACGTGCTCACGTTCAAGGAACTTCGTAATGAAGTGACGCTACATAAGATGCTCAATGAGCATCGGGTCGACGGGGTGATCTTGTTTGGGGATGTCAACGAGGAGGACGACATTGTCCGCTTGATCCAGAAGCATATTCCGGCTGTCGTTGGTGTCATGTCGGATAGCCCAGACATTCAGAATATTAATTTCGACCATATCGCCGCTGCGGAAACGGCTGTCAATCATTTGATTGGGCAAGGCCATCGGGAGATTGGCTATATCGGCGGGCATGGCTGCGACGGGGAACTCGAGAGCGATGAGCGTTATATTGGATATAAGCTATCGATGCAGAAAGCCGGTCTGGAGATCCGTAAAGAGTGGCTCGTTAATACGAAGTGGGTCGTTGATCGGAGCTACAGCTGGATGCTGGAAATGTTGGAGCGAAGCCAAGGAAGGCAGCTGCCTACAGCCATATTCGGGGCCAGCGATCGATTGGCGCTTCCAGCCATGAGAGCGGCCATTGAACGGGGATTCCGCGTCCCGCAAGATATTGCGTTTATCGGCATCGATAATATTGAACTGTCGCAATATACTTCGCCGCCATTATCAACGATTCATGTGCCGAAATTCGAGTTGGGGATGACGGCGATCAAGACATTGATTGATTATATGCAGAGTGACTTCCGTCCAACCTTTCAGTTATTAATGCCGTATGAGCTTATTGTACGCCAGTCTTCAGACTATAAGAGGAATGAGTAAAGGCAGTCACGGGTCATAAGATCAGTCAACCAAGATGCCCGTCATTTCCTGTGACTATAGGGCAAACGTTATCATATTTTGTGCCCAAATTTATGCGCTGCCACCGAATCCATTCGTTCAGGCGGTCGTGTCGTAGAGGTCGCACCAATACCCTATTTTATGAAAGAGGGTCGATGAATTCTTGGAACAAGTTACGCCTGATGTCCCAATCCACAAAGACCGAACCCGCACAGCATCCTCTCCGCTATTAAAAACGGTCAAACGAAATTGGGATTTATACTTAATGATTATTCCTGTAATCGCTTTCTTCATCATCTTCGCTTACCTTCCATTGTACGGCATACAAATCGCATTCAAAGATTTTTCCGCATTTAAAGGTATCTGGGATAGTCCATGGGTCGGCTTCAAACATTTCGAACGCTTTTTTGACAGCTATTATTTTTGGCGGTTGATTAAGAATTCTTTCTTGCTTGGTGTCTATTCACTGGCGATCGGCTTCCCGATTCCGATTATTCTTGCGCTCATGCTGAACGAGGTCAAATCGAACCGGTTCAAAAAATTCGTTCAGACGATCACCTATGCGCCGTATTTTCTTTCCACCGTTGTGATCGTGGGGATGCTCTTCATCTTCCTCTCACCTAGAACCGGCCTCATCAATCATATCATTCAAGCTTTTGGCGGTGACCCGATCGCATTCATGACAAGTGCGGGATGGTTCAAGACCTTATATGTATTCTCAGATGTGTGGCAGACAGCGGGTTGGAGCTCGATTATTTACTTGGCTTCGTTGTCGGGCATTGATACGCAGCTTCATGAGGCGGCCAAAGTTGACGGCGCAACCAAACTGCAGCGCATTTGGCACATCAATATTCCAGGCATTATGCCGACTATCGTCATTTTGCTGATCTTGAATCTCGGCTCGGTCTTAAGCATCGGCTTCGAGAAAGTGCTCCTTATGCAGAACAACTTGAACATGTCAGGCTCGGATATTATATCAACGTATGTCTATCGCAGCGGGATATTGGATGCGCAATACAGCTTCTCGACTGCTGTGGATCTATTCAATTCAATCATTAATTTCGTCTTGCTCGTCACGGTCAATTATGTGGCTCGCCGAGTGAATGATACCAGCTTGTGGTAAGGAGTGAAATAATGCTATGGGATTGCAAAGCCGTGGAGACCGTCTGGTCGAGATAATCAATTATATCCTGCTCGCGCTGATCGCCGCCGTTGTCATTTATCCGTTGGTGTTCGTACTAAGCGCCTCTTTTTCCAAACCGGATTTTGTACTGCGCGGCGAAATGTGGCTGCTGCCGAAAGGCATTAACTTGGATGCGTACTCGAAAATTTTTCAGAACAAAGATTTGTGGATCGGCTACAGAAATACGATTGTATATACGCTCGTCGGAACATCGATCAATCTGCTGATGACCATTCTTGCTGCTTATCCGATGTCTCGCAAAGATTTTGCAGGCCGGAATTTCGTAATGGCGATGATGGTGGTCACACTGTTCTTCAGTGGCGGTCTCATTCCGACGTATCTGCTGATCAAAAAACTGCATATGCTCGACACGTTCTGGGTGATGGTGATTCCGAATGCTGTATCGGTCTGGAACATTATCATCATGCGTACGTTCTTCCAATCCAGCATTCCGCATGAAATTCAGGAGTCGGCGATGATCGACGGCTGCGCCAACTGGCAGATTTTGATTCGGATCGTGCTCCCGTTATCAATGCCTGTCATTGCGGTTATGATTCTATTCTATGCTGTCGGCCACTGGAACGCGTTCTTTAATGCCTTGATCTATTTGAATGACAAGGATAAGTTCCCGCTGCAGCTTATATTGAGGGAAATGCTCATTCAGAACTCGATGAAGGATATGGCGAAGCTGACGCAGGAAGCGGTCGCGAAGCAGGCGATGAGTGTGGAAGGGATCAAATATGCCATTATCGTAGTGGCCAATTTGCCGGTATTGCTGCTGTACCCGTTCTTGCAGAAGTATTTCGTGAAAGGCGTAATGATCGGGGCGTTGAAGGGTTAGTCATCGTAAGACCATATGAAAATATTGATGGAGGGGTAACGACATGAAAGGAAGAAAGTTCAGTCTACTACTGCTCGTACTTACACTAATGGTTTCGTTATTTGCAGGCTGCAGCGGAGGAGACAATACGGCCGCGGAGAAGGGCAAAGATACAGCGAAAGGGACGACCGATACGGCATCGGATAATGCGACAAAGGAAGGCTTCCCGATCGTCAAAGACAAAATCACGATCAAGGGATTCGGCTCTAAGCTATACGATTTTGCTGATTGGAATACGTTAAAGCTGTGGCAGGAATACGAGAAGATGACGAATATCCATATTGACTGGACTGTTGCATCGCAATCGAACTTGAAGGAGAAGCGCAATATCGTGCTGGGCGGCGGTGATTTGCCTGATATGTTCTTCGCCGCAGCAATTCCGCGTGCGGATTTGATTAAATATGGGCAAGAAGGCGCGTTCCTGAAGCTGAACGATTACATTGACCAGTATGCGCCGAACTTTAAGGCCATTATGGAGAAATATCCGCTTGTGCGAAAAGCAATTACGATGCCGGATGGCAGCATCTATGGGATGCCGACGATTTACGATCCGGAATTTAAGTCACTGTTCTACGGCACGCCGTGGATGAAGAAGGAATGGCTTGACAATCTCGGCTTACAGGAGCCGACAACGCTTGACGATTTCTATAATGTATTGAAAGCGATCAAGGAGAAAGATCCGAACAAGAACGGCAAAGCTGATGAAATCGGTTGGGGCAGTGGATATGGCGCAGACGGACTCATCAGTTTCCTAAAGGGCTCGTTCGGCCTTGGGACCCACGGTTCTACACATCCTTATGTGGATACGGATCCAAGCAGCGGCAGCTTGCGCTTTATTCCGACGGATACGCGTTACAAGGAATTGCTCGAATATGCGCACAAGCTCTATAAAGACGGATTGCTCGACAGCGAGTTGTTCACGTTGAACGGTAAAGATACGGAATTTACGTCCAAAGCTTCGACCGGCGTGTACGCGTTCCTTGATAGTGTAGATCCATCTGCGGTATTTAACCAAGAGGGGTACATTGGTTCACCGGTGCTCGAAGGTCCGCATGGCGACAGGATCAATACGATGCTTGGTTCTCCAGTAGGCGGCCTTGGCATGTTCGTATTGACGGCTAACAACAAAAATCCAGCTGAAATGGTCAGATGGATGGACTACTTCTATAGTGATGAAGGGGCCAAGATGTTCTTCCTCGGTTGGAAAGACTTGACGTACAAAGAAATGCCGAACGGCGAATTCGAATATACGGATGAAATCACAAAAAATCCGAAAGGCCTGACCCTTGATCAAGCGATCAGCCAATACTTGATGTGGCCGGGCGGTTATTATCCGGGCATCGTGAAGCAGAAATTTTTCAAAGGTGCGGAAGGGCGTCCAACCTCAGTCGACAATGCGAAGAAAGCTGAGCCGTTCACGATCAAAATTGACGACGTGTGGCCATCGTTCAACTATACGGCTGAAGAGACCGAAGAGCTGACGACGATTGCTAATGACATTACGACGTATGTAGGTGAAATGCGAGATAAATTCATTATCGGCGACGAATCATTCGACAAGTGGGATGAATACGTTTCGACGATCCAAAAAATGAACCTGGATCGCTACATGGAAATTTATAAACAAGCGTATGACCGTTATATGAGCGAAAAATAGAAAAAGAACGGAAACGGAAGCGGGAGGTTATAGAATGGGAATCGAAGTGGCTCAAAAAAACGCAGCAAGATTGAAAGATGATTTAGATCTGATCTACCGGGATATCGAATCGCTTCCTGTGTTCGTCAAGAGCGGCGGGGTCGCCGCGATCAGCAACGAGGCATTCTCTGTACTCGTCGCGCCGGAGTCAAGCCCAATCATCGCAGCGTCACGATACGGTCAAGGCCGTGTCGTGACGCTCGGCAACGAGTCCTATTTTGATCTTGCTGGATCCGATGCGGTATGTAGTACACTTGCTCGTAATCTATTACTATGGCTGACAGCGGATTCCGGTGTTTATCGTGATGCGCTGGAAGGCAGAGGAGTCTTGATGCTCGCAACGGCTAAGGATACACTTGAGGTCGATGCGGCTCTTCCGATCGGAACAATGCCAATCGATGATTGGTCATTAGCTGATCTCGATCCGTCGCTGTATCCTGCTGCCTATGTGGATGCTTCCATCAAGGAGATAGATGTTCCTGTCCTTACGGCGTATGTACAACGTGGCGGAGCACTAATCGTTGCGCAGAAAGGTTGGCAGCTGTGTGCTTCTCCAGCGGAAGCATTCAGCACACGCGCTGTTGGTCGGCCTAAGCAGCTTGGCGGCTTCCCACTGCAGAAGATGCTGTACGGATTTGGGCTGCTGCTGCTCGACAGCGTCGCGCAGTGGTACGTACGCCCCACGGATAAGCTGCCGAGGCTAAGCGGTGATCAAGCGATCCATAGTCATGCGATGCAGCTGTGGGAGCAGATGGCGGCGATTGAGAGCGGCGTGCTGTCGTTCGAGCAGCTCGAGATTGGCAAGCCGGACGCCAGTGTCGAAGACAAGGTGCGAGTCATGACCGCGATTGTCGATGGTATCGTTCGCGCACTTCCAGATGATGCGCCGCTGCTAAGAACCATTCAAGAGGAAGCAGCGGTCATCGAGCCGGTCGCGCTGCCGCTGGATCGAGCGAAGCTGCCCTATACAGCGACGATCTTGTCTTATGCGTTCCATAACGTTACGCTGAATCCAGACAATGAGAAATCACCGTATGCAGCCGTGTTCCCGCGGGAAGTCCGTGATGATGCGACCATCGTGAACGATCAAGTCAGAGAGGTCAATTTCGACTACTTGGATTTAAGCTATATGCGCATGCTGAGCGCGCCAGAGAATTGGCACAGCACCGGCCTATACGCACCGGCTGGCAGCATAATAAGCATCGTCGTTCCAGAAGATGCGGGCCACCTGCAACTTGACGCGCAAATCGGCATCCATACCGACAATCTGTGTGATAACCCCAAATGGGACCGCGCTCCGATCGTTGCGTTGAAGGAAAGGCTTCATCCGGGCGTTAATCGATTGAATAGCCCGTATGGAGGGCTTATTTATCTCATTCCAAGGAAATCTCAGGCGGGTGTTAAATTAAGCGTTACGATTCATGGTGCCGTGCGCGCCCCGTATTTCGTACTGGGTCAGACGACCGATCAGGAATGGAATGATTCGATCAAGCATTATCCTGCGCCTTGGGCCGAGCTGCAGGGGAAACGGATCATCGTAACCGTCCCGGCTGCTGATGCACTGACGCTTACGCATCCAGAGCAATTGATGGCCAAGTGGGATGAAATCGCCGAACGTTACGATCAGCTGGTTGGTGTTGCGCAAGATCGGGACATTCCGCACCGAAGCCCGGATAATCCGCAGCGGCTCGTGGCGGACATTCAGATTAGTGCCGGTTGGATGCATTCCGGTTATCCCATTATGTTCTTCGAGGGTGTTACTTCCAAGGAAGCGGTAGACGTGAATGTCATTCAGACGAATGCATGGGGCTTCTGGCATGAGCTTGGTCATAACTACCAGCAAATTCCGTGGTTCTGGGAGCCAATCGTCGAAGTATCCGTTAACCTGCATTCGCTGCACATTCAGCTTGCATATGGCAATCAATCCAGACTGTTCGAGCTGGATAAGAACGGAAAGACATATTACGATAAAGCGATCGAGTTTGTGAACAGCGATTATGCCGGTAAAAATTTTGAGCATACGGGCTATTTTGAACGGCTCGTCATGATCAAGCAGCTGCAAATGGCCTTTGGTTGGCAGTTCTACACGAACCTACATATTGCTTATCGCGAGCTGCCTAGGGTGCAGGTATCGATGGACGAAGATGAGGATGAGCAGCAGAAGATCGATCTGTTTGTGTTAATGGCTTCCAAAGTAAGCCGCTGCAATCTTGTGGAGTTCTTCGATCGTTGGGGATTCCCGATGACAGAGGAGGCGAGACAGAAAGTCGCGGCGCTCCACTTGAATCCGCCTGCTTCTCCGATTTGGACGTTGACCGAGCAAGCATAGGATTGGAATCCTTGGAGGGAAGATCGGTATAGCAGATCCTGAACTACAACGGCAGATGTGAATAGATACGTGGATAGCGTTTTGTAACCTAGCGTGTAAAAGTGGTCCCGCCAAGACTTGTGCTTGGCGGGATTATTGATATGAGAGGCGTCAGAGGGAGAGTAATCGTTGCTTGCTGCGAATCCTCGAACAGCTTTGGCGCGTCATTTCTAACGAATCGTAGCAGCCTTATTTGTGAGAAAAAGCGCTTAAATTCGGGCTAACGAACTCTAGTGACGCTATTGAACTCTTTTTGAGGGAAAATGCATTGGATGGAATAGGCATTCTTGAGTTCGTTAGCCGCTTCCGCACGCAGCTCAATTTACCATTGGACGCCACCGTAACCCCAAAAAAGTAAATTTTTCAATCAAAATAAAGAAATTTTCAATCATTTGTAAGTTTAAAATGAAAGCGAATTCAATTACAATAAGAGGGAGATGATGTCAGAGGCTCGTAGGAGTAACTTTTTATAGGAATGGAGAGATGACAGGATGCATCGTGAGATCGTTCAAATTATTTCCCATAATGCTGTTATTGTGAAAGGTTCGAGCAACACGCAATTCATCGCATTCGGTAAAGGGATTGGATTTAAGAAAAAAGAAGGCATGATGATCCAGCAAGCGGATATTATCCAAGAGTATATGATGCAGCCGATTTCCGGTACAAAATCGATGTAATCATTCGTAAAAAGACTGAAGCCAGCTACCTTGGGTTTAGTCTTTTTTTTTGTTGGATTTTGGAAGAAGAGACGATTCAAGGGACTTGAATTAGGTATACCAAATTGATTAGAATAGAATAAAAGGTATATTCTTTTAAATTATTTGATATTCATATGTAATCATGGGTGAGGGAGTGGATTGAAATGAAGAATCCGTTTTCGTTAGACGAGAGTCAAATTCAGAACATCGAACAAAAGTTTGAGATCAAAAAGAAATTGGCGCAAGCGAAAGAAAAGGAACTTTTTGATGTTTTAGAGCAGCCAATGAGTGAGGAAGAACGGTTCGCGCTTAAGTTTTTATATGCTTATATGCCATTAAATGATTTGGCGGATTATGATGGAGAGCTCTTCTTGAGCCATGTACGAACTTCCATTGAAATTCGGAATAAGGTACCTTGGGGGAATCAAATTTCGGATCACCTGTTCCTTCACTTTGTACTACCGTATCGAGTCAACAATGAGAATATTGAAGATTGCCGCGGTTGGTTCTTCGATCAAATCTTTGATCGCGTGAAAAACTTATCGATGGAACAAGCGATTCTGGAGATTAACCATTGGTGTCATGAAAAGGCGACGTATATCGGAAATGACCCAAGAACCGTATCGCCACTTACCTTGGTTCGCACGACACTCGGTAGATGTGGGGAACAGTCCACGCTCGCAGTGGCAGCGCTTCGCAGTTTAGGCATTCCGGCACGTCAATGTTATACACCGCGCTGGGCACATTGTGATTCTAACCATGCATGGGTCGAAGCTTATGCGGACGGAACATGGTATTTCCTAGGGGCATGCGAGCCTGAAGCAAGACTGAATGAAGGATGGTTCCGTGCGCCTGCACTGCGTGCGATGCTGGTGAACACACGTGTTCCAGCGAACTACCCAGGTCCAGAGGAAGCGACTTTATCCGAGATGTGGTACACCGAAATCAATGTTCTCCCGACATATGCGGAGAGCAAGAAAGTTACGATTACGGTGAAGGATGAGCAAGGGGCAGCCGTTCAAGGCGCGAAGGTTCAATTCCAACTCTATAACACGGCAGAATTCTTCCCAATCGCGACAATTACGACTGATGAGCAGGGACAGGCGTCACTTACAACAGGGTATGGGGATTTGTGGATTCATGCAGTGAACGGCAATCGATGGGGAACGAAGAAGCTTCGTGTCGTGGATGCGAGTGAGATGGAAATCTGTATCGTGGAGCAGTCTCCTGAGAGCGGTTTCTTGGAGTTCGATATGGTGCCTCCGATTGAACAACCGGACTCAGCCAATACGGGGATTACCGAAGAAGAGAAGCAAGAAAATACGCGTCGGGTGCAAGAGGGTGCCGCCATTCGTGCTTCCTATGAGCATACTTTTGTGAACCAGGAGCAGGCAGAATTACTCGCAGTAGAGCTTGATTTACCGTCTGCAAGGGTCTGGGAAATGCTGAGCAGAGCGCGCGGGAACAGCCATGAAATTGCAGCATATTTGAAGGAGTTTACACCACAATTCGGCGAATGGGCCCTTAAGCTGCTCGAGAGTCTGAATGTCAAAGATTTAACGGATACGTTCCGTAATGCTCTGGAAGATCACTTGGTGAATGCATCCACATTCGCTTCTGCGCATGAGGATGAGACGTTTATGCGGTACATTCTGTGTCCGCGAATCAACACGGAGATGATTGTGCCATTCAGAGCATTCTTCCTATCGCAATTTACAGCGGAGGAGCAGGAGCAATTCCGTCAGAAGCCGGTTGCACTTGCACAGTGGATTGCAGATCATGTGGAAGTACTTGAGAACTATAATTACTACCAAGGATCTGCGACACCGCGTGGCAGCTTTGAACTGCGTAAAGCTGATCGTCTGTCTGTCTATCTATTATTCGTTGCAATGGCGCGCAGCTTCGGTATTCCTGCGAGACTTGATCCAAGTGAGCGGTTGCCTCAATTTATGGAGGCGGGTGTATGGAAAGAAGTGACTTCGATTCTCGTAGGTGACATGGATCCGGTCGAAGCGCTCAGTGAGAACGACGGAGGATACATTAAGCTGCATCAAGGTGAAGGCACAACGATGGAGTATTTCCGCAACTTCTCGATTGCTAGATTTGATAACGGTGTCTATAAGACGCTGCAATATCCTTACGGCAAAACGGATTGGAACGGCGAAACGCTAGAGGTGAAATCCGGGTCTTACCGCCTGACAACGGGTACACGGTTAAGCAGTGGTACTGTGCTCATTCGGATGCATATGTTTACGGTTGAGCTAGGCCAGACGATCGAGATTACGCCTGTCTTCCGTGAAGAAACCGTCGAGCTTCCTGTACTCGGTGAAATAGATCCGCAATTGTCACTTAGCTTCCTCTCAGGAGCTACAAGTGCAGCGAAATCGCTGGCAAAAGATGGTGGCATGCTGCTCGCATGGATCGAGCCGGATCGGGAACCGTCGAAGCATCTTATTCGTGAGTTGCGCGAGCTTACCGCAGAATTCGAAGCATGGGGCGGCCCGATTAGTCTTGTCATTAGTGAGAATAACCGGACAGCAGCGTTTGATCCAAGCGCGTATGCAGATCTTCCAACCAAGACACAATTCGCAATCGATGCGAATGATGCTGGTTTGATTCAGGTGACGGGAGATGCCGAAGCCGCACAGACGCAAAGTCTGCCGCTTGTATTCGTCATTGACCAAGAGGGACAGATCCGTTACAAATCTGCTGGATATAAATTAGGTATTGGTAGAGAGGCGCTGCAAGTGATTAAGGGCGTAAGTGCAAGCGTTGTGGGGTAGTATCGCGGTCGCTCTGCACTGAAATGACTTCGATAGAGGTTTTATCACTTCATTTAAGTGTGATAAAATGGTTATATTTGTAGATGGACGACTGGACGTGATGATTTTGGAATCGGAAAATAAACCACTCTATATGCGAATTTTGGGCGATTTGCAAGAGAAAATTCGAACGGGACAATACGTGCCGGAGCAGCAGCTTCCCACCGAAGTGGACCTTGCGGAGCAATACGGCGTAAGTCGGATTACGTCCAAACGTGCCTTGATCGAATTAGAGCGGGAAGGCTTGATTTACCGTAAACGCGGCAGCGGGAGCTATGTGAAGCAACCGGATGACACGAATCTATCGGGTGAGATCGGCAGTCCTGTTGCACATCGCATTATTTCGATGGTCCTGCCCTACATGGCGACGAGTGAGCTCGATTACATCAAGGGAGCGCATGATTATCTGGATTCCAAAGGATATTTTCTTACGATTCACAACAGCAATTGGAAGAAAGATAAGGAACGTGAAATTATAACGAAAATCCCGAAGAGCGGCCCAAGCGGGATCATTCTCTATCCGATCAGCACGATTAGTAATATCGACGTGGTGCATGCGATCTATTCGAACGATTTTCCGATTGTGACGATTGACCAATATTTCGACAGTCTGCCGATCAGCAACGTTGTGTCGGATAACTTCGAGGGCGGATACCAGACGGCGAAACGGTTGATCGAGCTGGGTCATGAGCGCATAGCTTTCGTCTCAAGCGTCAGTGTCGAATACCGAAGTTCGGTAAGGGATCGATACTTGGGTTATTGCAGAGCGCTGAAAGACCATCGTATTGTCATTGATACGGAGCTATTGGTAACGGATTTTTATATGGAAATGTATTCGCCGCATGCGAATGAATTCTATAACACGCTGATCGATCGACTGCTGGATTTGGATGTGACCGCGATTCAGGCGGAGCATGACCATCTTGCGGTGGATCTGGTCAAGAGCTGTCTAGAGAAGGGCATTCAAGTGCCGGAACAGCTCGCCATTGCAGGGTTCGACGATCATGATATATCTCGGCAAGCCGAAGTGCCTGTAAGTTCCGTTGCCCAGAACTATTATGCGATAGGCTACGAGGCCGCACGGATGATTGTTCAGCGTATTGAACAGCCTGAACTAGAACCTCAACAGGTGAAAGTGCCTATTCGCTTGGTTGAGCGTGAATCGACAGGGCAGCCTTCGAGTTTATCGGTGTAATGGATTGATATAGGTGTTAAAGACCAAGGTAAGCCTTCTCCAAGGTGCGATTCGCATCAAGGAGAAGGCTTATTTTATGCGTAATTAACGAAATTAAATATACTTAATATTTATTTTATTGAAAAAGATATATCTAATGTATTTACAAAATTTTCTCTTCTCCGTATAATACAGATTATGGAACATAGTTGATATAACCAAGTTGTTCCATTTTCTTTAACTGGATATGTAAGCGTTTTTATTAAGGGCGCTAATTATCGGTTAGGGTGGAAGTCCAAATTTATCAGATCGTGGGGGATTCAGATGAAAGCGCTTAAATTTGCTTCGTACTTCTTAACACTCATGTTGATCGTGAGTGCGATCGGCTGCTCCAAGGGCACCGACACGAAACCGGCTGCAGAGCCAGCGGCACAGCAGGAAGACACAACGAAGACCGAGCCTGCGAAAGAAGAACCAGCTGCAACAGAGAAGAAATTCGATTTGAATGGTCAGACCGTGAAGATTGGTGTGTGGTGGGACGATGCTGATCCTCGCACGATGAAAGAAAAAGGCCCTGCAGAAGAAGCACAGATCAAACTGATCGAAGAAGCAGAGAAGAAGTATAACGCAAAGATCGAATTTGTGAAATTCGGCGACTATGGTAAATACGTGGAAAACTTCACGGTGACTTCCCTATCTGGTGAACCGTTCGCGGATATCGTGAGATTGGAATTGTTCTGGGCATTCCCTCAGCTAGTAAACAAAGAATTCATTCAGCCGCTTGATGAGTGGATCGATGTGAAGGATGCGAAGTATATCGATTGGATGAGAGTGGGCGGCAGCTACAAAGGTAAGCAATACGGCATCGTCGATTCCGCGCCATCCCCATACGGTATTTTCTACAATAAGACACTTGTTCAGAAGCTTGGTCTAGAAGATCCATATGAGCTTCAACAAAAAGGTGAATGGACTTGGGATAAGTTCCGTGAGTTCGCGAAGAAAGCAACCCAAGATACGAACGGCGATGGCAAAACAGATGTATGGGGTCTATCCGGTGCTTACGGCAAGCTTAAAGCTTTCACAGAGCAAGTGGTATATACCAATAAAGGTTCTGTAGACAAGGATGAGAATGGCGAAATCAAGTTCTCTTTGAATGGTCCTAACGCAGTTGAAGCATTGCAATACGTATCGGATCTGTTCAATGTCGACAAATCGATTCAACAACCGATTCCAGACGATGCAAGCAAAGAGTTCATTGCAGGTAAAGGCGTTATGTATTCCGGCTTCAGCTGGGAGCTTGGCGGATTCGTTGAGAACATGAAAGGTCAAGATTTAGGCTACGTGTTCTTCCCGAAAGGTCCGAAAGCAGATAAATATGTATCTTACACACCGTTCGGTAACATGTGGATGGTATCGAAATATTCCAAGAATGCAGAAGCAGCACTTCATATCATTGACGAAATTAGCTTGAACGAAGCGGGAAGAAAGCTGTCTGAAGAATCCTGGCAGACTTCTTATCCGAACAAAGAGTCGATGGATACGCGTAAGCAAATGGCAGGTAACATTGACTACATTTCCTACTATGCGATTCCAGACGGCGAGAAATTGTTCGAAGGCGTTGTGAAGGAGATTACCGAAGGTAAAGTATCTCCAGCAACAGCAATTGATAAAGCGAAACCACAATTCGAAGCGAACATCAAGAAATTGTTGGATTCAAGCAAATAACAACAAACTTTAAAGACCTCTAAATTAAATTCCGCTCTTGATATGATCCCCTAATCCTGTCCCAGCTCGCTGGTTCTACGGTGATTAGGGGAATTGCTTAAGAGGAGGGGGAAAATAAACGTATGCGTCGATCTCGCAAGAAAACAGTATTCATCCTTGTAACTTGTATAGCTATAGCATGCACACCTCTTTGGTGGGTAGGCGGGGAGGCTCAGCAAGTCGCATCTGCGGAAGGCAGCGGTGGCCTGGATAAGGCGCTGTTATCAACCTTAACCGGAACGAGCAAGAAAGGCAGCTATCGAGAATACGCAGCATCGTACAAACAGGCGAATCGCCCAAGTGAAGATATTGTCATTGAAGCGGATTCCTTTCTCCGTTCGCCAAATATGAATGTGACCGTATTTGATCACTATGAAGGAACGACGGGGAAGTCTGTGCTTACCTCGGATTCGGGTTCCATCGAATGGAAGTTCTCCGTCCCACAAGACGGCTTATACAACATTGGGTTGAACTACTTCACGGTTAAAGGCAAAGATTCAGATATTGAGCGGGAGCTGCGAATTGACGGAAAAATTCCTTTTGCCGAAGCGAATAGTATCACGTTCCAGCGGATCTGGAAGGATGAGAGCACGACGTTTGAGCGCGACGAGCGCGATAATGATCTGCTGCCGTCACAAATCGAAGTTCCGATGTGGCAAGACATGCTGTTGAGAGATGCGACAGGTTATGTGGAGGAACCGTATCTGTTCTATTTCACAAAAGGGGAACACGCCCTGTCCTTGACTTCGGTGAAGGAGCCGCTTGTCATTCGATCGATTAAGCTGACAAATCCGCAAACAACGCCGTCTTATGAGACGATCGCGAGAACATATAAAGAGCGTGGTTACAAGCCAGCACAGCAAGAAATGAAAATTCAAGCTGAGCATGCATCTTACAAATCTTCGCCTACACTCCTCGCATACAATGATCATTCAAGTCCGGCGGTCGAGCCGTTCCATGTGTCCAAGCTTCGTAATAATGCGATGGGCGGTTGGGGTTGGCGGCTGCCAGGTCAATGGATCGAGTGGGAGATCGATGTTCCCGAGGATGGATTATATCAAATTGCGCTGAAAAATCATCAGAACTACCTACGTGGCTTGGCTGCACTGCGAACCTTGTACATTGATGGACAAGTGCCGTTCGAAGAAGTTCGCCATGTCCCATTCCCTTATAACACGGATTGGCAGATGACTGTGCTCGGCAAGGATGCCGAGAATCCGTATGAATTCTACCTGACTAAAGGGAAGCATAGCATTCGGTTTGAAGTTACTTTAGGCGATTTGGCGCCCATCTTGACGGCGGTCGAGTCCAGCATTCTAGAACTGAACGCGATGTACCGCAAGATTATCAGCTTCACGGGTACGGTACCGGATACGTTCCGTGATTACCAGTTGGAGCAGCGGATTCCTGATATGGTCGAAGGCTTCAAGAAACAGAGCGAGCTATTGATTCGCGTTGCGAAGGCGCTAACCGGACCGGATGGCAAGAATGATGACCGGACGGCGATGCTCAATACGCTGGCTTATCAGCTGCAAGATATGGCAGATCGCCCTGAGACGGTTCCGAGCCGTGTCGATCAGTTCAAGACGAATGTCGGCTCATTGGGTGCATGGCTCTTATCTGTCAATGAACAGCCGTTAGCGATTGATTATTTGATGGTCAGTGCACCGAAGGCGAAACTGCCGAACCCGACAGCATCGACATGGTTGTCGCTGAAGTCAAGCACGATGGCGTTTGTCGCTTCATTCTTCGAGAACTATGACGACTTCTCGGAAGACAAGAGTGATAAGTCGGTTACCGTGTGGATTACCTCGGCGCGAGATCAAGCGCAGACGGTGAAGAAGCTCATCGATGATACGTTTACACCGAAGACAGGAATTCCGATCAATATCAAGCTCGTCTCAGCCGATATTTTACTGCCGTCCACAGTGGCAGGCGAAGGCCCTGATGTGGCGCTTCAAGTCGGCAATGAGCTGCCTGTGAACTATGCGACGCGGAATGCGATGCAGGATCTATCCGTCTTCCCGGATTTCGAACAAGTCAAATCCAGGTTCAATCCGAGCGCGATGGTCCCCGTATCGTATAACGGCGGGTATTATGCGCTGCCTGAGACGCAGACCTTCCCGGTTCTATTCTATCGGAAAGATATCTTGGAAGATGAGCTGCACCTGAAAGTACCGCAGTCATGGGATGATGTCTATGAAATGCTGCCTGTGCTCCAGAAGCATAATTTGGAATTCGGACTGCCCCAGAGAGGGCTGAACACGTTCGGAAATGATGCGGGAACGACAGACATTATTACAATCGGACCGAATCCGGCGCTCACCATGTTCCTCTATCAGCATGATGGTGAACTCTATCGAGATAACGGGATGCGCAGTGGACTCGATTCCGAGACAGCGGTTCAGCAGTTCAAGAAATGGACCGATTTCTATGTGAATTACAAGATTCCAATTCAAGCAGATTTCGCGAACCGATTCCGTACGGGCGAAATGCCGATTGGGGTTATCGATTATACGATGTACAACAAATTATCCGTCTTTGCACCGGAGATCAAAGGACTGTGGGCATTCGCACCCGTCCCGGGAACCAAGACTGCTGACGGGAAGATCCGACGTGAAACGGGCAGCGGCGGTTCCGCGACCGTGATGTTCAAGAAGACGAAGAATAAAGATGCCGCTTGGGAATTCATGAAATGGTGGACGAGTAAAGAAACGCAAATCGCCTTCGGACGACAAATGGAAATTCGTATGGGTGCTTCTGCACGATACCCAACGGCGAACCAAGAAGCGCTGTCTGCATTGCCTTGGCCGACCAAAGATTTCAGTATCCTCAAAGAGCAAATGAGCTGGGTTCGAGGTGTACCAGAGGTTCCAGGCGGTTACTTGACAGGTCGTAACATTGAGAATGCGTTCCGCCGTGTTGTTGTGCAAGGGGACGATGCGCGCGAGTCACTCGAATACTACGTTCGATACATTAATGAAGAAATTACGCTCAAGCGTCAAGAATTCAATCTTCCTACTGAGAAATGAGGGGGTCAACCTGAAGCAGACCGTCATGAATCCGAATCCGATCGGGCCTCCTGAGACAGGAAGTCCTAGCAGAGTGGCAGCTCTTCGAGCGTTACCCGCTAGAATCGGTCGATTATTCCGCGAAATGAAAAAGAATAAGCACGCTTACGCACTCATTGCCCCTTACTTTTTAATTTTCGGCACTTTTACCGTATTTCCGGTATTGATGTCGCTAGCGCTTAGCTTTACGAGCTTCAATATGCTGGAGCCCCCGAAATGGGTTGGATGGCATAACTATGCGAGATTGTTCGTCCAAGATGATATTTTCCTCATTGCGCTCAAGAATACATTGCTATTCGCCCTAATTACGGGACCGATCAGCTACATGGCTTGTTTCTTGTTCGCTTGGCTGATTAACGAGTTGCCACCAAAGCCGCGGGCACTACTAACGCTGATCTTATACGCTCCATCGATCTCGGGGAATACGTACTTGATCTGGCAGACGTTGTTCGCGAGTGACTCTTACGGATACGCGAACTCCTTCTTAATGAAGTGGGGCGTCATTATGGAGCCGATTCAATGGCTGCAGGATCCGCGATTTATGCTCGGTATTCTTATCCTTGTTCAGCTCTGGCTAAGTCTTGGTACGTCCTTCCTGGCGTTCATCGCAGGATTACAGAACGTTGACCGCACGCTATATGAAGCGGGAGCGATTGACGGTATTCGTAACCGGTGGCAGGAACTTTGGTTCATCACGCTGCCAGCGATGCGTCCACAGTTGTTATTCGGTGCGGTTATCCAGATTACACTCGCTTTCTCCGTCGCGGAGATTTCTATCTACATGATTGGATTCCCGAGTGTCGACTATGCTGCGCATACGATTGTTACGCATTTGGTTGACTATGGTTCGATTCGGTTCGAAATGGGTTATGCATCCGCAATCGCAACAGTCTTGTTCACCATGATGCTCTGTACGAATCTCCTGACACGGAAGCTGCTGGGAAAAGTGGGTGAATAATCAGATGAATATGAAATTGAAAATGACAAAGCGACTGAATCGTTCGTGGGCTGTCGATATTATGCTCTTCCTACTGCTCGGCGGCGTGGCATTCTTCATGGCGATTCCACTCATTTTTACCATTAGTAATGCGTTCAAACCGATCGATGAGATTTTCGTGTTTCCGCCAAAAATGCTCGTGCGTCATCCGACGCTGAAGAACTTTACGGATCTGGTCAATATTTTCTCGGACTCATGGGTGCCGTTCTCACGTTACGTCTTTAATACGTTCTTTATTGCGATTACGGGTACAGTTGGTCACGTTATTATTGCTTCCGCTGCAGCGTATCCGCTCGCGAAGATCCGTTTTCCTGGGCGTAACTTCTTGTTCAGTCTCGTCGTGATGTCCCTGATGTTCACGGCTTATGTGACGCAGGTGCCGAACTATATGACGATCTCTTGGCTCAACTTGATTAACACCTATTGGGCGATTCTACTGCCATCCTTCGGGATGACACTTGGGCTGTATCTGATGAAGCAATTCATGGAACAAATCCCGGATGCGCTGCTCGAGGCAGCGAAAATCGATGGCGCGAGTGAATATCGGGTTTTCTGGACCATTGTGATGCCGATCGTCAAGCCTGCTTGGCTGACATTAATTATTTTCTCCTTGCAGAGCTTATGGACGAATGGCTCGGTGACCAGCCACAAGTACATTTATAGCGAACAGCTGAAGACCGTTGATTATGTGTTCGGACAAATTGCAAGCGGAGGTCTGGTACGCACAGGGCCGGTAGCCGCCGTTACCCTGCTGATGATGTCCGTACCGATCATCGTGTTTATCGTGACACAGAGTAACATTATGCAGACGATGTCCACATCCGGTCTGAAAGAGTAGATAGGGGGGAGCCACTTGAAAAGAATACTTGCCTTGTTGTTCGCCATGACGCTCTTCGCCGGATATGCTATTCCAGCAGCACAAGCTGCACCTGATGAAACTTACAATTATAACTATTGGGGGCAGACTGTTCCGGCGCCCAGCCCTTATGAAGAGCAGCAAGTGATGTATGGAAGAGACTGGGGCGTCAAGGATTTATCTTCTCCGCAGGATGTCTATGTGGGGAGCAATCGTCACATTTATATTGCTGACACAGGCAATGACCGCATTATTGTCCTGAATGATAAATTTGGAGCTGCGCGTATCATCTCGGAATTCGAGCATGATGGAAAGAAAGATACATTCAACAAGCCTGAAGGCGTGTTCTATAACCGCTATGACGATCATTTGTTCATCGCAGATACGCAGAATAAGCGGATTGTTGAATTGAATGAGAAGGGTGAATTCATTCGCCAGATCGGTGATCCGAAATCGACCTTAATTCGGCAAGGGTTCCAATACTCTCCGATCAAAGTCATAGTCGATAAGGCGCAGCGGATCTACGTGATCAGCCGTGGTTCGTATGAAGGGATTATGGAGTTTGATACGGATGGTCAATTCAATGGCTTCATTGGTACGAACCGTGTCAAGTTCAGTCCTGTTGATTTGTTCTGGAAAAGAATTTCAACAAAATCGCAGCGGGAGCAGATGCAGCTCTTCATTCCGCTGGAATTCAATAACATGGATATTGATGCGGATGGCTTCATCTATACGACAACGTCGGAAGAGAAGTCCGATCAACCGATCAAACGGCTGAATGCATCCGGTGTTGATATTTTGCGGGATAAAGGCTATTTCGCACCCAAAGGGGATATCCATACGCTCGATATTGGCAGCGCGCCAGGAAGTTCGATCTTCGTCGATGTCGTATCGGATGAAGGCGGCATCTATAATGCACTCGACTCCAAACGCGGACGTATTTTCACCTATGATAAGGACGGGAATTTACTCTATGTATTTGGCGGATTAGGAAGCAAGCAAGGGAAATTCCGAACGCCATCCGCGATTGCGATGCTGGACGATAAGATGCTCGTACTTGACAAGGATTACAATCGTCTATCCTTATTTCAGCCGACACATTACGGCAGCCTTATTCGTGAAGCCGTGATCTCGCTCTATAACGGGCAGGCCGAGAAGTCGACAGCCGCTTGGCAGAAGGTGATCCAGTTGAACGGGAACCTCGAAGTTGCTTATATCGGTATTGGTAAGTCGCTGCTTAAGAATGGTGACAACCATGGCGCAATGAAATATTTCGAGCTGGGTAACAACCGGGAGAACTACTCCGAAGCATTCAAGCGTTATCGGAAAGAAATCGTCTTCGACTATTTTGGGATGATTGTTCTAACCATTGCGCTTGTCATTGGCGGTAGTATCGCGGCGATGAAGTTAGCAGGCCGTCGTAAAGCTCAGCAGCATTATGTCGATGTCGGATCGGTGAAAAGTCCGTTTTACACGATGGTACATCCGTTCAACGGATTCTGGGAAATGAAGTACGAGAAGAAGGGCAAACTCAAAATCGTCTTGATTATGGTGGCCTTGCTCGTCTTATTTACGATTATTAAACGGCAATATAGCGGATTCGTCGTCAATTTCAACAATCCGAATGAGCTGAACAGTATTAATGAATTGAAATTTATTGTTTTGCCTTTCATCTTGTGGTGCGTGGCCAACTGGTCCTTAACGACATTGATGGACGGCGAAGGTAAATTCAAAGATATTGTGATGGCAACAGGGTATGCCTTGATGCCGTTCATTATTATTTATTTGCCACAGACGCTCTACAGCAATCTGATTACCGGCAGTGAGAGTTCGTTCTATTATATCCTCGATGCGATTGCGTTCATTTGGTTTATATGGCTCTTATTCGTCGGTACGATGACGGTACATCAATATTCGGCTTCGAAGACGGTTGTTACGATGCTGTTAACCTTAGTCGTGATTGGCATTATGGTCTTCCTCGGCGTTCTGTTCTTCAGCATGCTGCAGCAAATGGCCAACTTTATAATCTCAATTTACCGCGAGCTGTCGTTCAGATTCTAGCTGCGCGCGATTGCAACTTAACAAGGAGGGATGAACATGTCCGGTAAGTTGAAAATATCCCTTGGCATCCTGAGCGCCGGAATGGTGATCTGTGGCCTGATCGCGCTAGGCATGCCTGAATCCGATTCGATGGATCACACAGCGCATCAAGCGGTTCAAGAAATCGGAAGCAACACCATCAAGACGAAATCTTACCAGAATGTGAAGACAGCTTCGGCATCGAGTGCGGTTGGATCTGGTTCGGAGACGGTTACGGCGAACACGGCTGAAGAGCAAGCCGCGCTTCAGAAGATGAAGCTGGTGACTCAGAATGCATCATTAATGCTCTACGTGAGTGAAGAAACGGCAGAGATTGCGGTCAAGGATAAGCGAGACGGATATATCTGGTTCTCCAATCCCGCAGATCGGGATCAAGATCCGATTGCTTCACCACTGTACAAATCCGAGATGTCGGCTCAGCTGCTCGTCGCTTATTACAATAGCAAAGGGCAGATCAATACCTTCAATAGCTTCGATGACAGTGTCAATAAGAAGCAATTCAAGATCACGAACATAGATAATGGCGTCAAAATTGTCTATCAGCTGGGGAAAATCTCGAAGTCCTTCGCGAATATCCCGCAGAAGATCAGCAAGCAGCGGTTCGATGAGATGATTCTAAGCAAGCTGCCGGATCAAGATGCTCGCGATTCGATGACGTTTAAATTCAAGCTCGATGAGCAGACCCAAATCTATGAAGTTCGTAAATTGAAAGATTTCGTCGCGGAAGAGATCTCTGCGAAACTTACCGAAATTGGCTTTACGAATGAAGAGGCTGCAAAAGACAATGCAGAGAATGGGGTCACGGAAGCAGCTGCTGATGATGGTCCCCAGTTCACGATACCACTCGTGTATGTGTTGGAAGGCGATGAGCTCGTCGCTCGCGTACCAAGTAAGGAAATTCAATATGCCAAGTCGTATCCGATTGCAACCTTGCAAGTGCTCAAATACTTCGGGGCTGCAGGCAAGAACAAGCAAGGCTACATGTTCGTGCCGGATGGTTCGGGTGCACTGATTCATTTGAACAACAACAAGAAGAATACGGAAGCGTACGACATGCCTGTCTATGGGCCAGATGGTACGTTCGATGTGAAAGAGCGGATTCAGACCAATGAAGTCACACGCATGCCGGTCTTTGGGATGAAGCAGAACGATCATGCGATGATCGGTATCATTGAAGCAGGCGATGCCTTGTCTAGTATTACTGCAGATATTGGCGGACGAAATGATTCCTATAATACGGTCGCAAGCAAATTCAGCTTGGTATCAATGGATTTCTACACGTTGACATCGGGTACGAAGACGAGTTCTGTGCCGATGTTCCAGACGAAGCCATATGCAGGCGACTATACGGTCCGTTACGGATTCTTGTCGGGCAGCCAATCGGATTATTCAGGGATGGCTGGAACGTACCGTGATTATTTGGTGAAGAAGTATGACCTGAAGAAGTTAGATGCGAAGCCGGAAGCACCGATGGTACTGGAAGTGGAAGGTGCATTCCAGAAGCAGAAGTCATTCCTTGGCGTGCCATATCAATCAACAGAGTCTTTAACAACATTCGATGAGACGCGTACGTTGCTAAGCACTTTGAAGGAAAAGGGCATACAACAGGTGGATTTGCGTTATGTTGGCTGGTTCAATGGGGGCATCCGCCATACCTCACCGATTTCGGTCGGGGCTGTAGGAGCGCTAGGCGGTAATGGTGATTTCCGTAAGCTGGTCGATTATGCGAAGCAAGAGAACATCGGGCTGTATCCAGATGTTGCTTTTCAAGAGAAATATAAGGGATCTTCGGATGCGGCGACCTTCTTAGATGGTCAGAATGCCCGGATTTACGAATACGATCCCGTGATGTATGTCAAGGACACACTCAAATTTTCGCATTATTTGTTATCGCCAGCGGTACTAGGGCAGACCGTGGATCGATTTGCTTCTAAATATGCATCGTATGATGCACCTGGCGTATCGTTACGCGATTTGGGCAATGAATTGCATTCGGATTTCGCGAAGGAACAGTCCGTGAACCGGCAGGAAGCGCAGCAAATCGTGGTAGAACAAGTAGGCAAACTGAAGCAGCAGACGAAAAATGTCATGGTGGATGGCGGGAACATTTATACGCTTCCAAGTGTCAACATGATCGTCAATGCGCCGATCCGCAGCAGTCAGTTGAACATTACCGATGAAGATATTCCATTCTATCAGATGGCGCTTCATGGGTATGTGGATCTCGCAGGGGAGCCGATGAACGTACAGAATACGACAGATCCAAGAGTTCCATTGCTTCGGGCATTGGAGACAGGCTCAAATCTATTCTATCAGTGGTACGCGGCAGATGCCTCGGTCGTCAAAGACTCGGACTACAATGGGTTGTACGGTCTTCACTATCAGGATTGGCTCGATCAAGCGGTTGCGAATTACCAAGAAGTCAAATCGCATTTAGGTGCTGTTCGACATCAGACCATTACGGCTCATCGCAAGCTGGCGGATGGTGTGGTAGAGACTTCATACGAGAATGGAACCAAAGTAATCATTAACTATAACAACACGCCGATACAAGCCGAAGGTCATTCGATCGACGGGCTCGGCTATTGGGTAGGCGGTGAGTAACATGAAGAGAAAAAGTTTGACATTAGAACAGAAAAAAGCTTGGTACGGCGTCTTATTCGCCTCGCCGCTCATTATCGGGATGATCATGCTCTTCTTGCTGCCGCTCATCCAGTCGTTTCGATTTAGCTTAAGCTCGATTCATATCGTAGAGAGTGGATTTGCGACGGAATATAAAGGATTCGCGAACTACATCAGTTTGTTTACTTCGAATCCGGATTATCCGCGCAGCCTGACAGAATCGGTTGCCCATATGCTCGTGAACGTGCCGATCATAATTATTTTCAGCTTGTTCGCAGCAGTGCTGCTCAATCAGAAGTTCAGAGGGCGCTCTATTGCCCGGGCAATTTTTTTCCTGCCGGTTATTCTCGCTTCCAGTGCCATCGCGAATCTGGATATTAGCAGCTTTGTCGGCGGTACAGCGATGAGTGGAGGCGGGGAAGGCGGGGCTAATCTGCTGCAGAGCTTCGAACTCAAGAAGATGCTGCTCGAATCCGGCATGGGACCTGCAATTGTGGACTACATTACAGGTGCAGTCGATCGGATCTACGAGATTATTAGCTCCTCGGGGGTACAGATCCTGATCTTCCTTGCAGGTCTGCAGTCGATTTCGCCATCGCTCTATGAGGCATCGAAAATCGAGGGTGCGACAGGGTATGAGATTTTCTGGAAAGTGACTTTTCCGATGATGACGCCATTAATTCTAACGAACCTGGTCTACTCTATCATTGATTCGTTCAGCAGCAACAAGATCAATACACTGATTTCTCAGACCGCGTTTAAGACGTTTGATTTCGGGTTAAGTGCGGCGATGTCGTGGGTTTATTTTATCATCGTGGCGATCATCTTGTTCGTATCCACGGCATTGATCTCGAGAAAAGTGTTCTATTACGACTGATAAGGAGGGGCGAATATGAGAGTACAGGCGGCTCGAATGGGTGAATGGCTCAGTAGAAAAAGTCCGCAGGAAAAGGCGAAGCTTTGGACCTGGATTGCTGTTCGTACCTTATTGATCTTAGGTTTTTGTTATATTATTCTATTCCCGCTCTTCCTTCGGATTTCGGTAGCATTCCGGAGTAAGGTCGATATTTATGATCCGACCGTGTTATGGATTCCAAGACACTTCACACTGGAAAATTTACAACTCGCGATTTCAGCAACCAAATATGGTTCAGCGCTGCTTAATACGTTCCTGATCTCGTCCACGACGACGATTATTCAACTCGCGACTTGCGCGTTAGCGGGTTATGCTTTTGCGAGGTTGAAATTTAAGGGCAGCGGAATCTTGTTCGCACTCGTTATTTTCACGATTGTGGTTCCGCCGCAGACGATTATGATTCCACTCTACTTGACGTATCGTTATTTCGACTTGTTCGGGATATTGAAATGGTTCACGGAGAAGGGGCATGTCAACCTGATTGATACATTCTGGCCGTTCCTGATCTCCTCAGGGACAGCCATGGGGCTGAAGAACGGACTATACATTTTTATCTTCCGTCAATTTTTCCGTGGGGTGCCGAAGGAGCTGGAAGAGGCATCGCTAGTGGATGGCGCAGGTATTTTTAAGACGTTCTACCGGATTATTCTGCCGAATGCTCTTCCGGCGATTGTCACAGTGCTGCTCTTCTCCTTCGTATGGCAGTGGAATGATAGCTATTATGTGTCCTTATTCCTAAGCAAGGTAAAGGTGCTCGCAACCCAATTGACAGATATGGGGCCGGCGCTTGGCAAGGAACCAGATCCGGTCTATCAATCGATGCTGCTCAATACAGGCGTGCTGCTCATGATGGCGCCACTGATTGTATTATACTTGTTCGTTCAACGCTACTTCGTAGAAAGTGTGGAGCGTACGGGACTGGTAGGTTAGATAGAGAAGATGACGGGGGGGTTGACGATAAGTTAACCCTCTTAATAACGAATAGAAACGAGGACGATCGATGTCACAGTCCAAAACGGTACATATTATTTCCCATACACATTGGGATAGGGAATGGTATTTGCCCTATGAGAAGCATCATGTCCTGTTGATCAAGCTGATGGATACGTTGATGGAGACGTTAGAACGCGATGAGGATTATCGCAGTTTTCATCTGGATGGTCAGACGATCATCTTAGAGGATTATTTGCAGGTTCGACCGGAAATGAGAGAGAAGCTAGAACATTATATTCGAGAGGGACGCATTCATATTGGTCCTTGGTATATTCTGCAGGATGAATTCCTGACGAGCAGTGAAGCCAACGTTCGGAATTTGTTAATCGGGCATCGAGACGCCGCAGCTTATGGAACGATCTCGAAGCTTGGTTATTTCCCGGATTCCTTCGGTAATATGGGGCAGGCGCCTCAGATGCTGAAGCAAGCAGGTATTCACCATGCCGTGTTCGGACGCGGGGTGAAGCCAACCGGATTTAATAATGAGGTCTCGGATGTTAGTGCATATGAATCGCCATATTCTGAGATGTGGTGGGAGTCGCCGGACGGCTCCAAGGTGCTCGGTATTTTATTCGCCAATTGGTACAGCAACGGGAATGAAGTGCCAGTGGATTCTGAAGCCGCGAAGGCCTATTGGGATAAAAAAATTTCGGATGCGGAGAAATATGCTTCAACGCCGCATTTGCTGTTCATGAACGGCTGTGATCATCAGCCTGTACAAACGGACCTATCGGATGCAATGAAGACAGCAGAACAGCTGTATCCAGGCACAACCTTCGTGCATTCCAATTTCGATGAATATTTGCAAGAAGTGGAGCGAGCGCTCCCGGAGGATCTTTCTGTTATTCGCGGTGAGCTTCGCAGCCAGCATACAGACGGCTGGTCCACACTCGTGAACACCGCGTCATCGCGTATTTATATGAAGCAGAAGAACCAGAAGGGTCAGACAGCTTTGGAAAAGGTTGCAGAGCCGCTTGCTGCGATGGCGTATATGCTAGGTCAGAGTTATCCTCACCATTTGTTCAATTATGCTTGGAAGACATTGATGCAGAATCATCCGCATGACAGCATCTGCGGGTGCAGTGTGGATGAAGTGCATGCTGAGATGATGACGCGCTTCGAGAAGAGCAGACATGTGGCGGAAGTGATTGCGGATGAGAGTCTTACAGCGATTTCCAGCCGTGTAGATACTTTGGCTTTTGCGGCATATGGATCGGATGCGGTTCCATTCATAGTATCGAACACGACAGGTTGGGAACGCAGCGGCAGCTTAACAGTGGAGTTAGAAGTGAAGCGGATCTATTTCCGCAGCGGCATGGATTTTGGCAAGATGCGCCAAGAGGTGAAGCAGTATAGCTTGGATGGATTCGTCTTGGTGGATTCGGAAGGTACTCAGATCCCATGTACGATCGAGGATTTGGGAATCCAATTCGGCTATGATCTGCCGGAAGATCAGTTCAGACAGCCTTATTTCGCAAGGTCCGTACGCCTCACGTTCGAAGCGGCGGCGGTGCCGGCGCTTGGTTATCGTACGTATGGATTCGTACGCCAAGAAGTCGCAACGCTAGGTGCGGCTGCTGAATCGCTCATTACAGGATCGAATCAGATGGAAAATGACAAGCTGGTTGTTTCAGTTGAAGCTGACGGCACCTTGACGGTAACGGACAAATCTAGCGGAACAGTCTATTCCGGACTTGGTATGTTGGAAGATACTGGCGATATCGGTAACGAATACATGTATCGGGAAGCGAATGGCGCGGCTCCGATTACAACCCGTGGATTACCTGCGGACATTCGTGTTGCAGTAGATACGCCGTATCGTGCAACAATTGAAATTGTACATGAGCTTGAAATCCCAGTATCTGCGGATGATCTGCTCGAGATGGAACAGCGGGAAATCGTCTGGTTCACGGGCCGTCGCTCAAGCCGCTCGAGCTGTGTGACGACGATGCGTATCGTTACGCATGTATCACTGGATCGTCATGGCGAAGGCGTCGAAGTCACTTGCTCGTTCAACAATCAAGCAAAGGATCACCGTCTGCGGATGTTGTTCCCAACAGGGCTTCAAGTTGGCAGTCATTATGCGGACTCCATCTTCGAAGTGCCGGAACGCAGCAATGCACCTGCCGAGGAATGGAAGAATCCGAGCAATTGCCATCATCAGCAAGCATTCGTAACGGTTGCAGGCGAGGAAGCGGGGCTCACGATTGCGAACCAAGGATTGAATGAATATGAAGTCATTCCAGGTGAAGCGGGAGATGACACGATAGCTGTGACATTGCTTCGCGCGGTAGGCGAGCTTGGCGATTGGGGGTATTTCCCGACGCCGGAAGCCCAGTGTCTTGGTGAACATACGGTGCGGCTTAGCATTATCCCATTTGCTGGCTCCGTGACGCGTCGTACGGATGCGGATCCACGTCATGATGCGTTTGCGTCGATTGTCCAGGCGCATCAATTCCAAGTGCCATGGTCCACGCAGCAGACAGAAGTGCATGAAGGGAGCTTGCCTGCGGTGCACAGCTTTGCGGTGTGGGAAGGACAGTCACTTGCATTCTCGACGATGAAAGTGGCGGAAGCGAGCGGCGATGTCATTATGCGCTGGTATAATGTATCTTTGGATGTACAAGAATTGACTGTAGATCTAGAGCAATCGCGTGCTGCTGCGTATCGGAGTGATATTTTGGAACGTCAGCTGGAGCGTCTGAATTTACAGGGTTCAGAGCCGCTTCAAGTTGCTGTTCGTCCGGCTGAAATTGTCACGCTTAGCTTTGCGAAGATCAAATAATTCTATGAAATGTAATAGAAGGTTTAGGGGTATCCTCTGACCTTCTATTTTTGTTATGATACGTGTAAATCTGGATGTGAATTCGAAGTAATATCGATGATCCATATGCATCGGAATAAGGAAAGGAGCCCACATGCCTTTTACCTTTGCGCACCCTTTATATGCCTATCCATTAAAATCTATTAAACCAAAGTATCTTAGTATAACAGGACTTGTACTCGGCAGCATGTCACCCGATTTCGAATACTTCATTATGCTGGAGCCATACAGCTTTATGGGGCACTCGATTTTGGGACTATTCTTAGAGGCCCTACCGTTATGTACTTTGCTCGCGGTCATCTTTCACTACATCGTCAAGGAAGCATTGGCTATCCATCTCCCGTCTTTATGGCATTTGGATCATCGTGCTTTCAACCTAAGAGGAACATGGCATCTAAGAGGGATACAATCATGGCTGATCTTCTTGATATCGGTCATGATCGGATTCCTGACGCATGTTTTTATCGATGCGTTTACACATGTGAGCGGGTATTTTGTAGTTCGTTACCCAGTCCTCCGAGAAGTCGTCTTCTTCAACATTCCCCTGTATAAAATACTGCAGCACAGCTTTTCGATGCTAGGACTCATTGTAATAGGTTGTGTTATTGTAAGAAGCTTATATAAGAGCCATCCCCATGCCAAAGAAATGCCTTGTGCAACGAAAAATCAAAAGCTTCAATATTGGTTCACCGTGGTCGTGATTGCAATTGCCATCGCGTGCGCCAAAGTATTATTCACCTCAAGCCAAAATTGGCTAGGCATTTTCGTCGTTGCACCGATTTCAGGCTTTTGTGTAGGGCTAATTGTAGCATCGATAAGATCGAAGTTCATCAGACCGATCTGCCAATAATATGAGAGGGGTGCCATAATATGTCCAATGCCAACAACAACATTTCCAGCCTTTATGCACCGGTAACAGACGAAGAAATCATCGCAATCGCGAAGGATACCTTCGGATCGGATTGTTGTGTACAGTATATTTCTCTACTCAAGGGAGGGCTGTTTAATACGACGTATTTTTTTGAAACCGAAGCACCAGTGGGAAAGTGGGTTTTGCGACTCGCGCCGCAAGACCTTGAGCATTTGTACTCTTTTGAGAAACAGATGATGGCTGTCGAGCCTTATATCTACAACCTGCTTCAGGCAGAGAACATTCCAAGCTCTCACGTGATTCGATATGATGATTCGGGTCGCTTGATCTCAAGACCCTATTTATTAATCGAGTTTATTGATAGTATCCAGTTGAACGACCCGTCGATAACACCGGAGGAATATACTCGGCTGAAGGAAGAGCTAGGCCGATATACACGTCAAATACATGGGATTACATCAGATCGTTTTGGATGGCCACAGCGGGATGGAACGGTTCGCGGATATACGTCTTGGAGTAGCATGTTGATGGAGCTTAGCGCTGAAGTCGCTGAGAAATGTAGGACACATCAGGTTTTTGAAGAAAAAGTCTTGAATGAATTTACATCCATCTTCAGCGCGAATTGTGAGCTTTTTGACGAGATTAAAGTTCCGTCCCTTGTACATAATGATCTGTGGGATCCGAATGTTCTAGTTCGTCGGGATGAAGATGGTGAGCTGCATATTGCTGCTCTGATTGATGCGGATCGGGCCGTTTATGCTGACCGTGAGTATGAATTCATCCTTTATGAAAATCATGCAAGCTTTATGAAAGGTTACGGATATGAACTTTCAATGGACCTTCGCCCTCGTGCACGGCGCACCGCCTATCAAATGATGTTATCTTTTTTATGCACTTTTGTATATGAAGTTCAGCTTGTATTACCTGAGAGCGTCATATGGTGCAAGCAAGATGCACTGCATCAATTAAAAGCTTTTCAAGAGATCTGGAGCGAAGCAGCGATGGAGGAATGAGCTAGCTAATCCTATCGAATTCCGTTGTTGCTGAAGAGAGAGTCCATCTGTTTGTGCGATTGGCTTTTTTGGGGATACACTAGGAGAACATGTTCCAAGTACAGGAAAAGAAGCTTGAGCGATCAGGCTTCTTTTTTCTGTCGCCGTTCTGTTCCGTCAACTATCCATGGCTCCAGATTCGAAGCTCAGGCACTTCCTCGGTTTCATAACACATCTTCTCTAAACGCTTCATGTCGAGGAGATAGATATATTTCTCGCGGATATCGATCAGCCCTTCATTTTGGAAATCGCTGAGCGTCTTGGAGATGGATTCACGTGTATTGCCGACCATGCTCGCGAGCAGGGCATGATTGAATTTCATGTCAATCTTATAAGCGTTATCAATCTGCTTCCCGAAATTATAATAGAGATCCAGAATTAAGTTGGCGATCTTCGTACGGACATCGAGGAAAGTCAAGTAACGAATCATACGGTTCAGAACGCGGACGCGAGCGAACATAATTTGATAGGCTCTGAGCAGAACAGAAGGATAACGATGAACGATATCTAAGAAATCCTGCTTCGTGATATGCCATGCAACAACAGGCTCTAGCGCTTCGACGGAAGAGACGCGGTAACTGTCACCCGTAAGTGCTTCGGCTTCGCCGATGATATCGCCAGGGAGATGAATCCCAATGACGATTTCCCTGCCGTCATGAATCCGGTAGACTTTCACTTTGCCGGTTCGCAGAATGAAGATGCCCTCGTTCTGGTCGTTCTCGAACATGAATACATGATTCTTCTTATATTTACGTTCTCGTAGAAGGGGTGCAATATGCTGCAATTCTTCGGCGGGGACATCGGAGAAAATAGGAACCTCGTTCATTTCAATCATCTCAGCAGATCCTTTCCATAGGAATGTTCTAAGAATACTAGAGTCATATTGAAATCGCAATATATCAGTATTTGTTTACAATTGTTCATTTACTCTATCGAATCTATTCATTATTATAGCAGATTTCATCTTCGATTGAATGTGCAGTTCTTTCTTGACCACTTTCAGTCTGCATGTGTATACTTTGAAATGACAAATGTTCTCAATATTATTACATTTGTTCATATTTCATCGATATTCAAAAGGGGAGAGTGATTTTTTTGAAATTGAAAATGAAAGCGAAAACAATTCTATTAACGGGGGCATTATCTACGGTATTTGCCGCATCGGCCTTCGCGGCTCCGTTGCATCCTGTCGTACATAATGATTGGATGCAGCAGAAGAAGATTATCAACGGTTTTGATCAAGGAGGACTATTGCTTGAGCGTAGTGTATCCCTTGGGGAAGCGGTTGCTCTTATCGCTAGAGGTACAGGAGCTGAGGTTGCACAGCCGCAAGGCTATTGGGCAACGAATTATTTGACTTGGGCTTATAGCAAAGGGGCTATTACGAAAGACGAGAAAGCAAATGATAGAAGCTTTCCTGCTGCAGATAGATTAACGGCAATCGCCAAAAAACTTGGTCTTGAACTGCAATTGCCAGCTGGCGAACAAGTGACTCGCGGTGATTTCGTGCAAGCGCTTGGTGATGCGTTAACGGAACATATCACGATTGCGCATACGAATGATGTGCATGGACATATTCAAGAGAACAGCAAAGATAAAGAGTTCGGTTATGCCAAAATTGCTACGCTTGTAAAAGAGTGGCGTGAAGAGAATAAGAATTTTCTCTTAATGGATGCGGGTGATACGTTCCAAGGAACGATTTATACGAACCAATTCAAAGGGGAATCGATTCTTCCGATTCTCAATTCGCTAGGTTATGGCGCGATGGCAGCGGGGAACCATGAGTTTGATTTTGGTTATGAGCAATTGCTCAAGCTTCGTGATCAGCTCAAGTACCCGATGATCAATGCGAATGTATACAAAGCGGATGGTACAAATCTACTTGTCCCTACATATACAGCAGAGGTCGGCGGACAGAAAATCGCATTTATCGGATTTGTAACGGAAGAGACGCCAATTGTTACACACCCGAATAATGTTATTGGCTTGACGTTCAAAGATCCTGTGGATATTGCGAAAAAGCTCGTGCCTGAGATGAAAGAAAAAGCGGACCGTGTCATCATCCTCTCCCATATCGGTGTTGAGAAAGACCGCGAGATCGCGAAAAATGTATCGGGGATCGACTTAATTATTGGTGGTCACTCCCATACGCCGCTTCGCACACCTGAAGTTGTTAATGGTACGTATATCGTACAAGACTGGGAGTACGGAAAGTCGCTAGGACGCGTGGATTTATATTACTATAACAAAGATTTGGTAGGGTTCAGCGGCGGATTGGTAGAGTATGATGAGTCTGTCAAAGCAGATCCAGAAATTGATAAATTGGTTCAAGAAGTCGTGAAGAAAGTCGATACAGCGATGGGTGCCGTCATTGGGAAGACTGAAGTCGACCTGCATGGTGAGAGAGGCGAAGTTCGCGCAGTAGAGACGAACCTAGGCAACTTCATTGCGGATGCCATTATTGCGAAGACGAAGACGATCAAAGGCCACGAAGCCGATGTAGCGCTTGTGAACGGCGGCGGGATCCGTGCAAGTAAGAAAGTCGGAGATCTGACGAAGAAGGATCTCTACTCGATTCTACCGTTCCCGAATACATTAACCATTGTCAAAGCAACAGGTGCGGATATCAAGGCGGCTCTTGAAGTATCGGTCAAAGGCGTGGAGAAGAAAGATGACTTGCCAGGTTCATTCTTGCAAATCGGCGGCATGTCCTATGTCTATGACGTGACGAAGCCGGTTGGCGAGCGCGTACTAGAAGTGAAAGTTGGAGGCCAACCAATTGACCCAGCGAAGACGTACACGGTAGCGACGAATGACTTCATCACATCGGGCGGTGACGGCTATTCGATGCTGAAGAAGGATGAAGTCTTGAATACAGGCTACACCTTCTACGATGTCGTAGAAGAGTATTTGGAGAATGCTAAGGTGATCAGTCCGAAAGTCGAGAACCGTATTGTTGAGAAGAAATAGATGATAGACAAGGAACTGGCCTCGTGCCAGTTTCTTTTTTTGTGTTCAGGTGTTGCATGAAATAGCAATGCTAGGGGATCTATGGTACATTAATAAAAAATGTGCGATAAATTGAGTGGGGGACGTATGTTACATAAATTTGGCTTCTCACAATACGAGAGTAAGGTCTATGAAGCGCTGGTATCCAGCTTGCAGCCGATGGATGCCACAATGATCGTGAAGGTATCCGGCGTACCTAAAGCAAAAATATATGAAGTCATATCCAGATTGATTGAGAAAGGGATGGTACTCGAATCCATCTCGGAGAAGAAAAAGCTGTATTTCGCATTAGCATTGCCGCTCGTCATCGAGAAGCTGACCGCGGAATTCCAATCGGATCTGGAGGAGCTAGAGGCACGAGCAACACCCAAAGCGTTCATCGACGACCAAGTGTGGAGTCTCAAGGCGAATTCCTCTATCGAGCCTCAGCTGGGCCAGGTGCTGCAGGAGGCAACGAAGTCCATTCGATTCTCGGCATGGAAAGACGATATTGCGAAATACATACCTTTACTTGAAGCGAAGGAACAAGAAGGCGTAACGGTCGAGGTGCATGTCGTTGGCGAGGTGGAGTCTAACTTGACCAATTTAGCCTACTTTGTGCCGAGCAAAGAACATGTAACGTTGGAGCGCTTCCGGTTGTTGATTGTGGACGATCGCGAGATGATCTTCGCTGGCGTTGAGCAGCGGGAATGGCATGCGATCAAGACGAAGTCTCAGCCGCTCGTACGTGTGTTTACAGAATTTTTTAACCATGATGTGCTTCTTACAGTCATTACCTCCAAGTATATTAATGTGTTCATGGAGGACGAGGATATTATGAACCGATTAATGCAGTTGAAATATTAACCATTTCGTTTCTTTGGAGGACGAAAGAAGGCGGATAGAGCGAATCTATCCGTCTTTTTGTTATTTCAAAATTGGGGTTGATTCGAAATGTATATTAGGTTACTATTGCGGTAGTAACTTTGCTGCATTGTTCGTGACATAAGAAGGGAGTCATTATTACTGATGAATTTTAAAATCTATCTTTTAGCCATCGCTTGTTTTGTGACAGGAACGGTGGAGCTTATTGTGGGAGGGATCCTAGATCTAATCTCGCAGGATTTGAACATTTCGCTTAGCGCATCGGGTCAACTGATCACGATATATTCTATCGCGTTCGCCCTTGCGGGTCCGATCTTACTCGCAGCGACAGCTTCGGTGGAACGGAAGAAACTTTACATGTATACCCTGTTCGTTTTTATTATTGGGAACCTGATCTCTACGTTTAGTCCGAACTTTTCGGTATTGCTCGCGGCTCGCGTATTGTCTGCGGCTAGTAGCTCGCTCATCGTCGTCTTATCGATTACGATGGCTTCCCAGCTCGTTGAGCCCAAGTATCGTGCGAGAGCGATCGGGACAATTTATATGGGGGTAAGCGGTTCGCTCGTGCTTGGTGTACCGATTGGTATGATGCTCGGGAATGCGTACGGATGGCGCGCACCATTCATGATGATAACGGTCCTCTCGTTGCTCGCGATGATTGCCGTTGGAAAATTTATGACGAAGGCTCAGCCTACGCCATCTGTTCCACTCAAGCAGCAATTGGCATCGCTGAAGGATGGGAAGATTGTATTCGCTCATTTGCTATCGATCTTAATGTTGACAGGTCATTTGACCTTATATGCGTATTTAACGCCATTTCTGCAAGAAACCTTGCATCTAAGCGCATCTACACTCAGTTTGTTCTATTTTATATTTGGGATTGCGGCTGTAGCGGGTGGAGGCGTTGGAGGCTGGGTCAGTGATAAATTTGGTCCAGAGAAGAGTATCCTGTTCATCGTTGTTGCCTTTGCTGTGATGATGTTCTTGATGCCGCTATCGACATTCTCGATTTATGCATGCCTTATTGTCATGATGATCTGGAGTATGCTCAGTTGGTCCGTATCCCCTGCATTGCAGAGTTACTTGATTAAGTCGGCACCCGAATCTGCAGAAATTCAGCAGAGCTTGAACAGCTCAGCGCTGCACGTCGGGATCGCACTCGGATCAGCCGTGGGTGGAGTTGTGATTGAGCAAGCGTCGGTGTATTACAATGCATGGGTTGGTGTGGTATTCGTACTCTTCGCGTTGGTCTGCGGAGTGGTCTCCATTCGATGGCGGCAGACAAGATCAAGTGTTGCAGTACCGATGAGTAAGCCCGTTTCGTGAATGTGGTCAGACCCTTGGGGAATCCAAGGGTCTTTATTGTTTTACAGCGTCAAAAACATCGATAGGCATATGGTCTTGTAAATGATAAGATACTGGGATAATGGTATAATATTGAATAATATGTTCGTAGCGATAAGATCATGGATAGATGGGTGGCTCAAATGGATCAAGATAAAATAAGAAAAATGATTGAGGCCGCGAAAATGTATTATTTTATGGACTACAGCCAGCAGGATATCGCCGATAAGCTAGGTGTGTCCAGGCCTACGGTATCGCGGTTCTTGCAGCAAGCCAAGGAAGAGGGATTCGTACAGATTCGAATTATGGACCCCTCGGAAGATACAGCGAAGCTGGCCTATCAATTGAAGCAGAAGTATAACCTCAAAAAAGTGATTGTCGTACCCGTTCCACATTATGAAGACGACCTGATCAAAGAATATTTGGCCGAAGATACGGCACAATATTTAGACGAGGTTGTGAAGGATGGCGATACACTTGCTGTCACGTGGGGCTCTACAATCTATCAGATTGCGAGAAAATTGAGGCATAAACATGTCAATCAGGTGAATGTCGTTCAATTAAAAGGCGGCGTCAGTCATCTAGAGACCAATACATATAACTCTGAAATTTTGCACTTATTTGGCAAAGCGTATAATACGTATCCGCATTTTCTGCCTCTTCCTGCTATCGTAGATCATTTGCTTGTGAAGCAAGCCATGGAGTCGGATCGGCATATTCGCAAAATTCTCGACATGGGCGAGCAGGCCAATATCGCATTGTTCACGGTAGGTGTTGCGGAATCGGATTCGTTATTTTTGCAAATGGGGTATTTCTCGGAGGAAGAATTGAATGTCATTTATAGTAAGGCGGTAGGCGATATTTGCTCGCGGTTCTTCGATACCTGCGGACAGATTTGCGTGCCGGATTTGAATGCACGGACAATCGGAATTGAATTGGAAGCGCTAAAACACAAGGAGCATTCGATTCTTGTGGCTGGAGGGGCTCGGAAGGTTGAAGTTATTTATGGCGCGCTCAGAGGCAGATATGCGAATGTGCTCATCACCGATCAATTTACCGCCAAATCATTACTGGATAAGGATCATGATGCTTCGAGCAGAATAAATCCGTCGGCTGTGTTCCCACTCTCAGGCATTCCATTGTACTAATAGAGGTTGTTCAAAAAGTCATCATTTGATCACGAAGTCATTCAAGAAGCATAATCAACATCGAATCTTGCGTTCACCTTAGAAGTCTGGTACTCATTTAGGTTTCGCCTAAACTCCGTTCCTCCTTCTTCAGGTTCTCGCAACCTTCTCGGTGCTGAAATGCCGACTTTTTGAACACGCAATAATACGCATATTACGTGATGAAAATGAGAGGGGGATTAATCATATGAGCGTACATATAGGGGCTTCACCGAGTGATATCGCCGAATCCATTCTGTTACCGGGGGACCCGATTCGAGCGAAATTCATTGCAGAGACCTTCTTGGAAGAGGCATATTGTTATAACGGCGTTCGCGGCATGCTGGGCTATACGGGGGTTTACAAGGGGAAACGAGTCTCCGTGCAGGGCACAGGGATGGGGGTTCCATCCATGTCCATTTATGCGCATGAATTAATTCAAGAATACGGCGTGAAAAATATGATTCGTGTCGGCACCTGCGGGGCGATTCAGCATGATGTGAAGCTAAGAGATATCGTGATCGCGATGAGTGCTTCAACGTCTTCCGCGATTAATCAACGGAGGTTCAATGGGATTGATTTTGCGCCGACCGCCAACTTTCACTTTCTGAGGAAAGCTTATGATCTATCTCAAGCGAAGAAGCTGTCGGTGAAAGTCGGCAATGTGATGACAACCGATACCTTCTATATAAACAATTGGGATGAAATTCGATTATGGGCGGATTATCAGATGCTTGCGCTAGAGATGGAGACGGCAGAATTGTATACGCTTGCGACGAGGCATCGTGTTAATGCGTTGTCCATTCTTACGGTGAGCAATCTTGTGCTGACAGGGGAGATGACAACGGTCGAAGAACGTGAGAGCACCTTTACCGAAATGATCGAGCTTGCGCTCGATGTTGCTGTCACTCCAAATTAGACGACGTGGTCGTCTTTTTTTTGTGCTTGTGCAGATGATTCGAAGGAAAAAGAAACACTTTACAATAAGTCATTGCGTAAAGACTGAACAAAAGATAAAATCAAAATACGTTATGTTCATGAAAAAGATGGATATAGCGATATATTCTGGAGGTGAATCGCAGTTTGATCATAAAAGTGATAAGGTTTGGAAGAGAAATCGAAAAAAAGTAATTTCGCAATTATCATTTGATTAATCATGTTGTTGATCGGGAGGGAACTACCAATGAATCAGAAGAAAATGTTGAAAAGTTTGTTGGCTGCGGCAGTATTAAGCAGTGCTTTCTCAATGTCTGCCTTTGCGGACGCGAGCGACCAAGGAGCAACGTTGAAGCTTCGATTGATGGAAACGACTGATATTCATACGAACATTCTTAACCACGACTACTATCAAGACCAGTCGACCGAAGAATATGGTCTTGCGTTAACGGCCTCATTGATTATTAAAGCGCGTCAAGAAGTAACGAACAGCATGTTGTTCGATAACGGTGACCTCATACAAGGGAATCCATTAGGGGATTATGTGGCGAAGATCAAGCCGCTACAAGATGGACAAGTCCATCCGGCATTTAAAGCGATGAATCTTCTGGAATACGATGCAGCAGGGATCGGCAATCACGAGTTTAATTTTGGTCTCGATTTCTTGGAGCGCAGCTTGAAAGGTTCTAAATTTCCGCATGTAAATGCAAACGTTTACATAGATGACCATGATAACAACCCAGACAATGATAAGAACTATTTCACACCGTATGAGATTCTGACGAGAACGTTCAAGGATGAGAAGGGGACGCCAGTAACGCTGAAGATCGGTGTCATTGGTTTCGTTCCTCCACAGGTTATGGAGTGGGACAAAGCCAATTTGGAGGGTAAAGTCATTGCGAAGGACATTATTGAAACGGCTAACAAATTCGTGCCGAAGATGAAGCAAGAAGGTGCGGATCTTGTTATCGCGGTTCCGCATTCCGGGTTTGACAGCAGTCCGTACAAAGAGAATATGAGTGATGCAACCGTTCATTTGGCGAAGGTGCCGGGCATTGACGCGATTTTGTTCGGTCACGACCATAAGGTATTCCCGAGTGCGGAGTTCGATAAATTGGAAGGCATAGATATTAAGAAAGGTACGATTCATGGTGTGCCTGCCGTCATGCCAGGCTTTTGGGGAGATCATCTTGGTGTTGTTGATCTCTCGCTTCAGAAGGTGGACGGAAAATGGAAAGTGGTAGACAGCCAAACGGAGGCTCGCCCGATCTATGATAAAGCGAACAAGAAATCGCTGGCTAAGGTGGATGAGCGAATTGTTGATGCGGTGAAGGAAGAGCATGAAGCGACCGTCAAATATGTGCGTGGGCCGATCGGTGAGACGACAGCGCCAATCAATAGCTTCTTCGCTGTTGTTCATGATGATCCATCGGTTCAGATCGTATCAAATGCACAGAAATGGTACACGGAGAAGTACATTCAAGGCACATCGTATGAAGGAATCCCGGTATTGTCAGCAGCAGCACCATTCAAAGCTGGCGGACGTTGGGGGCCGAACTACTTCACGGATATTCCTACAGGTACGCTGGCCGTGAAGAGTGCAGCCGACTTATATGTCTATCCGAATACAGTAAATGTTGTGCAATTGAATGGGGATCAAGTAAGAGAGTGGCTTGAGCACGCCGCAGGTCAGTTCAACCAGATTGATCCGAATAAGCAAGAGGAGCAGCCGCTCATCAATGAAGATTTCCCTACGTATTTGTACGACGTGATTGATGGCGTAACGTATCAAATTGATGTGACAAAGCCAGCGCGTTATGAGCGCAAAGGGAAGCTTGTGAACCCGGATTCGCACCGGATTGTCAATTTACAGTTCAACGGCAAACCTGTCACCAAGGATCAGCAATTCCTCGTGGTTACGAATAATTATCGTGCAAGTGGCGGTGGGAATTTCCCGAATCTGGACGGGTCCAATATTGTGATCTCGTCTCCAGACGAAACACGTCAGGTTCTGATTGATTATATCGCGCAGAATAAGAAGATTAATCCTACAGCCGATAATAACTGGTCATTCGTTCCGGTTACAGGGGATGCGAATATAACATTTAGAACTTCGCCGAAGGCGAAAGATGCAGCGGCGAAGCTTGGCGGTATGAAGTATGTTGGTGAAGAAAAAGATGGCTTTGCGAAATTTACATTGGATCTTTCGAAAGTCCAAGCGCAACAACCAGCTGGTACACCAGAACCAAGCCCTGTATCTTCCGAATTGGTTCCGGTTCGTGAGACGGCTGCCGCACAAGGCATTGCAGTAACTTATGATACGAAGACCAAGACGGTGACATTGACCCAAGGAGCTGCCCAAGCCTCATACGTATTGAACACGGACAGTGCGCTCGTTAAGGGAATCAAAGTGTCGGTCAAGGCCGAGCTCAAGAACAATAAGCTGTGGCTTCCAGAATCGATTTTCCAAGCGCTGAAGAACTAGCGGTAGGGACCGCCTCGGGATTCCTGCGAAAAATGATAACGCCCTCTATGTTGCCGACTTGGCAAATGGAGGGCATTCTTGTTTTTCTTCCATAAAGTCGCCGTTTTTTTACGTTTGTTGATTGAGTTATACCCACGATACCACGTATAATAGGACGAGGAAAAAAGTCTAGAAGAAAAGGTGTCATGCATGAGCATATTAAACGTAGAACGATTAAGTCACGGCTTTGGGGATCGCGCGATCTTCAATGACGTATCTTTTCGCTTATTGAAGGGCGAGCACATTGGACTGATAGGCGCGAACGGCGAAGGTAAGTCCACTTTTATGAACATTATTACTGGCAAGCTTCAACCGGATGAAGGAAAGGTCGAATGGTCCAAGCGTATGCGCGTTGGATATTTGGATCAACATGCGGTACTTAACAAAGGGATGACGATTCGTGATGTCTTACGAGGCGCATTCCAATACTTGTTCGATATGGAACAGGAAATGAACGATATGTACGGTAGAATGGGCGACGTATCGGCGGAAGAGCTTGAGCAGCTGCTTGAGGATGTAGGAACGATTCAAGATACACTGACGAATCAGGATTTCTATATGATCGATGCGAAGATCGAGGAAACCGCACGCGGTCTCGGTATTACGGATATCGGTCTAGACAAAGATGTTCATGATCTGAGCGGTGGCCAGCGGACGAAGATCTTGCTTGCGAAGCTGTTGCTCGAGAAACCGGACATCTTACTCTTGGACGAGCCGACGAACTATCTGGATGAGCAGCATATCGAATGGCTCAAGCGTTATCTGCAAGAATATGAGAATGCATTCATTCTGATCTCACATGATATTCCGTTCCTGAATAGTGTTATTAACTTGATTTATCATATGGAGAATCAAGAGTTAACCCGTTATGTGGGAGACTACGATTACTTCCTGCAAGTTCACGATATGAAGAAGCAGCAGCTTGAATCGGCGTTTAAGCGCCAACAGCAAGAAATTGCAGACTTGAAGGATTTCGTTGCCCGGAACAAAGCGAGTGTTGCAACGCGTAACATGGCGATGTCCAGACAGAAGAAGCTCGATAAGATGGAAGTCATTGAGCTGGCGAAGGAAAAGCCGAAGCCGCAGTTCAACTTCAAAGATTCGAGAGCTTCCGGCAAAATGGTCTTCGAGACGAAGGACCTGGTCATCGGTTATGACAGTCCATTGTCTAGACCGCTAGATCTTCGGATGGAGCGCGGTCAGAAAATTGCACTTGTCGGTGCGAACGGTATCGGTAAAACAACATTGCTGCGTAGTATTCTAGGTGAGATTCCAGCCATTTCGGGTAACGTCCAACGTGGTGAGAACCTGGATATCGGCTATTTCGAGCAGGAAATGAAGGATGCCAACTATAATACGTGTATTGAAGAGATCTGGAAAGAGTTCCCTGCATTCACGCAATTTGAAGTTCGTGCAGCGCTAGCGAAATGCGGTCTAACGACGAAGCATATCGAGAGTAAAATTGCGGTATTAAGCGGTGGTGAGAAAGCGAAAGTCCGTCTCTGCAAGCTCATCAACCGCGAGACCAATCTGCTTGTGCTCGATGAGCCGACGAACCATTTGGATGTCGATGCGAAGGACGAACTGAAGCGTGCGCTGAAGGCTTTCAAAGGCAGCATTCTTCTCATTTCGCACGAACCTGAATTTTATCGCGACGTCGTGACAGAAACATGGAATTGTGAATCTTGGACGACGAAAGTATTTTAATCCATATAGCTTACCTATCTCTGGCGTCATCGTTAGAGGTTGGTAAGCTTTTTTCATATGGCTGCCTGCACGATGCAAAAATCCTACTTTACGTATTGCTTATCCGTGGTAAACTTTGTATATCTGAGGATGAAATGAACTTCGCCAGCGGGAGGTAGACGATGACCATACATGTGAGTACAGCGATCGCATCGCATGCCAATCGGTGGAGTATGGAGACGCATCATCATCCTGATTATGAAGTATCCATCGTGCTTGAAGGTTCTGCTGTGATGGAATGCCTGCGTAGCGAATATGTGATGGAGAAAGGAGCCGTTGTCCTAATCCCACCGAATGTACCACACCGATTCTGGACTGAGGATTCCGTACGATTTGGGGTCTTACAAATATCCTCACTCCCTCAAGAGCTCGTGCATCGATTCTATCAGTTAGCGGAGCCTGAACGTCCAAGATTGATTTATTTATCGCCGATGAATCGAGAAATCTATGAATCTCTATTTCGTAATTGGTTAAAGATCATCTCTGGGCCATTGGAAGAGCGCGATGCGGTTATCTCCACGTGGATAGAGTTGTTCCTGTTAACATTGATGCAGCATACTCGAAATGAGCCGCAGCGCATGTCGATCTCGAGTGCAGCCGATTATATTCGGAACCAATTTAATCAAGAAGTCCGCGTAACGGAATTAGCTCGTATGTCAGGATTATCGGTGTCGGCTTTTCGCAAGGAGTTTACGAGAGTCTATCATGTGTCACCGAAGCAATATCAACAGCTTCATAGATTATCTGAAGCAAAATGGCTCCTTCGAACTTCGGATGAACCTATTCTGCGCATCGCGGAACAGCTAGGTTTCTCGGGGATTCACCTGTTCAGTGCTTGGTTTCAACAAATGGAAGGGACTTCTCCCTCCAAATGGAGAAAAGAGCAGCAAGGGGAGAAGGGGATGGGCGAACCGTCGGAGCGATTTTAGTAAATTTCGAATTCATTTCCCTAAATACAACATGGCCATTCCCGTTTATATTGAAGGTGATCAATCGATCGAATTTAAATAAATCATGGGTGGTAATGGACAATGATGGTTAAAGTCGGGAGTCGTGAATTAGAACTGAATGGACCGCATTTAACAGAGTTACGAAGCTCGAATGATATTTTAGATGATGTACATGCGCTTCGTGAACGTATGGAAGAAGACGGATATTTGCTCATTCGTGGATTTCATGACCGGGAGCAGGTGTTAACTGCGCGAAGAGCGATTCTAGAGAAAATGAATAAGATGGGCAAGCTGGAGCGAGACACACTCCTCGAAGAAGGCGTCATTGCCGATGGCAGCAAAAGTATCTTTATGGGTGGTACGAATGAAGACTTGCCAGAATTGCTGAACGTATTGAATGGAGATCATGTGATGCGCTTCTTCGATGAATTACTTGGCGAGCAATCGCTGACGTATCATTACAAATGGCTGCGAGCTGTAGGCTCAGGCGATTTCACTGGAGCGCATTATGATATCGTCTATATGGGACGCGGTACGCATAACGTATATACAGTGTGGTCACCAATCGGCGATATCTCTTACGAGATGGGCGGTCTTGCGATGTGTCTAGGCTCGCATCGATTCGACAGTCTCAAGAACTCCTACGGTACAAAGGATTCGGATCGAGATGGCATTGGACATTATACAGACGATCCGCTCGTGATTACCGAGAAATTCGGCGGACAATGGGCGACGACGACGTTCGAAGCGGGGGATGTGCTGATCTTCGGTATGTTCTTGATGCATTGCTCCTTGGAGAATACGACCAATCAATATCGCATTAGCGTTGACGCGCGGTATCAATCGGCTACAGAAATCGTCGATGAACGTTGGAGCGGGAAGAAACCACGGGGGCACCATAAATAAGCGAGTAAAGGGGAGTTTAAGTTGGAATTGAAGATATATCACGCGTTCTGGGGTATGGAAGGAACGCTGCGGGAGAAGATGGAGCGCGCGGCGCAGCATGGATATGACGGGGTGGAAGTGGGGCTTCCTTCACAGGATGATGAGAATGAGTTCAATGAGCTTCGCGAGGAGCTGGGGCTTGGTTACATTCCGCAGATTTATACGCATGGCAATCATGAAGAATCCTTCTTGGCTCAAGTGGAGCGAGCTGTCAAATTTCGTCCGCTCTTGATTAATTCCCATAGTGGCAAAGATTATTGGGGTGAGGAAGAACAAGATCGGTTCTTCGCTAATGCTGTGCAAGTCGAGAAACAATTCGGGGTGCCGATCGGCCATGAGACGCATCGCGGTCGGACCATGTTCACGCCGAGGTCGACGGCAAGACTACTTCGTACATTCCCAGATCTCCGGATTACCGCAGATTACAGCCACTTTACGTGCGTCTGCGAATCCCTCCTCCATGATCAAGAAGAGGATATGTCTATCATTATGGAACGGACGATTCACCTGCATGCAAGGATCGGGTTCGAACAAGGGCCACAGGTCCCGCATCCAGCCGCGCCTGAATATGCCTATGCATTGGAGCGTTTCGAAGGCTGGTGGGAGACGATTCTACATCGTAGGAAGATGGAAGGGCATCAGGTCACGACGATGACCCCTGAATTCGGTCCTCCTGGTTATATGCCGAGAATTCCTTATACAGGGCAACCTGTAACCGATCTGTTCGAGGTTAACCAATGGATGGCAGGTAGAGTGCGCGAGCGTTTTCAGAACGGATAAAGATTCACATCCAATATAAAGGGGCTGTTCCACTGTAGAGAGAACCTACAGATTGGAACAGGCCCTTTTATGCGATGATTACGTAATGGTATAGTTCGGCTTCGCTTTCAAGAAATGCGGGTTCTCCCCAGCAACCATGAGTCCCATACCCCAGTCGAAATGGACATTTTCCGTCGGGAAATCACTCGCGTCTTTGTATTGGAACAAGACGTTTCTCCGCGTTCGAGAGCTGCGGTTCGGGTCCGATCCGTGGATGGTCAAATAATTAAAGAACAATACGTCCCCTGCTTCGGCAATGCAAGGCGTTCCGTCTTTCGTCGGATATTCCTTGTGATTCAGATAATGGGAGCCGAGATGGGGGAGGGATCCAGCCTTGTGTGAGCCTGGGATAACGCGCAGACAACCGTTTTCTTCATCGGCATAATCAAGATGGACACTCGCCGCTAACATCGAATGATTTGCATGCGGGAAATAGGGGTAATCTTGATGCATCGGGAATGCGGCGCCATTCTCAGGCGGTTTGACCAGCATTTTGGAATGATGCAATTGGACATTGGGACCGATGATCTGTGTAAGAACCGCCCGCATATTCGGGTGCACAACCGCACGCGTAAATGAAGCATCATGATAATGCACATCATGAAATCCTTTCAGTACGAGCTTCTTCAATTGCTCTGGCGGGAGATACTCACCTTGCCAAGCTGCGTTCCAATCAGCCTTCGACTGTGCAGCGCGTTGAATAATTCGCTCAACCGCCCCGCGCATCTCCTCGACTTCTTCAAGATTGAATACCCCCTTCACGAGTAAGTATCCATTCTCTTTATAAAATTGCACATCTACGGGTTGAATCATCTACACGCCTCCTTGGATATGATACGAGCAATTTTGTGTGATTACACTTATAATGATAAGGATTATAATGATCTGTTGTCTTTTTTAAAAACGGACATTTTTTTGTAAAATAAGGTCATATCAGTTAGGCGGGAATACCATGTACCTATATAAAGAAACCAATTCCATGCTCAATGAAATTGCAACCGTATTGCAGACGAACGATGCTTGTTTTAAGGTGCACTACTGGGGCGTGAATCCACAGCTATTTGATAATCCGGTTCACAAACATTCATTCTTCGAAGTCTGCTATGTCCTCACAGGTGAAGGGACATATACAGATGATGGGGTGGACTATCCGATTCAGAGCGGTACACATTTTTGTTCGAGGCCAGGGGTTACTCATCAAATTCGTACACAGGAAGGGTTGTTTCTTCTCTATGTGGCCTTTGAATTGGATGAATCGTTGACTCACGGCACCATTCGGGAGGCCTTTGAAGCGCTGAGTGAATATGCTGCGGTATGTGTGCATCAGGACGATCTCCATCCAACGGCGTTATTGTGGAAGTCTTTGATGCTGCAAGATGGCATGACAGGGAATCTCCCTGCCGCGGCGATTGGCACGGTTGCCTATTCGTTGATCCTATCGTTTCTTGCGCTATTCGGCGTACAGACACAAGAGAGGATGGCCAATATGCAGCGGAAGAATACGAATATGCTGCTCCAGCAAGCCAAGCTGTATATACGAGATAATTTAGCTGGCACAATCGGCCTCACGGATGTCGCTCGTTATTTAAATGTCTCAGAACGGCATTTATCGCGTCTATTCTCAGCTGGAATTGGCGAGACTTTTACAGATTTCATCCGGCATGAGCGTGTACGTCAAGCGACTCGACTCTTGCTCGGTACCGATCTGCCGATTAAGCAAATTGCTGAACTTACTGGATTTTCTTCGGTTCATTATTTCACACGGGTGTTCATGGAGGACAAGAAGCTGCCGCCAGGCCGATTCCGTGAGACGAAGAATAACATAACATCATTGATACAGAAGGATTAGGTGCTGATATGGATAAGGATTTTATTCTGTCCAGAGGATTACTGACCTTGTTGGATACGGAGCAGCGTTGGTTTACTTTTGCAGAAATGGAGAAGGAGCTCATGGTATCCGATAAGACGATTCGCAAGCTCGTCGAGGAGTTGAGTCAGCAATTGCCGTCTGCGATGGCCATTGAAGTGTCGCGTGGAAGGGGCATGATTCTGCACCGTGACCGCCGAAGCACGACGATCCAGGAAGTCATTGCCCAGTTGTTCAAGCAGACTTCTTATTATCGGTTGATGCATCTGTTATTCACACAAGGGGGACGCATTCGTGCGGAGGAAATTGCGGAATCAATGTTCATGAGCACCTCATCCTTTAAGAAATTCATTGTACAGTTGAATAACCAAGTGCTGAAACCTTTTCATCTGCGGATCACATATGCGACCCCTGCGTTCAAAGGCCACGAAATTCATATTCGATACTTCTTGTGGAAAATATTCTGCGAAGCATATGCCTATACAGGATGGCCATTTGCAAATACGGATTTTGATACATTGAACCATTTCATTACCGAGATCGAAGCTGAGAACCGGATTGTGTATTTCCTGAATTCCAAGCGTAATTTAGCTTTCCTGATTGCGATTGTAATCGAACGGATTCGACAAAGACATCCGGTGCACATTGAGGAGGAGCAATATGAATGGACAGAGAGCCTATTTCATCGACCGCTCATTGAGCTAGCCAAGAAGTTAGAACATACATACCAGATTTCCCTGCCAAAGGATGAGATTTTCTTCCTAACCTCGTTATTCAGCTTGAGTCAATATAACAATCAGGGCTCAGTTAACTCTGCAGCACGTACGCATTCTCGGCAGGAAGAGCTCATGATATCGATGCGTAATCAGCTTTTTCCGCTATTGATGCAATCTTTTCCTACACTGCATATGGACGAGCGGTTTATCCAGGAGATGGGTGAATTCTTCGAAAAATTGATCATCGATAATGCGATTCCGGAACTGATGGATGTCTCCCAGAATCATCTTACAACATATGTGCAGCAGTCTTGTCAGCATGTCTATGATGAGGTGCAGCGCTGTATGGCGCAGTGGAATCACTATTTTTCGCTGATCCATCTGAATGAATTCCATTTGACCAAGCTCACCTTACTCGTCAGCTCCAGTCTGCGATATAAGAGCAAGAACGCTTTTCTTATTATCGGAGAGGAGTTCTCCGTCCGCCATTACGTCGCGAATCTCATCAAGAAAGAAATTGGTGATCAACTCACCATTCATACGACTATTATGGAAGGGTTAACCGATGACATTGTGAAGCAGCGGCAGATTGATTTTATTATCAGCACGTTCCCGCTATCGATCAAGAGCGTTCCTACCGTGATTATCGCGACGATTCCGACACGTCGAGATCTGGATAATATCCGCCAAGAGCTGCTGATGTGAAGGTGTTGGTCCTTTTTCTTCCGTAGCTTACGCCAACTTTTGGTCTAGTTTGTTCCTCGGATTCTTCTTATGATGTTCATGTAAGCGATTTCGATCAGCAAGATGATGAGGGGGAATAACAACATGAGTATTCACATGGAAGCACAAGTCGGTCAGGTCGCGGAGCGCGTCTTACTACCAGGCGATCCACTGCGTGCCAAATTCGTCGCGGAACATTTCTTGGACGATGTCTATTGTTATAACGAAGTGAGAGGGATGCTCGGTTATACCGGAATCTATAAAGGTGTACCTGTCTCAGTGCAAGGAACAGGGATGGGCAATGCCTCGATGAGCATTTATGCGACTGAGTTGATTAAGGACTATGGGGCAAAGAAGCTGATTCGGATCGGGACATGCGGAGCGATGCAGAAGGAGCTCCAGATTCGTGACATTGTGTTAGCGCAGTCCGTATCCTCCGATAGCAACATGACGGAAAAAATATTCCATGGCTGCAATTATGCGCCGACTGCAGATTTTCACATGTTAATGAAAGCGTATCAATTAGCTGAGTCACAGCAAGCGAAGGTACATGTCGGCAACATTTATAATTCCGATGAATTCTACCGCGAGACGTTAGATCGTCTGCATAAATTCATGGAATTCGGCGTCCTGGCGGTGGAGATGGAGAGCACAGCGTTGTATACGTTAGCAGCAAAATATGGGGTTCGAGCATTGACCATACTGACGGTCGGCAGCCAGCTCTTGACGAATGAACGTTCATCGCATAAGACGAGTGAGCAATCGTTTAACGGCATGGCAGAAATTGCGCTGAATACGATCATTGCAGATGTGTGATGCGTTTCAATCACAGTTATTGTGAATGGATTCACACAATATGGAAATGGGGGAACTACTATCATGAAATATGGTATCGCGCTAATCGGGCTTGTTGTTGTTCTACTCCTGGCTTGGCTCGCAAGCAGTGACAAGAAAAAGATTAAATATCGTCCCATCCTGATCATGATCGTGCTTCAGATCGTCTTTGGTCTGCTGCTGCTTAAGACAAGCATTGGGGAATATTTGGTTCGGGGGTTCGCGAATGGGTTCGCCAAACTATTAGGATATGCGAATCAAGGAACGGATTTCGTATTCGGCGGTTTGGTGAATGAAGGGATTCATTCGTTCTTCTTCCACGTGTTAATGCCGATTGTGTTCATGTCGGTGATTATCGGGATTTTGCAGCATTACAAAATCTTACCGTTCATTATCAAGTACATTGGTCTTGCGCTTAGTAAAGTGAATGGTCTTGGCAAGTTAGAATCATACAATGCGGTAGCTTCCGCCATCTTGGGACAGAACGAGGTCTTCATCTCGTTCAAGAAGCAAATTGGGTTGCTGCCTAAGAATCGATTGTATACCTTATGCGCGTCTGCAATGTCCACGGTGTCCATGTCGATCGTTGGTTCTTATATGACGATGTTGAAGCCGGAATATGTTGTGACGGCGCTCGTACTCAATTTGTTCGGCGGATTCATTATTGCATCGATCATTAACCCTTATACGGTGGAACCGGAGGAGGATTTGCTAGAAGTCCAGCAAGAAGAGAAGCAGACCTTCTTCGAAATGCTCGGGGAATACATTCTCGATGGATTTAAGGTGGTTGTGATCGTTGGCGTCATGCTTGTCGGATTCATTGCGCTCATTGCGATGATTAACGGAATTTTCAGCGGAATCTTCGGCATCTCGTTCCAAGGAATTCTCGGTTATGTACTTGCTCCGATTGCCTTCCTAATGGGTGTCCCTTGGAGCGAAGCGGTTCAAGCTGGAAGCATTATGGCGACGAAAATTGTAGCGAACGAGTTCGTAGCCATGCTTGATTTTGTCAAAATCCAAGGTGATTTCAGTGAGCGAACAAATGCCATCGTCTCCGTGTTCCTCATTTCCTTCGCTAACTTTGGTTCGATTGGTACCATTGTTGGTGCGGTGAAAGGGCTTCATGAGAAACAAGGCAACGTGGTCGCAGGCTTCGGTCTTAAATTATTGTATGGTGCAGCACTCGTTAGCTTCTTATCTGCCATTATTGTTAGTATTGTGTTCTAAACGAGCAATTAGCCCCAGAAAATCATGAAACTCGGCGCACCGATGCGATGAAGGGATAGAAAGGGCGATTCCATCACCTATTAGGTCCTCCTCAGCGATGAGGGGGATTTGTCATTCGTGTACAGCTTGGATATGATGATAGAGATATTCTTATCTTGGGGAGGCGATGTCATTGTTGAAAGGGCTTACGCGTGCGGGAATCGGTGGATCCTTGAGTGACGAGCATTTGATTCAATTGGCTGCACAATATCAATTTGAGGCTGTAGATCTGGAAGCACTTGGTTTCATTGAACGCAACGGCATGGAACAAGCGAAGGCACTATTAGCCGTGAATCGGATGCGGATCGGTTCGATTAGTCTGTCTGTACAGTGGAGAACAAGCGAGGATGCATTTCAAGAAGGCCTGAAGCGTCTGGCACAAGAAGCTGCGGCCGCAGCTGCGCTAGGATGCACAAGCTGTTGCACCTATATTCTACCATCGACGGATTTGAAATCAGCGCATTTCATGGCTCTCGCGATTAGAAGACTACGGGTGTGTGCACAAATTCTAGGGGCGTATGGCGTTCGGTTAGGTCTTGAATTCGTTGGACCGCATCACTTGCGTACAGCATGGGCGAATCCGTTCATCTGGACGCTCGAAGAGACATTGGATCTGATTGATGCGATTGGCGAGCCGAATGTGGGTCTCCTGTTCGATGCCTATCATTATTATACGAATGAGCTGACCGTCGAAGACATTCTGAAGTTGCGTGCGGACCAGATTGTCCATGTACATATCAATGATGCGCCGCCTGTCCCGGTGGAGCAGGTGTTGGACAATGACCGGTTGTACCCAGGGGAAGGTGCGATTGACCTGGTTGGGTTCTTACAGGGATTACATAAGATTGGTTATAAGGGTGTTGTTTCCCAGGAAATCCTAACGCCAACGGCGCCAACGGATTCGCCAGAGGTATTAATAGAGCGGTCCAGACAAGGATTCGAGAAAGTGTTTGGTGCAGCAGGGTTAATAGCCCGTTAAATACAGAGAAAGGCCTCACAGCGTGTTCGCTGTGAGGCCTTTTATCATTCACAGTCCCAGTCTCTTCTTACCATGACGGCTGCGCCAGCCGCAACCGCGTCTTCTCCCAGCTCACCTGGGGAGAAGTTGGGTTGATAGGCAGGAGAGTAATAAATATTTTTCTTCGCCACATGCATGATCGTGTCGTAGATGACGGGATCTGCATGAATAAGTGGTCCTCCCAGAATCACTTGCTCAGGGTGGAGAACATTGATGAGGTTGGCGACACCGATACCTAAGTAGGTTGCGGCTTGAATGAAATGCTCCTTCACGAGACGGTCTCCTCCAGCAAGTGCATGGGTGAGCAAGTCGAAGTGGATTGCTTCCGGTTCATAGATGCGCAAGAGGGTATCCCGCCCCATTTTCACCTGTGTTCGCACTTGCTTCTCGAGGGCTTGAATGGATGCGTAAGCCTCCAGCGCGCCATAGTTGCTGTCTTCTTGCAGACGTGGACCATCCGTCTGGATGATCATTTGTCCGAAGGAGCCCTCCAAGTCAAATGCACCACGAACAATCTGGCCGTCAGACATCATGGCTGAACGGAGTCCAACTCCCGCGTGAACATAGAGCATATGCTTCATCTGCTCGGCACGCAGCGCATAATGCTCGCCGATGAGCGCCGTGTTCGCACCATTATCCAGTTGGGCAGGAATACCGAGTCGTCTCGTCATCCATTCACAGATCGGGACATGCTGCCAACCTTCCGCAGGGAAGTGAAGCGGCGTCAAGATCATTCCGTTCGTCTGATCGAGCGGGCCTACAGCGCCGATGCCAATGCCGATGACAAGTCTCGGATGGATGCCGTGCTGATGCAGCATTTCTTCGATTTGATCGGCGGCGCGCTCGAGCAATACTGTAGGGGTCATCTGCGCATCCATTTTCCAGCGGGTATAGGATAACCGGTTCATCTGAAGATCATAGAGCGCGACGGACGAACTTATCCGAGAGATTTCAAATCCAATCATGAATCGAAAAGTTGCATGAATTCGATAGAGGATCGGTTTCCTACCGCCGGTTGAACTGCCGAATCCCGAAGCTTCAATAATGCCTTCAACAATCATCTCTTCCAATAGTCGTGTCAAGCTGCTGCTCGTGACGGCGAAGGCCTGAAGGAGCTCCGCTTTGGATACGGTATCCCGTGCTGCGATATAGTCGAATATGAGTTTCTTTGTCGTAGGTATTGCGTAGTTCAAATGCTTCACCGCCCATCTATTAACCAAGTAATCAGGTAGGATATGTATATTATAATTATACCGTTAGATTGCAGAGATTTCCAGCCTATGATATTTCAATATGAACTTAATTCCATTTCATTATAAACAACTCGGAATTAATGGTATAAAAAGATCGTATCGAGGGTATAAAACTTTCTTTAATGGTTGTTTATCACAAACTTAATGTCAGAATGGAATAAAGATAGTATACTATAAAAAGAGGAACTTGACTGCATGACTTGGAGGTGGGGATGTGCGAACAACCGCATCGAAACAATTAAAAATATATACACAAATATTTTGGACTTTCTGCCGCATCGGCCCCTCAACGTTTGGCGGCGGTTATGCCATGATCCCAGGAATTGAACGAGAAGTCGTAGAGAAACACGGATGGATGCGAGAGGAAGAGATGAGTGATCTCGTCTCGATCGCAGGATCCGCGCCTGGCGGCGTGGGGGTGAACCTGGCAGCGTTCATTGGATACCGTCTCGCTGGTGTGATGGGAGCCATTCTCGCTGTTGCGGGTATTGCATTGCCTACGTTTTTCATCGTGTTCGCGCTTAGCTTAGGATACTCGATGTTTCAAGATCATCCGAAAATCGAAGCGGCGCTTAAAGGGATCCAAGGCGGCGTGATTTCTCTAATTATTATTGCTGCCTATAAAATGGCCAAGACAGCCCTGTTCGATAAGACAACTGCAGCCGTTGGCATTAGTACGGTGGTTATGTTAATTATGACGCCTATTCATCCGATCTATTTGATTGCCATCGGACTCGTGATTGGTCTCGTTGCTGTGCAGGTGAAGAAGCATCTAGGTATGCAAGTGTATACAGAGCAGCGTGAATCCAAGCAACAGGAACCCGAGCCGATATATCCGGAGTATTACATCTAACAGGAGTGAACGGTATGTTATGGCAGTTATTTCTCGTCTTCATGAAAATAGGGCTGATCTCCTTTGGCGGCGGATACGCCGTTATTACAATTATTGAGCATGAAGTCAATCTCAGGCATTGGATGAGTGCATCCGATTTTCAAGAAATTGTTGCATTGGCGGGTATGGCACCAGGGCCGATCGCAACGAATAGTGCGACCTTAATCGGATATCGAACTGCAGGGATTGGGGGTGCGATTAGCTCGACACTCGGCATGATCTTGCCATCATTAATTATTATCATTATTCTTGCAGCATGTTTTGGTCGGCTGCATCACAATCGCTTTGTCAAATCTTCCTTTTATGGCCTCAGACCCATTGTGACAGGCCTTATCGCGTATGCAGCGATACATTTTTGCATATTATCGAGCTCGGAGCCGGGATTAACTTGGTCGACGCTTGCGACATTGCTTATTTGCGCAGGGTGTCTATACGGTATTATTCGGTTCAAAATGCATCCACTCATGGTTATTCTGGCCTCGGCCGCAGCAGGAGTCATTCTTTTCTAGTACAGTGTGCAGCTGTCTTGAGGAGGGTGGCTTTTTATTTTTCGTAAAAGGATTTGTTTATTCATAGGACTTGGTGTCGAGCAGAAATTGGTATATGATGGTAGATGTGAACGTTTTGTGAAGGGAAGATGATGTATGGCGACTTACATAGCGCTGCTGAGAGGGATTAATGTCAGTGGTCAAAAAATTATAAAGATGGAGCATTTACGGCAAATATTCGAAGCTCTGCCGGTGCACAACGTACGGACGTATATTCAGAGCGGCAATGTGCTCTTTGAGGCAGAAGAACAACCGACAGATTTTTTATCGGCACAGATTGAACAGACACTTCGCGATGCGCTGGGCTATGACGTACGAACCGTCGTCCGATCATCGGAGGAGCTTGCGGAGGTAATCGCGCGAAGTCCGTATGCAGGTGAAGTGCAAGGTGAGAAGGAGAAAATATATGTGACTTTTCTGTCTGCGCTGCCATCGGAATCGAATATTGCACAGCTCATGACGTTCAAGAGTGATGTCGATGATTTTCAGGTTTCAGGGCATGAGGTCTATATTCGATGTCGCGAGAGCTATGGCAAATCAATCTATTCGAATAATTTCATGGAGAAGAAGCTAGGGGTGGCCGCAACGACACGCAACTGGGCGACCGTTAATAAATTGCTAGCACTCGCAAAGGCCTAGTAAAAAATAACGTGAAAGGAACGATGACGATGGCGAACAAAGGAAACGAGTACACATTATTGTATGTGGCTGATCCAGAGGCATGGACGACATGGCTTGAAGATCATCATACGACCTCGACTGGCGTGCGACTGCAGATTGCGAAGAAAGGTGCGACCCGAACGACGCCAACGTATAGCGAAGCATTGGATTGTGCGCTCTGTTACGGTTGGATCGACAGTCAGAAGGAGAGTTATGACGAAGAATTCTACATTCAGCGATTCGGCCCTCGATCATCTCGGAGTATCTGGTCCCAGGTCAACAAAGATAAGGTGACACGTCTGATCGCGGAAGGTCGAATGAAACCTGCAGGCTTGCAAGCCATTGAACAGGCGAAGGCCAATGGACGATGGGATGCGGCATACGCACCGCAGAGCGAGAATCAGATGCCTGAGGATCTGGAAGCAGCTCTGAATCAGAACAGTAAGGCCAAGGCATTCTTCGAGACGCTAAACCGTACGAACCGATATGCGATCACGTTCCGGTTGCAGAACGCCAAGAAGCCGGAGACGCGGAAGAAGCGGTTGGACCAGTTCATTGCTATGCTGGAAGCTGGGGAGAAGATATATCCATAGGGATTGGATAAGGTCGGCCAGGATTCTGGCGGGCTTTTTTTGTGTTCAATCATTTAATTCTTTTTTCTTGACTTTTGGGTAGGTGATAGATATATAATGAATTCATTAATCGTAAACATTACTATTAAGAAATGATAAGGAGTGTACTATGACAGAAAATAGAATTCCGGTTACCGTATTAAGCGGATATTTAGGTTCCGGTAAAACGACGGTGCTCAATCATGTGCTCAATAATCGACAAGGCTTGAAGGTTGCTGTCATCGTCAATGATATGAGTGAGGTCAATATCGATGCCGAACTCGTGAAGTCAGGCACCAATCTATCGAGGACAGATGAGAAACTAGTCGAGATATCGAATGGCTGTATCTGCTGCACATTGCGGGATGATCTCTTGGTTGAAGTTGAACGGCTTGCAAAGGATGGGAGATACGACTATATTCTCATTGAATCGAGCGGAATTAGTGAACCGGTGCCTGTCGCACAGACGTTCAGTTACGAAGACCCGGAGTCGGGCATTAATCTTCCCGAGCTCGCGAAGTTAGACTGTCTCGTTACCGTTGTGGATGCTAATCGATTCTGGCATGATTTCTCCTCGGGTGAGACGCTGTTAGATCGTGATCAGGCTGTCGGTGAAGGGGACCATCGGGACGTCGTGGATCTGCTCATTGATCAGATTGAGACCTGTGATATCTTAATCTTGAACAAATGCGATCTTGTCGATGAAGCAGGATTAAAGACGTTAGTGGGCGTGCTGCGTAAGCTGCAGCCGAATGCTAAAATCATTCAGACGGTGAACGGTCAGGTGGATCCGAGCGAGATTTTGAATACAGGACGATTCGATTTCGAACAAGCCAGTATGTCCGCAGGCTGGATTCAAGAACTGCAAAAGGAGCATCATACACCAGAGACGGATGAGTACGGCATTAGCAGCTTCGTCTATCGTCGGAGAAGACCTTTTCATCCTGAGCGGCTCGCTGATTTCATGTCGGAATGGCCAGAAGAGGTTGTTCGGGCGAAAGGCATCGTATGGCTCGCGGCCAAAGGCGATGTCGCTGCCAACCTAAGCCAAGCCAGCTCATCGATTCAGTTTGGGCCAGCAGGATATTGGGTTGCGTCGCTGCCGAAGCTTGATCAAGAATATATTCTAAGCACGGAACCCGATGTATTGAAGAAATGGGATCCCACTTGGGGGGACCGGATGAATGAGGTTGTGTTCATTGGTATAGCGATGGATCAAGCGGAAATTGAAGACCAGCTCGATCATTGTCTAGTTGATGAAGTAGAGCTATTGCAAGACTGGTCGCAATTTGAGAATCCGCTGCCTTGGCCGGTAGATGCGTTGCTTCAAGAGCAAGGATAGTGTTTGTTCACCTTATTAAATCGTAATTATTACGGTTTTGTGCTCGTGCAGTATTAACGAACTAGATCAATATTGGATCAGCCAATATGTGAGCTCTATGAGCAGCGTATTGGCTTTTTTCATGTTCATGCCAGGTAATAAGTGGTATTATTAGGGATTGATGGGTGATATAAGGAGGGAATAGTGTGATTGTTTGGATTAATGGCGCATTTGGCGCAGGAAAAACGGAGACGGCGAATGCACTTCATCAGAGGGTTCCGAATTCATTCGTCTATGATCCGGAGAATGCGGGGTATTACATTAGAGCAAGCTTGCCAGAGGAGCTTCAGCTGGATGATTTCCAGCAACATCCCGAGTGGCGCGAAATCAATTATACGATGTTATCCAAAATGGAACGATCGTATTCTGGATTGATCATTGTTCCTATGACTTTGGTGAATCCCGAATACTATGAAGAGATTATCGGGAGATTGCGAGCAGACGGTGTGATCGTACAGCACTTTACACTCCGTGTGTCGAGAGAAGTATTGCTTCAGCGTCTAGCACAGCGAGGTGATGGGCCAGAATCATGGCCTGCGAAGCAAATTGAACGTTGCATGGAAGGACTCTCGTCCTCGATATTCGAACAATATATAGATACAGATGAAATAACGACAGACCAAGTCGTGAACCGAATTGTAGATTTGGCGGGTCTTGGCTAGATATAAAAGGAGGGAGTCAGAATGGACCCTTTTGGTGGACTGGGGTTTGGAGGACCGTCTATTTTTGTTCAAGTCGTAAAAACAATTATCATATTGGGATTCATAGGTGCATTTATTTATTTCATCGTTAATGCGGTTGGTGCAGCAGGGAAGTGGTCATCGAATAATGCTTCAGATTTGGTTACAAGACCATGCAAGGTCGTCGCAAAGCGCTCCAAGGTCTGGGGCGGATCCGGTGATTTCAGCGCCAATACAGATTACTTCATTACCTTTGAGTTCGAGGATCGTTCCAGGCTCGAGCTTCAAATCCGAAATGAGCAATATGGGCTAATTGTTGAAGGTGATGTTGGAGAAGTAAGTTATCAAGGGACCCGATTCAAACATTTTGAACGGAAGCTGTAAAAGTCTAAGCGATGATGGCATTCTCACTGAGAATGAATTTCAGTTTTTATGAAAAAAGGGTTGCAATCGACTACAAATCCGTTATAATGATGATAATGATTATCATTCTAAAGTAATGCGAGGTGTGGTTGACGTGGAATATTTGCTTCCGATAACATCAGCATGTTTGCTGCTTCTAGGCGCTGTATGTATGTTCATTTCGATGAAGAATGATCAGCGGATGAGACAGAGCTTCAAGAAGAGCCGTAGCGTGGTATCCTAGTCACCGCATCGATGCAGTGAGAATACATATCCCCAACAGATGGCATGAACGATTTATCGTCATGTCGATTTGTTGGGGATTTTTTTTGTTTACAACTGCTGATTCCTAGATTATAATAATTATAAATAAGTTTCACGCAGTAAACTTTGTTGCGTAGTGTAAAAATGAATATCATTCTCAATCATGCTGCTTTCCTACCCAGGGAAGCAGCATGCGTCTTATTTAGGGTATTAACAACGAATCTCATTCTCAATGACAAAGGAGATAATCATGATGAATCAATCCGTAGAAATGTCTCGCCTCTCGGACCAGGTGGTAGACAATAAAGCAGTGAACTCGCACTGGGAGGAATGGAAAGCGAAATATGGTGAGGGTGCAGCCGCATTGCTGAGTGGTGCGATGGCGCTTGGTGCCTGGTTCGTGACTGATCTTTGGCCTATTTTCTCAATCATCTTATATTCAGCGGCATTTATCGTTGGCGGTTACGTGAAAGCGAAGGAAGGTCTCGAGACGCTTGTGAAAGAGAAGGATCTCGATGTGAACCTGCTTATGATCGTTGCCGCATTAGGTGCTGCATCCATCGGATATTGGGCGGAGGGCGCGATGCTGATCTTCATCTTTGCCTTGAGTGGTGCCCTTGAGACCTACACTATGAACAAGAGCTCAAGAGATATTTCGGCACTGATGGACCTCAAACCTGAGAATGCCCGTGTTATTCGTGAAGGGCAGGAATTGCTCGTGTCCATTGAAGCATTGCAAATCGATGATGTGCTGCTCGTCAAACCAGGTGAGCGAGTTCCAGCAGATGGTATGGTTACCGAAGGGAGTTCCTCCATTAACCAAGCTTCTATTACAGGTGAGAGTATTCCAGTAGATAAAATAGTTGGCGATGAAGTGTTCGCAGGGACATTGAACGGCGAAGGTGTTATTTTCATCCAAGTGACGAAGACCAGTGAATCCAGCCTATTCTCCAAAATCATTCGCATGGTTCAAGAAGCACAGCAAGAAATGCCGAAGTCGCAAGTCTTCGTAGAGAAATTCGAACGGATGTATGCACGGATTATCATTCTCGCGACGTTGTTGTTGATTGTCGTTCCGCCGCTTATCTTCCAAGATACTTGGAGTGCTGCGTTATATCGCGCGATGGTCTTTATCGTCGTCGCTTCTCCTTGTGCCTTAGCCGCTTCGATCATGCCTGCAATGCTATCCGCGATTTCGAATAGTGCACGTAAAGGTCTTCTGTTCAAAGGTGGAGCGCATATTGAGAATTTGTCCCGTGTCAAAGCGATTGCATTCGATAAAACGGGTACACTGACGATCGGTCATCCGGTGGTTGCGGAAGTGGTCTCATATCAAGGTCTGACTTCACAGGAAGTGCTGGAAATCGCGGCATCACTCGAGAGTTACTCGAATCACCCGATTGCGAAAGCCATTGTTGACCATGCTGGAAGCGATGCGTTGCAAGGTCATTCCATTTCAGATTTTCAGTCGATCACAGGCTTTGGTCTTCAAGCCAATCGGAACGGAATTGCATGGAAAGTCGGTAAACCAGCTTTTATGGAATCCGATTATTTATGTGAAAATGTCATGATGGATATCGAACGGATGGAGAATGAAGGGAAGACGCTCGTCGTACTACAGAATCCATCGGGAATCGCAGGTATTATCGCACTACAAGATCAGATTCGCCCAGATACGTCACGTGTAATTCGAGACCTTAAAGCCATTGGCATCCATACGGTCATGTTAACAGGGGATCAGCAGAAGACCGCAGAAGCGATTGGCAGACAGGCTGGAATCCAGCAGGTGTACGCCGATTTGCTGCCTGAGGATAAGCTGTCGATTATTAAACAATTGAAGCAGTCACACCACTATGTAGCCATGGTCGGTGATGGTGTGAACGATGCCCCCGCACTCGCGACCGCTTCAGTCGGCATTGCGATGGGCGCAGGCGGGAGTGATGTTGCCCTCGAAACTGCTGATCTCGTATTGATGAATGATGACCTCAGCAAGCTGCGCGATGCGATTATTCTAGGCAGACGATCACGTAGGATTGTGAAGCAGAATCTCGTATTCTCAATTACGGTCATCGTAGCTTTAATCGCAACGAACTTTATCTCAGGCATTCCACTTCCGCTGGGTGTCGTAGGGCATGAAGGCAGTACAATTCTGGTTATTCTGAATGGACTTCGGTTGCTGAGATAGAAAAAATGCAAAGAAGATGAGAAAAGGCTCATTCCAGCTGGAATGAGCCCTTTGCGTCATTATAATTTAATTAAAATTTCAAAATACATATTGCGTTATAGAGTAATTATTATTACTATATAGAGTAAGGAGGTGCTAAAAAATGGATGAAGATTTACAGCTTAACGTTCCGCTATTACGAAGACGTGTTCCGAACCTAACAACTGCGGCACGGACAGCTGGTTTAAGAGCTGCGACCGTCTCCAATTTATGTACAGGCAAAATTCCAATCGGTCGGGCTGAAGTGAAAACGTTAGTAGCCCTTGCGACACTTGCAGGGTGTAGTCTGGATGAACTCATTATTCGAGGGAGTGGGATACGGATGATTGAGACGGGAATTAAGGCTTTGGATTTGCTTGCACCGGTTGTTCGCGGAGGTACGGTTGGTTTTGTGGCGCATCCGAATATGGGGCAGCTCGTATTATTGGCTGAAGTTATGCTTCGATTGAGAAAACGCGGCTTCGCGACGGTATTCTGGAACCCAGGTTCAGATGCTCCAGGAATGGATCATATTCTTGCACAGACAGAGTTCCATCATAGTACGCGAGAAGAGATCTATGAGCGAATCGTAAGTCTTCGAGATGAGAAGGATGTCGTGTTAGGTGTAGATCGAAGTACCGTGTTATCGGGCGAATTGTTCTCCCTCCGTGAAAGTCTTAAGGAAGTTGGATCTAGACCGATCACGATTGCACTCGTCGATATGAATTGTGAGGTTGTGGATGAGCAAGATGCCTATGGACCTCTGGATACGTTGTGGCGGTTCGATGCGGACCTTATTTCTCGTTCTATTTATCCGGCCATTGATCCAATTGTCTCCACCTCTACGGTATTAGAAGGTGCACATTTGGACGCGATTCATCTCACAACACAGCAGCGTGCACGGAAATTGCTGCGTCGCTACCGCGAATTAAGATCACTCGTCGCTGCACATGGATTGGATAAAATATCAGAGGCTGATACACAATTGTATAAGCGTGGCGAGCGACTAGAATCTTTCCTTGCACAGCCATTTTTTGTCGCCGAACCTTATACGCAGAAACCTGGCGAGTGGTTATCGCTCTATGACACATTAGAAGATGTACGGCGGATTTTGGATGGTGAGATGGATACTGTTGATCCTTCAGAGCTGTTTTTCAGAGGCCGGTTAGAGGTTAGAGCTTAAATAGAGGAATTGAAGATTTGTAGAACCACAGCCTCGGCTGTGGTTTTTTGGTATGCGGCGAAAAAAACAAAATAGTAATTGACAATGATTAACAAGCTGAATATGATAAGCATAAGAAATGAATGAATCGTTCATTCATAAAAAGCCAAATCTATTCAAAGGAGATCGATAAACGTGATAAAATCCAATGAGAACAAAAAGTGGACAGTAGCTGGCAAGTATGTTGTCATTACGGGAGCAACAAGCGGCATCGGCTTGGCAGCTGCGAAAGAGCTTGCAGTTCGCGGCGCTAACCTTGGGATCGTGGCACGGAGTGAGGCGAAGGCGAAGGATCTGGCGGATGAAATCCATGCCATAACAAAAGGCCGCGCAACCGTGGATATTTTTATCGTGGATATGGCTTCTCTGCAATCGGTTCGTGAAGCGGCCAGCGAAATCCTAGCGAAATGTCCGAGAATTGACGTCCTGGTTAATAACGCAGGCGCTTTATTCGATAAGCATCAAATGACGGTCGACGGCTTCGAGATGACTTGGGCGGTCAATCATCTGGCCCCATTCCTGTTTACGACATTGCTCATTGATCGTTTGAAAGAAAGCGGGCCTGCCCGTATCGTGACAACCGCATCCCATGGTCACAAAATGGCGAAGAAAGGCATCAACTTCGACGATTTGAACGCGATTGGCCTCTACAGCTTTCCGCAAAGATTTATGGGCGGTTCTACCTTCCGCTACGCTGAGACGAAGCTGGCGAACATCATGTTCACAGTGGAATTGGCTAGACGACTTGCAGGTACAGGAGTAACGGCACATTGTTTTGATCCAGGGCTCGTTGCTACGAATTTCAACCAGAACAATGGCATGATGGCTCGGATGACCATGGCGATGATGAAGAGATTTTCCCGCACCCCGGAGAAAGGGGCCGAGACGCTGGTGTGGCTCGCAGATACGGATGAGATCAACGGTCACAACGGTTGCTATTATACTGATATGGCAGTTACCGTGCCGGCTCAGCCTGCTCAGAATCAAGAAGCCGCTAAGCGATTGTGGGAAGTAAGCAGGGAACAGCTACATCTCTCGTAGAATTTATAATTCATAGCATTTCATATATAAGCGACAATGATTGTCTCCATTCATTGGAAACAGCAAATAAGAAAGGTGATTATCATATATGGCAACGAAACGAAGCGATGAAAATCAACCCGAATCTCCTCTGGATGAGCGGAGGGAACAGATTAAGAAGGCGGCACTCAAAGTTTTTGCACAGCGGGGAATTGCCGGCACGAAAATGAGTATGATCGCAGCCGAAGCCGGCATTAGCCAAGGTTTATCCTATCGCTATTTCAGCTCAAAGGAAGAGCTCTTTGTCGTGCTCGTGCAAGATGCGCTTGAGGAGGCGCAAACGGCGATCAAACAGATTCATCAGCTTCCGGGTTCGCCGCTTGCACAGATCAAAGCATTGACCATCCAGATGCTCGACGAAAATCATAAGCAGTATTTCCTACTGCTACGTCAAGCGCAAACCTCCGAAGATGTGCCGCTGCAAGCGCAGCAGCTTCTTGAGCAATACTCTTCGGAAGACACGATTCGTCTAATCGTTCCGATCTTCCAGCGAGGCCAGCAGGCTGGAGAGTTCCGTGAGGGCAGTCCTGAGCGGCTGTTGTTCCTTTACTTCTCTGTCGTGACCGGTCTCATGCTGCAGGATGTGAACTTACCCGAAGGGTATTGGGTGCAAGAGGTAGATTATTTAATGCGGATATTGACCAAATAAGTTCATAGCCGCTTATATGCTGAAGGTAGGATAAAAAAGCTCGGACGGCAATCGTCTGAGCTTTTTCACAACTGTAATCAAATTTGGCTTCCTTCTACTTGCCGAACGACTGCAACAGCAATTGAAAACGGAACTTCATATCATCTTCGAACCACATTCTGAAATTTGTCCCCCACACGTTATTGTGCAGGTTGAAATGAAACCCGCCGTCCAGAGGAGCAAACGTATTATCGAATTGAAGCAGCCGTCTCTCTCCCGGGCATACGATCGGCGCATCCAACGGTCGGATCACGCAGCTTCCGTCCGCACCCTCGTAATACAGGCCGGACTCTACGGCATGCATATTGCGATTCCCGTCTTTCACAACGGTTAATGGAGAGAGGAGCTGCCCCAGCTTATCCATTGTCCACATATTCGGGTTATCTACGAGCGGCACAAAGGAGAGCCAGCTTGCTTCCGGCAGCCGGCAAGCAGATTTCCCGATCCAGTGAAGTTCTACATCGATTTGCGGTTTCTGCTTGTGAAATTCATAGACCAGGATCAACTTGCGGGGTGCGCCGTACTGTTCACAGACGATCGCATCCATAGCTAGCTCGATCCGTACAACATCGCGATCCGCTTGCTTCTCCAATCGAATCGTCCTTGGCGCCCCCTGATAACTTGTATGTTCCGGCCGCGGTTCCGCATATTCCATGCCCGGTTTGCCAAAATCGGGTTCTGCCCAGCTGTGATGCAGTCTTAGATCTCTAGAATATTCTTTATAAAATCGGTCGTAATTTTCTTGGCCGAAGGCCTCGTATCGATAAGCTCCTAGCCGGTGAGCATCGTTCGCCCATACTTTTCCGTTGCGGTCGACTAATTGATGAATCGATCCATCCGGAGCAAAGGCTGCGTGAAAGCAACCTAATTCATAACAAGTACTCCATTCAAGATTTTCTGCGTTGGGATCCGAAACGATGCTGTCTTCAGGAGCCAGTTGTTCAAATGCAGCCAGCGCTTCACTAATCAGCTCCTGAGGCAATGCGGATAAAGCCTGGTCGATATATTCGCGTTGTTCTTGCCACGAGCTTTCGAACAAGCTGAACGATCGGTCCGACTTTGCCATGTGCTGCAGATAAGAAAATTTATATGTATTGCTGTCTTTCACGGCATCGCTCTCTCTGGCAGCGGCGAAATCGGCGGCAGCATAGGCGCTGTAATCTCCTAAATACACCTTTTCATCCATACCCCACGTATGCTCTGGGACGAGCATTAATCGGTTGCAAAATAAGGAGTATGATTCACTGTTCGGGTCTAAAGCGCCGGAAGCGACCCATTTGTCTCTTAACCGAAGCAGCTCCCGGTACCGCGCAATCTTCCAAGGATCGGAAGCGGCTCCATGAATCCATGAATCACCAATTTCTTCACGGATCACCGGTAGTTGGTCCTTCAATGCGAGCAGCTTCTCTGCAAACGCATCCAAAGTGGAAGCAATAATCTCCGCTCCTGGATATTCAAGCTGCAATTGAACGAACAAATCGCGCACAGCTTCAATGCTGGAAGGACCATGGTTATCGCCGGTATGGGCAAAATATAGAGCATCTTCCAGTCCGTCGATTTCTAACGGCTTGCCATAATCTGCGGCATAATTGACGATGACTTCCGAGCCGTCGGCGGCGCGCCATACGAAAACATCGGGTACATGCGGCTTTTTGGAAGCCGGATTGACGCCCAAATGCAAATATTGAATACCGTGTCTTGCCAGGATCGGCACGATGCCGATGGTATGCCCTGGAACGTCTGTCATTTTCGCCGCAATCGTTGTTTTTCCGAACTGCTGATCAAGATTCTTGGAAAGAGACAAGCCGTATTCGACCAGCTTCGCATCCATTAATTCGGTATGCGTCGTAAACGGCAATCCATGCCAAGCGATTCGGCCCTGACGTATCGCTTCCTCCATACGGCTGCGAGCATCCGGCGTCGCCGTTCGCAAATATTCGTGTATTAGCCACGAACCGGTCGTCCAGACGAAATTCGCATTTCCTTCTTCCTCAGTTAAACGCTCGGATAAATCCAATGCCTGTGGAATGTACTGATTCATGTACCGCTCGACAACATGCTTTGCTAAATCGGTAAAGCCAATGTCCAGATGGGTTTTGAAAATAACATGAACTCTTTTGTAGGCTGCCACGATTTCTCTCTCCTTAATGTTCGATTATTCTTTAACAGACCCCAAAACGATGCCGTGAACAAAATATCGCTGCAAGAACGGATAAATGAGTAGAATCGGGATCATGGCGATCATCAGTTTGGCTGCGTTCAAGGTCTTGTTCGATGCCTTCATCAATTCGATCAGTTGCTCTGTCGTCATCTCTTTCATCAGATCCGGCGTAATATTCACGACCAATTGTTGAATGTATGTCTGCAGTGGATAATTTTGGGGCTTGCTCATATAGATTAACCCATCGAAGAAAGAATTCCAATGACCTACGATACTAAACAGTGTAACGGTGGCCATCGCGGGAACGGAAAGTGGAATATAGATGCGCAAGAGCGAATACCATGGCCCTGCGCCGTCCACAACGGCCGCTTCGTCCAATTCTTTCGGTAAGCTGCGGAAGAAATTCATAATTAGAATCACATTGAAGATCGGTACGGCTCCCGGAAGTACGAGCGACCAGATCGTATTTTGCATCCCAAGCGTTGTAATTGTGATATATAAGGGGATCAAGCCTCCGGAAAACAACATGCAGAATACGAGAAGCCACATGTAAATGTTTCGGCCGGGGAACTGTTTGGCACTTCGCGACAAAGGATACGCCATAATAACGGTTAATAGGAAATTAAGGGCCCCTCCAATAAGAACCCGTTTGATAGAAACCCCGAATGCCCGAAAAAACTTCTCATCATCAAGAATAATCCGATAGGACGTCAAGTTGAATCCACTTGGCCATATTGTCACTTGGCCTGCATTCGCGGCGGCTTGATCGCTGAAAGAGAGAGCAATTGTATACCACAGCGGATAAAGGGAAGTCAGTGCAATGATGACCAATACTAACAAGATGATGCCGTCAGCGAGCTGGCTGGATAATGTTCGAGATCTGACCATAGCCACCCTCCTTTCATGCCTAAAAAATCCGATAGTTGGCGAATTTGTAAGCCAATCGGTACGATATTGCAATCAGTAGGATCGCTACGACCGATTTGAGCAAACCAACGGCAGTAGCCAAACCGTATTGCATCTGGACAAGACCGAGGCGATAGACATACGTATCGATGATGTCTCCAGACGAGTAGACAAGCGGGTTGTACAAATTGAAGATTTGATCAAAGCCTGCGTTGAGCACATTACCGAGACTTAATGTCGTCAACAATATGATGGTTGGCATAATGCCGGGAAGCGTAATGTATTGGAGCTTCTTCAGTCGGCTTGCCCCATCGATTTCCGCCGCTTCATACAACGATGGATTGATTCCGGTCAAAGCGGCCAGATAGACGATCGTGCCAAATCCGAATTCCTTCCACACGTCGCTCCAGACAACAATATGACGAAACCATGTGTTGCTGGCCAGAAACATAATGGGCTCCACACCGAACAACCCGGCGATTTGATTGATGATGCCGTCGAGCGATAAAATGTTGATCATTATGCCAGCCAAAATAACCCATGACATAAAGTGGGGCAAATATACGATCGTCTGCACAGTGCGCTTGAACCAGCGAACCCGAACTTCATGCAGCATCAGTGCGAAAGTAACGGGTATGACGATACCTAGAGCAATTTTCATCGAGGCGATCACAACCGTATTGATGACCACTTGCTTGATGTCCGGAATTTGCAGCATAAATGCAAAGTTGTCCCATCCAATCCAATCCTGTTTCCAGATTTTTTTCCCCGGAATGACATTTTGAAACGCCATGACGATACCGAGCATCGGGATAATGCTGAATACGAACAACAACAGGATGCCGGGAGACAACATCAAATGGTAATGAAACAACGTTTTTTTGTCCTTCATAGGCACGCCCCCTCGCAAGAAGTAGTGAAGGCGCAAGGTATTTGACACCTCGGCGCCTTCCTTGAGCTCGATCGATCAACTTGCCGTTATTTCTTGGATGCTTCTTCCACTTCTTTGGTAATTTGGTCGCCTCCAAGCTTCTTCCATTCCTGGACAAATGAATCGAATTTATCGACAGGCTCTTCACCGAGAATGATCTTCAGGAACGTTTCGTTCTCCATTTTTTCGAGAATGGCCCACTTGAGCTCCATTGTTTTGGTTTGCCCGAAGAAAACGTTGCGGATGACAGTAAGCTTGCTCGGATCGATTTCAGCTGAACCGTCCATGCGCGACATGGAATCAGACCAGACTGCGAGATCTTTTTTCGGATTTTCGCTATTTTTCTTCACGTTTTCGTACCACATTTTGAGCTCATCATTGAGTTTGGATGGGTCTTTTGCATCCCATGCCGCTTTTAATTCCAGATGGACTCGATAGGCATCGTCCTCGAAACCAATCTGTATCGCGAATGGCCAGATAACCCAACTTACATTCAAATCTTTATAGATATCTTTCGCTGCCGGATCCAACTTGCGAATGCCTTCGTATTCCATATTAAGTACTTTGGCGACCGCTTCCGGATGCGCGTACTCTTTTTTGACGACTAAGAACGATCCTGTCGGGTTCTGATCATACGTATTGAATTTCCCGTCAGAATCAAGCGGGGCGGTGTAAGGTTTCCATTCGGCCTTCGGATCGTTCTTGACCGAATCTGGAAGTGGCCAATACGGAATCCACCACGGGCCGAACACAATGCCGACCTTATTCGCAGCAATCAATTCGGTTGAATCTTTGCGAACCGGGAATTCTTTGTCGATGATGCCCGCAGCATATAATTCATGAAGCTTCGCCAGAGCGGTTTTCATTTCCGGCAGGGTGGAGCTGTAAACAGTGCTGCCTGCTTGATCTTTTAGCCATTGACCTTTATAGGCATGCAGCGCCCCGAAGATCGGATCAAATCCGTTGACTGTGTTCCAGCCTGCCAAGGTTGGGAGGCCCGTAAATCCGTAAGTGTCATTCTTACCGTTGCCGTCCGGGTCTTTTTCGGTAAACGCTTTCGCAATTGCGAGCAGTTCATCGAGTGTTTTGGGCGGCTGCAGTCCTAATTTGTCGAGCCAGTCCTGCCGAATCCAGGTCATATTATGCTGACCGCCGATTTCAGTCCCAGGGAAAGCCATCAGTTTGCCGTCGAAAGTCGCTCTTTTCAACACGCGATCTCCGTAGGATTCATAGTAGCTTTTGATTAGCGGACTTGAATATTTGTTGTACACGTCTGTCAGATCGGCAATCAGGTCAGCTTCGACCAGCTGCTTTAACTGCTTCTCATTCACGATGAACGCATCGGGTAGATCTTGGCTTGCGATCGATACGGACAGCTTTTGCTGGTAAGCCTCTTGCGTCTCGGTCTGCCATGCATGCGTCACTTTGACATTCAGCTTCTTCTCGATATATCGGTAGTATTCGTTGTTGTCGACGGTATCCCCATTAGGCAGATTGGTGTTTTTCGTGCTGATCGATTTTCCCATGCTAAGCGTTATCGGCTCAGCATACTTGCCGAATGGATCTTCCTTGCCGCTGTCCGGCGACTTTTCAGTATCCTTTGTTCCTTCGGTCTGGTTTGTGTCTGTGCTTGGTTCGGTGCCGCTGCTTCCGCACGCCGTAGTGAGTAGCATGAGCACCACGAGACATCCTACGATCCATTTCAACTTCATTCCGTTTCCCCCTTTTTTGCCAATAGAGTTAATTCGTCTTGCCTCTCGATTGTAATATGCGGCTTGTTCCAGCAGGGAGGGAATCCTGTCATTGACAGGGTGAAAACGATCCGAAGATTGCATCGACATGCATGATCAGCGACTGTTTTCTTACCTGTGCCGACCGAATTCCTACCGTCATCCGTCCCCGCGTGAGGTCATCGGAAGCTGAAGTGTCATCGCCGTGCCTTGTCCGATTTGGCTTTCGATGTGAAAATGGCCTGTTTCGCCGTAATGGACATGGATCATTCTGAGCACATAATTCAGCCCGATGCCAAGTCCGGCTTTTCTGGTTTCGCTTCGATGCAAGAGCAGCCGCGATACTTCCTCCTCGGTCATTCCCGCTCCGTTGTCTTTCACCTGAATATTCAAATAACCGTCCTGTGTGACAACGGTTACTTCAATGACTCCGGCTTCATCGCCAAGCCCATGGTACAAGGCGTTCTCGACAATCGGCTGCAGAATAAACCGCGGGATCGTCTGTACAAGCAGCGCCTCGTCAATCTCGTACCGGACATCGAATTGGTAATCGTATCGAATGCGCTGTAAAGCGACATAATCCTTCAATGCGCCGAGTTCTTCATTCAGCGTGACAATTGCGCCTTCCTTGCCGAGATTATAATGAAGGACACGGGTAAAAATCGAGACGAGCCGATCGATCTCATCCTGCCCGTTCATACGTGCAATCCATTGAATTGTATTTAACGTATTGTGAATGAAATGCGGATTAATCTGATACAGCAGCTTCTCTACTTCCAAATGTGCTTTCGTCCGTTCCTTTTGCTCAATTTCGGCGAACAACTCCTTGATATTCGTTCGCATCCGGTCGAACTCATACAATACGGTGTCGAATTCACGGATATTTGTTAGCTTAAGCTGAGAATTAAATTTGCTGTCGGACATCAGACGGATTTCTTTCAAAATTTTACGGATGGGCCGATACACCGTTCGCCACACCAACAGCGCAAGTGCGATGCTCATCACAACGCTAGCCAGACTGATGCCTCCGTATTTCAAAAGCCAGGATCGAAACTCCTTTTCAAAATCACGCCTCTGAATCGCAACCACGATGCTCCAACCTTGCTCACTGCTTTCTTGGAAGAAGTAATTGCTGGCGGTACTCTGCAATGAAAAATCAGAGTTAGGAGGGAACAGCTTTGTATCGTCGCTGTATGCAACTTTTCCGTTTTGATTTAGCAGTACATGCGAGGCAGGCATGCCGTATTGTTTTTTATTAATAATTTTTTCAAACAGGGTTAGATTTGTTTCGAGATAAATGTAAACCGACTGTGGCTTCATACCAGGTACATCGATAGGTCTGGTCATCGAAAAAACGCTGTTGTGGCTATGTTTGTAGGCGGTTGTGTGGGGGCCGTAAAACGACGCGCCCTTTGCTCGGGATAACAAGGGGAGAGCTTCGAGTGTAAAATCTGTGCGAATATCCCTGTTTTCAAACCGGAACTCCTTCGGTTCAGAAAAATAATAGAGTATGACGCCCAAATACGGATTCGTATAGTTCACCAGGTTCATATTACGTTGAATCTCTGTTGTTAACTGCATCTGCTCGAAAACACTTTGGGACGAAAGAAGTTTGGACAGCGATTGTCCGACGCTTCCTTCCTGCGAAAGTTGGAGTGAGGCGTATTCCATATTGCTGAGCGTATTTTCGAGGCTTATCCTCGTTTCTGCCAAAGTATTCTGAATACCGTTTTCAATTTTTTGCTGGAACACATTTTGTAAGGCCAAATAAGAAATGGCCCCCAGCAGAAGGAGTGGTATCAATGTACTCATCAAGAGGGTGGCTACCAGCCGCGATTTTAAGGAGGAGAAAATCATAGATTCGATCCGCTCCTCTCACATGCCTTACGGTATTCCGTCGGACCCGTGCCAACGCGTTCGCGAAAGATTTTGCTGAAATATTTATCATCCTTATAGCCCGACAACTCGGCAATCCGGTAAATCGGATAAGCAGTTGTCTCGAGCAATGTTTTCGCTTTGTTGATTTGCAAACCTTTCATATATTCGCCAAATGTTTTCCCAGTGATCTCTTTGAAGCATTCACTGAAATAACCGCTGCTCATATTGATTTTGGCCGCGATCATGTCGCGATTGACATGTAAATCCTCCAGCTTCCTCATAATGTGAAGCGCTTTCATGATGGAGATAATAATCTCGTCAAAATAATCCAGCTGCTTCATTCTGCTTCGAATCCGGCTGCGTATTTCATGAATGCATGCCTTGAATTCCTGCCAGGTTCCTATAGAAATCGGGTCTGTCCTGTTCACGTCCAATTCACCGATGGGGAACAACTCGCGCCAAAGCCGCAGCAATTCGCGCAGCATATCCTGCAGCTGGGGGGCGCCCGGTTTGGTCCGTTCGATGAAAGCGCATAGGTTGTTCCAAGCTGTCTCCTCATGAAGCCAATGAAAGGAGAACCACATTTCGTCGAGTAGGATCTGGTCCTTATCGGTTTTCTTGTCCTCCGGCGGCGCAGGTAGCAGTACGTCGTATACTTTCCGATGCGGCTCGCATTCGTAAAACAGGTATCGTCGTAGAGCCGATACAGAAGGCTGCTTATGGCCGTACACCTGCAGGAGAACGAACTCATTCGACTCAGCAATGAACTGCCGAATCACCGATTCCTGTACCGTAGAGGTAAGCGACCATACATTTTCGCCCATGGCTGTTATGGAATGAACACCTGCACGCTGCAAATCGGTATACACGTGATTCATCGCGAGTGGATTTCGTGCGGCAATCAACATTTGAGTTCTTTCATCTGCATTGGGATGGGAAAGCGGTCTGCTGGATAGTTGATTCGCTTGCTCAAATTCGATTCTTTGAACAATGCGACATAGAATATCGTCCATATTTTCCTTGTCCAGCTGCGTTTTGACGACATAATCAATCGCTCCAGCGCGCATCGCCTCTTGGATATAATGAAAATCCTGATGGCAAGTAAGGACGACAAGACTTGTCCTCGGATGTTGGATACGCACGGCCTTCATCAGTTCAAAACCGCTCATTGTGGGCATGGTCAAATCAACGAACAATAAGTCGATCGGATGCTGTTCCATGAATTCGAGCGCGGCTCGGCCATTCCCCACATCCCCGATAATAAGAATCTCGTATTTTTCCCATGGCATTGTGGAAATGAGTCCTTTGCGAACAAGCCTTTCGTCATCTACGATCAGTGCTTTCAACATATGGTTCACCGCCTCGATTTCTTTTCGATACAGAAGTGTGAAATCATTATATACATAATTTGGGGAGGTTTAAAGAAGAATCCCCGCTTTGAAGGAATAGAAAAGCAGGACAAATAAGCTCAGACGGCAATCGTCTGAGCTCTTTCTTACCACAATAGAAAGTTTAAGTTTTCGGCATCCGAATACAGGTTTCTTATTGGCGATAAAACCTACCTTTGACCGCGGTCGCTCATCTTTGAAATAAGCCTCGATAGAGATTTTCTCACGCTGCGCTACAACGGCAAGCTTTGTCGATCAAATTCCGTCCCGAGGAAAGCGGCAAACCGCTCAAAGCAAGCTAGGATACTCTTCTTCATGGCTGAATCAACGACAGCATGATCCTCCCACCACCAATGTTGGACGGTTAATGGGGACTTTCCCCGTTGCTTGGCTGGCTCGAATCGAGCTACGATGTCGTCACCATACACGACAGGAAGCACATAGTAACCATATTTGCGCTCTGCCACCGGCTTGTACACTTCCCAGCGATATTCAAAATCGAATAACTGATGAATAAGTGTCCGATCCCACAGCAAGTTATCGAGTGGTGCTAGAATACAGGCGCGTTTCACAGGTGGGTCGTAGGATAGGGCTTTATCCAAGCAATCAAGATCTGTAGTACGAAGATATAATGGATATTGCAGGCCTTCCACTTGCACCTCCGTAATCCATTTCTTATCGAGCAAGCTTGCAAAAGCCTCATTCCGCTGAGAGCTCTTCATCCCGCCAATCCCAATCCAGGCATCGCTCGGCCGATTCCACAGCAATCCAACACTGCCAATCCGTCGCAGCACATACCATGCGTAGAAATCCTCGACCGTCTTAAAAGGGTCTAGCGAGCCATAGAGCTCCGCTGGAATCCACCGTTCGGATAAATCGTAAAACTTGCGAGTCTTTGCTTTATGATGAATGACCAAATGACCCGCGTGATACATTCCTTCCAATGCAGCCCGTGATAGTCTAGCTGGCCCCCATGCCCATTCGACCTTCTCTTCTTCATTAATATCGCTCGAACATAGAACGCCCCGATGTTCAACTTCGGCATGTACGCGATGGACAGCTTCTTGATTCTGATCACACCAAACTTGATAACGTTTCCGGTGCTTTACGAAAAAAGGCCAATCATCCATTGGAAAGATCGACATGCACTTATCCCAATAATCGATCAGCTTGCGATCTTGATAGAGCAGTTCCCCGAGCATGCTGCGGTCGAATTGAAAAATTCGCGATTGCAGGACAAGTTCGTGATTCATGCCAACGACGTTCAGCGGATCGAATTGGATACAGCCCACTTGGCGAATGTAGGTGAGGATGCCTTCCTTGCCGATATAAGCGGCATCACGGCTTAAACCGTGATAGTACAATAAAAACTTTCTGGCCTGTTGCTTCGTAAGAGTGATCGCAGACATCATTTCACCTCAAATAAGAGTTCTTAGTCTCATTATAATCTGAAAACCTGACAACAGGGTGTCATGGATTACAAATCCATCGGAATCCGATTCGGTGTCATATGACAAAGTGATGACAGCAGTCACTACTGGCCAATGCCATTTATCTCTAGAATGAACTATCGAGAATAATGAAGAGATGGTAAGCATTCTGCTAATATCATCCATACTTCTAATAGGAATGGTATAATAAGGAGATTATTGGGTTGATCGGCATATGAACAATAGAAACATAACAGACAATGGGGGCGGTGCAATGCTGCAATTCGCAGGATATAGGTTTGTTGAATGGATCGGAAGCAACGAGGAGATTATTCTATGCCGAATGAACATGATAGAAGACAACATATGTGTGATTGCCAAAACAACCCGGGATACGTATCCAGGTTCGTCGATGATTGCAGCATTTCAAGAGGAATATGATCTTCTCTGTCATTTCGAAGGGAATGGATGCGTTGAACCGTATGCATTCATGATGGATGGCGAGCGTCCCGTCCTCATGATGCGGGATCATGGCGGGTTCACGATGGCTCATCTGCTGCATTCTTCGGGTTGTGATCTGAAACTAAGGGACCGGATCGCCATTTCACTTGGTGCTGTTGATTGCTTGCTGCAGTTACATCAAGAGAGAATCACGCATCAGGAATTGACTCCATTGCATTTCATAGTGAATCCTGATACGCATGAAGTCGCGATCGCCGATATTCGCATGAGCACAAGCCGTGAAGGCGGAACACCCTTGCGATTCGATGCGAGACTAGATTCTCTGCTCCCTTACATCTCTCCTGAGCTGACAGGCAGGACGGGACTGATGCCTGATCATCGATCTGATTTCTATTCGCTTGGGATCGTGCTCTATGAGTGGTTTACAGGCACACTGCCCTTTTCGCCGCGCGATGCAGCGGATACCGTCTACCATCATCTGGCGAGTAAGCCAGAACCGATGAAAACAAAAGATTTAACCATTCCGTATATGTTATCGGCGATTGTCGACAAATGTATGGCCAAAATGCCGGAGGAAAGGTATACCAGTGCATACGGATTAAAATATGATTTGGAACAATGCTACAGAAGTTATTGCGAATCCGGTCAGATCGAGCCCTTCGTCCTTGGAAGTAAGGATCTGCCGGAACGGAGACTTGCTGTTGATGGCTTTTATGGGAGGAAAATGGAACAAGCTCGGCTGCTTAAGGCATTGAAGCGAGCCGCAGCGGGATCAACGGAGATTGTCTGGGTAAGCGGGAGCGGCGGGATTGGCAAAACGTCGTTCGTGAATGAAACTTTCCGTGCTTCTCAGGTTGGTTATGTCGGTTCTTGCAAATATGATCCGCACTATACCGCCTTACCCTACGAAGGATGGATACAAATGATCAATCATCTCGTAGATCAAGTGCTCATCGAAGATGATCTGTTTGTTGATGTATGGAAGCTGCGTATAGCCCATGCTGTAGCAGATTATGGTCAATTGTTGATCGAGCTTGTTCCTCGACTGGAATTATTGATCGGGAAGCAGCCGACTGTCGCACCGCTCCCAGCCGTTGAGGCGAAGCAGCGGTTCCATGTGGTCTTGGTTCGGTTTATTCAGCTATTTCTGCATCAGGAGCATCCACTCGTGTTGTTTCTGGATGACTTGCAGTGGAGCGACGATGAGACGCTGCAATGTCTAAGGTTTCTGTTAGAGGATCGAGAGACAAGACAATTGCTCGTGATTGGGACGTATCGCGATGATGTTGTACAAGATACCTCTCCATCTCCTCTACAATCATTGCAAGAGCATGTGCAATCCCGTGCGAGACAAGCGGAACATATTCGACTGACCTCGCTAAGTATAACTGATTTGCAGCAACTTCTCGGTGACGCGATGCAAGTTGAACAGGAGGATACGAAGGAATTGGTTAAGATCCTGCGCCACAAGACGATGGGTAATCCGTTTTTTGTGAGGCAATTTTTGCAGGATTTAGTGGATGCTCGATTTATTTATCTGCACGAGCCCAGCCGGAAGTGGCAATGGGATCTGGAGAGAATTGCCGAGATGAATATCGCGGATAATGTGGCTGCTTACATATCGGATAAGTTATTACATTTACCTACGGAGACTGTATTCGTGATTGGAAGAGCTGCGATCCTCGGTCGTAAATTCAATGTGGAAATGCTTGCCGCCCTAACGAGTCGGACCATATCACAATGCTCAGAAGCGCTGCAAATTGCTGTGCACGAGCAGCTGCTTCAAGTGATTGGTGAGGAACGACTGACTTATATGTTCCAACATGACCGGATTCAACAGTCCGCCTACTTGCTCGTGTCTGATGCCGAACGATCATCTGTTCATTTGCAAATCGGACGGTTGCTAGCTGATCGAATGAAGGAAGGGCATGATGAAGTTCTTTTTGAAGCGGCAAATCACTTTCATTTGGTATCGGAACAGATCATCATGGATTCAGAGCATCGCCTTCTCGGCGCAGAGCTGAGCTTGCAAGCTGGATTGAAGGCCAAACAATCGACTGCGTACGAGACGGCCCTTGGTTATTTGCGAAATGCAACGGATCTACTGGGGGAAGAAGGATGGGAATCTTATTATGCAATGACCCTTCAAGCTTTTCAAGAACGGGCGGAAGTAGAATTCCTATGTGCGCATTTCGCTGAGGCAAACGATCTGTTTCATCTGCTGATACGCAAAGCGGTATCCGATCTGGAGAAGGCGCGTGTCTATAAAATGAAGATTCAAATCGAGGCGAATCGTGACAACTATGATGAAGTGATTGCGTTAGGTCGCACGGCGCTGAAATTGCTGGGAATGAATCATCATTTTAACCCAAGTACGATCGAATTGCTGGCTCATTGGCTAAAGGTGAAGCGTAAATTAAGCAGGCAAACATTGGAATCACTCCAGCGATTACAGACGATGACGGATGAGAAGCTTCTACTGGCGATGTCTATTCTAGTACATATCACGAATGCCTTGTTCCTAACCAATAAGAAGGGTTGGCTGGCATGCACCTTAATCTTGATTCAAATGACGCTTGATGAAGGGATGTCACCCGAAGCATCGATTGGATTTGTTGGATATGCTCTATTCACGTATTATATGTTCCATCAGAAAGAAGAGGCTGCCAAGTGGGGAATGCTTGCTTGCGAATTAGCGAAGCCTCACCCCGTATTGTATGTGAAGGTATTAACTTCATTTTCGCTTTGTTTTGATAGCTGGCGCCAATATGCACCTTCGTTGCTGGAGACATTTTCGAGGCAGGCAGGTTATGTCGGTCTAGAATCCGGGGATCTATGGCATAGCAATCAGAGTGTATTAATTCATTGCAGCATATTATTGCATTACGGTCATCCGCTGGGAGATATTTATGCTCGATTGATCGCACATGGCCGGAGCATTCGGCGCAATAATAACAGCCTGCACTGGAAGCAAGCTGCAGTATTTGCGGCCCTGCTTGTTCGGTTAACAGGTTACCGCTCACCGGATGATCCTTACGCAGAGACGGACGTCTTGATTGCAGACTTTTCAGAATCAGTGCATGGGGATCCGACGCACTTGATTCAAGAGCTTGTATGCACGCTTCAATATTTGCCAGGATATGTGTTCGGTAAATACGAGGAAGCGAAGGCAGCATTGGCAAAGGCGGCTGCGATTATTGCATCGCGACCACCTTTTGAGAGCGATAATATGGTCCATTATTTATACGAATCTCTTGTGTGGGCGCAATTCTATGAGGGTGCCAGCCTTAAGGAGCAGCGTGAATATATGGCGAAGCTGCGTAAACGAATGGTTATGTATCGGCGATATGCGAAGCGAAGTCCAGCAAATTATGCGCATAAATACTTATGGATTCAAGCTGAGATCGCGCGTCTGAAACGGCAGAACAAACAGGCAGAGCTTCTATACGAGCAAGCAATCGAACAGGCGAAATCGAATGGATTAATCCATGATCTTGCGATGATTGCAGAGGGTTATGGGCGATATGGTCTTCGTCATGGGAGACAGCAGCTGGCCAAAATGTACATGACGGAAGCTTATGAAGCGTATTCGCAATGGGGAGCACATGCCAAAGTGGCTGATTTAGAGGAGAAGTATCCACACCTCTTGCAAGTGAAGCGTGAATCGGAGCTTGCGCGAATCGATTACCTCTCCGTCGTTAAATCTGCACAGGCTTTGTCCGGTGAGATGGAAATGAATCGGCTGCTGCATACGTTAATGCACATCATGCTGCATAATGCAGGGGCGGAATCAGGTGCGATTATTTTCGCTCAAGAAGGAAGATGGGTCATTGAAGCTTATGGGTCGGTAGAAGAAATGAACATCGCGTCCATTCCGTTACAAGATGCATCCGATATCCTTCCGGTTGCGATGATCGGATATGTCGCTAGAACAAGAGAGGAATTAGTTCTGCATGACGCTTCGAATGAAGGGATGTTCATGCAAAATGCATACATCAGCAGCAATAAGCTAAAATCCGTGCTTTGTCTGCCGATATTACATCAGAATCAACTGATTTGCCTGCTCTATATGGAGAATAAGCTTGCTCCTGGTGTCTTCACTTCGGATCGATTGGATGTGCTTAAGCTCTTAGGTTCTCAGTGTGCCATTTCAATTAAGAATGCGCAGCTCTATTCGGGGATTCAATATTTGAAAGATCATCTTGAACAGCAAGTGGAGGAGCGCACTCGAAGTCTGGAGCGATCCATGCGCGAGACGGCGGCGGCGCTCTCCGAGATGTCCGTCTATGCGGAACGGAATCGCATTGCACATGATATTCACGATATTGTCGGGCACACATTGACCTCGACGATTCTCCAGATCGAAGCAGGCAAACGATTGCTGAACAAAGATCGGGAGGAAGCTTCGAAACGGTTGAAGGAGGCGCAAGACCTTGTCCGTCACGGTCTCCATGAAATTCGAAGTTCGGTGCATATGTTGAAGGAGGATAAATATTATGACCTTGTTCAAGCGCTGCATCAGCTGATCGAAGAAACGCAGCGGAACACGGGGGCTATCATACACGCCTGCATCGGTATGCTTCCTGAGCTAACATTAGCATATAAGAAAACCATATATCATGCTGTGCAAGAAGGGCTGACGAATGGTATTCGACATGGCGAGAGCAAGGAATTTTATTTCACTCTGGAGTACGTAAACTCGATAATTAAAATGAAACTTAAGGATTGCGGCATTGGTGCAAGTGAGATCCATTTAGGATTTGGACTCACGGCAATGCGTGAGCGGGTAGAGCAGCTCGGAGGCCAATTTGTCATTGATTCTAAACCTGATCAAGGTTGTCTATTGCGAATAGAATTACCTTATTCGATACGAGATACAGGGGGGTTGGATGCCTATGATTCGAATATTGATCGCAGATGATCAACTGCTGACGAGGGAGGGTCTTCGGACGATCCTTGACTTGGAGGAGGATTTCGAGGTCGTTGGTGTCGCAAAGAATGGACAAGAAGCCTGCGATATGGTGGATGCGCTCATGCCAGATATCGTGCTGCTTGATATCCGGATGCCTGTGATGGATGGAATCACGGCACTCAAGCATATCAAGCGATCTTGTCCGGAGACAGCCGCGCTCATTCTCACGACGTTCCTTGAGGATGAATATATCATTGAAGGGATGGCGAATGGCGCCAGTGGTTATATGCTTAAAGATATGGATGGCGATAAGATGATTGCGTCAATCCGGGATACCGTGACCGGACAATTTATCCTTCCAGCTGCCGTCGCGGCCAAATTAGCAGCGAGAATGTCGCGATTTGCACAGGATATGGCGTATCGTGAGCGTTCAGAGCTTGGGCGAATCAGTCTGACGGATCGCGAGAAGGAGCTTGCCCAGCACATGATGAGAGGGCTGAATAACCGGGAAATTGCGGAAGCATTATGCATCGCCGAAGGTACGGTTCGTAATTATATTAGTAATCTATATGGGAAATTAAATGTTGTGGACCGTGCGCAAGCAATTGTTCGGCTCCAGAGTCTCTTGTAGAATGTGCAGAATTCTGTTAATGGGAGATGGAGTAATTGTAATTCATGGTGTTATTTACCCAAGGCACGTTGATAAAAAGGGAGGTCACTTAGAGATCTCCCTTTTCTGCTATGGTGAGTCGATTATATGATGCGTTTGCGCAGCCAACCGGATACGAGGTCAGTCAGGATAATCAGTAGGATAATGCCGAGCAGAATGATACCGACGCGGTTCCAGTTCCGTACTTGAAGCGCGAAAATTAATGGTGTGCCGATCCCACCAGCGCCTACGAGACCAAGTGTTGTCGCAGACCGGATATTGATCTCGAAGCGATAAATCGAATAGGACAAAAACTGCGGGATAACTTGTGGCAGAACGGCGTACCGCAAAACTTGAAGGCGATTTGCACCACAGGCGAGCAGGGCTTCCTCAGGACCAGGATCAATGTTCTCAATCGTCTCGGCATAGAGCTTGGCCAACATGCCAATCGAATGGATTCCGAGCGCGAGAACACCCGCAAATGAGCCAGGGCCGACGGCCTTGATGAACAAGATTGCTACGATAATTTCGGGAAATACACGAATGATGCTAAGTACGACTTTACCACTGCCCGAGACGGCCCACTGTCGACTCATATTGGAGGAGGCCCAGAATGCAAAGGGAATACAGGTTACAGCCGCAACAACGGTTCCTAGTATTGAGATGACAAGGGTGTCGAGCAAGCCTCGCAGCAAATCTTCACCTTCAGGAATATAGACGAAGGACCAATCCGGATGCAAGAAGCCAGTAAGGATGGATTTCGAAACCGATCCGGCTGTCTTCTGTAATCCTTCGAATTGCATACCTTGAATGGCCCAATAATAGATGGCAATCATTAATGCTGCAATTACCCAGAAGCGAATGCGGGAGCTGATGGGTCTCTGCAATGTATCTAGTTTCATAGCAATTTCCTCCGTATCACAGCACTGCCGTAATCGATCATGAGAACGATGGCTAGCGTCAGTAGAATAATGATGGATGCCCGGTCATAACGGAATAGTCCAAGTGCACGATCGAGCAGCAGTCCGATCCCGCCGGCGCCGACAAGTCCAAGGACAGAAGCTGCTCTGACGTTGACCTCGAAGGTATACAGGAAGTAGGAGACGAAGTAGGGCAATGCCTGCGGCATGACGCCGAAGATGATCAATTGGATCCGGTTGGCCCCGACAGCGGTCATCGCTTCAAGTGGTCCTGGATCGATGGCTTCGATGGCTTCAAAGGTCAGCTTCGCGATAATACCGAACGAGAAGAATACAAGCGCCAGCATCCCGGCAAAAGGACCAATCCCGAACATCGCCACGAATACGGCGGCGAACAGCAGATCAGGAATTGTCCGTACAAGATTTAGGATCATGCGCATTGGGATCGATATCCATCGATTGGGCATGATGTTGTAAGCGCACAATAGCGCAACAGGAATCGCAAGCAAACCGCCAATCGTCGTTCCCATGATCGCGATTTGGATGGTTTCCAGCATGGGTCCCCAAATGGTCGGCAGGTAGCTCCAATCCGGCGGGAACATTTCTTGCAAGAGGGAGCCCATCTGTGGTAAGCCGACAACTAACTGATAGGGTGTGACCTCAGTACGAATGGAGCATGCGATCAGTACGAAAATGAATAGCAGCCATGTGGCGAGTCGTTTATAACGATCAGTTAACGGTGCATTGGACGATGGTTGATGTGCTGAAGTCTGTGATAAAGAAGACCTCATGATACGCCTCCAACTCCAAGCAGCTCGTCCTTCTGGATAGGACGACCGTAAATTTCGGCGAAGACCTGATCCGTTGCTTCTGCCGGCGTACCGTCAAATACCACTTCCCCGGCCCGTAGTCCGATGATCCGAGTCGCATATTCGCGTGCCAAGTCAATAAAATGAAGGTTAATGATGGTTGTAATGTTCATTTCTTGGTTTATACGCTTCAAGTCGTCCATCACTTGGCGTGTGGTCAGAGGATCGAGTGATGCAACAGGTTCATCTGCAAGAATGATCCGAGCTTCCTGTGCCAAGGCGCGAGCGATGGATACGCGCTGCTGCTGTCCGCCGGATAATTGATCTGAACGTATATAAGCCTTCTCGCGAATGTTGACCCGTTCGAGGGCATGAAGTGATAGCTCGACATCTCCCTTGGGAAAAAGCCCGAACATCGTCTTGAAAGTAGAATGGTAACCGACGCGCCCGGACAACACGTTACGGAGGACAGAGGATCTTTTGACAAGGTTGAAGCTCTGAAAGATCATGCCGATATCTCGACGTATCCGGCGAAGCTCACTGCCAGAGGCGTGAGTGACGGATTTGCCATTTACCTTGATCTCGCCAGCTGAGATGTCGTTCAATCGGTTAATGGAACGCAGCAGCGTTGATTTGCCTGCGCCGGACGATCCGACAATGACCACCAGCTCGCCTTCATGTATCGTCAAGTTCACATTTCGAAGTCCTGCTGTTCCATTAGGATACGTTTTGGATACGTTCTCGAAAGTAATCATTTTCGTAACACTCGCTCTCTATCAATATAGTGTAAATAGAAACAACACCGTCATGAAGGCTCATGAACGGTGCTGCTCCGTGTTCGCTTACTTAATTTCTTGGCCCACGGCGTTTGCGTACTCGCGCACAGGCTCAAAGTTCTTGTCGTCACCTTTGACATAACCTACATGCGTGTAAATATCTTTGATGATTTGAGCACCATCCGTATCATTCGTGATATCGATAAATGCTTGGCTGATCTTGTCTCTCCAGCTTTGGTCCATATCGTTACGAACACTTACCGTATCGTTAGGGATCTTCGCTGTGAAGTGAAGTACGCGCGTCTTCTCGAATATGTCCGGAACGTCTTTCGCCACTGTGTTCCGTGCGTCTTGGAAGTTAGCGACAGCATCGACTTGACCGTTCACGAGCGCCATTAGCGCTGCGTCATGACCTTTAATCGTAACCCCTTGAACATCCTTGTCTGGGTCTATTCCAGCTTGTTTCAATTCAGCGGCTGGGAAAACATATCCGGCGGACGAAGTTACGTTCTGCCAACCTATTTTTTTACCTTTCAAGTCAGCGAGTGTCTTGATTGGAGAATCTTTCATCACAACGATCATTGCTTTATAGAAATCAACTTTCTCCGTCGTCGGTTGACCTGTTGCATCCTCTACACCGAAACGCTGTGCTTGGAGCAGAAGATCTACCGCTTTCTTATTATCGTGTGCCAGGACATAGGCGTTTGGAGGCAGGAAGCCGACATCGACTTGCTTCGAAGCCATGGCCTCGACGATTGTATTGTAGTCAGGTGAGACAGAGACATGAACCGGAATGCCAAGGCGGTCGCCGAGCAATTTCTCCAGCGGCTTCGTCTTCGCTTCAAGCGTATCGGCATTTTGTGATGGGACGAACTGTACGTTAAGTTCTTTTGGAACGTAGGCCGTGCTTGCTGCTGCACTTGAGGAATCGGCATTCACAGTCGTTTCGCTGCTTGCATTTTTGGATCCACATGCGGCAAGGCCTGTCACCAGGATAATCGTCATGCAGATGGTCATTGCTTTTTTGAACATGTTCAAGTTCCCCTCCAGAATTCATATATATTCTATTAGCATCTATCAGATGGATACATCTGACATTAAGGATCGTAACACAGGCGAAAGAGACAAGGGTTAACTTGAATGGGTATTTGTGTAAAATGAAAATGAAAAATGGATAAGATTGTTATCGGACTGTAAGATGTGAATTCCATGTAAATTACAAGCGGTGAAAAACAAGTTATAGTAGGGATAATACGATGCAATGACGGAGTGCTAGAGAGGGGAATGACGAAGCGAATGAACAATATAATATGTAAGGAGCCGTTGATTACGCTGCGAATTTTGGAGACAACAGACGTGCATGCGAACCTGATGGATTATGACTATTACAGAGATGTCCCAGCCCCTGAGCTTGGTCTCGTACGGACGGCTATGTTGGTGCATCAGGCTCGGGCTGAAGTTTCCAATACTTTGCTTGTTGATAATGGGGATTTGATTCAAGGCACGCCGCTCGGTACTTATTTTGCGAAAATCAATCATGAAATTGAACAGCGTTCGATACATCCTGTCTATTCCGTGATGAATGCGATGGGATATGATGCGGCGACATTTGGCAACCATGAGTTTAATTATGGACTGGATTATTTGGAACAAGTGGTTGGTGACGCTGATTTTCCTTATGTCAATGCCAACGTATACGTTGGCGAAGGGACAGAACGTATCAACAAATTCCAGCCCTACGTCTTGCTGAAAAAACCTTGTATCGATCAACATGGTACGATCCATGAACTTATGATCGGAGTGATCGGTCTTGTTACACCGCAAATTATGGAATGGGACAAGGCGAATTTGGAAGGGAAAGTAACGGCAGACGATATCGTCAAGACGGCAGTGGATTTCGTGCCGAGGATGCGATCGGAGGGGGCTGATGTTGTCGTCGTTTTAGCACATACAGGCTTTGATGGAGCGGATACGGGGGAACAGGGTGCGGAGAATACGGTGCTGTCGCTTAGTCACGTCCCTGGAATCGATGCCATCACGTTCTCACATACACATAAGGTGTTCCCGACGAGAGATTTACAGTCATTAGACATTTCGTTCAAGGATGCACAGGGAAATCCTTTGCCTGATATTGATCATGTGAAAGGGACCATTCATGGCGTAGCGGCAGTACAGGCCGGTTATGGCGGGGCAGAATTAGGTGTCATTGATTTGACCCTTGCTTGGCACGAGGGCAGGTGGACGGTCGTAGATTCACAATCTCATAACAAATCGATTTATGACAGGAAAACAGGTGAGCCGCTCGTATACCCTGATTCACGTTTGGTAGAATGCATTGCGTCAGCGCATCAAGCAACGGTAGACTATGCGAACGCGCCGATCGGGATGACGAGTGAACCGATCTATAGTTATTTTGCGTTTGTACAAGATGATCCATCGATTCAAATGGTGACGAACGCGCAGACGTGGTATGCCAAACGTTATATCGAGACACATCGACCGCAGGACAGGCACGTGCCGATTCTATCGGTTGGCTCGCCTTTTAAGGCTGGGAGGAACGGGCCTTCCGAATACACCGATATCGACGCAGGTCCGATTGCGATTAAGAGTGCTAGTGATTTGTACTTGTATGACAACCTGCTAAAGGCCGTCAAAGTCAAAGGAGCAGTAGTTCGGGAATGGTTGGAAATGTCAGCAGGTGCTTATAACCAAATTGATCCTTCGAATCCAGAGGAGCAACCGCTGCTTAACCCATTGTTCTCCGTCTATAACTTCGATATTATCGACGGCGTAACCTATGAGATTGACGTGACCCAACCAGCCAAATACAATCCAGACGGTACAATCAACGACGCGAATGCCTGTAGAATTGTCAATTTGAAGGTGAACGGCGTACCGCTTGAACTGAATGATGATTTCATTGTGGTCTCGAATAACTATCGGGTTTATGGCGGTGGCAATTTCCCAGGCATTCTAGGCGCAGAGGTGGTCATCGATTCCGCAGATGAGAATAAGCAAGTGCTGATGGATTATTTGCTTCAAGAGAGACATCTCGATCCTACTGCAGATCACAATTGGCGAATTGCCTCCATTGAAGCTCCAGTGAAAGTTACGTTTAGAAGCGCACCGGCCGCGGTGAAGTACTTGGATGACATACCTCGTATTCAATATACGGGAAGGCTCGATGACCAAGGGTTTGGTACTTATACGCTTGATTTACGCTGATCAACATAGAAGACCTTAGACATAGTCTAGGGTCTTTGTTGCTGCTCATCCTATCGTGAGGATTCCGATTAGGATGAAGATCGATCCGACAAGTATCATAATAAATCCTAAGAACCTAGAGATAGACAGATACGTATCGCTTGGTTCGGAATCGCTATGCACCATCCAGCGTTCTTTCGGTCGCCATCCGATGGATGGATAGACATATCGGAGTATGCCAATCGCAAGAAAGACGATGCCGATAAAAATGATCATTACGCTACTCTCCTCCATTTTTGTACATTATTTGCATAAAAAAATCCACTCATCTATGGTAAACTAGGAATAGATTTCCTTCCAAATACTAGAATATCATCCGGTTTTGGTAGGTGAAAGTGGCAGGAATATTTTGATTGAAGTGGAGGGAGTGTGGAACTTGGAGCTTACGTATAAAACTTATGAATCAGCTGATCCAATCCCATACGATTTATTATTACTTGCAGATCCATCGATAGAAATGGTGGATGATTATTTTCGTCGCGGACATTGTGTGCTAGCTTATTGCGGAGATCGCCTTGTAGGCGAGTTCGTCCTCATTCCAACGCGACCGGCTACGGTGGAAATTGTGAATATTGCAGTCGATGAAGGTGTCCAAGGCCAAGGGTTCGGGAAAAGATTAGTGAAGCAAGCCATCCGAGAAGCCAAGCGGCTTGGTGCGAAGACCATAGAGATTGGTACGGGGAACTCAAGCGTGATGCAGTTGTATTTGTACCAGAAATGCGGCTTTCGGATTGTGGGTGTTGATGTGGATTTCTTCGTACGACATTACGAGGAAGCGATTGAGGAGAATGGCATTCCGTGTCGTGATATGATCCGGCTTGCTATGGATATCCATCATGAACAGGCAAGTCATTGATCTAAGAAGGTGGGGATGCAGATGATCGAATGTCCGTGGTGCCATGAAGAAGTTACGATCATGGAAGATGCCCAGCGTGCAAGAAGAAGCTGCATGAGATTTCAGACGGAGATTTTGAAGAGCTTCAGGATCCTTTGATGCTAGATGAGGACGAGGAAGAGGAATTCGAAGAATGCAGTGTCGTGGATATGATCGAAGATCGCTTCAAATGCGCCAAGTGCAAGGGTACCGCTTGTAGTACGAAGGAAGTCGCCATGACAGGAACAGGACTTAGTAAATTGTTCGATATTGAACACCATCACTTTCTATTTGTCTCCTGTCTGGCATGTGGATTTGTTGAGATCTATGATCCAGACGTGCTTGAAGGCCATAAGACAGGACAGCTCAGCACCGTCATGGATATTCTATTCGGCGGGTAATAGTAACAATAGGGGTGAGAGAGGATGAGAAATATGGACAGACAAGTGAACTTTCAGTACAAGCTCTTTTCTATCATTATTGGGATATCTTTTCTCATCTATCTAGCAGGGTATGCTTTGATGCTGTCCGTCATTCGGGTTCTGGACATTACAATATCTTGGGGATCTCTAGGTATCGTCATTTTGCCTGGGATCGTCTGGTTCATTCTCTTACGGTATTGTTGGGATAGAGTTGATACCAGACGCTGGGGGAGGAGAATGATTAGCGGAAGTGCTGTACTAGTTATGCTGATTACGCTTGTACAGCTTGCATCCAATGAATATTATTCCCATTTCAACGCTGCGCGGTGGCTGAGTGATCCAGAAAGTCGGGTTCGTATGGTGTCTGATTTATTAAGCACACGCGATCTTAAGGGGCTGAAGCGACACGAGGTCGAGGAAGTGCTCGGGGCACCGACGGTTTCAACGTATCGTGACCAATCCACTCAACTAACGTATCGCCTTGGATTAGAACGAAGTGTTTTCAGTTTGGATCGTTCTTGGTTACTGCTCGACATGGAGCAAGATTGTGTTATCGATGTTCGAATAACAACAGGTTAAGTATGCAGAAAAGGGGGGCGTTCCTTGCAGAATAGGCCGCAAGTGATCTTCGATGTCGCAGGTGTACTCATCTCGAACTTCTCCCCGCAGTTCTGGGATGAGATTGTTACCTATGCCGAGGAGCGTTCAGCGACGGAATTGCGTAGGCAATTCAAGTCAGAGCTCCGACAGGATTTGTGGAGCGGGGCTGTTCCGGATACGGCGTTCTTCACGTGGATCTCGGCCCAAATCCCCGCTGTACACGCCCAAGAAGTGGAACGTATCCTTTATTCTCATCTCGTACCGTTGCCCGCCATGGAACGTCTATCACGATGGAGCCAGTCGGCAGATCTTCATCTCCTCACGAATCATCGCACAGAGTGGATTACTCCTCTACTACACCCCGTTCAACGCTACATCACCAGTATGACCGTTTCGAGTGAGACGGGGTACTGCAAGCCAGATCAACGTATTTTTCAAAGTGTTCAAGAGAAGCTTAGGAGAGGATCTATTCTTTATGTGGATGACCAGCAGAAGAACTTCGCACCTGCTGTAGCCTTAGGTTGGCGTACCTTATTAGCCGACGAGACAGGCAATTGGCTGGCATGTGTGGACGAACTGCTATTATAGATTACCATGTCCAGGAGCTGCTAGTGTATTAGAAAGGGAGGGATGCGTGTTGAAAATCGCATTTGTGTTGTTTGATGGTGTAACGTTTTTAGATTTTGTTGGATTCTATGATGTGATTTATAATTTGAATCAATTCGAATCATCCAAGGGCGTCACCTGGGATATTTGCGGACTGACAGAAGAAATTACGGATGAACTCGGAATGAAGGTGATAGTCCAGAAAATTCGGCCGCATCTAGCAGACTATGATATGGTGTTCATACCCGGCGGGTTAGGGACGCGCAAACTTCGCTTCGATGAGACATTCGTGAGTTGGCTGCGCGAAGCGCAAGATGTGAAATATAAAGTATCGGTATGTACGGGATCGTTACTTTGGGGAGCAGCAGGCGTCCTGCAGGGCAAAAAAGCAACAACGCATCCAAGAGCATACGATCTGTTAACGGAGTATTGTGATGTCATTCAGGAGCGAATTGTCCGAGATGGCAACGTCATTACTGGTGGCGGAGTAGCGACATCAATTGATCTGGGTTTATACATCATAGAATGGTTAGCAGGGGTAGACGCGATGCACGAAGTAAAGCAGCAATTGGATTATCCGTATGTGTCGCCGAAGGTGGTCGAGTTCATTTGAAGCCAATGATATCCGATGCAGAGCTCATAAAGATTCAAGCGAGGACCCTCTATCGATTGAATGCAGAGGAGAGGATAACGGGAATAAATGAAGGTGACTTTTCCGGGGCGCCGCTGTTGTTCATAGGAAAAACGCAGGATAGCATTCAGCCTTACTATCATGAAGAAATGTCTGAATCGTTATTAAACGAGTTAAAAGAATCGATCTGCGATCCTATCTCCATCAGCCAGCTCTGCCGTATCATTGAACAGTATCATCCCATTCAGAACATCTGGATGGGGCCTGCCTATGTTTACACGGGGCATTTTACCCCTTGGTTGGAAGAAGATCAACGTATCGTACAGATTACGCAGCACAATAGCTTATTACTAGGAACGTATTTCGCAGAGCTGCAGGATGTGATTGAAGCCAAAAGCCCAGTCTTCGGATACGTGGTAGAAGGCCAAGCCGTCTCTGTCTGCTGTAGTGCGAGGACTTCGGAGGCGGCGTCAGAGGCAAGTCTTTATACAGCCGAGCCGTATCGTGGCAAAGGATATGCGGCACGCGTCGTCTCTCGGTGGTGTGAGCATCTTCATGCGCAAGGACGAATTGCGCTCTATAGTACATCATGGGATAATATCGGTTCACAGCGTATTGCGCAGAAGTGTAATCTCGTTTTATACGGGGCTGATTTTAGTATTTATATGTAATGGCTATCTGCTGCCGATATTTTCACTATTGATCTTATGAATTCATTTATGTCATGATTGGAAGGATGGATATAGATAAGTCAACATTGGAAACGGAGAATCGGTACGTGAAGAAGTTTAAGAAATTTTATATAGAGATTACGAGCATATGCAATTTGGCATGCACATTCTGCCCACAGACAGGCCGCAAGGCGAATTTTATCAAGGTGGACGCGTTCACGAATATACTTGATCAGATCAAACCTCATGCAGAGTATATTTATTTCCATGTCAAAGGCGAGCCCCTCCTTCATCCGAAAGTCGATGAGCTGCTCGATATTAGCGCGGAGAAAGGGTTTAAAGTCAATATTACATCCAATGGGACGCTGCTCCATAAGAACAAGGAGAAGCTGCTTGGCAAGCCTGCGCTGCGGCAGATGAATTTCTCGCTGCACAGCTTCGATGGGCATGAAGGCTCAACAGATAAAGAAGGCTATGTGAAAATGGTGCTTGACTTCGTCAAAGAGGCACTGGAGAAGACGGAAATTATATTCTCGCTGCGGCTCTGGAATCTGGATGAAGATAACCAGACGAATCTGGAGCGCAGCCGGAACCGTGAGATTTTGTCCTTGATTGAACAAGAATTCAATTTGGATTATCGCATTGAAGAGCAGTTCAAACGCGGCAGCGGGTTGAAAATTGCCGACCGTGTCTATATTAATATGGATCATGAATTCCAATGGCCAAGCCTTCAAGCACCTGAAATTGAGGGTCCGGGTTTCTGTCATGGGCTGCGCAATCAAGCCGGGATTCTCGTCGATGGCACGGTGATACCTTGTTGTCTGGATGGGGAGGGTGTCATTAATCTGGGGAATGTGAACCAGACGAACTTCTCCGAGATTATCGAGAGTGATCGAGCAAATCGCATGGTTGATGGATTCTCGCGTCGCGAAGTTGTCGAGGAATTATGTCGGAAATGTGGGTATCGACAACGGTTTGGCACATAGGTAGAGCAGTGGAATAATGAATCGTTAGGAGTTGAGATGCAGGTGACCTTAACTTTAGAAGAAGTGATGGACAAGCTTGAAGCCATGGGCACAGAACAGACGAAGAAAACCTTCCTTCGCCATGGTGCGCAGGAACCGCTGTTTGGGGTTCGGATTGGCGATATGAAGAAGCTCGTTAAGGACGTGAAGAAGGATCAAGCATTAGCCAAAGCCCTTTATGATACAGGTAATGCAGACGCAATGTATTTGGCAGGGCTGACCGTAAACCCTAAGACGGTGACAAAAGACATGCTGCAGCAATGGGTGAAGCAAGCGTATTGGTATACGCCCGCGGAATATACAGTTGCGAATATTGCGGCGGAGAGTCAGTATGCGCTTGAACTGGCACGAGAGTGGATGAAGTCTCCGTCCGAGATGATCGCGACCTGCGGCTGGAGCACCTATGCGAATCATGTAATGATTACGGCAGATGTGCAGCTCGACATGGCAGAGATTCGCGAGCTGCTGCAGCAGATTGCGAAATCGATCCATACAGAGCGGAATCGGGTCCGTTACACGATGAACAGCTTCGTCATTTCCGTTGGTGCATCAGTGAAAGAGCTTCATGAAGACGCGATGCGCGTTGCAGAACAAATCGGCCCCGTTCGAGTGGATATGGGCCAGACGGCATGTAAAGTTCCGCTTGCTACGGAGTATATGAACAAGATCGCTGCAAGAGGAAGTCTTGGTATGAAGAAAAAAACATGTATATGTTAGAACCTCAATAGAATAGGCAAGTCTTCAAGAAGTCGCTGCTCGGGATGTCGTACGGGAGGGGCTTTTTGTGCTAGGAAGAAGTCTTCAAAATTTCTTTAGATTTTGCTCTCTCAGAACTTCAGATTTGGTCGATACACTTAGTCTTACTTAGAGAGGGAGTGTATAGCGATGAATTGGGCCGAGGATAAGTGGTTATTCCTGCAGAAGTTTATGGTGAACCCGAGAGAGATTGGGAGCATTACGCCGAGCTCCAAATTTCTAGCGTGCAGCATGTTGAATGAGGTGGATTGGGAATCTACGCATTGTATTGGTGAGCTGGGTTCGGGTACTGGAGCGATTACGGCGCATTTGGCTGAGATCGTGGCTCAGAAGAAGAACGTGCCAGAAGACATGAAAGTATTTTTGTTCGAGAAAGACAAGGTCATGCGAAATCGTCTGGCTGCAGCGTATCCGCGATTTCAAGTTGCTGAGGATGCATTAGATTTGCGAGTAGAAGCACGACATCATCATCTTCAAGCCTATGATTGTATCCTGAGTGGACTGCCATTCTTCAACTTCAGCCCATTGCTGCGCAACCAGCTCATGGACGAAATATATCGGTCGTTAAGACCCGGGGGACAGTTCATCGCCTTTCAATATTCCTTGCAAATGAAGCAGGAGCTGAGTCGATATTTTGAAATTGAGAAGATCAAGTTCGTGGCTTTGAATATCCCGCCTGCTTGTATATATGTCTGTCGTAAAAAAAGGACTGCGGACAATGAACGTTGATCAATTGCTGCTTTGGATCGAACAGTTCGGTTATGCCGCATTATTCTTTGCCTTATGGCTCGGGATTGTCGGGCTTCCGATCCCCGATGAAGTAATTGTCATGACTGGTGGAGCCGTTAGTCAGTCGGGCTTGCTGCATGCGTTCCCTGCGTTTATGTTGACATACATCGGTGTGATTACCGGTCTATCGATCGGATATGTGCTTGGGCGATATTGCGGACCCTTGATCTTGGAAAGGCTGCGTAACCAGAAACGGCTAAGACGATCAGTCGAGAGAGCAGAGCGGCTGGTCAGCAGCTATGGCGGGTATGCATTGCTGATTAGTTATTTTATCCCCGGGGTTCGTCATATCTTACCTTATCTGGTAGGAATGCATCAGATGTCTTATCGCAAGTACGCAGTATTCTCTGCGACTGCGGGACTGCTCTGGACTGGCGTTTATTTTATCGTAGGGCTGAAGGCCAGCTATTATATTCAATCGTAAAGGAGGTGGGCTGTTATGCCGACCGTGTTGGTAGTGGATGATGATCCGGATATCCGTGATGTCATTCATGTCTATCTTCGAAATGAAGGTTATCAGGTGATCGAAGCGGCAGATGGGGTGGCAGCACTCGATATACTACGTAGTGAACGGGTCCACCTGATGATTCTCGATGTGATGATGCCCCGAATGGATGGCATTCTTACTTGTATGAAGATAAGAGAGGCATCTGGGATTCCGATTATTATGTTATCGGCTAAAGATGCGGACCTCGATAAAATCACTGGTCTCACCTCGGGTGCTGATGATTATATGATCAAGCCATTCAACCCATTAGAGCTTCTCGCTCGAGTCAAAGCGCAATTTCGCCGGTTGACTCTCTCGAATTCAGCGTTAAATAGCGACGAAGTTATTCAAATGCAGGATCTTACCATAGATCGTGTGCAGCACCAAGTCATCGTTAGAGGGCAGGTCGTAAGTCTGACGCCGATTGAATTCTCGATTCTGGAATTACTTGCAAGTCATCGCGGTCAGGTATTTAATGTGGATCGGATCTATACACTCGTCTGGAAGGAAGTAACCGGGTTCTCGGATAACACCGTGATGGTGCATATCCGCAATCTTCGCGAGAAAATTGAAGTGAACCCCCGAAGCCCCGTATATATCAAAACCGTATGGGGGGTTGGTTATAAAATTGATCAATAAACTCTGGGATCGTGTCAGCGGCAAGAAGAGCATCCGTGTCGCAATACTGTGGCGTTTTGTGATTAGTATCATCATCTTGTTTATGTTTTTTTCTTTGTATGAGTTTTTCACGCAAATACTACCCTTGAAAGGAAAAGGATTCCTAGTGGTATTGGATCCAATCATTTTTTTCAGCGGGCTAATGATCATTTTCTTCACGATGACAAGGCCCATTGTTCGTTATGTGCTTCAGATGGCCGAGGGTTTGAAGACGATATCTCAAGGGGACTTGAACTATCGCGTACCCGTCCTCCGTGAAGATGAGTTAGGGACCGTTGCGCAGCGTATTAATGAGATGGCTGAGGCGCTGCTACAGCAGCAGAACAAAGAGCGTGAGCTGGAGAAATCGAAAATGGACCTCATTACCGGGATTTCTCACGATCTTCGCACACCATTAACAAGCATTATCGGGTATTTAGGATTGATTCGTAACAAATCGTACCAGAATGAAGAAGAGCATGAACGATTCGTTCAGAATACGTATAAAAAAGCGACGCAACTTCAGAGCTTGGTTGAGGATTTATTCGAATACACGCGATTAACCTCGCATGATGTCACGGTGAACAAATTACCGATGGATGTCAGGGAAATGTTGGAGCAGCTGCTAACGGAATTTGAACCGATTGCGGAAGAATATCAGGTCGAAATATGCTGGTCCTTGGGCAGCCACCCAGAATACATTGTTGCAGATCCAGAGAAAATCATTCGTGCGTTGGATAATCTGCTGATCAATGCGCTGAAGTTCTCGCGAAGACCCGGAGTCATACAGACGACGCTCCATGTGGAGCCTTCAAACGTATTAATTACGATTGAGAACGATGGGCCGCCGCTGACAATCGAGCAAGAGCAGCACATCTTCGATCGATTCTATAAAGCGGATCATGCGAGAAGTATGAACGCTATTCAATCCGGTTCGGGACTTGGACTATCGATCGCGAGAAACATTGCCCTGCTGCATAGCGGCGACATTACATTACGGCACAACGAGGGACATTTTGCATTTACAATTCAGCTTCCGCGAGCCCAGATTTCGGATGCATCAGTTTTCGTAGTTTAATTTCGGTATTAGACTCTGGTGCGGGCGTGTAAATGCTGCACTTCAAATCTTGTGTGCCTTGAACTTGCAAAGAGGTGAGATGGAACAGCATCTTGCCTGCTTTGGCATGTCTAAATTCAATGACGACATCGGGTGCAGAACTGACTTGGCTCTGATTCCAGAGCTGTTCGAATTCAGGGTACGCGGTTTGCATGTCACGTAGAAACTGTTCATACCAAGGATCATCCACATATTGACCATAATACGTCCGGAAAATCGATAAGAATCCGTTCACGAACTCGGACCAATTCCCAGCAAGGCTCTTGAATTCTTTACGTGCGAATAACAATTGAATCAGATTTCGCTCTTCGCGTGGAATCTGTTGGAAGTCTATGAATACATGCGCGGCCGCGATATTCCAGCCAACGATTTGGAAGCGGCGATCCGAGATGATCGTCGGGCAATAAGTTAATTCTTGCAGAATGTGCTGCAAGGAAGGGCTGATCTCCGGTTGTTCTGCGGTCATAGGTATCTGCGGGTTGCCTGAATCGAGTGCGAGAGAAAATAGATATTTGCGTTCATCGCTTGTTAATTGAAGGGCATTCGCGACACAATCGAGGACCGAAGCAGACACTTTAATATCTCGGCCTTGCTCCAGCCAGGTGTACCATGTGGTGCTGACACCAGCCAGTTGAGCGACTTCCTCTCTTCGAAGTCCGGGTGTTCTGCGGCGTGTGCCGAGCGGTAATCCGAGCGCATCCGGTTGAACTTTCGCTCGTTGTTTGGTCAAAAATTCGGATAGGGCCTGCAGTCGTGTACGATGGTTCATTGAACGTTCCGCCTTTCTAATGGTTTCCATTAACATAGTACCTGGTACTTATTATACTAGGATAAACAACAACTTGTAATATGATAATTCCTGTGCAAAAATAGCGTCAATACTACAGAATCCAAGGAGGCTCTCAACATGGAAAGAGTCGTAATTACAGGGATGGGCGCAATCTCGCCGCTAGGGAATGATATCGACACCTTATGGGATGCGATGGTTCAAGGGAAGTCTGGTATTTCGCATATTCAATCATTTGATACAGTAAGACATAAAGCGAAAATCGCTGGTGAAGTTAGAGGTTTTGATGCGGAGGCACAGTTTGGGCGCAAAGAAGCGAGACGAATGGATCGATTCTGCCAATTCGCCGTTGCTGCCGCAGATCAAGCGGTCGAACAAGCTGGGCTTCAAATGGATCAAATTGACCATGAGCGGTTCGGCGTATATGTCGGCTCAGGGATCGGTGGGATTCAGACCTTATTACAACAAGACGGCGTATTGCAAGAACGAGGACCTGAACGTGTAAGTCCAACGCTAGTGCCGATGATGATCTCGAATATGGCCGCGGCGCTCATCAGTATGAAATATCAAGCGTTAGGGTCGACATTGTCGCCTGTGACAGCTTGTTCCATAGGAAATACAGCGATAGGGGAAGCCTTTCGCACGATTCGATCGGGTGAAGCGGATGTGATCCTGGCAGGTGGTGCAGAGGCAGCAATAACGGAAATATCGTTAGCTAGCTTCGGGAATGCGACAGCCTTATCTACGCGGAATGATACGCCCGAACAAGCAAGCCGGCCGTTCGATCAAGGTCGGGATGGATTCGTGATGGGAGAGGGCGCAGGAATCTTAGTGCTCGAATCACTTACGCATGCACAGAGCCGTAATGCGACGATCTACGGTGAGGTAATCGGTTATGGTGCAACCTCAGATGCGTATCATATGGTTGCGACACATCCCGAAGGGTTAGGAGCTTCGCGGGCGATGTCGAAGGCGCTAAGCGACGCAGGAATTACGCCAGATCAGGTCGATGTGATTAGTGCACATGCGACGAGCACTGAAATTGGAGATATCTCCGAGACCGCTGCGATTAAGCGTGTATTCGGCGAGGCTGCATACCGCATCCCTGTGACGGCGAACAAATCGATGCTCGGTCATTTGCTTGGCGCGTCAGGCGGGGTCGAAGCCATTGCTCTCGTGAAGACACTCATGGAGGGGGTCATTCCTCCAACGATTAACTTGGACCAACCAGACCCAGCCTGTGACTTGGATTACGTCCCGAACGTCGCGCGTCAAGCGGATGTACAGATCGGCATGTCGAACTCCTTCGGATTTGGCGGACATAACGCTGTGATTCTCTTGCAAAAATACGAACCGTTATTGAAATGACGTTGATCCATATATTGACAGGCATATGAAGACAACGTAACATCGGGAATAAGCAGTGATTACATTGTCGGAAGGATGATCGATATGCCTTTAATAGACTTACCATTGAAGCAATTGTACGAATATAAAGGAACCAATCCACGACCCGATGATTTTGACGCATATTGGGAGCGTGCCCTGACGGAACTGCACGCAACTGAACTGGAAACCGAGCTCGTGCAGAGCCAATTCCAGACGCCGGGCGCCGAATGTTTTGACTTGTATTTCAATGGCGTGCGAGGTGCCCGCATCCATGCGAAGTATCTTCGCCCTAGGCAGGGGGCAGGTAAGCACCCGGTGGTTCTCCAATTTCATGGATATTCCGGGAATGCCGGGGATTGGACCGATAAGCTTGCGCTCGTATCACTCGGTTACTCCGTGCTTGCCATGGATGTGCGCGGTCAAGGGGGATTATCCGAAGATATCGGCGGCGTGAAAGGGAATACGCTCAATGGGCATATTATTCGCGGTTTAGACGATCATCCAGACAATTTATTTTTCCGGCATATTTACCTGGACACCGCACAGCTCGCACGCATTGCCTTGAATTTGCCGGAATGCGATCCGGAGCAATTGTTCGCTTGCGGCGGATCGCAAGGCGGAGCATTGACCATCGCATGCGCGGCGCTGGAACCGCGTGTGAAGAAATTGGCTCCGATGTATCCATTCTTATGCGATTATAAGCGGGTCTGGGAGATGGATTTGGCGAAGGATGCCTATGAGGAGCTTCGGAGATATTTCCGAATGTTTGATCCTCAGCATGAGCGGGAGTCGGAGATATTTACGAAGCTGGGGTACATTGATATTCAGTATCTGGCCGATCGGATCCAAGGGGAAGTCATGATGGGCGTAGGACTCGCTGATACGATTTGCCCGCCTTCCACGCAATTCGCAGCGTACAACAAAATAAAATCGAAGAAACGTGTAGAGATATTCCCGGATTTCGGGCATGAATATTTACCGGGATTCTGGGATAAGTCCATCCAGTTCTTTATTGGGTGATACTGATCTACGCTATCTAGGCATAAAGAAGCCCCTATCGCATACGAGATGCGATAGGGGCTTCGTATTACCCTAGGACGACGCGATCGTCTGAGAGCGCCTGTCCGCTGATTAATTCGAATTCGCCAAGCAATTGCGGGACGGTGAGCGTCTTCTTCCGTTCTTCACTTACGTCCATGATGATCCGCCCCTTATCCATCATGATCAATCGATTGCCAAGTCTAATCGCTTGATCCATATTGTGCGTCACCATGAGCGTCGTGAGCTGCATGTCGCGTACGATGTTCTCCGTTAATGTCGTAATCAGCTCGGCACGAGACGGATCAAGTGCTGCTGTATGCTCGTCGAGCAGCAAGATTTGCGGCTTCGTGAACGTCGCCATTAATAGGCTTAACGCTTGACGCTCACCGCCGGACAGCAACCCGACTTTGGCGCGCAAGCGATTCTCCAGGCCGATCCCAAGACGCTGGAGTTGCTCATAAAAGAATTCACGCTTCTTCTTATTTACTCCGAATGACAATCCGCGAGATTTACCTCGTGTATACGCAATTGCAAGATTTTCTTCAATCGTCATACGAGGGGCTGTTCCAGCCATCGGGTCCTGGAATACACGGCCGATCCAGCGGCTGCGGCGGTATTCTGGAAGATGAGCAACAGCTGTACCGTCGATTCGTACGTCACCGTAGTCTGGGGTCATCACGCCTGAGATAATATTCATGAGCGTGGATTTACCTGCACCATTACTGCCAATGACGGTAACAAAGTCACCTGGGTTCAACTGCAGCTGGATATTCGTTAGTGCAATTTTCTCATCCGGTGTTCCGGGATTAAACATCTTGGAGACGTTAGAAATTTGAAGCATTGCGTGTAACCCCTTCCTGCTTGGCTGCGATGGATGATAATTCAGCTGCGCGTCTCTTGGCAATATTCTTCTGCCGCACAGAGCGTTGGAAGGATGGCAAGAAGAGAGCGACAATAACAATAACCGCTGTAATTAGCTTCAAGTCCGAAGCATCGAGCCATTCCACACGGAGGGCGAAGGCGACGACAATCCGGTAGACAATAGAGCCCAGGATCGCGGCGAGTGTCGCCCAGAATACCGTTCTTGCACCGAAGATCGCTTCCCCGATAATCACCGATGCAAGGCCGATGACGATCATTCCCACGCCCATTGAAATATCCGCGAAGCCGGATTGCTGCGCAATCAAGGCGCCGGATAATGCGACTAATCCATTGGAAATGCTGAGGCCCAGAATCGTCGTATTGTCGGTGTGAGCACCGAAACTGCGGATCATGCGTGCGTTATCGCCTGTTGCTCGAAGAGCAAGGCCGAGATCTGTATGCAGGAAGTAGTCCAGTAACAGCTTCACAACAATGACAACGATAGGCATCAAGATCAATGGATGGATTCCAGTGAATAGCGTGTCCGATCCAAGCAAGGAAATGTTCGGTCGGCCCATAATGCGCATATTGATGGAGTAGAGGGCAATCATCATGAGAATACCGGATAACAATCCGTTAATTTTCCCTTTCGTATGAAGCAGCCCAGTACATGCACCAGCGAGCATCCCGCCAATCAGCGCTACGATGGTTGCCAAGATCGGCGAATATCCATGTGAGACCATGACCGCTGCAATCGCGCCTCCCGTTGCGAAGCTACCGTCTACGGTTAGATCGGGGAAATCGAGAATACGGAACGTGATGTACACGCCAACAGCCATTAAAGCATATAGAAGACCAAGTTCTATCGCTCCGATTAACGAATCTACCATACATACAACCTCCTAAGTTAGTTAGAAAAAAGAGTGAACTCGCTTGAAGTTCACTCCACTGGAAAGTTCATTATTGAATAATATTTTTTTCAGCGTCTTGTACGGCTTTTTTCATGTCATCCGTTACGGTAATACCTTGTGCAGCTGCGGATTTCAAGTTCAGAATCAGATCGAGCTTCTCTTGCATGGATACCTTCATCTCGCCTGGTTTTTTGCCGTTCTTCAGAATGTCGACCGCCATTTGACCTGCTTGGTAACCATGGTCGAAATATTTGAAGCCAACTGTAGCGAATGCGCCTTTCTCAACCGTATCGCGATCGCTAGAGAAGAAAGGAAGCTTCTTGTCATTTGCTACTTGAATAATACCGTCTACTCCGCTTACAACCATATTATCGAGCGTAATATAGAACGCATCGACGCGGCCGATTAACGATTCAGCAGCTTGTTTCACTTCCGATGTATTGGTCACAGCCGCTTTGACGAGTCCGATATTGTGTTTCTTGAATTCTTCTTCTGCCTTCTTCGCCATGACGACGGCATTCGGCTCACCTTCATTGATGACGAGCCCGATGTTCTTGATATTCGGGAAATTGCTTGCAATGAAATCGGCGAGCTTCGTCGTTGCTTCCGGATTCGTATCCGAAGCCCCTGTAATATTGCCTCCCGGCTGATCCAGATTGCTTACGATTTTCGCGCTAAGCGGATCTGTCACTGCAGCAAATACAACGGGAACGTCTTTCACTTGCTGCGCAACAGCGAGTGCTGATGGTGTAGCAATCGCGAAGACGAGGTCGTTCTTGCCACCGGCAATTTTTTGAGCGATGGACAAGTTGTTCGTGTTATCGCCCTGTGCATTGTTGTAATCAATTTTCAAATTCGTGCCCTCGACGATTCCTGCGTCTTTCAGCGCTGCGATGAAGCCTTCGCGTGTTGCGTCGAGCGATGGATGCTCAACAATCTGCGAGATCGCAATCGTATAAGACTTTCCGTCGCTAGCAGCGCCTTCCGAAGTCGTACTTCCGCTGCCTGGCGTATCACTCGCAGTCTTCTGACCGCAAGCGGCAAGAGCGATAAGGAGAGTGGACATGATGAGTAGCAAGCTTAGCTTTTTCTTCATTTCAATTACCCCTTTTCTATTTTTGTCTCATTAACGCTTTTACCCTTTTACTCCATAAAGTAATAGAGCAAAAAAAATCAAAAATCTGACATTGGTAAATAATATTATTCATAGTTTAATGGGCGTTAACAAATCCGTCAAACATTTATTTTTGCATAGATATTCGGGGCGCTGTATAAGAATCTATCGACAAAAATATATATTAGAAGGAACTAGATTTTTATCGTATAATAGAAGATATTTCCTAATTTATTCAATTTAAGTGAAAGGTTGTGTCCATGTGAAGTTTAGTGAGTATCGTTATGAACGACCTGATGTTGCCCAAATTGAAGAGCAATTCAAAGCTCTAATCCAAGAATTTAATGAGGCAACATCCATGGAAGCCCAAGATGCGTTAATCGGCAAAATCAACAAGCTTCGCAGTGATGTGAGTACCCAATTCGAGCTCGTGATGATTCGCCATTCGATCGATACGAATGATGAATTCTATAAAGCAGAGCAAGATTTCATCGATGAGACGGGTCCCGTCATTCAAGAATACATAACCGATTATTACCGTGCACTTGTGAATTCGAAGTTTCGTGAAGGCTTGGAAGCGAAATGGGGCCGCCAGTTATTCCAGCTAGCAGAATTGTCGCTGAAGACCTTCCATCCAGATATTATTGAAGATCTGCAAGCAGAGAACAAGTTAGGTACGGAATATTCGAAGTTGATTGCTGCCGCTCGCATTCCTTTCGAAGGGGAAGAGCGTACGCTGTCGCAATTGGCGCCTTTCGGACTCTCGACGGATCGCGACATGCGCCGCAGAGCCTCTGAAGCGAAGTATGAATACTTTGCCGAACATGAAGCAGAATTTGACCGTATTTATGATGAGATGGTGAAGCTCAGAACCAAAATGGCGCATAAGCTGGGTTTCAACAACTATGTAGAAATGGCTTATGCGAACTTGAGCCGTACGGATTATAATGCCGAAATGGTCGCTAACTTCCGCAAGCAAGTGCAAGAGAAGATCGTACCCGTTGCAATGAAATTGAAAGAACGTCAACGCAACCGGATCGGCGTGGATAGCTTACACTATTATGATGATAAATTCAGCTTCAAATCTGGCAATGCGACGCCGAAGGGTGATCCTGAATGGATTATTCAGAATGGCGCGAAGATGTATGCAGAATTGTCGCCAGAGACGGATGAGTTCTTCCAATTCATGATGGATAAAGATTTGATGGATCTTGTTGCGAAGAAGGGAAAACAAAGCGGAGGGTATTGCACATATATTAGCGGTTACCGTTCACCGTATATTTTCTCCAACTTCAACGGAACCTCGCATGATATCGATGTGTTAACACACGAGGTAGGTCATGCGTTCCAAGTATTCGAAAGCCGTGATTATGAGACGCCGGAATACGCGTTCCCAACCTATGAAGCATGTGAAATCCATTCGATGAGCATGGAGTTCTTCTGCTGGCCTTGGATGGAATATTTCTTCAAGGAAGATACGGATAAATACCGATTCAATCACTTGGCAGAAGCCTTGCTCTTCATACCGTATGGGGTATCGGTGGACGAATTCCAGCATTTCGTCTATGAGAATCCAAATGCGACACCAGCGGAGCGTAAACAGGCTTGGCGCGACATTGAACGCAAATATTTGCCGCATCGCCAGTATGAAGATCAAGCGTACCTGGAGCGCGGTGGATTCTGGCACCAGCAAGGTCATATCTTCCGTTCACCGTTCTACTATATCGACTATACCTTAGCACAAATCTGTGCATTCCAATTCTGGAAGAAGATGCACGAGAACCGTGAACAAGCATGGTCGGATTACTTGCACCTCTGTAAGCAAGGGGGCAGCAAATCGTTCCTTGAGCTTGTGAAGGAAGCGAAGCTCATCTCTCCATTCGAGGATGGATGCGTTGCATCGGTCATCGACGTGATCGAGAATTGGTTGAACTCGGTGGATGATACTGCACTGTAAGTGGTGCGTACGTATTCAAAAAAAATAGCATATGCAGATCGGGAGCCTGTGGAAGCAAGCTGAGAGTATGACTAATCCGTCGTAGACCGTTTGAACCTGTTGGGTAATGCCAGCGTAGGAAGTGAACATGTGTACTTAAGAACACTATGCCTCCCGCATAGTGTTTTTTAAGATCGTGTCCGGCGCTCACGTCTCTTCGATTGAGGAGAGAGGTGAGCTCTAGTCTCGAATCTTACTGCGTTATTGCCCTTGTCTCCTGATCTGATAAGCATGAAAGGTTGGGGCGATACATGAACGAACCATATACTACAACACATTCCATAGCAAAAGCATTAACGATCGCGGGCTCGGACAGTGGCGGGGGGGCTGGCATACAGGCAGACCTCAAGACCTTCCAAGAGCTACAGGTGTATGGTATGACAGCCATAACGGCCATAACGGCACAGAATACGCTGGGGGTTCAAGCCGTATATCCGATGTCTCCCGAAGCTGTGCACCAGCAAATTGAGTCTGTCGCCACCGACATGGGTGTGGATGCAGTCAAGACCGGCATGTTGTTTAGCTCAGAGATCATTCGGGGGGTTGCGGAGCAGGTCCGGAGATTTGGTTGGGAGCGCGTCGTCGTGGACCCAGTGATGATTGCAAAAGGTGGCTCTGCGCTCCTGATGACCGAAGCAATCCGTTCGCTTCGAGAGGAGCTGATTCCAATATCCTTTGTCATTACACCCAATATCCCAGAAGCTGAAGTATTAACAGGTCTATCCATTCGCAATATGGAGCAGCGAAAAGAAGCTTGTAAAGCTTTGATCCATATGGGCACGCGTCATGTCATTCTAAAGGGCGGTCATGATGAAATGAGCGGCGAACAGGTCGTGGACCTCTTCTACGATGGCACGCAGTTCATAGAGATCGCAAGTCACCGTGTGAATACACGCCACACCCATGGAACAGGATGTACCTTTGCAGCGGCTCTAACCGCTGAACTTGCCAAAGGGACAGACATTTTGCATGCCGTATCCATCGCTAAATTTTTCATTCAAGCCGCGATTGTTCACTCCCTTGGCATTGGCAATGGCCATGGACCTACGAATCATTTCGCGTTCAGAGAGTTGGTGAGGGCATGAGAGCAGATGTGCAGCGTATTCGGAATTGGATGAAGTTGTATCTGGTTATGGGCAGCTCGAATTGTAAGTTGAACCCGTTAGACGTCGTGGATCAAGCGATTGCAGGGGGCATTACATTGTTTCAGTTGCGGGAAAAAGGCCCGAATTCGTTAGCAGGCGAGGCTAGAGATCGTTTTGCGCGACAAGTTCAGAGCAGATGTCAGCGGCACGGGATCCCATTCATCATCAATGATGATATCGAATGGGCCGTGGCATTACAGGCCGATGGCGTCCATATTGGTCAAGAGGATGCCCCGCTGCATGAAGTTCGTGAGCGGCTTAGCGACAGAATCATTGGGGTATCCGTGCATAACCTCGAAGAAGCAGAGCGAGCAATCGATGAGGGGGCGGATTATCTTGGGATCGGTCCGATCTATGCAACATCAACGAAGCTGGATGCCCAGGCCGTACAAGGAACGACGTTGATTAGCGAGCTGCGTGCCCGAGGCATAACGATTCCGATCGTCGGTATCGGCGGGATCACGGCGGATCGGGCAGATGCAGTCCTGCAAGCCGGAGCCGATGGGGTTGCTGTGGTATCAGCCATCACGATGGCGGAAAATGTTCGCGTGGAGACGTCGAGGTTAAGGCAGACTGTGCTGCGGAACAATCTTACCTACTAATCTTCTCTTGACCACCTCCCGTAAGTGATATAATGGATAAATATGTTTTTTTGGGGAGGTGAACCGTATTTTATTACGAAATCGAACATTTATGATTCTGATGTTGGGTGAGGTTATTGCAGGCACAGGCATCTGGGTTAGTGTAATCGCGAATCTGCAATTTATGCAGCACTTGGTGCCCTCGGATTTTGGGAAAAGCTTAATTCTAATGGTCGGCCTATTTTTAGGGGTTCTGATCTCTCCTCAAGCCGGCGTATGGGTCGACAAGTACGACAAACGTAAAATTTTGTTATTTACAAGCATATTTCGATGCTTCGCACCGATCTCTATGTTTGCAGCGCTGCATTTCCAATCCATTGCATTCATGTTGATCTCGGTCGTCATCATGCAGCTTGCAGCTACGGTGTATATGCCAGCGGTTCAAGCCTCATTGCCTGCGATTGTACCGAAGAATGAACTGCTCAAAGCGAACAGCCTTTACTTCAATATTACGACCATCGCGCGTATTGGAGGTACTGCACTTGCTGGTGTTATGGTGCTCGTGTTTGATTTGTTTACGCTCTATCTGATGTCGCTCATTTTCTATGTGGTGCTCGTCATATTGAATCCTTTGCTTCACATCCCGCGGCTTGAAGGATCCGCAGCTCGCAAACGCGAGAAGATGAAGTTTAAGGAAATTTTTCCGATGATTCGCCAGGAACCTGCTATCCTAATCACGCTGATGAATGCTGGAGTACTGACATTATTCCTAGGTGGATTTAATCTCCTCGTATTGAAATTCAGCACGATTCAGCATTCACCCGATTTGATGGGCTGGATCTATACCGTGGAAGGCACGAGTATTCTACTGATTAGTTTGTTAGCCAAAAGACTGATGGGTACGCGGAATTTGATGTTCTATTCGAATCTCTTTATGTTCCTATTCGCTCTAGCATTTATTGGATTGTCTTTTAGCGAGAGTCGATTCGCCGTATTGGGCTCATTTGCACTGTTCGGATGCGCTGTCGCCTTTTTCTTCCCGATGATCTCGACGATTTTCCAGATCAAAATCCCTCAAGAAGCGCAGGGACGATTTTTCTCTTTTCGCGGGATGTTAGACCGGATCATGTTCCAAGTCGCGCTGCTCGCAACAGGCGCATGTCTGGACTGGTTCGGCATTTCAACGTATATGATTAGCCTCGCGATTCTTACGGTGTTGAGCGGGATATGTGCACTTGCCATGAGTAGTCAGCGTTCGATTGATATCCGTCATGATTCGGAGCCGAGCACGATAAAGGCTTAACGCTATTGCATAAGATTCGTATGGACTCCAAAGATCAGAGGATGTTTGGGGTCCTTACTAGATTTAAAATTTTCATATGATATAATGGTCCTGTAAACGCTTACGAACGATTCGTCGCCGCTTCAGGAACCGTTCCATAACAGCTCTGACCTATTAGGGGGAATGAATGATGGTACAAGCACAAGTGCGTCTTGAGAAGGATTTTCTAGGAACGAAGGAAGTGCCCATGAATGTCTATTATGGTATTCAGACAGCACGCGCAATCGATAATTTTCCGATTACGGGTTATCGTATGGATGAGGAATTAATTAAAGCGATCGTGATGGTCAAGAAGGCCGCGGCGCTTACGAATATGGAAATTAGAAGGTTACCTGCGCATATCGGCGAATTTGTCGTACAAGCGGCAGATGAGATCATCGCAGGACAATGGCACGAACAATTCGTGGTCGATCCGATTCAAGGCGGAGCGGGGACATCGATTAACATGAATGCGAATGAAGTCATCGCCAATCGCGCCTTGGAGCTGATGGGTAAGGAAAAAGGAGATTATCTCGCGATTAGCCCGAATACGCACGTAAATATGGCGCAATCGACGAATGATGCGTTCCCAACAGCCATTCATATTGCAACACTAGCTTGTATCGAGAAGCTGCTCGTGACGATGGAACAACTTCGTGAAGCCTTTTTGAAGAAATCAGTCGAATTCGATCATGTCATCAAAATGGGTAGAACGCATCTACAAGATGGCGTTCCGATTCGCCTTGGGCAAGAGTTCGCAGCCTATGCGAAAGTATTGCAGCGCGACATTCATCGGATTGGGCAGACAAGACAACATCTATATGAAGTGAACATGGGTGCAACGGCTGTAGGGACAGGGCTGAATGCTGACCCACGATATATTACACGCGTCGTCGAGACCTTGGCTTCGATCAGCGGATTCCCGCTGGAAAATGCGGAAGATCTGATTGATGCAACGCAGAATACGGATGCTTATACCGAAGTATCTGCCGCGCTCAAAGTCTGTATGATCAACATGTCCAAAGTCGCCAATGATCTTCGCCTCATGGCATCAGGTCCTCGCGCAGGACTTGGCGAAATTCGTCTTCCGGCCCGCCAACCGGGTTCTTCCATCATGCCAGGCAAGGTGAATCCTGTTATGTGCGAGGTCGTCAATCAGGTAGCGTTCCAAGTGATCGGTAATGACCACACGATTTGTCTTGCATCGGAAGCGGGACAACTCGAATTGAACGTGATGGAGCCTGTCCTTGTGTTCAACCTGCTGCAATCCCTTCGGATCATGAATCAAGTCTTCCAAGTCTTCCGCAAAGATTGTGTGGAAGGTATTGAAGCGAATGTGGAGCAATGCAAAGATTATGTGGATCGCAGTGTTGGGATCATTACTGCGCTAAATCCGCATCTAGGCTATGAAGCGGCTGCACGGATCGCTCGTCTTGCGATTGAGACCGGAAGAGCTGTGCGGGATCTGATTCTAGAGCATAACCTTCTTAGCGAAGAGGAGTTAAATATCATCTTGGATCCTTTTGAAATGACGCATCCAGGCATTGCTGGCGCATCGCTGTTAGATCGGGAATAAGATCGGATACGAGAATTCATATCGCTTTTGTGAGGAATATTACTGCCAATCATCTGTAGTTATCGTAAAATATTTCCAATCCCATTCGATGGAAAGATAGGCGGTGATTATGGATGAATGGAAACTGCATAGGCTGTACCGATTCACGAATGATAACAGATGAGGCAATTGAGCGCATGATCAAGAGGATTGAGTGTTCAGATTCATTTCATCTGGTCGATGATGACACCTATCATCATCGACTCGCATCCTGCAACCGTTGTCAGGAATATGAGGGTAGAGAATGCAGAGTTTGCGGGTGTATTATGGTCATCATGGCGAAGTTGTTCAATACCCGTTGTCTTCACCAGCATGGATCCAAATGGGATGAACCGGTTAGGAAATGGATTTAATAGCAGGAGCGGTCTGAAGTTGCATAAACTTCGGGCCGCTTCTTTTTGTAACGGGTTGGAGTCAATTGGAAGTTCTGCTGTGCATAAGTGCGCGGTGTTCGGAAGGCGCAATGCCATGAAATTTCTTATACTGCTTAGAGAAATATAGAGGGTCTTTGAAGCCAACAGATGAAGCAATCTGATCAATCGTAAGCTTCGTGCCAAGGATGGATTGTGCACGTTCCATGCGGATTTTGGTTAGAAACTGCATGGGTGACATCCCAATGATTTGTTTGAACATTTTGGACAGATAGATGCGGTTATAACCTAATGCGTGTGACATTTGTTCAATGGACACTTGTTCTGCGTATTGATAGGTCAGCCAACGAACAGCTTGCTCTACTTGGCGTTCAATATCCGATTTGGCGTCGAGCGGTGGGATATGGCTGTAGGCTGTTTGGGAACGTCCGTAAGCTGCGAAAATCAGCTTCATATAGCCTGTGCTCTCTAACTCGCATAAGGGATCGCCTTGTTGCAAGGTGTTGTATATCCTGCGATATAAGGGAAGCATTCGTCGATGATCTACGGTATGCACGATCGGATTCTGGGGCGTGATCTGCAATTGCTGCAAGAGCGGGTCAACGCCTGTACCGAGGAAGGCCATCCAACAGTAATGCCAAGGCTCTTCTTCATCCGCTTGATATTTGTACATTTCCTTCGGGAAGATGAAGAAACTATCGCCTGTGCCTAATTCGTACGTTCGACCACGCAGTTGAAATGTTCCACGTCCCGAAATGACGTAATGTACAAGGTAATAGTCTATAAATGTTGGCCCCATATGATGCAGAGGCTCGGTTTGCGATTCTCCGCTAAATAATGGTTCGATCTCGCCAGGAGCCGGGTATGGATTGACGACCATTCGGACGAAGGGCTCTCGATTCATGGATGTCACCTCACAAAGTCTCTTACGGACAGCCTACCACAGGTCGCTGGACTTGGGAATGGTTATGCTATATAATATACCCCATGGGGTATTTATTTTATCATTTCGAGGTTAAGCAGAGAGGAGCTAACATCATGGGGAAGAAGATTGTTATTGTCGGTGGCGTAGCTGGAGGTGCGAGTGCAGCAGCGCGCTTGCGGAGATTAAGTGAGCAGGACGAAATCGTCATGTTCGAACGTGGGGAGCATATCTCGTTCGCCAATTGCGGACTGCCTTATTATATTGGAGATGTCATTAAGGATCGTAAGAAGTTGTTGGTTCAAACCGTTGAAGGGATGTCCGGTAAATTTAATCTGGATGTTCGTAATTATAGTGAAGTCACCGTGATTCATCGGGATCGTAAAGTTGTGGAAGTACGTCATGTCGTAACGGGTGAGACGTATGAAGAGGCGTATGATCTCCTCATCTTATCGCCTGGAGCGAAGCCGATCCGTCCGCAGATCCCAGGGATTGAGGAAGCAGAAGTTTCCTTATTCACGCTGCGTAATATTCCTGATACGGATCGCATCAAATCCTATGTTGACCAAGCGCAGCCGAAGCATGCGGTTGTTATCGGCGGTGGGTTCATCGGGGTGGAGATGGCTGAGAATCTACGGGAACGCGGTCTTGAAGTGGCATTGGTTGAAATGCAGAATCAGGTCATGGCACCGCTGGATGTGGAGATGGCCGCAATTGTTCAGCAGCATATGACGTCGAAAGGGATCGAGCTTATTCTGGAAGACGGTGTTGCTGCATTTGAAGCGCATGGGAAGATGATTCAATTAACGAGCGGCAGAAGAATAAACACCGATATGATCATCCTTGCGATTGGCGTTCAGCCGGAGAATCAGCTTGCCAAAGACGCAGGACTTGATTTAGGGGTTCGAGGGGCTATTCAAGTGAATACATCCATGCAGACGAGTGATCCGACTATTTATGCGATCGGTGATGCGGTCGAGGTGAACGATTACATTCATGGCTTCAAGACGATGGTGCCGCTCGCCTGGGGTGCGAATCGTCAAGGCCGATTAGTCGCTGACCATATTAACGGCAAGAATGTTGCCTACGCCGGGGCATTAGGTACAGCGATCGTGAAAGTATTCGATCTCACGGCTGCTGTGACAGGCAGCAATGAAAAGACGCTGAGCAAGTTAGGTATCGATTATGAAGTGATTCATGTCCATCCGAGCTCTCATGCCGGTTATTACCCAGGTGCTTCACCGATTTCCTTGAAGCTGGTGTTCAATAAGGAGACAGGGCAGATCTATGGCGCGCAAGCTGTAGGAGCCGATGGGGTAGACAAACGAATCGATGTCATTGCCACGGCGATCAAGGGTGGCTTGACAGTTCTTGATTTGCCAGATCTGGAATTGAGCTATGCACCACCGTTCTCATCAGCGAAGGATCCGGTTAATATGGCAGGTTACGTCGCTTCTAACATCGTTGATGGACTCGTAGAAACCGTACAGTGGCATGAGATCGATGAGATTATCGCGCAAGGCGGGCTCGTTATTGACGTTCGAGAACCAATCGAGCGGGAAGCGGGCTTCATTTCGGGATCAATCAACATTCCACTTGGTGAGCTGCGCAATCGAATGCAGGACATTCCTGCGGATCAGACCGTGTACGTCTCATGTCAGGTTGGATTGCGAGGTTATCTCGCAGCACGGATTCTGAGTGAACATGGGCGCCAAGTGAAGAATGTGGATGGTGGGTACAAAACCTATAGCGTGATTCGGAGGGAGCAAGCAGATATGGAGAAGCGAAAACAGCAGCGTAAGGTAGACGCAGAGGTGGTATCGACTGTGGCTGCAGCTGTGGAGACGGTTCAATCGGTTGTGACGCAGCCCCGCACCATTCAGGTAACGGTAGATGCTTGCGGCTTGCAGTGTCCGGGCCCGATTCTACAGGTATATCAGACAATCAGTAATATGAAGGATGGCGAGATTGCCGAAGTTACAGCGACCGATCCGGGGTTCTCGAGCGATATCGCATCATGGTGTGAGAAGACAGGCAATACGCTGCTGGAATCTTCCTTCGAGAATAAAGTCTGTCGTGTGTTGATTCAGAAAGGCAGTGTGAACAACGCAGTGGAATCACAATCTAGTACTGTCAAAAATGGTGCGACGCTGGTCGTATTCAGCGGGGATTTGGACAAGACGATCGCCTCGTTCATCATCGCGACGGGCGCGGCTGCCATGGGGAAACCAGTTACGATGTTCTTCACATTCTGGGGACTGAATGTGCTGCGGAAGTCTGGGCCAAGCGATACGACTGTAGATAAGGACCTGATGGAGAAAATGTTCGGAATGATGATGCCTAAAGGACCGAAGGCGCTGCCGTTATCGAAGATGAACATGGGCGGCATGGGTGCCAAAATGATTCAATATGCGATGGACCGCAAAAATGTTGACTCTCTGGAAACGCTAATGAAGAATGCTGTAGATGTTGGCGTTAAGCTCGTAGCGTGCACGATGAGTATGGACATTATGGGGATCAAGGCAGAAGAATTAATCGATGGTGTAGAATACGGCGGCGTCGCAACCTACCTTGGCGATGCGGAAGATGCAGGCTTGAATTTATTTATTTAGACAAGAGGGGTGTCGGAAGATGGAATATACGGATCAGATGCGCAATCGATTGCGAAGAATTGAGGGACAGGTGCAAGGTGTGCTTCGCATGATGGAGAATGAAAAAGATTGCCGTGATGTCATTACGCAGCTCTCGGCCATTCGTACCGCGGTGGACCGTACGATAGGTCTTGTCGTCGGAACGAATCTAGCGGAGTGTGTGAAGGAAGAGCTGGGCAAAGGGAATAACCCGGATGAGGTTATACAGGAAGCGGTTCAGCTGCTTGTTAAGAGTAGATAATCTATAAAATATTGCATTTCTCCATATTCATGTTGTTTCCTTCCATAGTGCCAAGAACTTGGGCTGAGTATAGTTAATACAAGAGGCCCAAGTGGTTGAGGGACCTGACTGATGAACCTGATGGAGGCGGAAACAGATGTCGAAGATTACATTTCTCGGTGCGGGAAGTACAGTATTTGCCAAAAATGTCCTAGGCGATAGCATGATGACCCCAGCGCTTCAAGGATTCGAAATTGCCTTGTTCGATATTGATATGGAGCGTCTAAGAGATTCGGAGAAAATGTTGAATAATCTCAAAAATACGCTCGGAAGCACGTGCCGAATTGTGGCTTATACCGATCGCAAAGAAGCGCTGCGCGGTGCAAAGTATGTTGCAAATGCAATTCAAGTGGGTGGATATGACCCTTGTACGATTACGGATTTCGAAATTCCGAAAAAATACGGTTTGCGCCAGACGATTGCCGATACAGTTGGGATTGGCGGGATCTTCCGGAACTTGCGTACCATTCCGGTTATGCTCGATTTTGCAAGAGATATGCAAGAGGTATGTCCTGATGCGTTGTTCATGAACTATACGAACCCAATGGCTGTGCTTACGAATGTCATGAATACGTACGGGGGTATTAAGACGGTAGGTCTATGCCATAGTGTACAAGTATGTGTACCGCACTTGTTCTCTCAATTAGGAATCGATACCGAGGGCGTGAAATACCAAATCGCGGGGATTAACCATATGGCATGGCTTCTTTCTGTGACGAAAGACGGCGAAGATCTGTACCCTGAAATTAAACGCCTGGCAGCACTGAAGCAGCAAGAGAGCCATTATGACAAGGTACGCTTCGAAATGATGCTGAAATTCGGATATTATATCACGGAATCTTCGGAGCATAATGCGGAGTATCATCCGTACTTCATTAAACGCAATTATCCAGAACTCATTGAGCGCTTCAACATTCCATTAGATGAGTATCCGCGCCGTTGCATTGAGCAAATTGAAGGCTGGAAGAGAATGCGCGATTCGCTGGTGAATAACAACGATTTAACGCATAAACGTACACATGAATACGCGTCACACATCATGGAAGCGATTGAGACAGATAAGCCGTTCCGGATCGGTGGTAACGTGATGAATACGGGATTGATTACGAACTTGCCGCGTGAAGCTTGTGTCGAGGTGCCATGTCTTGTGGATCGTAACGGGGTTACGCCTACGTATGTCGGGGATCTTCCACCGCAATGTGCGGCATTGAATCGTACGAATATCAATACGCAGCTCCTGACGATCGAAGCTGCAATGACGGGCCGCAAAGAGCACATCTACCACGCCGCAATGCTAGATCCGCATACAGCTGCAGAGCTGTCGATGGATGATATCATCGCGATGTGTGATGAGCTCATTGAAGCCCATGGAGACTACTTGCCTAAATATGTTTAATGCTTAATGGATTGAATCGCCTGTTTGAGAATATTGGCCGAGTGATGCAGCTTCTGAAGCTCATCCTCGGCTAATTTTAATTCCACGACTTCTCTTACGCCTGAACGGTTCACGACCGCTGGCACACCCAGATATACGTCATTTAGTCCGTATTGTCCTGTTAGCAGCGTCGATACGGAGAGCACCGCATTCTCGTTCCACAGAATAGCCTTGGTTAATCGCGCTAGCCCCATGGCGATACCGTAGTAAGTTGCGCCCTTTCGTTCAATAATTTGATAGGCTGCATCGCGGACATTGACGAAGATTTCATCCAGCTTCTCCTGCGACGGATATCCTTGCTTCTGCTGATAATCGCGCAGTGATCGGCCCCCGATATTCGTGTTGCTCCAAATCGGTAATTCAGTATCCCCATGCTCACCCATGACATAAGCATGCACGCTTCGCGGGTCAATATCGAATTCTTGTCCGAGCAAGAAGCGAAGACGCGCCGTATCGAGGATTGTACCTGAACCGAACACACGGCCCGCAGGCAATCCAGAGTACTTCTGAGTGACATAGGTTAAGACATCGACAGGATTCGTCGCGACGAGGAAGATCCCTTGGAATCCGCTCTTCATAACTCCATCGACAATGCCTTTGAAGATCGAAGCATTCTTATTGATCAAATCTAGCCGCGTCTCGCCAGGCGCTTGGTTCGCTCCTGCCGTGATGACCACGAGATCGGCTGTTGCGCAATCCTCATAATCGCCCGCCCATATTTTCATATAAGGTGCAAATGGAATGCCGTGGTTCAGGTCCATTGCATCCCCTTCCGCTTTATATTCATTCTTATCAATAATGACAAGTTCAGTCGTAATGCCTTGGTTTAATAGTGCGAAAGCATAGCTTGCACCGACGAATCCGGAGCCAATTAAGGCGACGCGTGTAACTCGTTGTTGATGTTCATTCATGATAAACACTCCCATTTTCAAAAAATTTGTAGCTTATTACTTGGTATGTAAGATGATATAGGTCCCCATACAGTGTACCCTCTAAACAAAGATATGTATGCAATAACGATGGCCATTTTATGAAAATATTGGGTTTAACCGCTTACATCTTGAATATATAACGATAAGGCCATTGAATGGAGGAGGGTAACCGATGAAGCTGCATGTGACAACATCCGCTGTGGAATGTTTTCAGAAGGAATGGGGCTTTGCTCGTGGGGATGTCGTTCGTATTTTTGTTCGTTATTGCGGAATGAGTGAGGATGGGCCTTATTGGCTGGGGATCCAGCATGATCGTCCAATGTTCATCGGGTTGATGGCTATCGAAAATCATATTACGTTCTACATGGAAGAGCAGGATGTATGGTTCCTCGAAGGCCGTAACCTAACGATTGATTGCGAAGGGGAGGAGATCAAGTTCTTCATGCCGTCAGCATAATGCAAACGCCGAAATCCTCCCGCATCAGCGGGTCGGAGTTCGGCGTTTCGTGTTGGGTCAGCAACGGGTACTCAGTATTAGACTTGGAATAAACTCTTGTAGATGCCGTAGCCTTCTTCCTCCAGGCGATCGACAGGAACAAACCGAAGGGCAGCGGAGTTGATGCAATATCGTAGACCATTCTCCCCAGGTCCGTCGTTGAACACATGGCCAAGATGCGAATCGGCCTCTTTGCTTCGGACCTCCGTACGGATCATGAGATGGCTCATATCGACTTTCTCGACGACTTGATGGGCTCGTATCGGCTTCGTGAAGCTCGGCCATCCGCATCCAGAATCGAATTTGTCTAGCGAACTGAATAGCGGCTCGCCGGAGACGATGTCGACATAGATCCCTTCGCCATGATGATCCCAGAATTCATTGCGGAACGGCGGTTCTGTTCCGTTGTTTTGTGTTACTTCATATTGGATTGGCGTAAGCTTGGTATGAAGTTCTTCCTTGCTGATCGCCTTCCCCCAATGCGCTGCGATGAAGGCGTCGCGTCCAGATCCTGTACGGTATCGCTTATAATGAGATGGATTCGTTCGATAGTAGCCTTGATGATAATCTTCTGCTGCATAGAATGGAGCTGCTGGTAGAATCTCGGTGGCAATGGGCTTATCGAACCGTCCACTCGCTGCGAGAGCTTGCTTCGATGCTTCGGCTTGCTCACGCTGTTCCTCTGAATGGTAGAAGATGGCGGTCTGGTAAGAAGAGCCGCGGTCATAGAACTGTCCGCCTGCATCGGTTGGGTCGATCTGCTGCCAGAAGAGTTCGAGCAGCCTCGTGTACGGGAAGATTGCAGGGTCGAACGTAATTTGGACGGCTTCGTAATGACCAGTCGTCTCGGAACAGACTTCCTTATACGTTGGGTTCTCGGTGTGTCCGCCTGTGTATCCAGATACGACTCGATGGATTCCTGGCATTTCATCAAAGGGGGATACCATACACCAGAAGCATCCACCGGCAAAGGTCGCTAACGCTTGATTCGTTGCAGATGACATGGTTGTTTTCACTCCGTTTCTAAGAGGGTTACTGTGATCTTTATCATAATAGATGTGGCGGTCCGTTACAAATCGGACAGCGTAAACCTTAAAGCTGCCTTAAGGAAAGCAAGTGGTTTTTTATCTAAGTTTAAGGTTTGGTGAGAGGTGTTCTGGTATAGTGTGTGGAAAGAATACTCATACCATGAAAGTTGAAAGGGAGTTATTACGTGGAAAATAAAGAAAAGAAGAATCTTACGGAAGAGGAGGTAGCTGCATCGGCAGCTTCAGAGGGGGCAGAGAACACGCCATCGAGCGATGAAGCTGAGGTTATTGCTGGACAAGCCCATTCCGAAGCTGAGCATACAACAGAACAAGAACACGAATTGGAGTCGGTACAACAAGTGACAGCGCAAGAAGAGGAGCCTGCATTGGAGCAAGTCGCTGCAGCGGTAGCCCCGGCAGATCAGAATGCCATTGCAACAGCACCTGCAGCAGCATCAAGACGGAATATGACGCCGGTATGGATGATGATCTCGGCTGTTCTATTGATCGGCCTTGTATTCGTGACCTTGAAGCCGCCTTTAGACAAAGGGAAAGAAGTCGTTGCCTCCGTTAATGGCGCGGACATTACAAGAGATAAGCTCTATGACGCCATGCTTGAAGCAGGTGGCACGAATACAATCAATAGTTTGATCATGTACGAGGTGATCGGCCAAGAGGCGAAGAAAGCGAATATTACAGTCTCCGAAGCAGACATTGACAAGGAAGTAGACAATATTAAGAAATCCTCTGGCGGTGATGAAGGCTTCAATCAAATGCTGGCGCAGTATAACCTAACAGTCGAAGCGCTGCGTAAAGAAATGATACCGCAAGTGCAATTAACGAAGCTGCTTACACCGAAGGTCAATGTAACGGATCAGGAGATCAAAGATTTCTACGAAGCGAATAAAGCTTCGATGTCCACGCCAGAGCAGGTGCGCGCTTCCCATATCCTTGTGAAGACGAAGGAAGAGGCGGATGCCATTGAGAAGGAATTGAAGGGCGGGGCAGATTTTGCAGCTCTTGCAAAAGAGAAATCAACAGATACCGGTTCGAAGGTAAATGGCGGCGATCTGAACTTCTTCGGCAAAGGCCAAATGGTGCCTGAATTTGAAGAGGCAGCTTTCAAGATGAAAGTGGGCGAGGTCAGCGAGCCTATCAAGTCGCAATTTGGCTACCATATTATTAAACTAACGGATAAAAAAGAAGCGGTTAACCCTACGCTGGACGATAAAAAAGTAGAGATTAAAGAACAATTGACGAAGCAGAAAATTTCGGAAATGTCGAATGAATACATTCAAGGCTTGCGCGATAAAGCGAAAATCACGAATACACTCGACAAAACGGCTCCAAAAGAGACAGGTACAACACCAGCTAAATAAGGAAATTACGATTAGAGCATCCCGTTCTACCTTAGGGTAGGGGGATGCTCTCTTCCTATATATATGATCCTTTCCCTGTCGTTGAACATTTTGTCTCTGTGATTCCTGTTACATAAAATTGTGCAAAAAACAATACATTTTGTCAGAACATATGATCTTATCATTAGTGGTAAAAAGTGGTACAATGAGAGCGTAAAGACTCTTGGTGGCTACGATGTTTACGACTAGATCATCTTCGACTTACAGTCCACCACGAGAATGCTTCGATGGTGGGTTTGTTGTGTATATTGGAGGGGAAATGATGCTGCAACAACTATTGATCGTCTCGCTGCTCACGATGATAATTCATACCTCGGAGACGTTATCCTATGCTGTACGATTTGCGGGTGTTCGAACAGGAAAGCTAGCAGTATCGCTAACCCTATCGGGTATGATTGTGCTCGTCGCCCGTACTTCCAACATGCTGCAAGGCGTTATGGTCGGGAAGATGATAGACTATGCCAAGCTCAACGCAGGATTTCCTCTTGAGAAATATTTCCGTCTGATTATCGGTTCAGCGTCGATTGGCACGGTGCTTGCCATGCTGTTATTTCCTTCTGTCGTATTTCTTGCAGGTCGTATGATATCCCACTTAGAGGTGTCAGGTTCGATTCCGAAGCTGCTCACGAGTGTATCGCTGGACAAGCTGAAGCATGCCCGGACCCATCTTCGTAGACCCACATTGAAAATGCTGAGAGCCTTGCGAATCTATAATGTTCCCAAAAGGCTACTCCTATTGAACTGTGTCGTTACGTCGATCTATACCGTTGGGGTGTTAGCTGCGTTATATGCCTCTTTCGTGGCAGTATCTGGTATCGCTGCATCGCAGTCCTCGGGACTGATTAATGGGATTGCGACGATCATTATGACCGTGCTAATTGATCCGCAGATTGCGCTCATGACCGATCGAGCACTTCGTAATGAAGCAGATCAGGATCGGCTTGGCAAGGTGTATGGGCTCATGATGATGTCTCGTTTTGTAGGTACATTGCTGGGGCAAGTGATCTTCATGCCTGCTGTCGTATGGATCGAATGGATGACGGCACGGATTTGACTATTTTAAGAGGAAGAAAGTGAGGCAGAGGAAATGGATAATTCCGTATGGATCAAGCAAGCAGGGGTAGAGGATGTCCCTCAATTAGCTCTATTATTTAATCAATACCGGATGTTCTACGGTCAGTCGTCAGATTTGGATGGCGCAGCAACCTTTCTACAGGAGCGGATTACGCACAAGGAATCTACGGCATTCATCGCGTATTCATCAATAGAAGATCGCTGCGGTCTTGGCTTCGTTCAGTTATATCCTTCGTTCTCTTCCGTTTCCATGCAGCGATTGTGGATCTTGAACGATCTCTTCGTAATCTCTGAAGCAAGGAAGCAGCGTGTTGGACGTCAACTCATGGATAAGGCCTATCGCTTTGCACTTGAATCAAGCGCGAAAGGACTGACCTTGTCCACTGCGCATGACAATAAGATAGCCCAGCGCCTCTACGAATCACTTGGATATGAACGAGATGAACATTTCTATACATATGAGCTTTATTTCAAGGGCTAGCGCGCTATTAGGGAGAAGTTGTTCCATGGCGCCATGTTTATGGTCTTATGATTCATATTTTATCAGATCGTGTAATCGTATATAATGGGGGTTCGAAGAAGTTTCGTAATCTACCTATACTGGAGTGAATGATCATGTTAGAACACATCAAACATCGACTTAATGAGGAAGAAATTCGTGAACTGATTGGTTACTCCGTTTTCCCAGATCCCGACCGGATAGAGCAAGCCGTTGCACGCTATCAGCAAGAGGATCAGTTGCAGTTGTACGGCGCGGTTGAAGAAGATGAAGTAATAGGGATTGTCGGTTTTACGATGGATGAAGATCAAAATCTCATCTTGCAGCATATTGCGGTTCGACCTGAGAATCGGGAACAGGGTTACGGACGAAGCATTATGCTGGAGTTGATTGGGCTCACGAATCCGAAGTCGATTGTAGCTGAGACGGATGAAGATGCAGCAGATTTCTATCGTAATATTGGTTTTGCTGTATTTAGCCTGGGAGAGAAGTATCCTGGAGTAGAGCGGTTCCGCTGTGAGTATATAACGGAAGAAGATTAGTACAGGGGAAATGAACATGGAAGCAGCTTGGGCATAGAAATCCTTTCTCCATCCAGATTCGGGCGAAGTGAAACTTGCGACGAACTTAGGAATATATGTGCATGGCACGGCAAGCATCACACCGCCCACATTACGACTTTGCGAGAGCGTATGGGCTGGTCTTAGTGTTACGATTTACGAGTGACCAGATGATGGTCTTGGGCGAGCGAAGATTGGGTACCGAGCAGACAGATGGACACCAACACAACAAGAGATACGCGAAGCTTGGAAGCGAAAATTCTCATTGTTCTAACCTCCTGTAACAGGTTTGGATGAACCATGCATGCTTGGGAATCGTTCTGCGACTCAATTAGGACCGGCATTAAGACATGTGCAGGAATATCGTGTGTTTTGGGGTAAATATCCCCGTATCATGACTGTATCAGATAAGGCTTTTCTTATACAACAGGCAGAGGCAAGAAATTAGGAATTTCATCCTACAAGTGAGCAATAAGGGCAGTTTTCTGGCGTTTGACGCATCCAAGAAAACTGTCTTTTTTTCCAAATAAATACACATTTGATTTTTATTTTGGATTATAATAAATGCACTTAACAGGCATAGGTGGTGGCTTGAATGAATTGGGAACAACAGCTGACGCAATGGATTTCGCAGGACCAGGATATGATCGATGCCCTTCGCCTTGTCCGGGCGCTCAAAATGAATGAAGGTGCGATCGCAGCTGGGTTCATTCGCAATTACGTCTGGGATCGGCTTCATGGATTTGGTGCGCGTACACCGCTCAATGACGTGGATGTCATTTATTATGATGCAAGTTCGAAGTCAGAGGAGCGGGATCGAAGATTCGAGAAGGACCTCATGAAGCAAATGTCGCAATATCAATGGTCTGTGAAGAACCAGGCGCGCATGCATCTACGCAATCATCACGCGCCATATCACTCGATCGCTGACGCGATGCTGCGGTGGCCTGAAACGGCTACGGCTGTCGCGGTTCGTATCAATGACCAAGATCGGATTGAGATTTTTGCCCCTCACGGACTGGATGATTTATTTCAATTATTAGTGCGGCGTGGACCCTATTTTGAAGATGTGGATTATTTCTTGCAGCGTGTTGAGTCGAAAAATTGGCGTTACTTATGGCCGAAGTTAGAAGTGATAACGCATGTAAGAGATGAGGATACGACATCGAAGACAATCCACATTCGACAACTTCAAAAGACAGACGTCGAAGCCTTTACAGATCTACGTCTCGAAGGATTACGTCTCTATCCGGAATACTTTGGCGAGAGTCTGGAAGAGGCGATGAAAAACCCAATGGAAAAAATCCGATCGAAAATCGTGAGTACTTCAGATCGATTCGTGCTTGGTGCGTGGACGGAAGAGCAAGAATTGGTAGGAGTGATCGGATTTTACCGGGAATCCGGTGTGAAGTTCCGCCACAAAGGCGTGCTCTGGGGCATGTATGTGACACCTTCCGAGCAAGGTCAAGGCATTGGAAGAACATTACTGCAGCAGGCCATTGTACATGCACGTAACATTGTCGGACTGGAGCAATTAAACTTATCGATTGTTACAACCAATCAGACGGCAAGACGTCTCTATGAGCAAGCAGGGTTTCAGGTGTACGGTCAAGAGGCGCGTGCGATGCGATGGAACGACCTGTATTGGGATGAAGACTATATGTGTTTGCAATTATAAGAATTTAGAGATTGTGGATGGAGGGGAAGTCATTGATTAGAGCAGTGGTGTTTGATTTTGATGGATTAACTTTGGATACGGAAACCCCGTGGTACGAATCGCTTCAGCAAGTGTATGCGAAGTATGGTATTTCATTTCCAGAAGAATTGTTCAACAATGCAATCGGAGCTAGTCATGAGGCTTTCAATCCTTACGGTTATTTGGCTGATCAACTGCAAGGACAACCGGATGAAAGAGAGCTGCGAACAGAAGTACACGAATTATTCTTATCCAAAATGGAGAAGCAGAAGCTTCGCGAAGGTGTCCTGGATTACCTGATCGTGGCGAAGCGTACCGGTCTCAAGATCGGTCTTGCATCGAGTTCACCACGGGCATGGGTAGAGAGTTACTTGAAGAAATACGAGATTTACGACTACTATGAATGCATCTATACCGCTGACGACGTCGAACAAGTGAAGCCAGATCCCGCATTATATCGCCTTGCCTTGAAGCAGCTAGGGGTAGAAGGACATGAAACGATCGCCTTCGAAGATTCAGTCAATGGGTTAACGGCTGCCAAAGCAGCGGGATTATACGGCGTAGCGGTTCCCAATGCACTTACCCATCGTTTGCCGTTTACAATCCAGGACGTGATGCTCATGTCGATGGCGGATCTACCGCTTGAGGTACTGATTCAGCGGATTGAGGAACTCGATCGCGACAGACAGCAAGTCATAAGTGGAGGTGCTGCTGATGCTGAGCATGGAAGAATTATTTAGGAACTTGCCACGGTTGGAGACGGAACGGTTGATCCTTCGCAAAATGCGGAGAAGCGATGCGCGGGATTTGTTCGCTTATGCCTCCAATGCAGAAGTGACACGTTATACGATGTGGAATACCCACCGAACGCTGCGTGATTCGGAGTATTTTCTTGATGCGATTGAACAACGCTACCGGGAGGGGCGGGTGACGAACTGGGGGATCGAATATAAACCCAATGGCAAATTCATTGGGACATGTGGATTCGTCTACTGGGCGCCGGAACATCAACGTGCAGAAATTGGTTATGCATTATCGGCAGAATACTGGAATCAAGGGATTATGAGTGAGGCTGCGCGTACGGTCCTTCAATTCGGATTTCAGAAGATGGATTTGAATCGTCTGGAAGCACGCTGTAATCTGGAGAATATTGGTTCAGAGCGGGTGATGCAGAAGCTTGGAATGACCTACGAAGGTGTGATTCGTGAGCAGCTCTTCATCCGAGGTCGGTTCGAGAGCGTCAAGCTGTACTCGATTCTGCGTAACGAGGTCCCTGTCGTAATTGGAAGTAACTAGCAACCTACTCCGAAAGATCGTATAATTAAGTTGTATAAGGAACATATTTCGATAAGGGAGAGATGGAAATGTATGATGTAATTATTATTGGCGGCGGTACGGCAGGCGGAAGTGCAGCGATTTTCGCAGCAAAAGCAGGGAAATCTACGTTGATTATTGATAGCAATCAGAGTATGACGAAGCGTGCATGGATGCTGAACCATTACGGCATCAAGGAAATATCAGGACCAGATCTCATTGCCCAAGGCCTTGAGCAGGCTGCAAGCTTTGGCGCGGAATATGTGGAAGCGAAAGTAACGAATGTGACAACCACAGAAGAAGGAATTCAAGTACATACCGAGGGCGGCGACTATACGGGGAAGCATGTTCTGCTTGCAACAGGCGCGTTGACAGACCTCGCGAATCATATTGGTCTTGAATTAAAAGAAGGCCGTGAGCCGCGTATTAAGACAGTTATTGCGGTAGATGCTGACGGACGGACGAGCCAAGCGAACATTTGGGCAGCGGGTACGGTAGCAGGTACAAGTGTCCATACGATTATTACATCGGGTGACGGCGCGAAGGTTGCGATTAACATTATTAGTGAATTGAACGGCGAACGTTATGTGGATCACGATGTCTTGAAATCTTAATCCTATGAATCGATTGCGAGATTAGGAAAATTCCTAGTGTTGAACTCGTGTCATGATGTCAGTATAATGAGACGGATACGTAGTACATCATGATGACGGGAGAATCACGAATCTATGACGATCAAAATCATTACAGATGGCAGCTCAGATCTTACACAGGAGCTCTCAGAACAGTACAACATTTCAATAGTACCGCTGTGCGTCCAATTTGGACATGAACAGTTCAAATCCAATATGGACTCAGAATTGTTCTATGCCAAGATGCAAGCGTCCGAAGAGCTTCCGAAGACATCGAGTCCTTCGCCGATGGCGTTTCTAACCCAATTTAAGGCGGCGGATCCGAAGCAGCCCATTCTTGTATTGACGTTATCTTCCGTCTTAAGTAGTACTTACCAGCATGCATTAATGGCGAAAGAGATGTATCGTGATGAAGGCTTCACAGGTGAATTGGAAGTGATCGATGTGAAGACGACATCCATGGGTCTCGGATTAATTGCGATTCGCGCGTCCGAATGGGCACATACGATGGCATTTGAGGCGCTGCTTACACGAATTCAAGCACTTATTACATCCTCGCATACTTTATTTACTTTAGATACATTGGAAAATGTCATTCGCGGGGGGCGTATGAGCCGCCTGGCAGGGAAGGTTGCTTCGGTTCTGAATATAAAATTGCTGATGCAGGCGAGTGAAGAGGGAGCGGTCGAGGTCGTAGAGAAACTTCGCGGGACGCAAAAAACAATGAAGCATTTGATGGATAAGGTAGGGGAAACTTGGCATCATGCCGATAAATCCTGGATTGCATGCGCCCATTCGAATTGTGAAGAGCGGGCCAAAGCCTTCATGAAGGATTTAGTGAGCAAATATCCATTCGACAAAGTGATTATTACGAATATGGGCCCAGTCATCGGAACGTATGCGGGTGAAGGCGGTATTCTCGTAAGTTATTCTTCATAGAGCATTGATCTAACATGCGGAGATCTATCCGCATGTTTTTTATTTCATTCGGAATAAAGCTTTCTCCATTTCCCACTGTGAAACATGTTGCACGGGGCATGGGGGGTTGTTATGATAAAGGAATAAGGTATGAATCGGTTGAAAAATCGAAATAAATAGAATGAGCTATGCAAGATGGAATGAGGTTGTGTCGATGGATAAGAAGGAATTGCAAGTTCGTAATATAGATGCATTCGAGAAGTCGAGTGCCGCCTTGGACAATCGAATAATGAAGAATACCCTAGCGGAACAGCAGAAGAATCTGATTCTATCCGTGATTTTATCTTTACCTCTCTTATGGGTGATGATCTCACGTTTTGCCTGGATGACGAACATGTATGTTCCTTCGTTCTTACTTAATCCGTGGGTACAATTTCTCCTTGCGACCCCGGTACAGTTCTGGATTGGCCGTTCCTTCTATGTGGGCGCTTGTCAAGCACTGCGGCACGGGATTGCGAATCTAGATGTGCTCGTCGTGTTAAGTACGACATCCGCATACGTTTACAGCCTAGTTGCCATGGTCAAATGGACGAACCAATATTACTATATGCCTGGCGTCTATTTTGAGACAAGTGCTCTATTGATTACGTTGGTACTCATTGGGAAGCTGCTCGAGTCTCTAGCGAAAGGGCAGAATTCTGCGGCAGTAAAGGCCTTGATGCGTTTAAGACCTCATTCAGCGACGATTATGCGGGACGGTCAGCCCGTCAATGTTACGATTGAAGATGTCCAAGTGAATGATATTCTGCTCGTTCAACCAAAAGAACAGATTCCTGTAGATGGTACGATTGTGGAAGGCGCATCGTTCATCGATGAATCGATGTTAACTGGAGAAAAGAGCCTTGTCTCTAAACAAAGCGGTGATCGTGTCTTTGGTGCAACGATTAATGATGAATCGAGCTTCTATTTGAGAGCAGATCGAATCGGTGGACAGACCGTACTGTCCCGCATGATTAAAGTGGTGGAGGAGGCGCAGCAATCGAAAGCGCCTATTCAGCGGGTTGCGGATTCTGTTGCGAGTGTATTCGTGCCTATTGTGGTTATGATTGCTATCATCACGTTTGGTTTATGGTATATGGTCTTCCAGGCCGGAGATCTTGCGGCTGCGCTTGAAGCGGGAATATCGGTATTGGTTATTGCTTGTCCTTGTGCACTTGGTCTGGCTACCCCTGCATCCATAATGGTTGGCTCTGGTCGTGCAGCGGAAGTTGGTGTTCTATTCAAGGGCGGCGAGTTCCTCGAATCCACGCATGAAGTAGACACGATCGTGTTAGATAAGCGGGGGACGATTACGAAGGGACTTCCTACGCTGACAGAGGTAGCGCTCGAGCATAATCTTGATCAAATTCAAAGCGGACTGAATGCGGAAATGCTGCTGCGTTGGATTGGGCTTGCTGAACGCAGTTCTGCTCATCCGATTGCTGCTGCTATCGTTCGAGGGATCGAAGAACGAGGTATAAGCCTCGCAGATGATACGATTACGATAGAATATCTTGAGTCTTATGCAGGTTATGGGATACGTGCTGTTGTCGATGGGCATGATCTTGTGATCGGTACCAGAAGATTGCTCAGTCAATATCATATTGGCTTCAGTGTCGCAGAGCCTAAGCTGGCTGCACTAGAATCAACGGGCAGAACAGCAATACTCGCAGCGGTTGACGGAACTTATGTAGGTACACTTATGGTATCGGATGAGGTGAAAGAAACGACGGCGTCTGCCATTGCAAGATTGAAGCAAATGGGGATTGAAGTGGTCCTCATGACAGGAGATCACCGTCGGACGGCGAACGCCATTGCGCATGAGGTTGGGATTGTTCATGTCCTTGCGGAAGTGCATCCCGATGAGAAAGCAGAAGCCATTCGAACGTTACAGACGGAAGGACATCAGGTCGCTATGGTAGGTGACGTATCGAATAATGGAGCTGCACTAGCCGCTTCAGATATCGGTATTTCGATTGGACCAAGCTTGGATGTGGCGATGGATGCAGGGGATGTCACCATTATGCGAGAAGATCTGAACTCGATTGCAGATGCCATTCAGATTAGCAATAAGACGATGAACAACATGAAATTAAATCTGTTCTTAGCGCTCGTGTATAATACGATTGCGATTCCTATTGCGGCTTTTGGCTTGCTAGAGCCTTGGATTGTTGGAGCAGCGATGGCGCTAAGTTCTATATCGGTTGTGTTGAATGCTTTACGATTACAGAAGGCGAAATGGTAGTAATCCCTTGATTTGGGACTTTTGAACGAGTGATATCATTTTGTAATCGCTTTGATACCCTTTTTCGTACAAACTGTATCATAATAGAATCGTTAGATTATGTGCGGAAAGAGAGTGTCGACGATGAATTCAAAGAAACTAATCCTCGGAATTTACGCATTGATGTTAAGTTTATTCATCATATCGTGTTCTACAACAGATCATCTCGATTCCGAAGCCCCGGTACTAAAGAGTACGCAGGTGAACACGGTTCCTACGATTGCTATCGGTATTAATGGTGGGAATATCGTTCCGAATCTTACGAAATCCATTTTAAGTAAGTATAAAGAGGGGATCACATTGCGGCAGCTTCTTGAGGGCAGTGGTGTCATCAAATTAACTGCAGATGGTAAAGATATCGTATCTGTGAACGAAGTCGCCTTGGATTCGCGGCTCCATTGGGGAATTCTACTCAATGGTAACCCGCTGACAAGCGGAAAACGGATGGATATGGTCATCAAAGAAGACGATATTCTAGAGATCGTAGTGAAAGAAACGAAAACGAAATAAATCACGTTGATTTTCATACACTTTTCACATCATTTTTCGATAATCCTCACATGATTGGGCGCTAATATTAGGTTATACCCAATCGAGAGGAGAGTTACAAAATGATGAATTTGAAAAAAACCGTTGTAACATGTTTGACAGCTGCACTGATGGTGGTTAGCGCTGGTACAGCAGCCTTTGCTGCAGATGCACCAACGACAGCGAAGAAAGTAGATACGAAGGCAGCGGCAAAGGTAGAGACAAAAACGGCAACAACGAAAGCCGTGAAGGTTACTAAACCAGCACCTGCTCCTAAAAAAGCTAAAACGGTGAAAGTCGTTAAAAAAGCCGTTAAATCAAAACATAAAGCTGCGAAGCTTAAAAAACATGTATCTAAACATAAAAAACATCATCACAAAGCCATTAAAAAAGCAAAAACAACAACAACGACAAAAGCAAAAACAACGACGAGTAGCAAGAAGTAAGCAATTGATCCATAAAGGCGGGAGGACGGAGTCTTCCTGTCTTTCTTGCTTTCTGCTAGAGTGAAGGGAAAGTAGACGAAGGAGGGAGCATGTGGTGTCACATATATTTGTTGTTGATGACGATCCGAATATTTTACAACTCATTTCAGAGTATCTGCGTAAGGATGGGTTTCAAGTGACATCCTTCCCTGATGGTCACGAACTTGTGGACCGAATTCGTTCAGAGGCGCCGGACTGTCTGATTCTAGATATTATGATGCCAGGCGTGAATGGGTTGTCACTGCTTACAACGATTCGTACATTCACAGAGATGCCGATTATTATGATTTCAGCACGCGGGGAGGAAGAGGACCGGATCATTGGTCTGGAGCTGGGGTGTAATGATTTCCTTCGTAAGCCGTTTCATCCCCGTGAACTTGTTGGGCGTGTGAAAGGTATGCTGCGTCTCGTTCAAATGCATAAATCTGTGGACGCAACGACGTCAGAACATGGAACTTATTTAACGGTTGGGAATATGAAGGTCAGTGAGGAGCTTCGCCGCGTTGAGGTGGAGGGGATGGAGATATCCTTCACTTCTCGTGAGTATGATTTGCTCGTATTCCTAGCGACTCATATGGAGCGTCCATTCAGTCGAGAACAGCTGATTCAGCAGGTCTGGAAATATGATTTCTTGGGCGAAGTTCGCGTTGTTGACGATCTTGTTAAGCGGCTTCGTAAGAAGTTGGGCGATGCAGGAGCAATTTTCCATATTGATACGTTGTGGGGTTTCGGCTATAAGGCGACGGTGAAAAGCTGATGCGTACGATTCGAGGTCGAATTTTTATTGCACTCATTATTGTCATGATTTTCTCCGTATTCACGTCCGTCTATATGGTAGATCGGCTCGTCGATGGTATGTTAATGGACCAAGCAAGGAACCAGTTGCGTATTCAGATGGAGAAAGGGATACAAATTATTGAAGGCGGCGATCCCGAGGATTTAAGCTCAGATGATTTGGAATTGCGCTTTCGGGATCGGATGTACTATGCTGATTTTTTTATCCTTAACAAAGAAGATAAGATCATAGCTGCAGGTGATGATGAAATGATTGGTCGAACTGTGCATATTTCGATGGGGCGACAGGATCATTTCTTCGAGCTGAACCAAGAGAAAATGATGTATACGCATCAAAATCTCAAAAATGGGCTGCGCATCATTGTCTATACGCCAATGGATATTTTGAATCAAGTTTCAGATCGAATTCTCCATATCTCGATAAGATCGGTCATTATCAGCTTCGTCGTCATCTTCATCGTCGGCTTATGGCTAGTCTGGAATACGACGAGACCGCTTATGAAGCTTAAAGAGGCGGTGAGCCGATTTGAACCATCGTATCGAGGCGCACGGATGCCGAAGGGAGACGACACGGAAATTGGACAGTTAATGAATACATTCCACACCATGTCCGAACGTATTAGGCTGCATCATCAGCAGCAGACAGAATTCCTGCAGAACATATCTCATGAACTTCGTACGCCTTTAATGTCTATTCAGGGATATGCGGAGGCGATTAAAGATCAGGTGGTGTCCGTAGAAAAAGGGGTAGAGGTCGTATCGACGGAATCCAAACGGCTGATTCAATTGGTCGATAAGCTGCTGCAGCTTACAAGACTAGAGACCTTAGACGAAGTATGGAAAATGACAAATGTAGATTTGAAAGAGTTGATTGAGCAGGCTGTACAGTTATTGGGGCCCGCTGCTAGTGAGCGTCAGGTTAAGATCGAAATGCATGCTGCCGCGATGGAATTGGCTATACCCGCGGAGCAAATTTTTCAGCTGACCATTAATTTTCTGCAAAATGCGGTTCGCTATGCAGCGACGGAAGTGGTAGTAACACTGGAACAGACGCCAAGTGGGTTTTGTATCATCGTTGATGATGATGGTCCAGGGGTGCCCATCGCAGAGCGGCAATCTGTCTTCGAACGGAATTATATCGGCGAAGCGGGAGTAACGGGAATTGGGCTCGCGATCTGCAAGCATATTGCAGATAAGCTGCAGACGAAGGTCGAATGTCTGGAATCACCGAATGGTGGTGCGAGGTTTACATTTGAATATAAGACGAAATAAAGACCACCTATGCTTTTTGACTAGGCGGTCTTTATTATTAAATGCGGCATATCGATAATGGGCATTTCTCACAATGACAAATTTCCTGCAGCTGCTTAACATCTTTAATGACAATGAGTCCGCCTTCGTATTCGATGGCATCTTTCTTACGTAGGTCGCTAAGCATCCGATTTACACTTTCACGTGTCGCACCGATCATATTGGATAAGTCCGTATGTGTTACTTTCTTGTTGATAATCGTGTGTTCTCCGTGCGGTTCACCATAAGAATTACTTAGTCGAATTAGTGTAGAGCATAAGGCGCCAGGTTTTCCATAGAGCATGAGGTCGCGGAATTTCGTCTGCGTGAGCCGATGATGCTGTCCCATCCATTTCATGAACTCAATGGAGAAGTCGCAATGTTGGCAGAGGAGAAGCTCAAGATCTTTCTGCTCCACGATACCAATTTCCGTCTCTTCCATCACTTCAGCTGTGAAGCTGTGTTTGCCTTGGTTGAAGGGATCGACATTCCCGACTAAGTCCCCAGCTTGGTACATATACATAATGAGCTCTTTGCCCTCATCAGTCGATTTTGTGATTTTGACTCGGCCTTTGCTAATATAGAACAGTTTGTCGGTTGGATCGCCCTCCCAGAATAAATGGGATCCCTCTGGAAAAATTCGTTCTTTCATTACGACAGATAACCGATTGAAGTTCATGTCCGAGAATACGCTGGTATTACCTGTTCTTTCTACATCGGTTGGAGATAGAAGTGTCATAATATCATTTCCCTCCTCTGATATGCACTTTTTTAGTTGTTAAAATCTATGATGTGCATTTCTTCACAAACTTATTTTATCACGTTTTTGATCACATCATAACGTTAATTTTTAAGTAAATTTGAATATTCAGTAAACATTGTGGTAAAAATCACTGACGAATAGTAGCACAATCGAAAAAGTGATATTGTGATTTCTTTCACAATATGTTCACACTTTGTGAATAATTTCACGTAGAAATTTGGGGAACAATGTGATATGATCAATTTGTAAGCAGGAATTGTTAAATATATGAAGTTTAAATGGAGGATGGAGAACCATGGCAGTGAAAGAGACAAAAGCAGAAAAAACTGTACCTACTGTGCAGGAACACATCAATTCCCTCGTAATGAACGCGAAAGCAGCGCTTGACGAGTTCATGGGATTTAACCAGGAGCAGATCGACTCCATCGTTCAGGCGATGGCGCTTGCAGGACTGGATCAGCATATGCCACTTGCCAAAATGGCCGTGGAAGAAACTGGCCGTGGCGTATACGAAGACAAAATTACGAAGAACATCTTTGCTACAGAGTACATTTACCACAGTATTAAATATGATAAAACGGTTGGCGTGATCGAAGACAACTCATTCGATAATTTCCAGAAGATTGCTGAACCTGTCGGGATTGTGATGGGGATTACACCAGTAACCAACCCGACATCAACAACCATGTTCAAGGCTCTGATTTCGATTAAAACACGTAACCCGATCATTTTCGGATTCCATCCATCAGCTCAGAAATGCAGCGTCGAAGCCGCTCGTATTCTACGTGATGCAGCAGTCGCTCATGGCGCACCGAAAAATTGTATTCAATGGATCGAGTTCCCTTCCATGGAAGCAACAGATTCATTGATGCATCACCCAGATATTGCGCTTATCTTAGCAACTGGCGGATCAGGCATGGTGAAGGCGGCATACAGCTGCGGCAAACCAGCACTTGGCGTTGGACCGGGTAACGTGCCAGCGTTTATCGAGAAAACAGCGAATATAGAACAAGCAGTTACTGACCTAATTCTCTCCAAAACATTCGATAACGGTATGATCTGTGCTTCGGAGCAAGCTGTGATCATTGAAGAGCCGATTTATAATAAAGTGAAGAAAATAATGACAGACAATGGATGTTACTTCTTATCCAAAGAAGAAACAGCGAAATTAACAGGCAGCGCGATGAAAGGCGACAAATGTGCGGTAAATCCCGTCATCGTTGGACAGCCGGCAACGAAAATTGCTGAGATGGCTGGTATCAAAGTTCCTGAAGGGACTAAAATTTTGATCGCTGAACTTGACGGTGTAGGTACACAATATCCATTATCAGCTGAGAAATTAAGTCCAGTTCTTGCTTGCTACAAGGTAAAAGATGCTCAAGCAGGTATCGATCGCGCAGCAGAAGTTGTCGCATTCGGCGGTATGGGCCACTCGTCAGCGATCCATTCGAACGACCAAGATGTGATTGCACGATTCGCGGATCGTCTGCAGACAGGTCGGATTATTGTTAACTCTCCATCGACCCATGGAGCAATCGGGGATATCTATAATACGAACATGCCATCGCTCACACTTGGTTGTGGATCTTACGGACGTAACTCGACATCCTCGAACGTTACAGCAGTTAATCTCATTAACGTGAAAAGGGTGGCGCATCGTACCGTGAATATGCAATGGTTCAAAGTACCGGATAAAATTTATTTTGAAAAAGGAAGCACACAATACCTTGAGAAAATGCCGGATATTAGCCGCGTCTTGATCGTAACGGATCCAATGATGGTGAAGCTTGGATATGTTGATAAAGTAGAACATTATTTGCGTAAACGCCAAACTCCAGTTGCGATTGAGATCTTCTCGGATGTTGAGCCGGATCCATCGACAGCAACGGTTGAACGCGGAACAGCGCTCATGAACAGTTTCCAACCAGATTGCATTATCGCACTTGGCGGTGGATCGCCGATGGATGCTGCGAAAGGCATGTGGCTGTTCTATGAATACCCTGATACCGACTTCGACGATTTGAAACAGAAGTTCATGGATATCCGCAAACGGATCTACAAATACCCACGTCTCGGACAAAAAGCGAAATTCGTTGCGATTCCGACGACTTCCGGTACAGGTTCAGAAGTAACATCGTTCGCGGTTATTACGGATAAAGAAAAAGGTAATACTAAGTATCCTTTGGCAGACTACGAATTAACACCAGACGTAGCGATTGTCGATCCTGAGTTCGTATACTCATTGCCTAAAGTAGCTGTTGCTGATACAGGCATGGACGTATTGACACACGCGATTGAAGCTTATGTATCCGTAATGGCGAGTGATTTTACCGATGGTCTTGCGATCAAAGCGATCCAGCTGGTATTCCAATACTTGGAGAAATCCGCCAACGAAGCTTGCCCAACTGCGCGTGAGAAAATGCATAATGCTTCGACGATTGCAGGGATGGCCTTCGCGAATGCATTCTTAGGCATTAACCACAGCTTGGCGCATAAATGGGGCGGTCAATACCATACAGCACATGGACGTACAAATGCGATCTTGATGCCGCATGTCATTCGTTATAATGCGAAGAAACCGACGAAGTTCTCCTCGTTCCCGAAATATAACCATTTCGTTGCGGATGAGCGCTACGCAGAAATCGCGCGTATTCTAGGATTGCCAGCGAAGACGACGGAAGAAGGCGTCAATAGCTTGGTCAATGCAATCCGTGATCTGAACAGAAAATTAGGCATTCCTGAATCATTCCAAGCGCTTGGTTTCGATGCGAAGGATTTTGAATCGCGTGTTGATTATTTGGCAGATCGTGCATTCGAAGATCAATGTACAACAGCCAATCCGAAATTGCCGCTTGTAACTGAGCTAGCAGATGTCTACCGCAATGCCTTCTACGGTAAATTTGAATAAAGTTTTACGATTTCATTAATGTAGAAATTGGATGCGTAGAGGTGTGATGGATGTCACACCTCTATTGCGATAAATGAGCTAGAATAAGGATGTAACGAGATAGTGAAAAAAGTTACAAAGTATTGTCGGCTGCTCCGATGAGCGGCGAAAATAGAAATAACGGAGGGATTTCGATGTCGGTGATCGAAAGAGAAGTTATGGACAAACAACAAAACGGATGGCGTGGATTTAAAGACGGTAAATGGAGCAGAGAGGTAAACGTAAATAACTTTATCGGTCTGAACATTACGCCTTACCTTGGTGACGAAGCTTTCTTGGCAGGCCCTACAGAGAATACAACGGCCCTTTGGAAGATCGTATCCGAACTTACGAAAAAAGAAATCGCGAATGGCGGCGTGCTGGATGTAGATGTGAATCATCCTTCAACGATCGTATCCCATGGCCCTGGTTATTTAGATAAAGATAAAGAGCAAATCGTTGGACTTCAAACAGATGAGCCTTTCAAACGTTCGATCCAACCATTTGGCGGCATTAAAATGATGATTGATGCATGTAAAGCATACGGCTTCGAATTGCCGCAAGAGATCATCCACATGTTCACAGAAATTCGCAAAACACATAACCAAGGTGTATTCGATGCCTATACATCGGAGATGAGAGCAGCACGTAAAGCGGGTATCATTACAGGTCTACCTGATGCTTACGGTCGTGGACGGATTATCGGTGACTATCGCCGAGTTGCCTTGTATGGTGTGGATTTTTTGATCAAGCAAAAACAACAAGATCTAAAGAACTTGGAACTTGATTCCATGACTTCGGATGTTATCCGTGACCGTGAAGAAATTTCTGAACAAATTCGCGCATTAGGCGAGCTGAAGAAAATGGGTGAAATGCACGGATTTGATATCTCGAAGCCAGCTATGAATGCGAAAGAAGCGTTCCAATGGTTGTATTTCGGATACCTTGCAGCGATTAAAGAACAAAATGGTGCAGCGATGTCCTTAGGACGTTGTTCATCTTTCCTAGATATTTATGTCGAGCGCGACCTTCAAGAAGGTACGTTGACCGAAGAACAAGCACAAGAATTGGTTGACCATTTCGTTATGAAATTGCGTATCGTTAAATTCTTGCGTACACCAGATTATAACGAATTGTTCAGTGGTGACCCAACATGGGTAACAGAATCCATCGGTGGTATGGGTGTGAATGGCGAGACACGTGTTACTCGTAACAGCTTCCGCTTCTTGCACACATTATACAACCTAGGTCCTGCTCCAGAGCCGAACTTAACGGTATTATGGTCGACGAAATTGCCAGAAGGCTTCAAAAAATATTGTGCAAAAGCTTCGATCGAAACAAGCTCCATCCAGTACGAAAATGATGATTTGATGCGTCCATACTTCGGTGACGACTACGGTATCGCATGCTGCGTATCTGCAATGCGTATTGGTAAACAAATGCAATTCTTCGGCGCGCGTGCCAATCTTGCCAAAGCATTACTATATGCGATCAATGGCGGCGTAGACGAGAAATCTGGTGCTCAAGTTTCCCCAGAATTCCCGCGTATCACATCTGAAGTATTAGACTACAAAGAAGTCATGAAACGTTATCACAATGTGATGGAATGGCTTGCGAAGTTGTATGTGAACACACTCAACGTCATTCACTTCATGCATGATAAATACTCTTATGAGCGTATTGAGATGGCACTTCATGATAAAGACATTCTTCGCACGATGGCTTGCGGTATCGCAGGATTGTCGGTTGTTGCCGATTCCCTAAGTGCGATTAAATACGCGAAAGTTCGCCCAATCCGTAACGAGAACGGGATTGCCGTTGACTTCGAAGTGGAAGGCGAATTCCCGAACTATGGTAACAATGATGATCGCGTTGACTCCATTGCGATCGAGCTTGTTGAGACATTCATGGGTATGATTCGTAAACACAAAACATACCGTGACTCCTTGCCAACACAATCCGTTCTGACTATCACTTCGAACGTTGTATACGGTAAGAAAACAGGTACGACACCAGATGGTCGTAAAGCGGGCGAGCCATTTGCACCGGGTGCGAACCCAATGCATGGACGCGATAAGAAAGGTGCTCTTGCTTCCTTGAGCTCTGTAGCGAAATTACCGTATGAGCACAGCTTGGATGGAATTTCCAATACGTTCTCGATCGTGCCTAAAGCACTTGGTAAGGACGAAGAGTCGCGCAAAACCAACCTGACATCCATGATGGATGGCTATTTCGGCAGCGGAGCGCATCACTTGAACGTGAACGTATTCGCACGTGAGCAATTGCTTGATGCGATGGAACATCCAGAGAACTATCCGCAGCTTACGATTCGTGTATCTGGATACGCGGTTAACTTCATTAAGTTGACGAAAGAACAACAAATGGACGTTATTAACCGTACGTTCCATGGATCCATGTAATATCAATAGCAAACTGTTATAGCTATACAGTGCATTGCAGAGAGGATGCGTGAAGCGAGTGGAGGGACGTATTCATTCACTAGAAACTTTTGGCACCGTTGATGGACCAGGTATTCGTTTCGTGTTATTCATGCAGGGCTGTGCGATGAAATGTCAGTATTGCCATAATCCCGATACATGGGATACATCCGAAGGCAAGCATGTTACGATTGAAGATATCATCAAAGAAATTGAGCCATATATCCCGTACTACAAAAACTCTGGGGGCGGACTAACCGTCTCCGGAGGAGAACCAACATTGCAAGCGGACTTCGTTGCGGCCTTGTTCCGAGAAGTGAAGAAGCGGTGGGATCTGCATACGACACTGGACTCGAATGGATTCAACGATCCCGAATCGGAACGTATGGAGCATTTGATGGAAGTAACCGATCTCGTGTTACTCGACATCAAGCACATTGACCCCGAGAAGCATCTGAAGCTGACTTCGCAATCCGTTGAGCATACGCTCAAGACGGCGCGTTGGTTATCCGATCATGGGAAGAAAGTCTGGATCAGACATGTGTATGTGCCTGGCATCCATGATGATGAGAATGACTTGTTGAACCTGGGTCGATTCATCGGCACGCTTAAGAATGTCGAGAAATTTGAGATCCTGCCATATCATCAGATGGGGATTTATAAGTGGGAACAGCTTGGACGGGAATACCCGCTACAAGGTGTACCTTCTCCGACAGAAGATGAAGTTAAGCGGGCGTACCGTTTGATCGAGCAAGGAATACAAGAAGGTAAAACGGTCCAAATATAAAGTTTTGAATAAAGAACTGTTGATTTCTAATCCTAGAAATTGACAGTTCTTTTTGTTGTCATTTTATCTAATGGATTTTGGACTGTAGATGATTTTATCCCTCGATCATCGAAATGACGTCCTTACATAATAAGCAGTAAGACCTATAATAAAGGTGTAGCAAACAAATAAAAGTTTTTGGGAGGGTCTTCTAAATGAAGAAAAGTCTATTGATGTTACTGACATTCGTGTTCGTTGCTTCGATCGCGCTAGCAGGCTGTGGATCCAAAACGGAAGAAAAGCCAGCGACGACAACAGATAACAACAATGCAACGACGACGACAGAAACGACTAAAGAACCTGAGCAGGCGAAACCGTTCGAAATGACAATCCGTCATACACAAGTCGGGGAGCAAAAGAAAACTCGCTTTAAAATGCTTCAAGAAGTTGTAGAGAAGACACAAGGCGAAGTGCAAGGCCTAACCTTTAAATTAGATGGTGTTGACTCTGACGTTAACCGTAAAGAAAAGCTTAGAGGCGAGATGGCATCCGGCAGCGTACCTGATATCTTCGATGCATTCGGTAGCCCAGATGCAAAAACATATGCGAAAGCAGGAAAAATGCTTGATATCACGCCAATCCTTGATGAGCTTGGCATTAAAGATAAATTCACGAACTTAGGCCCTTGGACAGTTGATGGCAAAGTATACGGCTTGCCAATCGGTGCATCCGCTGAAGCGGTATTTTACAACAAAGAATACTTCGAGCAAAAAGGCTTAAAAGTACCTACGACATTCGATGAGTTCCAAACCTTGCTCGAGACGATTAAAAAAGACGGTAAAATTCCTCTAGCAGCTGGATCCAAAGCAGCATGGGTACCATTAATGATCACGAACAACCTATGGTCCCGTACAGCAGGTTCGGATGTAACGGAGAAATTCAATACTGGCGATGCGAAATGGACAGATGCGGACGTTGTTACAGCGTTCAAAACACATAAAGATTGGGTAGACAAAGGCTACTTCAAAAAAGGCGAACTTGGTCTTGAGTACGCTGATATGCGCACACAATTCTTCAATGGTGATGCAGTCATGATGTTCGACGGTACATGGGCATCTTCCTTGTTCAAAGAAGGTCAAGATGGTGCGAAGATGATTGGTAAAGTTGGATTCTTCAACCTTCCTGCCTTAACGAACGGTAAGGGCGATCAAACTTCCTTGATGCAAGACGTGAACAATGGATATGGCTTCTCCGCGGAAGTTGCGAAAGATCCGCAAAAATTAGCAGCTGTTAAAGCGTTCATCAAAAACTTGTACAACGAAGATATGCAAATCCGCGGCTTGGTTGAAGACGGCGTATTGCCTTCGATGAAAGTAGATCAAGCAAAAGTTGATGCATCCGTTAAAGATCCATTAATGAAAGAAATCGCTGGTGTATTGACACATGTTAACATTTCCTATGCAGCATTTGATGCAATCGTACCTGCAGATGTAACAACCGAAATCGGCGTTCAAATTCAAAAGTTGATTGGAAACCAAACAACACCTGAGAAAGCAGCAGAAAGCATTCAAAAAGTTCAAGAAGAAGCAAACGCTTCGGCTGAATAATTCTAGAATGTGATAATGAAAGGGGCGCCACCCGCTACTTAAATCAGGTGGCGCCCTTTTATCATTACACAAGAAACACAATCTTTTGGAGGATGGAGCGGATACTGTTATGAACAAAGCGATGAGAAACCCTTATATATACGCGCTCTTTGTTATTCCGGCCCTAGTATTATTTGTACTATTTTTTATCTACCCGCTGATTAATGCCGTGTACTACAGCTTGACGAACTGGAACGGTGTTTCGGATCATTTGAAATTCTGGGGATTCAAGAATTATACCAAAGCATTAACAGATGACACGTTCTGGAATGCGGTTAAAAACAATGGATACTTTATTCTTTTCTCTTGTTTCATCCAGGTTCCGATTATCGTGATTTGCTCCTTGATGATTGCGAATGTTAAGCGATTTAAATCTTTGTACAAGACGGCTGTATTCATGCCGACAGTCATGTCGACGGCAGTTATCGGTATTCTATGGGGATTTATTTATAACTATGATGTAGGACTATTCAATAATATTCTTGGATTCTTCGGTGCTGAAGCTGTTGACTGGTTAGGTGATCCTAAGTTTGCCATGCTCTCGATTCTAATTACGAACGGTTGGCAGTGGACAGGTTTCTACATTATTATGGTGCTTGCTGCAATCCTCTCGATTCCTAAAGATCTTGATGAAGCGGCGGAAATTGATGGAGCGACAGGGTACCAACGAGCGATGAAAATAACAATGCCGCTGATTATGCCCGTTGTATCGGTTGTTATTATGCTCTCGATCGCAGGTGCAATGAAAGCAGCGGATATTATTATCGTTATGACAAAAGGCGGTCCAGCAGGATCGACGGACGTTATGGCGACATATATGATCAAATATGCAATCACGAACTTCAAATATGGATACGGTAATGCGATTTCGGTCATCATTTTCGTATTTACAATGATTCTGACGGTCTTGTATCAAGTCTTGATTGCGAGACGGAGCGAAAGGATTGAATACTAATGATGAGAGTATTGAAGAAGAGTATTAACCACATCGTCCTAATGGGCTATTTGCTCATCATTTTGTTCCCGTTTCTTTTCGTTGTCTTTTCATCCTTCAAACTCAATAACTCAGAGATCGCGTTAAGTCCATTCGGTCTGCCTGAACATTTCGTTTGGGATAACTATGTAACGGCATGGGTGAATGCGAAGATCAACGTTTATTTCCTTAACAGCTTGTACATTGCAGTTCTATCTTCCTGTACTACGATACTTATTGGAGCGATGATGTCCTTTGCGGTGACACGGATGCGCTTCGGTAAAATTAGCTTGCTACTATTCCAGTTGATCCTACTTGGTATGCTAATTCCGAATACATCGTTGATGCTGCCGATCTACTTATTGATGCAGAAAATGAATGTCCTCAATACACATTTGGCCCTCATTATTCCTTATGTTGCGAATGCGATTCCATTTACCGTTATCATTATGGCGCAATTTATGAAGGCAATCCCTTCGGAGATTGAAGAAGCGGCTGTCGTAGATGGGTTGAGCGTCGGCGGTATCTTTGCTAAAATGGTGTTGCCACTCACGATTCCTGCGATTGTAACGGTGTTTATCGTGAACTTCCTAGGGAACTGGAACGAGTTCTTACTGTCGAACTATTTCATCTCGAATGATGAGCTTAGAACGCTTCCGACCGGTATGGTTCAATTCCGAGATGCGTATCAATCGAACTATGCGCAGATGTCGGCGGGTATCGTCTATAGTGTCGTGCCGGTTATGGTCATCTATGCTGTACTACAAAAGAAGATTATCGAAGGGGTTACGGCTGGTAGTGTGAAGGGGTAACCGGAGGAGAGTGGGATTAGGATGATGAATTTAAGACTTAAATTATTTACGGCTTTTATTACACTCATCATTATCCCTCTCGTTCTCGTAGGGGTTATCACTTACTTTGTCACTTTCGATTTGATAGAGAAGAAGTATAGTCAACAAGCAGAATTCTCACTCAAGGCGATTAGCCAGAACATTCAGTTCGTCTTCAGTGAAATGGATAAGGTCACGGAGAATGGGATCGCAGGGAATGTGGTTCAGACCGCCATCGGTGCGGTCAATTCCCGTGAACTTGATCTATCGGATGCCAAGCAGCTGAAGCTGAATGAGAATCAACGAAACTTCCGCGTCAATCTCTTCAGCCATCCGACGATTAGCTTTGCCTTTGCTTATAATCTCAAGGATGCGACGATCGCTTCGATCTTTACGAAAGAGAACTTCACAGCGTTGCCTTTTGCTAGATTCAAGCGTGAACCGTTGTATCAAGAGGTTGTCGAACTGAACGGAGCGCCCAAATGGGTCGGTCCGTATGAATACAAAGAGATTACAGGTACGGATCCTGTGTTCACGCAAATTCGGATGGTCAAAGAATTAACGACGATGAATAATATCGGTGTGCTGATTACTCAGATTAAGAACTGGGAGATTGAGCGCATTTTTAATGACTTCCGCTATAGTAAAAATTTAGAAGACACCCGCTTTTTCCTCGTGAATGAAGACGGGTTAATTCTCTATGACACACAAGAACAATACAATGGCCAAAATATTAACCCGTTTCTCGGTAAGCCGATGAATTTCAATTCCAGCTACCAAAGCTATCGTGATGATTTTAATCACCATGAGAGCGTTGTCTCTGTGAATAAGTTGAAGGATAAGCAGTGGTACCTCGTATCCACGACATCTTGGAACTCGCTCTCGCAAGATATGGGAATCTTCCTGAAATGGGTTGTTGGGATTCTTTTCATTAGTTTACTTGCCGCATTCCTCTTCTTCTGGTTATTTATGAATCGCATTACGAAATCGATCATTCGTATTGTGCGGTTCATGCGCCGGGTGGAGAATGGAGATTTGTCTGCTCGTGTAGATGAAGAGGGCAATGATGAATTGTTTTTACTATCGAAAGGATTCAACAGCCTCATCAGCCAGGTGAATAACCTGTTAGAAGAAGTGAAGACAGAGCAGAAGCATAAAGCACAAGCGGAGCTCCGAGTGCTGCAAGCGCAGATCAAGCCACACTTCCTATTCAATACCCTCGAATCGATTAACGTGCTGGCGATACAGAATGAAGGACGCAAGGTGAGCCAGATGGTCTATCGTCTTGGCAATATTTTGCGGATAAGCATTCAGGACAAAGAAGAGATTATGATTTCCCAGGAAATCGAGCATCTGCGCAGTTATCTAGAGATTCAGAAGTTCCGATTCGATGAATTGTTCAATTTCGATATTCAGATGCCTAATGAAGTCTTGAACTCGATGATTCTCAAGTTAACGCTGCAGCCACTCGTCGAAAATTCCATTCAACATGGGTTTGAAGGGATCACACATCAAGGATTCTTACAGGTGACAGGGTACGTCGAGGGAGACGATATTGTGATCACAATTCAAGATAACGGGATTGGGATATCGAATCGGCAATTACGTAAATTCCAGTACATGAAAAATGATGATACGCTCACCCCTGAAGGCCAAGATATCGTGATGAATGAACGCCGCGGCCTCGGGCTGCGGAGTGTGGCGGATCGTATTCGAATTCAATACGGATATCGATATGGTGTCTATATCTGTTCAGAAAAAAATCAAGGAACGACCATTCAAGTCAGAATTCCGAAGTATGGGCCAGGTGAAGTGTATGAAGCTAAAAGCGATGCTCGTTGATGATGAAATCCACATTTTGAACAACTTGAAGATGGTACTTCCATGGTATGAGATGGATATCGAGATCGTGGCTTTGGCACGCAACGGTGTTGAAGCGCTTGAGGTTGTGAAGCAAGAGCAGCCTGATCTGATCCTGTGCGATATTCGGATGCCTGTTATGGATGGACTGAACTTCTTGCGCGAGCTACGGAAGATCGATACGGAATGTGAAGTGTTGATGCTCACGGGCTATGAGGAGTTTGAGTATGCTCGTGTTGCCTTGCAGCACGGGGTGCGCGATTATATCTCGAAGCCAATCAATTATGAGAATTTGGAAGATGTGGTCAGACGGATCGCCGGCATGATCCGAACAGCTCGCATGGAGAAGCAGATGGCGGAGCGCCGCTGGGGCAAAATGATCGATTTGGCCTATGAGAAAATGATGTTCGACGTGCTCATGGGGTATTCGAACGGGGATGCGAATTATTTCATTTCCCATGAAGATCAGCGGATTGAGGATTTAGAGTATGTTGTGATGATCGTCGATTTAGATCATTATTCGGTGAAATCGGTGACTTGGAATGATAATGAACGGAAATTGTGGAACTTCGCCGTGAGTAATGTGCTTCAGGATGCGCTCAAAGAATTCCACTTGAAATATGCGGCATTACAGACCCGGGAAGGGGAGTGGTGTCTCATCATTCAGTTCTACCATGATTCATTCCATGTGAGTAAGGAAGAGATTCAGAAGTGGGTAGCCTGTCTGCAGAAGGCTGTAAAAGAAAACGTCAAAATGACCGTGAGTGTCGGTTATGATAGAGGTCCTATCTTAATTCGTGAGCTTGCTCTATCCTATAAGAATATTCAGCGATATCTGCTCACCAATCCAGATCAAGAACAGATTATCTCTGTGGGTGATAGTGTTCCGAGTCAGTCAGAGCCTACGGGATCTCAGTGGGAATTGATTGAAGAGATCGTCTCTGGCTTACGGCATGGTGATCGAGGTAAAATTGAGAAGTCCTTGCACGAACTGAAGACCAGTCTGATCGTATCGGCAGATAATTCGCTTGCGCAGGCAGAGAAGTTCTTCTACTACATCGTCATTCATTTATTGCGGGAGATGCGAGAGATGGACGTCTTATCTGCTGCAGAAGAGGAAGAAGTATGGGCGAAGTTCAGGTATAAAGTAAGCCTGAAGGAGCTGCTCGTTGTCATTACAGAGCTCATAAACCGTGCGCTTGATGTAACGTCAAGTAAGAAGTCGAGTGAACTGTTGATGATCTCGGCCAAGGACTATATTCAACGCAATCTAGGTTCCGATATCGGAATTGATGAGATTGCAGATCATCTGGGCATTAGCTGCAGTTATTTTAGTCTATTATTCAAAAATTACTTCGGAGAGACCTTCGTCGAATATTTAACGAAGCAGCGGATGGAACTCGCTAAATCGTTATTAGTCATCAGCGATAAGAGCATCACGCAGATTGGATCGCTTGTTGGTTACATGGAACGCCGATATTTCACGAAAGTATTCCAGAAGTACACAGGTATGACCCCTTCAGATTATCGGGAGAGAAAGGCGGAAGAATAATGAGCAAAATAGCGAATTTATCATTAGCAGAAAAAATCGGTCAAATGGTGATATGCGGATTCAATGCTTACACATCGGATGCGCATATTGAACAGTTAATTGAGAAACATCATATTGGTGGCGTCATCTATTTCCGCCGCAATTATGCGAACGTTCAGCAAATGGCAGACCTTTCTTATGCGTTGCAACAGTTCAACAAGAAGAATTCTGATATCCCGCTCTTTATCAGTATCGACCAAGAAGGTGGCATGGTAGCGCGGATTGATACCGATGAAGTCACCCTTGTTCCAGGCAATATGTCGATCGGCGCTGCGCGCGATGCGCAGCTCGCATATGAAGCGGCTGTGATCTGTGCGAAAGAACTTCGCCTTATGGGGATTAATGTGAATTTTGCCCCAAGTCTCGATATTAACAATAATCCGAAGAATCCCGTCATTGGCGTTCGCTCCTATGGAGAAAGTGCTGAGCTTGTGAGCGAGTTAGGCATTGCGACCATTGAAGGCTATCAATCTTCGGATGTTGTGGCAACAGCCAAACATTTCCCGGGACATGGTGATACCGCTGTCGATTCACATTATGGATTGGCTTCCGTACCGCATGATCGTGAACGTCTCATGCAGCTTGAGCTTGCGCCGTTCATTCGTGCGATTCAAGCTGGTGTGGATATGATTATGACCGCACATGTCATGTTCCCAGCATTCGAGCCTGGACAGATTCCTGCGACTTTATCGCGCAAAGTGCTTCATGACTTACTTCGTGTCGAGCTCCAATATGACGGCGTTATCGTGACAGATTGTCTTGAAATGCATGCGATATCCAAAGAGTTCGGCGTTGCGGAAGGCGCAGTCATGGCCATCGAAGGCGGTGCAGATATTGTTCTTGTCAGCCATACGTTGAAGGAGCAAGTCGCTGCTATTGAAGCCTTGATGCAAGCGGTGCAATCGGGCCGTCTATCCGAAGAGCAAATTAATGTTTCTGTAGAACGTATTCTATTCCTCAAAGAAAAACGTCGTATGTCAGATATTCATCCATTAACGGGTGGGGTTGCTGCGCAGTTCGGAACGCCTGAGAGCAAGGAAGTGATCCGTCAGCTTACGGAGAAGTGTATTACGATTGTGAAGGATGAAGAACAACCAACATTTGATCGTTCTGCACCAACGCTTGTGATCTGGCCGGAAGTGAGACATCATACCGAAGTGGACGAACCGATTGAGCAAGCATACACCTTAGGGCCTGCATTGGCTGAGCTGGGGGTGGATGTGAAGGAAATTCGTGTGAGTACACATCCAACGTCCGAGGAGGTTGCTTCGGCGCTTGCACTAGCTGCAGATTATGAACAAATCGTCGTTGTTACATATAACGCGGTATCTGAACTGCATGAAGGGCAAGTCTCCATCGTTCGACAAATAGCTGCAAGACCGAATGTGAACTTGACCGTCGCATCGACTAGAAACCCATACGATTTGAATCAGTTCCCTGAAGTGAAGCGCTATGTATGCTGTTATGAGAATAGACCCATGACGATGGCAGCATTAGCCAAAGTGTTGACGGGTAACATTGCTGCACAAGGCAAACTTCCTGTGACGCTTTCACCTGATTACTCGTTTGGAATGGCAGTTAACTAGGCAATAATAGAGGCTAAAGACCGATATCCATGGGACAACGGATGTCGGTCTTTTCATAATATTTTAATAATCAAGAAACTTTCTTGAATTTTCAACGTCTATATACTTGGAAAGAAGCCGACGGCGCTTCACAAAAATGTAGACACGTGTAGAAGGAGTTCTTTATGAAAGTATTTAAAACAGCACTCATCTCGACATTCATTATCGCTCAATTATGCATTGCTTTGCCGGCATTTGCCGATGGAAGCACGACGCCAGGTACGACACAAGGCGATAAAACGCAGCAAAATTCGCAGCAAGGGGATCAAAATTCGACAAATGATGGATCGGCTGTAACACCGGAAACGGAAACAGAAAACAATCAGCAGCCGGGTGGTACTGTAGATCCTACAAACCCTACGAATCCTACAAATCCAACTAGTCCTACCAACCCAACGGGCGAAGTAACGCCTGATCCAGATGTTCAATCGGTGACAACGGACGATAAGCTTGTACTGATGATGAACAGCAACAAAATGTATCGTAATGGCCAAGAAGTGTTGGCGCTTCAACCTTTAACGGTGACGAAAGGAATCTCCTATATCGCACTTCGCTCGATCGCAGAGCAAGCTGGGTTTATCGTTAAGTATGACGCGGTAACGAAAGAGACAATCCTGAAGAACGGCCAGCAAGAAATTCGCTTCAAGACGAATAGTGCGGCGTACACCGTGAATGGCAAATCGTACAAAGCAAGCGGTAACGCTTATCAACAAAAAAATGTATTCATGGTTCCACTGACTTCGATTACAAAGGCATTAAATATCCCTTATAGCGTAGATAATGTGGCGAAGAAAATTACGTTGAACCTCTACTCCGCGCCAACAGCGAATTTCACAGTCTCACCTGCTGAAATTTTCGCAGAGCAGACGTCTGTGACATACAAGGATCAATCTTCGGACCCGCGTGGCCTCGAGATTGTACAGCATCGCTGGGAAGGCAATGAGAACATCTTCATGGAGCCAGGGACGCACACGATTACCCATTGGGTAATGAATGCAAATGGCGTATGGAGTGAGCCATATTCCGTAACCATCGAAGTCAAGCCGAAGAACTTACCGCCAGTGGCGATGTTCACAACGGACAAAGACACGTACAAAATGGGTGAATTGATTACATTTACCGATGAGAGTACAGATGATGAAGGACAGATTACCAAAACCGAATGGTTGAACAAATCCATCGGTTTCTTCGAACCAGGCGAGAAGACAATTACATTACGCGTAACGGACCGTCTGGGTCAAGTTGGTGAATACCAGAAGACCATTACCATCACCAATGAAACGCTGTATTTGCATGATGACTTCTTCAAGTTATATACACCGGTAGGTGAGAAGTTTACATTACAGAAGAATAATATTTTGGATCTTGCCAAAGCGCCATTCTCTTCGACGGATTCGCAGCAGACATTACTTCGCAGTAACAGTCCAGAGAGTCTGTCTACAGAAGGGATTGTCTTCCGCGACACGATTCAAGGTGAAGCGAGATTCCTCGTTCATCATAAGAATATTTCAAATCAGAATTTGAAAGTATATGTCGTTGTTACGAACCCAGGCACGATGCCAACGAATGTGACCGTCAAAGATGTTGGATTTGCAGGTCCAAATGAATACGAATCCCTTACAGGTAAATCCTCTGTAGAGCGTTATTTCAAATCCCTTAATAGTGGATCACTTGGTCAGACAACAACGTTGCAGCCAGGTGAGACGAAGGTAATCTTCTCTGAGCTTAGCGCGCAAGCGATGAAGCCAGGTCATGTCGTCAGCTTAATGGGAGATGTGAGCTCGGATTCGGAAGTGACTTATCAAGTTGCAGCCGTAGCAAGCAACAAAGACATTTTGAAGACTTTGCCAAGCTTAACGTTGCTAAATCGCGATAATATTCATATCCGTGGTACTTATGAGAATGCGAATCGTCTGATCGAGCTCAATCAAGTCGTTGGTGATAAGCCATCCCGTATTTCGTTAGCAGATAACAATGATGATTTGTATCTGAACGGTATTGATAATACGAACGGCATGCCGAGCATCAATATGGGGAACTACGGTGTGATGTACACGATCCGACTCAACCATGTTGCACCGAACACGTTGATCGCATTCAACCCACGTGGCGGCATCTACAAAGGAATTTTCGTCGTTAATGGACAAATGACAGAAGCACCTAGCAATGGAACGCTCGTGAACAGCAATGATGCGAGTGTGGTCTATCGTACAGGAAGCGCAGAGGAGTCGGTAACGATTCTCTTCACACCTGTATCCGGTAGTAACTTGCCTGTAAGCATGCTGTTCCTCCCATTGGCACAGCAACCACAATCCTAAGTTTACCCACGACCGTGAGGTCCTTCGTTTGAAGGGCTTCACGGTTTTTTTATGTACGGAATTCAGAGCCCAATGGGGTTCGATTGACGGGTGTTCGATAATGTTGCATTATTAGAGGATAGATGTACAAATGGACACGTAGTGAACAGATGGGGGGATGGAGGTTGCTCAAGACAGAAGAAATTGTGCAGATCATGTCCAAACAAGGTCTGCGAATCACCGATCAGCGCCGAACGTTGGCGAAATTGTTCGCAGAGTCCGAGGGCTACTTAACACCAAAAGACGTGTATGAATATATGTGTAAGCATTACTCGGGATTAAGCTTCGATACCGTATATCGAAATTTACGCGTGATGCAGGAGCTTGGCGCATTAGAGCAGATTGTGTTCGAAGAAGGTGTGAAATTCAAAGCGCGCTGTGCAGAGAATCATCACCATCATCACTTGATCTGTCTTACATGTGAGAAGACGTATCCGATCACGTTCTGCCCGATGCAATTGACGGACGTACCCGATCAGTTTCAGGTTGTGAAGCATAAGTTCGAAGTCTTCGGTTATTGCAAAGATTGTCTTGCGGTTGAAGCTGGAGATTCAGGTAATCAATCCAGCCTGTCTGCTGCACGTACGGAGTAGGGGATATGAAATGGGTGCTGAAGGCTCCAATTCATTTCTATCGTAAAGTGATTTCACCACTGAAGCCGCCAACTTGTCGCTTCTATCCGACATGTTCTGCTTATGCGCTAGAGGCCATAGATGTACATGGTCCAGCCAAAGGGTCCTGGCTCGCGATCAAACGGATTGGCAAATGCCATCCCTTTCACCCAGGCGGTTATGATCCGGTTCCTCCACCGAAGTCATCTAGGAATCCACTGTCTTGACATTGGGAGCCGGACTCGTTATATTCATGTTATATATGTTATCCGAGGAAGGGATAAGTACATACAAGTAGCCTAGATCAGAGAGCCGGGGAAGCTGAGAACCGGTATAGGTGAGGATATGGAAAATGGTCCTGGAGGATTTGCTCTCGAGCAAAGTTTATGCGCAAGCATTCGAATGATGAAGATGCGGTAGAACTTTGTAAGGTTGCAGCGTGCCCAGCGTTAATGGACAGTCCGACACGGACTGGTTGAGCCTTTCTATTGCGAAATAGAGAGGGAAATTGGGTGGTACCACGTGAGTAAACTCTCGTCCCATTGCGGGCGAGAGTTTTTTTGTATTTTCATCACATTAAAGGAGATGTCTTTCTCAATGAGTAAACAAGCGAACACATTCTATATTACAACCCCGATTTATTACCCAAGCGACAAGCTGCATATCGGCCATGCGTACACAACAGTTGCAGGGGATGCAATGGCTCGGTACAAGCGTCTACGTGGCTTTGATGTACGCTATTTGACAGGGACGGACGAGCATGGTCAGAAAATCGAACGTAAAGCACAAGAAGCAGGGAAGACGCCTCAGCAGTTCGTAGATGATATCGTATCGGGCATTCAAGAGCTATGGAAGAAGCTAGACATTTCAAATGACGACTTCATTCGTACGACAGAAGACCGTCATAAACGAATTGTAGAGGTTATTTTCGATCGATTGCTGCAGCAAGGCGATATTTACAAAGGAGAATATGAAGGCTGGTACTGTACGCCTTGTGAGTCGTTCTTCCTTGAACGTCAGCTTGTGAATGGCAACTGCCCGGATTGCGGACGCCCAGTTGAGCTGGTGAAGGAAGAGAGCTACTTCTTCCGGATGAGCAAATACGCGGATCGTCTGCTCGCGTATTATGAAGCGAACCCAGACTTCATTCAACCGGAATCTCGCAAAAATGAGATGATCAACAACTTCATCAAGCCCGGTCTTGAAGATCTTGCTGTGTCCCGTACAACCTTCGACTGGGGCGTGAAAGTGAAAGGCGATCCGAAGCATGTCGTCTATGTATGGATCGACGCGCTGTCGAACTATATTACAGCACTCGGGTACGGATCAGACAATGATGAGCTCTTTAACCGTTACTGGCCGGCGGATGTACACCTTGTTGGTAAAGAAATTGTACGCTTCCATACGATTTATTGGCCAATCATGCTAATGGCATTGGATCTTCCGCTGCCGAAGAAAGTATTCGCGCATGGCTGGTTGCTCATGAAAGACGGCAAAATGTCCAAATCCAAAGGGAATGTTGTCGATCCAGTAACGTTAATCGACCGTTATGGCCTCGATTCACTTCGTTACTACTTATTGCGTGAAGTTCCATTTGGTTCGGATGGCTCGTTTACACCGGAAGGCTTCGTTGAACGTGTAAACTCGGATCTTGCAAATGACCTTGGGAACCTGTTGAACCGCACAGTTGCGATGGTTGACAAGTATTTTGGCGGCGAAGTTCCGGCGTATGCTGGTGATGTTACAGCCTTCGATGCGACGTTACGCGAAACAGCACTTCAAACGGTGCAAAAGGCCGAAGAAGCACTAGATACGATGGAATTCTCCGTGGCCCTAACAGCAATTGGCGGATTCATCAGCCGTACGAACAAGTATATTGATGAGACGCAGCCGTGGGCACTTGCGAAAGATGAAGCGAAAAATGCGGAGCTCGCATCCGTCATGGTGCATCTGGTTGAAGCACTGCGGATCAGTTCCGTGTTATTACAGCCATTCTTAACGCAGACGCCAGTGAAGATCTGGGCACAGCTCGGCTTGGAAGCAGGCGAATTAACCGCATGGGATAGCACCCATACGTTCGGTTTGATTCCTGCTGGAACGAAGCTCGTGAAAGGCGATCCGATCTTCCCGCGCTTGGATGCAGAAATTGAAGTGGCTTACATCGCACAATCGATGACAGGCAGCGTGACACCAGTGGTGGAAGCGGCGTCAGAGCAAGCAACGGAAGTTGCAGTCATTGAAGCTCCGGCTGATGTCGAAGAGATTGCGATTGACGATTTCATGAAAGTTGATCTGCGTGTTGCTCAAGTATTAGCGGCGGAGCCTGTGAAGAAAGCGGATAAATTACTCAAGCTCCAATTGGATCTTGGTTATGAACAGCGTCAAGTCGTATCGGGTATCGCGAAGTTCTATACGCCTGAACAATTGATCGGACGTAAGGTTATTTGCGTCACGAATCTGAAGCCTGTGAAGCTGCGTGGTGAGTTATCGCAGGGGATGATCCTTGCGGCATCTGCTGGAGATCAATTAACACTTGCGACGGTACCAGATTCCATGCCGAATGGTGCCATTGTGAAATAAGTAAGATCATATCAGGAAAGGCCGATAGAAGCCATGGAAGTGGCGTCTTATCGGTCTTTTTTGCACGGAAGGCAGAGGTATGAAGGGGATTCATAGTGGTGAGATTAAAAGTACCTGAATCGCTTCGGGGCCAATGCACTACTTTGTGGTGTTATTTAGGTGTTGACAGGTTTCATGAAACTCCTTATAATCCTAACAGTAATGTTTACGATTAAGAGTAAGCCTTGGGAGGGGATTGACGATGAAATCGATGCGTAAATATATGATAGGGGCAGTCATAATGATCTTTGCGATCATGCTTACTGCATGCGAACAGAATAATGCCATAAAACTTGAAGAAGGGAAAATAAATGTCGTTACAACGATCTTCCCTATTTATGATTTTGCCAAGCAAATTGGAGGCGATCATGCGAATGTCATGAATTTGATCCCGACTGGCGTTGAACCGCATGATTGGACACCGAAAAGTCAAGAAATCTCGGTAACATCCAAAGCACAGCTGCTGCTCTATAATGGTGCAGGTCTTGAAGGCTGGATTCCGAATTTCCTGCAAGGGCTGGGAAAAGACACACCGCTAAAAACGGTTGAAGTGAGTCATGGGATTGACATGATTCATGCAGAGGGCGATGACGGGCATCATCATGGCGAAGAAGCGGGCAATAAAGACGAGCACGATCATGGCAGCGATGGAGCACACGGCGATGATATGTATCTGGACCCGCACACGTGGGTAAGTCCAAAATCAGCACTCATCATGGCGAAGAATATCAAGGATAGCTTCATTGCAGTGGATGCTGCGAATCAAGCGGACTATGAAGCGAATTATGCGAAGTTAGAGAAGAAGCTGAAAGATCTGGACTCGAAGTTCGAGACAGAACTTGCGAATACGAGCAAGAAAGAGATTGTCGTATCGCACCAAGCGTTCGGATACTTGGCTCGTGACTACGGTCTCACGCAAAAAGCCGTGATGGGATTGTCACCGGAAGCAGAACCGCGCAGTCAAGACATTATTGAATTAACGAAATATGTGAAAGAACATAACGTGAAATATATTTTCTTCGAAGAATTGGTATCGGATCAAATTGCGAAGATGCTAGCGAGTGAAGCGAAGGTTGAGACGTTGGTATTGAATCCAATCGAAGGCCTAACACCGGAGCAGGACAAATCTGGTGAAAATTATGTTACATTGATGGAACGCAATTTGCAAAATTTACTTAAGGCTTTACAATAGAGTGAGAACAAGTAAAGGGGAATGCGATAATGACGATTGAATCATCTACGAATGCACGGTGCCATCAAGATGTGATTCGGCTCGAGCATGTCTCATTTGACTATCAAGATCAATCGGTCATTCGTGATTTGAATTTTGCTGTACAGCAGCGGGATTTCGTCGGGCTCATCGGCTCTAATGGTGCAGGAAAGTCAACGTTAATGCGAATGATTGTAGGTCTCTTGAAGCCAAAGAGCGGCCGCATCGAGCTATTCGGAGAACCTATAGAGCAGTTTAACGGCTGGCAGCGAATCGGTTATGTACCACAGAAAAATTCATTTAACCCTCTATTTCCAGCAACCGTTCGTGAGGTTGTCCAATCTGGAGTGTATGGGAAGCGGAATGTTGCGAGACGGATTCAGAAGGAAGATATTCAGAAATGTACGGATGCCATGGATGTGATGCGGATTGCAGATCTCGCGTCCAAACGGATCGGGCAACTATCAGGCGGACAACAGCAGCGGGTTTTCTTGGCTCGCGCCCTTATTAATAATCCGGAGCTGCTCATCTTGGATGAACCGACTGTAGGGATTGATATTGAGACACAGCATGATTTCTTCCAGCTCGTACAGCATATGCATCAGCATCATCGCATGACGTTCCTGATGGTATCTCATGACATGGATATGATTGAATCCTACTTGGGACAAGAACCTGCACAGCAGAGCGGCAAATTAAAGTTCTTTGTGAAGCACTCCCATGAGATTGAGAACTGTGAGGCTGTGAATCTATCGCATACACTCACGGTTCGAGAGACAGAATCACTTTAAAGGGGACGAACGGAATTGAATATGATTATAGAGTTAATGACAAGCGGTTTCTTCTTGAAAGCGTTCGTCGGAGGCGTTCTCATCGCTGTGGTTGCACCGCTGATGGGAACTTTTCTCGTGTTAAGACGGCTATCCATGATCGGGGATACACTCGCGCATGTGACGATTGCCGGTGTTGCACTGGGGTTCCTGCTGCAGGTCTACCCGTTAGCCGTCGGATTGATCTTCGCATTGCTCGCTTCGTTTGCGATTGAGCGGCTGCGTAAGGCTTATAAGACTTATGCTGAGCTGTCCATCGCGATTATTATGTCGGGTGGGGTTGCGCTGGCATCGCTCTTCTTCACGCTAGGTAAGAACTTTAACTTGAACGTGACAAGTTACTTGTTCGGTAGCATCTATACATTAACTGATCTTGATATTTATGTGGTCGCAGTCGTTGCGGTTATCGTCCTCATCGTCGTTGCGGTGTTCTGGAAGGAGCTGTTCCTGCTTACGTTCGATGAAGATGCAGCAGCAGTGTCGGGCCTGCCTGTCCGTGCATTGAACATCATGATTACAGTCCTTACGGCATTGATTATTAGTGTGTCCATCAAAATTGTCGGTGCGCTGCTTATCTCCGCATTGCTAACGATTCCCGTGGCGTGCAGCTTGTTGATCGCACGCGGATTCCGTCAATCGATTATCTTCTCGGTGATCATAGCTGAAATTGCGGCGATAGCCGGTCTCTTGGTCGCTGGGGTATGGAGTCTCGCACCGGGGGCGACGATTGTATTGATCTTAATTACGATTCTCATCGTGACCATGATAGTCCGTCGAGGGCTGAAAATTTAGGAGGACGATTCAACATGAGCGTATGGATTGCATTCTGGGCGGGGCTGGCTTCCTTTATCTCGCCCTGTTGTTTACCGCTATATCCTTCTTACATATCATTCATAACGGGTGTGTCCGTCAATCGTCTGAAGACAGAACAGAACACACGTGAAGTACGGATGCGCGTCGTGTCGCATACGTTCTTTTTCGTATTAGGGTTTTCGGTTGTTTTTTATGCGTTAAGTTATGGTGCGAGTTTAGTAGGGGATTTATTTGTAGATTATAAAGATTTAATTCGTCAGATTTCCGCGATATTAATTCTAGTAATGGGGTTATTCCTCGTCGGATTATTCCAGCCGCAATTCCTGATGAAAGAACGGAAATTTCAGTTCAAATTTAAGCCGGCTGGTTATATTGGTTCCTTCGTATTCGGTATCGGATTCTCTGCGGGTTGGTCCCCGTGTGTAGGGCCGATTCTGACGGCGATCATTGGACTGGCGGCTACGGAACCAAATGCATGGCTCAGGCTCATTACAGCGTATACGATCGGTTTTGCGGTGCCGTTCTTCATCTTTGCCTTTTTCATTGGCTCGACCCGTTGGATTCTGAAATATTCGAACCGTCTGATGAAGATTGGCGGCGTGATTATGATCATTATGGCGATCCTATTATTTACGGATCAGATGAGCCGGATTACGATCTGGCTGCAGTCCATTACGCCAAGTTGGTTGAAGTTCTAAAGTCGTGAAAGTTCGGACAGACTTGCATTTGGTCCTGTAAAACATGTATCATATTGAAGTACAATTTATAATGTTGGAAAAGAGGGGAACCAATGCCTACACCGAGCATGGAGGACTATTTGGAGCGAATTTACAAACTGATTGACGAAAAGGGCTATGCACGGGTATCTGACATCGCAGAAGGTCTTGAAGTTCATCCCTCCTCAGTGACGAAAATGATTCAAAAGCTCGATAAAGATAATTACCTCATATATGAGAAATACCGTGGCTTGATCCTTACGAACAAAGGGAAGAAGATGGGGAAACGTCTCGTTGAACGTCATCATTTGTTGGAGGATTTCTTAACGATCATTGGTGTTCAGCATGAGAATATCTATACGGATGTCGAAGGGATTGAACATCACTTGAGCTGGGATTCGATTACTTGCATCGAGACATTGGTCGAATACTTCAAGCGTGATCCCGAGCGGTTACGTCATTTGCAAGAAATACATCACGAGTTGAATAACGAATCCTAATCGTAATGATATTGATTCGCACGCGTTAGCAGAAGCGTCCATTCCTTTCCGGAATGGGCGTTTTTTTGCTTTATTGATGATGAATTTAGTCATATTCCCGCTTATCGCAACTTTGTGGGTTGTTTTGCTGTCTATTACATGGACGATTATAATAGGAAGATGACTAGAAACAGGAGGTAGAGAATGAAGTTTAGTAGAATGATTCTTGTTGCACTGATTATGTTACTTATGATCCCATCATGGACAGCTTTCGCTGCTGGTCAGACGAAAGAAATAGCCCTGTTCCTAAATGACCGACGCATCGCAACGGATGTGGCGCCTTACTTGACGCCGCGTACGAATGTGACGATGGTGCCTTTGCGTGTCATTAGCGAATCGCTTGGCGCGACGGTAGATTGGAAGAATAGAACGGCGACAATCTATCAGAACAATAATACGTTGATTTTACGAGAGAAGAATCGAGTTGCGAATGTAAATGGCAATGAGGTGAAGTTAGATGAAGCGGTAGCGATTCGAGATTCCCGCGTTCTCGTTCCACTGCGATTCGTAGCTGAGAATTTAGGCGTAACGGTCGTATGGGATGGCGTCACCCGTACCATTACGATGACTTCTTCAAATGATAATAATGATACATACCCGAATCAGGACTTGCGTGGCGCTTGGGTGTCCACCGTGTATAATTTGGATTGGCCTTCGAAGGCAGGTCTTCAAGTTGAGCAACAGAAGGCTGAGTTTACGAAATTGCTAGATGATCTGAAAGGAATGGGCATGAATGCGGTATTCGTACAGGTGCGTGCTGCATCAGACGCATTCTATCCATCGAAGCTTGTACCATGGTCCAAATATTTAACGGGGGTACAAGGGCAAGATCCTGGGTATGATCCACTTGCTTTTATGATCGAGGAAACACATGCGAGAGGAATGGAATTCCATGCATGGTTTAACCCGTTCCGAGTCAGTGTGGACAGCAAAGTAGAGAGTCTCTCGGCTGACAATCCAGCGGTTCAGCATCCGGATTGGGTCGTGCGCCATCAAGGCAAGCTGATGTTCGATCCTGGTATCCCGGCAGCCCGTGAGCACATTCTTCAAGCGATCATGGAAGTCGTGAACAATTACGATATTGATGGCGTTCACTTGGATGATTATTTCTATCCTTACGGTCAGGATAAAGAGCCTTTCGCAGATGATGCAAGTTATGCAGCATATAATAATGGGCAATTCAACAATAAGGGCGATTGGCGCCGGGATAATGTGAATCAGTTCGTGCGAACCCTCGGTGAACAAATTCATCAAGCCAAACGTCATGTCAAATATGGAATCAGCCCATTTGGTGTGTGGCGTAACAGCAAGCTCGATCCAACAGGCTCAGCGACGAATGCAGGTGTAAATAGCTATGATGATCTATATGCCGACACAAGAGCATGGATTCAGAACGGTTGGATTGATTATATTGCCCCTCAAATCTATTGGAACAATGGGACGAAAGCTGCGCCATACGATAAGTTAGTGGATTGGTGGGTCAACGAGACGAAGGGTACTGGTGTCAAGCTCTATGTTGGCCACGCTGCCTATAAGTTAGGGACGACGGAAGCGGGATGGTCTAGCAGCAATACGATCATAGAACAGCTGGATTATAACCGTCAAAACGGCGGCGTTGAAGGTAGTCTATTCTTCCGAGCGAAGAATCTTCAAGCGAATGTTCTAGGCATCGCAGATCAACTACAAGCCTACTATTCTCGTTAACATGGAAACAACCCTCTTCGGCATATACATAGACAAGAGGTTCTATGTCAATGGCCACTAGGGGGTGGGCGGATGTTGGTGAATGCGGTGTTTGAAGGCGGCGGAGTCAGAGGGATTTCGCTGGCAGGGGCGGTGCGTGCGGCCGAGGATCATGGGGTGACCTTTCATCGAGTAGCAGGTTCATCGTCGGGTTCGATCGTAGCCTCATTAATCGCAGCGGGGTATACGGCAGAGGAGATGCGTGAGATCATTATGAGCACACCCTTCACCTCCTTTTTGAAGCGCGCCCCTATCTTTAATATTAAAGTTATTGGACCGATTACACGCGTTTTGTTGAAAAAAGGGTTATATTCGGGTGAAGCCCTGGAGACCTGGGTTCGGAAACTGCTGCTGAAGAAAAATATTAGAACCTTCGGAGACATTGCCCCAGATAAGCTTCGTATTATTGCTTCAGATATCTCTAATGGAAGACTGCTGGTGCTCCCGGACGATATTGAGCTCTATGGTATTGACCCGAACAAGTTCGAAATCGCCAAAGCGGTTCGGATGAGCACCAGCATTCCTTATTTTTTCGACCCGGTCATGATCCGGAGTTGGAACGTACAAGGCGGTTCTAAGCCATTCTCCAAGCAGTTTTCTTACATCGTGGATGGCGGGTTGCTCAGTAATTTCCCACTCTGGTTATTCGAGAAAGATCGTAATCCAAGAACCAAGCAGTTGATTCCGACCATTGGATTTCAGATGGTGGGGAAGCAAGATCATCAGCCGCATGCGATTGGAGGGCCATTTACGATGTTCGAAGCAATGTTCGAGACGATGATGTCTGCGCATGATGAACGGTATATCGAACAGTATAATCGATATCGGACCATTAAGATTCCTACGCTCGGTATCCGAAATACGCAATTTGAGATTTCGACGGAGCAAAGTACTAGCTTATATGATTCAGGCTTACTTGCGGGAACGCAATTTTTTGAACGATGGACCTATGAAGGGTATGAGGTTCAATTTAAGAAGTTCCAAGCAGAAATGTCGTGGAAGAAATGAAAAAAAGAAGCTCCTTGTCTGCTGCATGCAGATGAGGAGCTTTTCTTTGAGTTTAGTGGAACCGAGGAATGTTATCATCACCGTCATCTTTACCTTTGGATCCTTCAATCACGCGGAAAGGAACGGTCTTACGTTTTGGTTTATGCGACTTCGCATACTTCGCTTCTGTCCGCTGAGATACCTTAATCTTCGGTGCTTTCCGATAGCGGCCTGGCGGGAATTTCAGGAGCAGGAACACAATTCCGAATACGATCACGGGTATGAGCAGTCCATACTTTCCATTTACAATGGAATACACTACACCGAGTGCCGCTAACGCCATGATGACAATAAAGGAAATTCGATGCCGATTCACCATACTACATCATCCTCTCGAAATGAATTACCCTTTAGAGATTTGCTGATCAAGCTCTCTCATTCGATTGAAGGAAGCGATTGATACTTCGACTTGGTCATCTGTCGGTTCTTTTGTCGTTAACAGTTGCAGCCATAGGCCCGGATAACCGAGGTATCTGAGCACTGGCGTGTCACGAAGCATGTTCGTGAAGCGGAGTGCTTCATAAGATACACCAAGTACGACTGGCAGGAGCAGGAGACGTTGAATGATTCGTTCGGTTAAATTATCCCAGTTGAAGAAGGAATAGATTATAACACCAATAATGACCGATAAAATAATGAAACTGCTTCCGCAACGGTAGTGCAGCGTGTTGAAGCGTTGGACGTTGGCAACCGTCAGTTCTAGACCTGCTTCATGGGCGCTGATCACTTTGTGTTCTGCACCATGGTACTGGAACAGCCGCTTCACTGGCGGCGTAAGGGAGATCGCCCATAAATAAATTAAGAGTAAAATGATTTTGATAATGCCTTCAATAAGGTTGTGTAATATTTTATTATCGAATGCTTTTCCAAAGAGCAGATTTTCAATAAAAACTGGCACTAAAGTTAGAACAACTTTTCCAAAGATGAATGCAATGATGCCTGCGACTGCAACCCCGACGATCATCGCCAAGTTAAACCCGGAATTCTCCTTTTCCTTGAGCTTGGCCTTCTCTTCCGGATCATCCACTTCGTCTTCGGCATACATCTCGGCAGAGAAGTTCAAATGCTGCGAACCCTTTGCACTGGAATCAACGATCCCTACGATACCACGGATAAAGGGGATTTTCTTAAGGGCGCTGACCCATGGTTTATCATTTTTCGGTACTTCATAAAATGTTATTTCGTTATTCTTGCGCCGAACCGCTGTCACATTGACATTTTTACCGCCAAACATGACGCCTTCGAGCACAGCTTGTCCACCGTATACAGCGGCTTTCTGGTTATTCGACAACGAGTTCACCTTCCTTAGTATATTCAAATCGTACAAGTCGTGATCATCATCACACTACAATAACGGATTCCTTCCTATTGTAACGAATTTAACGTTGAAATTCCACTTGTTTACGATTCCAGCAATTGCACATACTAGCGAACATATAAATGATGAAGGGAAGTTGAATGCAAATGTTACAACATGAAGAACAGACGAGATCAACATTGACGGATCCGCTTCGGTTTGCCATCCAAATCGGCTTTTTTGCTGGATTGATATGGGGCGGCATAAGGTGGGTGTTTTACATATTTCAATTCACGACCATTACCCCAGGTTATTTGGCCGAGCCGTTCTATAAGCATTCGTATTTGATGACCATGCGTGGTCAAATGGTGGGATGGGTCTATTTCATCCTACTGTCGATCCTAGCAACCATGATTTATACTTTATGCTTGCGCAAGTTGAAAGGCCCATGGCCTGGAATTGGCTATGGGATTGTCTGGTGGGTGATTCTTTATGGTTTTATTGGTCCTATGATGCATATGATGCCCATGCTTACAAAATTAAGCAGGACGACGATTTTAACGGAGTTTTGTCTGTTTTTGATATGGGGGCTATTTATTGGATATACGGTAGCCGTGGAATACACGGATGAACGAGGAAGAGAACCGGGTCATGCGAAGAAAGGTCAGGATCACCAAAACGTAGGTCATAACCCTCAACCTGAAGGAGCAACGAATTCGTAAGAGACTGCTTCTCAAATTACCCCGACCTATGGTAAAATATCGTGTGGTACACGTTCCACATTGTACATAAGACGGGTGATGAAATCGGATGCAAAAAATACTTGTACTCAATGGTCCTAATCTAAATATGCTTGGTGTTCGAGAGCCTGCCGTGTACGGTTCGGTTACGTTGAAGGATATTGAATCCATGCTGCGCTCGCAAGCAGAATCGCTTGGACTAGCTGTGGAGTTCTTTCAATCGAATCATGAAGGTGCGCTGATTGACCGTATCCAAGAAGCTTATCAACAGGTTGATGGGATTCTGATCAATCCCGGGGCGCTTACGCATTACAGTTATGCGCTTCGTGATGCGATTAGCGGCGTTGCGATACCGACGGTTGAGGTTCACATGTCGAATATCCATAAGCGTGAAGCGTTTCGGCACGTGTCTGTCACAGCGCCCGTTGTCATTGGACAGATTGCCGGATTTGGCACTGTAAGTTACGAATTGGGCTTACTCGCACTCTATCGTCATTTATCTGCATAAGAGGTAGTTCAAAAAGTCATCATTTGATCACGAAGTCATTCAAGAAGCATAATCAACATCGAATCTTGCGATCACCTTCGAAGAGCGTATGCTTACGGAGTATGTTTCCTCTGGAAACATTTCAGGTACTCATTTTGGTTTCGCCTAAACTCCGTTCCTCTAAAAGTTTTTCGAAGAAAAACTCGCTACGGAAGCCTAGACCCTTCAGGTTCTCGCAACCTTCTCGGTGCTGAAATGCCGACTTTTTGAACACACAATAAGGACAGATCATTGGCATTTCAATTTGGGATGAAAAGAGGATGGAACAATTGGACAATAAACGCGTGGTTCAGCTTCGACAAGCGATGCAAGCTGCTCAATTGGAAGCAATTCTAATTACGAACGAATATAATCGCCGTTATTTAACGGGGTTTACAGGAAGTTCCGGGTATGTCTTGATCACACGGGATAAAGCCTACTTCTTAACGGATTTCAGATATGTAGAGCAGGCGAATAGCCAAGTGCAGGGCTATGATATTGTTCAGCACAAGGCGGTCGTCATGGACAGCGTTCGCGAATTGTTAGGCGGACAAGTGAAACGTCTTGGATTCGAACAAGCTCATGTGTCCTATGGGACGTATACGAAGTATGCGGAGCAGCTCGCAGGGATTGAACTAATCCCGACATCAGACCTTGTTGAGGATATCCGTAATTTCAAAGATGAGGAAGAACTCGCGATTATGCAAGAGGCTTGTGATTTGGCCGACCTTACGTTCGCGCATATTCTTCCGATGATCAAACCGGGTGTTACTGAAGAGTCCCTTGCGCTAGAGATGGAAATGTTCATGCGTAAGAACGGTGCGACATCTTCTTCCTTCGACACGATCGTAGCTTCTGGGGAACGCTCTGCGCTTCCGCATGGCGTAGCGAGTCCGCGTGTGATTCAAGGGAATGAGTTGATTACGTTCGATTTCGGTGCGCTGTACAAAGGGTATTGCTCGGATCTTACACGTACAGTCGCTCTAGGAACACCGTCTGCGAAGCATCGCGAAATTTATGATATCGTTCTTGAGGCACAGCTCCATGCGGTCGAGAACATTCGACCTGGGATGACTGGCAGTGAGGCAGATGCCTTGACGAGAGATATCATTACACGGTATGGTTATGGTGAATATTTTGGCCATAGTACCGGACACGGCCTTGGGATGGAGGTTCATGAATCGATCCGCGTTGCCAAGGGCAGTGATATGGTTTTAAAACCCGGGATGGTCGTTACTGTAGAGCCAGGCATTTATTTGCCAGGTATCGGCGGTGTACGTATCGAGGATGACATTGTCATCACAGAGACTGGGATTAAAATATTAACTCATTCGAAGAAAGACTATCTGCAATTAGATATGTAAGAATGGGCTAGGCAGGATACGAACTTTAGGAGGAATTTTTAGTGATTTCAGTAAATGATTTTAAGACAGGACTTACCGTAGAAGTAGAAGGCGATATCTTCACAGTACTTGATTTCCAACACGTTAAACCAGGTAAAGGTGCAGCTTTCGTTCGTTCGAAATTGAAGAACCTTCGCAACGGGAATACGGTTGAGCGCACATTCCGTGCAGGCGAGACAATTGGTCGCGCACAAATCGACAACCGTGACGTTCAATACTTATATAACAGTGGAACAGAATATACATTCATGGACAACGAGACTTACGATCAATTCAGCCTGACAGCAGAACAGTTGGAATGGGAATTGAACTTCTTAATCGAGAACATGAACGTTAAAATCGTCAGCTATAAAGGTGAAATTCTTGGCGTTAACTTGCCGACAACGGTTGAGCTTAAAGTTGCTGAGACGGAGCCAGGCGTAAAGGGTAACACGGCACAAGGTGCAACGAAAAACGCGAAGCTCGAAACAGGTCATAACGTTCAAGTGCCTCTATTCATCAATGAAGGCGATGTACTTATCATCGATACACGTGAAGGTAAATACAGCTCCCGCGCATAAGGAATATATACAACAAACCCCTTTCAGCACCGATGGTGTCGAAAGGGGTTTGTTGTATAACTACCTCTATATGTAGGGGATATAGAGACCTTATTGAAGATTAATTCCATGGATCGTTAGAATAAGGAAAGGGCTAACGTATCCGATTCACGTTTCGAATGAAGAATGGCCTCGCAGCCGATAATTTCGATACTGATTAATGTATCCAAGCATTTCTTAATCGCTTTTTTACCGTTTTTCATTTTGGAATCAAGTGCGGTTAATAGTGCAGTTAATGTCTTTTTATTCATCGATGTGTAGAATACAGGAATTGTTTTATTCTGAAAGTTGATAAGTTGTTTTGTCATAGGAGACACCTCCGAAATGATAAAGTTATTGAACTTATGACCCTATTGTACAGGGCGAACATTAAAACTATCTTAAAATTCTGTTAAAAGTATGTGAGAAATTACGAAAATATCGCGTTTTTCTTGTTTTTTTCCACAACACGGAAGGAATATGTTATAATATTCAAAATTATTATACAGTTGTTCAATAGGGAGTGAGACAACATTGGCTTTATTCGTCATGAAATTTGGGGGTAGCTCTGTTGGAGACACGGAGCGAATGAAGCGCGTTGCTAGACGAATCGTAGAGAAAAAAGAAGCTGGAAACCGCTGTGTCATTGTTGTATCCGCGATGGGAGACACCACGGATGATCTGATCGATCAATCCAAATTACTTAATCCGAATCCACCTGCGCGTGAGTTGGATATGTTGCTCACGACCGGAGAACAGATCTCTGTTGCGCTGTTGTCGATGGCGATTCATCAGCTCGGCCATGAAGCTATTTCTTTCACTGGATGGCAGGCTGGGTTTCGGACAGAGGCTGTACACGGGAAAGCGCGGATTACAGATATTCAGCCGGATCGTATCGATGCAGCATTAGATGAAGATAAAATTGTTGTCGTGGCCGGGTTCCAAGGCATGTCCGATGAAGGTGAAATTACAACGTTTGGACGAGGTGGGTCTGATACGACAGCGGTTGCACTGGCTGCAGCGATCAAGGCGGATGTATGTGAAATTTATACGGATGTCAACGGCATCTATTCGACAGATCCGCGCGTTGTGAAATGCGCTCGTAAATTGGATGAGATCTCGTATGATGAAATGCTCGAATTAGCGAATTTAGGCGCAGCGGTGCTTCATCCGCGTGCTGTTGAATATGCGAAGCACAATAATGTATGTCTAGTGGTTAGATCAAGCTTTACGGATAATGAAGGTACGGTCGTGAAGGAGGAGACAGTCATGGAGCAGGGTGTAGTGGTAAGTGGGATTGCATTTGATAAGAACGTGGCAAGAATTAGTATTCTTGGCGTTCAAGATTTGCCTGGGGTATTGGCACAAGTATTTACGGCGCTTGCCAAAGCTGGGGTTAACGTAGATATTATCGTACAGAGCGGTGTTAAGAACGGAACGGCAGACTTCTCCTTCACGGTGAACCTGGACGATTGCGACAAAGCGATTGAAGTCATTCATGGGATTCGTGATGAAGTTCCTTATGATCATGTTACATCAGAGACGAATCTGGTGAAGGTATCGATCGTTGGTGCAGGAATGGTCAGCAACCCAGGGGTAGCAGCGAAAATGTTCGAAGTAATCTCTCAGCAAGGCGTAAGCATCAAGATGGTAAGTACATCCGAGATCAAGACATCTTGCGTGATCGATAGCGAGAAATTGCATGACATCGTACGCGCGTTGCACACAGCTTATGGTCTGGACACAGCAGAACAGGCCGTTGTTGGCGGCCCGCAAGTTCGTCGTTAAGCTTATTAATTTATAAAAAGCCGCTAGCGGCTTATCAGCACCGAGAAGGTTGCGTGAAAGTGAAGAAGGAGGAAACGGAGTTTAGGCAAAACCTAAATGAGTACCGGACTTCGCGCTTGAACGCAAGATTCGACGTCGAGTCAGCATCCCTGAAATACATCGTGATCATAAGCCGCCGCTCTAGAGGATGCGGTTGAGGATGATCTGGATGAGCTTCATAATGACCGCCGTAAGTCCCGCAGCCATTAAGGGACCGACAGGTATTCCTTTGAAGAACGTAATACCGATAATTGAACCGAGTACTAGACCCACAATGATTTGTGGGTCTATTTTTAATGTTTCAAGCCCTTTGGCGTTCATAATGGTCGCAATTGCACCGCCCGCGATGGCGACGAGGCCTGGCCAAGATGTGATTGTAGCCCAGACATCTTTGGTTGCAATGCGCCCGGATACGAAAGGGACAAGTACGCCCATCGTGAGAAATAGCAGCCCAAGCTCCAGACCCCGACGTTCAATTGTCGGCAAATAGCGGTCCAGATGGACCAACTTCACGATCAAGAGCAGGCAGGCTGCTGTTGTTATAATAGATGAGCGGCTAATTAAGCCGATGATAATAAGCACAACCATAATGATTTCGCCGTTCATCGTAACGCCCCTGTCCCACTTGGATTTCATAGAGTAAGTGTATGAACAGCAGCTTGTTTTAGAACTATTACCCGTAGGAAGAGACTAGCTGAATAACAGTGGCGAATTCTGCGCGAATGGCTTCATCGCTGCTGGTTGACCCGAGATGTAAGGAACAAGCGGAACGGAGTTCACCCCAGCACAGTACTCGACATCCTCAGCGAACCCAATCTTCGTCAATCTTCGCCCGCCTGCGCAATGCATCAGGGCGTGCAGAATGCGATCTTCATGTTGGATATATGCACTATGCATGGCTAATCCGAAATCGTTCACTTGAATCACGGCATCCAAATCACTCTGTTTCATAAGTTCGTCAATGATCAATCCTGCACAGAGACCGTCTTCCAGAGCGAACACATCTTGTGCTCCTGCACAGAGAAGGACAATATCTTTGCGCAGCTGCAAAGCGACATTTGCGCAGGCGGAAGCATTGATGAGCGCACCCGCTAGAATATGCGACGCTTTGTGTGATTTCTGGATGCCGCGGGTTCCATTGGTTGTGGTGAGAATGACTCTCTTATCTAGAATTTCTTCCGTCATGTATTCATAAGGTGAATTCCCCGCATGAAATCCAGCGATTCTTCGACAGAATCGCTCACCTCCGAGAATGTCGCCCATTTGTTGACAAGATCTTGCTTGCTGAACCGTCTCTACAGGCAGTACCTCGCTCGCGCCATGTGCTAATGCGGTAATAATCGTACTCGTCGCGCGTAGAACGTCAATGACGATCGCTGTTTTATGAATAAAATCATCCGATCTCGCCTCGTTAACACTGGCGATCACATCTACCTGCATGATTTTTCACTCCTAAATAAGTTAAATACTATAATCATAGGATTGATGTAGAAGCTCGAACGTGTCGGATCGCAGTCCCCGTCTCAGCGCTTCAAGCGACATAACCTCTTGCGGAGGGATGTTGCCGAGGTTGACTTTTGGACCCAATTGTTGAATGAGATAGAGCTGTTGGCTCTTCAGCGGTGCTTCCCACAATACCCAGTCCATATTGGGTATATGCAGCAGCGTCCGTTCGAATTCCTCTTCTTTACAATCACCCTGCTCATTATAAATACCTACACCCATCCCGGACTCCCGTCCCTCAATGGTAATTAACTCCGAGCCGTGATCATGATCTTCATAGATTGTATTTAACAGCTCGGTATAATCAATGCCCTGGCCTGTTAATTTCTTCCCATATTCTGAGAACACATGAAGTCCTTGATCGATTCCACGCTCAATCAGTTCCGTTCGGAGCTGACGTGAGATATCGATTGTACCGTCGGAGACTTCTACCCCTGTAAATCCCAAATCCACGATCGTATCGAAGAAAGAAGATACGACACCCTGCTGTACGGCAACTTCAAGAAAAGTTCCACCCGGAATAAGACAAATGCCGTACTTTTTGGCTAGCTCGGCTTTTTGTCGAATAATCTCAACAGGGTACAACGGAGATGTTCCGAAACCAAGCTTGAGGATATCGATATAGCCACCGACGGTGTGCATCAAATCTTCGAATGCTCGCGGCCCAAGCCCCTTATCAATCACCATTGTTTTGCCTGTTGTTCTAGGTTTTTGCATACGTACATTGGAGGGATCCGCTAGACGGGGATGCCAACACGGACTAGTTATGACTTCCATATTCAACGCTCCTTCATGTTGCCTGAATGAATTCATGCAAGCAATATATGCGACCTCCCCTAGTCAGGTGCCTATTCCAATCTTAATTTCGACATGAACGAGTTGACCTATTTGAAGACAAGCGTGCATACATTAAATGAAATCGAAGGAAGGGGGTGTACGGAATGCTGAATAAGATTGTGCTCAGTATGGCAACGCTTCGCATGATTTCAGGATCTCTCGAGATTATCGCAGCATTGCTGATGCTTCGATTTAATCAAGTGGAGAAAGCATTGATCGTGAATAGTTCGCTTGCATTAGTCGGACCGCTCGTCTTAATTACAACCACCACGATTGGATTTGTTGGGGTCGCGGAGAAGCTCTCGTGGGACAAGATCGGTTGGGTACTGCTCGGCATTAGCTTCATTCTTTTTGGAATCTTTAAAAAATAGGACGAGATTAGGCATAAAAGCTTCGTACAAGCATACATATGTGGTAAACGCTAGGACAACTATGGGGGTTCTTTCGATGAAAAGTTCAACGTGGGTATCCATTTTTCCAAGTAGTATTCAGGAGTTGTTGAGCAAATTGCCTGAGCCCATCCTTGATCGCATTGAAGAAGTTCGCGTGCGACAGGAACGCCCCTTGGAACTGAATTATGCAGGGCAATTCCATTACGTAAGCCGGCGCGGGGTGTTAACGGATGTACCACATGAGGGATACAGACCAACAAGAGAGGATGGCAATCGGCTGCTCGATTTCATCACGAACCATTCTTTGTACACGATGGAAGAGGAACTTCGTAAGGGATACATCACAATTCAGGGCGGCCATCGGATTGGACTTGCCGGACGAGCCGTACTCACGAAGGGACATGTCGATCACTTACGCGATATTACAAGCTTCAATATTCGGATAGCCCGTGAAATGCAGGGTGTTGGAGATTCGATTATTCCCTACTTACTCGATTTTCGACACCAGACGGTCAATCACACGTTGATCGTATCGCCGCCTCAACATGGAAAGACGACCCTGATTCGTGATTTGGCTCGGCTCATGAGTACTGGCCAGTGGAGACATCCAGAAGCGAAATGGAAGGGATTGAAGGTAGGCGTTGTCGATGAACGTTCCGAGATTGCAGGTTGTATGAAAGGCGTGCCAAGCTTTGATGTCGGCCCGAGAACAGATGTGCTGGATGGTTGCCCGAAAGCCGAAGGGATGATGATGATGATTCGCTCGATGTCACCAGATGTCATGCTCGTCGATGAGATTGGCCGCCCTGAAGATGCAGAGGCCATTCGTGAAGCACTCCATGCAGGGATTCGAGTCATTGCAACCGCACACGGCGGAGAACTCGAGGATGTGCTCCGCAGACCGGTTCTGAACAAGCTGATGTCGGACGAACTCTTCCAGTCTTACGTTGTACTCAGACGTTCTGGTCGAGGGATGAGCAGACGTTTCTATGATGCCAGACGAAGACTTCTGCACCCCGATGGACTAGCTATGAAGGGCGGCGGGATGGATGGTTAAATTAATCGGTGCTGTCTTGGTGATCGTATCAGGAACCTTATTCGGCTTCTATCAAGCAGCACAATTCGCGAACCGACCGAAACAAATTCGAGCCTTCATCTTGGCGCTGCAGCGATTGGAGACGGAAATCCTGTACGGCTTCACTCCGCTAGCAGATGCACTGGGCAGAATAGGGCAGCAGCTCACAGATCCGTTGAAGTCGATTTTTACAGAAGCCGCGAGGCGGTTAACGGATCATCGGTCGAGTGTCACTGCCCAAGAGAGTTGGCAGTTCGCCGTTGAGGAACAGTGGAAGCACACCGCGATGAAACAAAGTGAGAAGAATATCATCTATCAGTTCGGCTTCACCCTTGGAACAAGTGATAGGAACGACCAAATTAAGCATATACGCCTTGCCATCAATCAATTGCAGCATGAAGAAGCAGCGGCACAGAATGAACAAGGTCGTTATGAGAAAATGTGCAGAAGCCTCGGACTTCTCGCCGGTGCATTAATCGTTATATTGATCTACTAGAGGTAGTTCAAAAAGTTACCTTTTGATCACGAAGTATACCAGGGGGCAGGTTCGACATCGAATATTGCATTCAGACTCGAAGTACGGTACTCATGTAGGTTTTGCCTACACTCCGTTCCTCCTTCTTCATCTTCAAGCAATCTTCTCGGTGCTGAAAAGTTAACTTTTTGTACTTTCATTACAATCAATCTACTTCCACCTGCATAAGAGAGAAGTAGATTTGGAGAGGTGCCAAAGGGATGAACATAGATGTAGGCGCAATTTTTCAAATTGCAGGAATCGGCATCATCATTGCAATGATTCATACAGTGCTGAAGCAAATGGGCAAAGAGGATATGGCACATTGGGTGACGGTCATCGGCTTCGTCGTCGTATTATTCATGGTCGTTCGGCTCCTCAATGATTTATTTCAAGAGATTAAGACGATCTTTCTCTTTCAGTAGGTGATGAGATGGAAATGATTCAAATGGTCGGTCTTGGACTGATCGCGACGGTACTCGTTCTTATCGTAAGAGAGCAGAAACCGATGTTCGCTTTTCTAATCACCACCTTCACAGGTATCGCGATTTTCTTGTTCCTAATCGGGAAGATTGAAGCGGTCATTCAAGTGCTGGAAGACTTGGCCCTACGCTCGGGAATCCAACTTGTGTACCTGAAGACGATTCTTAAGATTATCGGAATCGCTTATATCGCTGAATTCGGAGCGCAGATCGTGAAAGATGCGGGGCAAGAAAGTATTGCGAGTAAGATCGAGCTTGCTGGAAAAGTGCTGATCATGGTGCTTGCGATTCCCATTATTAGCATCATCATCGAGACGGTCATTCAATTGCTGCCGGCCTAAATGAAATGGAGATGGAACCATGATCCGAAGAATTGAAGATCATACAAAGCTACGCATGGTGTTAATCTTCATGTTCTGCTTCTTCATTAGTTGGACCACGCACTTGGTTGCAGCTGCGCCGATGGATGGGTTGGTTCAGAGCCAGGCCAAAGATTTGCCGACGGGTGAAATCGAGCAATATTGGGACAAATTGATGAATCAGTATGGTGGTTTTTTTCCAGACCAGCAGTCGCCCAGCTTCATGGACATGCTTCTACCTGAAGGGAAAGGATTTAGTCTGAAATATGCGTTTCAAGGCTTGTTGAAATTCCTGCTCCATGAAGTCATCTACAATGGCAAGCTGCTAGTTACCATCGTGGTCCTTACCGTATTCAGTATGATTCTCGAGACGCTGCAGACCGCATTTGAACGAAATGCAGTGAGTAAGGTCGCTTATTCCATTTCGTACATGATCATTGTCATCATCGCGATTAATAGCTTTAATGTCGCGATTGGATATGCGAAAGAAGCAATCGAGAGCATGATTCACTTCATGATGGCCATGATTCCATTACTATTCACACTGCTCGCCTCCATGGGGAATGTTGTAACGGTATCTGTCATGCATCCACTGATTATTTTCATGATTAACACAGTTGGAACCATGATCTATGCGGTGGTCTTCCCGTTATTATTCTTCTCAGCCGTCTTGCACATCGTTAGTACATTGTCTGATAAGTACAAAGTCACCCATCTAGCGAATTTGCTTCGCAACGTTAGTGTAGGCTTACTCGGGATTCTGCTTACCGTATTTCTTGGAGTCATCTCCGTACAAGGCTTTACAGGCGCAGCGGCTGATGGCGTTACGATCCGAACAGCCAAATATATTACAGGCAACTTCGTACCCGTCGTCGGCAAAATGTTCTCGGATGCCGCTGATACCGTAATCTCTGCTTCCCTGCTGGTGAAGAATGCGATTGGCCTGGTGGGTGTGATTATCATCTTGTTCCTCTGCGCATTTCCAGCGCTCAAAATATTAACGCTTGCGCTGATCTACAACATATCAGGTGCCGTGATGCAGCCGCTAGGAGATAGTCCGATCGTAACTTGCCTGCAGACGATTGGGAAAAGCATGATCTATGTCTTCGCGGCGCTGGCAGCTGTCGGTCTCATGTTCTTCCTAGCGATCACCATCATGCTGACGGCAGCGAATGTGACGGTGATGATGCGATGAAGCGAGAGCGATTGCCTCAAGGGGGCGATGATCCATGATGGAATGGCTAGGTGGCTGGCTGAAGCAGATTATCTTCATTATCCTGCTCGCGACGTTCATTGATCTGATCCTGCCGAATCGCTCCATGCAGCGATATGTCAAGTTGGTCATCAGCTTGCTGATACTAGTAACGATCATGACGCCGATCTTATCGATATTCCGCAGCAGCTTCGCTGATCAACTCGCAGAGAATTACACCGAGATGAGTGAGCGGACGAGTCAGGGGAGGAAGTTCGTCGGCGTGGATCAAATTATGCGCGAAGGGGATCGACTCAAACGTAAGCAAGAGGAGAAAGTGATTCAATCTGTAGAGACCCAGCTGGCAGCGCAGATCAAGACACAACTGGAAGAAGAGACGGGATCGAAAGTCACGCAGGTTCATGTGAAGATCGGTAACTTAACGCAGGACACGAAGCCGTCAGCCACGAATACCGAGCAGATTAATGCAGAAATGGAGAAACCGAATATTCAATCCGTCGAAGTCTATTTTGATCCAGGTCGTAAGCAAGAAGTGAAGCAACAAGAAACAGGTGATCCAATCGCTGCGATGAAGCCGATTGAAGGGGTGAAGGTGGACATTCAACTAGATCCAATCGGATCTAATGAAGATGCTGCGACGCCAGTACAAGCAGATCCCGTGGAAGAGCAGACGACACCTGAAGAACGAGTTCTTAGCGATCGTGCGGTGGCTATCCTTAAGACGAATTGGGGCGTCTCCGTGAATCGAATCAATATTTTTATGGGGCGAGATACGAAGATCCATTGAGAGATCTTACGACTAACCAAACTGGAGGTGAAAATGTATGGCGAAATGGCTGCAATCTCTTGAGAAATGGGTTGGCGGTGGACCTGGGGGAACGAAACGGGTTCAGACCTTCCGCTGGCTGCTGATTCTAGGACTCATCGGTATTGGTCTGCTCCTCTTCGCGGCCTTCAATCATATGAATGTGAAGCAAGTCGATTCGGTGAATGAAGGAAGGGAGCCGCCGCGAGATCAACCGACATCTGCCGTATCCACTCCGGAAGATACTTCGCAGTACACATCCATTGAACAGGCGATGGAAAGTCGGATGAAGAGCATTCTTGAGAATATCGTCGGTGTTGGCGATGTTGAAGCGGTCGTTACGATTGATTCGACAGAAGAAATTGTGTATCAGAAGCAAATGAAAGACAGTCAGCAGGTCACCGAAGAGTCTGACCCGAATGGCGCTAAACGGCATGTCACGCAATATTCACGCGATGGTGAGATCGTAACGCTCGAAGTATCAGGCAATCAGACACCTGCCATCGTGAAACGAGTCAAACCGAAAATACGAGGGGTTGTCATTGTAGCAAAGGGTGCGGAGAACCGCATTGTAAAAAATCTAATTATTGATGCAATCGAGAAAGGCTTCAGTGTTCCTTATTCCAAAATCTCAGTTGCCCCGCGCAAACAAGCGCAATAACGATAAAAATTATTTAGGAGGAATATGAAAATGAATACAAAAAGACAAACGATTTGGCTCGTAAGTATGCTCAGCATTATGGTGGTATTATCTGCGTACTATCTGTTCACAGAACCAGCAAGCACGAACTCAAATACGAATAAGGTTGCGCAGAATAGTCAAGTCGAACAGACGAAGAAAAATGCAACAGAAGCGAGTACGACAGGCACGCCAGACAGTTTAACCGAAGTGAAAGTGGATGAAGTGACAGATCCGAATCTGAATGCAACGAAAGATTCGAATAAGGCGACAGATAGCGGGGCGGACAAAGGCAAAACAACGGAATCTGATGCGAAGAAGGGGACAGATAAGGCTACGGATTCCAAAGCAGGAACATCGGCAGACTCCAAAGTATTGGCATCCGATAAAACAGATGAGGCGATTCTAGATGAGCTGAGTAAAGAGGGAACCAATTCGGTGGATACGCTCGCGGCGGTACAACAAGAGCGGAATCAAAATTACAGCGCACAAATGGATAAGCTTCAAGCTATCGTGAATGATATGAATAAATCCCCTGATGAATACACCAAAGCAGAGCAAGAAATGACAGCGATTGAAAGCCAGGAACAAAAGATTACAACCATTGAAGAAGAGCTTCGCAAAGAATTTGGGAAAGCCGCGATTCAACTGGACAAAGATAAATTCAAAGTTGTTGTTGCAAGCGATCAACTGGAAATTGCCGAAGCCGTACACATCGTAGACATGCTGGTCAAAGAATTAAATGTAACGCAAGACAAGATCAGCGTACAACGCGTTGCTCCATAAATTGGCAGGAAAATGCGGAGAGTCCAGAAAAACTGGGCTCTTTCCATTTTAAAGGTTTATGATATAATACTAACGGTATAAGTGTCAGGGCTGTACCGTTTATTTCCAATGGGTTAACAAAGCTGAAGGAGTGAATATATACATGTTTAAATTGAGCGAGATCAAAGAATTGATCAAGTTAGTTGATCAGACATCCGTTCAGGAGCTAGAAATTGAAAACGAAGGTACACGACTATTTATTCGCAAACCGGGTAAAACCGAAGTTGTCAATGTTCATGCTGCACCGATTCAGCCGACGTATCAACAACAGGTTGTTCCAGCTGCAACGGCTGCACCAGTAGCCCAAGTTCAAGCAGAAGCTGCACCTGTAGCTCAAGAAACGAATAGCAATCTACATAAAATTGTGTCACCGATGGTAGGGACATTCTATAGTGCTTCTAGTCCGGATGCGAGCGCTTTTGTAAGTGTTGGCGATAAGGTGAAGGAGAAGTCGGTTGTATGTATCATTGAAGCGATGAAATTAATGAATGAATTGGAAGCAGAAGTAAAAGGTGAGATCGTTGAAGTGCTCGTGGAGAACGGTCAATTGGTTGAGTTCGGACAACCTCTTTTCTTAGTGAAAGCCGAATAAAAGGGAGGGCCCTCGAACATGAAGTTTCAGAAAATATTAATTGCTAACCGCGGTGAAATCGCGGTTCGTATTATTCGTGCAGCGCGTGAAATGGGAATTTCAACCGTTGCTGTATATTCCGAAGCGGATCGTGATTCGCTGCATGTAAGATTAGCTGATGAAGCTTATTGTATTGGACCTACGTTGTCCAAAGATAGTTATTTGAATTTGGCGAACATTATGAGCGTTGCTACGTTAACAGAATGTGATGCTATCCATCCGGGATACGGGTTCTTGGCAGAGAATGCAGACTTCGCTGAAATCTGTGATTCTTGTAATGTGACGTTCATCGGTCCATCACCGGATGCGATTAGTCGCATGGGTGACAAGGCCGTTGCGAAACAGACCATGAAGGATGCGAACGTACCTGTTATTCCAGGTTCGGACGGATTAATCGAGGATCTGGATGAAGCGATGATGATCGCTCGCGATATCGGCTATCCTGTTATTATCAAAGCAACGGCAGGCGGTGGTGGTAAAGGAATCCGTCTTGCAGAGAACGAGGAAGCTTTAATTCAGCAAATTACGATGGCACAACAGGAAGCGCAGAAAGCTTTCGGGAATGCCGGCGTTTATCTAGAGAAGTTCTTAACGGGCATGAAGCACGTTGAGATTCAAATTATGGCTGATAAGCATGGCAATGCGGTGCATCTCGGCGAGCGGGACTGCTCTGTGCAGCGTCGTAGACAGAAGCTTATTGAAGAAGCGCCGTGTTCAGTGCTGTCGCCTGAGGTTCGGTCTAAGATGGGGGAAGCAGCGGTTCGTGCAGCACTTGCCGTGAACTATTCTGGCGCAGGTACGCTTGAATTCTTGCTTGCTCCAGACGGTGAATTCTATTTCATGGAAATGAATACTCGGATTCAAGTAGAGCACCCGGTAACAGAGATGATTACGGGCGTGGATCTAATCAAGGAGATGATCTCGGTTGCGGAAGGCAATCCGTTATCATTTAGCCAAGAGGATATAGAGATCCAAGGATGGTCGATTGAATGCCGTATTAATGCGGAAGATCCAGATCGTAATTTCATGCCATCACCAGGGAATATTTCATTTTATCTTGCACCAGGCGGCTTAGGCGTTCGCGTAGATAGCGCAGCTTATCCGGGTTATACGATTTCACCGCATTACGATTCTATGATTGCTAAGCTTATCGTATGGGGTGCGACACGTGAAGAAGCTATTGCCAAAATGAAGCGTGCACTCGGCGAATTTGCTATCGAAGGAATTCATACTACGATTCCATTCCATCAACGTCTACTCGAGCATCCGAAGTTTATTGATGGCGATTTCGATATTAAATTCCTTGAAGAATACGAGGTTTAATCGCGAGTTATACAGGCTTTGAGCGCAGGAAGTGGGATAGGCCTAGGTTTGTCATAATTCCTGCTAAATGATATAGTATGTATAATAAGATGCGAAAAGATCGGAACTGCATCGCGAACTTATTGGAGGTGCTTACATTCATGAATATGATCCCTATGGATTATGAAAAGACAGATTTAGGCTTAATACAGATTGCTCCTGAAGTTATTGAAGTGATCGCTGGCTTAGCAACGATTGAGGTGAACGGCGTAGCTGGAATGAGCGGAGACTTTGCAGGTGGAATTGTTGAATTATTAGGGCGTAAGAACTTATCCAAAGGTGTTAAAGTAGAGGTAGGTCAACGTGAAGCTGCGGTTGACGTGTCCATCATCGTGGAATACGGTCATCGCATTCCGGAAGTATCTGCTGAAATTCAGCGCAGCGTGAAGCATTCCATTGAGATGATGGCAGGTCTTAATGTTGTAGAAGTGAACGTACATATCCATGGCGTGCATTTTAAGACAGCTGAGAAACCTGAAGAAGAAGAATCACAACTAAGGGTAAGGTAATTCAGCCATCCATGACTTAATGCTGGACTGAGTCACCTTTTACAAATGGAGAACCCCGGGCCGAATATGCGTCAGGGGTTTGCTCTAATTTTAAGGAGGCATGCATTTGCATGATTAAAATTTTGGACAGGCTCCTGTTATTCTTCTATAGTATCGTCATCGGAGCTGTTGCTGTCTGCGCTGTGCTCTACGCTACAAATGTATTGGATCGATCACTCTTAATGGATACGGAGTTATGGCTTGATAATATTGTCATCGCTGCGGCGGCTGTCATTATTCTAATTAGTTTACGGTTCTTCTATATATCTATTCGAAGAGATCGTACAAATCACCAATCGATTGATCTGCGTAATGAACATGGAGATATTCATATTTCGATGGAGACGATTGAGAACTTGGCGCTCAAAGCAGCATCCAAAGTCCGCGGTGTGAAAGATTTGAAAGTGAAAATCCGTGTCTCTGAAGCGGGTCTTGAACTGATCATCCGCACGTTCGTTGATGGCGATACATCTATTCCAGAATTGACTGAAGAAGTTCAACGTCATGTTCGCGAACATGTAGCGGAGGTCACAGGAATTCCGGTGGCGACGGTTTCGGTGTTCATTGCGAATATCGTTCAGACACAATCTTTTAAGTCAAGAGTAGAATAGAGGTGATTTTCCAATGTTGAAGCAGATTTGGGAAAGTCACGGGGGACGCATACTCGGAGTAACAGCAGGGATCTTTCTAGGCTTAATTTATTTTATCGTCGGTTTTTGGGACATGCTGTTCTTCGCATTGATTATTTTTATTGGGTATACCCTGGGCAAACAACGAGATTTGAAGCTGGGCAGCTTATTTCCATGGGCTCGGATATGGGAATGGCTGACGGGCAGATGGAGCATGTTTAAATGAACCCTGTGAGCGACTCCTAATTTTGTGACTCCGCCTTCCATGGAATCGGATTAGGAGCAGTTCATAGGTTTTTTTATATCACAACCGACCCATACTAGGATAGAGCGTATGGATGGATTCGTGATGACGATTATAACTTTTGGAGGAACAATATGAAGCGGCGCTTAGCTAGAGAAATTACAGTACAGAGCTTATACCAGATGGAAATGAACGGTGTGGCTGCCGAAGAAGCAGTAGCCATGGTGCTTACCGAAGTGAAAGAGGAGAACGAGACTGAGATTGAGATTCGCAATTTCAGCGAAATGAACACCTATGTTTTAAGTCTAGTTCATGGTACCTGGACGCACAAAGAACGGATCGATCAGCTGTTGTCCGAATATTTGAAGAACTGGCAGATGGACCGTCTATCACGTGTTGATCGTCAAATTTTGCGCCTAGCATGCTTTGAGATGGTATTCAGCGAAGACGTACCGCCGAAGGTTGTCGTGAATGAAGCGATTGATTTGGCCAAGCATTTTGGTACTGATGAATCCGGTAAGTTCGTGAACGGTGTTCTAGGGAAGATGATTCGTGAGCTAGAGCAGATTAAAGCCAATTAATTGGCTTTTTCATTGTGTAAACAAAGTGTGAGTAGTACAAGTGTTTCAAGGCTTTGTTGACAGATCAAAAAACTAATTGATTCGCGATTGACATGAAGGGGAGAGAAAACCATGACAGCTGTAAAAATTGATGGTAAAGCCGTATCCGCGTCCATTCGAGGACAAATTCAAGAAGAAGTTGTTGGTCTGAAGAAGCAAGGTATCGAACCAGGGCTTGCGGTCATACTCGTTGGAGAAGACCCAGGATCGAAAGTATATGTAGGTAGTAAAGAAAAAGCATGCATCGAGTTAGGATACTATTCCGAAGTTCATCGTCTACCTGATACGACAACGGAAGAGGCATTACTCGCCTTGATCGAACAGTTGAATAACCAAGCGAACATTCATGGCATTCTCGTACAATTGCCATTGCCGAAGCACATTCATGAGAAATCGGTTATTGATGCAATTGCCGTTGAGAAAGATGTAGATGGGTTCCACCCGATTAATGTGGGGAACTTGATGATTGGTGATGACAGTCTACTGCCATGTACACCTGCAGGTGTGATTGAGTTAATTAAACGTACAGGTACAGATATGGCGGGCAAACATGCTGTTGTGATTGGTCGCAGCAATATTGTCGGCAAGCCCGTATCGATGCTGCTCCAACGTGAGAATGCAACAGTGACCATGTGTCACTCCAGAACATCGAACATGCGCGAGATTACGAAGCAAGCAGATATCCTTGTTGTTGCTATCGGCCGTGCGAATTTCGTTGACCATACGTACGTGAAGCCGGGTGCGATTGTCATTGATGTAGGTATGAACCGTCTGGATAACGGCAAATTAGCGGGCGACGTTGATTATGAAGATGTACTCGAAGTAGCTGGAGCAGTAACACCGGTACCAGGTGGGGTAGGTCCGATGACCATTACGATGCTGATGCAAAATACGCTGATCGCGGCTCGTAGAGCACACGGCCTGAAATAAGGGTGAAGTCAATGGCGGAAGAGCGCATATTATCCATAAAAGATCTGAATCGATATATTCGGATGAAGCTCGAATCAGATGATTTGATGCAGGACGTCTGGATTCGGGGGGAAATATCGAATTTTACCCACCATTCCAGCGGACATATGTACTTCACATTGAAAGATGCAGACAGTCGGATCAAATCGATCATGTTCGCATCACACAACCAGAGGCTGGCTTTCCGTCCGAAGGAAGGGACGAAGGTTATTGCCCGGGGCAATGTATCGGTGTATGAACGAGACGGTCAGTATCAATTTTATGCGACACATATGCAGCCAGACGGGATCGGGAGTTTATATCTTGCTTACGAACAATTGAAGAAGAAGTTAGATGAAGAAGGACTGTTTGCGGCACACCGGAAACGACCGCTGCCGAAGTTCCCGAGAGCGATCGGAGTCATTACCTCGCCGACAGGTGCTGCCGTTCGAGATATTATTATTACACTCCAACGACGTTATCCTACAGTACCGATTCTGCTTTATCCCGTTCTCGTTCAAGGGACACAAGCGGCACCTTCCATTGTGAAGGCGATTGAGGGGATGAATCGGCATCAAGAGGCCGATGTATTGATCGTAGGCCGTGGTGGAGGATCTTTAGAGGAGTTATGGGCATTTAATGAAGAGATTGTGGCGCGAGCGATTTATGCATCCGGCATTCCGGTAATTTCTGCAGTGGGGCATGAGACTGATTTTACGATTGCTGATTTTGTGGCCGATCTGCGAGCGGCAACGCCTACAGCGGCTGCGGAGCTTGCCGTACCGCATCATTTGGAGCTGAAGCAGCATTTTCGCCGGCTTGAGCAACGCATGGAGCATGCGTTAGCCATGCGGATGCAGCAGGAGCGTGACCGTCTTGAACGATTGAGACGTTCTCCTTACTTTGTGCATCCCCGTAAATACTTGCTACAGCATGCGGAGCGCCTTGATCGGCTGACGGAACAGCTTCATTACCGTACGCAAGGATTGATGCGTAAGTCCGATGAACGTTGGTCGAAGTTGCAGCATCGTCTCGTAAGACGTAATCCGCAGGAACAAGTTATTTTTGCCCGGAAAAGGGTCCAGTCAGAAACGCACCAACTGTTGCAATCGATGCAAGCGATGCTGAAGGAGCAGAAATTGAAGCTCATGACTGGGATGAAGCAGCTTGATGCGCTCAGTCCGCTCAAGGTCATGCAGCGTGGATATAGTCTTGTCTATGACGAACAGGAGAAGCGCTTGATTAAGTCACTTGCTGATGTGCAGCCAGGTGACATGGTCCATGTGAAAGTGAATGACGGACAATTGGAATGTCAGGTGTGGTCAATGAAAGGAGAGGACATGCATGGCTAAGAAGGTCGAGAAAGAAGCTCCAGTAAGCTTCGAGGAAGCAATTCAGAAGCTTGAGTTGATCGTCGAAGAACTCGAGAGCGGGGACGTGCCACTCGAGAAAGCGATCGAGTTATTCCAAGAGGGCATGTTGATGTCGCAGCTCTGCGGCCAGAAGCTCGAACAAGTCGAACGTAAAATCGAAGCACTGGTTGAAGAAAATGGGGAGTTCCGCAAGAAACCTTTCACGGGAATAACCGACGATGCGGGGGATACTGTTGGCTAAGTTAAATGAGACAGAAGAATTTATAGAATATATGACAAGATCAAGAGCAGCAGTGGAAGAAGCACTATCCGGCAGCATTCCCCTTGATTGGGAGATGCCTGCCTCTTTGCGTGAGTCGATGCGCTATTCCCTGCTTGCTGGTGGAAAACGAATTCGTCCTATCCTTGTTCTAGCAGCAGCCGAAGCTGTGGGTGGAGCAGAGCTTGTTCCATCGGCTATGCCAGTTGCCTGTGCGATTGAGATGATTCATACATACTCGTTAATTCATGATGATCTGCCGGCAATGGATAACGATGATTACAGACGCGGGAAACTCACGAATCACAAAGTGCATGGGGAAGCAATGGCCATACTCGGCGGGGATGCGCTATTGACACATGCATTTCATCAAGTGGTTCAAGCATCAAGGAAGCATCGGGTTCCAACGGATCAAGTGCTTGCAATCATTGAGGAACTGTCGGTTCTTGCTGGCGCGAGGGGAATGGTCGGTGGACAAGCAGCGGATATGATCGGCGAGCAAGGGATTACATCGCTTGAACAGCTGCAATACATCCATCTCCATAAGACAGGAGATTTGATCGTATTCTCACTTCGTGCAGGTGGCCGAGTTGCAGGCGCGTCGGAAGAACAACTCACTGCACTAGAGATTTTCGGACGGCAAATCGGGCTGGCCTTCCAGATTCAAGATGATGTGTTGGACCTCATTGGAGATGAACAGAAGCTTGGCAAAAAGACGCAAAGTGATGTGGCGCAGAGTAAGGTGACATATCCATACTTTATCGGTATTGAGGCATCTCAGGTGGAAATTGAACGCCTTACACGGGAAGCGAAGGAAGCAATTGAAGCCGTGAACCTAGCGAGTCCACAGCGTCTAATCGAGCTAGCTGATTATTTAATGAAACGCGACCATTAAATGCTGCGTATAAAATACAGTATTATGATATAATAAGTCGTACGTAGAGTGGTGCAGTATTCTAGTCAGTCTACCGTTTCTGAAGGCGGGGCTAAAAATTCGCTAAAGGGCACATCGATGAAGTTCCTGGTGTTGGCTTCCGACGCCCAGTCGGGGGTTGATGCTGGGAGTTAAGGTCGTGGGGCGATCCACAATGGCATGTGGGCGTTGACCCCGCTTCCGCGGAGGCCCAAGTATGTGGCAAGACATCCTCGTATGAATTGCTACGGCTTGGGGTATGAACCTGCATTGCGAGTCGGGATTGACTCATATATGGATTAGTAGAAGCAATATCTAAGGATGACTTGTTTGCAGCGTAGCCTGCCTTGAGCGGATTCACAGGGATTGCAGATGTGTACGAGGCTAGCGCTTTGGCCAAAGTGTTAACCTTCGGATGCTGCATGAAAGTTCGTCTGCAAAAGAGGATATGAAACGGTTCAGGATTGCTGAGGAAAACTCCTAGACTGTTTGCGTACGTGAGACTTCTTGAGGATTATAGTGTGGACTAAGTGGTAATCTAGTCTGATGCTCGGCAACGACGTCAAGATGGGCATAAAGGGAAACCGCCTGATCGGCAACGTGAAGGAGACCTGTCTGGGAAAACCTACTGGACCTAAGCCACAGCGTTTACTCTCGAAGTTACCACTCATCTCTTTCTTATAGAGGGAGAGATTGAAATGAAATTTTCATTGAAGCACTCCATGAAATGGAGTATTTTTATTTCTATTGTCACATTCTTATTGGCCTGTATCTTCTCGGTCATCTCTACAACGGTTTTATCGGGTGTCGGATTTGGCGTAGGCGTCATCATCGTCTTGCTGTTGATCTTGATTGGCATTGTGTTCGATATGATGGGCCTAGCAGCGGCGGCTGCGAGCGAGAAACCTTTTCACGCGATGGCTGCAGAGCGAGTTAGGGGCTCAAGACAAGGGATTTATATTATCCGAAATGCGGATCGATTTTCGAATATTTGTAATGACGTCATCGGCGATATGACGGGGGTCATCAGTGGTGCTGCAAGCGCGCTCGTCGTCGGTAATTTGCTTCTCTCCATGAATCAAGGCAATGAAATGTTTCGAATGGTCACGAGCGTTGTGTTTGCGGGATTAGTATCTGCGCTCACGGTTGGAGGTAAGGCGGTTGGCAAAAGTTTTGCGATTCACTACTCCACGGCTATCGTGCTCTCGACCGGGAAGTTCTTCGATCTACTGGAACGAAGACTCCACATTCGAATTTTCACGAAGAAAAAAAGCAAACCGAACAATGGAAAGCGAGGAAAATAACGTGTTACTCGAACAGATTAATCAACCAAACGATTTAAAGAAGTGTTCGGTTGAGGAGCTCGCTCAATTGTCGGGAGAGATTCGTCAATTTTTGATCGAGAAACTATCGGTCACAGGGGGACATCTTGCGCCGAATTTGGGTGTAGTCGAGCTCACGGTTATTTTGCACTACTTGTTTGATAGTCCGAAAGATAAAATTATTTTTGATGTTGGGCATCAAGCTTATGTGCACAAAATACTAACAGGTCGTAGAGAACAATTCGATACGCTTCGCAAGTATAAAGGATTATGTGGCTTCGTCAAGCGTTCAGAGAGTGAACATGACGTATGGGAAGCAGGGCATAGCAGTACTTCTTTGTCAGCAGCAATGGGTATGGCGACTGCGCGTGATCTTAAAGGGGAAGACAACCGTGTCATTGCTGTGATTGGTGATGGTGCGTTAACCGGCGGGATGGCGTTTGAAGCGCTCAATCACATTGGGCATGAGAAGAAGAATTTGATTGTTGTGTTGAATGACAATGAAATGTCGATCGCCCCGAATGTTGGCGCGATGCATCATTACTTAGGTAAAATTCGTTCGGACAAAACATATAAGCGCGCCAAAGAAGAACTTGAAAGTTTCTTGAAAAAAATTCCTGCAATTGGCGGTGCGCTTGCGAAGACGGCAGAACGTCTGAAAGACAGCCTGAAATATCTCGTTGTATCGGGTGTGTTGTTCGAGGAACTCGGGTTTACATATCTGGGTCCTGTGGATGGGCATGATCTCGAATCGTTGCAAGATACGTTCAAGCAGGCAAGTCAAGTGAATGGACCTGTTCTTGTCCATGTCCTTACGACCAAAGGAAAGGGCTATTCTCCTGCAGAAGCAGATTCCCATAAATGGCATGGCATTACGCCATACAAAATTGAGTCCGGTCAAGTCGTGAAGGCGGTAGGGAACCCGATGTATACGGAAGTGTTCGGCAATGCGATCATTGAGCTTGCTGAACAGGATCATCGAATCGTCGCAGTAACGCCTGCGATGCCTGGCGGGTCTGGGTTGATGAAATTCGCAGCACGGTTCCCGGATCGGATGATCGATGTCGGTATTGCGGAACAGCATGCTGCGACACTCTGTGCAGCGATGGCGATGGAAGGCATGAAGCCGATTTATGCGGTCTACTCGACGTTCATGCAGCGTGCGTACGATCAGATTGTCCATGACATTTGCCGTCAAGACGCGAATGTGATCTTCGCGATTGACCGTGCAGGGTTCGTTGGTGCAGATGGCGAGACGCACCAAGGGGTCTACGATATCTCATTCATGCGCCATATCCCGAATATGGTCATGATGATGCCGAAAGACGAGAACGAGCTTCGGCATATGCTGAAGACGGCAGTCGACTATAATGACGGGCCAATTGCCGTTCGGTATCCACGTGTGAATGGTGTTGGTGTAGCCTATGATCCTGTGATGACACCGATTCCGATCGGTGAGTGGGAAGTTGTGCGTGATGGCGAATCCTTTGCGATTGCTGCAATTGGTCCTATGGTTCAAGTTGCACTTGAAGCCGCAGAGCAATTGAAACGCGAAGGGTTGAATGTTCGCGTAATCAATGCAAGATTCATTAAACCATTAGATGGCGCGATGCTGCAGCAGCTCGCCAAGGATCGGTTAGATCTGATCGTAATGGAAGAAAGCGCCCAAATGGGTGGACTCGGCAGCGCGATTCTGGAATATTACGCAGAACATGACATCTACGATATGCGTGTCAAACTCATGGGAATTCCAGATTACTTCGTAGAGCACGGCAGTGTGAAGGAGCAGCGCCAAGAGGTTGGTCTTACGGTTGAACACGTGATGGCTGAGATTAAGAATATGAAACCGCGCATTCGGTCGCGAGCGAAATAGAAGAGGGTAAATGAATGTCTGAACAGAAAGAACGGATTGACGTTCTGCTCGTTGAGCAAGGTTTTTTTGAAAGTCGTGAGAAGGCGAAAGCCGCGATTATGGCGGGTATCGTATTTAACAAAGATGGGGAACGGCAAGAGAAAGCCGGGTCGAAGATTCCTAGGTCCACAGAACTTCGCGTGAAGGGCCAGTTGCATCCCTATGTGGGGCGTGGCGGACTGAAGCTAGAGAAGGCGCTGCGCTATTTTGAAATCGATATGGACGGACGTGTCATGCTGGATATCGGTGCTTCGACGGGTGGATTTACCGATTGTGCATTGCAGCATGGCGCAAGCTATGTCTATGCAATCGATGTTGGCTACAATCAGCTTGACTGGTCGCTGCGGAATCATGAACGTGTTGATGTTATGGAGCGCACCAATTTCCGGTATACGACACCAGCAGATTTGAAGGGACCGCAGCCGAATATGGCATCCATTGATGTATCTTTCATCTCCCTGAAGATTATCCTTCCGCCTCTGATTGAATTGCTTGAGGAGCCAGCACAAGTTGTGGTACTGATTAAGCCGCAATTCGAAGCGGGGCGTGAGAAAGTCGGGAAGTCAGGCGTCGTGCGTGAACCGAAAGTTCATGAAGAAGTGCTGACATCGATTTTGACGTACGCGGCCGGATTGGGATTTAAGCTGCAAGGCTTAACCTTCTCCCCCATTACGGGTGGTGAAGGGAATATTGAATTCCTGGCATGTTGGGAATGGAAGAGACCATCCGATGTGCAGGGCGAGGCTGAACCGTTGGATGCAGCGAGAATTGCGGCTGTCGTCCAAGAAGCAGCGAACACGTTTACAGGAAACTCATCCACCAAAGGGTGAGTTTCTTTTGTTTGAAAGGCCCAATCCTCCTCGAAAAAAAAGGAAATCGATCCGTAGCCTCGAATATATTCTCGAGGTGATTCGTAATGGGACACAGTGATGAAATTGTCATGGTCGGTATCGTGGTAATCGCTGTATTATGGGCTTATTTTGGACTTAGAAGATGGCTGCATTCCCCACTTCGTACGAACTACTCAAGCGTGCCAATCCATACCGAAATGAATGAGAACACCATCGCATTCCAATTGATGGAACAGGATGGTTATGAGATCATCGGTGGAAAGGTTCGAATCCCATTTTATTTTCTTGTGAATGATATACAATTAGATAGCCGGTTATTTGTGGATTACGTAGCGAGGCGAGATGGACAGACCTACATTGTAAAGGTTGCTCGCGATCGTAAACCCATCGAGTGGACAGCCAGCAGCGTGAGAGATCGGCTGTTGCCTTACTTTCTGCTGTACAGTGATATTGATGGGATCCTATATGTAGATGAGAAGGAACAGCAATTACAACAAATTCATTTTCAACTTGAAGAAGAGTGAGGGATTTTATGAAGGGAAATCGTCATATCAAAATTCGTGAAATTATAACGAACCGAGAAATTGAGACGCAGGACGATCTGGTCGAGGCATTACGGTCTTCGGGATATCATGTGACACAAGCGACGGTATCTAGAGATATGAAAGAATTGCATTTGATTAAAGTACCAATGGATGATGGGCGGTATAAATATTCATTGCCAACAGATCAACGGTTCAATCCGGTACAGAAACTAAAGCGGGCACTCGTCGACAACTTTGTACATATTGATTCGACGAATAACCTGATCGTTATGAAGTGTTTGCCAGGAACGGCGAACTCGATTGCCGTCCTTATGGACAATCTTGAATGGACTGAGATTATGGGGACGATTTGTGGGGATGACACGATGTTGATCATTTGTCGCACGAAAGAAGATAGTGACAAGATCGTCGGGCAAATCATGTCCTTTATTTCATAATTTTCTTAAGTTGGGGGTGGCCGGATGTTAGCGGCTGTATCAATACGAAATCTTGCGGTGGTCGAGGCGGTGACCGTCTCTTTTCATAACGGGTTTCATGTACTGACAGGGGAGACCGGTGCAGGTAAATCGATCATCATTGATGCGTTAAGTTTAGTCATCGGCGGACGTGGTTCAGCAGATTTGGTGCGGTATGGGTGTGATAAGGCTGAAGTTGAGGCGCTGTTCGAACTGCCTCCCGATCATCCGGTATGGTCCGTGATGGCGAATCTAGGCATCATGGCGTCAGCTGAGGAGCATTTGGTGATTCGTCGTGAGCTCAGCTCGCAAGGAAAAAGCATGAGCCGCATTAATGGACAGCTGGTGAATTTATCGATGCTGCGAGAGATCGGTGAGCATTTGGTGAATATTCATGGTCAGCATGAGCATCAATCGCTCCTGAAGGTCGATAAGCATTTATCTTTGCTGGATACGTTCGGTGAAGCGACCATCGGACCTGTGAAGGATGCGTATCAGCAGGTCTATGCTCGCCATTCTAAGTTACGTAGAGAGCTGCAGGAGCTCGAGGATTCCAGCCAGAAGGCCTATCAGATGCTTGATCTATATCGGTTCCAGATCGAAGAAATATCGAATGCTGGACTCAAGATCGGTGAAGATGAATTGTTAGCGGAGGAAAAACGCAAGCTTGCGAATGCGGAACGGATGATGGATTCCGTAAACGATGCGTATGGACAAGTCTATGGTAATAAAGGGTTGGATGCACTCGGTAAGGCTGTCTCCAAATTAGAGGATATTATGGCCTTCGATTCACAGCGGCTTGGACCGATTGTGGAGCAGCTCCAGTCCGCCTTTTATCAAATTGAGGATGTCGCCTTTCAACTGCGGGATTATCGTGAAGAGATCGAATTCAACCCGGTACGGCTTGAAGAAGTGGAGCAGCGTCTGGATCTGATCTCATCTTTCCGTCGGAAGTATGGTGACAATGTGGAAGAGATCTTGAACTATCTGGAACGAATCCGTAAAGAAACGGACATGATTGAGAATAAAGATGAAATGATCCAGAAATTGCAGCAGCAAGTGGATCAAGAATTTGTACAGCTTGTTAAGCTTGCAGGACAGCTTAGCGGGCTTCGTAAGCAATGTGCTGAACAACTTGCCTCTGAGATGGAAGCGGAGCTCAAGAGCCTCCAGATGGAGCGTACGCGGCTTGAGGTTAAATTGGAACGTATGGAAGCCCCTGACGGTCTTGATGTCGATGGGGTACCTGTAAGATTTACGAAACATGGATATGATTCGGCGGAGTTCCTGATTTCTCCGAACCCTGGAGAACCTTTACGTTCATTACATAAAATTGCGTCAGGTGGGGAATTGTCCCGGATGATGCTAGCGTTGAAATCGATTTTTGCCACGATTGATCGTGTTCCTGTCTTGGTATTCGATGAAGTGGATACAGGAGTTAGTGGTCGCGCTGCACAATCGATCGCTGAGAAAATGTCATCCTTATCCCGTCAGTGTCAAGTATTCTCGATTACACATTTGCCACAGGTGGCTTGTATGGCAGATCATCATTATTTAATACAGAAGAATGTCGTTGAAGGGCGCACCATGACACAGGTTGAAGAACTTGTGGAAGAGGGGCGGATCAAGGAGTTGGCACGGATGCTCGGCGGCGTGGAAATCACCGAAAAAACGCTGCATCACGCACAAGAAATGTTAATTTTAGCGGATACAAGGAAAGCGGTCTAGGAATCATTTGCAGTAATAAAACGCTCTAGCCAAGGTTATCTTAAAGGTACGCAATTGGCGACAACCTTTCTCGTCAAGCGATAGAAGGAAAGGGAGCGTGTGACACCTTGAACTCCAAGCAGAGCAAAAGATTTCTTGGTCTTTTACTTGTCTTCTTCGTTTGTATGCTTAGTACAACGGCACCTTTTCAGTATTTCTCGACGTTTCCGAGTGAAATTAGGTTATTCTCGGGACAGCAAAAGGAACTTCGGCTGAATATGCCGGTAATGGCCCAGGCGGTGATTGATCATCCCGATATCATTTCGGTCAATGGAACAGCACAGCCATCTGTGGACGTCTCCCTGAGGGAGCCAATTCGTCTGAAGACACAGCAAAGCGGTCAAGCGGAATTAAAGCTTCGCTTATTTGGCAAGATTCCACTGAAGACCGTTAAAGTGAATGTTGTGCCTGATTTGAAGGTCATTCCTGGCGGGCAGACGATTGGTGTCAAAGTAAAATCAGCCGGTATTCTGGTTGTCGGGCATCATCTGGTTGCTGTGAATGGTCAGCGTAAAGTGTCTCCCGGTGAGGATGCAAACATTCAAATGGGTGATTTGATTACTCGAATGAATGGGAAATTCCTGAATGATGTCACCAAAGTAGCACCTGTTGTTACTGCTGCTGGGGAATCCAAACAACCGATTGAGCTTACGATTAAGCGGAATCAGTCCGAGTTTACAACCCAATTGACACCCGCTTATGATGTAGAAGAGAAGACATGGCGTCTTGGACTCTATATCCGGGACTCTGCAGCTGGTGTAGGAACGCTGACATTTTATGCTCCTGATCAAGGTGTATTCGGTGCATTAGGGCATGTCATCACTGACATGGATACGCAGACACCGATTGTTGTTGGCGACGGAGAAATTGTTCAGTCGAACGTCACCTCCATTTCTAAGAGCCAGAATGGGGAACCCGGTGAGAAAAAAGCTTATTTCCTCAAAGAGAGTAAAGTTCTTGGGAATGTGGAGCGAAATACGCATTTCGGTATTTTCGGCAAAATGAAAGAAAATCCTGATCACAGCTTATTTAAGGAAGGTATTCCGGTTGCTTTTGCAGAGGATGTGAAAATCGGTCCTGCCCAGATCCTTACCGTTATTGACGGTCAGCAGGTAGAACGCTTTGATATCGAAATTGCGCATGTCACACATCAGTCGAGTCCTGCGACCAAAGGGATGGTTATCCGAATTACTGACCCACGTTTAATTGACAAGACAGGCGGGATCGTACAAGGCATGAGCGGTAGTCCGATTATTCAAAATGGGAAGCTGATCGGTGCCGTAACACATGTATTTGTAAATGACCCGAAATCCGGCTATGGATGCTTTATTGAATGGATGCTGCAGGACGCAGGTGTGATGCTGCGATCCTCGAACACAAATCTTAAGGCGAGCTAGCAGCCTTAAGATTTTTTGTCGAATCGAAACGAATGTTGTTGTGAAATGTAGCAAAATAATTATTATAAAATATATTGTGAAAAAAATAAAGAAAATAATTATTCGACAGAAGGAATTTAATGGTGTGTGTCGAATTTCTATTCTCGGACAGGTAAAAAAAGAAAATTTTACTAGGAATTAAGGGAGGATATCGTGTGCAAAAGATTGAGGTATTGTTAGCAGACGACAACCGGGAGTTTACAAACTTATTGGCAGAGTATTTTTCGGAGCAAGGAGATATGAGCGTAGCAGGTATAGCTTATAATGGGGAGGAAGTATTACGTATCATTGAAGAATCCCGTCAAGTGCCAGATGTGATTATCCTGGATATCATTATGCCGCATTTGGATGGACTTGGTGTTCTAGAACGGTTACGTGAGATGAATTTGAGCCCGCAGCCGAAAGTGATTATGCTGACCGCATTTGGTCAAGAAAATATTACACAGCGCGCTGTTCAGCTTGGAGCTTCCTATTACATACTAAAACCATTTGATCTGGAAATTCTTGCGAATCGTGTTCGTCAATTGGTGGGTACACAGAGCCTTAGTTCGTCTTCCGGCAGTATGTCAATCTCGAATACCGTGAAGTCGTCGAGCAATGTAGTACCAATCGCCAAAGGCGGTAAGAACTTAGACGCGAATATCACATCCATTATTCATGAAATTGGTGTACCTGCCCACATCAAAGGATATCAATACTTGCGCGAAGCGATTACTATGGTCTACAATAACATCGAAATTCTCGGTGCTATTACGAAGACGTTGTATCCGGCGATCGCCGAGAAATTCAAAACGACACCATCACGTGTCGAGCGTGCGATCCGTCATGCGATTGAAGTGGCATGGACCCGCGGCAACATCGATAGCATCTCGTACTTATTCGGTTATACAATCAACATCTCGAAGTCGAAACCGACGAACTCGGAGTTCATCGCGATGGTGGCGGATAAGCTGCGGATTGAGCATAAGGTGAGCTGAAAGTGAAATAATAGAAAATAAAAAGGCTGCAATTCGCAGCCTTTTTTGCGTTATCAGAAGCATGTACATATAATGTGCAATAACATGATGTGTGTTGGATTTTCCGTTGAATATCATGTATCATGGCAGTTAAACTAGCATTTACATGCTCCATCATAATGTACATAGGGAGAGTATTTGAAATGGAACATCATGAACCGAACATTGATCAGAGACTAACGAATCTCACTCGTCAAATAAATGCTTTAGATGAGAAATTAAATGTGATCTTGGAGTTTTGTTTGAAACAAAATGGTTATTCGCAGGAATTAAAAACGGATTTAAATGGTCTTAGGGAAGAGATGAAATCCATGAAGATGCTCTCGATCATGAATCATGAACCTAGAGCAGCTCATTCGAGTGTTGTATCTGTCGGTGGATTGACAGCAGAACCGATGATACTCCAGCCTACAGCAGCAGCTCCTTCGCAGCGAAAAGTATGTCCGGAATGCGGGGCTGTCGATCAAATGGAACAAATTAAGGACACCATCTATGATGAGCATGGGAATGTACTACGTGCAGATGCTCCTGCGCTGGAATGCCAAATTTGTGGAGAGATAGTTCATCTATAATGAATTGTATTTTCAAGTAGAAACCGTCTAGTACATGTACTAGACGGTTTTTGTGTTGTACTTATTGCTGGTCTTCAGCAGATTGCGCAGCAGCCGAGGATTGATTTGTAAAAGCTTCAGCCGCTTCTTCCGCAGAGAACTCTGTATCGGATGTATTCGCAGCAGGCATTTTATTGAGTTCTGTGGATTGAACCTCCGCTTTTGAAGCTTGATTGTGAGAATTATTGTTCATGTTGACACCTCCTTCATTCCATAACAGCCATAGGTTTCCACGATTTGTGATTTTCATGCACGATAAATGGAATTTTTATTACAACTTGTTACTAGATAGAGATTCCTATTTCGATCTTTTATTTACAATAATGTAATTTTTCATTTCTTCTCGGAATCCAATATCTAACTTTTATTTACAAAAACAAGTGGTTTTGGTGACTAAAGTCCTATTTTAATAGTTACAAAAACGTAACTTTTATGAAATTGGTCCGATAGTAGGGTTAGAAGACTACTGGTATAGTAAATAGAGTAATTGGAATTGAGATTAACAAATTAATAGTAAAAGTCAATGTTGGAATATTTTGACAGTCGAATTACAAACACATCACATTCATAAGCGGTACTGTACAACGCAGTATCGGACATCAGGGAGGATACTTAATCATGAAAAAGATGTTACTAGGCCTAATTATGTGCACTATGGCATTCCAAATGGGTGCAACGACAATCAGTGCAGCGAGCGCACCAGTCGCAAATCAGACAAGCTCGAATTTGGGACAAGGTTCAAACACAACGAACTTGCTAGTTGATGAAAGCGATCCGGATCTGCCTAACTTGGAAGAGGTATCGACATTTGCGGCGTCATCTAGAGCAGTTCAGACCAAAGCAGCTGCCGGCGCCAAACTTGCAACAGTTAAGAATAATGTGAATTTGCGAGTAGGACCTTCTACAGGAACAAAGGTACTCCGCAATCTACCTAAAGGTGAGAAAATAACAATTCTAGGTCAAGCGAATGCAAGCTGGTACCACGCACAAGACAGTAAAGGCAATATCGGATATGTGAGCACCGCAACGAAATATCTTAATATTACGGGTAACGCAGAGTCAGGTACGGTTGCTCCAACGCCGCCTTCATCTCAAGTCGAGAAAGTCATTACTACAGGGAAGAAATATTTAGGTGTCCCTTACGAGTTCGGATCCGATCGTAATACGACTAAAACCTTTGATTGCTCTGATTTTGTCAGACAAGCCTACAAGGAAGCGTTAGGTATTGTTTTGCCATCGGATTCACGCAAGCAGGGTGCTTGGGTGAAGAGCAACTCAACAGCGAAGAAAAGTATTAGCTCATTGAAACGCGGAGATCTGATGTTCTTTATGTCCTATAAAGGCTCTAAAGCTTCTAATTACAACGGTGTGAATAAGGACACGCAACGGATTACTCATGTGGGAATCTACCTTGGAAATAATCAAATTTTGCACACGTATTCTACCAAATCAGGCGGTGTTCGCATCGATTCAATCCAGAATACAGCTTGGGAACATCGTTTCTTATACGGCGGTAGTGTCGTTAAATAGAAGAGTATTGTGGAGAGCCCTCTGAACCAGAAATGGAATCAGAGGGCTTTTTATAGAAATGATTTATTTAATCGAGATCATAATCACTTGCATGCCAATCAACGTCACCCTTATCTCGATTTATCGATACAGCAGTGGGCTGTGATCATTGCGTTATTCTCAAACCGAGAGGCGGTTGAAAAGAAAGATGTGGTCAAGTCGAAGAAAAAGAAAAAACGAAGAATATGACGAACAGGCCCCTTGTTTCTTTCGCATCGCAGGTGACGATGGAAATGTAACAAGGGGTCTGATTGATCAAATATTTTGTTATTAATTATCCCTGCGGTCTCGCCCGCTTCTTTTTAAATCGTGGTGCCACATAATTTCGTTTGCGATCCCGATAGAATGTCCATCCTCCAATGAAGATGATGCCGAAGGCGAAGAGGACAAGCCCACCAAGGAATGGGAGCCATGCAAAGTCCGGCGATAATCCCGTATTGCCATGTTCTGAGAAATAGGTGAACAAAGCATCTTTCATTAGAAGAAATCCGTAGGTCGCAGCAAGACCGGGGATTACGAGCAGCAGAATTGCGATAAATCTGGAGATCATTAGTTTCATAACTTGCCCTCACCCTGAATTTGAATATATTCCTATCATACAATGGTTGGGAAAGGTTGTCTAATGAAAGAAGCTTGCTTGGTAAACAACTCAAAACAAGGTACAATAGTCACAGGAAAACGAAGATGAAATGAATGTGTACATATCGGGAGGTTCGAGAAACGATGGCATTGAACTATGATGTAGCAGTACTTGGTGGTGGGATCGGCGGCTATACGGCGGCGATACGCGCAGCTCAACTCGGTAAGAAAGTGGCGATTATTGAGCAAGATTTACTTGGGGGCACCTGCCTTCATCGAGGCTGTATTCCGAGTAAGACATTCCTGCGTAGTGCAGAGGTGTATGCAACACTTCAGGAACGTGAGCAATTTGGAATCTTTGCAGATAACATTTCCGTACAATTTGATAAAATACAGCAGCGCAAAGCAGGCATTATAAATCAGCTTCATCGCGGCGTTATTTACTTGATGCAAAAAAATAAGATCGATGTTATCCAAGGAAAAGGGCGCGTGATCGGACCTTCGATCTTCTCACCGAAGAGTGGTGCAGTCGCTGTAGAATTGCAAGATGGGGAGATGGAGACGATTGTTTCCACGAATTTGATTATTGCGACGGGTTCACGTCCGCGCACACTACCCGGCATCGAGATTGATGGACAGTATGCAATGACAAGTGATGAAGCACTAGACATGAAGGAATTGCCTAAATCGATCATCATCGTCGGTGGCGGCGTGATCGGGGCTGAATGGGCATCCCTTCTTAGCGATTTTGGTGTCGAGGTGACTGTCGTAGAAATGGCTGCCCATTTATTGCCGACGGAAGATCAAGAGTTAGGCAGTGAATTGCAGCGGTTACTGAAAAAACGTGGTGTTCGTGTGCTTACCGGAGCAACGCTTCATCCAGAGAGCTACAGCACAGAGAATGGACACGTACATATTCAGGTGACAGTAAAAGGATCGCAAGAGACGCTCCAGGCTGAGAAGCTGCTCTTATCTGTCGGCAGACAAGCCAATGTTCATCAAATCGGCCTGGAAAATACAGACATTAAAGTGGATCGCGGTGTCATCGTCGTGAACGAATATATGCAGACGACAGAACCACATATCTATGCCATTGGCGATGTCATTGGCGGGCTTCAACTCGCTCATGCGGCAGCGCACGAAGGGATTGTTGCAGCAGAACGCATCGCAGGTCTCCATCCACACATGGCAGAACCGCATCTCGTACCGCGTTGTATCTATACACGTCCTGAAGTGGCGAGTGTAGGTTGGACGGAGAAGCAGGCGACAGAACAAGGAAGACAAGTGAAGGTGGCGAAAGTCTCCTATAAATCCATCGGTAAAGCGCTAGTCTATGGAGATAATAATGGGTTCGTGAAAGTAATTGCGGATCAAGAAACGAATGATATTCTGGGTGTACATATGATTGGTCCTCATGTAACCGATCAAATCTCGGAAGCTGTACTTGCGCAGATTCTCGATGCAACACCGTGGGAAGTGGGTCAATCCATCCATCCGCATCCAACTTTATCGGAAATTATGGGTGAAGCTATGCTTGCAATTGATGGAAAAGCGACAGGGATCTAGGCATGTCTGGCTTAAAGAACATTTTCTTTTTTTCTGAAAAGGGATTATAATATGTTTATCTCCTAGTCTTAGTACCAGGTTATAAAACCAAACGGGAAGAAAAAGGATGGTGTTTACGTGAATTCAGAAACTTCCGTACAACAACAATCGAAGCATGAAATGCTCGGACTTAGTCATCAACAAGTCATTGACATGTACAAATATATGCGTATGGCCAGGATGTACGATGAACGCTGTCTCGTATTGCAACGTGCGGGGAAAATTAATTTCCACGTATCAGGGATCGGTCAAGAAGCAGCGCAAGTGGCTGCAGCCTTCGCCTTGGATCGCGAGAAAGATTATTTCCTTCCGTACTACCGGGATTATGGATTCGTACTCGCCGTTGGCATGACCTTGAGAGAATTGATGCTCTCGCTCTTCGCCAAAGCGGAAGATCCGAATAGCGGCGGCCGTCAAATGCCTGGTCATTTTGGAAGCAAACGTCTTCGGATTGTTACGGGTTCAAGTCCAGTAACAACGCAAGTGCCGCATGCGGTTGGTATTGCACTCGCAGCGAAGATGAAGAAGAAAGATTATGTCTCATTCGTTACATTCGGCGAGGGATCCAGCAACCAAGGGGATTTCCATGAAGGTTGTAACTTCGCAGGTGTTCATAAATTACCTGTCATTTTTATGTGTGAGAACAATCAATATGCCATTTCGGTGCCGGTACATAAACAGTTGGCTGGCAAAGTGAGTGACCGTGCGCTTGGTTATGGGTTCCCAGGTATTCAAGTTGACGGGAATGATGTGCTTGAAGTCTATCGTGTCATGAAGGAAGCTCGTGAACGTGCCGTTGCCGGTGAGGGTCCAACGTTAGTTGAAGCGATGATGTATCGTTTGTCTCCGCACTCTACGTCAGACAATGATCTTGCTTATCGTACGAAAGAAGAAGTCGATGAGAACTGGAAAAAAGACGGTGTCGTCCAATTCCAAAAATATTTGATGGCATGCGGAATCTGGTCTGAAGAGCAAGAAGTAGAGCTGGCAGCGTTGATTGCCAAGCAGATCAAAGAAGCAACGGAATATGCCGATCAAGCACCATTCCCGAAACCGGAAGATACGCTGCTTCACGTGTATGCTGAAGATGGAGAGGTGAATGCATAATGCCGGTCATGGAATATATTGATGCGATTCGTCTAGCGATGCGAGAAGAGATGGAGCGCGATGAAGATGTGTTCGTTCTTGGGGAAGACGTTGGTACGAAGGGCGGCGTGTTCACGACGACGAAAGGTCTGATGGAACAGTTCGGGGAAGCTAGAGCACTTGATACACCGCTAGCCGAATCTGCGATCGCGGGTGTTGCGATTGGGGCGGCGATGGTCGGCTTGAAGCCGATTGCTGAGATGCAATACTCAGATTTCATGTTCCCTGCAACGAATCAGATTATTAGTGAAGCAGCCAAAATCCGCTACCGCTCGAATAACGATTGGACATGTCCTGTCGTGATTCGTGCGCCAATTGGCGGGGGGATTTTTGGCGGTCTATACCATTCGCAATGTCCGGAATCGGTATTCTTAGGGACCCCAGGTCTGAAGATCGTTGCGCCATACTCCGCGTATGATGCGAAAGGTCTGCTCAAAGCAGCGGTTCGTGACCCGGATCCAGTTATTTTCTTCGAGAATAAGAAATGTTATAAGCTGATTACGGGCGATGTTCCTGCGGACGATTATGTAGTGCCGATTGGTAAAGCAAATGTACTTCGTGAAGGAACAGACATTACAGTCATCAGCTACAGTCTTCCGCTTCATTTTGCCATGCAGGCTGCTGAAGAGCTTGCGAAGGAAGGCATCAGCGCTCATATTCTAGATCTGCGTACGATCCAACCGCTGGATAAGGAAGCGATTCTAGAAGCCGCTAGGAAGACAGGCAAAGTGCTCATTATTCACGAGGATAACAAAACAGGCGGAGTCGGGGCCGAGGTGTCCGCGATTATTGCCGAGGAAATGCTCTTCGAGCTTGATGCGCCAATTATGCGCCTATGCGGGCCAGATGTACCTGCGATGCCAATTAGTCCGCCAATGGAACGGTTCTTCATGCTCAATAAAGATAAAGTTCAAGAGGCAATGCGTAAGCTGGCATTATTCTAACCACAAATAAAATTGATTCGTTTCGCAGCAAACGGAACATTCAAATTCTATTTGGCGATAAAACCTACCTCTAAACGCGGTCTCTCATCCTTGGAGTGCCCGAATTGGAGGTTTTCTCATGGTTCAATCGTTGCCTCTGGGTGACGTATATTGAAAAAGTTCAGGAGATGAGAGTATGTCAAAACCTACTACATTCGTGGAGATCACGATGCCGCAGTTCGCTGAATCGCTCGTTTCAGCGACGATTGGAAAGTGGTTGAAGCAGCCTGGAGATCCGGTGGAGCAATATGAGCCCCTCTGTGATGTCATTACCGATAAAGTAAACGCTGAACTGCCATCGACGGTTGAAGGGATTCTGCGTGAAATTCTCGTGGAAGCTGGAGAGACTGTCGATGTCGGCACAGTGATTGCATATGTTGAAGTTGCAGGTACAGGAGCCAATGCAGCACCGGAAGCTTCTAGCAGTACGGTGGCAAGTGAGGAGCCTGTATTACAAGGCGATCAGAGCATGAGACACCGCTACTCGCCAGCTGTACAACAGCTTGCAGGAGAACATGGTGTAGATCTGAATCAAGTGATCGGCACAGGTTTAGGCGGGCGCATTACACGCAAAGATGTACTGCAGTTCGTGGAACAAGGCCAATCGGCTGGCAAAAATACAGCGTCGGAGCAAGCCGCACCTTCGAACCAAGGGGGATCATTCAACCCGGTCCGTCACTCCGGATTGCATTTGTCTGAATCTCCGCGTATTCCGAAGATTGAAGTGGAGAAACAGCAGACGGTCGGAAGCAACGAATATTTCATCGATGTTACGCCGATTCGTAATACGATTGCGCGCAATATGCGCCAAAGTGTAACAGAGATCCCACATGCTTGGACGACGATTGAGGTCGATGTGACGAATCTTGTGGTACTTCGTAACAAGTACAAAGATGAGTTCATGCGTCGTGAAGGCATTAACCTGACGTATCTCGCGTTCTTACTCAAAGCTGTCGTCAATGCGATCAAAGACTATCCAATCATTAACTCCGTTTGGGCCGTTGACAAGATTATTGTGAAGAAGGATATTAACTTATCCCTTGCCGTCGGAACGGAAGATTCAGTACTTACGCCGGTAATTAAAAAAGCCGATACGCTGAATATCGCCGGACTTGCTCGTGAAGCTGATCGCCTTGCGAAGGCAACGCGTGCAGGTACGTTGAAATTGGATGATTTGCAAGGCGGAACCTTTACCATTAACAATACCGGGTCCTTTGGCTCGATTCTCTCTTATCCGATCATTAACTATCCACAAGCGGCGATTCTTACGTTCGAGTCGATCGTCAAACGTCCTGTCGTTATTAATGACATGATTGCTATACGTTCGATGGCGAATCTCTGCTTGTCTCTAGACCATCGGATTCTAGACGGCGTCATCTGCGGTCGCTTCTTGCAGCGCGTCAAAGAGAACATGGAAAGTTATGATCTCGATACTAAATTGTACTAAGTGTACTTTGGAAAGCGTGTGAAACAATAACATGAGTCAGACACTACAAGTCAATTACTATCCGATGATGGAATATGGCCAGGCTTGGGATATGCAGAAATCACTCGTCAAGCAAATCGATCGAGAAGAGGCTTCCTCTTCTCTGATCCTGCTCGAGCACCCACCGACCTATACCATTGGTTCACAGCGACATCCAGAACATCTGCTCTTGAATGAGGCTGAATTGCAGGAGAAGGGTATCTCGGTATTCGAAATTGATCGCGGCGGCGATATTACGTACCATGGCCCGGGTCAATTGGTGGGATATCCACTTGTCATTCTGGATGGGGAAAAACTAGATTTGCGCGGGTATTTAAGACACCTGGAGCAAGTCATCATTAATTATTTAGCGAAATATAATATTGAAGGCAGTCGTAAGCCCGATTATACAGGCGTGTGGGTTGGAGATACGAAAATAGCCGCGATCGGAGTCAAGTTCAATAAACGTAGACACCGGCGCGGCTTCGTGACGAGCCATGGATTTGCATTTAACATTAAATCGGGAATCCAGTATGAAGGATTCACCGGAATCGTTCCTTGCGGCATTCAGCAGTTCGGCGTGACCTCGCTTGAAGATATCACGAATTTGCCTTTTACCGTGGAGCAAGTGGCTTCCGAGATCATTCCATACTTCTTGGAAGAGTTCGGATTTGAGCTTGTCCAGCAATAATTAGGAGTATAAGAACGGCTCAATGACCATGAAGAGGGTTGATCCCACCATGGCTGCCAGCATGAGATAAACAACAACGCGAAACCATTTCTTTTGATTCATTAGGATGTATTCTCCTTTAACTAGAATTGAATGTGTAAGTGTTCGGGGTTGAGTTCTATTTTAACGCATGATGACACGGGAGGGAAGTCCGATGGTACAACAAGATCGATTAGTACAGCAATTTATTAGCTTGGTTCAAGTTGATAGCGAGACGAAATACGAGCAGGAAATCTCCAAAGTGTTAAAACAAAAATTTACGGATCTCGGATTATCGTGGACGGAAGATGATGCAGCTGAGAAAACCGGTCATGGCGCAGGCAATTTGTTCGTGACGCTTCCGGCTACGGCAGGGCAAGAACATCTCCCAACGATTTTCTTCACATCGCACATGGATACCGTAACACCTGGCAAAGGGATTAAGCCAAGCATCGGAGAAGATGGCTACATACGCAGTGATGGTACAACCATTCTCGGGGCAGATGACAAAGCAGGTCTTGCTGCGATGTTCGAAGCGATTCAAGTGATGCAAGAGAACAACATTCCTCATGGACCAATACAATTCGTGATTACAGTCGGTGAGGAGTCCGGTTTATTCGGGGCTCGTTCGATGGATGCGAAGCATATGGTAGCGCAATACGGCTATGCACTCGATTCGAACGGTGAAATCGGCGGCATAGCAGTTGCTGCACCGACGCAAGCAAAGATTTTTATGAAAATCTACGGCAAGTCCGCACATGCGGGTGTGAACCCAGAGGATGGCGTAAGTGCGATCCAAGTGGCAAGCAAGGCAATTTCACGGATGAAATTAGGCCGAATTGATCATGAGACGACAGCGAATATCGGAAAGTTCGAAGGCGGCGGAGCAACGAATGTCGTGTGTGACTTCGTGCAGATTGACGCAGAAGCGCGCAGTATTGTCCAAGACAAAGTGGAGGCTCAAGTCGCTTCGATGAAAGAGGCCCTGGAATCGGCTGCGGCAGATATGGGAGCACGCGCGGAATTTGAGCATGTCATTCTATACCCGGCGTACAAATACACGGAGCAAGACGAGGTTGTACAGCTTGCAATGAAGGCGATTCGGAATATTGGCAAGACGCCTCGAACATTCCATACTGGCGGTGGCAGTGATGCGAATATCTTTAATGGCTTTGGCATTCCGACCGTGAACTTGTCCGTTGGTTATGAAGATATTCATACAACCAAGGAACGGATCAAGGTGGAAGACATGGTTAGCTTGACGCAGCTTGTCATCGAAATCGTCAAACTCGTTAATTAATAAGTGAAATTATAAACTCCTTAGCGATGATGCTCATCGTTAAGGAGTTTTTGGATTTTTAGGCGATGAGGTACGGGATTGAAGAACTGCATGTAACGATGGCTGTCCGGATTGCCCCTTTCCCAGCTGGCGTAGATGATGACGGATTTCCCATGCTTTACCAACCAGTTGCAATTGTTCCTGAGCGATATAAATTTTCATCCGATCGTCCTCCTAAGGTTTAGGTCTTGGGCTTACAATTTGATATAATTCAGTCATATGAACACATGGGACAAGTTATGCAGCCCAATCCAAAAATCAGTGGAAAAATAAGGAGAGTTGAATGACCATGACAGATCAGAAGGAGAAGTTCGAAGAGATTACCCTTAGCACGGAGCCTATTTTTCAAGGAAGAGTCATTTCATTACAAGTGGATACCGTTCGACTACCCGATGGGAACACGGCTAAGAGAGAAATCGTGAAGCATCCTGGCGCTGTCGGCGTACTTGCATTGCTGCCGGAAGGGATGCTGGTCGTCGAGCAATACCGTAAGCCTTTAGGCCGCTCACTGGTTGAGATTCCTGCTGGGAAGCTGGATGCCGGCGAAGATCCGATGGATTCGGCTCGAAGAGAGTTAGAAGAAGAGACGGGGTATCGCTGCGGTCAAATTCGGCATCATAGCTCGTTCTATACTTCACCAGGGTTTGCTGATGAGATGATCCATCTCTATATTGCTGAGGAACTAGGGCAAGGTGAGCGCAACCTCGATGAAGATGAATTCGTGGACGCGAAGGTGATCACATTGGCTCAAGCTGAACAATATATCGTTGATGGACGTATTCGAGATGCGAAGACCATGATGGCAGTATACGCGTGGAAGCTCTACACATTAACAGGGCAAATCGGATGATGCAGTACAGTAAGGATCCAACGGCACTTCGACATTACTTTGCTGACCTGCACATTCATATTGGCCGAACCGAGCAGGGGAATGCGGTGAAGATTAGTGGGAGTCGGGATTTGACGTTTGCCAATATTGCGCATGAAGCGGCCAATCGGAAAGGCATTGAATTGATTGGTATTATCGACAGCCATGCGCCTTCCGTTCAGACGGATATTATGCGTTGTCTGGATCGAGGAGAGATGGAAGAAATAGATGGCGGAGGGATTCGCTATAAGGATACGACGATCTTGCTCGGCAGTGAGATTGAGGTTCGTGATCCTGGCATGGGTGCAGCGCATTTACTTATTTATTTGCCCACGTTGACCCACATGCAGGAGTTCACCTCCTGGATGTCACGTCATATGAAGAATGTAGAGCTCAGTTCGCAGCGTATTTATGTGACAGCAAGAGAACTGCAATCTGAGGTCGTAAGTCGGGGCGGATTGTTCGTGCCTGCCCATATTTTTACGCCGCATAAGAGTGTCTACGGCAGCTGTTCTGCGCGGATGGCGGACTTGCTGGATCTGGATCAGATTCATGGGGTTGAATTGGGGTTAAGCGCGGATTCGGAGATGGCTGGACTCATCTCTGAATTAGACAGATATTCTTTCTTGACGAATTCCGATGCGCATTCCCTGGCGAAGATCGGAAGAGAATACAATGTGCTGCAGATGGCAGCGCCGAACTTTGAGGAGTTTGCTCGGGTATTGAACCGAGACGCGGATCGGCATGTGGCGGCGAATTACGGGCTGAACCCCCGGCTTGGCAAATATCATCGGACTTACTGTAAGCAATGCGAATCCATTATTGATGAAGGCACGTCGACAGCGGCTAGATGTCCTTATTGCGACGCAGCGAAGTTCGTACGTGGTGTAATGGATCGCATTTGCGATATTGCAGATCGTGAGGAGCCTATCCTTCCTGCTTACCGCCCTCCGTATCACTATCAGGTACCTCTTGAATTTTTACCTGGATTGGGTCCGAAGAAACGGGAGGCACTCCTTGCGCGCTTCGGTACGGAGATGCATATTCTGCATCGAGCAATTGCACAGGAGTTGGCTGAGGTAGTGGGAGAAGTGCTCGCGGATGAAATTATTCAAGCAAGAACAGGAAAACTAGGCATTGTAGCAGGTGGCGGGGGAACCTACGGCAAAATTACGAAAATATGAAAAGGTTCTGACAACTTTAATCATACTCTATCGTTCCCTCTCATAATCTAGTAATAGATATACAAGGGAGGGAACAACGATGGTGCAGTTAATTCGCCAGACATTTCGCGATCAGATGAGTTTATATGTTTTTGTAGCTGTTTTATTTATTGTAGGAGTCGTATTCGGGGCGCTGATGGTCAATGCGCTCTCGCTTGAGCAGCAGCAGGAGCTTAGCGGATATGTCGGTAATTTCATTCATACGATGGATGGGAAGAATACGCAGTATGCCTCGCAGACGTTCTGGACGAGCGCATTTGATAATATGAAATGGGTACTGCTGATCTGGGTTCTAGGGTTGTCTGTGGTCGGTTTGCCTTTTATTCTTGTACTGGACTTCGTGAAAGGGGTCTTAATCGGATTTTCGGTAGGGCTGCTCGCAGGACAATTTGCTTGGAAAGGGGTCCTATTCGCACTCGTCTCCATTGCACCGCAGAATATGATTGCGATTCCAGTGCTCTTCATCGTCAGTGTAGCCGCGATTTCTTTCTCCCTGTATATGATCCGGAGTCGTGTGATGATGCGTCGGAATTTCATGATTAAACAACCATTTCTTACGTACGTGACCTTAACAGCGACAATGGCTGTCACATTGCTCGGTATTTCGGCATTCGAGACTTGGGTCTCTCCGACCTTGATGCAGTGGGTTGCTCCAATGTTATTAGTGGCCGCCTAAGGGGTCGAATCTAGTAAATGAATTGACTTTATTCGCCCTAACACCCTATAATGAAAACAATGAAAAGGCATGCGGAAAGGTGTAAAGGGGGGTCATGATGGAAGAGCGGATCGATAAAATTAAACAGCAGCTTCAATCGCAAGGTTATAAGCTAACCCCGCAGCGTGAAGCAACAGTCCGGGTATTGCTCGAAAATGAAGACGATCACCTCAGTGCGGAAGATGTCTTTATGCTCGTCAAAGACAAAGCGCCTGAAATCGGATTGGCTACTGTATACCGAACCCTTGAGCTGCTCAGTGAACTGCATGTTGTTGAGAAATTAAATTTCGGCGATGGAGTTGCCCGTTACGACCTTCGTACGGATAGTAACAAACACCACCATCATCATTTAATTTGCGTACAATGTGGAGCTATGGATGAGATTCGTGAAGACTGGCTTGGACCGCTTGAAGAACGTCTCGAGGCCGAGTTCAACTTTACAGTGCTTGACCATCGGCTTGACTTTCAAGGCATATGTAGCAGATGCAAGGAAAAGGAAAAGAATAAAGGGATGGATTCCTAACACGAAAGCTCTTCAGTCTCGTCATGAGACCCGAAGAGCTTTTTTTGTTACCACATTAACGCTTGCGCTTCTTGCTGGCACTAATGAGCTTCAGTGCTGCGCGATTCACTTGTAACAGGCCGGCGCCTTGAGCAAGTCTGGAATAGCCTTTCAACTTTACGGCAGTCGATGTCATCAATTTGTTGATTTGATTCGGAGATAGACGTCGATTGAGGCGAAGGAGAAGGGCTGAACTCCCTGTGACATGCGGAGCGGAGAACGATGTGCCTGAGCCGGTGGTCGTTCCCTTGCCGATACGCAGCGATACGATATCTGCGCCTGGTGCGGTTAGGTCGATCCCTTTGCCTTGGCTGCTGAAATCTGCAATTTGATTGCGTTTATTGGATGCAGCGACGGCGATGACTTCGGGATATTTCGCTGGCTCATCGATTCCTCCTGAATTTTCACCGCTGTTCCCTGCGGAAGCGACGATAACAATTCCCTTTCGATGGGCTTTGCGAACAACGCGACGAAGGGAAGCGCTATGTTGGTTGAGTCCGAGACTCATATTAATGATTTGGATACGATGCTGGATGCACCACTCGATCCCTTCAATAATATCGGAGACGAACCCATTGCCAGAAGCATCCAGCGCCTTCACCGAATATAATTTAGCAAAAGGTGCAGATCCTGTAATCATATTGCGATTCCCTCGGGCAGCTGTGACCCCAGCGACGAAAGTTCCATGGCCGTTATTGTCACGAAAGGATTGTTTCGGATTGATCGTGTTAATGCCGCCGAAGACGTTCAGATCTGTACTCGGTCCGATGCCTGTATCGATGATGCCGATCCGGATGCCTTGACCTCGTGAAATGGACCATACTTGCGGTGCCTTTATACGCTGTATTCCCCATGGAATTTTGAAGGAACGAGCTAATGACCGTTTTCCAGCTTTGACGCTGCCGTGTGCTTTGACGGGAATATCGGTCTCGATACTGTGAATTTTGGGATGCTTGGAAAGGTCATGCAATTGTTTCGGATTTCGAACATGACAGCAGACCATGCGTGCTGTTTTTACTTGTTTGAGCGGAATGATGTTATTGTTTTTCAAAAAACGCACACACTGATGATAGCTTTTGTTGTCTTTAAAAATAATGATTTTCCGCTGACTGTGCTTTGTAGCCTTTGATTCAATCGCAGCAGCAAGCATTGAGTGCAGTTTCCCCATGTGGCTTAAATCCCACCTTTTCAACGAATGAATTACCACTAGCGTATGTGGACGAAAGCCATGGGGTGCTACAAGGATAGAGCCTGATTATTATGATAACAGTGGAGGCGTTCAAATGATTATTGGCGTACCGAAGGAAATCAAAAACAATGAATACCGTGTAGCGCTTATTCCGGGCGGTGCAGCGCAATTGATCAGCAGCGGTCATCAGGTGCTCGTAGAGCAGGGCTGCGGCGTTGGGAGCGGCTTCACGGATGCTGAATATGAAGCGGCGGGGGCCGTTGTATGTTCTGTTGAACAAGTATGGCAGCAAGCAGAGATGATTATGAAGGTGAAGGAACCATTGCCAGAGGAGTATGATCGATTTCAAGAAAATCAGATCCTGTTCACCTATTTGCATCTCGCGGCGGCAGGCGGGTTAACCGATGCACTGCTCGCGAAGAACGTTGCAGGTATTGCTTACGAGACCATCCAGCTGCCTAATGGCAGCTTGCCGCTTCTAACACCGATGAGTGAAGTCGCAGGCCGAATGTCCGTACAAGTTGGCGCCCACTTCCTAGAGGCATATTTTGGCGGACGTGGTGTTCTCCTTGGTGGCGTTCCAGGAGTACCTGTGGGTGAGGTCGTTATTCTAGGCGGAGGCATCGTCGGAACGAATGCGGCGAAGATGGCGATCGGGCTTGGGGCGAGTGTAACGATTATTGAGCGAAATGCCGATCGAATGCGTTATTTGGATGATCTGTTTGGGGGTCGATTACGAACGTTAATGTCGAATCAACATAATATTAGCGAAGCCGTGAAGACAGCCGACTTATTGATTGGATCGGTCCTGATTCCAGGTGCACGTGCACCGCGACTTGTGACGGATGCGATGGTTCGTACGATGAAGAAAGGCGCTGTCATTGTGGATGTAGCTGTGGATCAAGGCGGTTCGATTGAGACCATTGATCGCGTTACGACCCATGATAATCCTGTATATGAGAAATACGGCATTATTCACTACGCTGTTGCGAACATGCCTGGTGCTGTGCCTCGCACATCAACTTTTGCACTTACGAATGTGACGTTTCCCTATGCCCTAGAAATCGCGAACAAAGGGATTGTAGCTGCCTTGCAAGGGAATCCTGCATTATCTCTTGGCGTGAACACATATAAGGGTCAAGTGACGTACCGTGCCGTAGCCGAGGCGGTAGGTAAACCATATGCACCGCTGAATATTTAAGAGGTGGGAGCTGCTTCATCTAGTCTTAGCGTCTGAGTAAAATCATAAATCCGTAGGACTTGTCATACGATGTGGTAAATAACTCTGTCGTAAAGCAGGTGGATTGAAATGATCTTCTCCGTACGCAAATGGCTGGAGCGGCTCCGGTTTTTGATTCTATTCCTCGCGTTCACTTATTTTATGGTCCAAGTTCTGAGTATTGTGTCCGCATGGATTACGCCAGTCGATCGTTATCGTGAGCCGCAAGGCAAAGCGATGAAGGTATTTCATCAGGATATGTCTGAAGCCCCACATGAATCGATGAAGGAAAGATTGAAACTTTTTTATTGGTATGGCGAGTGAATCCCCTTCCGGTGCAGGAGATTAAAGGCTCGATGTTGAAATGAAGTAGAGATGATAATGATAAGGGAGCTTGATTGAATGGACAAACATCTGCGAGCCTTTATACATTTTCTCTCGGAGGAGAAAAGATTATCTCGGAATACGCTTGAATCTTATGAACGCGACCTCACACAATTTATTTCCTATATGAGTCAGAAGCCGCATATTGACGATATTAGGGCGATTAAGAAGACGGATGTTGCACAGTACATCATGCACCTTAAGCATCTGGGACGCGCGCCGTCGACTTTGTCGCGCAGTATTGTATCGATACGGTCTTTTTTTCATTACTTGTTAAGTAATCAGCGAATTGTGATGGATCCTTCGATTGAGATGGAAGCGCCCCGACTGGAGAAGAAGGCGCCTAACGTATTAACGGTTGAGGAAATTGAGAGACTGTTAAATGCTCCTCCAAGTGGGACGCTGCAAGGCATCCGAGACAAGGCGATGCTAGAAGTTCTCTATGCGACGGGAATCCGGGTCTCTGAGCTGATCTCGCTGGATTTAGATCATGTACATTTGGATCTCGGCTTTATTCGGTGCACCGCAGGAAATGGTCGAGAACGGATTATTCCACTCGGGCGAATTGCAGCAGTGCAATTAGCAGAGTATATTCATGAAGCGCGTGAGAAGTTGTTGAAGGGTAATGGGGAGGAGCAAGCATTGTTCGTCAATCAGCTCTCGACAAGGCTCACAAGGCAAGGGTTCTGGAAAATTATTAAGAAGTATGCGAAGGAAGCGGATATTGAACATGAAATAACGCCGCATACGCTGAGGCATTCTTTTGCTGCACATTTGATTGAGAATGGTGCGGATTTGCGTTCGGTGCAGGAGATGCTCGGGCACGCAGATATTTCCACAACCCAAATGTATATGCTGCCGTCCAAGCGAAGCATGAAGGATGTATACGAACATGCGCATCCAAGAGCGCGATTGACTTGATGACAAGACTGAAAGGAAGTTGGACAGCGATGAGTCAGAAGAAATCATTCAAGCGAATATGTGTCATTGTGCTCGATAGTGTCGGGATTGGAGAACTGCCTGATGCCGATAAATTCGGGGATCGTGGTTCCCATACCTTAGGGCATATTATTGAGCGGATGCCGAATATTAAACTGCCGCACATGGCTGCATTAGGATTAGGGAATATTGCTCCGCTGGGATCAGTCAAACCTGCAGCCAGCCCTAAAGGATATTTTGGGAAAATGGCCGAGGTCTCTGTCGGCAAAGATACGATGACTGGACACTGGGAGCTCATGGGGCTGAAGATCAATAAGCCATTCAATACATATCCGAATGGGTTCCCCCCCGAGTTGATCTCGAAATTTGAGGAAGAGACAGGGCGCAAAGTACTCGCAAATAAGCCGGCTTCAGGTACAGAGATTCTGGATGAATTTGGTGAGGAGCAGATGCGAACAGGCGCATGGATTGTCTACACCTCTGCTGATAGTGTATTCCAATTGGCTGCTCATGAAGATGTTATTCCGCTCGATGAATTGTATCGTGCTTGTGAAATTGCCCGCCGCTTGACGATGGCGCCTGAATTCTCTGTAGGTCGCGTCATCGCACGTCCTTATGTAGGGCAGCCTGGTTCCTTCAAGCGGACACCGAACCGTCATGATTATGCCGTGAAGCCGCCGGAGCCGACAGTCATGAATGCGGTTCAAGCATCCGGCCGAGATATTATTGCGGTTGGCAAGATCAATGATATTTTTACGGGAGAAGGGGTTACCGCAACGCATCCAACGAAGAGCAATGATGACGGTATTCAGAAGACGATCGATGCGCTGGATCAACCTTTCCAAGGACTGCTGTTCACCAATTTGGTGGACTTTGATTCGTTATACGGCCATCGTAGGGATCCTGAAGGTTATGGACACGCATTGGAAGCTTTCGATCTGCGGCTGCCTGAAATCATGCAGCGGATTGGTGAGGAGGATATGCTCGTCCTCACAGCCGACCATGGGAATGATCCGATTCATGCGGGAACAGATCATACGCGTGAATATGTACCGGTTCTGGTCTACAGTCCAGCGCTTAAGCATCCAGAATCACTTGGTGTAAGATCGACATACGCTGATCTTGCCGCGACGATCGCTGAGAACTTTGATGTGAACCCGCCATACCATGGCACGAGCTTCCTGCAACAGCTGCAGTGAACGTCGCCCGACATGCGGGTCTACAACAAAGAACCGACAGGTTCCGCTTGAAGCAGGACCTGCCGGTTCTTTCAACTTCCTATGTGAAACGTCTGGGCTGGGTTAGATAGCTGTCGAAATTTACTGAATGCCTGTTTTCTGTAAGGCATGGTCCCAACTCGGGTAGTAGTAAAGTGCATTTTGCATCAGCTCGGGATGAGACTTTTTGATACTTTTCTTATTCAAAGATTCTCCATTTTGGTGTAATCTTCGAATCTGGTCAATGACATCATCAGCGTTCATATGAGCTTCGATCGGTATCACTCCTAGATATTTGATATTTATCATTTTATCCAGATTCTAGAAGCTATAATCCTTTATTTAATCGTTCACAATTTTGTCACATTATAACATTTCAGGAGGCTGAAACAATGCGAGCAGTAGACATCATTCAGAAGAAAAGAGACGGCGAAGAATTAACACGGGAAGAAATTTCATTTCTGATCCAAGGATATAGCGAAGGGAGCGTCCCGGATTATCAGATGTCTGCGTGGGCGATGGCTGTCTTTTATAAAGGCATGACGGCTCGTGAGACAGCAGATTTGACACTGGAGATGGCACATTCCGGCGATGTGATTGACTTAAGCCCAGTGCACGGGGTGAAAGTAGACAAGCACTCCACAGGCGGTGTCGGAGATAAGACGACGATCGCACTCGCACCGCTCGTTGCGGCTGCAGGCGTTCCCGTTGCGAAAATGTCAGGTCGTGGCCTAGGGCATACGGGCGGTACGATTGATAAGCTCGAATCCATCTCGGGATTCTCCGTTGAATTAACACGTGAACAGTTCTTTGCCCAAGTGAACCGAATTGGTGCTGCCGTGATCAGTCAGAGCGGCAATATTACGCCAGCGGATAAGAAGCTCTACGGTCTGCGAGACGTGACAGCGACAGTAGAAAGTATTCCTCTCATTGCAAGCTCCGTCATGAGTAAGAAGATCGCTGCAGGCGCGGATGCGATTGTCCTCGATGTGAAGACAGGGAGCGGGGCATTCATGAAGTCACTGGATGATTCGATTGCGCTCGCACAGGCGATGGTTGATATCGGCACGGAAGTTGGACGGAACACGATTGCACTCATTAGTGATATGGATCAGCCGCTAGGCTTCGGTATCGGGAATGCGCTTGAAGTGAAGGAAGCAGTAGAGACGCTTCGTGGCGAAGGACCAAAAGATTTAGAGGAGCTGACGCTGATCTTAGGAGCGTATATGGTGATGCTCGGCGGACAAGCTGCAACGGTTGAGGAAGCAAGAGCGAAGCTCGAAGGGCTGATTCAAGATGGTACAGCATTGTCGAAATTGAAAGAAATGGTCGAAGCGCAGCAAGGGGATAGTTCGCAAATTGAAGATACATCGAAACTTCCTACGGCTGCAGAACTTGTCGATGTGACGGCTACAGCAGAGGGGTATGTAACAGCCATTCAGGCAGAGGAAATTGGTCTTGCGGCGATGACGTTAGGCGCGGGGCGAGAGACAAAGGATTCACAGATTGACCTCGCCGTAGGTATCGTACTTCGCAAGAAGATTGGGGATGCCGTTAAGGTCGGTGAGACGCTTGCAACACTGCATGTGAATGGCAAAAATGCGGCGCAGCGTGAGACGGCCATCGCACGTGTGCGTGAAGCTTATCAGATCGCTGAGCAGCGCGGAGAATTGAAGCCGCTAGTATACGCTATAGTCACGAAAGATGGCGTTCAGCGCTTCTAATCACATGAAAAAACGCTTGTATGTTACTCAAATTTGAGTATACTAATGAAGTGGTTGATTTTGTGAGAAGAAGTGAGGAATGAAGGATGTCTACAGAAGTTAAAAAGGGGAATCAGACGCTGATCGTAACTGGCTTGCTGCTGGCACTGCTTCTTGCAGCGCTGGACCAGACGATTGTATCCACTGCGATGCCGACGATCGTGAAGGAACTCGGCGGTTTGGATAAATTCGTATGGGTGTTCTCAGCCTATATGATCGCGAGTGTGGCAGGGATGCCGATTTTTGGTAAGCTGTCTGATATGTTCGGTCGAAAGCGGTTTTTCATGTTCGGGTTGATTGTCTTCATGGCAGGCTCCGCATTATGCGGTATGGCACAGGACATGAACCAGCTTATCATTTACCGCGCGATTCAGGGGATCGGCGGCGGCGCATTGATGCCGGTTATTTTTACGATTATATTTGATATTTTTCCACCGGAGAAACGTGGGAAGATGCAAGGGTTATTTGGTGCCGTATTTGGTATTTCCGGGGTAATGGGTCCTCTCGCGGGTTCATTCTTCACGGATTATGTAAATTGGACGTGGATCTTCTACATCAACTTACCGCTCGGTGTCATTTCATTCTTTATTATCCTGTCTGCGTATCATGAGTCGAAGGATAATAAGAAACAGCAGATCAATTGGATCGGAACCATTCTCATGATTGCGACGATTCTCTGCTTAATGTTCGCGCTTGAACTTGGCGGTAAGGAAGGTTATGGTTGGGATTCATGGCCGATCATCGGTATGTTTGCTGGATTTGTCGTGTTATTAGCACTCTTCCTCGGGCAGCAGACGATTGCGAAGGAACCAATTATTCCACTGGGGCTATTCAAGAACAAATTGTTCAGATCTTGTATGGCAGTCGGATTCTTCTACGGCGCATTGATGATAGCGGGTGCAACGTATATTCCGTTGTTCATTCAAGGGGTATTCGAAGGCTCGGCGACGAGTGCGGGGTTGGTACTCATGCCGCTGATGTTCTCTAATGTCATCAGTAGTATTGTAGGCGGCCGATTGATTAACAAGTTTTCGTATCGTGCCATATTGAGTGTATCCGTTGCGCTCGTACTTCTATCCGTGATTTTGCTGAGTACGATTACGATTGACACAAGCAAATCAATGATTACGATGTATATGGTCATTATGGGTCTTGGTATCGGGGCGTCGTTCTCGACCATTCCGATTGCAGCCTTAACGAATATTCCGTTCCATCAACGCGGTACGGTGAATTCCTTGAATACGTTCTTCCGGACGATTGGTTCAGCGATTGGCGTTACGATCTACGGAACGCTCCAATCCCGTCATCTGCAAGATGCGATTCAATCCAAAATTGATCCCGCTTTTGCTGCGAAATTGGGTGATGGCCGTGGGCTATTGCAACCGGAAGTTAGAGAGATGATTCCAGCGAATGCATTGCATCAGCTGTTGTCTGGACTTGCCGATTCGATCGCTTATGTATTCCAATGGTCTATTGTTATTGCAGCACTCGCGGCGATATTCATCTTCTTGATGGGGAATGCAAGGCTCGAAGTACCAGGCAAGACCAAGGACGGCAAAGAAGGTGACAATCATGTCGATCAAGCTAGCCATCCTCGGACTGCTGATGGAGTCAGATAGCCACCCCTATGAGCTCAAGCAACGCATGAAAGAACGTTCCATGGCGTATTACATGAAGATCCAAGAAGGTTCTCTATACTATGCCATTGATCAATTGCGTAAGGATGGGCATATCGAGGTGTGTGAGGTTCAGAAGGGCTGTAACCGACCAGACAAGACAATCTATCGGATTACAGCCTCTGGGATCGAATTACTGAAGCGATCCATTCATAAAGAAATGGAGAAGCCGATATCCATTTCGAAGCCGATCTGCGGCGTATTGACCTTCTCGGAATATGCCGACTCGGATAAGTTTCAAGAGAAGCTTAAGACGCACTTGATCCAGACGGAGCAGCGGATGAAGGAGATGAAGCAGTTGTATAACGATGCGTTATCCACCGCTCCATTGTCGCAGCTTTATGTCTATCGCAGTTCCTACGAGCATTGCTTGGTCGAATTGAATTGGATTCGAGAGGTGTATGAAGAAGCTGTGAGAGGTCATCTCGGCGTCAAGGGGAACCCGTATCAATGGGAGCCTATTCCATAAAAAAGATGCATATAATAGACAAGATCCGAAGCGTTGCAAGTGTCCCTTGCGCGTATCGGATCTTTTTTTTGTTCGAAGATACGCTTAACGTCCAATCGTAGGACAACGAAGTCGTTTCTTCTTATTTGCGTATGTTGTTGTTCCTTTGTTTGAAATACATGCCTAACTAAAACAATGAAAGCCCTACCTCTCTTCCATCCTTGCGGCTCCGAAGACCGCGCCAGTGTGAATTAGTACGAATACAACCATGAAATTCATTTTGAGAAAAGATGATACGAAAATCTGAAGTGGGTTTGTGTTACATCGTGATCTAACTTTCCAGAGGAACTTCTAGAGGAAATAAATATTTTATTGCGGTGAATCTATATAGAATAACAGAAAAATTGAACATTTGCAATGGAATATTTTCCAATCAAATAGCCAACACTGAGGAGAAGCAGCAAAATGGCCATACAAGTCTGTCTAAGACTGCACTTATATTTTTTGTGGCCATATTATTTTAGGAGGGGAATTCTTGTGAGAAAAAGGTTAATGATATGGAGCTGCATCCTTATGATCAGTTCGATTGCGGTACCTTGGTCTGTCTATGCAGAACCTGCGAAGAAACCTGCAGCAGAGCCTTCCGCTGCTTCTTCAGAGCTAGCAGCCAACGCAAAATCTGCCGTGCTCATGGATTCGGATACGGGTACAGTCATCTTCGAGAAGAACAGTCACGATCGCTTGCCACCAGCAAGTATAACAAAGATTATGACCATGGTATTGGTGATGGAAGCCATCGATCAAGGGAAGCTGAAGCTGACAGATCGCGTACAGACTAGTGAATATGCGGCTTCTATGGGAGGATCCCAGATTTTCCTCGAACAAGGTGAAGAAATGACAGTTGATGAGATGCTCAAAGGGATTGCCATGGCATCCGGTAATGATGCATCGGTGGCCGTGGCAGAGAAAATAGCCGGAACAGAAGAAGCCTTCGTTCAAATGATGAATGCAAAAGCGAAAGAGCTCGGTATGAAGGACACGCAGTTTAAGAATTGCAACGGATTGCCTGTAGCGGATCATTATACATCAGCTCATGATATCGCTCTAATGTCACAGGCGCTCTTGAAATATAACGGGATTACGAAGTATACCGGCGTATACCAGGATTATCTTCGCAAAGATTCAGCCAAGCCGTTCTGGCTGGTGAACACGAACAAGCTCGTACGATTCTATTCAGGGGCTGACGGCTTGAAGACAGGCTTTACATCGGAAGCGAAATATTGCTTGTCTGGCACAGCGAAGCGTGATTCACTGCGAATAATCGCAGTTGTGATGGGTGAACCGAACACGAAGACTCGGAATCAAGAAGTGACGCAAATGTTCGATTACGCGTTCTCGCAATATACGAATCATCCGATTTTCAAAGTTGGGGATACCATTGGCTCTGTGAAAATTGAGAAGGGCAGCGTAGAGTCCCTTTCGATCGTTGCAAAGCAGCAATATAGTATCCTACTTCGCAAAGGAAAACAGTCTTCCGATAATATTCGGCATGAACTGGTCGTTCCGAACGAGCTCAAAGCACCAATAGCAGCGGGAGATCCGATTGGAAAGCTCGTCGTCTATCAAGGGGATGAGGTCGTGAAGGAATTCTCTCTTGAAGCACCTGCAGCCGTAAGTAAAGCCAGCTACTGGACACTGTTCAAGCGGACCTGTGCGAAGTTGTTTTTTGTAGATTAATAGCGCGTTTCTTCTAGTTTTGTCGGGAGGCAGGAATTGGTTTTTCCGTTGTAGAAATGTAAGCGGAGTAACCAACCATGCAATCGGAGAGGAGAATGAGCTACATGAATCTACAATTGGAGCTTGAGCAGCGCCGCCAAGTGCTCATCGTGCGACTTCGCGGGGAATTGGATCATCATACCGCAGAGACGGTTCGTACACGTATGGATGAGGCGATACAGAGGGGTAGAGTGGAGCATTTAGTATTAAGCTTGGAAGACTTGACCTTTATGGATAGCTCCGGTCTTGGTGTCATTCTTGGACGATATAAAGTAATTAAGAATTTAGGCGGTAAAATGGTGGTCTGTCATGTGAACCCTTCGGTTCACCGTCTATTCGAACTATCTGGGCTTTTCAAAATATTGGCCATCTACGAAAACGAGCGTTCGGCGCTCACAGAATTGGAGGTCGTATCATGAGCGAAAAGCTAGAGGATGTAACACAAAACGGTGGAAACTTCATGACACTGCAATTTGCCAGCCGTTCGGAGAACGAAGCATTTGCGAGGGTGGCTGTAGCTGCCTTTGTTACGCAGCTTGATCCAACCATGGACGAGCTGACGGATTTGAAGACGGTCGTCTCAGAAGCCGTAACCAACTGTATCATTCATGGTTATGACAATGATCCGAACGGGATCGTGAAGATCTCCGCGCAAATCATAGATGAGACGATATCGATTACGATTGAAGATAACGGCCATGGCATTGAGGATTTAGAGCTTGCGAAGCAGCCGCTCTATACCTCGAAGCCTGAGCTTGAACGGTCAGGGATGGGGTTCACCATAATGGAGAATTTCATGGATGAATTCGAAGTGATTAGTGAGCTCGGCTCAGGCACACGGATCCGCATGAAGAAACGGATTGAATCTAAGAAAGCTCTATACAATTAGGGGTTGGACGAATGGATGTCGATTTGAAGAAAACTTCGCAAAGTTATCTCGACGATACGGAAGTCAAACGTCTGATCGCGCTGAGCCAAAGCGGTGATTCGATCGCACGAGATACACTTGTTAATTGCAATATCCGGCTCGTCTGGTCAGTTGTACAGCGATTTATGAACCGGGGCTATGAGACGGATGATTTGTTTCAAATCGGTTGTATTGGACTACTGAAATCAGTCGACAAGTTCGATCTGTCGTATGATGTGAAGTTCTCCACTTACGCAGTGCCGATGATTATCGGCGAAATTCAGCGGTTCCTGCGTGATGATGGTACCCTCAAGGTAAGCCGATCACTCAAGGAGCTCGCGAATAAAGTCCGTAAGATGAAGGATGAGCTGTCGAAGACGTTGAATCGACTGCCGACGGTGAAGGAAGTTGCTGAAGCGCTTGGCATTGAACCGGAGGATGTGGTCTTCGCACAAGAGGCGAACAAACCTCCGACGTCGATTCATGAGACCGTATTCGAGAATGACGGTGATCCAATCACCCTCATGGATCAGATTGCGGATGAATCGCAAGAGAAGTGGTTCGATAAGCTTGCGCTGAGCGATGCGATTGAAGGATTGTCCGAACGCGAGAGGCTTATTGTCTATCTGCGATATTATCGAGATCAGACACAGTCTGAGGTGGCAGGGCGGCTCGGCATTTCCCAAGTGCAGGTCTCAAGGCTAGAGAAGAAGATTCTGCAATTGATCAAAGAACAGATCGCCCAATAGTTGTCGCGTGTAGAGTCATGGCTGGAATCCAGTCATGGCTTTTTTGTTTGTAAACTTCCATGTAATTGCGTATTCAAAACCTAAATAAGTACCGGACTTTCGAGAGCTGATCAGGCAATTTAAGATATTGTCTGTTACAATAGAAGGATCGAAGAAAAGAGCAAAGAAGGTGTCGTATGCAGTTGAATGAATGGAAGCAGCTCGTCAGCGAGAGTCGGAACATCGTATTTTTCGGCGGCGCGGGGACCTCGACAGAAAGCGGAATTCCTGATTTCCGATCGGCGAGTGGTCTATATAACACAGGGACGAATGAGAAATATGCACCGGAAGACATATTAAGCCGGGACTTCTTCTGGGAACGGCCAGAGGATTTCTATACTTTCTATAAGTCCAAAATGGTCTATACCGATGCGATGCCGAACACCGCGCATGAAGCGTTGGTCAGGCTCGAGCAGAGAGGCCAGCTCAAGTCGATTATAACTCAAAATATTGACGGTCTTCATCAAAAAGCAGGCAGCCAAAACGTGCTTGAATTGCATGGTTCGATCCACAGGAACCGTTGCACGGATTGCGGATCGCGTTATGGACTGGATGCGGTGATGGCATCGGAAGGGATCGTGCCTTATTGTAAGAAATGCGGAGGGCTGATCAAACCAGAAGTCGTATTATATCAAGAAAGTCTTGATATGGAGCTGCTTGATCGCGCGGCCCATGATATTCAGCAAGCCGATATGCTGATCGTTGCTGGCACTTCGCTGACCGTTCAACCCGCAGCAGGTCTAGTCCGGTTGTATCGGGGCAACAAGTTCATCCTCATTAATAAAAGTTCAACCCCGATGGATCGTATGGCGGACCTCGTCATTTCTGATAGCATTGGTAGCGTCTTAACTGAGCTTGTAGAATAATGATCAAGCGAAAGAGGCTGTTCCTTAAAGGGACAGCCTCTTAATCATTAGAATGTTAATCATTCGAAGGTTCTTCATGTGTTCTATTCCATTTTATCGTTTCTTCTGGATTAAGATCGTCAAGCTGAGCAAAGTGACGATAATCGTCGCCCCCATATCGGATAGAATGGCGAACCATAACGTTAACCAACCTGGAATGGTGAGGAGGAGCGCGATAATTTTCAGTCCGAGCGCGAAGATGATATTCGTGCGGATTACGTGATTGACGCGGCGAGCAATGCGCACGGCTTCTGGTAATTTGCCGAGATGATCCTGCATGAGGACGAGGTCAGCCACCTCGATGGCGCTGTCTGTCCCTTTACCCATCGCAATACCGAGCTGAGCAGATGCGAGAGCTGGCGCATCATTGATTCCATCCCCAATCATGGCAACCGTCCCTTGTGCAGCAAGGGTTCGAACTTGTGCCACTTTATCTTCAGGCATCAGCCCGCTGTAAACTTCACGCACACCAACCGCGGTTGCAACTTTGCTCGCTGTTCGCTCATGGTCTCCTGTCAGCATTACGGTACGACGAATGCCTAGACGATGCAATTCATCAATTACTTGTGCACTTTCGGGACGGATTTCATCCGCAATCCCGAACATTCCTAGAATATGATCGTCATCCGCGATTAGGACTAGCGTGAGCCCTTCCTGTTTTAACGATTCAATATCTTTCTGAGCGGTAGAAGGGATATCGAAATCCGTTAAGCTCCGTTCATTACCTACACGGTATCTTGTTCCTTCGATCATTGCGACGATCCCTTGCCCAGGTACAGTCTGAATAGAGTCCGGTTCCTGCATTTCAATATCCGCATCCGCGATTTTTTTCATAATCGCTTTGGCGAGCGGATGGGAGGATGATTTCTCAATCGCCGCGGCAACAGGGTAGAACCGTTCATGATTATAGGTGATGGTTCTCTCCACATGCGGTTCGCCCTTCGTGAGTGTTCCCGTCTTATCAAATGCAAGGGTATCGACCTTGCCTAACTGCTCCAGATGAACGCCGCCCTTAATCAATATACCGTTACGTGCATTGCGTGTAATCCCGGACACAATGGCAATCGGAGATGAGAGAATAAGTGCACAAGGACATCCGACAATGAGTACGGCAAGGCCTTGATAGAACCATGCTCCCCAGCTCGCGCCGAGAAAGAGCGGAGGTACAAGCATAACGAGTATGGCGATGACAATGACTGCTGGCGTGTAATAGGTTGAAAATTGATTAATGAACAGTTCGGTCGGCGTCTTCGTCTCTTGTGCTTCCTCAACGAGATGAAGTATGCGAGAGAGGGAAGAATCCGCATAAGCTTTATCGATTCGAACTTTCAAGACCCCTTCATTGTTGATGCTGCCGCCAAATACTGATTCGCCGACACGCTTATCAACTGGCAGCGACTCACCGGTGATGGCTGCTTCATTCACTGAACTGTGACCTTCCATGATCGTGCCGTCCGAGGGGATCTTCTCACCAGAGCGGACGAGAACGATATCTGAGACCTGAAGCGCTGCGATCGGAATGATGGATTCAACACCATCACGAATGCGTGTGGCTTGCTTCGGTGCGACTTGAAGCAGCGCCTCCATCGATCTACGAGCTTTCTCCATTCCGAGTCCTTCAAGCCACTCATTCAGACCGAATAGGATTGCAACGAGCGTCGCTTCTTTCCATTCCCCAATGGCAATAGCCCCGATTAACGCAATGGTCATTAATGTATCAATATTGAACTTCAAACGAAGGAGATTTCGAGCGCCTTGCATAAAGGTGCTGTATCCGCTGAGTACGATGGCAATCAGGTACATCCCGATGGATACGGCATTTCCCATGGCGCTGCCCCAAATTGCACTGATACCAAATAACAACGTAGAAGTAATGAGGATTATCGGTAAGCGTTGTCCGCCCGCATGCGAATGATCGTGATCATGTGCGTGGTCGTGCCCGTGATCATGACCTTTGTGATTAGGGGCATGGCCTGGATGTTGATGGTCTTCTCCATCTTCATGAGCATGGTGCTGATGATGATGTTCATGATCATCATGTTCCTTCGGTTCGATATGACTCGATGAATGTAGCGGCTCCATTCGTGCACCGTCACGACGTAGAATCTGCTCAACTTGATCGAGCGCTATATTCGAATTGACGGTTAATTTACCTGTGTTATAGCTTAGTGTCGCTTCAGCGCCATGCTCGAGCTTACGTATTTCTTCTTCCATTTCACGTGTGCAATTCACACAGCTAAGTCCACGTATGCGAAATTGTTGTTGTTCCATAACAGCTCACCTCTCATGCTATTCTTGGTTCTAGCTAGTCATGACATGCATGGTGTATCGCTTCAGATAGTAAATCCATGACGTGCTGATCATCATGCGAGTAGTATAGGGTTGTTCCGGCTCGGCGAAATTTGACGAGTCTTAGATTTTTGAGAAATCTTAATTGATGGGACACAGTTGATTGAAGTAAGGATAATTCTTCAGCGATTTCATTGACTGAGCATTCGCGCTGTGAGAGTAAATGGAGAATTCGGATTCGTGTCGTATCGGACAGCGCTTTGAATGTCTGAGACACCATGAATAGCGTTTCCTCATCCAAGGTCGTGCAGGGAAGGGATTCTTCGGAACGTTGATTAGGATCATGCATGGGTATGTACACCACCTTAATGAATATGTGAGTATCTATACATATAATGTAATACATCTTCTCGATGGATGCAAGAGATTAAGTGACTAGATTTCAACAACAATTACCATACTAAGGGTACACTTGGAACGAAATCCGAAAAAAGGAGGATCATTTTTGGATGGAACTTCGATCCCCCCCTACACTATATTTACGTCTTCGAAGACGTGTTTCACTTCAGCGAGGAAAATCGATAACCCTTGGCCATATCGCAGAGCTGCTCATCGATCCCATTTGGTACGACAGGCTGTCAGGGCTCGTGTTATATCATCCTCGGAAAGAAGATGGCAATATCATTATGATTGATATGTTGCGCATTGTGCGCGCCGTACATCAGATAGAGCCAGGAATGATAATTGAGTATTTTGGCGAGCCTCATGTGTTGATCGATATTGTAACCCAACCGAAGAAGCCAAGCGTTCTGCTGTTCATTCTAGTGTGGTTATTGCTATTCTTCGGCTCTGGACTCGCTATAATGAATTTCCATGCGGATGTGAGTATGCTCGAAGTACAACAACGCATTGTCGAGCTGATCTCGGGACAGAAGACGCAGCGGCCTATCTTGTTCCAGATTGCTTATTCGATTGGGATAGGTTTTGGTATGGTTGTGTTTTTTAATCATGTATTTAAGAAGAAATTTAATGAGGAGCCGACACCGCTTGAGCTTGAGATATTTCTGTATCAAGAAAATTTGAATCATTTTGTTGTGAGAGGAGAATATGATCGGCTTCAGAAACAAGGTGATTCGCGTGATTGATGCGCTTGTGATATTCAGTAATCTATTCATCGGATTGGCTGGAGGTATCGCAGTGGGAGGTGGGCTTGTTGCGTTATTTATCGTGCTGGATATTATACCGAGGCTAGCCCAACTAACGCGCTCTTACGATAAAGTACATTGGTTCGAAGGGGCGATGGTCTGCGGTTCATTATATTGGACAGTCGCTGACTTCTGGGATTTCAAATTCGGAATTGCGTGGCTCACACCGATATTGTCTGGATCGATAGGCCTTCTCCATGGATTATTTATCGGATTGCTCGCTGCAGCTCTAACAGAGGTACTAAATGTACTCCCGATTCTAGCCAAAAGACTAGGTATCGTACGTTACATGTTCGGATTATTAATGGCAATGGTACTTGGTAAAGTAACTGGGTCATTATTTGATTGGTTAATTTATCACTAAACAAGATTGAGATGAGGATAAAGGGAGATTTAGCATGCAGACGAATAACAACACACCCCATGAAAATGATTTTCCGAATGAAGCCATGAATCTCATGGGGAAAGATGCAGACCCGATTCCAGAACATTTGCGTTCCGACCACCACCGTAGCCAGGATATGCAAGGTCATGATCAAGGGAACCAGGACCAGAATAATGATCAGACTCATCATCGGAATAGCGAGAAATCGGATACCATTGAGGAAGCGATTATTTATTGGCAATCGGATGATCAAGTTGCAAAAAGGCTTGAACAAATAAAGAATACATTGCAGCATGTCGTTGGCCTTAATAAAAGCTTTGATGTCATATTTCGGGAGATGACCTTCGGAGATCGTCGAACGGGGCTATTCTATTTGAATGGATTTGCTAAAGACGAAGTGATGACCTTGGTATTGGAACGATTAACGTATCTTATGCCCGAACAATTGACCGCGAATGCGGTAAAAACAATTTTCGAACGCTATATCCCTCACATTCAAGTAGAGAAAGTGCATAAGATGAGTGAAACCATTAACAAAGTGCTTGCGGGTGGGAGTGCACTGTTCATCGAGCATGAATCTATTGCAATAGTGATGGATGTAAAGAACTTCCCCGGCAGAGGGCCGGAAGAGGCGTCACTGGAGCGGGTCGTACGCGGTGCGCGTGATGGGTTTACAGAGACACTGCTAACCAATGTCACGCTCGTGCGCCGCAGACTTCGGGATCCAGGACTTCATTACGAGCTTATTCAAGTGGGCCGAAGAACACGGACGGATGTTGCTATTGCCTTTATCGATGATATTGCCAGTTCCAGAGATGTGGAATCGATACGCAACAAGATAAAAGAGCTTGACATTGACGGTCTGCCGCTAGCTGATAAACAGCTGGAGGAAGCGATCATTAACAAGAGCTGGAATCCCTTCCCCCTCGCAAGATATTCGGAGCGACCCGATGTTGTTGCAGCTCAACTATTAGAAGGCAACATCGTCTTATTCGTGGATACTTCCCCTTCTGTGATGATCCTGCCAACGACCTTTTTCGATTTGTGTCAACATGCGGAAGAGAACCGGCAGACGCCATTTATGGGGACCTATTTGAGGTTGGTGCGATTCATTGGTATATTCGCGTCACTTTTCGTGCTGCCGATGTGGTTGCTGATGGCCACGCATCCTGAATTTAAACCAGCTGTGTTTGATTTTATTGGAGCGCAAAAAGCGAGTAAGCTGCCTTTAATAGTCCAGTTTCTCATTGGAGAAATCGGGGTAGACCTGATGCGGATGGCTGCCGTTCATACGCCAACACCGCTTTCGACAGCGATGGGGTTAATGGCGGCGATTCTCCTCGGTGATGTCGCGGTGAAGGCAGGGTTGTTCGTTCCCGAAGTTATCTTATACATGGCCGTCGCCGCCATCGGGATGTTCGCGACACCGAGCTATGAATTGTCCCTTGCCAACCGGATTGTTCGATTGCTACTGTTGATCGCAGTGGCTATTTTTGGAGGAGCTGGATTCGTTGTCGGATCAACAATCGTCATCTTGTTTCTTGCGGTGCATCGGTCTTACAACTCATCGTACCTGTGGCCGTTCATACCATTTAATGCAAAGGCGATGCTCAATATTATCATCCGTAAGCCTGTGCTAAATATGAAAAAACGCCCGAGTTACAACCAAACTGTCGATAGTACGAAAATGAGAAAGCAAAAATCCGAATAAATAAAAATACAAATGATCTGCAAATTAGTCCATTCTTCTTCTACAGATTATTTGCTATAATGTTGTAAAATTTGGAACGTAAACATTTCCAATCCGACATATAGATGAAAAAGTAGAGGAGATATGATATGTACTTACATGGCACAAGTCAGATTAATTCCCAAGGACATTTAGAGATCGGCGGATGCGACGTCACGGATTTAAAAGCGCAATTTGGAACCCCCTTATATATTGTGGATGAGGAATTAGTTCGCAAACGTTGCCGTGAGTATATTGCAGCTTTCCGTGAATCCGGATTGAATTTTCAGGTTGCATATGCATCCAAGGCGTTCTGTGTCATGGCGATGTGCCGTCTAGCTGATGAAGAGGGCTTGTCCCTTGATGTTGTATCTGATGGTGAGCTCTATACAGCGCTTCAAGCGGGTTTCCCTGCACACCGTATTCATTTCCACGGAAATAATAAGACGGTCGAAGAGATCGAGATGGCGATTGATGCACGTATCGGTTGCTTCGTCGTTGATAATTTCATCGAATTGCATTTGCTCAATTCCATCGCAGCTGAGAAGGGTCAGCGTGTGAACGTTCTCTTGCGTGTAACACCTGGCGTTGAAGCACATACCCACGAATATATCTCGACTGGCCAGACGGATTCGAAGTTCGGATTTGATATTGGTAATGGGTCTGCGTTTGTTGCTGTACGTGAAGCTTCAAGCCTTACGAATCTTGATTTGTTGGGCGTTCATTCGCATATTGGCTCGCAGATTTTTGAGGTGGAAGGATTCCAGATGGCGGTTGAACGTGTTGCGCAGTTCGCGCTTCGAGTGCGTGATGAACTGAATAAGATTTTTAAAGTGGTGAACCTCGGCGGAGGTTTTGGGATTCGTTATGTGGAAGGGGATACGCCTCTTCAAGTTTCGCAATATGTTAAAGCCATCACGGATGGCGTGAAGACGCATTTCGCTGCATTAGGCGATACGCTTCCTGAGATCTGGGTCGAACCAGGCCGCAGTATCGTCGGGGATGCAGGGACGACGTTGTACACCGTGGGTACGAGCAAAGAGATCCCTGGTGTACGTAAATATGTCGCTGTTGATGGCGGCATGACGGACAACCCGCGCCCAGCGCTGTATGAATCCAAATATGAAGCGATTCTAGCGAATCGTGCTAATGAAGAGACGGTTGAGACCGTATCAATCGCTGGGAAATGCTGCGAGAGCGGTGATATGTTGATCTGGGATTTAGACCTGCCAAAAGTGAACAGCGGGGATCTGCTTGCTGTTGCTTGTACAGGAGCGTATAACTATGCGATGGCGAGCAATTATAACCGGATTCGTCGTCCGTCTGTTGTGTTCGCGAAGGATGGGCAAGCAGACATCGTGGTTGCGCGTGAATCGTTCGATAATATCGTCGGGAATGACATGATTCCTGAGCGGATGAAGAAAGTAGCTCTAACGAAGTAATCGTAATTGAGAGCTTGCAGGGTCTCCCTTCGGTAGAAGGGAGGCCGTTTTATGTTTTTCAATGGAACTTTCATAGAAGTTTTGCTTCTCCAGCATTTTCATAGTACACTAGGGTTTAGTTGTTGACATAATGATAAGGAGTGTTCTATACAATGGCTAAACAAGCAAACATCAAAATGGCGAATGGCGCAGAAGTTGTAATTGAATTATTCGAAAAGGATGCACCGAATACAGTAGCGAACTTCGAAAAATTAGCGAATGAAGGGTTCTATAACGGACTTACGTTCCACCGTGTTATTCCTGGATTTGTCGCGCAAGGCGGATGCCCAAAAGGAACAGGAACAGGCGGCCCTGGATACACAATCAATTGCGAAATTAATCCGAACAAACACGAGCGCGGTGCCCTTGCTATGGCCCATGCAGGCCGTAACACAGGCGGCAGCCAATTCTATATCGTGTATCAACCACAACCGCATTTGGATGGACAACATACTGTATTTGGTAAAGTTGTATCAGGTATGGAGCATGTCGATACATTCAAAGGCCAAGACCGTATGGAAACGGTTCAAGTGACTGAAGTCTAAATTTTACGCATACATAAGATCCCGTAGGCATTGGCCTGCGGGGTTTTTGTTTTATATGGAGGCTTGAGGATCAGCTCTCTATAACATGGTTCAGGCCTTCAAGCAGTGATGGATGTGCTTGCTTTTTGTAAGCGCAGATGATAAGCTGTGTGAGAAAATGTGATGTTCCTTCGGGGTAGGGTGAAATTCCCAACCGGCGGTGATACGAGCGTAAACCTCGTGAAGTCCGTGACCCGGATCCATGTCTTGGCAGCAAGACGGGTGAAGGCTGACTCGGTGTAAATCCGAGACCGACAGTAAAGTCTGGATGGGAGAAGGAAACGAAAGACACAGAATCGAATCTGCGGGAGTTCACGCGCTTTTTTTATAAAAGGCTATTGCGTTGACTCTATTTGGTGACGTCTATTTAAAGATGAATCAGGATTCGTTTCATAGGTATGAGTCTGACGTTGAACCGAACTTCTAACCCCTTGGGCATGCACCAAGGGGTTTTTTGCCATGCTAAGAAGAGAACTGGAGAGAGAAAGGTGGGGATGAGGGTGGAAGTCATGAATGATGCATTCTATATGCGACTTGCACTTCAAATGGCTGAGAGAGCCGTTGGCCAGACGGGAATTAATCCGGTTGTTGGATGTGTTGTTGTCAAGGACGGGCGTGTTGTCGGGCTCGGTACACATCTGCAGCGCGGCACGGGGCATGCTGAAGTCCATGCACTGAATATGGCGGGAGCAGAAGCTGCAGGAAGTACCGCATATGTGACGCTGGAGCCTTGTAGTCACTATGGGAAGACGCCGCCTTGCAGTGAACGGTTGATCCGTGAAGGCGTGAAACGCGTCGTTGTCGCTTGTCTAGATCCGAATCCACAAGTTGCGGGGACAGGGATCGAAATGCTACGTTCGCAAGGAATTGAAGTTGTAGTGGGTATCTTGGAAGCTGAAGCGATCAAACTCAATGAGAAATTTATTAAATATATAACGACAAGACGTCCATTCGTAACGCTGAAGACAGCGAGCACATTAGATGGCAAAGTTGCATCAAAGACTGGCGATAGCAAGTGGATCTCGAACGAGGCCGCTCGCGAAATCGTACATACACTTCGCCATCAGCATCAAGGCATTATGGTCGGGATCGGAACCGTACTCGCGGACGATCCAAGTCTAACGACTCGACTGCCCGTACCAGGTCTGCATCCAACACGAATCGTTGTAGATTCGAAGCTTCGTATTCCGAAGGATGCTAAAGTCCTTCAGGATGGAGTTGCGGCAACGATAATTATTACAACGGATCAGGCAAATCCTGAACGAGTACGAGAGATTGAAGCGCAAGGGGCTACCGTGCTTCGCTGCGGCACAGGAGACCATGTCGATGTGGCACTAGCGATGGATCGATTGGGCGAGCTGGAGATCAGCTCGATATTGCTCGAAGGCGGCGGACGCTTGAATGGCTCGATGCTTGAGGCAGGTTGTGTTGATAAGGTCATGCTCTTTTTTGCACCGAAGATTGTTGGGGGCTTCACAGCACCTGGAAATATCGTCTTCGATGGATTTGAGAAGATGAGTGAGGCCATCACATTAAAGGAAATAACGGTGGAACAGCTCGGAGATAATGTATGTATTACAGGATACCCTGCTCGCGGTTAGTCTAACGAATTGAATGGAAGGGAGGGAGAATACGATGTTTACAGGATTAGTCGAAGAGATTGGAACTATGAGGCGCATCTATCGCAAAGGAGAAGCCATGATTCTACACATTGAGGCATCCAAGATTATGGATGACGTGCAGCTCGGGGACAGTATTGCTGTAAATGGGGTTTGCCTGACGGTGATCGCTTATGATCAGGCGTCCTTCTCCGTGGATGTGATGCCACAGACATTCCGACATACGAACTTGAGTCAGCTGAAACCAGGGAGTCGGGTTAATCTGGAACGAGCGATGAAGGCGAATGGCAGATTCGGCGGCCATATCGTTCAAGGACATGCGGATGGAATAGGAACGATTATCGGTCGGTCTGAAGATGCGAATGCGGTCGTATTCGAGATCAAGCCGGATGAAGATGCGATGTTCAAATTTATTATCCCGCAAGGCTCCGTTACATTGGATGGCATTAGTCTAACGGTGGTCAAGGCTGACCCAGCGGATAGCGTCTTCTCCGTATCAATCATTCCTCATACCTTGGCAGAGACTGTGCTGCAAGAGAAGAATTCCGGGTCAACCATCAATATCGAATGCGATGTGCTCGGCAAATATGTCGATCATTTGCTGCACTACCGTTCAAGTGGAGAACAGACTAAACCTGGTAGCCGAGTGACCGAACAATTTCTAGCAGAGAATGGGTTCATATAAATCTGGAAGAAAACGAAGGTGATTGGAAGATGAGTGAAGAACGCTATCGGTTCGATCCAATTGAGGAAGCCATATATGATCTGATGATGGGTAAGGTCGTTATTGTCGTAGATGATGAAGACCGTGAGAATGAAGGGGACTTCATTGCGCTTGCGGAGAAGGCGACCCCTGATGTGATTAACTTTATGATTACGGAAGGGCGTGGTCTTGTCTGTGTGCCGATTACGGAAGAGCGTGCAGAGGAACTAGACTTGGCACCGATGGTATCTCATAATACGGACTACCATGGCACAGCCTTTACGATATCCGTCGATCATATCGATACGACGACAGGGATTTCGGCTTTTGAACGTTCCAGTACGGTGAAAGGTCTGATCAATCCAGCGTCAAAGCCGGAAGATTTCCGCAAGCCTGGTCATATGTTCCCGTTGGTTGCGAAGAAAGGCGGGGTTCTGCGTCGTGCCGGGCATACGGAAGCGGCTGTTGATTTGGCCCGTCTATGTGGATCTTACCCTGCAGGTGTCATCTGCGAAGTGATTAAGGAAGATGGCACGATGGCAAGGCTGCCGGATCTCGTAGAAATCGCGAAAAAGCATGACCTGAAGCTCATCACGATTGAAGAACTGATCCATTATCGGAATGAGAAGGATAAATTGGTTAAACGTGAAGTTGAAGTGAAGCTCCCAACAGATTTCGGTGAGTTCCATGCAGTTGCCTACACGAATGAAGTGGACAGTAAAGAACATGTCGCGCTCGTGAAAGGCGAGATTGATCCCTCGAAACCCGTGCTCGTGCGCGTGCATTCGGAGTGCCTGACCGGCGATGTATTCCATTCCCATCGCTGTGACTGCGGACCGCAATTCGAAGCGGCAATGCGTCAAATCGAACAAGAAGGACAAGGGGTATTGCTCTACATGCGCCAAGAGGGCCGTGGGATCGGGCTCATTAATAAGTTCCGTGCGTATAAACTGCAGGAGCAAGGGCTGGATACCGTGGAGGCGAATCTAAAGTTAGGCTTCCCTGCCGACCTTCGTGAGTATGGTATTGGCGCACAAATTCTGAAGGACCTGGGAATCCGCCAAATTCGTCTTCTAACGAATAATCCACGCAAGATTAAAGGTCTGGAAGGGTATGGCCTTGAAGTCATTGAGCGCGTTCCTATTCAGATGCAAGAAAACAAAGATAACACCAAATATCTGCATACGAAGCAAGCGAAGCTAGGGCATATGCTAAATTTCGATGATGTCGAGCAGAATGAAGTGAAATAATATAAAAATCGGAGACAAAGAAAGGAATGTTGGAGCATGGCGAACATTTTCGAAGGACATTTAGTATCTAGTGGATTAAAATACGGGATCGTTGTAGGACGGTTCAATGAATTTATTACGACAAAACTGTTAAGCGGTGCGTTAGACGCACTGAAGCGTCATGGTGCAGAAGACAATGAAGTTGATGTTGCTTGGGTACCAGGCGCATTCGAGCTTCCATTAATTGCACAGAAAATGGCGGAGAGCGGCAAATATGATGCGGTGATTACCCTTGGTACCGTTATTCGCGGTTCTACACCCCATTTTGACTTCGTGTGCAGCGAAGTAGCGAAAGGTGTAAGTGCAATTAACCTGAAAACAGGTGTTCCTACAATCTTTGGTGTCATCACAACTGACAGCATAGAGCAGGCTATTGAGCGTGCAGGTACCAAAGCAGGGAACAAAGGTTGGGAAGCGGCTGTGACTGCGATTGAAATGGCGAACTTGACGAAACAGTTCAAATAATGCTTATCTATTAATAAGAAGATAAGCGGGAGGAAGTCATTTTGACGACGGTAACGTATAAGCTGGAGACATTTGAAGGACCGCTCGATTTGCTGCTGCATCTCATTGATAAAGCGGAAATTGATATCCAGAACGTGTCAATCAGTGAAATTACGGATCAATATATGGAATATTTAAATACGATGCAGGAGCTGGAGCTCGATGTGACGAGCGAATTTCTTGTGATGGCGGCGACGCTCCTCTCCATGAAAAGCAAGCTGCTGCTACCGAAACCTCCGGTTATTGAATGGGATGAAGAGTTTTATATGGATCCTGAGGATGAGCTTGATCCACGTGCGGAATTGATTCAGAAGCTGATTGAGTATCGGAAATACAAAGGAATTGCAGATCATCTCCGGGAGAAGGAGCTCGAGCGGAGTCTGATCTTCTCGCGTGAACCCGAGGATTTGACGCCTTTTATGCCGACGGTGCAAGAAAATCCAGTCGAAGGTCTTCATACAGCGGATCTGATCAAGGCCTTTCAAAAGGCATTGCGCAAAGCAACGCGCCGAAACACCGTTGCAAGAATCCATCGTGATGAAATTTCGGTGAAAGATCGCATTCGAGATGTCGTTTCTACTTTACATCGGGTAGGCAGAGGCGGTAAAGTATTATTCTCGAAGCTGCTAAATGAAGAGATGGACCGGCATGAGATAGTCGTAACCTTTCTAGCCATCTTAGAGCTGATGAAGATGAAACAGATCCGATGTTATCAAGATCAATTATTTGATGATATTGTGATCGAATGGAAGGGGGACGAGAGCATCGATGGACTTCAAGTTAATGAAATCAATTATTGAAGGACTATTATTTGTTGCAGGCGACGAAGGGTTAACAGCAAGGCAAATCGCCGAAGTCGTCGAACAACCGCTTGATTTAGTGCTTGATGTGATCCATGATTTAAAAGGGGATTATAAGCGTTCCAAGCGAGGTATTCAGATTACAGAGATCGCAAATGCCTTTCAATTGACGACAGTACCGGAGCATGCACCTTATTTCGAACGATTGGCCTATTCGCCATCGCGTTCCACATTATCCCAAGCGGCGCTGGAGACGTTATCCATTATTGCGTATAGGCAGCCGATTACACGTGTAGATATTGAAGAGATCCGTGGTGTGAAATCCGATCGTGCACTGCAGACCTTGATGTCTAAAGATCTAATTGAGGAAGTAGGGCGTGCTGAAGCCATTGGCCGTCCAATCCTCTACGGGACGACGAAATCATTTTTGGATTATTTTGGACTCGATAGTCTCAAAGGGCTGCCGGATTCTTCTCAATTTGAGAGTGACATGGATCTGGATGAAGAGACACAATTGCTCTTCGAGAAGCTCGATGGTCGTCAAATGACGATTGATGATATGAAATAGCTTATAACACCCAAGACAGTCTATCTCGGTTGAACCGAGATAGGCTGTTTTTGTCATGAAAAGAAGTAATATCAGCCATACTATCCGAAGGGAAAAAGAGTCAGGGGGTTCTTGCTTGTGTGGATCTGGATTGTACTAGGAATAATAGGCTGTATCCTTATCGCCGTGCTGATTGCAGCATGTACATATATCGATATTAAAATTTTGTTCAATAAGGTGGACAGAGACGACTATCTTTCGATTAAAGTACGAATGCTCTTCGGTCTTGTAAAATTCAATTATCAAATTCGACAAATTAAGTTCAAGGGGTTCGATCAAGGATTCCTTATGAAGCGGGAGAAGAAGGATAACGTGTTAGGGCACTCCCATGATCATATTCATCTAAATATTGATTTCATTCAGAATATCTACAATCATATTTTGCTAATCATTCGGTTTACGGCGGATTTTAGACGTTGGGTGCAAAAGCTGCTTCGACGTGTGCATTGTGATGTTCTCACCTGGGAGACGCATATCGGGTTTGAGGATGTCGTCGAAACCGGGATGGCTACAGGGATCATTTGGGCCCTAAAAGGAACGATTATGGGGTGGTTGTCGCATACGATTCGGTTAGAGCATATGCCTGGGCTAAAGGTGAATACGCATTTCAATGACCCGCAATTTACCACTGAGTTGCGTTGCATAGCGAAAATTCGCTTCGGACACGCTATGATTGCAGGCGTTGTTCTTCTTGTACGCATTGTGAAAGTGAAAGGAGGACTCAAGTTATGGCAGAACATCCTATTCAAGGTTTGATGCAAACTTCGATGGAAAATATTAAGAAAATGGTGGAAGTGAACACCATCGTAGGAGAGCCGGTTCAGACACCGGATGGCAGTGTTATTCTTCCGATCAGTAAGGTTGGATTCGGATTTGCTGCAGGCGGTAGTGAGTTTCAAACAGAGGATCGTGCAAAATCCAAATCAAATGATCCAAAGAATGATCAAGCCGATGTAGCGCTTCCTTTTGGTGGCGGTAGCGGCGGTGGTGTATCCATCACACCAATGGCCTTCCTGGTCGTAGGGACACATGGTGTACGTATCGTATCGCTGGATAACCAGACACATCTTGTTGAACGGGTTATCGATTCAATTCCGCATGTTATGGAGAAGTATAAGACCATGACGGAGAATAAATCGAACGCGAAGTCGAGTGCGGATTCAACGACGAGTCCACCCGAACCAAGCGGATATATGCCTCCGAATTTCTCGAATTAACAAGAACACCGCTTCGCGGCAAAAAGATCGCGAAGCGGTTTTTTTGTACCATGAGCTTCCATTTTTAAGGATACAGTTCTTTTGAATAGGACATACTCTGATGTGGATAAGCATATAGATGAGAAGACAAGGAACCTATAACACGGAGGGCGAAAATGAGAAAGGCCATAAGTTTACCGAAGATGATGATATTCTTCGTATTGTTCTGGGGAATTACGAGTGGCTCTGCTTGGGCGACAGGTAACCGGACAATAGAAACCGAAGTACGGACGAATGCAAAGGCAGCTGCGCTCATTGATGTCACGTCGGGGCGTATTTTATGGAGCAGTCATGGCGATGAATCCATGCGTATTGCAAGTTTAACGAAAATTATGACAGCGATAGTTGCGATTGAACATGGACGATTGTCTGATAAGGTTGAGGTCAGTAAACGCGCATCAGGCAAGGAAGGATCATCGATCTATTTGAGAATCGGTGAGGAAATGTCCCTAGAGAACATGTTGTATGGGCTCATGCTTCGTTCAGGAAATGATGCAGCCACAGCGATCGCGGAGCATATCGGTGGCTCTGAAGAAGGATTTGTACTGATGATGAACCAGAAGGCAGAAATGTTAGGGCTGCATAACAGCCACTTCATGAATCCGCATGGTTTGGATGCGGAGGGTCATTATTCATCTGCGAATGACTTAGCTGTATTAACGGCATATGCGCTTAAAAATCCGATCTTCCGCGATATTGTAAAAACGAAGGTGAAAAAAGCGCCAAATCCGAATGATAATTGGGATTATAGCTGGCTGAATAAGAACAAGATGCTGCAAATGTATGAGGGTGCGGATGGTGTAAAAACAGGGTATACCAAAAAAGCGCTTCGCTGCTTGGTCAGCTCTGCTACCCGCCAAGGACAACAACTTGTTGCTGTAACACTGAATGATGGTACGGACTGGGTTGACCATAAGCATATGCTCGATTACGGGTTTCAACACTTTCCGCTCAAGGATATTTATCAGAAAGGACAAGGGGTACAGAATTACCCTTATCAAATTGGAAAGTCATTCTCCTATCCTTTTGCAGAAGGGGAACTGGAGCAACTTCGGACGAAGCTCGTGGTAACGGTCCGCTCATCGATGGATTACACCCTTGGGGAACGCGGCAAACTGTATGTATTGTTAGGTGATAAACAATTAGGGGTCATTCCACTATATGAGAAGGACAGTACGCTGTTAATGACGAAGGATCGATCTGTGTTCGCGAATGAGCAAGTGAATGCAGCCTATGCAAGCCGTTCATCCCATCAAGCTCGGGGAAGCTTGGTTGATGTTGCTAGAGCGGTGTTCAACGCATTGTTCACAGCGTTCGATTGACGGATTGGGGGAGAGGAAGACGTGGTCAATTTTATTTGGTTATTTTTTATATTGGTTGGATTTATAGTTGCCGTACTGCAGGGCCGAGTGGATGATGTGACCAAGGCGCTGTTTACGGGGGCTGAGACAGGTGTAACGGTTTGTTTTGGACTCATTAGTATTCTCGTCTTCTGGCTCGGTATCATGCGCATCGCGGAAGATGCAGGGTTACTGCAGAAGATTGCGAAATTGTTAGGTCCTATTGTCCGTTTTCTATTCCCTGATGTCCCGAAGAACCATCCGGCGCTCGGGTATATCATGTCGAATATGAGTGCCAACTTGCTCGGGCTCGGTAATGCGGCGACGCCGATGGGGATCAAAGCGATGCAGGAGCTTCAGAAATTGAATCCGGACAAGGATGCTGCTTCGCCAGCGATGTGTACATTACTTGCCATGAATACGTCAAGTATTACATTAATTCCGACGACCTTAATCGCGATTCGATTGAAATTCGAGTCTTCGAACCCCGCTGAGATTGTCGGTACAACATTGATTGCCACGATGATTGCGACTTGTGCCGCGATGTTAATCGATCGTTGGTACAGGCATCGATATTATAAATCTAGACCGATCCCACCGCTACCGAAGACGCCACCACCACCACCGAATCGGTCTGCCCCGACATCGACGACATGAAAGGGTGATCTGACATGTATTCGATTATTTCAACGATTTCAACGTGGGCCATTCCTGCCATTATTGTGTTTATCCCATTATACGCGTTTTTCCGTAAGGTGCCGGTCTATGAGACCTTCGTAGACGGTGCGAAAGATGGATTCGATACAGCGATTCAGATTATTCCGCATTTGGTTGGGATGATGGTGGCGATTAGTGTATTTAGAGCCTCAGGTGCCATGGATTTGATGGTTGGATTCGTGCGTCCCTTATTCGATGCGATCGGTATACCGAGCGAGGTGCTTCCGCTTGGACTGCTTCGACCGATTACAGGTGCAGGCTCTCTCGCTTTTACGACGGATCTTATTCAACAATTCGGACCAGATTCTTTAATTGGACGTATGGCTTCGACGATCCAAGGAAGCACGGATACGACGATCTATGTCCTTACCGTTTATTTTGGCGCGGTAGGCATTAAGAAAGGACGGTACGCCCTTAAAGTCGGTTTGCTGTCCGATCTGATCGGCTTCGTTGCAGCAATATTAGTCTGTTTCTTGGTGTTCGCTTAGAGCATCAAGAGACGGGACACCAATAGATCATATCAACCATATACTGTAGCAGTTCTACTTCACGTAACGCGAGAAAAGAGGCGGACTGTATGCAGATTCAAGGATTTATTATTCATCATTCCGTTTGCCCCTCGATTAATGGCAAAGGGTTTGATTTTTTTATTTGTGCGGATGCCACGATTATTCCTGCTACCATTCCCATGGATGAGGAATACATCCATATTTGTTTTGAAGGTGATTATTCCAAGATCGTTGATCTGGCTCCTGCCCATCAGGAGCAGCTTTTTGTTGCCCAGAAACTCCTGGTCACGCTTGCCTCATTGTATCAGATTGATCCCACTCAGCTCTTTTCGCATACCGAATCATGCCCCGGATCCATTTTCCCATGGAATGAACTTGTGATTTCGGAGCAGGATAGGTATCATTAGATCGAGGTGAAGGATAAAGCATGGAAAGATTACAGAAAATTTTAGCAGCTGCCGGGGTTGCATCTCGTCGTAAATGCGAAGAATTAATCCTAGAGGGCAAAGTAGAAGTGAATGGCGAGACGGTAAAAACACTTGGGGTCAAGGCTGATCCAACGCAAGATGTGATTACTGTGAATGGACGAGCTATTCAATCCGAGAGTAAAGTGTATTTAATGATGAATAAGCCGAAGGGTGTCATTACGAGTGCTACCGATCCGAAAGGACGCAAAGTCGTTACGGATTACGTGACGGGGATCAAGGAGCGGGTATACCCTGTAGGCCGTCTTGATTATGATACAGAAGGTTTGTTATTGCTGACCAACGATGGAGAGTTTGCGAATCTGCTCACGCATCCGAAGCATCATGTACCTAAGACTTATCTCGCAACGGTTGAAGGCATTCCTCATGGCGATAAACTCGAGAAGCTTAAGGAAGGCATTATGCTGGAGGATGGCATGACGGCGCCGGCCGAGCTGGAGTATCAGGATATCAATGTTGAAGAGAAGCAGGCGACGATTCGGATTACGATCTACGAGGGTCGGAACCGTCAGGTGCGCCGGATGTTCGAAGCGATCTCTCATAAAGTCATCAGGCTCAAGCGGATCAAATTCGGCGATTTGTCGCTGATGAATTTGAAGCGCGGTAGAACGCGCCCGTTAACGCCGAATGAAATCAATGAATTGAAGCAGTTAGCCTTATCGAAAAAGAATAAAGAACGCCGGAAGTAACCGATCTCGTACACATAAATTTCAAAATTCCCCAGATGTCGATAACCGAATTTTAGCTATAATGTTCATAGGATATCTAATTAATACATCGCAAGGTGTGATGTACATCATTGAAGGGGACGTCAGATGAAGAATTCGAGAAGAATCGTACAGATTGTTATTTTGCTTGGCGTTTTCATATTGGGTGGTTATGCTATCGGGTCTGCCGTATTCAAATCGGATGATAAACCTGGACGTGGCAGTGAACCGCCCGCTTTTTCTTTAGTTGGTCTGGATGGCAAAGTACATAAGCTGGATGAGTACAAAGGGAAAGGCCTTGTCATCAATTTCTGGGGCTCTTGGTGTGAACCGTGCGTCAAAGAAATGCCGCTGCTCGAGAAAACGTGGAAAGCTATGAAAGATAAGAACGTTGAGATTATCGGTGTAAATGTTGGTGAAGATGAGCTCACGGTCAAAAATTTCGTTGGGCAATTCGGTGTAGATTTCCCGATCCTATTAGACAAGGAAAAGCTCGCTACGAAGAAATATGCGATCGGTCCAATGCCGACGACGTATTTTGTAAACAGCAAAGGGAAGATCACGGATATCTACGTCGGGATGCTGGACGAAAACACGCTTGAAGAGCGACTGAAACAGTTAAACTAAGCGGTAATTCAAAAAATCATCTTATGATCACGAAGAATAGTCGAGAGGTGGATTCGGCTTCGAATCTTGCACTCAATTTCGAACTCCGGTGCTCATTTAGGTTTCTCCTAAACTCCGCTCCTCTTTCTTCAATTTCATGCAACCTTCTTGGTGCTAATAAGCCGATTTTTTGAACATAGATTTTAACTGTTTCTTTGGCATGTTTTGAAAGGGTGTACATCATTAGTTCGAGTTATGGATAAGTAGGAGGTCTTCACAGTGTTTCAAAATACGAAATGTGAGTGCGGGCATCAGAATCATGTTGGCACGGTGCTCTGCGAATATTGCGGTAAACCGCTGAATGATGCGGAGGATGCGAATGAACCGCTGGAAATGCGCTATGACGGCGTCGCACGGAAATCTCAGAAAGCTAACCCGTCGCTTATCGACAAGGTTTGGAATTTCTTCTCATCGGTTAAGATTGCGGTCTATTTAATTATTACTACGCTGCTTGGTGCGACGCTCGGAACGATTTTCCCTCAAGAGAGCACCTTTATTAACGGGGATCCATCGACGTATTACGAAAAAACCTACGGGACGATCGGGAAAATTTATTACACGCTCGGTCTATCACACACGTATACGTCCTGGTGGTTCGTTGCGTTGCTGGTAATGATTGGGACTTCGCTCGTGATCTGTAGTCTGGATCGCGTTCTACCACTTTATCGCGCACTTAGCAAGCAGCAGATTCGTAAACATATGCGATTCTTAACGAGACAGAAGGTCGTCTATCAACAAGAGATCGCACTAACAGGGTCCGCTGAGGAATGGGTTGCACAAGCGGTGAAGCCGCTTCGCAAAAGACACTATCGCGTACATACAGATGGCTCTGCGCTGCTCGCAGAGAAGTATCGTTTTAGCCGTTGGGGTCCTTATATCAATCATATTGGACTGATTATTTTCTTATTAGCGGTACTCGCACGAGGAATTCCAGGCTGGTATATGGATCAATATATCGCTTTTCCAGAAGGGGAAGTGAAGCGGATTCCGGATACGAACTATTATCTGAAGAATGAGAAGTTTACGGTCAAGTATTATAAGGATTCCGAACTTCCGAAAGAAATGCAGGGCGAGAATCGGTTGATCGCCGAATTGTATGAGACGAATGCAGTGCTCTACGAATGTGTGGAGCAATGTGACGATCCGTCGAAGAAGCCGGTGCTTAAGGAAGTGACTCGTCATAATATCGAAGTGAATAAACCGCTGGATTATAATGGGTTTATGGCGTATCAGACGGATTATGATCCGACGCTGCGCCTGCGATCGGTCAAACCGGAATTCCGCAATAAGGAGACCGGTGAGGTCTATGGCGAATTCCAATTGGAAATGCGTGACTCCGCGCTATCCTATGACGTAGGGCCATATCATTTGGAGCTGAAAGAGAAATATCTCGATTTCGGATTAAATGAGGAAGGACAACCAGTGACCAAATCGCAGGAACCAAATGCGCCAGCCTTCTTGTTCCTCATTACAGGACCTGATCTCGCGAAGGAAGGTGAATTGTATTTCTACTTCCCGCTTCAGATTGACAAGGAACGGTTCGATCAAGAGGCTCTCAATGCCAAGTTAAGCGGAGATTTCGCCAAGAAATTCGAGATCAAAGTCAATGGTATGAAAAATGTTGGACTAAGCACGACGTCGTTCTTAACGATCCGCGTGGATAGTGCGATGCCTTTTATTTGGGTGGGTGCTGCGATCTCTATGCTCGGTCTCGTGATGGGCTTCTATTGGAATCATCGTAGAATTTGGCTGCGTTTTGACGGGAAGCAGTTAACACTCGGAGGACATACGAATAAGAACTGGTATGGCATGCGAAGCGATGTGGCGAATTTGCTGAAGCAAATGAATATCGAAGTGGATGCAAAATCGCTAGATAACGGAGGAGAAAATCGATGAAATCTTTATTAGACTTTAGTGGTGATGCTTTTTTAGCGGCATTTTTCTTATATTGCTTGGCCTTCGTATTCTACGTGATTACAATCTCCGGGAAGATGTGGAAGAAGTCGGATCCGGCAGCACATTTGAAGCGCTGGAAAGTGATATCGTTTACAACTTCAACGCTTGGTACGATCGCGCAAATTACTTATTTCTTTACGCGTTGGATTGGCGGAGGCCATATTCCGACCAGTAACATGTATGAATTCATGTCATTCCTCTCCATGATGATCATGGTTGCATTTACGATTGTGTATTTAATTTACAGAACTGCGGTATTAGGCGTGTTCGCAGTACCTGTTGCGATTATCGTCATGGCTTATGCGTCGGTGTTCCCGCAAGAAGTACAGCCGTTAATTCCAGCGCTCAATAGTATCTGGCTCAAAATTCACGTGACGACGGCTGCAACAGGGGAAGCTTTCTTCGCGGTTGGTTTTGCTGCAGGACTGATGTATCTTCTACGTACGGTGGACTTTGCTTCGAAGACCAAAAAAGCGGTTAGAGCGCAGCGCTGGGTAGAGATCACATTGTTGTCAGTACTCATTATTATTGGTTTTATCGCCTCTGTATTTACGTTCAGAGCGATGGGTTATGAAGCTGTCTTCAAACAAACGATTGTAACAGTTGACAGCCAGCAGCAGGAAAGTAGTAAAATAGAAGAGGTCAAATACAAGCTGCCTGCCATTGTAGCCCCTTATGATAGCGAAACCGTGAAATTCGACTCCTTCCTGGGGATGAGCAAACCTCTATTCGAAGCTCCATCTTGGATGAATGGAGCAAATGCGGGACGGAAGCTTAACACAGTCGTTTGGGCCGTAATCTCAGGTCTTGTCCTGTATGGTCTGCTACGACTTATTGTACGCAAATCGCTTGGTGCAGCGATTCATCCTGCGATGGACGGCATTGATCCGGAAGATTTGGATGAGATTAGCTACCGTGCTATTGCGATTGGATTCCCGCTCTTTACCTTAGGAGCACTTATCTTCGCCATGATCTGGGCGCAAATCGCTTGGTCGCGCTTCTGGGGATGGGATCCGAAGGAAGTATGGGCGCTTATTACTTGGTTGTTCTACAGTGCATATTTACATTTGCGTTTATCGCGCGGCTGGCAAGGAACGAAATCATCATGGCTTGCCGTCATTGGTTTCTTAGTCGTCATGTTCACACTTGTCGGCGTCAATCTTGTTATTGCTGGTTTACATTCTTACGCAGGAGTATAGAGGGGATAGGTCGAATATACTCCAATGCAGATAAATAGAGTTCTACATAAATTGTTGGAGGAGTGCCTACATGACGGATCAATTGAATCGGATTTTGGTAGTCGATGATGAAGAGCGGATTCGCCGCTTGTTGAAGATGTATCTGGAGAAGGAAGGTTATATTATCGAGGAAGCCGAGGATGGCGAGACGGCATTGCAGAAATCGCTCGACTCTGACTTTGATCTTATCTTGCTCGATGTTATGCTCCCAGGGATCGATGGGGTAGAGGTGTGCACACGTCTGCGTCAATCCAAAGCGACTCCGGTCATCATGTTAACTGCTAAAGGAGAAGAAATTAACCGTGTGCAGGGGTTTGAAGTGGGGGCAGATGATTATGTTGTCAAGCCTTTCAGCCCGCGAGAGGTCATCTATCGTGTGAAGGCCATTCTGCGCCGTTCTTCCGCAACTGCATTCTTATCGAAAGAAGCGAATTCAAGCAACAATATCGTATTCCCGCATTTGCTAATTGAGCATGATGCGCATCGTGTAACGGCAGGCGGACAAGAGGTCGGCCTTACACCGAAAGAATATGAGCTTCTGCATTACTTGGCGGTTTCCCCGGATAAGGTATTCTCACGGGAAGAGCTGCTTAAGGATGTATGGAATTATGAGTTCTTCGGCGACTTACGGACAGTGGATACCCATGTCAAAAGGTTGCGTGAGAAATTGAATAAAGTATCTCCTGAATCTGCAGCAATGATTACAACAGTCTGGGGCGTCGGTTACAAGCTTGAGGTGCCGAAATAACGTGATGTTGTGGAAAAGTGTCGTAGGTAAGCTATGGATGACCATCATTGGTCTTGTTGCACTGATTCTTATGATTTTGGGTGTCTTTCTGTTACCTTATATCGATGTGTATCACTTTAAGAATTCCTATGATGTTAAGCGGCTATTTATTTTTACAGGGATCGTCGGGTTTTCACTCACGACGGTCTTTGCTTTTTTCTTGTTCTATAAAATTACGCAGCCTCTACGGATGCTTAAGAAAGCTGCGGATCGGATTCGAAAAGGTGAGTATAACACCGATGGTCTGAATATCCGTTCTACCGATGAAATCGGGGAGCTGGCGCATACGTTCAGTCATATGGCGAAAGAAATGCAAGTCACCATCCAGGACTTGAACCATGAGAAGGAGCATTTGTCGAGCATTCTACGGAGTATGACTGATGCGGTCATTACCTTCGATGCTGAAGGCAAAGTCGTATTAGCAAATCCGAGGGGCGAAGATATTCTTCGCGCTTGGAACGACTTATCTTGGGATGGAGACATGGCGGAACGGGAAGATGATTCATTCCATATTCCTGAACCGTTGATAGCGTTATTCCAAGCCGTACTTGAGACGCGTAGTGATCTGACCGACAAGGTTCATGTGCAGCAAGGCGTGTTCTCCGTTGTCATGGCGCCACTTCATTCGCAGGAAAGTGTTCGTGGAGCCGTTGCTGTGCTCCGTGATGTAACCGAGGAAGTGAAGCTTGAGAAGTTACGTAAAGATTTCGTGGCAAATGTCTCTCACGAGATCCGAACACCTCTCTCTATGCTCCAAGGCTATAGTGAGGCATTGATGGATGACATTGCTGCATCGCCGGAGGAGCGCCAAGAGCTGGTCCAAGTCATTCACGATGAATCGCTGCGGATGGGAAGACTGGTGAAGGATCTACTCGATCTAGCGCGTATGGAAGCAGGACATATCGAGATGCAGCACGAGAGCGTCCAAGTGGATCAATTGATCCAGCGCGTATACCGCAAGTTCGCGGTACTCGCGAAGGAGCGTGACATCCAATTGCTGCTTGAAGCGCCATCGGTGCCGATGATCTTGGAGGCTGCTGACGAGGATCGATTAGAGCAGGTACTGACGAACTTACTAGACAATGCATTTCGTCATACGAATGCAGGGCTTCAGATACTTCTCTCGGCAGGTTATACGGAGACGTCGAAGGGCAGAATGTTGGTGCTTAAGATAGCTGACCAGGGACAAGGGATTCCTTCGGAGGATGTGCCGTTTATATTCGAGCGTTTCTATAAGGCTGACAAAGCTCGTACGCGCGGAGCGAATGGGGGAACAGGGCTTGGACTTGCAATTGTCAAAAATATCGTGGATGCACACCATGCCACGATTGCGGTTCAGAGCACCGTTGGTCAAGGCACGACATTCACAATTACGTTTCCTGTCGAAATCTAATTTGAAATGACAAACACTCTCGTTATGAGGGTGTTTTTTGTGTTTTTTGGTGAAGGAGGCAATAAAATCTTGTTGTTCGTGGAACATCGCGAATATAAGAAATGCCCTCCGACACCAGGGAGTGGTGCGTGGAGGGCATTGTATTAAGAACCTATTTAATTAAAGTGTAATTTCTTTGGCTTTCAGAATGCCGTCAATTTGAAGCAATTGTCCGATCACGTCTTTTGGTAATCTGCGATCAACAGACAGCGCCATAATTGCATTACCGCCAGCCTCAGAACGACCTACTTGCATGGTTGCGATGTTGACATCGTTATTGCCTAATGTTGTACCAACGCTGCCGATCATACCCGGTTTATCGGTGTGAGAAATCAGGATGAGCGTTCCTTCTGGAGCAACGTCTACGGTAAAGCGATCAATTTGAACAATGCGCTCACCATAACCGTTCAGTAACGTTCCGGCAACGAGACGTTCTTCCGTAGAAGACTTCAACGTAACTTGAAGCAGGTTCGTAAAGCCTTTTGTTGCTGCAGACTTCTGTACGACGACGTTCACATCACGGACTTTGGCAAGATGCATGGAGTTGATGATATTCACATCCGAACCGAGATGGAAAGATAGTACACCTTTAATAATATGACGTGTGATTGGTTGTGTATCGAAATCTGCCAAATCACCGGAGTATTTCACGTGAATTTCTTGTACTGGACCATGGATCATTTGGGCAACGAATACGCCCAGCTGTTCACCAAGCTTGAAGTATGGCTGCAACTTATTGAGCACGTTCGCAGGAACTTGCGGCATGTTTACGGCGTTCTTGTACGGCTCATTGCGTAGAATATGGAGTACTTGCTCCGATACATCGATGGCCACGTTCTCTTGCGCTTCGATTGTCGATGCACCTAAATGCGGTGTGACAACGATTTTCGGATGCTTCAAGAATGGATGATCAGCACGAGGAGGTTCTTCCTCGAATACGTCGAATGCGGCTCCAGCTACAATTCCTTGATCGATCGCTTCAACGAGAGCGAGTTCGTCAACTACGCCGCCACGAGCACAGTTGATGATACGCATTCCTTTTTTCATGACCTCAAATTGAGGTCCCGAGATCATATGGCGTGTCTCTGGTGTCAATGGTGTATGCACCGTCATGAAGTCTGCATTACGGATGATGTCATCCACTGTTGCAAGAGTCACTTGTAATTTCTCTGCACGCTCTTCCGTGAGGAACGGATCGTAAGCAAGGATCTCCATCCCGAAGGCTTTAGCGCGTTTGGCAACTTCACTACCAATGCGACCCATACCAAGGACGCCGAGTGTCTTGTTACGAAGCTCAACGCCGAGGAAGGACTTACGGTCCCATTCGCCTTGAACAGTCTTCATGTAAGCTTGCGGAATATGACGGGACAAAGCCATCATCATGGCGAAAGTGTGTTCACAAGTTGTAATCGTGTTGCCGTCTGGTGCATTGATGACGATAATTCCTTGTTTGGTTGCTGCTTCGAGGTCGATATTATCGACGCCGACGCCTGCGCGACCAACCACTTTTAAATTTTTGCCTGCGTCCATAATGCGAGCAGTGACCCGAGTTTGGCTGCGAACGAGTAGGGCGTCATATTCCCCAATAATCGCGACGAGCTCATCTTCACTGAGTCCCGTTTTCTTCTCTACCGAAATGTCGGCGGCGTCAACCAATTGCTGAATACCCATGTCACTGATCGGATCCGATACTAATACTTTGTACATTGTGTAAACCTCCCTTTATTGGTTAAAAAAAATAAAAACTCTCAATCCGCATACTACTACCGTAGTAAGGGACGAGAGTTCAATTCGTGGTGCCACCCTAATTCGCTGCTAATTCATCTAGCAACCTCAATCGGTCCAAAGACCATGAACGATAACGGATTCTGCCGACTGCACCTACTTCGATTCAATGCAATAACTCAGGACTGCTGAACTGACTGTTGCATACCGCCGATTTCCACCAACCATCGGCTCTCTGTAGGCTGCACTAGCGTTCGTTCCATCAATGCTTTTCACAATTTATTTCCAATAATGTATCATCGGAACTGAATAGTGTCAATAGGAACTTCCCGAACTGTGATGTTTGTCACACAATCTTCGATATTGGTAATGATATGTACCGTGAAGCCTTGATTCGAAGCGAACTTGAATAGTGATTCCTAGGTTTGTTATGATGCTATTACTGTGTTTCCCACTTATTCGTAGAAGAATGGGAGCTGTGGCAGCAGTTCATCTTTATAGTACCGGTTTTTATTTTTCTTAAACTCATTAGCTTTTATCGCATCGGTACGAAGTAGTAAATCGACGGATTGATGAATGTATTGGACATTCAACTCACCACTTTGTCCATTTTGAATCATTTGATCGATTTTCGTCGTAATATCTTGTGGGTAGTAAGGTTGATACATATTCTTCTCTAGCAGTATATTGGTGATGAGAAGATTCTTGACCGCAATCGGATAACTCTTCCACTCTGTAATCGAGACTTTCGGTTGGAATACGACTTGCTTAGGAATTTCCGAATTCATGGTAGAACTCCATTTTAATATGGCAAAATACATTTGTTCTTGAGCTCGTAAGGTGTAATTCATAGCGCTTTTGATATATTCGTCCTTCGCGAGTTGCTCTGCTACAAGTGACCCGGGGATGGAGTTCGCCTTGCTAATGTATTTTGATGTACCCGTACTGAATAATTTTAATGATTTGAGATAATTGGTCTGTGCATCTTGAAGTAATGGAGAAGTGCCATTGATCGCACTTTGATTCGCTTGTTTATATTGTTCGTCGGCAAGTTTGCCAAGTGCGCGAACGATCGAAGCATTATCCGTTGTTGGATCGCCTGCATTTAATTGGTCCATATCCTCGAACCACGTATTCTGAAATTCTCGATACGGCAGTAGAACTGTGTGATAGAATGATACTAGATCTTGCTGCGGATACGTTCCGACTCGCTTTATTTGCTTGGTGGCAGCCGTCTTCGCGTCAAATTTGGCTTCCGTCCGATCGGTCCCAACTTTCAAGCCATAAAAGAAGGATCCAACCGCACAAATGAGCATGAAGATGAATCCGAGACTGAAAAAGAGATAAATTCTAGAGGGTCTTTTTTCCATGTGAAGCGCTCCTTCGATTACTTTGAGTTTGATTAGAATACAATACTTAGAACAGGCAGGACAGTGATGAAAAAAATCAACTTTAAACGCTTCAAGCTCAGACAAGTCACGGTGAATGATCTCAATGACCGCTTATTATTGATTAATTTGTATATCACGCAAGCTCTTACTCTTATTATCGGTATTATATGGCTCATTTTTCAGAGAAGAAATCCGTTATCTCTATTATCATGGCCAGAGGGCATCGAATTTCTATATTGGGGTGTCGGTCTCTCTGTTCTTGTCTTGGCTGCAGATCTTCTGGCGGGGCGATTTGTCCCGGAGGAGGCCATGAATGATGGCGGGATTAATGACATGCTCTTCAAGAAGCGGCCGCTCTGGCATATTTTCATCATTGCGGCGGTCGTATCGATCTGTGAAGAATTGTTATTTCGTGGTGCGATTCAGCATACCTTAGGTCCTTATTGGACGAGTATTCTATTCGCTGTGATACATGTACGTTACTTGAGACATTGGATTCCGACAGGGCTCGTGTTCGCGATCAGTTACGGAATGGGGTACATTTACATCCAAGCAGGGACCTTATGGGCACCCATCATCACACATTTCATCGTCGATTTCGTATTAGGACTGATCATTCGTTACCGGAGGGATTCATGATTCATGAGCAAGCAGTTAAGTCGAATTGAAAAGTACGGGCGTCGTAGTACGCGCAAAGTTAATAGTGAGCGGAAAAAATCAAAAATAGAGCGTCCGTTAGATTCGGAACAATCCGCAGAAGTTGGATCGAGACGGGAACTTCATCCCTCGTATCGCGGGAGATTAACGCGGCTCTTCTATCACTCGCTTATCGTACTTTTCATTCTATTGTTAATTGGTTTACTATATTGGGGACGCAAGATGATGGCATAATCAAGAGCGAGGGGAAGAAGTTATTGTGTTCTGGGTAATCATTGCGATATTCATCTTATTGATCGTGTTCGTTCTGATTCGAATGAGTTATGAAGCAACACATACGGTGATTCAACAGGAACATATTGCGCTGTCCGACCTACCGGAACATTGGACCGATACGACGTTCATGTTCATCAGCGATATTCATCGACGCAAAATCTCGGAGGAATGGGTAAAAGCTTTGATTGTGAAGCATCCGCAGATTGAACTGGTGCTGATCGGAGGCGATTTGACCGAGCGTGGGGTGCCGCTTGAACGAGTGAGGCATAATATGCAGTTACTACGGAAGATCGCACCTATTTATGCAGTGCATGGCAATCATGATTACAATGCCGATTACAGACAATTGGATATTGTGCTTCGGGAGTGCGGCGTTCAAGTGCTTGATAATGAGGCGATATGGCTGGAAAAAGAAGATCAAGGTGTGTGGCTCGTCGGTTTAGATGATCTGCTCACGGATCGGGCGAATTTGAGGCTAGCTTTTGCTGAGCCGAGATTACAGCCTGCCTTTACGATCATGCTCGTTCATGATCCTGGCATCATTCAGCAATTGCATGACGAACCGATTCATCTGATACTGGCGGGGCATACACATGGAGGACAATTTCGTTTGCCTGGGATCGGACCACTTGTAACACATGGGATATACCGTCAATATTCGTGTGGATTATATACGCTAGACAGAATTATTCGTAAGGGAAGCGACAAGCTTATCCAGGTATTCATTAGCAGAGGGTTTGGTACATCCCATCTTCCACTTCGTTTATTTTGCCCTGCAGAGGTTCATATCATTACGCTCCACCAAGAAGAAAAGCAATCCAAAACACCTTAATAAGAGGTTCTGGATTGCTTTTTTTTATTTCATGTCCTTCTCGAAATCAATGGCTAGCGGGTTGACGAACGTGTAGCCCTTGTCTTCTAGTTTGGTCAGTAATTCATCCAAGGCTTCAACGGTCCAAGGCAATTCGTGCATCAGAATGTTGCTGCCAGGATGGAGCTGCTCTAATACATTTTTAATTACTGCATCAGGTTTGTTTTTGTTCTTCGAATCCCAATCGAGGGATCCATTCGACCATGTCATGAACAACATCCCGTTGTCCTTGACAATTTTGCGTACCGTGTCGTTACCGATACCGAATGGGGGGCGGAAGAACTTCGGTGCTTCTCCGATCGTATCTTTTACAATTTTCTGTACATCTTCAATTTGTTTTTTGATATTGGCCTCGGATTCCTTCTTCAGATTGATGTGATCCCAGCTATGATTGCCGATGATTTGTTCCCGGTCGTGGATTAACTTTAACAGCTCAGGATGTGCTTTGACACGATATCCATTGACAAAAAATATAGCTTTGGCTTGATGTTTGTCCAATGTATCAATCAGACTATTGATCATTTTCTCATCTTTTGGACCATCATCGAAGGTCAGCAGAACCACCTTCTTCTCAATCCCTTCCTGTGCAGGAACAATGTTATAGACTTTGTTCATGACGTAAGACTTGGCGATTGAGACTTCTGTGCTTGCAGGCTCGTCAGTAGGCTTCTCTGATGATGGGGTTTGGGTATCGTTCGCGGGTGCTTTAGTTTCAGTACTGGCAATTGGCTGCACCGGAATATTGTCTTGTTCAACACTTTTTTGGCCGCAAGCCGTGAGGCTGATGACGAGGGTGAGCAGAATGAACCATTTTGAGGTTGTAGGCTTCATATTTGTTAGCTCCATTTCCTTATTTTAAACGGGATGAGTTTTATCTGAAGGGTCACAATATGTAATGATCTTATCATAAAGAGGAGGTTTTCGTCGTGAAAATGACAGCTTTTATGATTGGCGGTGTGCTTGGTGCGGCTGCTGCCGTATATATTAGCAACAACAAGCAGATGATGATGGCCAAAGCAGGTGATATGGGTCAATCCGTGAATGACTGGATGAGTAAAGCGAAGGATAAAGTAATTGAAGTGACGCTAAGCCCAGCGTTTGGGGATGCGACAGCTTCCTCAACAACTTCAACAATGTCATCCTCAAGCCAAGCCCCAAGTAGCTTTGCATCGTCTACACCTTCATCATCAGCCACTTCCAGCTTTGCATCCTCAACTATGTCTGATACCGAATTCGGTTCAGATCAGTCGTCAGGAGCAAGCGCAAGCAGCCATACTCAGCTGAAGGATCTGATTAATAAATCAGCTTCTGTCAAACGTGAAGTGGACGCCATTCTTAAAGAAAATAACACCTCCTTATAAGATGCACCAAGAAGATACGCTTATCAGCCTTAGTCAGGCGATAAGCGTATCTTCGGATTTATAAGAACAGTTTATTCGTGCGTTGCGTAAAATCATATAGGTTGAAAAAGAATCATGTTGCACATGAGAAATGTGTGATATGATTCTTTTTTTGTGCGTTTTTATTTTATCCTCGGATCGAACTTAACTAGTGCAAACGAGGAAATTTAGTGTTACCATGATATCTGAGGGCGTTTGTAAGCACACATTATATGTAATTTCATAAGCTGTTATAACCGATGCTTTCAATGGTATAATGGAAGATACATTTAATGATTTCTATATTATCAGCATGATTGTTTAAGGAGGATCCTGTCATGAAAATAGAACGTCTAAGTACAAATAAGATACGGATTTTCCTTACGTTCGATGACTTGTCAGAGCGCGGAATCCAAAAAGAAGATATGTGGAGAGAAATCCCCAAAGTTCATGAATTATTCAGCGAAATGATGGATCAAGCCTATACAGAGCTTGGATTTGATCCAACAGGACCGTTGGCTGTTGAAGTGTTTGCACTGCCTGCACAAGGAATGGTGGTCATCGTGACCCGTGGAAAATATGATGTCCCTTCACTAGGTGTGAATTTAGAAGATGAGTTAGAAGAGGAAGTCTATGAGATGGAAGTAACCATGGAGCAAAGCGATACCATTATGTATGCATTCGCCGACTTCGAGCACCTCATCGATCTAGCCCATTTGATAGCGTCGCATGTCGAGGAGGAAGGAAAGTTATATTATTACAAAGATCGTTATATTCTACATCTAGAGCCCAAGGATTTAGAACAAAGCGCTTATAATGCGCTTATTGCTCTTCTCGCGGAATATGGAGAGGCGACTTCTGTGACCCCAGCGGTACTTGATGAATATGCCAAAGTCGTTATGCCTTCCAATGCGATTGGTACGATTTGCGCTCATTTCACACCGCTGCAATAATCTTACGAAGTCAGTTTTGCTTCGCAAAACTTGGCTTATGCTTACGAAGTCAAAGTTTTACTCTGTAAAACTAAGCTCATGCTTACGAAGTGAGTTTTACTTCGCAAAACTTTAGGAGGTCATATTCGGTGCCTTTGTTCTCAATTCTAACGGCAGCAATCGCGCCGGGTATCGCATTGCTTGTATATTTTTATCTCAAAGATCGATATGACAGTGAACCGATCTCCATGGTGGTCAAAATATTTTTACTCGGATTTCTCATTGTACTGCCGATTATGGTGATCCAACATGGTATGCAGCTGTGGTTAGGAAATAATCCTTACTTATTCTCCTTCGGTATTTCAGCCGGGGTTGAGGAAGCTGTCAAATGGTTCGTGATCTATCATATTGTCTATAATCATACGGAATTCGATGAACCTTATGATGGTATCCTCTATACTGTCGCGGTCTCGCTCGGATTTGCAACCATAGAGAATTTACTGTATGCATGGTATAGCCATCCTTCGTTTGGTACCTTGCTCGTTCGCGCTTTGCTGCCTGTTTCTGGACATGCACTTTTTGGTGTCATGATGGGGTATTATTTCGGTAAAGCGAAATTCTCAGAAGGAAAACGCAAGAGACGGTACTTACTCTATGCGGTGCTCATCCCGCTCTTCTGGCATGGTGTGTATGACTACGTCTTACTCACCGTCAAAACGTATTGGATTTGGTACATCGTTCCTCTCATGGTGTATCTATGGTATCGCGGAATGATGAATGTGAAGAGTGCGAATTCGCGTTCGCCTTTTCGTCTATTAAAACGTGAAGAAATACAAGATTAAACGATTAAAATCCGGTTATACTTCATAATGAGGTGATCGGATGCGGGTCAAAGTTAGAATTCGGTGCAAGAACTGCGGAGAGAAATTTGTCCTCCGAGGGAAGAAAGAACGCGGCCGTATTGAAACAGGATTCAAACAATGTCTTTGTAATAATACCCAAGATTTTGAAATCGAAGAAGACCGTTATTAGGGCGATCGATCGGGAAATGCATAAAGCTTCCTTTTTTGAATCACACTAACGTCAGTTTGTGATGAGAAAGGAGCCGTTTGTACAATGTATAAGCGAATAAGTGCAGTGTTATTTCCGATTGTCGCCCTTATTTTGATTGCGACTGCTTACTGGGGATATCAACAGTATAAGCAGAAAAATGCGGTCATTTTAAAGGCGGAAAGCCAGTATCAGAGAGCGTTCCATGATCTCTCGTATCATGTTGAGAAATTACATAGCGAATTAGGTAATGCACTCGCAGTAAATTCAGCTTCTCAAGGGATGCATCGTAAGAGTTTGGCTAATGTGTGGAGAATTACAAGCGAGGCGCAGAGCGAAATCAATCAACTTCCATTGACACTGCTGCCTTTTAGTAAAACGGAAGATTTTCTGTCCCATATTTCGAACTTCTCGTACAAGGCTTCGATGCGTGATATGACCAAGGAGCCTTTGACGAAGGATGAAATGAAAATGCTCAAGACACTCTATAGCAATTCGGAGGAGATCTCGAACGATCTTCAAAAGGTGCAGGCAACGGCGCTGAAGAACAATCTGCGCTGGCTGGATGTGGAGGAAGTCATGGCGAGCAAGACTCAGAAGCTGGATAATTCCATCATCGATGGATTTAAAACCGTTGACAAAAAGGTTGGAAATTACCCTGAGATTAACTGGGGACCAGCGGTGGCCAGCGTCTATAGCAAACGTTCCGTGAAAATGCTGTCTGGGCAGAACGCGACCACAGAAGAGATTAAGAAGAAGGCATCCACGTTCCTCGGCGATCATAAGATCACGGATGTCAAAGTGGTTGAGAACGGGGCAAAGACAGAATACGCCTCTTACTCGGTTACAGGGAAACGCAAAGATACGCAAACGGTCGTTCATTTGGATTATACGAAGCGTGGCGGACATTTGATCAGTTATATGGATACACGAGACATTGGCGCGAAGAAGATTTCGAAGGATCAAGCGATGGAAGCCGCACAGAAATTTTTGAATGAGCATAATTATCCGGAAATGGTGCCGGTAAGCTATGACGAATACGATAATATTGGCAGCACGATCTTTGCGCGCAAACAGCAAGGGATTATATTCTATCCAGAACGTATTACGGTACGTATTGCGCTGGACAATGGCGAAGTGACAGGGATTCAAGCGAGTGACTATGAATACAAGAAGCATGTATTTGATAAGAAAAATACGAAGCCGAAGCTAAGCGTCGAACAAGCGCGGAAATATTTGAACCCGGATCTCAAGGAGAGGTTCAACCGCTTGGTGATGATTGAGAACGAGCTAGGAAAGCCGACCCTCTGCTATGAGTTTGTCGGCGATATCAACAGCGCCACCTACCGGATCTATCTCAATGCGAATACAGGCATGGAAGAGAACATTGAAGAACTTAAAGGGATGAAACAGAAAAATCCCGCTTAATAAAAAGATCCTATAGAGCCTTTCGACAATCCTGTCGAAGGGCTTTTGCTATTGACGCAATATGTTATAATATGGCTAGATTTTTGTATTCATTGATCGAGGGTTAGACGAGAAGAAATTTAGATATGGCAGGTGATTCGGTTGTTACCTCGAGTAAGTGATCTGGTTTATATTCAAGTGGCTTCAACAGATGAACAGGAAGCGAACCACGAATATAAGTCCCGCATTGTAGAAATGGATGAGACGAATCTATTCATTGAAATTCCGTTAGATGAGCGAACGGGGCGATATAAGCCGCTTCATCTAGGCGATGAGCTCTCTGTATATTTTCTTACGGAAGGCGGCGTTAAGAACTACTTCAATACTTATGTGTGTGGGACACGTCAGGATGTTGTCCGAATGGTTGCCATTAAGAAGCCGGAACTCGAATCCATTTCGAAGATTCAACGTCGTAATTTCTTGCGCGTAACAGCTGAATTAGAGCTTGCCGTAAAATTAATGGATCAAGTGCAGTTCATCGCGATTACGGAAGATGTGAGCGGGGGCGGTATATCGTTTCGCTGTGACGCGAAATGGAATGTGAAGCCGGGTCAGCAAATATCTTGTTGGTTATTGATTCCTTATCGTAATGGCGCGGTTGAACACGCACAGTTCACTGCTGAGACCGTACGTGTCAAGCCACTCACGCATGACAAGCAGCTCGTGATGATGAAGTTTAGTGAAGTCAGCGAGACGGAACAGCAGAAGATCATTCGTTTTTGTTTTGAGAAACAATTTGATTATCGTAAAAAATAACAGGCATAATTCATACATAATTTGGAAACAATAGCCTCCAATTCGTGTTGGAGGGTGAATCAGATGCGTAGGAATAAAGATCAGCAAGCGGAACAATATGTGCAATTATTTATTCTATTTGCGAACCGTATTGAGAAGCATTTGAAAAGATGGCTGTGGATATGCTGCTGCTTGCTCATCGTGTGTCAAATTCTGCTTCGAATCCCTATGGTACGCGGGTTTATCTCAGGTGTCGATCGTTTGGAAGGGGTTCCGATTTCAAGCCAAAAAATACCGGACAAATCGCGTCCATAGCGGATTATTTTTTGCATCTCTCTTCTTTGTGTGGTATAATTTTCACGTCGCAGGCAACGCCTGCTTTTTTCTTGAAATTTAAGGATGAATGAAGTCGTTTCGACCTGAGGAACGTTTTGAGGAGGAGCAACCTGTTGTTGAATGCGCAGCAAGGTACACTAGACAAGATCAACATTGCAATTGATGGCCCTGCAGGAGCAGGGAAAAGTACGGTAGCTCGTCAGGTCGCGAAGAAGCTTTCTTATGTGTATGTTGACACAGGAGCGATGTACAGAGCTGTAACATGGTTTATGATGGGCCATGGCATTTCAGCAAGTGATACCGATCGTGTTCTTGGTGCCATGAAAGAGCTACATATTGAATTAATTCCCGGTGAACTGACACAACAGGTTATCGTGAATGGTGAAGATGTAACAAGCTATATTCGTACGAACGAGATTAGTCAGCATGCATCCAGTTATGCGAAGATTGGTCCGCTTCGATCCGTCCTCGTCGACATGCAGCGCCAGATGGCTGCGAGCAAAGGCGTTGTGATGGATGGCCGAGATATAGGTACACATGTGTTGCCACAAGCTGAACTGAAAATTTTCCTCACAGCAAGTGTTGAGGAGAGAGCTCAGAGGCGCTATCAAGAGATTAAAGATAGTCAACAGATTACGCTGGAGCAGCTCATGCATGATATTGCTGCACGTGATCGCCAAGATGAACAACGCGAAATTTCACCGCTCGTCTGTGCTGAAGATGCGATTTCATTGGACACAACCTCTATGAACATTGATGAAGTTGTGGATCAGATTATTGACTATTGCATAACCAAAACGGATGGAGCGAAGTAAATTATGTTGTATAATTTTTGTAGAGGCCTTTTACGCGGATTATATCGATTATTATTCCGTCTCGAAGCTATTGGCATAGAACATGTGCCGTCTGAAGGTGGCGTATTGCTCTGCTCGAATCATGTGAGTCTATTCGATCCGCCAACGGTGGGGATATGTTTGGAGCGCAAAGTGCATTTCATGGCCAAGCAGGAATTGTTCAAGATTCCGTTACTCGGGAAATTAATTCATGAGCTAGGTGCGTTCCCAGTTAAGCGTGGTGGAGTGAGTAAAGAGTCGATCAAGATCTCGCTCAATATCCTACGCGATGGCAAAGTAATGGGGATATTCCCAGAGGGTTCTCGGCATTCTGAAGGTGAAGGGAAGAAAGGGGCTGCAAGCTTTGCACTTCGAAGCGGCGCCGCTGTCGTACCTGTAGCTATTATCGGGAGCTATCGGTTATTCGGTAAAGTGAAGGTGGTATACGGCAAGCCAATTGACGTTACTCCTTTCCAGGAAGATCCGAAGACTGCAGTGGATACACTTACAGATGAGATCATGAATCGAATTGATCAATTAAAGCATCAATATCGATGATTTCATGCATGATTTTTTAATTTGGAAAGATACTACATTTTAATGGTTTTGAACGCTGCCCACTGTGGCAGGTTTAAATAAATGGGGCTTTGAACTGAGGAGGTATAACGAATGTCGGAAGAAAATGTGCAAGTTGAAGCAGTTGAGAATCAAGCAGATCTCGACAACATCGTATCCATCAAAAAAGGGGACACGGTGAAAGGAACAATCGTTAAGATTGAGGATAACCAAGCCATTGTTAGCTTTGGATATAAATATGATGGTATTATCCCGATTCGTGAGTTGTCTTCTGTACAAGTTGACAATGCAGCGGATGCGGTACAAATTGGCCAAGAAGTGGAGTGTAGAGTTGTGACAATTGATGATCAAAACGAAAAAATGGTATTATCCAAGCGTCAAATCGATAGCGAGAACGCATGGGAGCAATTGCAAGCAAAGCTTGACAGCGGAGAAGTCTTCGAAGTTGTTGTAGCAGATGTCGTAAAAGGTGGCCTTGTTGCTGATGTAGGCACACGCGGATTCATTCCAGCATCGATGGTTGAGCGTCATTTCGTTGAAGATTTCAGCGATTACAAAGGTAAGACGCTTCGTGTGAAAGTTAAAGAATTGGATCGGGAGAACAACAAAGTGATCTTGTCTCAAAAAGACGTATTGGATCAAGAGTTCGAAGCGAACAAATCAAACATCATTGCAAACATTAAAGAAGGCCAAGAAATTGATGGTACAGTACAACGCTTGACGCAATTCGGCGCATTCGTTGATATCGGCGGCGTAGACGGCTTGGTTCACGTGTCCGAGCTTGCTTGGACGCATGTTGAGAAGCCTGCTGATGTGGTTCAAGAAGGTCAAAGCGTTCGCGTTAAAGTATTGAAAGTAGATCCTGCGAACGGCAAAATTAGCCTAAGCATCAAAGCTGCTCAACCAGGTCCTTGGGATACAGCAGCTGGACAATTCAATATTGGCGATATCGTAACAGGAACAGTTAAACGTCTTGTGAACTTTGGTGCATTCGTAGAAATCGCTGCAGGCGTTGAAGGCCTTGTACACATTTCTCAAATCGCTCACCGTCATATTGGTACTCCGCATGAAGTATTGAAAGAAGGACAAAGCGTTCAAGTGAAAATCTTGGATCTGAACGTTGCTGAGAAACGTGTAAGCCTCAGCATCAAAGAAACAGAAGAAGCTCCTGCAGAAGCTCCTAAAGCTGAGAAGCAACCAAGATCTTCGGCTAGAGCGCCTAGAGAAGAAATTAAATTGAACAACCCTAACGTATCGCTTAGCAACGAAGGCATGAGCTTCTCTCTTGCAGAGAAATTCGGCGACAAACTAAGCAAATTCAAAAACTAGAACAATTCATACGGGGGGAATGGAGAGATGCGTGTTTCGCGCAAAGTTGAGCATTTGCAGCATGCGCTGCAAACGGGCCAGAGCGGAAAACACGGACTTTCGGATATCCGGTTTGTGCATCAATGTCTGCCTGAGCAGTCTCTCTCTTCCGTGTCACTCGAATCGTACATCGGCGAGCTCAAATTGAGTTCGCCGATTGTTATTAATGCGATGACTGGAGGAGCACGTGAGACAGAGTCAATTAACCGTGATCTAGCAATAGCGGCGAGAGAGACAGGTATTGCCATGGCGGTCGGTTCGCAAATGTCTGCGATTAAGCATCCGGAAGTACGGTCTAGTTATACGATTGTTCGAGAGATGAATCCGAGTGGTCTGGTATTCGCCAATTTGGGAAGTGAGGCAACCGTTGAGCAAGCGAAAATGGCTGTCGATATGCTTCGTGCGAATGCCTTGCAAATTCATATCAATCCGATGCAAGAGCTCATTATGCCGGAAGGGGATCGGGATTTTCGAGGTGTCCTTGAACGCATTGCTCAAATTGTGCGCGCCATCGATGTTCCTGTCATCGTGAAGGAAGTTGGATTCGGAATGACCGTTGAAGCGGGCAAGAAGCTTCATGATGCGGGGGTATCCGTGATCGATATCGGGGGATTTGGCGGAACGAATTTCGCTGCGATCGAGAACGCTCGGCGTGAGGAGTCGATAGGATGGCTGAATGACTGGGGAATTCCGACAAGTTGCGCTTTGTTGGAAATAGGACAGGCTATTCTACCGAACCGGATTATCGCTTCCGGAGGCATTAACAATGCACTTGATCTATGCAGAGCGCTGTCGATTGGAGCCGGAGCTGCAGGACTTGCAGGAACGTTCTTAAAGACATTGAACCAAGAAGGAATAGATGCGGTAATTCAGCAGATTACCAATCTTAATGATCAGCTATCGCTCATCATGACCGGGCTCGGCGCATCAAGAATCTCCGATTTGTGGCATGTACCGATGATCATTGGCGGGGAAACAGCACATTGGTGTTACGCACGAGGAATCGATATTAGGGCTTACGCCCAAAGGCAGGATCCTCGGTTAAAATAGACTCGATTGACAGATAATAGGAGCAGTTGAGGTGATCCTATTGAACGCTGGTACAATCGCGTTATTGGTGTATTTAATTGTTCTGATATTACTTAGCAGTGGTTGGAGAGAAGTATTTATTTCATCATTGTCCTATCGATCTTGTTTGTTGTTTATGATTTTTTTTCCCATTGCTGCGTTATTTACGATACCTATTCACTCTACCTTGACCTTGAATATGGGGGTGATGGTTCTGCTTGTAACAGCAGTATATTGCTTGGATAAGCTGGACCCATGGTATCGTAAAATCTATGTCATAACGGTTACCTTATTAATTGGCGTCGTATATGCGTTGTTCGGGCATTTCGTCATCTTGGATCCGATCTTCATCTGGGTGTCATCGCGATGGGATCCCGTTATCGTATCGGTGGCTTGCGTTCTTCTTGCGGTACAAACCATTGAAGAACAGCTAGTCATTATCACGGTTGGTTTCTTGTTTGGTGATGCTATTATGCAAGGATTGACAGGTGGGGCTGGAATCACATTGGGGACGGCTGCATGGTACGATCAATGGTGGATTTCAATCATAACAGCAAGATTATGTGCGTGGTCTTTGGAGAGCGTCATGCTGCTCGGTAAGAATACGGCTGGTTTTTTCTACGACCGGCTTAAGAGCTGGAAGAAATAAAAAAAGACCCATCAAAGTGAAGAGAAGCTTTGCAGTTGATTCCGAATACTTTGGCGTGGATCAGAAAATTTAGAAGGAATTTAGCTTCATGATAACAGTGAAGCATTCGATATAGGAGGAAATGGATTATGTCTAGACCCGTAGTAGCCATCGTAGGACGTCCTAACGTTGGTAAATCGACGATTTTCAACCGAATTATCGGGGACCGTCTTGCAATCGTTGAAGATAAGCCTGGGATTACACGTGACCGTATTTACGGTACTGCGGAATGGAATGGTGTTCCGTTCAGTGTAATTGATACAGGTGGTATCGAAATCGATGGCGAGGATGTTATTTTGAAGTCGATTCGTGTACAAGCTGAGCTTGCGATCGAAGAGGCTGATGTGATTGTATTTATGTGTGAAGCGAAGAGTGGCCTTACGAATGCAGATGAAGAGGTAGCTCAGCTATTGTTCCGCTCCGGTAAGCCAATTGTTTTGGCCGTTAATAAAGTCGATAATCTAAGCCGTATGGATGAGATTTATGAATTCTACAGCCTTGGATTAGGCGATCCTGTTGCACTATCGGGTTCGCATGGAACCGGGCTAGGCGATTTGCTCGATGTCGTTGTAGAGCTTCTACCTGAGAAAGAAGAAGAAGTATATGAAGAGGATGTCATCCGCGTCGCATTGATTGGGCGTCCGAATGTCGGTAAATCATCGCTCGTGAATGCAATTCTAGGGGAAGAACGCGTTATCGTTAGTGATATTGCGGGGACTACTCGGGATGCGATTGATACACCATTTGAACGTGATGGACAGAAGTATGTTCTTATCGATACGGCAGGTATGCGTAAACGAGGTAAAGTCTACGAATCGACAGAGAAATACAGTGTCATGCGTGCGATTAAAGCCATTGAGCGAGCGGATGTTGTACTCGTCGTCATCAATGGGGAAGAAGGAATTATCGATCAAGATAAGCATATCGCAGGATATGCGCATGATGCGGGGAAAGCGTCAATCTTTGTCGTGAATAAGTGGGATGTTGTCGAGAAGGATGATAAGACCATGCAACAATTTACGCAAAAGATCCGTGATCATTTCCTATTCATGACGTATAGTCCGGTTGTCTACTTGTCCGCGCTGACGAAACAGCGCCTTCACAAGCTTCTGCCTGTTGTTCAGCATGTATCCGAGCAGCATGCACAGCGCATCCAGACGCATATTCTGAATGATATTGTCTCAGATGCGATTGCGATTAACCCTCCACCGACAGATAAAGGTCGCAGAATGCGGATTAATTACGTGACACAAGTGGCCGTGAAACCACCGACCATTGTCGTCTTCGTCAATGATCCTGAACTTATGCATTTCTCATATGAACGGTACCTTGAGAATAAGATTCGGGCTGCATTTACGTTCGAAGGCACACCGATTCGTATCTTTACACGGCGGAAGACCGATCAAGAATAGAGGATTAAAGGGAGGAGAACCGTGGTTCTAGCGATTATCTCAATCATTCTAAGTTATCTCATCGGTGCGATTAGCTTCAGTGTCGTCATTGCCAAATGGCTGAAAGGCATTGATATTCGCCAGCATGGCAGCGGCAACGCAGGTGCAACAAACACGTTACGAGTCCTTGGTAAAGGGCCGGGAATTTGTGTATTATTGTTGGACATGGCCAAAGGTGTCTTAGCAGTATGGCTAGGCAAGTGGATGGGCGATATTTCGGCCTGGGTTCCCGTTCTATGTGGTATTGCGGCGATTGTCGGACATAATTGGCCTATCTATTTTCGGTTCAAAGGCGGGAAAGGAATTGCGACGACGATTGGTGTCATGGCAACCCTTGCCTTCTTGCCATCCTTATTCGCGGGAATTACGGCGATTATTGTCATTGCTGTGACAAGGTATGTATCACTTGGTTCATTAATACTCTCCGCGGTATTGCCTATTCTACTCATTGTGATGAATCGTCCGTATGAAATATTATGGGCGAGCCTACTCTTGTGTGTATTCGCATTCGTCAGACACCGTTCGAATATCGTGAAGATTGTTCAGGGGAAAGAGAACAAGCTGGGTGCGAAGAAAGGGGAACGTCGCGTTGTCTAAAAAAGTAGCTGTCCTTGTAGCAGGAAGCTGGGGTACTGCATTAGCCAGCGTCCTTGCCAATAACGAGCATCATGTCATGTTGTGGTCGCGAAATGCCGATCAAGTGAACCAGATTAATGAACAGCATCGGAATGAACGTTATTTGCCCGGGGTTGATTTATCGCCTCGGATCGAAGCGACGACTTCGATGGAAGAAGCTGTTCGTGATGCGGAGGCTGTCTTGATTGTTGCTCCGTCATCTGCGATGAGAGCTGTGGCACGTGAGTTGAAGGCTTATCTTCAGGCTGATACCTTGGTTATTCATGCGACAAAAGGCTTCGAGACGGAGACGCTGAAGCGTATGTCTACCGTGATAGCTGAAGAATTAGAATGCGATGCTTCAGATATTGTTGTTTTATCCGGGCCAAGCCATGCGGAAGAAGTCGTACGGTTGTGTCCGACAACAGTTGTCGTCGCGTCGGCGAATCTTCAAGCAGCTGAAGAAGCACAAGATTTATTCATTAACTCCTTTTTCCGCGTCTATACGAACCCGGATGTGCTAGGAGTCGAGTTATCGGGTGCGCTCAAGAATATTATTGCGCTCGGAGCAGGTCTTTCAGATGGACTCGGTTATGGAGATAATGCGAAGGCAGCGCTGCTAACACGTGGATTAGCTGAGATTGCAAGACTGGGTCTAGAGATGGGTGCGAATCCGATGACCTTCGCAGGACTTGCTGGTGTCGGAGATCTTGTTGTGACATGTACAAGTCAACATAGTCGAAATTGGCGGGCAGGGTCGAAGATCGGGCAGGGCAAATCGATTGATACCGTGCTGCAGGAGATGGGTATGGTCGTCGAAGGCATTCGAACCACCAAAGCTGCTTACGCGTTAGCTCGTGATTATCATGTGGATATGCCAATCACAGACCAACTCTATCAAGTGCTGTTCGAGAATAAACCAGGCAAACAAGCTGTGGAAGCGCTCATGGGTCGTGTGCGTAGGCATGAGATCGAGGAAATAGCGAAGACACAGAAGGAAGATTGGCTTAGAAATTCGTAGGCTCTGTTCGTACGCCTACACCAAGCAGCTTTCCCCCTCATATGATGTGTAGAAGTTAACGTCAGAGGAGGGGTACGATGGCCAAAAATGTGTCTAAGGATATATTAAATAAAGTGAAAGAGAAGACCGGTAAAAGTATAACCGAGAATCAAATCAAAAAATTAGCCAGCAATGTGAAACCTAGTACGATGCAAAGCGAATCCCAGCTGCGGGAACTCATTAAGCAAGTATCGAACATGGCTAAAATTCCAGTATCGGAAGCAACCGTCAATGACATCATTAAATCCGTAAAGAACAGCGGCGGCTTGAGCAATATGGAGTCTGTGATGAAGATGTTGATGAAGAAGTAGGTTCCGAAGAACAAAAGTGGACTCTGAGATTGGAAGAGTCATCTTTTGTTCTTTTTTTTTGAGTGCTATAATGTTGTGAAGCCTGTATGATATAAATAGTTGACAGCAGAGAAATGGGGGCTATTATGGGACAAGCAATACAGTTAATCGGTAAAAAAATCACAAAATCTATCGAAGCGGAAGTTGGGAAGTCGATCCTCGACTTGGCGATCAAGCATGATGTGGACTGGGGTTTCTCCTGTACACGGGGTACTTGTGCACGCTGCCGGTGTTCTATTGAGACAGGTACAGAGTTCCTGGAACCACCGACGGATGCGGAACGGAATCGTCTGGATGACGAAGAGATCGAAGAGGGTTATCGACTCGGCTGCCAAGCGATCATTCGTGAGGTAGGCGCCATTACCGCCAAGAACAAAACATACTTCTAGAAGGAAGTTCAAAAAATCACCTTATGATCACGAAGAATTATCGAGAAGCGGTATCGACATCGAATCTTGCATTCAACTTCGAAGTCTGGTGCTCATTTAGGTTTTGCCTAAACTCCGCTCCTCCTTCTTCAGTTTTATGCAACCTTCTCGATGCTGATAAGCCGATTTTTTGAACAACTATTTAACTCAAAAGTGAGGCATAACCGATGCAGTGCGAAGTAACATTTGAACCGGAACATCGAAAAATACAAGTGAGACCTGGCATTTCCATATTAGATGCAGCACGACGCGCTAAAATCGCCATTCGTACGCGATGTGACGGAAGGGCTTCTTGCCTAATGTGTAAAGTTGAAGTGCTGAATCAAGAAGGGCTAATGCCTCCGACGAAACAAGAAAAATTAAAACTGGGCTCGCTCGTCGAACGTGGTATTCGGCTTGGTTGTCAAGCGCGAGTTAGCGGTGATACGTCGGTTAACGTCCCGGAAGATCCGCTCAAAGCAGCGATTCGGAAGCAGCTTGCCCGTCAGAAACAGGAGGATGACTGGTTGTGATTGCAAGAGCACGTATCAAGTACATACGAACAGCCGGGATCATGGTGGTGCTCATCATGCTGGCCTTATCAACAACGGGATGTCTGTATCCCAAGGAACTCCGCGCGGAGAACCAGGTCTCTTATCGTGAGACGGTTTTGCTTGTGCAGAATGCAGTAGAGGCATATCAGAAAGAGAAAGGTATATTACCCATTATGACGAGCGGTACAGATGTTCCGAAGTTCGAGAAGTATCGGATTAACTTCGAACCCCTGGTGGATGGGAAATATTTGAGCGATGTGCCGAATGCTTCTTACGAAAAGGGCGGTCCAGGTTACTTCATCATTATCAACGAGGAAACCAAGCCAGCAGTAAAATTGATGGATCTGACGGTCTACCAACATATGAATGATATTCAGAAGCTCGTCGATCAGTTCGCGAAAGCGCATCCAGGTACCTTGCCGCTGGGGAATGAATTGTATCCAGATTTCTATCAAATTGATGCAAAGCAGCTAAACGGTAAAATGCCAGAGATCAAGAGCGTCTATTCCGGGGAAGCGGCACCAATCATGATCGACAAGAAGGGGAAAGTCTATGTCGATTATGCTGCAGATATTGTAACTGCAATCCAGAAGGCAGGGGGAAATGTGAATGCTAAGGTAGAGGATTTACGTGAATATTTGGTCGAGGCGTCCTTCTATTCACCGGTAAAATCAACAGCATATCATTGGGTGAATGAGCAGCCCGTTCCTGTGCGAAGTAAAGAATAAATCATTGGAGAGGTGACCAAGATGGGCGAGAGCAAACTTAAGAAAAATTCGTCAACATATAAGGGAAATAAGTCAAAGTCGAAACCGAACAACAAATTTTTTGGATGGTTTCTAGGGATTGTCGTTGTGTTACTAATTGGAGCATTAGCAGCCATGAATGCCCTCTCCCCATCCAAAGCGGATGAGCCGCCAGTCGAAGGTAAAAAGTATGAGATCTCGACTGTAGGGCAGCCGGTCTTAGGAAATAAAGATGCCAAAGTAGAAATTGTGGAGTTCGGTGACTTCAAGTGTCCATCCTGCCGACAGTTCGAAACGGATGTGTTCCCGAAACTGAAAGAGCAATATATCGATACGGGTAAAGCGAAAATAAGCTTTATCAATTTCTCGTTCATGAGTGAAACATTTAAGCTGTCAGATAACGATTCGAAGCGTGCTTCACTGTTCGGTGAAGCGGTATATAAACAGAACCCAGAGGCATTCTGGACGTACTACCAACATCTATACGAGCAGCAAGGTGATGAACGTGAAATATGGGCAACAGAAGAGATGCTCTCGAATATCGTGAAGGATATCCCGGGCATTGATGTGGAGAAAGTCAAGAAAGAGGTTAAAGAAGGGCTGTACGATAAAGAATTGGAGAACGATCATAAGATTGTAGATCAGCTTGGCATTACGTCAACCCCGACCATTTTTGTCAATGGTCAACCGATTGACAAACCATCTCTAGAGAGTGTCTCCAAATTGATTGAAGCCGAGCTGGCGAAATAACGGAGGGCTCCTCATGAGACAATGGATGCTGAAGTATGGGCTCTATGTTGCGTGGCTCATTTCCATCATTGCAACCGTAGGAAGTCTATACATGAGTGAAGTGCTGTTGTATGAACCGTGTCGATTGTGCTGGTTCCAGCGCATCTTGATGTACCCGCTCGTCATTATTCTAGGGATTGCCGCTTATGAACATAATACTCGTATCACCCGATATGCACTGCCGCTTGTCCTGATTGGCGGCTCCATCTCGACTTGGCATATTCTCGAACAGAAGATTCCTGGATTTGCACAGCTGGCACCATGCAAAGTGGGTATTCCATGTAATTTTGACTATTTGAATTGGTTCGGATTTATTACGATTCCTATGCTGGCTTTAACAGCATTTGTTCTTATTGCTGTCGTACTTATCATCATCGGACGCGGAGCGCAAGACCAAGCGTCTGATCATTAATATTTAGTAAGTCCTTCAAGCGGGTAACCGTGTTGAGGGGCTTTTTATTTTGTTAGAGGCAAATAAGATGAATATGGTTGCCATTCCGCTCATATATCATACTTGGAAGGCTTCATGGACGGTAACACCTCGAAGAGAGAGATGACGAGAATCTATTTTTTTACAAACAAACGTCATATTTTTTCCACTCGCTCATAAGATGTTACTAGTCCAAATGCATGTACGAGTTAACGTCGCATTGCGCGCATTTCGCATAGTTGATTCCTGGCGGCGGCAAACACTGGCGACAACGGCAACAGCTCATACGTTGCAGTGAATAGTGATCAAGTTTTCTGGTAGATTCGTCTATCAGAGAAATTTTAGGAGGGGATATCAGTGGAAAAAGTGGACATTTTTAAGGACATTGCTGAGCGTACCGGCGGGGATATTTACCTCGGGGTCGTCGGTGCGGTCCGCACGGGAAAATCAACCTTTATCAAACGGTTTATGGAGACGGTTGTTTTACCCAACATAACAAGTGATGCAGACCGCGCTAGAGCGATTGATGAGTTACCTCAGAGTGCTGCGGGCAAAACGATTATGACGACTGAACCGAAATTCGTACCGAACAATGCGGTACAAATCCGGGTCGCTGAAGGCCTTGATGTGAATGTGCGTGTTGTGGATTGTGTGGGCTACGCGGTATCGGGTGCCAAAGGATATGAGGATGAGAATGGACCTCGCATGATCTCTACGCCTTGGTTCGAAGAACCGATTCCATTCCAAGAAGCAGCAGAGATTGGTACGCGCAAAGTCATCCAGGAGCATTCGACGTTAGGCGTTGTCGTAACGACAGATGGTACGATTGCTGAAATTCCTCGCAGCTCCTATGTTGAGTCCGAAGAGCGAGTCATCGCTGAATTGAAGGAAGTCGGCAAGCCGTTCGTCTTAATCATTAACTCCACGCGCCCTCGCAGTGATGAGGCATTGCAATTACGCACCGAACTCGCTGCCAAATACGATATTCCTGTTATGACGCTCAGCGTCGCCACGATGGGTGAAGAAGATGTGATGGGCGTACTGCGCGAGGTACTCTACGAGTTCCCAGTGCATGAAGTGAACGTCAATCTTCCGAGCTGGGTGATGGTGCTGAATGATAACCACTGGCTCCGGAGCAACTACGAGAACTCTGTTCGCGATACGGTGAAGGACATTCGCCGGTTGCGTGATGTAGATCGCGTTGTGGCTCAATTTATGGAATATGATTTTATCGATCGTGCAGGACTGAGCGGAATGAATATGGGTCAAGGAGTTGCCGAGATTGACCTATATGCACCGGATGAACTGTATGATCAAATCTTGATGGAAGTCGTCGGCGTTGAAATTCGTGGGAAAGACCATCTCTTGCAGTTGATGCAGGAATTCAGCCATGCGAAGCGGGAATATGACCGTTTCTCCGAAGCGTTGGAAATGGTCAAGACGACGGGTTATGGAATCGCAGCGCCGACGCTTGCTGAGATGCAGCTCGATGAACCTGAGCTCATCCGTCAAGGTTCAAGATTCGGTGTACGCTTGAAGGCAACTGCACCGTCCATTCATATGATCCGTGTGGATGTTGAATCAGAATTCGCACCGATCATCGGTACCGAGAAACAGAGTGAGGAACTGGTACGTTACTTAATGCAAGACTTCGAGAACGATCCGATCAAGGTATGGGATTCAGATATGTTCGGTCGCTCTTTGCACTCCATCGTGCGCGAAGGCATTCAAGGCAAAATTGCGATGATGCCGGATAATGCCAGATATAAACTGCAGGAGACACTTGGACGAATCATCAACGAAGGCTCAGGCGGTTTGATCGCAATCATTTTATAGGACCATTTCATTCTATATTTAAGCAAAGAGGCGCTTACATAAGCGTCTTTTTGTCGTTTTCCGGGAAAATTAGCCAAAAACTTTCATAAAACCAATTTACAAGGTCGGAATTAAAGGTTATAGTATTGCTTAACGAATCTATGGAAAATGGTTCCTGTAGATTACTAGATTAAGAACTTGTTACGGGGGGAAATGAAAATGAAAGCAAAGCTTGGAACAGTAAGTAAAAAGTTGACGTTAATTTCCTTGATCTTGATGCTGTTTATCATCAGTGCATGCGGTGCAAAGGATACAGCAAGTGATGTCAAAGCAGATGCCGGCTCAGAGAAGACAGCAGATGCATCGAAGGATCTACCGCTTAAAGGAAAGAAAATCGCACTCGTGATGCAATTTAACATCGGTACATTCTCGCAGCAATATATCGAAGGCGTGAAGGAAGAAGTGAAGAAGTTCGGCGGTGAAGTGAGCGTATTCGCTGCAGATAGTGACTTGACGAAAATGGCTTCGAATCTGAATGTTGCGATTACACAGCAGTTCGACGGGATTCTAACGGATCACGGAACGGCTGAAGCGCTTCAGGCGGGTATTCAAAAAGCTGTAGATAGCAAGATCCCCGTGGTTGCTTTTGACGCGGATGTCAAAATTCCAGGTGTCACTGTGCTTCAGCAAGGCGATCAGAAGATGGCAGAAATGACGCTTGAGCAAATGGGCAAAGATATCGGCGGTAAAGGTAATATCGTTAAAGTATGGGTTGCAGGTTTTGCTCCAATGGAACGCAGACAAGTCGCTTATCAAGATTTCCTGAGCAAAAATCCGGATATTAAAGAGGTTGCGACGTTCGGTGCAGCGTCCGCGAATACAGCGCTCGATACGCAAGCTCAAATGGAAGCGATATTGAAGCAATACCCGAACAAAGGTGACATTTCAGCGGTATGGACAGCTTGGGATGAATTCGCGAAAGGTGCATCACGTGCCATTCAACAAGCAGGCCGCGATGAGATTAAAGTATATGGTATCGACATGAGCGACGAGGATTTGCAGATGATTCAAGACAAAGCGAATCCATGGGTAGCATCCGCTGCAGTAGATCCGAAGGATATCGGCCGCGTCCAAGTTCGCTATCTCTATCAGAAACTGCATGGTGACACGACAGATGATACGGTAGTACTTGACCCTGTATTCGTTCACCGTGATGCGCTTCCTGCGGAGCAAGTATCGACGACTGATCTGTCCAAATATATTAAAGGTTGGGGCAGCAGTTCCCAAGGATTACAAGATTGGATGAAAGATTACGAGAAATAAGGAATAGTACATTGAACAACAGAGCGAAATGAGGTTCGAATGCGATGACTGCAAACCAAGAGACGTTACGTCTAACGCGCATCACGAAGTCGTTTGCGGGAATTCCGGCGCTCAGCGAAGTGGATTTCACCGTTCATTGCGGTGAAATTCACGCGCTTCTCGGCGCAAATGGAGCTGGCAAAAGTACATTGATGAAAGTATTGTCCGGTGCCTACACCCTAGATTCCGGATCGATCACGATTGGTTCACAAGAGATTCAGATGCAGTCGCCATCGGATGCGAAACGACAAGGCATTCATTGTGTATACCAAGAGGTAGATACCGCGCTTGTGCCGCAGATAACCGTTGCTGAGAATATCCTACTAGACCGACTTTCCAACAGGGAAGGCGGTTTATGGCATTCTTGGGGACAAATCTATCAGGAAGCAGAAGCAGCGTTAGCCAAATTAGGCGCATCGATCGATGTTCGTCAAAAAGTAGAAGGACTGAGTCTTTCCGAGAAACAAATGATTTTAGTCGCGAGAACGTTGGTGGAGAAAGCGAAGTTTATTATTTTCGATGAGCCAACGGCGCCGCTCAGCCATGAAGAGACGAATAATCTATTCCGTGTCATGAAGCAAATGAAAGAGGATGGGATTGGTTGTATCTTTATTTCTCATCGATTGCCGGAAGTATTCGAGCATTGTGATCGCGTGACGGTTATGCGCGATGGCAAGCATGTGTATACGGAATCCACGTCGAGATCTTCCATTGATGAGGTGATCGGGCAAATGTTGGGCAAATCCTTCGATGAAGAGTTTCCGAAGCGGACGGTACCTATCGGTGAGGTCTTGCTCAAGACTTCTCAATTGACTTCGGGAAACAAGGTCAAGCAGGTCAATCTTGAGGTTCGTGAAGGAGAAATCGTGGGCGTGGTCGGACTTGTCGGTGCAGGAAAGACGGAGCTGTCGAATGTGTTATTCGGCTCATTGCGAAGTGATAGTGGACACGTTCAGTTACGCGGGACTTCACTTAGGCTGAAAGATCCTACAGATGCGATAGATGCAGGGATCGTGCTCGTACCTGAAGAGCGTCGCAAGCATGGGATTATGGTTGAAGACTCCGTACAGCACAATCTAAGCTTGCCGCTGCTCAAGCAGCTTAGCCGATTCGCCTTCGTTCGCAGCGCGATGGAACAGGCACATGCAGGTCGCCTTATTGAGCGTCTGGGTGTGAAGACTTCCTCCATGAAGCAGCAAGTGAAGTTTCTAAGCGGCGGTAATCAGCAGAAAGTTGCGATTGGGAAATGGGTAGAGACCAAAGCGGATGTATTTCTCTTCGACGAACCAACGAAAGGTGTCGATATTGGGGCGAAGAGCGACATTTTCCGATTGATTGGGGATCTTGCCGAGCAAGGCAAAGGCATTCTGTATTTCACTTGTGAATTTGCGGAAGCCATCGGTATTGCGGATCGGATTTTTGTGATGTGTGAAGGCAGAATTGTGAAGGAATTCCGTCAAGAAGAGGCAACACAAGAGAAACTATTGTATTACGCAAGTGCAGGTCGGGAGGAACAGGCATGAAGAACAATGTGCTGCAATTATTATTTCGGTATGGATCATTATTTGTCATTTTTGGCGTTATACTCTTTTTCTCTTTAACGCTTCCACACTTTTTCAGTTATGCGAATTTGGCTGATATTCTACGTTCGATTTCAATCGTGACCTTCGTAGCTATCGGGGTAACCCTTTCGCTAATTGTGGATGGATTTGATTTATCAGTAGGATCGACCGTTTCGATCTCGACCGTCGTTGCGGCATCCTTGATGGTATGGTACGAGCAACCACTCTATATCGTCATTTTGGTTCCGCTGTTGATCGGGGCCGTCATTGGTTGTGTCAATGCTTTCTTTATCGTGAAAATCCGCATTCCAGACTTACTCGCGACGCTTGCGGTCATGTATATCGTATCTGGATTGCATAAGACATACACGTCCGGCTACTCCATTTATAACAACATGCAGTTCCAAGATGGCACGAAAGCGCCGGGTAAATTCAGTGAATCGTTCTTATGGCTAGGACAAGGCGAATGGCTTGGGATTCCGATTCCCGTCATCTTGCTTATTATCGCTGTAGCCGTTGTTCATATTTTCTTGACGTACACGCGCTTCGGCAGACAAATGTATGTCACTGGTGGGAATGAAGAGGCTGCACGGTTGTCTGGGATTAAAGTCAAAAAAGTACGTACGCTTGCTTATATCGCTTCCGGTATGTTCGCAGCATTTGGGGGTGTCCTGTTCGCAGCACGGATTGGATCGGGGCAGATCGATGCGGGTGCGCCACTCCTGATGGAAGCTGTTGCAGCGGTATTCGTCGGATTCTCCGTAATGGGCGCGGGGAAACCAAATGTGATCGGGACATTTTTCGGCGCTGTCTTGATTGGGGTACTTGTGAACGGATTAACGATGATGAACGTGCAGTATTTTATGCATGATATTATTAAAGGTATCGTCCTTGTCCTCGCCCTTGCAGTCACGTTCTATTACCTGCATCGGACCAGATCAGGGAAGAATTAAGCAAAGTTTTGGATTTTTCAATCGTATTATGCGCTAAAACGGCCGTGGGCACTTGAAATTCTGGGCACAGTGTATTACTATAAGTTTGTTCCTGCCTGCACGAAGGTGCCGGGCCGTTTTGAGAAAGACGAATATCCAAGCAATATGTATAATTTTTAGCGAAACGGTAAAGACAGTATGATATTGGAGCATAATCCTTCTGGGGAGGTGAAAAGAGCATGAACAAATCTGAATTGATTGCACAAGTAGCTGAGGCAACTGAGCTTTCGAAGAAAGATGTGACTAAAGCAGTAGATGCAGTATTTGATGCCATTTCTGCAGCACTTCAAAGCGGCGATAAAGTTCAACTCGTTGGCTTCGGTAACTTCGAAGTACGTGAACGTTCCGCTCGTAAGGGTCGCAATCCGCAAACGGGTCAAGAAATCGAAATTCCAGCTAGCAAAATCCCAGCGTTTAAACCGGGTAAAGCACTTAAAGACGGAATTAAATAAACGATTGTACATATTAGAGTGTTTTAGAATTAGTCCGTGACTGTTGTTCACGGCTTTTTCTTTTCTATTCGATGGATGAGGGAGTAGAACCGAAGATTCGAAGGGAGCGTCATGCAGGTGGAAGAGAAAAATAATAGCAACGCCGAGTATATTATCGTCAAGGCTAAATCCCAAGGCGTCCAAGTCATTGGCTTAACGCGTGGACAAGATACAAGATTCCATCACACCGAGAAGCTAGACAAAGGTGAAGTGCTTATCGCGCAGTTTACAGACCACACTTCAGCGATCAAAATTCGCGGCAGTGCAACGGTATTGACCAAATACGGTACGGTGGAAACAGACAGCTAGAAAATTTGCAGGCATAGCCTGCTTTTTTTGATTGTACAATGCAGTAGGGGTTATTCATGGACGAACAGTTCCATGCGAAAGGGGCGCTATTTATGCGTTTAATTAGACCAATCTTACTTGCATGTACAGGATCACTGATTGTTACACTAATGATTTCATTGCTCGTACACGGGTATATGCAGCCTCCTTCTGATCATAAGACGTTGCCGGTATTTTCCGAGGCAGCGCCGATCGACATTCATTCGAATAATCTGGTTGATGTCCTTGCAGAGCTTCCGCTTCAAATGCATATTAGTCGTGTGGTCTGGAGCGGAACTACGCTTACACTTGATCTAAATGTGAGGAATACACCGGATGCGGCTCAAGACATCTATAAGCATATGCATCAGATTATTTTATTCAGTTTCACCCAAACAACGAATGTGAAGCAGCTCTTTCTACGATTTGTAACGCCGGATGACGGATCCACCTCGACGAAGCGTCTACTCCTTGCAGCGGATGCTAGCCGAGATGATTGGGATCGTGCGGACTTGGAGATGCTTCGTACATTAACGATCGGACTTTCTCCTGAAGTTGAAGACAAGCTGCATTTACGATATACCGCATTATGGAATAAAAAATTCGGATCTACGGATTAATTTCTGTCAAAAAAAGCGAATGAGATTCAGTGCGTGGGTAAATAACTTATGCTATAATAATTTAGATTGCTCGGTCTAGAGAATTTTGTACTCGCAGTATGCTCGGAGGCATCTTAATGAAACGATATCGGATTCCAGAATTGGCCGAAAAGGCTATGAAACATGATATGATCAGCAGCAACATGGAGGTGCCCGATTTCCCGGACGCTCGCATTCGTCTGTTGTTTGTTTACTTGGATAAAAACCCAACTATCAAGCGAAATAGCGAGCTATATGCACTCGCTTCTTCTTTGGTGCAGATGGGTCTTGACACCCATGACTTGATCGATACCGATGACGAGAAGAAATCGGAGCGAGAGATGCGAACGCGTCAAGTTAACGTACTAGCAGGAGACTTTTTCAGTAGTCGATTTTACCAGTTGCTCGCACAAGCGGGTGAAGTGAATATGGTGAGACAATTAAGTGAAGCCGTGTGTGAGGTGAACCGGCAGAAGATGAATTTGTACATGCGTGTGAAGCAATTACTGCTCTCAACCGATGAATATTTATCACTTCTCATTCAGCTCAAAATGTATTTGTTCACTGCTTTCCAGTCCGTCATAGATGAGGTAAATCAGAAGACTTGGCCTGACATGCTCCGTGCCTTTACACAATGTGAAATTGTTCGTGAAGAAATGAACAAGAATAACGAATTACGTTCGTTCAAAGGCTCATGGGCCTATTGGCATATCCTGCAAGAGGGAACAGAAGAAGACCAACTGTTGCTGCGGGATAACAAAGTAGAAGTTCGTCATATCCAGTCCTTATGGACGAAATATAATATACACAATTTATTATTAGATAAGCTTCGTCAGACCATTGCTGATATTCAGAACATGCTTCGCGAGCCCGTCTCAGAGAAGATTCATCGAGACCTTATGAGTATTGCAGAGCCATTCCTTCGAATAACGCATGAGCCTCTGACAGTCGTGAAGGAAGGTTGAGGAAATGATGGATACGAATTCATCCAAAACAAAGGAACAATTCGTTCACGCCGTCTTCGAGAATATTGCACCGAAGTACGATATGATGAACGATGTCCTGAGTTTTAGGCGCCATAAGGCGTGGCGTAAATTTACGATGAAGAAGATGAATGTGAAACCTGGGGATACGGCGATTGATCTGTGCTGCGGTACCTGCGACTGGACCATTAGTATTGCAGAGGCTAGTCAGACAGGGAACATTGTCGGTCTTGATTTTAGTCAGAATATGTTGGATGTAGGTAAAGTGAAAGTGGATCGCGCAGGAAAAACCCGGCAGATTGATTTGGTACAAGGAAATGCGATGGAACTCCCGTTCGAAGATAATCAATTTGACTATGCGACGATCGGCTTTGGTCTACGCAACGTCCCGGATTTGAAACGGGTACTTAAGGAGATGCAGCGAGTTGTTAAGCCCGGAGGGATGGTCGTATGTCTCGAATTATCCAAGCCGACCTGGCAGCCATTCAAAGGCATTTATTATTTCTACTTCCAAAAGGTTCTTCCACTCATTGGCAAATTTCTTGTGAAGCGTTATGAGCAGTATAAATGGCTTCCAGATTCCTTAGTTGCTTTTCCAGGTCGATATGAACTAGCGGAAATATACCGCGAGATTGGACTGCATGATGTTCAAGCTTATCCACTGACCGGTGGTATTGCTGCGCTTCATATTGGGATGAAGGAGCGTAACAATGTTTAAGAAAATTGCTATATTTCTAGAAATGATCAAGTTCGAACATACATTATTCGCATTACCCTTTGCATTCATGGGCTCCATTCTTGGCTCGGTTGTCGTGCATCATCATTTACCTTCCTGGGCGCAGATTGGTTGGATCTTACTCGCGATGGTAGGGGCAAGAACGGCAGCGATGTCTTTGAATCGTCTGATTGATGCAGCGATTGATAAGAAGAATCCGCGTACGGAAGGTAGAGCTATTCCAGCGGGGTTGCTCAAAATCGGAGAGGTCGTATTATTTACCATCGTTTCATTCGGATTATTATTTTGGGCGGCAGCTGAACTCGAACCGCTTGCAATGCGCTTATTGCCAATTGCGGTCTTTTTTCTTGTGTTCTATTCTTATACGAAACGCTTTACTTGGCTATGCCATGTGGTACTTGGACTCACCATCGCACTCGCTCCTTTAGGCGGATGGGTGGCTGTTACGAATAGTGCTGATTGGTCGGCCATAGTATTCTATCTTACCGTCGCATTCTGGACAGCGGGCTTTGATATTATTTATGCGTGCCAGGACTATGAGTTTGATAAGTCGCAGGGTCTTCATTCTATACCTGTACGCTTCGGGCTGAAAGGTGCACTATGGATCGCGCGCGGTTTTCATATTCTTACAGCAATTGGATTCATCTCGTTATACCTGATGACAGATTTGAGCTGGATGTACTTTGCCGGAATGATTATTGCCTATGCGATTCTTTTCTACGAACACAAATTGGTGAAGCCGCATGATTTAAGCAAAGTGAACACGGCTTTCTTCTCGATGAATGGAATCTTAAGCGTCGTCGTATTTGTGTTTACATTCCTTGATTTGGTGGTGTTCCAATAAGATGAACATCATGCCGCAATCGAAGCGATGGGCTGTCGGAATCACGGGTGCTAGCGGCTCGATTTATGGAATTCGGTTGATCGAGGTCCTGCTTGCAGCGGGGTTCGAAGTGCATATCATCATCACGGATGCCGGATGGCGTGTGATCAAAGAAGAGCTCGGGTGGGAAGTTGTTAAGCGCCAAGATGTATTGAACCAGAAGTTCGGACATTATGAAGGCCATTATATCTATCACCCGATTCAAGATATCGGCGCGAGCATTGCAAGTGGATCCTTCCGCGCTGCCGGAATGTTCATTATGCCTTGCTCGATGGGGACGTTATCGTCCATCGCTCACGGAGCATCAGATAATCTGATGGGACGAGCTGCTGACGTGATGCTCAAGGAAGGGCGTCCGCTCATCATCGTGCCACGTGAGACACCACTGCACGCAATACACTTAGAAAATATGTTAAAATTGGCACGGCTGGGCGTTCGAATCGTACCGGCTATGCCAGCATTCTATTATGGGCCTCAGACCTTGGACGACATCGTGAACTTCCTTGTTGGCAAGGTGCTCGATCAGGTCCATATCGACCATGAATTGTACATCAGATGGGGGGATTCGGATGAGCAGCAAGTCAAGCAGTCCGATTCGCATCGGAGAGATTAATTATACGAATGTCTGGCCGGTGTTTTATCATTTTAGTCCAGAGCAACTAAGAATTAACGTGGAGACGATGCATCAAGTCCCTGCACAGCTCAATCAAGCAATGCTCGAAGGAAGAATCGATTTGGGCCCGATCTCGTCGTTTGCCTATGGCGCATCTTGGGAGAAATATGTTCTTTTCCCTGATTTATCAGTAAGCGCATTTGGTCCTGTTCGATCGATTCTATTGTTCTTGAAGAAACCGCTTGAAGAGGTGCTGCATGGTACGATCGCACTAACGAATACCTCAGCAACATCGGTAAATTTACTCAAGATTATTATCGAGAAATTCTATGGCGGTTCACCCACTTATCTCGTGATGGATCCGTCGCTCCCTGAGATGATGGAACAAGCAGATGCGGCCCTCCTCATTGGAGATCATGCGATTCGAGCAGATTGGCAGCATACCGATTATGAAGTAATGGATCTTGGTGAACGTTGGAATGCTTTTACGGGCGAGTGGATGACTTTTGCGGTCTGGGCTGTGTCTCGTCAAGTGACGGAGAACTATCCAGAAGAGATGCGTTCGATTCTGCGAGCATTCCATGACAGCAGAGCGCGAATTAAGCAAGATGTTGAGCCGATCGTACGTAAAGCTACCATTGAAATTGGAGGTACACCAACTTACTGGCGTCGATATTTTGGAGGATTATGCCATGATTTTGGACAATCGCAGCAAAATGGGTTAGAATTGTATTTCCGATATTGCAAGGAACTCGGGCTTATCGATAAGGAAGTTGAAATCTGCATTTGGTCAGATAATACGGTCACACAGGTGAAAGAATGAAACTAATGGAACTCTATACGACGATGAAGAAAGACGTGCAATTCATCGAGAATCAGCTTGAGTCGGAGATTCGCTGTGACCATGAGTTGCTGAGCGAAGCGTCATTGCATTTATTTAAGGCAGGGGGGAAACGGCTTCGCCCTGTCTTCGTACTGCTGTCTGGCAAGTTCGGGACCTATGATCTGGAGCAGCTGAAGTATGTTGCTGTTCCACTAGAGATGATTCATATGGCTACGCTCGTTCATGATGATGTGATTGACGATGCGGATACAAGACGGGGACAGCTTACGGTCAAATCCAAATGGGATAATAAAATTGCCATGTATACGGGGGACTACCTCTATGCGAAAGCTTTGACCATTGTCACCCAATTACATAATCCAAAGATTCACCAGATCTTATCGAAGGCTATCGTGCAGATGTGTATCGGTGAATTGGAGCAGTTAAGAGATTTCTTTAATACAAATCAATCGATACGTAACTATTTGCTCAGAATACGGCGTAAGACAGCCTTGTTGATCGCAATAAGCTGTGAGCTAGGAGCAGTAGCTTCGGGCGCTTCTGAAAAAATTAGTGCAGCTTTATATCGATTCGGTTACAATGTAGGAATGGCTTTCCAAATCCGCGATGATTTGCTCGATTTATGCGGGACGGAGAAGCAAATTGGCAAACCGCCTGGCAGTGATATGCGCCAAGGCAACATTACATTGCCAGTCTTGCTCGCGCTGCAAGAAGACAAGCTTCGAGAACCATTGCTGTCCGAGATCGCAGAGATACAGCGACAGGAAGGCAATTATGATGCGTCCACCGCGATTCGAATGATTCGTGGCAGTCAAGGTCTTGAGCTGGCTGAGCAAATGGCGGATCGATATATCGCCAAGGCATTGCGTGCTTTGGAAGGATTGCCAAATAGCAAGGCGAAGAAGAATTTAACCGACATCGCTCACTTTGTTGCGAAGCGTTCCTACTAACATGAAGGTAGTGAACGATTGCATATATAGTTTTTTTGACTAATTTGAGGGGTGAAAGTTGTGGAGAGAACATTTTTAATGGTTAAGCCAGATGGCGTACAACGCGGTCTCATTGGGGAAATCGTAAGTCGTTTTGAGAAGAAGGGGTTTCAACTTGTCGCGGCTAAATTAATGGTAATTCCGCGCGAGAAGGCCGAATTTCATTATGCAGAGCATGCGGCAAAACCGTTTTTTGGAGAACTCGTCGATTTTATTACGTCTGGCCCTGTTTTCGCCATGGTATGGGAAGCAGATCAAGTCATTCCATTAGCTCGTGCAGTGATTGGAAAGACGAATACATTGGATGCGCTTCCAGGGACGATTCGCGGAGATTTCGCTGTCCACACGGCTTTCAATTTAATCCACGGCTCCGATTCACCAGACAGTGCAGAGCGTGAGATTAACAACTTCTTTGAACCTCATGAATTAGTCAGCTACGAGAGAGCAATTAAACCTTGGATCTAGTCCGAAAGGTGATGTTTGGATGGAGAACCTATTAGAGAGAGATGAAGACTATACTGTATTTATACGTAAGATTAAGGAGAAATCCGGTATTGATCTTGCGCAATATAAAGAGGCACAAATGAAGCGTCGTCTAACGACGCTTCGCCTTAAACATGGATACAACACGTTTGTCGCTTTTTATGATGCGATGATGAAAGACAAAGTGTTGTTCTATGAGTTTTTGGATCGGATGACGATCAATGTATCGGAATTTTGGCGAAACCCTAATCGGTGGGATGTTCTGCGAACGAATATTTTGCCGACATTACATAAAACTAACCCACGGTTGAAATTATGGAGCGCGGCATGTTCCACGGGAGAAGAGCCTTATTCATTAGCGATGATCTTGGCCGAAGCGGGCTTGCTCCGATCTGTTCAGATTCATGCCACGGATATTGATGATGGCGCTTTGCAGCGTGCGAAAGATGCGTTATATCAGGAACGGTCCTTAAAGGAAGTTCCGCCGAATTATGTAGAACGTTATTTTACGAAACAAGGCGATTATTATCATGTCAAACCTGAACTTATCCAATCCATTCAATTTAAAAAACAGAATTTACTCGAGGATACCTTCGATTCACAATATGATTTGATCATTTGCCGCAACGTCATGATTTATTTTACAGAAGAAGCAAAGTCGAAGTTGTATCACAAATTCGCTAAAGCATTAAGACCGGGCGGTGTATTGTTCGTAGGAAGCACGGAACAGATCTTCACACCAGCGCAATATTCGCTTGAATCCTCAGAGACATTCTTCTATCGAAAGAAATAATTCCACACGGATGTATAATACGCGGGATTCCTGCCAATACTATGATCAAGTGCCAAATTTGGAGGGTTCGCAGAATGGACAAACGGAAAGTCATTGCTGCATATCGTCGTGGATTCCTTACGATTCAAGAATGTGCGCAAATATTAGGCGTTGAATCTGTGCAGATGAAAGGGATCATGAATGATCCGCAATTCGCGGATGTTCCGATTGCACTTAAGAAACATTCAGCTAACGGATAGCAAGGCCCTCATGGAAAATGAAATCGGATGATGAACACCTTCACTTACGCGAGTTTGCGTGGTGGAGGTGTTTTTGTATCGCTTGGTTGTCAAACGTATCCTCCTATACTATAATGAGTCAAGATATTAACGGATTTTAGCCAATTGCAGTTTTACAGTTTAAAGGGGGAAAGCAACGTGAGTTTACGTTATTTGACAGCTGGAGAAACCCACGGACCACAGCTTACAGCAATTATTGAAGGACTGCCTAGTAATTTGACGTTAGATTTCGAAGAATTGAATTTCCAATTGCATCGTCGTCAGAAAGGTTACGGCCGCGGACGCCGGATGCAAATAGAGAAAGATACAGCGAATATTGTTGGCGGCGTGCGCCACGGGAAGACAACAGGAGCCCCTGTTGCGTTGGTTGTCGAGAATAATGACTGGAAACACTGGACAAAGATCATGAACATTGAGCCGATGGAAGGTACGGACGAAGAGAAGCGTCGTGTACATCGTCCACGCCCAGGGCACGCGGATTTGAACGGTGGCTTGAAATATAATTTGAAGGATCTGCGCAATGTGCTTGAACGTTCAAGTGCTCGCGAGACGGCAGCACGTGTGGCTTGCGGTGCGATTGCTCGTCAGCTGCTAGCTGAGTTCGGCATTAAAGTAGGTGGGCAAGTGATCCGTATTGGGGAAATTGAAGCCCCTGCGAATGATTTGCCGCTCAATGAACTCATTCGTCTTACAGAAGAGTCTTCCGTTCGCGTTGTCGATCAAGAGACAGAGAAGAAGATGGAAGCTTATATTGATCAGATTAAGGCGGAAGGCGATTCCATCGGCGGGATCGTGGAATGTATCATTGAAGGCGTCCCCGTTGGACTTGGAAGCCACGTGCAATATGATCGTAAATTGGATGGACGCATTGCACAAGCGGTCATGTCTATCAACGCATTCAAGGGCTGTGAGATCGGAATTGGCTTTGAAGCAGGCAAGATTCGTGGTTCACAAGTCCATGATGAGATTCTTTATAACGAGGAACAAGGTTACCATCGTGCAACGAACCGTCTTGGTGGGTTTGAAGGTGGAATGACCAATGGCATGCCAATCGTCGTACGTGGTGTAATGAAGCCAATTCCAACGTTGTATAAGCCATTGGCTAGTGTGGATATCGATACGAAGGAACCGTTCACTGCACAAGTTGAGCGTTCGGATAGTTGTGCTGTTCCTGCCGCAAGCGTCGTGATGGAGCATGTCGTTGCGTGGGAAGTTGCGAAAGCATTCTTAGAGAAATTTGGTGGCGATTCCATCGAAGAAATTCGTGCCAACTTGAACAATTACTTAGCACAGTTGGAGAGTTACTAATATGAGAGAACTGTTAGTTGATTTAGGGGAAAGATCTTATCCGATCTACTTTGGTGAAGGATTGCTCGACCAAGCGGCGCAGTTCTTTACGAAACGTGGCATTACATCGAAGAGTCCAATCATGATCGTAACAGATTCATCCGTAGCGCCTCATTATTTGTCGGTACTCGAAGCTGCTCTTCAATCGGGTGGCTATCGTACGGTTAGCTATATTGTCCCATCAGGAGAGAAGTCGAAGTCGTTGTCTCAACTCGAAGAAATTGTGACCGTGGCGCTCGAAGCAGGGCTGGATCGCTCCTCGACCGTAGTTGCCTTAGGTGGCGGTGTTGTCGGAGATCTTGCAGGATTTGTGGCTGCGTCTTATATGCGCGGTATCAAATTCGTTCAGGTGCCAACGACAATCCTTGCGCATGACAGCAGTGTTGGCGGCAAAGTTGGTGTGAATCATGCGCTTGCGAAGAATATTATCGGTGCATTTCATCAACCGGAGATGGTGCTCTATGATTTGAATACACTTCGTACCCTTCCAGCCCGTGAAGTGGCTTCGGGACTTGCGGAGATGATCAAGCATGGTCTGATCTGGGATGCTGAGTTTGTTGCATGGATCGATGGGCATGTGCAGCATTTGCTGGCGTTAGAACCAGAATCGTTAAGCTATGGATTGTACAAAGGATGCAGTGTAAAGGCGAGCGTCGTTGCTGAGGATGAACGTGAGAACGATTTGCGCGCGATTTTAAACTTAGGGCATACGATCGGTCATGCGCTTGAAGCGGTGTCCGGTTATAACGAGTTGCTGCATGGGGAAGCCATCGCAATTGGTATGGTGGGTTCCGCGCTGATTGCGAAGTACTTAGGATTTGATGCATCGATCCATGGAGAGACGAAGCGGATTTTCACGAAGTTTGGCTTGCCAACATCGATCCCTCTGCATTTGAATGTCGAGCAGATCATGGATGCCATGATGCATGATAAGAAGTTCAAAGAAGGTTCGATGGTCTTCGTCGTACCGACTGCGATTGGACAGGTGGAGATTATGAAGGATATCTCTGCGGAACTCGTCCGTCAAGTGGTAATAGAATTGAAGGAGGAAATCTAAGTGATGGTACGCGGCATACGTGGTGCGACGACCGTAACGGCGAATGATGATCAAGAAATTCTGTCCGAGACAATCGTGCTGTTGAATGAAATTGTACGGGTGAACGAGTTCGTTCCTGAAGATATTTGCTCCGTGTTTGTGACGATGACGACGGATTTGGATGCTACTTTCCCCGCAAGAGCCATTCGGCAAATGAATGGATGGGAGCTTGTCCCTCTCATGTGCTCCATTGAAATACCCGTTAAAGGTGGATTAGAGCGCTGTATCCGACTCATGGTTCAAGTAAATACGACAAAACGTCAAGAAGAAGTGCGTCATGTCTACTTAAATGAGGCGAAGTGTCTTCGCCCGGATCTTGTAGAACAGATCTAGCCTATTTGGAACCTGGTCCGTGAGGATCAGGTTTTTTTGTTATTTCAGGATGCATCAGATTTCACCCATTCATTAAAATTCTTGGGAACGGATTGACGGTATTCCTCAGATACGTTATAGTGTACATATTATGTAAGTGTTTGTGAGCAGAGCCAGAGCAGAGCTAGTTTAGATGAGTTGAGATGAGCAGTGTCCAGTTGAGTTTAGTTATTTTTGAGATGAGTACATGGGAATAATGTATAGTTATAGTTCTTGTCGTATCATGGCATGGGCTTAGCTTGTATTCCGCATACTCCTGGGCAATCATTATCGAAGTCTAACCAACCTCTACCTTTGGTAGAGGTTTTTTTGTATATCCTGCAGCAAATACCACGAATGTGAGGAGTGAATGGATATGACCAATACGAGTTTAGAACAAGTCATGCAATATGCTGAGAAGTATAACCTCATACCTGTGGTTCGTACAATCATGGCGGATACCGAGACACCCATTCGGATCTTCCAACACTTCTATCAAGAGCCGAGAGCGTTCTTGCTGGAGAGTGTCGAAGGTGGTGTGAAATGGGCAAGGTACTCTTTTATTGGAACAGATCCTTTCCTGATGATTCGTGGTAAGAATGGTTCAATTGAAATCGAGAAGAATGGTCAAGTGGAGCGGGTGGTAGAGAAGCCCATCGAGACGTTGAAAGCGTACCTGCGTTCCTTTCGTTCCCCAGCCAATGAGCAAATGCCTCCCTTCACAGGTGGAGCGATCGGGTTCTTCGGATATGACCTGCTGCAATACTATGAGAACTTACCAGCGCATGCTGTCGATGATATGAACATGAATGATATCCAGTTTATGTTCTGCGACCAGGTCATTGCGTTCGATCATATGAAACAACAGATTCAAGTTATGGCTAACATTCATATCCCGGAATTTGCCTTAGATAACGATATTAAGACGCTCTATGAGCAAGCGGTTCGCAAAACCGAATCCATGATGGATCGCTTAAGACAGCCCATTCCACATGCTATGATGAGCAGCCAACCGATTCCAGAACAAGTTGACCTTGGCGACGTCGCATCGAATATTTCGAAAGAGCAGTATATCGCGAATGTGCACCAAGCCAAAGCGTTGATACGAGCGGGAGATATTTTTCAAGTGGTCTTATCGCAACGCTTCCATTTGGAGACAGAGGTTTCACCGTTGCAGGTCTATAGAGTGCTCCGGACGATGAATCCTTCTCCTTATATGTATTATTTGAAAATGGATGATGAGGTTATTGTAGGTGCGTCACCAGAGGCGCTCGTAAAAGTGAATGATGGGCGGATCGAGACGAAGCCGATCGCAGGCACGAGACCACGGGGAGCGACACCGGAAGAAGATGAAGCATTGGAAAGCGAACTTCTCTCAGATGAGAAAGAGCGAGCTGAGCACCTCATGCTGGTTGACCTAGGTCGGAATGATATCGGGCGTGTATCCGAGTTTGGAACGGTACGTTGCGATACCTACATGGAGATTGAACGTTATTCACATGTGATGCATATTGTCTCGAACGTATCGGGTCAGCTCAGACGAGATAAAGATTTCTTCGATGCATTACTCTCTTGTATGCCGGCGGGAACCTTATCTGGTGCACCTAAGATTCGAGCGATGGAGATCATAGCCGAGATGGAGCGGGAATCACGCGGCGCGTATGGGGGGGCAATCGGCTACCTTGGGTTTAACGGCAATATGGATACATGCATTACGATTCGGACGATGATCTTCAAGAACGGCAAGGCTTATGTGCAAGCAGGTGCCGGTATCGTCTGGGATTCTATCCCCGAAAATGAGTACCAAGAGACAGTCAACAAAGCCATGGGCTGTTTGAAAGCCATTCGGATGGCAGAAGCGATCTTCCCGAACCAACGTAAAGATGAAGTTCAATATACGAATTTGGATTATTTCGTAAGAGCATAGCCCGTAGCTGAGATAAGTTTGAGGAGGAGCAGAGATGAGTAGAGAAGATCAGGTTATTATTGATGCGATTGATAAACTGATAAGTGGTCATGATTTAACGCGTGAAGAGGCGCAGGGGATCATGAATGAGATTATGGAAGGGCGTGCGACATCAGCCCAAATCGGCAGCATCCTTACCGCTATGCGGATAAAAGGAGAGACGATTGACGAAATCGCTGGCTTCGCGGAAGTGATGCGGTCCAAATCGAACCGTGTGTTGACAGAACAGCACCAACTGCTTGATACTTGCGGTACAGGCGGCTCAGGAATTCATAAATTTAACATTTCGACGGTATCTGCAATCATCGCTTCAGCAAATGGCGTACGCGTGGCGAAACACGGCAATCGTACGGCATCCGGCCGTGTAGGCAGTGCTGATGTGCTGGAGGCGCTAGGCGTTAACATTCATTTGACGAGTGATGCTGCAGCCCAATGTCTCAATGACATTAACATTTGTTTCATGTTCGCACAGGTCTATCATCCTTCGATGAAGCATGCGGCTGGTCCGCGTCGTGAGCTGGGTGTTAGAACGATCTTCAATATGCTCGGTCCACTGACGAACCCGGCAGGTGCTGACCGTCAATTACTTGGTATCTATGATCGTTCCAAGACGGAGACGATTGGCGGAGTATTGAGTCAACTTGGACTTAAACGAGCGATGGTCGTGTCGAGCTACGATGGACTGGATGAGATTAGTATCTCAGCTCCTACGAGAATTACAGAGCTTCGTAACGGTGACTTACAGACCTATGATATTGATCCGGAGCTGCTGGGACTGCGTACTCATTCGCTAGAAGCGGTGATGGGCGGGGATGCAGAGACCAATGCCATGATCATACGGAACATCCTTCAGGGTGAGCAGGGGGCATATCGTGATATTGTGCTTGCGAATGCAGGAGCTTGCATCTATGTGTCAGGACAGACTTCGACAATGCAGGAAGGCGTGAAATTGGCTGGTGATCTGATTGATTCAGGCAGAGCCCTCGCCAAATTAGAGCAACTTATTAAGACGACAGGAGAAATCGCATATGTTTCTTGATCGGATCGTAGCAACGAAGAAGTTGGAAGTGGAACAACTAGCTGAATCATTTCAGTTAACGATTGCAGAACGGCAGATTGCATCCATGCCGACATGTTTAGGGTTTGAGAAAGCTTTGTCGACGGGACGTCATCGCGCAATGGGATTAATTGCTGAGGTGAAGAAAGCCTCTCCGTCCAAAGGATTAATTCGTCCGGATTTTCATCCGGTTGCTTTGGCAAAAGGCTATGAAGAAGCGGGAACTGATTGCATTTCGGTGCTGACCGATACGCCATATTTTCAAGGAAGCAATGCTTATTTAAGTGCCGTACGGGAAGCGGTAAATGTACCGATACTCCGGAAAGATTTTATTATCGACGAACGTCAAATTTATGAGGCACGCTTAATCGGTGCGGATGCCGTGCTCCTCATAGCTGCGATTCTTACGAAACAGCAGATCGATAGCTATCTTGAAACAGCGAAGTCCATCGGACTCGATGTGTTGGTCGAGGTACATGACCGTGCGGAACTTGAGACAGTACTTGATTTGGGGACAGCAACATTAATCGGGGTAAATAACCGGAATCTGCATACATTCGAGACGAACATTCGAACGACGGAAGAATTGATTGGACTTATGCCGCAAGGGATTACGAATGTAAGCGAGAGTGGGATCTCAAGCTCAGCCGATATGGCATATTTACAGTCTATCGGAGCCCATGCCGTATTGATCGGTGAGCATTTCATGCGTCAGAAATCAGTAGAACAAGCTATCGTTGATCTGATGGGCGAAGTACAATGAAAGGGGCTGCGCTCATGAATGTAGAACAACTCGTCCAAGTTCCCACCGTGAAAATTTGTGGACTTCAAAGCGTTGAAGTGCTAAAATCGATGATACACTTACCTATCGATCAAATCGGATTTGTATTCGCGAGAAGTAAACGACGGGTTAGCCTCGAGCAGGCCGCCCAGATGATCGCCTATATTCGTGAGCAGAATATGTCTAGCCCCTTGACGGTTGGTGTGTTCGTGAACCCCGATCTGCATGAAGTCGTGGAATTATTACGTACGGTTCCGCTGGATGTCGTGCAACTGCACGGACAAGAAAGTCCCGAGTTCTGCAAGGCATTGAAAGATAATTGCAATGTTCAAATTTATAAAGCACATTCGATGAAATTAGATCAGGAGGATGACCAAGGAGCTGAAGCATGGGATGCCTACCGAGGTGTCGTCGATGCTTTTCTCCTGGATAGTTACGATCCTGTATATATTGGTGGTTCCGGCAAGGTATTTAATTGGGAATTAATTGCTCCTTATCAAGCATGGGCGAGAGCTGCAGGTATTCAATTGATCGTTGCAGGCGGACTAGACCCGGATAATGTTCGGCGTTTAATCGTAGAACGAGCGCCAGACGGGGTAGATGTATCCAGCGGCGTAGAGACGGATGGCGTGAAAGATATCGCGAAAGTGACAGCATTTGTAGAAAGGGTGAAGTTACAATGAACCAGGTACCAGATCAGAATGGACGTTTCGGTGAATTCGGAGGGAGATTCGTTCCTGAGACATTGATGAACGCATTATTAGAATTGGAAGCAGCTTATCATCAATATACGCAAGACCCAACATTTATCGAAGAGTTAAATTATTTGCTCAAGCAGTATTCCGGCAGACAGACACCACTCTATTATGCAGAACGTTTATCTTCGCATTTAGGCGGAGCTAAAGTCTATCTGAAACGCGAAGATCTAAATCATACGGGAGCACATAAAATCAACAATACGATTGCACAGGCACTGCTCGCCAAACGCATGGGCAAGACGAAAGTAATTGCAGAGACAGGCGCAGGGCAGCATGGGGTAGCTACGGCAACGGTCGCAGCACTGCTTGGACTTGAGTGTAAAGTGTTTATGGGTGAAGAAGATACGAAACGTCAGCAATTAAATGTTTTCCGTATGAAATTACTCGGCTCAGAAGTGATTTCTGTGACATCCGGCTCGAAAACATTGAAGGATGCAGGAAATGAAGCGTTAAGATACTGGGTTAGTAACGTGCAGGATACCTTCTACATCCTCGGTTCTGTTGTAGGTCCGCATCCATATCCAATGATGGTTCGGGATTTCCAACGTGTCATTGGGGATGAAGCGAGAGCACAGATTCTGGAGGCGGAAGGACGTCTGCCGGATGCGGTAGTAGCTGCGGTTGGAGGCGGCAGTAATGCGATGGGGATTTTTTATCCGTTCGTGCAAGACGAAGCCGTTCGATTGATCGGCGTTGAAGCTGCAGGTCGAGGCGTGAACACGGAGTTTCATGCCGCAACGATGACAAAAGGATCCAAGGGTGTCTTCCAAGGTTCGATGAGTTATCTACTACAAGATGAATATGGACAAGTTATCGAAGCTCATTCCATATCAGCGGGGTTGGATTACCCAGGCGTTGGACCTGAGCATTCCTATCTCAAAGATACAGGCCGAGCTGAATATGTTCCAATTCGCGATGATGAAGCATTAGAGGCCCTGCAATTATTATGTCGGACGGAAGGCATTATTCCGGCACTAGAGTCAGCGCATGCAATCGCTCAGGTTGTTAAGGTCGCTCCGACGATGGGTAAGGATGAGATTATTGTCGTGTCTCTATCTGGACGCGGTGATAAGGATGTTGAATCCATCATGAAATACTTGGGAGGTAGCGCGGATGCAAACGAATCGCATTGATCAATCGTTCGAGAAGCTGCGGGCGGCAGGAGAAACAGCACTTATTCCTTTCTTAACGATCGGGGACCCCGATGTCCCAACTTCGATTGAAATTATTAAGCAGCTGGAGGCAGCAGGAGCACACATGGTAGAGCTAGGAGTTCCTTACTCAGACCCTCTTGCGGATGGACCGGTTATTCAACGTGCATCGTCCCGAGCATTGAAACATCGGATTACCATTCTGGATTGTATTCATGTTGCGAGGGAAGCTAGAGAGCAGGGTGTAAATTTACCCTTCATTCTGTTCACTTACTATAATCCGGTGCTTCAATTAGGTCTAGAGCGGTTCTTCGAGTTGCTTGCTGAGAACGATATCAGCGGCATCATTATTCCAGATTTACCCGTTGAAGAAGATCAACATGTCCGTGAATTGTCAGCAAGGACGAATATTCACTTAATTCCGCTTGTTGCACCGACATCGCAAGATCGAATTGAACGCATTGTTCGTAATGCTGGCGGTTTCATTTATTGTGTATCCTCACTTGGGGTCACGGGTGAGCGTTCGTCCTTCCATGAAGGGATTGAATCCTTCATTCAATCTGTGAAGGCAGCGTCGAACTTGCCTGTTGCTGTTGGCTTCGGAATTTCAAGTAATGAACAGTTCCGTATGTTCTCACAAATGTGTGATGGTGTCGTCGTAGGAAGCGCCATTGTGCGGAAAATTGAAGATGAGCTGCCAAACCTCGGTTCACCGACGACAAGGAATGCAGCGTTCTTGCATATCCAAGATTTTGTGCGACAATTAAAGGCATAAATATGAAAGGATGATTACGATGCAGCCTAAATCAAATATAGTAAATTTACCGGTGTACCAACCGGGTAAACCCATTGAAGATGTGAAGCGGGAGTTAGGCTTGGCGGAAGTGATCAAGCTGGCGTCCAACGAGAACCCATTCGGTTGCTCAGAGAAGGCGAAGCAAGCAATCGCGAATGAACTATCGCAAGTAAGCATTTATCCGGATGGGTTTGCCGTAGAATTATCCGCAGCGATAGCAGCACATTTCAATGTGAAGCCGAATCAATTGGTGTACGGTGCAGGTTCGGATGAGATCATTCTTATGATTGCCCGCGCATTTATCGTTCCGGGTGACGAGACGATTATGGCGGACCAGACGTTCCCGCAGTATAAGCATAATACGGATATTGAGGGCGCCGTATGTATTCAGGTACCGCTTATTGATGGAAAGCATGATCTCCCTGGCATGTTAGCTCAGATCACAGAGAAGACGAAGGTTGTCTGGGTCTGCAACCCGAATAACCCGACGGGTACAATTGTATCCAAGGAAGAGTTAGTCGCATTCCTGAATCAAGTGCCGAAGCATGTGTTGGTTGTACTTGACGAAGCATACTGTGAATATGTGACAGATCCGTCTTACCCAGATGGTCTTGAGCTCTTGCCGCACTATGAGAACCTCATTACATTGCGTACGTTCTCCAAAATTTATGGTCTAGCTTCCTTACGGATCGGCTATGGAATCGGACATCCTGAGGTTGTGAAGCTGATTAATCAGGTTCGTGAACCATTTAATACATCGCGTTTCGCGCAAGCTGCTGCTCTTGCTGCACTTGGTGACCAAGATTTCATTCGGCAGTGCCGTGATTCGAATGCTGCAGGAATTGCTTATCTGCAAGCAGAATTCGCTCGTCTTGGACTGTCGTCGTTCCCTGCACACGGGAATTTCGTCATGTTCGATGTACAGCGTCCTGCCATGACCGTCTTCAACGAGTTGATGCGTAAAGGGATCATTGTTCGTGCAGGTCATAAATATTATCCAACCTATATTCGCGTGACTGTAGGCAGTGAAGAACAGAATCGCAAATTCATTCAAGCACTAGAAGAAGTTTTGCAGGAAGTTGCTGTGGAAGCATAGATTTCCTAGAATCTTTAGCGTGACTATATTTCATAAAAGAAGTGAACTGACATGTCGATCAAAATTGCAATTTACGGTGTAGGACTGATCGGTGGATCTCTGGCCTTGTGTTTCAAAGGCAAGCCAGGGATCACGGTGATTGGTCACTCCAATAACCCCAAATCAGCTCAGAAATATTTAGACCGCCATGTCGTCGATATAGCGACGACGTCGTTTGAAGAGGCGGCGCTGGATGCTGATTTTATTTTCATCTGTGTCCCTGTAGGTAATCTCGAAGAGTATTTGCGGCGGTTAAGCGAGCTGCCACTCAAGCCAGGCTGCGTGATCACGGATGTCGGCAGTACCAAGGCTTCCATTGCCACATGCGCGCGGCGGACGGATTGGAGCAGCATGGGTGTCACCTTCATCGGCGGCCATCCCATGGCAGGCTCGGAACGATCCGGCGTTGAGGCGGCTTCTACCTTATTGTTCGAGAATGCGTATTATGTGCTCACACCAGAAGAAGATGTCGAAGAAGAGGCTTACCATCGCCTAGAAGAACTTCTGAAATATACGAGAGCTCAAATTGTACGGGTAGATCCGAAGCTTCATGATGATATCGTCGGTGCGATCAGTCATTTACCGCATCTTATTGCGGTTGCGCTCGTGAATCAAGTTCGACAATACAATGACACCAACCCGTTATATCAGAGTCTGGCGGCTGGTGGTTTTCGTGATATCACACGCATAGCGAACAGTGATCCGTATATTTGGCGTGATATTCTACTCAACAATAAGAATGTCTTGCTTGGCTTGTTGAAGGATTGGAACAATCAAGTGGCGTCCTTTATCGATATTCTGAACCGTGAAGATGGGGAGGGGATCATTCAGGAGTTCACGCATGCGGGAGCTTTCCGCAGTCAGCTGCCTGAACGACGCAAGGGAATGATCACTTCGCTGTATGACGTCTATGTTGATGTGCCAGATGAGCCGGGTGTGATTGGTCATATAGCGACTGAGCTCGGAAATCAACACTTGAACCTTAGCAATCTGCAGATTATCGAAAGCCGTGAAGATGTTCCGGGTGTGCTCCGTTTGTCGTTCCGCAACGAGAAGGATTGGGACCGTGCTCAGCAGGTTTTGCCTACATTAGGCTTCACAGTATACGTTTAAATTTTTGAAGAAGTATTTTTTGGTAAAAGAATGTTGACAAAATGAAAACGGATACATATAATAAAAGTACAGTATGGTTTCTCTCCACTCCTATCCAAATAATTGCACTTTGTGCAACCGCCTACAAGTTAGGCGGTCTTTTTTTTGTTCTTTTACGTAGTTGATGTGAAAATTTACGAAATCAGTGTTTTATTGGTTATATTTACTGTCTTTACTTTGTGCGATTTTTACGATAATCTGTTGACTTACCTACAGCCATTGTAGCAGGAAAGGCAATCCGCGATATTACTCAGATCATGATCGTTATCCACGTAATATAATCATCTTTTGAATTTACTTCCATTGTCGTGGCTTTTTAGGTCATATCACTTAATAGTTACTATTTTTTCATCGAATGACATACAATTCTTAAAAAATCTTTATCTTTGAAAAGGATAAGATATGATACAATAAAATTTAGGTATCTTACCCTAATATCTGGATTAAATTATCAAAAACGTAAATAAAAGTGCGGATTCCGAATAAAGTGATGAATGCACCGCAACTTTTTATACTCAGTTCGGTATAACTATGTAACGAGCTGGGATGTTCTTGGAAAGGCAAGGAGGGTCGTATTTCATGACCGATTCCCAGATTATTCGTGAAATTAAAGAGGGGAACGTCGAGCTCTATGCAGAGCTGATGAGGCGTTACCAACGCAAGATTGTTGCATTTATTTTTCATATGCTCAAAAGCGCGCAAATGGAATTGCTAGCTGAGGATTTATGTTCCGAGACGTTCTACAAGGCTTTTCGCAGCCTGCATTCGTTTCGTGAGGTGGATGCTTCTTTTTCGACATGGTTGTATACAATTGCTCGAAATACGGTACTAAGTGAATTGCGTAAGCAGAAGGCTGCGAGTATATCTCTAGATGAGAGCGGGTATGTGCCTGTTGCGTCCAGTGATATTGTTCCAGAGCAAGAGGTGCTGCGCAGTGAGAAAGTTAGCTTAGTCCGCGAGGCGATTAACAATCTTCCAGAGAAGCAGAGATCGGCCCTAATATTAAGAGAATACGATCAGATGGATTATCAAGAAATCGCTAATATTCTCGGGCAAACGGTGAGTTCCGTTAAATCCTTGTTATTTCGTGCACGAGCAAGTGTGAAGAATCAATTGGAACCCTATTTTGCTGAACCGATTTACGAGGAATATGAAGGGATGAAATCCAGATGAAGTGCGAAGAAGTCCAAGAATTGTTAGGGGAGTATTGGGATTTGCCTGAGGATGATGCTGTTCGTCTCCATGTAGACCGACATCTTGAACATTGTGTGGATTGTACTCAGCAATTCAGAATATGGGAAGAAAGCCAGACGCTGATTCAAGAATTTACGGCGCCCGTTGACACAATCTATGGAGCCGATATGGATTTAAGCAGAAATGTTATGGAGCGAATTTATACAGAGTCAGATTGGCTGATGCCTGTCTCGAGTCGAAGTTACTCGTTCTCAATGAAGCTAAGACGGAATGCGACGGCATGTATTGCTGGATTTATGGCTATATTCCTATGTAGTTTTCTATATTTAATGATTGCTGGCGGGCCATCGGATACAGACCAACTGAATCAGATTAATGCGCTCGTTGGTGGAGATATGAACATTTCAACTAATTTGAATTTGAGTCAAATTGCAGTAGCTTACGCAGGCGATCCGCCGATCCTAGAAGTTGTGCCTACATATCCGCATTATTGGATCGCTCTCTCATTGTTAGGAATTACTTTTTCCTTGCTGCTCTTGAACTGGTTAGCAAGAGTCAGAAAATAGGAATTCTTAGGACGACATATGCAAATAATCAATTTGTTTATATAGATATAGATTCAAGGTCAGTTTAACAGCTGATTATTGATAAACTGTATAAGGGAGACGGAGATCTTGTTAATTGGCTTAATACGACACGGTCAGACCGACTGGAATTTAATTGGGAAAATACAAGGCAGAACCGATATTCCGCTGAATGAGAACGGAAGAAATCAGGCGAAATTACTGGCGGATCGACTCTCACGGGATACGTATACATGGGATTATGTCATCTCCAGCGGGTTGCAGCGTGCAGAAGAGACGGCATCGATTATCGCCAAGTCATTGAATATTCCATTACTTCCTCCGGATGGACGACTAATAGAGCGTTCCTATGGACAAGTCGAAGGGACAACGCAAGAAGAACGTATCGCGCGTTGGGGAGACCAATGGCGGGACCAGGATCTTGGTCAAGAGACGAATAACGAGGTACGTGCTCGGGCGATGCAATACCTGCAGGATATGAGCGGACAGCATTCGAATTCGAACATCCTCATGGTAAGTCACGGTAGTTTTCTTGCGCAGTTATATCTCGCGCTCTTCCAAGAACGATTCCAAGAGAATATTAAGAATCTTTCCTTTACCGTACTTGAGAAGAGAGATCTTCAGTGGAGTCCAATCCTTTACAATTGCACACGACATTTAGAAGAGACGAACGTCTAGCTCATGAGGAGCTGGACGTTTTTTTACGTTCTAGGGAATAAAATTCGATAAAAACCCCATAATGGTATGTAAAAGACCTTGTTTTACACGGAACATGAACCGTAGTTAGCGACCGACCGGAGGAACCCGAATGAATTTTGCAGACATGCTTAGTTATGCTGATATTCATCAACTCACGAGAATTGCACAACACTACCAATGCGAATGCAATGAGAACTCGAAGAATGAGCTAATCCAGTCCATTCTTTCCACCGTCAGCCGTAAGGACATCTTTGAGGATCATGTAACACGGCTAAATATAGAAGACTTGCGATTTTTGAACTCTATTCTGTTTGATCATCGCGAGACATTAAGTCTAGAAGAGCTGGTCGCCTATGTTCAGCAGACGAAATTCGATCTACCTGACGCGGTACTTTCGTCGAATCCGAGGGATACCATTGTGAAATTTAAGTATTTAGGATGGCTATTTAACGGCTTCTCTCAACAGACGCGTTATTTGTTCCAAGTTCCTCTAGATCTTAAAGACCGCTTCCGCTCGGTTCTGGAACGTAAATTTCAGTCCGAGCTGCATTATACCTCTGAACCACCTGTCTATCGGGATGAGCAGATGCTGATTGTTGAAGATTTGCACCTACTGCTTAAATTCGTACATAACCATACGATCCCATTAAACGGAGAGGGCGTCATGTACCGGAGAAGTCAACAGCAATTGCTTGAGGGTCTCTCGGTAACAGAATCACTCGTCGGTAAAGGAGGATGGCGATTCGGTTACGGTCTAAGGTTTAAGGAATATCCCAATCGAATGTCATTTCTGTACGACTATGCGATTTACCAAGGGTTGCTGGAAGAGCGGGAGGAGCGCTTAATTCTGACTTCGGCCGGTCAAGATATGCTTGCACTCGGGAAGAAGGAACTGCTCACGAATATGTATCGATTCTGGCTCCGTCTCTATAAAAATGCTATTCCTAATTTGCTATCACTTGTCCATTGGATTGAGAGTTGTACTCGGGAATGGGTAACTTTACAATCCTTACAGCAAGTTATTGGACCGTTCATTAAGCCGTTCTATTATGACGATGCTGCTTCGATTATGGAACAGCGAATTCTGCGAATGATGATGCATCTGGGGTTGCTTCGATTCGGTGAGGATGAACAAAATGGCCAGATGGTCCAGATGACAACAATGGGAAGAGCTGTTGTACAAGGGGTTTACGTTCCCCATGAAGATAAAATTGTGCTGCCATCACATTTATAAGATTGTGTATCGCTTAGGCGAGAGTACATTCAAAGCAATGGGGGGCGAATGCACTAAACGGTCGTGGAAACGCTGAATATGCTTTATTAAGGGCAGTTAGTCGTGCCACCCGGTAAACGAATTTTCTGCCTATACTCTTTCTCTAGGTTCACCCGCCAAGGTCGTCCGAAAATGGCAGATGATGATTGGGCACAAGCGTCGAACAATGGAAAGATGCGGTGAGAGGAAAGGAATATAGGATCTCTTGGACGTAAGTGTGGAGGTGTATCCTATGGATAAAATGAAAGTTACTTATGAAGCGATGTTAAGTTTAACAGCTGAAATGGTGCTTGATGAGGCACTGCGCAAATATCGAACTGAACAAATTTATCTGGAGATTGACAAAGCTTTGGCAACCGGGGATCGGATCTCCTTCCGAATACTGACGGATGAGCTGAAATCCATGAATTGAAGAGTCGCGCCAGCGGCTCTTTATTTTTGTTAGAACTTCCATGCTAAAAATTTTATGAAGATCTGAATGGTCTAACTTGTCCCTGGGAAAATTATGTTTATAATGGATGGGAGAGGAGTGATACCATGAAATTTAGTGAAATAGCAAGCGATCAATGGGAAGAATTGCAGCCGTATCTTGACACCTGCCTCCTCCCTGTCACAGGATTAACCGGTAAGGAATCGCCATATGAAGCGACTTTGGCATTAGAGCAGCTAAGGGATTGGATGGACGAGGTAGAAGTTCCGTTTAAAGGACGGATGGTAACTTATCCTGCTTTCCATTATGCTGATGAGAAAGATTGTGAAAGAGTCAATGCATTTTGTCAACATCTCAAAGAAGGTGGATTTACCTACGTAGTTCTGATCTCAGCGCAATTATCTCTGACGGACGAAATGGTTAAGAATGCTGATCTGGCGCTGTCTCCAGCCACTGTAATCCCATCCGAGGAAGAGGATATTAGCCATATCATGACTCGCAAAATCCAGCAACTTTGGCACAAAAATGTCTAGACCAATTGTGACAAATTCGCAACATTTACCTATGGCTTTCCGTGAACTTCCTAGAAATGTATTGGTAAATTCTTGACGCTATACAGGTCCTAAGATATTATAATTATGTCCTAGTTAGTGTGTGATTTTATTCATTGAAACGTAAGGAAACTATGGTTGGCAAAGGGGGTTGAACACAGAATGAGTAACCATAATGAACATGAGAAGAAGGGGAACGCAAGGAAGGAGATGACACGTCGTCAATTTCTTGCGTATACACTTGGGGGTACGACGGCATTTATGGCTGGCGGTGTAGCAATTCCGATGATTCGTTTTGCCGTAAATCCGTTATTGGAAAAGAAAGAAAAAGGGTCGTTCATTAAGGTTGTCGAAGAAACCAAAATTACGAATGAACCTCAAGAATTCTCTTTCCAAAGACACCAAGTTGATGGTTGGTACGAAAGCGATGCCAAATTATCTGCTTACATATCTAAAAGTGAGGACGGTAAGATTTTTGCATTGTCCCCGATTTGTCAGCATCTAGGCTGTACGATTGGTTGGAACAATGATAAGAATTTCCCGAATGAGTACCACTGTCCTTGTCACGGGGCTCACTACACCAAAGACGGCAAGAACTTGGCTGTTGCACCTCGTCCGCTAAAAGAGTATCAGATGAAAATCGAGAACGGTTTCATCTACTTGGGCGATTTGATGGATAACACAAGAGTTAAATAAGGAGGCGTAAAATCAGATGGCTAAAGGTATCTACAACTGGATAGATGAACGTCTTGATATTACGCCGATGTGGAGAGACGTTGCAGATCACGAGGTTCCTGAACACGTTAACCCTGCGCATCACTTCTCCGCATTTGTATACTGTTTTGGCGGATTGACGTTCTTTATCACTGTAATTCAAATTTTGTCCGGTATGTTCCTGACGATGTACTATGTTCCGGACATTATTAATGCCTATGCGAGCGTTGAGTTCTTGCAGACCAAAGTTGCATTTGGTCAAATCGTTCGCGGGATGCACCACTGGGGTGCGAGTCTTGTTATCGTAATGATGTTCTTACATACGCTCCGCGTATTCTTTACAGGATCTTACAAAGCGCCTCGCGAAATGAACTGGGTAGTTGGCGTATTGATCCTTTTCGTAATGCTCGGACTTGGTTTCACAGGTTATTTGTTACCATGGGACAACAAAGCATACTTCGCAACAAAAGTAGGTATGCAAATTGCGGATTCCGTACCGGTCATTGGTCCGTACGTAAAAGAATTCCTGCAAGGGGGAACAATCGTCGGTGCACAGACGTTGTCGAGATTCTTCGCTTTGCACGTATTCTTCTTACCGGCTGGACTCCTTGCACTCTTAGGCGGACACTTCTTCATGATTCGTAAACAAGGGATCTCGGGACCACTATAAGAGAGGAGGAAGCACGCGTGGCACATGGTCATAACTCGAAAGAAAAAGTCGTCTATGTTGGAGATTCGCGTATTCGTAAAAGAAGCGAAATTGCGACTCCGCCGGACTATACATCCTATCCGGGTAAATCCGAAGCCTTCATTCCGAACTTTCTACTGAAAGAGTGGATGGTAGGTTGCGTCATGTTAGTCGGTTTCCTCGTACTTACGATTTCGGAACCGGCACCGCTTGGTTATCCAGCGGACCCGACGAATGCATCGTTTATTCCAGTACCAGACTGGTACTTCTTGTTCTTGTACCAGCTTTTGAAAATGCCATATGCATCCGGAGACTATGTCGTTCTTGGTGTTGTTGGTATTCCGGGCGTATTGTTCGGAGCACTTCTGCTTGCACCGTTCTTGGATCGCGGTAAAGAAAGACGCTTCTATAGAAGACCAATTGCTTCTTCGCTTATGTTCCTATCGCTTATTGGCGTAATCTATTTAACGGTTACTTCGTGGCAGGGCTATGAAGAAGAATTGAAGCTTACTGGAACAACGCCTGAGCATATCGTACGTGAAGAAGAGGCAAGAGATCGAGCTCTCGAAGGACTGCCTCCGAAGAGCAATGCAGCAAAAGGAACTGCTGAAGTTGCCCTCGTTGCACCGGATGATCCTGCAATGGAATCGATGAAGGTTGCGACATGCCTAGCTTGTCACGGAACCGACTTGAAGGGGCAGAATGGTCCTTCTTTGCGCGGTATCGGGGATAAGCTTTCTCAAGACGATATTCTAGGTGTCATTAAGAATGGTAAAGGCAACATGCCTGTTATGTATGACACTGCGAAGTCCAACGGGCTTTCAGATGAACAGATCACGGGTATTGCAGCTTGGCTTGCTAAGCAAAAAAAAGCACAGTAAACTTATAGTTAGACAGAACCTGATCGTATAGGCGGTCAGGTTCTCTTTGTATGGAAGGAGACGCATACGTGAAATCTTTCTTGTGGTACTGCAAGCAGATCTTATTGAATCGATTGATCTTATGGGCCTTGTTTATTTCGAATGGGGTTGGGACGATCTATGGCTACTACTGGTATAAGAATCAATTGATTGAAACGCTGAATAATAAGCCGTTATGGCAAATAGTATTCGTTCCAGATAGTCCAACGGCATCACTGTTTTTTACCATAGCTGTAGGGTTCCTGCTCTTCCCGCCAACGTCTAAGCTATGGCGAGGGATACGCAAGCTGGTTGAAGCGTTAGCCGTAGTGACTTCGGTCAAATACGGCATCTGGGCCATTACGATGATTCTTGCTGGAGCGGCACTTGGCGACCCACTTGTATGGCAACACTGGATGCTTATGGCTTCACATTTAACAATGGCTGTGGAAGCTCTGATTTATATCCCATTTTTTACTTTTGGTCTAGCTACACTGGTTATCGCTTGTTTGTGGACGCTGCTGAATGACACCATGGATTATACCTATGGCATATATCCATATCTTTCAAATCGTTTAGAGTCGTATATCACAGTCGTACGTAACTTTACATTTACCCTCACGATTGTTAGCTTTCTGATGGGATGGATGACATATTTTGCTGCTCGTCCACAACGGAGCGATCACCGTTCCAAACGCTAGCAACCTTTCTCACGGTAAGTGTTCTAAGCGCGGACAACCTCACATAGGGTAAGTATGGGAGGGGATGTCCATGTTCTCAAGATTTTTTATGGTCATTATATTATGCGGTTTGTTAGTGGGCTGTCAGCCAAGCGCTGCTTCCAAATCGGATTCGAATACAGAACTCCGACCTATTGTCGAACAAGTCGTGCCAACCAAGCAAGATCAGCAGGTGGTTTTGGAACAGTTCGCAGCAAAGGCGGAGAAGGTTTATAGGGGAGCTATATCAGGTGAAGCGATACAGGTTCGTGAGGATATCGCGCAGATTGAACTCATGCTGAAGCAGATCCCGCTAGGTCAGTTGACTTCCGTCGAAGGAATCAGAGCATTGACGAACACCATTATTGAGACGAAGCGAACCGTAAATGCGGTGAGCCTAAATCCAGATCGTTGGTTGCTCACGACGGCCAAGATGAGGCTTGCTGTAGATGCACTGGTGAACACTAAACATGGGTTGTGGACACAATATTATAAGGCTTTTATCGAGGATATGGATCAGTTAGAGGCTGCTGCCAAAGCACCGAGTAAGGAGAAGTTCGCTTCAACCTTTAGAGGATTACAGCAGCATTACGAACTCATTCGTCCAGCTGTCATTATTGTACATCCAGCGGATTTCGTCGAGAAGTTCGATTCCTATGTGTCCTTCTTGCAGACGGCAACCCAAACGGAGCCATTCCAGGGGCAACATGCAGCAGAGGCCATATCCATTGGCAAACCGTTAATCCAAGAGTTATTTATGAAACGAACGGATAAGCCGACATTTGTTCCGCCAGTTGGTACAGGTCAAGACCCTTGGATCTGGATCGTAGGCATTGGAGCGGTTGTTGTCACTGTTCTAACCTACGTGGGCTATCGCAAATATCGGTATGAGCAGGAACTTGCACGACAGAAGAAGTTACGTAAGCGCACGGATCGTAATAAATGAATTTTATGATATAGAAAAAAGCCTCTGGAATGCCACTATAAATCGTGGCTCCTGAGGCTTCTTTTTTTGGATTGCAGGACGGAGTCGTTATTCTTCTTTAAATCCTTCACCATGGACGTCATGCACATCATTAATAATAATGAAGGCGCGTGGATCTACGGACCGGATGATGCCTTGCAAGGTTCGCATTTCGGATCTGGCTATAACGCAATAAGCCATATGCTTCGCCTGCTTTGAATAGGCGCCAATCGCGGGAATTAACGTCACCCCACGCTCCATTTCCTTCGTAATAATATCGGCAATCGCAGGAGCCTCATCGCTTATTATGGTAAAGGCTTTGGCTGCATAAGCACCTTCTTGAATGAAGTCAATCAGCTTAGAAGCAATGAATACCGTCACGAAGGTGTACAGAATTTTTTCTTTCGGAACTAAGAATAAGGCGGATCCAATGATGATAACATCGAACATGAGGATGATTTGACCCATGCTCCAACCAAAATTACGATTCAGAATTCGCGCGATGATATCTACGCCGCCTGTCGTTCCTCCGAATCGGAATACGATTCCAAGGCCTGCCCCAAGCGTTACACCCGCATACAAGGCAGCTAGAATGATATCATGCTCTGCGTTGAATGGATCGATGACACCGTTTGCAATGAGCAGTTCAATTAACCAGAGGAAGAAAGATAACGATAACACGCCAAGAATCGTGTAGGCCATAGAACGTTTGCCTAATATTTTTAGCCCCACGAAGAACAGAGGGATATTAAGCAGTAATGTTGATAATGATGGCTTGACGTTAAAGGCATAGTTCAGGATAAGCGCAATCCCTGTCAGACCGCCTTCCATCAACTGATTCGGAATAATGAAATACAGGAGTCCGAAAGCATAGATTGCCGTACCGCATAGGATGGGAATGACGGTCTTGATTGTGCTGCCTAAGTTATGTAATTTCATGGGATCCCTCTCTATATTGTTCATAATATCTTTAGTATACCTTCTTTAGGTTGTTTAAAAAATGATTTGTTTTCAAAGGTGCTTTGAAGTAACATATGGATAATAGTACATGTTCATAAAGTGGTCAAAATGAGTTTTATGAATTGACAACAAATCGATAGGAGTAAAGAACTGGATGGAAGAGAAATCATTAGCTGGCATTCAGCGTGAAGTCGATCAGTATATCTCGCAGTTTAAGGAAGGGTATTTCAGCCCGCTCGCACTACTCGCACGGATGTCCGAAGAAGTCGGGGAATTGGCGCGTGAAGTGAACCATGAATTTGGCGAGAAGAAGAAAAAAGCATCCGAAGCCGATAACTCCATTGAGCTGGAGCTCGGAGATATATTATTCATTACGGTTTGTTTTGCAAATTCATTAGGTATTGATCTGACCGAGGCGCATAAAAAGGTCATGCATAAATTTAATACACGAGATGCAAACCGTTGGACCAAGATTGAGAACGCAGCAAAAGAATAAGGTGGAGGATACACCGAAACCATCCTCGCATCATATGCTTAACCAAGTGTACCGTTAGAGAGGTGAGCGTATGACTGCGGAGGAGTGTATTCATAAAGCATTTCAATCCATATTACAGAACGACTTCGAACAGGCGATCGATTGGTTCGAGATGGCGATCAAGCTTGAGCCGAATAATCCCAATCATCATTATAAACTCTCGATGACGTATATGCGCAGCAACCGGCTGTCGAATGCGCTCGAACAGGCCCGATTAGCTTTGCAATATGACCCGAGCAATGAAGGATTTCGCACGCATTTGAATTTCCTTATAGCCAAGCAGCATACACAGGAGGCAGAGAAGGTGCTCACACAGACAGTTCGTGAAACCCATTATGCCATTCTGCTGCTGCGAGAAGCCGTTCAACTGGATCCGCTCGCAATTGAGTCGTATATCATGCTCGCGATGGCTTATGCGGAGTTGAAGGATTATCACCAAGCCATTCAAGTGATCAAAGAAGCCCAGCAATTAGATCCTTATAATAGGGCGGTTGAAAATTTATTGGTACAGTATAAAGATCATTTGCATTTGGATCTGAACAATATATCGAAGGAGAGTTACTATGTCACAGACGATTAGCGTGGCGGTTGTTGGAGCAGGCGGCCGTATGGGTAGAGAAGTCGTTAAAATGGTATTAGAAGATGAGAAACTGCAGCTTGTTGCAGCCATTTCCCCGAGCAAGGTCGGGCAAGACGCAGGAACGATGGTTGGCATGCCGGCTTGTGGGGTGGAGGTCACAGGGGATCTTGAGCTTGCACTGGTGGAATCGAAACCTGATGTGATGGTAGACTTCACAACCCCGCATACGGTCCTTGCCAATACTCGCTTAGCCATTCAGCATAAGGTTCGTCCGATCATCGGTACGACCGGGTTCACCCCAGAACAAATTGCAGAGTTGGACGAGCACTGTAAGCAGCAGGGCATTGGAGGACTCATCGCCCCGAATTTCTCAATTGGAGCGATTCTCATGATGAAGTTTGCTGCACAAGCAGCAAAATATTTCCCACATCTTGAGATCATTGAGTATCATGGCGATCAGAAGCTCGATGCACCATCAGGTACAGCGGTGAAGACGGCGGAATTAATTGCGGAGGTTCGCGAGGAGCTGCGTCAGGGTAACCCGAATGAGCATGAGACGATCGAAGGGGCACGTGGCGGATATTACAATGGATTCCGCATACATAGCGTACGCCTGCCGGGGGTATTTGCTCAGCAAGAAGTCATTTTTGGCGGATTTGGCCAGACGCTCAAAATTCGTCACGATTCTTATGAGCGTGCGGGTTATATGCCGGGTGTCAATTTAGCCGTGCATAAAGTAATGGAATATACAGGACTCATATACGGTTTTGAACATTTTATTGATTGATCCAGCATGAGGCTGGAAATAGATAAGAGAGTGGAGAGATGAGACATGTTGAAGATTGCATTTATCGCACATGACCGCAAGAAAGATGAAATCGTGAATTTCGTTATTGCCTACGAGCAGGTTTTTAAAGGACATCATTTATATTCGACTGGGACGACAGGACTTCGTATTATGGAACAGACTGAACTCGATATCCATCGTTTCATGTCGGGTCCGCTTGGCGGAGACCAGCAAATTGGTGCGCTTGTTGCTCAGAATGAGATGGATCTGATTATCTTCTTGCGTGATCCATTGATGGCGCAGCCCCATGAACCGGATATTATTGCATTGCTGCGTCTATGTGATGTACAAGGCATTCCTGTTGCGACCAATATTGCAACAGCGGAGATTCTTGTGAAGGCGCTAGGCCGTGGGGATTTTGCATGGAGAGAGCTTGTCCATAAATATAAACCAGGTGTAGAAGAATGAGTATAGATTTAGATATCCTCGTGTTCGGCGCGCATCCAGATGATGCGGAGATCGGCATGGGGGGGACAATTGCGAAGCATACGAAGGCAGGGCAGCGTGTTGGAATTTGTGATCTAACCTTTGCCGAAATGTCCTCGAATGGGAATGTAGAATTAAGACAACAAGAAGCACAGACTGCGGGCCAAGTATTGCAATTGGCAGAACGAAGCATTCTAGGACTACCGGACCGAGGACTTCGTTCGGTTCCGGAGCAGATCGATCAGATCGTAGCAGAAATTCGTCGATTGCGTCCGCGAATCGTGTTCGCACCCTACTGGGAAGATCGTCACCCCGATCATGTTCAATGCGGACGGTTGGTCGAAGAGGCTGTATTTAATGCCAAGCTTCGCCGCTATATGCCTGAGGTAGCTCCATGGACGGTAGAGCAGTTTTATTTTTATTTTATTAACGATCTAGGACCTGCGACGATGATGGTGGATGTCACAGAAGTGTACGATCAGAAGATGGACTCTCTTCGTGCATACGGTTCTCAATTCGAAGCACCAAAGGCAGGGAATGATATCGTTGCTACACCATTAAATCAAGGGTATTTGGAGCGGGTAGAGGCTCGTGACCGGATGCTTGGACAGAAGCGTCTTGTCGGCTATGCAGAGGGCTTTGTGAGCAAGCCACCTTATTTGGTTAATCTTTTTTAGAGAATGACGGAATATAATTTTGTAGCTAAGACCCTTTAGTTATTAGGAGGACCGAGAGTATGGGAGAATCGTTGAAAATTGGAATAACCTGTTACCCTTCTCTAGGCGGTTCGGGTGTTGTGGCGACAGAATTAGGAAAACTATTAGCAGAAAAAGGACATCAAGTTCATTTTATTACGCACAGCATTCCGTTTCGCTTGGGAGCATTTCAGAAAAATATTTTCTATCATGAAGTCGAAGTGAACGATTATTATGTATTCAAATATCCACCTTATGATCTTTCGTTAGCTTCGAAGATGGCTCAGGTTGCTAAGATGCAGCAGCTGGATATTCTCCATGTTCATTATGCTGTGCCTCATGCGGTATGTGCTTATCTCGCGAAGCAAATGGTTGGTGATCATCCTTTGAAAGTGGTCACGACACTACATGGCACTGATATCACGGTACTTGCTCAAGATGAGTCCTTGAAAGACCTGATTCGACTTGCGATTAATCAGAGTGATGCCGTCACAGCGGTCTCCAAGGATCTGATTCGTGAGACGCATGACTTGCTTGATATCACGAAGGACATTGATCTCACGTACAACTTCGTGGACAAACGTGTATATTATCCGCGCAACTGTAACGGATTGCGTAAAGAGTTCGCCTTGCCTAACGAGAAAATCATGATGCATATCTCGAACTTCCGTCCCGTCAAACGCGTTAGCGATGTAATTGATGTGTTCGCGAAAGTTCAAAGCAAGACTCCGACACGATTGTTGCTCGTTGGCGAAGGTCCGGATTTACCGAAAGTTCAGTCTAAAATTCGTGAGCTCGGCTTAGAAGATCGCGTGACATTCCTAGGTAAACAGGACGATGTCGCACAGGTGATCTCTCTTGCAGACCTGTTGTTGCTTCCTTCGGAGAAGGAAAGCTTCGGTCTCGTTGCATTAGAAGCAATGGCGTGCGGTGTTCCAACGATTGGTTCGATCGCTGGAGGAATTCCTGAACTCGTCACGCATGGCGAGACAGGATATTTGGCAGAGATTGGCCATGTAGATGATATGGCAGATTATGCGCTGCGTCTCTTAACCGATCCGCAATTAATGGAACGATTCAGGTTAAATTGTCTCAACCGGGCTCGCAATGTCTTCTGTAATGATCTTATTACAGCTGAATATGAGAAAATCTATTATCGTGTACTGGGGCGTCCCATCCCGGAGTCCTTGATAAAGGTGGTCTGCTCGTAAATGTGGGATCAAATTCAAGCGGATGCATCTTTGATTGCGGGAGCGAAATCCGTGCTTGTGCAGTTAAATGAGGCTGGATTTGAAGCCTATCTTGTTGGGGGCTGTGTTCGAGATACCATTCTCCATAAACCCATTCATGATGTAGACATTACAACCTCTGCGTTACCAGCAGAGGTTATGTCTATTTTCGACCATACCATCCCAACAGGGCTTCAGCATGGAACGATTACGGTGGTAATCGGCGATAACTTGTTCGAGGTAACCACATTCCGCGAAGAATCTGAATACGAGCAATATCGACGACCAACGGAAGTTGCTTTTATTCAGAATCTTGATGGTGATTTGCAGCGCAGAGACTTTACGTTTAATGCCATGGCATTAGATGTCAAAGGCAAGCTTCACGATCCGTTTCAGGGGCAGAGTGATTTGATGCATCGTATTGTCAGATGCGTCGGTGAGGCAGATGCGAGATTTCAGGAGGATGCGCTTCGGATGCTTCGCGCGATCCGCTTTGCAGCCTGTTATGATTGCAAAATCGACGATCCGACATGGCATGCGTTGCAGAAGCACCGAAATAAGCTGCAATTTATTGCGATGGAGCGCGTGCGTACGGAAATGGAGAAGATCGTAGAGAAGTCGCTATTGAGCCTTGTACAAGGGATGAAGCTTCTCGTTCGAAGTGAATTATTATCTTGTACCAAGTCATCTCTATCCGAGATTGTTATAGACGATGATCTCTTCCAATCCCGGATTGAACTGGCCAGCGATACGTTATCTAGAGAATCATGGGATGGTTCAGCAGATGCTATTACCCGATGGGCTCTACTCTTCACACGCTGTGAGGTCTCACCCGGGACGGCAGGAAGTCTGATGCAGCGATTGAAATTTGCTAACCATATGGCTGCGAATATCGTCCATCTACTGCAGATGGTAGAGTGGGTCGAGTCTGCGCAGCAATTAGGTGTACAGGCGCTGGTACGTCCAATATGGACACGTGCGATCGTGGACTATGGCAAAGTAACTGCAGAAAGAATGTTAGACCTGCTTAAGGCTGATCAGCTATTTGCACTGCGCCGGTTCAAGGATAGTGAACAAGAAGGAACCTTAATCCGTGAACTTAATGTACACGGAGCAGCATGGCTAGCGGCACTTGAGATCAGTCAGTTAGCTGACCTGGCCGTGCGAGGACAAGATATTGTCAAGCATCTCAAGAAATCGCCTGGGCCATGGCTTGGGAATCTATTGAAACAAATGTTGTACCGCGTTGCAACCGGAGAGATCCCGAATACACGCAGCGCAATCCTAGACGAAGTGAATCGAGTGATCCATGAATATGAGTGAACCCTTATTACAATTGTTGTTAGCCAATACGAACTCGTACATCTCAGGTGAGGAAATTAGCCGACAGCTGCAAATTAGCCGTACGGCGGTATGGAAACAAATTAACAAACTGCGGAATCAGGGGTATGAATTCGACGCTATTCCACGTGTCGGTTATCGTCTGAAGCAGAAGCCGGACCGATTGAATACCCTTATGCTGCTCAGTCAGTTGAAATCATCGGTGATGGGTCAGCAGATCAAATTGTTGGAATCAACACCCTCAACTCAGATCATAGCTCAGCAAATGGCTGAGCAAGGAGCGCCAGAAGGAACTCTAGTCATCGCAGAAGAACAGACGTCTGGGCGAGGTCGCATGGGGCGAGCGTTCCATTCTCCATCTGGTAAAGGAATCTGGATGAGTCTGATTCTGAAACCGCAGACATCTTTACAGTTCACACCACAGTTAACGTTACTTATTGCCGTGGCATTATGCCGTGCCCTTCAAAGACTTGTTCCGATATCGATCGGCATCAAATGGCCGAATGATCTCCTCGTGGGAACGAAGAAAATTAGCGGAATTCTGCTCGAGTCAAGTGCAGAGGATGAGCGGGTCCGCTATTGTATCGCAGGCATAGGCATTAGTGTGAATATGGATCCGGAAGACTACCCTGAGCCGCTGCGAGAGGTTGCCACTTCGCTTAAGATTGAATCGGGCTCTAAGGTAGATCGTACAGCGATTATTACAGAGTTCTTGGCTGAATTCGAGACGTTATACGCGCTCTATAACGAACAAGGCTTCGCGCCCATCCGAACATTGTGGGAGGCATTATCTATCTCACTGCACCGTCCGATTACCATCAATACGCTGCAAGGCAAGGTGATAGGAATCGCAGAGCAGCTAGACGAGCTTGGCGCACTATGGATTACCGAATCGGCAACAGGCGAACGACGCAAAATTTTCTCAGGCGATGTGGAATTTCACAGATGAAAATATGCATTGAATTTGTTATACTGGTCTGTATAGAGGCAGTATCAACCCCACGTTGAACTGCACTCTAACAGATGTGTACTAGCATTCCAATTGAACTCTATATCTTAGTGGACTATGGATTCTGCTCTGAGCCGAAGGGACCGAGACAGAAGGATCAGCACCATGATTCTTTTTTGTACGGTGACCTTTTTAGTGGAAATGCTAAAAGGTTTTTTTGTTTTGCGCACAATACAAAAAAGAAGGGATGATGAACATGACAGAAATGAAACGTAAACAACGACTGACAATTCCGAAGTTCAAACAAATGAAGGTGGATAAGAACCCCATCACCATGATTACAGCGTATGATTATCCATCTGCGATTTTAGCGGAGGAAGCCGGGGTAGACATGATCCTCGTAGGAGATTCCTTGGGGAATGTGGTTCTTGGTTATGACTCAACACTTCCGGTGACGATCGATGATATGGTCTATCATACCCGTTCCGTCGTTCGTGGTGCCCAGGACACCTTTGTGGTCGCCGATATGCCGTTCATGACGTATCACGGCAGTGTAGATCAGACGCTTCGCAATGTGGCGCGGTTGATGCAGGAAGGTAGAGCGCATGCGGTTAAGATGGAGGGCGGGGCAGAGATTGCACTTGCTGTGGATGCGGTCGTCAAAGCAGGCGTACCTGTCGTCGGACATATTGGCTTAACACCACAGTCGGTTCATCAAATTGGCGGATTCCGTGTACAAGGGAAGGTCCCGGAGGATGCGAAGCGATTGCTCGAGGATGCCAAAGCATTAGAACGTGCCGGTGCATTTGCCATCGTCTTGGAGCTCGTAACGGAAGAAGTGGCGACATACATCTCGGAGCAGCTAAACATCCCAACCATTGGCATTGGGGCAGGGCGCGGATGTGATGGGCAAGTGCTCGTATTCCATGATGTGGTCACCTATGCATCACCTTATCGAAATAAGAAATTCGTCAAAACCTATGTCGATGTTGGATCGTTAATCCGGCAGGGCATTTCACAATATGTGCAAGAGGTCAAAGAAGGCAGCTTCCCAGCGCCTGAGCATGTCTTTACAGCAGAAGATACCGTTGTAGAGAGCCTCTATGGCGCACGCAAGCAGGAACGAAAGGCGGAAACCGTGCAATGATTGCAATCGAGCAAATTACAGAGCTACGCCATCAGTTAGCTCATTTACGTCAAGAGCGTTCAAATGAAGGACGTATCCCAACAGTTGGCTTTGTGCCGACGATGGGCTATTTGCATGAAGGCCATGCAAGTCTAATACAAGCAGCGAAAGAGCAGTGCGATATCGTCGTATTGAGCATTTTCGTCAATCCGATTCAATTTGGCCCGAACGAAGATCTCGATAAGTATCCTAGGGATGCGGAGCGTGATTTAGCACTCGCTAAGCGGTTAGGTGTGGACCTTGTCTTCTTGCCAACGGTGGATTCAATGTACCCGACACCTACGAAGACGAAAGTCAAAGTCGATGAAGTGACGACGCTCCTGTGCGGAGCTAGACGCCCAGGACATTTTGATGGCGTTACGACGGTCGTCTCCAAATTGTTCAATATCGTCCAGCCTGATTATGCTTTCTTCGGCATGAAGGATGCACAGCAAGTGGCTGTAATCCAGCAAATGGTCTCTGATTTGAATTTCCCAGTGACGATTGTGCCATGTCCGATCATTCGTGAAGAGGATGGCCTTGCACTTAGCTCACGTAATGTCTATTTAACGGAACAACAGCGTCAAGAAGCACTTGTCTTATCACAGTCCTTATGCCGAATTGATGCGTGGATGCAATCCAAAGAAATCTCAACCGTATCCCAATTACGGGATCGTATTATCCAGCATATTGAGACATCGCCTTTGGCTGATATCGATTATGTTGAGATCTTATCTTTCCCACAATTAACGGAGCTGGGAATTAATGCGTCGCTTCAAGCGCATAAGGGTCAAGCGATCATCGCACTCGCGGTTCGATTTGGCACAACACGCTTAATCGATAACCGAATTTTATAAGGGGTTGACGGAATATGATGAGAAATATGATGAAATCGAAGCTGCATCGGGCGACAGTAACCGAAGCGAACTTGAACTATGTTGGAAGCATTACGATTGATCGCGATTTAATGGAAGCAGCAGATTTGTGGGAGAATGAGCGTGTACAGATCGTGAACAATAACAATGGCGCACGACTAGAGACATATGTCATCCCTGGAGAGCGGGGGTCAGGCGTGATTTGTCTGAATGGCGCTGCCGCAAGACTTGTTCAACCGGGCGATCAGGTCATTATTATTTCTTATGCGATGATGTCGAATGAAGAAGCCAAGAATTATAAACCACAAGTTGTAATTCTTGGAGCGAATAATCAAATCATAAGCCAGACCAATCAGGAAATTCACGCCACGATTCTTTAATCGTTGGTTTCCAGTATGAAAAGCCCTGCCTTTACGAAAAATGAACATGTAGCTGTTAGCTGTTGTACATCATCATTATTTCACTTTCGCTAGAGGTGGGGTGCATTTATGTTTCAACATTTATTTGCGACGATGAACGAAATGTTGGATGAGATTCTTGTGCATTATCCAAAGGCTCAAGGTGGGGCTAAGCAGGACTTGCAGCAAAAATTAACCTTGCTGAAATCCATGAGTGACGGGATTGTCGAGGAATGGCTCCGGTTCGAAGAGAAGATGGGAGTGCTGCGTGAAAGTCAGCCTGATCATGCTTCGGTGACTGTTCTTCCTGAGAGCCAGAGTGAAGCTTTTCAACGTGGACAAGGATATTACAAATTATGTATGTATGATTTGTCCGCTGAAGCGTTCGAGCAAGTGATCCGGCATTTTCCCGATTCATTGGTTGGACGTATTTATTTGGCCATGGCCTACCTGCAGCTGAATGAGTTCAATGATGCTTATCGACATTTTCAATTTATTATTCCCCTTACCGAGAGCAAGAAGCTGAAGGCCATCTCTTACAATGCTCTAGGCTGTATTCAAGCGCAAAATCAGAATATCGAGAAAGCGCAAGAATATTTCCATCATGCCCATCAAGCGGATCCGACCTTTCAAGAACCGCTCACCAATTTGAAGCTATGCGAAAGCACGGAATACGAAGGCGCTTATCAGTATGGCAGCGAATTAACTTCCTTTATGTAATCTTTAGAGGTTATTCAAAAAGTCATCTTTTGATCACGAAGTATTTCATTGAAGTGAATTTCGACATCGAATCTTGCGCTCATCCTCGAATTCTCACAACCTTAGCATTTGCTTCCGAAGTAAGTTTTCTTCGAAAACTTTCAGGTGCTGAAAAGCCGACTTTTTGAACCTGCAATTTTTAGCTAATTCCAAAATTCCGGGTGATCTGTTATGCTTAAGAGATCATTGGAACGAAGGGACCTTATTACGATGAAATTCGCAGTTCTCGATTTTGAGACAACAGGAAACCAGCCCACCGATGAAATCATTCAGGTTGGGCTTGTTATTATAGATCATGATTTATCCATAGATCGAATTTTCACTTCTCTTGTGAAACCAAGCACGAATATCCCACCTTTTATTACCCAATTAACCGGGATATCAAATGATGATGTAGCTGATGCACCAACGCTGGATGATGTGATGATGGAGATGGTACCTCTCCTTGGAGATGTCGTACTGGTCGCACACCATGTCGCATTCGACTTTAACTTTCTGCAGCAGGCACTGGATCAGACGGGGTATTTACCATTCACAGGTCGAATCTTGGATACGATCGATTTCTTGCGGATTTGCTTTCCTGCATTAACGACGTATCAATTAAGCGCAGTAACATCGTGGTTCGATATTCCGCACGAACGTCCTCATCAAGCGGACAGCGATGCCTTAGCCACTGCTCATGTATTACTGAAATGTCTGGAGAAGTTGGATGATCTTCCGCTCTTAGCTATTCAACGATTAGCTGATTTGTTCGCGCAAGATGACAGCGATCTGAACTGGTTCATGCATGAACTGCTGACTGACCGAGAGATGCGTCCGGTCATTACCGATGATAGTGGTCGTTCATTTCGTCAGTTCTCGCTCCATATTGAGGATTGGACGGAGATTCCTCCGCCTCGAGAAGAACTGCTTACCAACCCGCTAGAAGGCCAGACCTTCGAACAGTTCTGTACCGATTCGATTGATCGTCTACGACAATTCCTTCCTCAATTCGAACAGCGTGAAGCGCAGAATATTATGTTCCATGAAGTGAATTCAGCGCTAGAGGATGATCATCATCTTCTGTTGGAAGCGGGTACAGGAACGGGTAAATCCTTAGGGTATTTGATCCCTTCGATTTATTACAGTGTCAAGAATGATAATAAAGTGGTCGTCAGTACACACACGATTAATCTGCAAGAACAGATTCGACAGCGAGACGTGCCGCTTCTCAAGACGATATTACCGGTTGATTTCAGAGTATCGGTATTAAAAGGTCGCAGCCATTATTTGTGCTTGCGGAAGTTTGAACATAAAATAAATACAAAAGATTTCATTACGCCAAAGGAAGATATTATTACAGCAGCACAGATGCTGGTCTGGCTTGCCGAGACAGAGCATGGCGATAATGAAGAGCTGCATTTTGGCAATAAAGGAGCCGATTTCTGGGATACGGTTGCTAGTGATACGGATTCTTGTCTGAATCGAGCTTGTCCTTGGTTCCGCAAATGCTTCTACCATCGTGCTCGCCATGAAGCAAATATCGCAGATGTGATTATTACGAACCATTCCTTATTATTTACAGATATCAAGGTGGATCATCGATTCTTACCTGCTTATGATCATCTTGTCATTGATGAGGCCCATCATCTCGAGGAAGTCGCCGGGAAACATCTCGGTCTGCATGTGAAATATTTCAGTCTTGTTCATACCTTGCTGCGCTTGCTTAAGGATAGTAAGAATGGACAATTGCCGACGCTGCGTAATCGTCTCCATGTTATTCCTGATGAGAAGGCGCAAATGGCATGTGAAATTATTGAAGATTCCTATTCGCAGCTTGTTGATGCCAAAGAGATGTGGGATAAGTTAACGGAAATTTTGTTCAGTATGATGCCGCAGCGGACAAGTGATGCGAATCAAGAACAGGGCCAATATGTATATCGACTGCAGACAGAAAAAATGCCAAATGATTGGGATGCTGCTTCGGTACTCGAAGATCAGCTGAATGCCCTCTTGAACGAAATCGTTCGTAAATCTGAGCGATTGCTGCAAGATCTGCGGGATATACAGGAGGAATATGGGATTCAAGCGGCCGTGACGGATTTATCCGGAACAGTGAAGGATTTGGCGCGTGCGCGTGATGACATCCGATACTTTATGAAAATGAAGGAGCCGAATGTCGTATTCTGGATGGAAGCGAGCAGTCATTTCCGTAGTAAATCCTTGCAATTATTCGCTGTTCCAGCGGATGTCAGCGCTCAGCTGAAGGAATATTTCTTCGATGCGAAGAAAAGTATCGTGCTCACATCAGCAACCTTATCGGTTGATAAATCTTTCCAATATATGATTGAGCAGTTAGGATTGCAGGAAGCCCAGGATCAGGGACGGCTTCAGAGCATGGTGCTCCCATCGCCCTTCCAGTATCGTAAACAGGCGCTAGTGGTGATCCCACGCGATTTCCCGATGCTCAAAGGATCGAATCCGGATGCACATTTCGTGCAGACCTTAGTGAAGTCTCTGGCTGACGCAGCCGTGGCTACGCATGGCAGAATGCTCGTCCTGTTCACATCGTACCGGATGATGAAGCAGGTGTACGATCCACTCAAGGAGCTACTAAGCCCGCATCAAATTCAGGTTATCGGACAAGGCATTGACAGCGGGAATCGGAGTAAGTTAACTCGCAGGTTCCAGGACCAATCGGCGTCCGTTCTCCTTGGTACGAGCAGCTTCTGGGAAGGTGTCGATATTCCTGGTGATGCGCTAACCTGTCTGGCGATTGTGAGGCTTCCGTTCCAGCCGCCGAATCATCCGCTCATTGAAGCGAAGTCGGAGCTGCTGCAGAAGGAGAAGAAGAATCCATTCATGAAATTGTCGGTTCCACAGGCGGTTATTCGCTTCAAGCAAGGGTTTGGACGATTGGTACGTACCGCGCAAGACCGTGGGATCGTCATTATTTATGACACACGTGTTATTGAATCTTATTATGGCAAGTATTTCTTATATTCTTTACCAGGTCCGAAGATGGAGCATATGCGGCTAGATCAAATCGTGCCTCGAATGCAAGAATGGCTGTCGGACGAGGAAGAGAGGGGAGTCATCCATGAAAACAATGAAAATATCTGAAGCAGTTGTACGCCGTCTTCCCATTTATTTGCGCTATTTGAGTGAATTGCAGCAGCGTGAAGTCCTTACGGTCTCCTCGCAGGATCTCGGATTGAAGCTGGATTTAAATCCAGCTCAAATCCGTAAAGATTTAGCGTATTTTGGCGAGTTCGGGCGTAAAGGGATTGGCTATGATGTTGCTTATTTAATTCAGAAAATCCGCCAAATTTTGAAGCTAAATCAGCAGATTAATGTCGCTCTTGTCGGGGCAGGTAATCTTGGCCAAGCATTAAGTAACTACAATACATATCTTAAGGATAATATGAAAATTGTAGCTGTCTTTGATGCACATCAGCCGAAGATCGGCAGCAAGATTAATAATATTGTTGTTCAGCCGATGGAGGATTTAGAAGAGACTGTTCGTGAGCATAATGTTCGTATCGGTATTATTACCGTTCCTGCGATGGAAGCACAAAATGTGGCAAATGCTTTTGTGAATGCGGGTGTAGAAGCAATTCTGAATTTTGCACCGGTCATCTTAAAAGTGCCTCAGCATGTGCGTGTGCACACAGCTGATTTTACAACGGATTTATTGAGCTTGGCGTACTACTTGCACAATGGGAAGGATATGGACGAAGATGAAGAAGAATCTATGGATCATTAAGAACGGCTATTTCGCCGTTATGAACGCAGATAAACCTGTAATTCACGGGGTTATGGTGATAGAAGGGGATCAAATTCGGTATGTAGGCGAGCAGCTTCCAGCGGATTTGGTGATTCCTGAAGATGTAGAGGTTATGGATGGCAAAGGGCTATTGTTCTTGCCTGGTTTAATGAATACGCATGGTCACGCAGCAATGTCCCTGTTGCGCGGTCATGGTGATGATCTTGCATTGCAAGTATGGCTCCAAGAGAAAATGTGGCCGATGGAAGGCAAATTCACCTCGAAGGATGTCTATTGGGGTACATCATTATCTGTCCTGGAAATGTTAAAAGGTGGAACGACAACCTTCCTCGATATGTACGATCACATGGATCAAGTGGCAAAAGTGACAGACGAATCAGGTATTCGCGCGGTGCTGATGCGTGGAGCAATTGGTCTATGTCCTGAGGATGTCCAGCTGGCGAAGCTTGCGGAGGCGGTTCAATTTGCGAAGGATTGGCATGGCAAGGCGGATGGAAGAATTACGACGATGATGTCCCCGCATGCGCCTTATACCTGTCCTCCTGCGTTTATTGAGAAGTTCGTACAAGCTGCGCATGATCTAGACCTGCCAATGCATACGCACATGTCGGAGACGGCAGCCGAAGTACAGCAGAATGTGAAAGAATATGGGCTTCGCCCTGTGGCGCATCTCGAGAAGTTAGGTGTATTCACACGTCCGACGCTTGTTGCGCACGCGGTACATTTGACGGATGATGAGATTGAGACGCTTGCACGTTACAACGTAAGTGTATCGCACAACCCTGGCAGCAATTTGAAGCTTGCGAGCGGTGTTGCGAGAGTACCGGATCTGTTAAAAGCAGGCGTAACGGTATCGCTTGGTACGGATGGCGCAGCGAGCAACAACAACCTCGATATGCTTGAAGAAATGCGTCTTGCTGCATTAATTCATAAAGGGGTATCGGGTGATCCGACAGCTGTGCCTGCCTTGGAAGCCTTGCGTTTAGGCACGGAATACGGCGCGAAATCGATTGGGCTGGAGAATGTGACGGGATTGCTTCGTGCAGGGATGAAAGCCGATTTCATCGCTGTTAACATTGATCAGCCGCACTATAAGCCGCATACAGATCTGATCTCCCATGTGATTTACTCGGGTGCAGCACAAGATGTATGGCATGTATGGGTAGATGGCAAGCAGGTCGTCAAGAACCGTGAATGTCTAACCCTCGACGAAGAGAAAATTATGCGTGAAGCACAAGCTTGCTTCGACGGATTGTTAGCGCGTTAAGGGAGTTACAGATGCAGAGAAGATGGATCGTTATTATCATATCTGTCATTATACTGATTTTGCTCGGACTGCATTTATATTATCGGAATGTACAGAGCGGTGAATGGATTGCAGAAGATCGGGCAACGAAAGCTGCCTTAGAGCAATCATCCTTGAAGAAGGTAACAGGGATACAGAAGTCTGTATGGGAAGATGTATATTATATCGTCAATGGACTGGATGAGCAGGATCAGAATTTAGTGGTGTGGGTCAATCAAGAGGGAACTTCCGTACATACGGAGCAACTGAAGCAAGGTTCGACGAAGGAAGCGATACAAGAGAAAGTATTAAGTCGATCGCCTGGCGCAGATATCATTACAATCGTACCTGGCATTTGGGAACAGCAGTATGTATGGCAGGTGTTCTATAAAGCGTCCAAACCGAACGAAAAAGTACACTACTACTATGATTTTTACCGTTTCTCGGATGCAGGGTATTTGACAACGTATACCTTGCCTAATCGGTAAGAAAACCTTTGGAAAAAATGTATTCTAAAATAAGGATCTCGTCGATATACTAATCCCGACCGAGTAAGGTCATATTGATCGGAAGGGGTTGGTTCGATCCATGGGTGTTCGATTTCTGAAGATTGGCGTGCTGTACTTTATCTTGTCAATGGGTTTGGGGATGTATATGTCAATGGCCAAAGATTATGTGCTTGCAGGTGTTCATGCGCACGTAAATCTAATCGGTTGGCTATCTATGGCGGTATCTGGCGTGATCTATATATTATTCCCTAGGGCGGATAACAGTGCTCTGGCGAAGTGGCATTTTTGGTTAATGAATTTAGGTGTCATCGTTATGATGGGCTCTCTAATCACCTTATTGCTTACGAAAGAAGAGACGCCGTGGGGACCGATTATTGGTGCGGGTGGTGCTCTACTTATCCTTAGCGCCATTTGTCTCCTGATCAATCTCTTTAAAAATGTGAATATCAATGAGACGCGTACATCGAGAAATTCAAAGTGACAGCGGAATTTGAAGAGCTTGCCTTCTAAGGCAGGCTCTTTTTCAATTGTTCGAGCGATGGTTGGTAGGACTTCCACACATTACATTCTTCAATCGTATATATCCTATGATATACTGTGTGATATACGAAATGAAGGAGGGCGTTACATTGAAAATACGTGTTAAACCACTTATCCTAACACTGGTCGGATCGATGGCCGTCCTTTTTGGCGGCTGGTTCTTCTATCAGAATGTAGCTGTACAAAGTCCTGTAGAGAAGGTAGCCAAAGAAGTATCGACAGTATCTGATGCGAAAGCAAACATTACGCGAAATGATGTTCAACTCGTCATTCAAGTTCAGCCTGATGCGAATTTGCGAGAAATCGTTCAACATATATATCAGTCCGGTAATAAAGTCATTGGCGATAAGAAATTGAATATTACCGTAAGTAATCCGTCGTCTCCACTGCTTGATGATTGGTGGTCTCATGCTCTGTTCGGCGTCGCACAAGCGATGGAGAATAAGCAATACTCAGAGATTCCACAAGTATTAGAAAAGACGAGTAAGTCGTTAAATCTAACACAAGTTCACACATCTGCTGAGATGGATGAACGAAATGTATATGTTACCATTACCGATGGAAAGGCAAGCAAGTATGTTATTCTTCCTCGCAAGGGTGAGCCCGTGGGGGTGTGGCCTAATGCTTAAAGGGTGGAGAGAAGTCGTTATTGGATTTGTGATCGCGTTATTTATTTTTCTCGGCATCATTGGGGTGAACATCCTGCCTTTTGTTGGTGTCGCCCTTGTGATCGGAGTTATCTATTTAGCCATGAAGAGCCGTGGGGGCAGCTTGACGGTTGGAAGACAACAACGCCGAGTAGGCGGATCGTCTAAGCCTAGTTATTTGACCTTTGAACAGATTGGCGGTCAAGAACGTGCGAAGCAGGAATTGATTGAAGCGTTGGATTTCCTCATCAACCACGAGGAGATTAAGAAGTTCGGGATCAGGCCGTTGAAAGGTATTCTATTAACGGGTCCTCCGGGAACCGGGAAGACGTTAATGGCAAAAGCAGCAGCGCATTATTCGAATGCAGTGTATGCTGCAGCTTCCGGTAGTGAGTTCGTTGAGATGTATGTCGGGGTTGGTGCAGGCCGTATCCGTGATTTATTCAAGCAAGCAAGAGATCAAGCCGTGAAAGAGAAGAAAGAAAATGCGATCATATTCATCGACGAGATCGATGTCATCGGCGGGAAGCGGGAAGGCGGCCAGCAGAAGGAATATGATCAGACGCTCAATCAGCTTCTAACCGAAATGGATGGGATTTATTCGAATTCTACCCCTCGTGTGCTCGTGATTGCTGCGACGAACCGGAAGGAAATGCTCGACAGCGCATTGCTGCGTCCAGGCCGATTTGACCGGCATATTCGTGTCGATTTGCCGGATAAAAAAGGTCGATTGCACATCCTGAACATTCATGCAGAAAATAAACCAATGGATAATTCGGTGCAGCTGGACACGATTGCCGTTCAGTCGTTTGGATTCTCCGGCGCACAGCTCGAAAGTGTCATGAATGAAGCTGCAATCTATGCGATGCGGGAGAAGCTGGAGCAGATCGAGCAGCGCCATTTGACCATGGCGATCGATAAAGTCATGCTCGGTGAGAAGACGGATCGTGAAGCGACGAATGAAGAACGCAGACGTGTCGCCATTCATGAATTGGGACACGCGATTATCGCTGAAATTGTTAGACCTGGCAGTGTGGCACAAGTGACCGTTAGTCCGCGTGGACAGGCGCTTGGATATGTTCGACATAATCCATTAAAGGATCAATATCTGCACACCAAAGAGTTTCTAGAAAGTCAGATTATGATTGCGCTAGGCGGAGCTGCAGCGGAAGAAATTTTCTACGGTGGACGAAGTACAGGATCTTCGAATGACTTCGAGCAATCGCTGCAAATTGTCGAGACGATGATGAATGCGGGATTGACCAATTTAGGGATCACCAATGTTCAGATCGTGACGCAAGAAGAGCGAATGAAAGAAAATGAACGAATCATGAATGAGCTCTTCGAACGGACGCGCAATGAACTCGAATCCCATAAAATGGTATTTGAGAAGGCTTTGGAATTCCTTATTTCGGAAGAAGTAGTCTCTGGCGACCAATTTAGAAGAATATTTTGTGACAATATACAATTACCAGCGTAAAATGTGCGCTGGTTTTTTGTCTAATTTTTTTCGACATGTTAAAATAGATGGCGGAGTTCTGAGAGATGATATATACAGAGTTGTCAGAAAGGATGGTTTTAAACCATGCAATTTAAGAAAATTGGCGTCATTGGCGGGGGAACCATGGGTCAAGGGATCGTTGAAATGTTGGCGGTTCGTGGACTTGATGTATTATTAGTGGAGCAATCGGCTGAGAAATTAGACTATGCATACAGCATGATTGAATTAAGTCTGGATAAACAACTTGAGAAATGGGGCATTACGATGTCGGAGAAGAAGTTGATTCTCTCCCGCATTCAAAAAGTATCGCATTTTGCAGAGCTTGGAACATGCGATATGGTCATCGAGACGATTTCGGAAGACTTGGAACTGAAGAAGCAAGTATTCGCAGAACTGGATGCCGTATGTCCAAGTCATATTATTTTGGCGAGCAACACCTCTACACTCAGTCTTACAGAGCTTGCGAGCTCGACGAAATATCCATCGCGTGTAATCGGTATGCACTTCATCTACCCTGTTGCGAAAGTGAATTTGGTGGAGATTATTCGCGGTCTGAAGACTTCGGATGATACATTCATCCAGACGAAGCACTTTGTTGAAGAAGTTGTGTCGAAAAAAGGCATCATGGTCTACGAATCTCCTGGATTCGTAACATCGCGTATTATTCTCACATTGATTAATGAAGCATTGCATGTCTTGCAAGAAGGCGTTGCAACAGCAGAAGATATTGATGATGCAATGCGAATCGGCTATGCTTTCCAACACGGACCGCTTGAGATGGCAGATCGCTTCGGATTGGATTCGGTATTGGCAGCGATGGAGCGTATGTTCCGTGAGTTCGGAGACCTGAAATACCGCCCATCGGTACAGCTGAAGAAGATGGTTCGTGCCGGTCATTTAGGCGTGAAATCAGGCGAGGGATTTTTCAAGTACAATAAGGATGGGGATCGAGTATGAAGGTTTTAGTTATTAATGCAGGTAGTTCTTCGGTGAAATATCAGTTGTATGATATGACAGATGAGTCTGTTCTTGCGAAAGGTCTTGTAGAACGTATCGGAATGGATTCTTCAATCCTCACGCATGAGCCGACTGACGGCCAAGAAGTGAGCGAAGTAAGCGAAATTCTCGAGCATACAACAGCGGTTCGTAAAGTCTTGGATATGCTCGTACATCCGCAGCACGGTGTGATTAAATCCATCGATGAAATTGAAGCTGTAGGGCATCGTATCGTCCATGGCGGGGAATCATTTAGCAAGTCTTCAATTGTTACGCCGGAAGCGAAGTCAGAAATCCGCCGTCTGTTCGACTTGGCGCCTCTTCACAATCCAGCACATATGTCCGGTATTGTAGCGGTAGAAAAGAATATGCCGAACGTTCCGCAAACCGTTGTGTTCGATACGGCTTTCCATCAGACCATGCCGGAAAAAGCGTATTTGTATGCCATTCCGCGCGTATTGTATAAGAAGCATAAAGTTCGCCGTTATGGCTTCCACGGAACATCTCACAATTTCGTAAGTGCGAAGGCTGCTGAATTCTTGAACCGTGATATTAAAGACATGAAGATTATTACATGCCACATTGGTAATGGCGGTAGTGTAACAGCGATTTTGAACGGTCAATCTGTCGATACGTCGATGGGGATGACACCGCTTGAAGGTTTGATGATGGGTACACGCAGCGGGGACTTGGATCCTGCGATTGTTCCTTTTGTCATGAATAAAGAAGATCTAACCGTGAATGAAGTAAACTCGATGTTGAACAAACATAGTGGATTACAAGCCATCTCTGGCGTGAGCAGCGATATGCGTGAAATTATCGACGGCATGCTGGCAGGAGAACCTAATTCGACATTGGCTTTTGACATGTACGAATATCGCATTCGTAAATACATCGGGTCATACGCTGCAGCAATGAACGGTGTAGATACCATTGTTTTCACAGCTGGTGTGGGTGAGAATGCAGTTGTATTACGTGAACGTGTCCTTGAACAATTAACATTCTTGGGCATCGAGCTCGATATAGAAGCGAACAAAGTACGTTCAAAGCAGCCTCGATTGATCTCAACTCCTAATTCGAAAGTACAAGTGCTTGTCGTACCGACGAATGAAGAATTAATCATCGCTCGCGATACACATCGCTTGGTGTTAGAATCGAAGTAATCAATATCATTTGTTGTTAAAGGGGAGAATTAGGATGGCTGCACAAACTGTCATTCGTCAAGTAAGTCAGCACGTCGGACAGCCTGTTAAAATCGGCTGTTGGGTGCACAATAAGCGTTCAAGCGGTAAAATTCAATTCCTGCAATTGCGTGACGGCACAGGGTATATTCAAGGGGTTGTCGTTCGTAGTGAAGTGCCTGAAGAGGTATGGGATGCGGCGAAAAGCTTAACGCAGGAGAGCTCTCTGTATGTAACGGGTGAGATTCGTGAAGAGCCTCGCAGTCAATCAGGCTACGAAATGACGGTAACGGGGATTGAAGTCATTCATATTACGGAGAACTACCCGATTACGCCAAAAGAGCATGGCATCGATTTCTTGATGGATCATCGCCACCTATGGCTTCGTGCGCCGAAACAGCGCGCGATTCTGGTAATTCGTTCGCAAATTATTAAAGCGATCCAAGATTTCTTCGATAATAACGGATTTACGCTCGTCGATCCGCCGATTCTTACACCTTCTTCCTGTGAAGGTACTACGAACTTGTTCCATACGAAATATTTCGACGAGGATGCGTATCTGACACAAAGCGGTCAGCTCTATATGGAAGCTGCAGCGATGGCCCTTGGTAAAGTTTACTCCTTCGGACCAACGTTCCGTGCGGAGAAATCGAAGACACGCCGTCACTTGATCGAGTTCTGGATGATCGAGCCAGAGATGGCGTTCGTAGATCATGAAGAGAACCTGCGTGTGCAGGAGTCGTTCATTGCTTATGTGGTGAAATCCGTACTGGATAACTGCCGCAGCGAGCTTGAGACGATTGGCCGCGATATTTCCAAATTGGAGAAAATCGTAGGACCATTCCCGCGCATCACGTATGATGATGCCATTAAATTCTTGAATGAACAAGGTCATGATATTCCTTGGGGTGAAGATTTCGGTGCGCCGCACGAGACAGCCATTGCGGAGAAATATGAGACGCCGGTATTCATCACGCATTACCCAACGAAGATCAAAGCATTCTATATGAAACCAGATCCGAGCAATCCGGATGTTGTACTATGTGCCGATATGATCGCACCAGAAGGTTATGGTGAGATTATTGGCGGTTCGCAGCGTATCGACGATCCTGCATTACTCGAAGAGCGCTTCACTGAGCATGAGCTTTCTACAGAAGCGTATCAATGGTACCTGGATCTTCGCAAATATGGTACGGTACCTCATTCCGGCTTCGGTCTTGGGCTTGAGCGTACAGTCGCATGGATTTGCGGATTAGATCATGTTCGGGAGACCATTCCGTTCCCACGGATGCTCTATCGTTTGTATCCATAAGCCTCAATCGATGATATGATGAGGGGATGGAGGTGAGCTGACATGAGCAATGAAGCATGGCGGGCATTTGCCAAGGGGATTACGCTGGGTATGGAAGTGGGTACGATTCACTTTCCTTACGCGCTTCTTCGATATTATCGCCGCATGAAGCTCAGTGACACGGAAATGATGCTCATTCTTCAATTAACCGGGTTCCAGCAAATGGAGCAGAATGCATTTCCGACGATTGAAGAATTGCAGGATCGCATGGGTGCTTCACCGGATACAGTCATCAAAGCCATACAGAAGCTCATGCGCGAGAAATACTTATCGATTGATGAAGAATTCGATCCGCAGACGGGGATTCAATATGAGCGTTACAACCTTTCAGGAATTTATGAGAAGCTGGGACAGCTTTTATCCGATGATGTAAAGGAAGAACGGAAGCAAGAACAGCGAAGCGGCAAATCTCAAGGAAGCGGTACAGCTTTTGCAGGAGGGGAGAGTGAAGAGAGTAATCTCTTCATTATTTTCGAACGCGAATTCGGCCGTCCGCTGTCGCCGATGGAGTGTGAGACGATCTCGGGATGGCTCGATCAAGATCAGTATCCTGAGGAACTCATCTTATTGGCACTGAAAGAAGCGGTATTCGCAGGGAAGGTTCACTTCCGTTATATCGACCGTATCTTGCTTGAATGGATGCGTAACCGCGTCCGAACGGCAGAGGATGCAAGAGCCTATGCACAGAAATTCCGCGGAGCACGAGGGAATTAAGAGACAGTCTGAGTCACATGGATCATGTGGTTCAGGCTGTTTTTTTGCATAGGGATGGATTATGATGGTAACAGGTAACCAGATCATGGAGGGGGCAGAACATGAAACCGAATATTTATGTCGCACGACCGGTTCCAAGTGAAGTAGCGCAATATTTGGAGACACATTGCGAGGTTCGTTATTGGACGGGGGAAGAATCCATTACGAAAGATCAACTCGTTCATGAAATTGGGGATGCTGAAGGCTTGTTATTGAGTGGGACGCCGGTTACGGCCGAAGTGATCGAGGCTGCACCGAACCTGCGAGCGATCTCGAATATTGCTGTAGGCTACAACAATTTGCGGCTTGATCCCATTATTGCCCGTGGAATTCTGGCGATGCATACGCCTTATGTACTCGATGAGACGGTTGCTGATCTGGCGTTTGCATTGATTCTAGCTGCTGGGCGACGTGTCACGGAGCTGCATGAATGGGTACGAGAAGGCAAATGGGAGAAGGGGCAGGAAGAAGAATTATATGGACTCGATATTCACCATACCACGCTTGGCATTATTGGGATGGGGCGGATCGGTGAAGCGATTGCTAGACGTGCCAGGTTCGGATTTGAGATGAATGTACAGTATTATAATCGGAATCGGAAGCCGGATATCGAAGAGAAGCTGGGTGTCACATATGCAGGATTGGACGAGCTGCTTGCGACCTCGGATTATGTGCTGCTTATGCTGCCGTTGACGCCGGAGACACGGGGCATGATCGGCGCGCGTGAGTTCGGTCTGATGAAGCAGACTGCTGTGTTCGTGAATGTCGCACGAGGTCCGATCGTCGACGAATCCGCCTTGTACGATGCGCTCGTGCAGCGTAAAATATTCGCAGCTGGACTCGATGTTTACGCTCAGGAGCCAATCGATCCAGCGCACCCGCTGCTCACGCTTACGAATGTCGTAACCTTGCCACATATCGGATCTGCCACAGCGGCGACACGACTTGAAATGGCAAGTCTAGCAGCCAGAAATTTAGTCCATGCGCTGCAAGGCAAGCCGGACATTGCGCTTATACCAGAATTGCGGAACGTATAAGGCAGAATAGAAATGAGATCCCCCTTGACTCTTGGTCGAGGGGGATTTTTGATATGCGCTTCGATTTTATTGCCCATTGGTTGGTGAAGAAAACGATGGAGTGGATGGTTACGATCATTCCCTGATCCGATACGATCAGGAAGCAGTAAGCAATCGCTTGTGAAAGGAAGTAGAACCAACATGAATGACAACGAGACAATGCTATTGAGGGTATTCGAGCATCGTACTGTCGACAGAAGAGGGGGAATCATATGATATCTTCCCGTTATCGATGGTTAGCTTGGTCGACATTTATTGGGATGTTCCTCGTGCTGCTAGCAGGAGCCTTGGTGACGAAGACAGGTTCTGGCCGAGGCTGTGGTGATGATTGGCCTTTGTGTAATGGGAAATTTGTACCTGCTTATACGCTAGAGTCTATGATTGAATATTCCCATCGAATGGTGACAGGAATTGTGGGGATCCTTGTCCTCATCACATTTATATATACATGGCGTTACCTGAAGCATCATACCGAAGCCTTAATCTATGCTGGCGGAACGTTGTTGTTCACCGTGATCCAGGCGATCATGGGAGCGGCAGCGGTCATTTGGCCTCAGCAGCCAGCTGTGATGGCACTGCACTTCGGGATCTCATTGCTCGCTGTTTCTAGTAGCATGCTGCTAGTCGTCTGGATAAGGCGGCAGGAACGGGCTGACAACTCAGATGTCTTCGTGACGGTGCCGAGATCGATTTATCTGATGTCTTGGGGGATATGGATCTTTTGTTATGTTGTTGTCTATCTTGGGGCGTACATTCGGCATATGGATGTGGAAGCGGGATGTATGGGCTGGCCGTTATGTAACGGGCAAGTCATCCCTTATTTGGAGGGTGCTTCAGGGATTGTCTTCCTCCACCGTATTGCTGCAGCGATTTTATTCCTGCTCATCGCCGCATTCTATGTTCTTGTTCGCCGAAGTGAATCGGCAGGACAGCATTCCGTCATGAGGAGGGCTGGGATGTATGCACTTATTTTTGTGTTGGCGCAGATTTTAAGCGGCGGACTGCTTAATGCGACGATCAACAACGAAGATGTGTATCTATTTGCAAGTCTGCTCCACAATGTGCTGGCCACGGCTTTGTTCTGCATTCTGACAGATATCGCCATTCGTTCGTGGAAACATCGTTTACGATAAATCAAGAGAGTTCTTCATATTGAATGAAGAGCTCTTTTTTTTGGAAATATTGGGCCATGATTTGTTTCAAAACCTTGAACATGGTTGGTTCAACGGCTCTTGTAGTGGTTGGTGACATTTATCACAATCCCTCTTATCGTAAGACGTGGCTATAACGTACTTATGCAAATCGAAAGGAGCCGCAAACATGAAATTACCTAAAGCACGCCGCTGGTTCGCTTCTTTAACTATGCTGCTGATCCTGCTGCTTACGGCCACCGGATGCACGGAGAAAATGATCGTTCTTAATCCGAAAGGGCCAATTGCTGAACAGCAGCGTGATTTAATGCTCACTTCATTGCTACTAACGTGCATTGTTATCGTGCCTGTACTGATTCTGTTCGCGATTATTGTATGGCGTTACCGAGATCGAAAGGGTAGAACATCGAAGTATACGCCGAACTGGGAGCATAGCACGAAGCTGGAAGTGATCTGGTGGGGGATACCGATCATTATTATTACCATTCTAGCGGTCATTACCGTGAAGTACACCTATGCGCTGGAACCATCCAAGCCGCTAGCATCCGAAGAAAAACCGCTGACCATCCAGGTGACATCACTGGACTGGAAATGGTTGTTCCAATATCCGGAGCAAGGCATTGCAACGATTAATTACATCCAGATTCCAGAAGATGTACCGATCCGATTTGAGATCACAGCCGATTCACCCATGAATTCATTCTGGATTCCGCAGCTCGGCGGTCAGATGTATGCGATGTCCGGCATGGCGATGACATTGCATTTGCAAGCGGATGAGCAGGGAGATTTTTGGGGATCAGGCGCCAACTTCACCGGGAAGGATTTCGCGAAAATGTATTTTGACGTGAAATCGACCTCAAAGGAAGCATTCAATTCGTGGGTAAGTGATGTGAAGGCGTCATCGCCTGCATTGACATTGGACGGTTATAAGAAGCTGGTTGAGCCTGCAGCATCGGATGTCAGAACGTTCTCGGCTTTCCCAGAAGGATTGTTCGAGATGACCGTGACGAAGTATGCCTCCTCGCACAACCATGGATTGTCTTGGAAGGACATTCAGAAGATTGACAAACAAGAATAACGGATTTTTGATCCGACACGTAAGGAGAGAGAGTCATCCATGTGGGAAAGAGTGAAAGCCTTTGCCTCGGAATTTTTTGTAACGGGAGACCCGTTAATATATGGGGCAGATGTTAGCATTGTCGTCACCATCTTAGGTATTGTAATTGGACTGACGTACTTCAATAAATGGGGCTGGCTATGGCGGGAATGGCTGACGACTGTCGATCATAAGAAGATTGGCATCATGTACATTTTAGCTGCCTTCATCATGTTATTCCGCGGTGGGGTCGATGCGCTTCTAATGCGCGCACAGCTGGCCGCACCAGAGATGAACCTACTGCCGCCGGACCACTATAATCAGATTTTCACGACGCACGGCGTAATCATGATTTTGTTCATGGCGATGCCATTTATGTTCGGATTGTTCAACGTCATGGTGCCGCTACAGATCGGTGCGCGCGACGTGGCCTATCCGTTCCTGAATGCGCTAAGTTTCTGGCTGTTCTTCTCAGGCGCCATGCTGTTTAACTTATCCTTCGTCATTGGTGGTTCACCAGATGCGGGTTGGCTAGCCTATCCGCCATATTCGGGCATTATGCATAACCCAGGCGTTGGACAAGACTTCTATATTTGGGGGATTCAGATCTCAGGGATCGGAAGTCTGATGACGGGGATTAACTTTATCGTCACCATTCTGAAGATGCGCGCACCGGGTATGAAATTAATGAAGATGCCGATGTTTCCTTGGTCGGTACTATCCAGCTGCATCGCGATCATATTTTCATTTCCGATTTTGACGGCAACGCTGGCACTCCTATTCCTAGACCGCTATGCAGGTGCGCATTTCTTCACCTTGGATGGCGGAGGAAACCCGATGATGTATATTAACCTGATCTGGATGTGGGGACACCCTGAGGTGTATATTATCGTATTACCTGCCTTCGGGATCTTCTCAGAGATCGTATCTACTTTTGCGAAGAAGAAGCTGTTTGGTTATAAATCCATGGTATACGCCATGATGATTATTAGTATTCTATCGTTCCTCGTCTGGGCGCACCATTTCTTTACGATGGGCTCCGGCGCGGATGTCAATGCATTCTTTGCACTGACGACCATGTTGATTGCAATCCCGACAGGGGTGAAGGTGTTCAACTGGCTCTTTACGATGTTCCGCGGGAAAATTACCTTCGAGACTCCGATGCTGTGGACGTTGGGCTTTATTCCCTGCTTTATCGTAGGGGGACTAACAGGGGTTCTACTGTCGGTAGCACCGGCTGATTTTCAGTTTCACAATAGTTATTTCCTAGTCGCGCATTTCCATCAAGTCATTATTGGCGGTGTCGTATTCGGATATTTCGCAGGATTATATTATTGGTGGCCGAAACTGTTCGGCTTCAAGCTGAATGAGCGAATTGGCAAATGGGCCTTCTGGTTCTGGAACATCGGCTTTTACCTTTGCTTCATGCCGCAGTATGCGCTCGGACTGATGGGGATGACACGTCGTGTCGTAACCTATGGTTGGGACAAAGGCTGGTGGGAAATGAACTTGGTATCCACCATTGGAGCGGGGCTCATGGGTATTGCGTTCTTGTTCCAAGTGTGGCAAATCGTATATAGCGTGAAGCATCTACGAAAAGATGAAACGGGAGATCCATGGAACGGACGGACCTTGGAATGGTCAATTCCTTCACCTGCGCCGGTGTATAACTTCGCAACCCTGCCTCACGTTACATCTCAGGATGAATGGTGGGAGGAGAAGCAGCGAAGATTGCAAGGACATCCTGCTCCTGCACCAGCGAAGATAGAACCGATTCATATGCCGAAAAACTCTGGAATCCCAATCGTGATGTCCATGTTCTGGTTCTTCACCGGATTTGGCTTCATATTTGATTGGCTCTGGTTAGCGATCCCCGGACTTGTAGGCGTAGCGGCATGTATGCTGGTTCATTCCTTTAATTATGATACGGATTACTACATCCCTGTTGAAGAAATTAAGCGAACAGAATCTGCGATAAGGGGGGTTACGAGCTAATGGCTCAATTACACGATTCCGGATTAGCCGGTCACCAGGTGTCTCATGCGGAACATCATGACCATCCGGATATGGAAGAAATGCGCACCTTCGGCTTCTGGATCTATCTGATGACCGATGTCATTATATTTGGCACATTGTTCGCTGTCTACATTGTGCTGCAAGGCAACACAAATGGCGGACCTGGTCCGAAAGACTTATTTCAAATGGGAGGTATTATCGCAAGTACCTTCATTCTATTAACGAGCAGTTATACAAGTGGTCTAGCGGTGCTCGCGATGCACAAGGGGAATAAGAAAGCCTTATTGGGCTGGCTTGGGGCAACCGTAGTACTCGGTGCGACCTTTATCATCATGGAAATCAATGAATTTACGCATCTGGTGCATGAAGGAGCGACGATCGGTACGAGTGCATTCCTATCCGCATTTTTTACCTTGGTTGGCACGCATGGACTTCACGTCCTGCTTGGATTGGTGTGGATGATTGCACTGATGATGCAGATTGCGAAGCGCGGGATTACACCGGTTACGAAACGTAAAGTCAATGTCATTAGTTTGTTCTGGCATTTCCTTGATGTGGTCTGGATTTTCGTCTTTACGATTGTTTATTTGATGGGGGTGAGCTAGATGCAGCATGACATGAGTCCTTCCCATGCGCACGAGAACCATGGCTCCTTAAAGTCGTACACCATTGGATTTGTATTCTCGATCCTGCTCACGATCATTCCGATTGCCGTGGTGATGAATGGTTGGCTCGCTGGGAAGGCGAGCGCGATCATTCTGATGGTAACGGCTGTATTGCAGCTCGTTGTTCAATTAATATTTTTCATGCATCTGCGCGAAGAGAAGAAGCCGCGGTATAACCTGCTGACGTTGATCCTAGGCTTGATTATTTTACTGGTTATCGTCATCGGCTCCATGTGGATCATGATGTACAACATGGTCGCACTATGATCAGAGATTGGATCGAGCTGACGAAGCCGCGGATTCTTCAGTTGAATCTCGTTGCTGCGTTTGGCGGGTATTGGCTAGCATCGAAGTGGACGGTGGATTGGGGTGCCCTGTTGTGGGTGCTCTTAGGCACCGTACTCACGATGGCCTCCTCGTGCGTCATGAATAATGTATGGGACTGGAAGCTGGACCAGCGGATGGATCGAACGAAGGATCGACCATTAGCAACGGGACGTTTGAATAAGTGGAGCGTACTGGTTTACGCCTTATTGCTAGGGATATTGGGTGAAATGATCTTGTTTATGAAAGTGAACGTCCTGTGCGGATGGCTTGGGATCCTTGGGATGTTCGTTTATATCGTCGTGTACACGATGTGGCTCAAGCGGACTTCAACTTGGAGCACATCCATTGGCGGCATATCGGGAGCGATGCCGCCGATCATCGGCTATTGTGCCTTTACGAATGAAATCGATGCCGGAGCCGTACTCTTATTCGCGCTGCTGTTTCTCTGGCAGCCCGCTCATTTCTGGTCGCTAGCGATTCGCAGGGTGGACGAATATCGGACGGCAGGTTTTCCGCTATTGCCTGTCCATAAAGGTGTAAGACGGACAAAGCTGCAAATGATTCCTTACGTCGTCCTACTGCTTCCCACAGTCGTATTGATTTACTCGTACGGATACGCAGGCACTGTCTTTCTCACGGTCTCTGTGGCAGCAGGAATCGTATGGACTTGGCATACATTAACAGGCGCTGCATCAACGAACACGGAGAAATGGGCCAAAACGAACTTCCTAATCTCGGTGAATTATTTGATGGTTGTATTTCTGATGATGATTGTCGATACGGCGGGGCGTCCATTTTAATGCGGAAGGTTGGAGGAATCGGAATGAAGGCAAGAATGACAATATCTCTTATTTTGTTGAATTTACTCGTTCTTCCTGCGTGCGGACAAGGTACCAATTCGCAGAGGATGGATGTTGGAACAATAGCTCCAGAAGATACGAATGCCGTAGCGTCGTACAAAAAATCATGCCTATCCTGCCACGCTGCCGACCTAAGCGGGAGGGTTGGACCGAGTTTACAGGAGATTGGCTCCAAATTGTCACAAGAGCAGCTGTACACGATCATACATGATGGCGCAAAAGGCATGCCGGCGTTCCAAAAATCGTTAAGCAACGAGGAAATTGATGCGCTTACCCAATGGCTCTCGAAAAATAAATAGCTGCAAGGGGGGATAAGGGTGAAAAAAGCAGCCTTGGGCGTGATATTTGGTTTGATGATTCTCGTTATTGCCGCATGCGGCAATGGCAAGTCCAAACAGCCGAATATGCAGGTCCAACCCTTTGAATTCATTAATCAGGACGGAAAATCGGTCGCTTTGGCTGATTTACAAGGAAAGGTTTGGGTTGCAGACTTTGTGTTTACCTATTGTTCAACGGTGTGTCCGACGATGACGGCCAACATGTCCGAATTGCAAAAGCGATTAAAGACTGAAGGCGTAGAGGCGGAACTGATTTCTTTCTCCGTTGATCCGGAGCGGGATGATCCTGCTGCACTGAAAAACTATCTTACAAAATTTAATGCTGATTTCTCGAATTGGCATGCATTAACGGGCTATGATTTTGAATCGATTAAGACATTTGTTCTTAAGTCATTTCGAGCGACCATCGCCAAAGATATGGCATCGGATCAAATCATACACGGTACATCGTTTTATTTGGTCGATCCAGCAGGTATGGTCGTTGCCAAATACGATGGGATGACCGATACGCCTTTCGACCAGATTATGAAAGACATTAAAGCGTTGCAAGAGTAACATAAACAACAATAAAAAAGGTGAATGAAGCACTTGTACTTAGCGACAAGCTCTCATTCACCTTTTTCATTTAGCCAAGAACACTGCGAAGTGCCGCAGCAAACTTGGATATTCCTTGCACAATATCTTCCGTATGTGGTCTTGCATAAGTGAACCGAACATACCCTGAATCGGATCCGTAGACGCTGCCGGGTACGAAGATGATACCTTGTCGAATGGCTTCCTCCAACAATCGATGATCATTCACTTTGGGGATGATCTTGCACCATAGATGTAAGCCCCCTTGAGGAATAGAGAAATGGACAAGGTCTGGCAGCTCCTTCTGAAGTGCTTCGATCAATAAATCCCGCTTATACATGAGATTCATCCGCAATCGTTCCAGATGGGGCTGGAATAACGGAGAATTCAAGAACTGCGCAGCGACCTTCTGAGGAACAACACTGAGTCCGTAATCCATCTGCTGCCTTGCATCGGCGAGCCGCTCAACAACCGAATGCGGAGCAACCATCCATCCCACGCGCAAGCCGGAAGCTGCGATTTTGGAGAAAGAGCCAATGTACAGTACGGAACCGACGGTGTCCATCGATTTAAGCGGCATCGGGGGCACGCCGTCATAGGCTGTCAAGCTGAACGGATCATCCTCTACGACGGGTAGTCCGAGTTCACTTGCTACATTGAGCAGTTCAATTTTCCGTTCTTGAGCCAGTCGAACACCTGTGGGATTCTGAAAGTTCGGATTTAGGAACACCATTTTAATCCGATGCTTCTTATAGAGCGCACGAACATCTTCAGGCCGGGCACCATGTTGATCTACAGGAAGTCGGAACAACCGAAGACCTGCCGATTGGAACATGGGTAACGAATAGTTATATGATGGATCTTCAATCGCAACGGCATCACCAGGGGTGAGCAGACATTGTGTGATCAAATACAAGGATTGCTGGGATCCGGATGTGATAAGGATGGAAGATTCTGCCGTCTGAATACCCCGATATCGACTTAGATAACTGACGAGTGCTTCTCGCAGGGGAATGAAGCCTTGCGGGTTGTTGTAACCGAGATATTCGGTATGATGGTTCTCAGCCATGAGCATATTGATTTCAGTCACGGGTGAAATATCTGCTCCTAATTCGCCACTAGCAAAATCAATCAGTGTGTTGTCCTGTTGAAGTGCTTCTCGGATGCGGCGTAAGAAAGGTAAATTAGGCAAAAAATTGCCGCCTTCCACATACCGATGCCAGTTCGGGGTATGCTTTGGCGTAGCTTTCCATTTATATTTACTAACCCTCGTACCGCTACCCGTACGACTCTCGATGATCCCGAGGGCACGAAGCTCTGCATAAGCAAGAATAACCGTGCTTCGGTTCACTCCCAGTTGCTCGGCTAATTTGCGTTCGGAAGGAAGCAGGCTGCCTGGCGGGAACTCCCCGTAAGATATTCTGCGTTCGATTTCATCAGCAATTTGTTGGTAGATAGGAAGGCTGCTGTAACGATCGGGCTTCCACATGATTGCTCCTCCTAGCCTTGTGTTATGTGTGATGTTTGTCACGAAATCATTCTCATCATAACATTCGGCAAGTGAAAATCGTAACTTACTTTTCATCAAAAGGATGTCGAATATATAGCAATCTCATGAACATGGATGGTGCTTCGATAGATGAATTGGAGGGTGATTAAATAGAAAATAGAAGAGGGCTGATCGCCCCCTCCTATTTGTGATGGTATGGATTTGGTCTTCTTAACGCTTAAGTAGCTCTGAGCGGTAGATGTATTCGAATAGGAATTCGAACGCTTCGAGGTGACGTTTCGCTTCGAATGCATTGGCGCCCCAGGCGTAGATGCCGTGATTACGTAAGATGATGCCAGGAATTTGTGGATCGAGCTTCTCTGTCACATGGGGGACAATGCTTGGAATATGCGCGAAATTCGGCACGATCGGTATCTCAATCTCCGCATCTTCTGTCCAGATGTTGAAGGCTTTGATCAATTCAACGCCTTTCACAGGGATGGATCCGCGTTCATGGAACAACTCCGAGACTATGTTATTGAATACCGTGTGTACGTGGAAAATCGCCCCGCAGCCTGTCATCCGATAGATTTCACAATGGATGAGTGTCTCAGCGCTTGGCTTAAGGTTAGTGGCTTCAGCAGGTTTGCCATCAGCATCCACGAATAAGAAGTCTTCCGGCGTATTCACGGATTTATCTTTGCCGCTCGCGGTAATCGCAAAATGGAAATCATCCGGTGTATGCTCACCGACACGAATGGATAAGTTGCCGCTTGTGCCAGGGAACCAATTTCTTGCTGCGAACTGGGTCTTAATCTCACGCAGCTCATGCAAGGCGCGCTGCTTCTGTTCTAATGGGATCTTTGCAAATGTCATGATGATGCTGCACCAACTTTCATCGCTTCCATATGACGGATAATGTCAAAGAAATCGTTATAAGGTACATGTGCTAACCCAAGCTGCTCACATTTCGTTGTGAGGTGAGAGCGGGAGTAGACATGTTCAACCAATTTTGCTCCAGCAAAATCGGTAATGCTATCGCCAATAATATATCGATCATACTCACTATTGGAGAAGGAACGAATAATCTTCGTCTTGCACATGCCGCAATCATTGTCGCAAACATCATCACAAGCATTAGGCCATAAAATTTCGATATGCGAGCCGGAGAAATCGCTGGTATTGCAGAAGATGCGTTCCTTTGGAATATCGAAGCGCTCCAAGATCGGATAGATGAAGAAGTCTATTCCACCGCTTGTGACATAGAATTCGATTTGCTGCTCCTTGCAGAACGTAAGAAATTCAGCGAAGCCAGGACGGATTTGAACTTGGTCGATGGCGAAGCGGGTAATTTCTTCACGTTGTGATGTGGGCAGCAATCGGAACATCTCCCCGACGCCGACGCGAACCGATTTACGCTCCGCGATGACATCGTCCACAATGGATTTCCAACCGAGTGGATCGAAATGTTGGATGATCGCAACGATATTATCATTGACTGTTATTGTACCGTCGAAATCACAGAAGACGACAGGTTGTTTGGATCCGTTCTGTATCATGATCTAACCCCCCAGATATCAATCGCAGCATGGAGTTCAGGATGGGTTACGGCATACTCCTGCAACGAAATGCCCTGCAATGTCGCATCAATCGCTTGATTGAAGGCGCGTCCGCCAGCTGCAGCTCCTTGCGGATGTCCGTGAACGCCACCACCAGCATTGACCACCACTTCACGTCCGAAATCACGCAGAATTAGGGGTACAAGTCCCGGGTGAATGCCCGCGGAGGGTACAGGCATTGTTGAACGGAGCGATAACTTATCACTTAGCAGCGCATCTCGAATGCCCATATTCTCTTCTTTTGGCATGACGACAGAGCCATACGGTGAAGGGAAGAGGGATAGATCGGCTCCGGCGATACGCATCAGCTTACCGAGTAAGAGTGGAGCGGAAATTCCGTAATGCTGAGATGGGTAGAATGCTCCAGCCAGCGCTGGATGCGCGGCGATGGGGATGTTAATCGACGAATCTGAACTTAACTCATGCAGGACGTCGAACCCATAGGACAACACATTGAATAATAGCGCATTCGCGCCTGTATCAATGGCTTTGCGCGCTTGAACCGCGAGCTTCGAAGTGGGCCCCGTTAAATTTACAGCATAGAGCAGTTTCTTGCCTGTCTGTTGTTCAGCTTGCTTCGCTGCGTCCATACAGACTTGCACGCGCCGCTCAATTGGCGTTAGAGGGTTCTCGAATAGAATCTCGTCATCTTTGATGAGATCGACACCGCCAAGCGCCTGCTGATAGAACTGCTCCCGTAAACCATCGAGATCATGGCCGATCACGGATTTGAAGATGCTCATGAGCAGAGGACGGTCATGAACGCCGAGTAGGCTGCGAATACCTTCGATTCCGAATTTCGGACCTGGGAAAACGGACAAGAAATCTTCTGAGAGATCCAAATCCATCAATTTGATCTTGCCGTCCATCGACAGCTTGCCGAATACGGTAACCAATAACGCAGGGATATCGCGACTGAAGTTGACGTCAGGATAAGCAATTTGGATATCCGCATATCGCTCGTTACTTTCTGTTGCAGGATATTCTGTCACTTGGACCACTTGCCCCAAATGACGCTCCATTTCCTTTTTCTTCGCTTCAGGCAGCTCTGTCCAGCTTCCGACTGTTAATCCGACTGCGATGGATACAGCTTTCTTATGGAAATCTGCTTTATCGTCATAGCAGCGGTAGGTAGCGATGCATGTGTGTCTCATTTCCTTATTTCCTCCCGATCAGAGCGCCCATCTCACCTGCACGATCCGCAGCGCGGTGTATTGCAGTTATTAATGCTTCGGTGAAATGGAACGACTGTAGTGTTTCAATAGCTGCCTGCGTAGTTCCTCCCGGGGAAGTCACTTTCCGTCTGAGTTCAGCTGGGTTTTCACCTGTTGATTGTACCATATGTGCAGCGCCAATCAGCGTTTGTATGGTTAAATTTCTAGCTTGTTCAGTCGAGAGTCCGCCTTGTATTCCGGCTTCGATCATCGATTCGATGAGATAATAGACGTAAGCAGGACCACTGCCGGAAACACCCGTCACGATATCCATCTGCTTCTCCTCAACAATGCTGACGACGCCGATGGCTTCGAACATATTTAACGCGATCTGTTGCTGGATCGCATTCACGCTTGCTGAGAAGCACATGCCCGTTGCTCCAAGCCCAATCGTACTTGACGTATTTGGCATCGTACGAACGATTGGATTATGAGACTCGAGCAGCTCCTGCATAGTTCCGATCGATAATCCAGCAATGACCGAAATGATAAGCTGTTGCGGATTTACGAGTGGGCGTATCTCCATTAACGCCTCGGCTGCATCTTTTGGTTTCATAGCAAGTACGATGATCGATGCTTCGCGTAGAGCTTGCTCTTTTGCCGTGGGTTCATTCGTCGTCTGCACGTGATAGCGCGCTTCAAGCTCATGAAGACGTGCTTGGTTCTGCCGATTGAGCAGGGTCATTTGCTCTGGGGCAGCGATATTTTTATCGAGTAAGCCTCGAACGATTGCTTCCGCAATCGAGCCTGCGCCGTAGAAGCAGATTTGCTGTCCTACGATGGATGATTTCATAGCTACTTCACCTGATTCTTCTTAAAATAGTAAGTTCGATTACAACATAATTCGATATTATTATCGGATCTGGCCCGTGCCGTAAATCCGATATTTCGTCGACGTCAACGCAGGGAGGCCCATCGGACCGCGTGCATGTAGTTTCTGGGTACTAATGCCGATCTCGGCACCGAAGCCGAATTCGTAACCATCCGTGAATCGTGTGGAAGCATTATGGTAGACCGCAGCAGCATCAACTTCTTGCAAGAAACGTTCTGCATGTGCCGTGGTCTCCGTCACGATACATTCGGAATGCATGGTTCCAAATTGACGGATATGCTCCAATGCTTCGTCGAGATCGTTCACTACTTTAATGTTCAAAATATAATCGTTATATTCGGTCGCATAGTCTTGCTCCGTAGCGTTCTGATCGAGCTGGATATAACGCGCTGTACGCTCACAGCCACGTAATTCAACGTTGTTGCTGCGCAATTGCTCCGCAATCGAGGTCAAATGAGCTCCAGCGAAATCTTCATGAACGAGCAGGGTTTCCATCGAGTTACAGACGGAAGGACGTTGGACTTTTGCGTTGATCACAATCGGTGCGGCCATGTCAAGCTTCGCCGTTGCGTCTAGATACGTATGGCAGATGCCTGCGCCAGTCTCGATCACAGGAACTGTCGCGTTCTGGACGACATTTTGAATCAAGGAGGCGCCGCCGCGAGGAATAACGACATCCAGCAGTCCGTTCAGCTTCAGCATTTCATCAACGGATGCGCGATTTGTATCTTCAATCAATTGAAGGGCTGCTACTGGAATGGCTGAATTCGCAAGAGCTTGCTGCAACACCTCGACGATGCGTTTGTTGGAGCTGATCGCAGATGAACCACCGCGCAGAACGACGGCATTTCCCGTCTTAAGACAGAGGCCTGCTGCATCGACCGTTACATTGGGACGCGCTTCATAGATGATCCCGATAACGCCAAGTGGAACTCGAATTTTCTCAATCTTCAGTCCATTGGGTCTCTCGATATGCTCGAGTTCATCACCGATGGGATCCGGTAGTTCTACAATTTGACGTAACCCTTCCGCCATCCCCGCAATTCGGGATTCATTCAATGCGAGTCGGTCAAGTAGCGAAGAGCTTGTGCCATTCGCACGACCACGTTCTAAATCTTCTTGGTTCGCTGCAATAATCGAATGCTGCTCCTCGATCAGCGCGTCTGCCATTTTCATCAAAGCATCATTTTTCTCCGCTGCAGTCAAACGATTAAGTGTAACTAGCGTTCCTTTGGCTAACGACGATTTCTCCCGAACTTCACTCATATTCTTCAGCCTCCCTAATGGTTAATCCTAGTTCATTTCAATGAAATCCATTCATCTCGGTGGATCACTTCGATGCGAGGAACCTCGATACGTTTCTGTACTTCATCGGTGCTCAGCCCTGCGACGTTCCGCATTTGGGCAGCTGAATAATTGACGACCCCGCGCCCCACCAATTGGCTATGGAGATTGTATACTTCGATCACATCACCCGCATGAAAGTCGCCATCCACTTCTCGCACACCCACGGGGAGCAAGCTTTTGCCTCCTGCTAACAGGGCTTGTTCGGCGCCTGCATCTACACAGACTCTTCCGCTCGGTGTGGAATGGAAGCCTAGCCACTGTTTCTTCGTGGAGAGCGAATGGAGCTGTGTATCGAAATACGTTCCACGTCCGTGTCCCTGCGAAGCCATATCGAGGTCACCCGGCTCAAGAACACGACCTACGAATGCCGGCACACCGCCACGCATCGCGATACGCGCAGCTTCAACCTTGGAGCGCATGCCGCCCGTACCCACGAGAGATCCAGAGCCACCGGCACCTGCGATAATATCCTCGTTGATCTCTTGAACACGCTCAATGCGCACTGCATCGGGGTTATTTCGAGGGTCAGCGGTATATAGACCATCTGTATCCGTAATGATTATGAGTCCTGTTGCTCGAACGAGGTTCGCAACCAAGGCTGATAATGTATCGTTGTCACCGAACTTCAGCTCATCCACGGATACGGTGTCATTCTCATTAATGATCGGGATGATCCCTTGCTTCAATAACTCTTCTATCGTCATTTGTGCATTCTGAATACGCTGCCGATTACTAAAGTCCGATCGGGTTAGTAGAATTTGAGCTGCACCGATCTGCTGTGCACCAAATGCCTCCTGGTATGCACGCATTAGCAGTGCTTGCCCGACAGCGGCAGCAGCTTGCTTCTCATGCAGCAGCTTGGGCCGCGTTGTATATCCGATTTGTCGAAACCCTGCGGCCACGGCACCTGAGGTAACGAGTAAGACCTGAGCACCAGAAGCGTGGAGCGCTGCTAACTCGCTGGTGAAGAAGTCGACTTTTGAACGATTCAGTCCACCCTCGTCGGAAGTGAGGGAGCTGCTGCCAATCTTGACTACAATACGCTGCATTTCATCACATCCTTATTCATTTGAAAATCAATGCATATATAACAAAAAAAGCTTTCGTCCTTTACACATAAAGGACGAAAGCTTCTGCTTCCGCGGTACCACCTTAATTGATGAATTGCTCATCCAACTTGAACGCCTTGTAACAGAAGGCACTGTTCAGCTTTTCAGCCGACCGTTCGAGGATAGGGTTCTGAAAGCGTGGGCGGCAAGCTCTTACAGCCGATGAAGCTTGCTCTCTTATCGTCACGTCTCTTTCATACTGGTCCTGTCAATACGTTTAGATCTTCATTTCCTAATAGAATACATGGAAAATTGAGGTTTGTAAAGGGACGAATTCGGCGCTAAAAAAGGTCAAGTCGACCGATCCGTTCCACCGCTTCTTCAAGTCGAGATTCTGATGCCAAGAGACCAACGCGGACATAACCTTCGCCATGTTCACCGAAACCAATGCCAGGTGCGACGACGACATGCGCTTGTTCGAGCAGCAGGTCAGCGAATGAACTAGATGTATATCCTTCGGGAACCGGCAGCCAGCAGAAGAAGGACGCAGGCGTACGCACGGCTCTCCAGCCAATACGATCTAGCGCATCGTAAAGTGCATTCCGACGGCTTTCATACGTAGCGACAAGCTCTTCCACACAAGTCTGAGGAGCAGTAAGGGCCGTCGCTGCGGCCGCTTGAATGCCACCGAAGAGACTCACATAATAATGGTCCTGCATGAGATTAATTAGCTTGATGACTTCCGAATTGCCAAGTGCAAAGCCAACGCGCCACCCTGCCATATTATACGTTTTGGATAGTGTATAGAATTCGACGCCGACTTCCTTGGCACCCGGTAATTCTAGGAAGCTCTTCGGTTTTTTGCCGTCGAAACCGATCGCCCCATAGGCGAAATCACTCGCTACAACGATATTGTGCTGCCGAGCGAATTCGATGGTCTTTGTATAGAATGCTTCATCTGCGATGGCTCCGGTAGGATTGTTCGGATAATTTAAGAACATCAATTTGGCTTTTTCCAGCGATTCTGCAGGGATTGCACTGAAATCCGGAAGGAATTGATTTTGCGCAACGAGCGGCATGAATACCATTTCCGCACCTGCTAGTGCAACGCCGGACCAATAATCAGGGTATCCCGGATCAGGAACGAGACACACATCACCGGGATTGAGAAGAATTTGACTGATCTCGACAAGGCCTGTTTTGCCGCCGAATAGAATGGCAACCTCCGTCTCCGGGTCGAGCTCGACACCGTAATCTTCACGGTATCTTGTTGCAATGGCTTCTTTCAAGAAGCTGTATCCGCTAAATGGCGGGTATTTATGATACATCGGATTTGCAGCAGCTTCCTGCAAGGCCGATACAATGTGGGTAGGTGTAGGTTGATCAGGATTTCCTTGCCCTAAATTAATGACATCATGGCCTTCTGCTGCTTTCGCATTCGCGCGTTTCACAAGATTAGCGAAGAACTGGGTGGGCAGTCCTTGCATTCGCTTCGCGGGTTCAATGTGGACCGATGCTACGTTATCGCGTCTGTCCGGCTGCTCGCTTTTCTCTGTCGTTAACATGTCTTACTTCACTCCATATCCTTCGAGATGTACAATACACCTAATTTAGCACGATTTACCTAAGGTGTATAGAGTGAGAGACAAGGGTGAGATGCGGCATTACTGGGCTTTATCGACCATGGTAATGAACGGCTTCACATCTGCACTGAACGTGAGCAAGAAAGGTTTGCGTTCTTTATTAAAGACGAGGATAAGCGGATCTTTGGTTGGGCAATAGATCAAGAATATTTCGCTCACGACAAATGTGAGTCCTTTGAACTCTTTGGTGATTTCTTTCTTCAACGGCACTTTGTAAATAGATCCGCATTTGTCATCCAAGCTGAGCTGCGTCGATAATCCTGTTGCGGAATTCAGCCAAGACAGTGCTTCTTTCTGAAAGGCGTCATTGTTCGGAACAACCTTGACAATTTTCTCTGATTTCAACTCGAACTGCTGGACGGGCTGTAACTCATTGGGTTGAGCGATCGTTGCGGCAGCGTAGGATGGGGGCATGAACATTCCCATGCCTAACGCCATCAATAAGAAGCATAGAGCTAATGATTTGTACCATGGATTTCGTATCATTACATAGTCTCCTTTAGTCAGGTTTACAGGCTTCGGTTCTATAGTACCCATCTTGACAGTGAACCATCACACGTTATGATTATTACAAAGCATATTGGCATTTTTTATAAGGAGTTCGTATGGAACTAAGGGAAGGACGAGATCAATGAGCGAGCAAAAATGGAAGTTGTCCGTTCTGCAAATGGATGTTGCGATTGGGCAGCCAGATGAGAATTATAAGAAGGTGGAGCAGCTATTACAACAAGCAGTTCAGGTTGATGTGAAGCCGGACTGCATTCTATTACCTGAAATGTGGAATACAGGGTATGCCCTTGAGCAAATTCATGAGCTTGCGGATGTCCATGGGGAACGTACGAAGGCGTTAATTTCTTCATTCTGTAAGGAACATGAAGTGCATGTGATCGCAGGTTCCATCGCAGAACGTCGTGATGATCAGATCTACAACACGATCTATGTCTTTGACCGCGCTGGTGAAGTGGTGGCGGATTACTCCAAAATTCATTTGTTTCGTTTGATGGATGAAGAGAAGTATCTAGCTGAGGGCAATCATATCGGCATATTTGAAGCTGAAGGCGTGCAGGCTGGGATGATGATTTGTTATGATATTCGATTCCCGGAACTAGCACGGAAATTAGCTTTATCAGGTGTGAAAATATTGTTCGTGCCTGCTGAGTGGCCCAACCCGCGTCTGCATCATTGGCGTACCTTACTTACAGCGCGCGCCATTGAGAACCAAATGTACGTTGTATCCTGTAATCGTGTCGGTACGAGTGGTACAACGGAGTTTTTCGGTCATTCGATGATCATCGATCCGTGGGGCGAAGTATTGGTAGAAGGGCAAGGTCATGAAGAGATTCTTACAGCGACGATTAATTTGTCCTTAGTTGATGAAGTACGTGGCAGAATTCCTGTGTTCGAAGACCGCAGGCCGCAGCATTATTAGAATCGTATTGTTCCACACCAAAAAAGCTGCAATCCGCTCGCGGATTGCAGCTTTATCTTTATCATTGTTGCTTAACCCAAGCGTTAAGCGCTTCATGCTGCTGCCAGAGGTGCATATGTGATTGCACATATTGTACCATTTCATTTTTGAAGGCAGGCATTTTCTTCGATTGCAGTAAATGTTCAGACACGATTGGATGAGCTTGAACTGCCTCAGTCCACAGCGCAGTAAGCTGCGGTGTAATGCCATTCGCTAAATATTCGACGAGTACACGATTATAGACGAACGCAACTGATTTGTCCGAAGCGTAGGTCTCAATGAGATGTGTTGCGGATTTCAATTGATTCATTTCGACAAAAGATGTAATTAAAGGATTATGCACATGCAGATGATCTGTTGGATCAAGTCTGATAATTTCTTCGTTATGCAGAATTGCTTCTTTCATACGTCCAAGCTCCATGCACTTGCGAGCAAACCCTGCTTTGGAACGAAGGTATGGGCGAATTCGAACACTGCCCCATGCTTGTCCCTTGTTCTGTTCAATAAATGATGCTCCTAGTGCACTTACGCCAACGCGCATTCCTTCTTCATAATATCCGATAGCTTCCTCAGGTGTTGTCACAGCGCTCTCTGCAAGAATGTTGTATGCATCGCAATTATTCGCATCGAGCTCGAGCGCCTGCTTCGCAAGCTCCGTACGACGAGCAGGTGAAGGCTCTTCCCAAGCTTCGTAGAGCAATTCTTGTGCTTCTTCAGCAACAGTTTCCGTCTTCATGCCTTGAGTTATCTTCCCTTGATTGATAAGCTGTAGCATATAGTCTTTGGCTTCATCAATCGAAGCGAATTTCTGCTCTGCAAGAAGCTTTTCGATATGATGCATTTTAGACTCCGTTAGCATATGACGAAGTTGTGGGATGCGTTGATCTAACGGATCATAGCACGGATGCTCATTCATATATTCGCGAATTTGCTGAACGCGTTGGGACACGGTTCCTGGGGATACACTATATTTCGTGCCAAGACTGGATTGAGTCACTTGCTCAAGACCATGCGTCTGGGCTACATAATATTCGATCGCCGCGGTTAACGTTTCTGCCTTCCGAATCGTCGGAGACGTCTGGGTTGCATAAGCGTGCCAGATATGAAGTGCTTCAGTTATTTGATCCCAGCTATAGCTGTCTTGCATATGCTCGACAATTTGCTCTGCGACCGTGTTGTAGGAAGGAGATTCTGCGAACCATTCTTCCACAAGAGCTTGGACGCTTTGAGCATTCTTCTGAGCGACAGGGATAATAATCTTCGTATCCTGACTTTGCTCCTCACTCTTGTTCATACAACATTTTTTGTACTTCTTACCGCTGCCGCATAGGCAGGGGTCATTTCTTCCAACTTTATGAATCACGAGTACGAGTACCTCCTAGAAAAAAGGGCTAAAAGGAAATTATAGCATATATTCCGATTTAAATAAATTCATATCGTTAAATCTTGTCGAAGGATGTGGGAAAATTGCGAAAAATAATGCTTATCATCGCGAGTGTCTGTCTTATAGTCGTCATCTCGGCCATGGTTTATGTACAAAAGCCTGCGTGGATATTCGGTCAGACGGCAGCACAACAGCCGACGATTCCGAATCACTCGGAACACACGGGGAACTCTTCTGTGAACCAATCTGATGAGGCAGTAGAGCCTGACCCTTCACCATCACCAGATCCCGCGGATCTTGAAATCCAAGCCCAGCTTACGTCCATGACGCTTGCTCAAAAAGCTGCTCAAATGATGATCGTCGATCTAGACACGCTACAACGCGAAGCCGATCAGGCGGCGGGATCCCAACTTAGGAAACAGCAATATGCCGGGGTGATCTTGTTCCAACGCAATCTGAAATCAGCAGAACAGACCGTAAAGCTGATCACGGATTTGAAATCCGCTTCAACGAAGGTGCCGATCTGGGTTGCTATTGATCAGGAAGGCGGTGTGGTGACACGTCTCCCATGGCTGCCGCGATTTGCAGGCAATATGGCGCTAGGAGCAACAGGGAATGCGGACTACGCGGAGCAGACGGGTAAATTGATCGGGGAGCAGATCGAGTCGTTCGGGTTCAATCTCAACTTCGCGCCTTCATTAGATGTTAATAATAATCCCGACAACCCGGTCATTGGCATTCGATCGTTCGGCTCAGAGCCTAAAGAAGTTGCTGAGATGGGGATTGCTATGGTGAAAGGTTTGCAAGAGGTAGGGATGCCTTCCGTTGTGAAGCATTTCCCAGGGCATGGCGATACTTCGATGGATTCACATCTTGGACTACCCTCCATTCCATATGATCGAGATCGTCTAGATCAAGTAGAGCTTGTTCCATTTCGTGAGGCGATGAATCAAGGCGTGGATATGATGATGACAGCACATATTACATTCCCGAAGATTGAGAAGAAGACGGTTATTTCGAAAAAAGACGGCGCAAAAGTTCACATTCCTGCGACATTATCGCATACGTTTCTAACCAAGATTCTTCGAGAAGAGCTTGGATTTGAAGGCGTTATCGTAACTGATTCCTTAGAGATGCAAGCCATCTCATCGAATTTCGGTGATAAGGAGGCCATACTGCAGGCGGTTCAGGCTGGGGTTGATTTGTTATTGATGCCACCGAATCCCGATGCCTCCGTCAAGTGGCTAACAGACGCGGTAAAGCAGGGCGTCATTACAGAGGATCGTATCAATGCCAGTGTGGAGCGAATCTTGAAATTGAAACAAAAGTACGGCTTGCTAGAAGCCCATAAGCCAACCTCGTATGTTGATCAATTCCGCTTAGCTCAAAAGGCGATGCAAGACCAAGAAGCAAGGCAGACAGAGCTTGCAATTGCCGAGCATGCTGCGACACTGCTCAAGAATCAAGATCATCTATTGCCTTTCACGATCAATACAAACACTACATTATACATTCTAGGTCCATCGTCTTTACTGCCAGAAATGCAGCGACAGTTTAGTGCGATTATTGCGAAGGAAGGACAGGCTCGATTCAAGAAAATTGTCACCCTTCCTATCACAGGCGGATTAACAGCCGCACAGCAGCAGCAGATCGGAGCATCGGATTCGATCCTCCTCGTAACAAGGAATCTGAACACGGATAAGAAGCAGCGAGATGCGGTGCGCAAGGTATGGAATCAGCTTCGAAAAGCAAAGCAAAAAGCGGCCGTCCTCGCAGTCGGCGCGCCTTATGATATTCGATATATCCCTGATATTCCTGCATTCGTCGCTGTCTACGGGGATCGTGCAACGGCGAATCTGCCCGCAGGTGTTCGTACATTGCTCGGTTTGAATATGCCGACGGGTAAGCTACCCGTTCGAATTCCTGATCAAAGCGGTCAGACGTTGTTTGATGTAGGTTCAGGTTTATCTTATGAAGATTGAAATTGTTGTTGAATGGTCGTCTTGAACACTTCAATGAATGCTTCGGCGGCTTTGGAAAGATAACGTCCCCTCCGATAGGCAATAACGAGCGTTCGTTTGGGCGACGGATCTTCCAGCGGCAGATAGGTTGGGATGAACTCACTACGACGCGCACGTGCGATGAAGTGAGGGACGAATGCAATGCCCATGCCGGCGGCGACGAGCGACTGTACCGTCTCCATATTGCTGCTCTCAAAGACGATACGCGGTGTAAATCCAGCCGCTTGGCATAATTCAATCGTAATCTGACGGAAGCCTTGCCCTTTCTTCAGGATGATGAATGGCTCGTCCTTCAGATCTTCGATGCGGATGAGTCGTTCTGGATTGCAATTGGAGAGAGCAGCAAGGATGTGGTTCGGCGGCACGGCCAGATCGATTTTTTCCTCAATAACAGGCTCGTATGCCAAAGACGGCTCTTGGAGAGGCAAGGATAGCAGTGAGAAGTCGGTCTGACCGTTGGCCGTCAATTTCTCCAAATCTGCGGATGTATCCTCGACAAGAACCATTTCGATATCGGGATATTTCTCCTGAAAGACGGGCAGCACATGCGGCAAAATATGAGAACCCGTGATCGGCATACTTCCAACGACAACTTTTCCCGTTCGTGTATTGGAGATATCTGCCATTTCTTGCTTCAATTGATCGACGGCATCGATAATTTTCTGTGCTTGATTGATAAACGCTGCACCGGCATGCGTTAGCTCGACGGAGTTGGTGTTTCTTTGAAAAAGGAGGACGCCGATTTCCTTCTCGAGCTTCGAGAGCTGTTGACTAAGGGAAGGCTGTGCGATATGAAGCTTCTCGGCAGCCCGGGAGAAATTTCGCTCTGCGGCGATTTGAATGGCATATTGTAATTGACGTAATTCCATCTTAAGGGTCCCCTTCTTCGAATTGTTTACCACAATAGAATGGAAACTCGTCTAAATAAAACGGTATCGTTAATTCTATTTGGCATTAAAAACTATCTCTTAACGCGGTCACTCCTCTGCGAAGTACATCGAAAGAGTTTTTGTTATAACGAAAACCTATAACACTTATAGTTATTATATCTTGGAGCAATCGAAATGGAAATGCTATGATTCATTCAAAGAAAAGATTTGCGTACGGAAATCAGCAATAACCGCAAATCTATATGGTTTCGATTCGATGAAGAGGTGAATGATAATGGCGAAAAAGACGATGTTTGAGAAAATTTGGGAAAATCATGTGATTCATCAAGAGGAAGGCAAACCAAGTGTTTTGTATATTGATCTTCATTTGGTTCACGAAGTAACATCTCCACAAGCATTTGAAGGACTTCGCTTGTCCAATCGTAAAGTACGCCGTCCAGAGCTGACTTTTGCAACGATGGACCATAACGTACCGACGAAAGACCGTTTTAACATTACAGATCCCATCTCGAAGCAGCAAATCGATACACTATCGAAGAACTGTGCAGATTTCGGTGTCACTTGCTTTGACTTGAACAGCTTGGATCAAGGGGTTGTTCACGTAATGGGTCCAGAGCTTGGATTAACGCATCCAGGTAAAACGATCGTATGCGGCGACAGCCATACATCAACGCATGGCGCATTCGGCGCATTAGCATTCGGGATCGGTACGAGTGAAGTAGAACACGTACTTGCAACACAATGTCTACAACAAGCGAAAGCCAAAACGATGGAAGTTCGATTTGTCGGCAACCGTAAACCAGGCGTAACTGCGAAGGATATGATTCTTGGCGTTATCGCGAAATACGGTACAGACTTCGCAACAGGCTATGTTATCGAATACACAGGTGAAGCGATTCGTTCCTTGACGATGGAAGAACGTATGACGGTCTGCAACATGTCTATTGAAGCGGGTGCCAGAGCGGGTCTCATCGCACCGGATGAAGTAACATTCGAATACCTGCGCGGCCGTGAATACGCACCGCAAGGTGAAGCCTATGATCAAGCGGTAGCGGCTTGGAAACAGCTTGCATCCGATGATGGCGCAACGTATGACCTAGTTGTTGACTTCGATGTCGACAGCCTGATCCCTCAAGTGACTTGGGGAACAAGCCCAGGAATGGGTACAGATATTACGGCAACGGTACCGAATCCGAATGACTTCTCTTCCGAGAATGAACGTAAAGCAGCTGAAAAAGCTCTTGAATATATGGATCTGAAACCAGGTACACCTATTTCTGAGATCGGTATTGATTATGTCTTTATCGGATCTTGCACCAATGGTCGGATTGAAGATTTGCGCGCAGCAGCAGAAATTGCTCGGGGTTACCAAGTATCGAGCCATGTAACTGCGATTGTCGTTCCAGGTTCTGGTCGTGTTAAGATTCAAGCCGAGAAGGAAGGTTTGGACAAAATCTTCACAGCGGCAGGATTTGAATGGCGTGATGCAGGATGCAGTATGTGTCTTGCGATGAATCCAGACGTATTACAACCTGGACAACGTTGTGCTTCGACTTCGAACCGTAACTTTGAAGGACGTCAAGGACGCGGTGGTCGTACGCACTTGGTATCTCCAGCGATGGCAGCAGCAGCGGCTATCAAAGGACATTTCGTTGATGTACGTGATTGGGAACTAAAAGCAGCGAACTAATAGAATAGATTCGGAAGATGATGGACGAGAGGGGAAATAACGATGGAACCATTTAAACAGCTAACAGGGATTGTCGGACCGGTCGATCGCGTAAATGTGGATACGGACGCTATTATTCCAAAACAATTTTTGAAACGTATTGAGCGCTCTGGCTTCGGTCAATTTCTATTCTATGAATGGAGATTCCATGAGAATGGCGATGTGAATGCAGCGTTTGAATTGAACAAACCGCGCTACGAGGGAGCTTCCGTTATGGTCTCTCGCGTGAACTTCGGCTGCGGATCATCCCGTGAACATGCACCGTGGGCAATCTTGGATTATGGCTTCCGCTGCGTAATCGCGCCGTCTTTCGCAGATATTTTCTACAATAACTGCTTTAAGAACGGGATTCTACCAATCAAATTGTCAGAAGAGCAGGTGGAAGATTTGTTCAAGCGTACAGCGGAGCTCGAAGGTTACCAGCTGTCGGTTGATCTTGAGAATAAGAAAATTACAGATGAGTTCGGTCTGGAAATTCAATTCGACTTGGATGAGCATCGCCGTCAATTCTTGCTTCAAGGACTTGACGATATCGGTCTAACACTGCAGCACGAAGATAAAATCTCAGCTTACGAGCAAAAGCGTAATCTTGCATAAACGATCAATTTTTATCTATTGAATAGAAAGAGTTTCAATCCTTTCACAATTAGAGGGTTGAAGCTCTATTTTTTTTGTTTTATATTTACTATAACGCGCAACTTTTGTAAAGTTTTGGATGTCTATTCTTGTGAGAAGGTGTCATGTCTTATCATTTTTGTGTTGATAGAATATAAATCTATGAAGATCAGGAGAATCGGATGAGAAAAATAGGCGCTGTCGTTTTGTTCTGTTGGATGTTGTTCTTGTTGCCGAGTATGATGCATGCGGAAGCGGGGTTGCAGTTATATCTCAATGGAGAGTCTGTCTCGCCGTCTGCAGAAGCGCAAATGATTAAGGGGTCAACGATGATCCCGATCCGGGTTGTCGTCGAAGAGCTTGGCTTCCAGGTAGATTGGAATAAGAAGACGCGTATGGCCTCTATACATAATGATAAGAAGACGATTCAGCTCGTCGTTGATCAGAAATGGGCGACAGTGAACGATAAGAAAATCACACTGGATATGCCGCCGTCACTCAAAAAGGATACGACGCTTGTTCCGCTCCGTTTTGTCGGAGAACAGATGGGTCTCGTCGTCAATTGGGAAAGTGAGAGTAAATCGGTTTTTTTATTTTCCTCCGACTTTGGTTCCGATGTGACACAGCCCACGCCACCGACAACATTGCCAGAGCCAGACCAGGGCGGTGTAGTAGATCCTGCAAATTCAGGAGCATCGAGTGACAAGGATTTATCTGAAGAGGTGAAGATGGGTGAACTCACAGACGTACAGTCTGTCACATTCGAGGATAACCGTCTTATTATCGGCGTCAGTAAAGGCGGGTTACTGCCTAAGCAGGAACGGTTGACGAATCCGGATCGTGTTGTCATTGATGTGCCGAACGCGAAATTTGCAGATTCGTACTTCAAAAGCGCTACTTTTGGCATGAACGGACAAGGAGAAATCCAAGTGCCAAATCATGCCGTTGTCAGTAAAATCCGTTTCTCGCTCTTCTCCAACAATCCATCGACCGTGCGGATCGTGCTGGATTTGAACCAGAACCAAAATTTTAGTCTATATACCGCGAATGATCCCAACACAATCATCGTTGATTTTAATCAAGCGAATGTTGACGTAGGTACAAACCCAGGTGCGGGACAGCCTGTTACTCCAACGCAATCAGGCAAATATATCGTCGTCATAGATGCAGGGCATGGCGGTAATGATCCGGGCACGAGCAGCCCGAACAACCGACGCGAGAAAGATTTCAATCTACCAGTAGCCCTTAAAGTCGCAGATTTATTCCGTGATGACCCGAATGTTCAAATTATTCTGACGAGATCAGACGATACATATCCAACACTGACTGATCGTGTAGCGTTAGCGAAACAGGTTCAGGCGAACTTATTTGTGTCTATTCATGGGAATAGTATAGAGAACAAACCTACAATATCCGGGACAGAAACCTATTATACGCGAGAGGATGCCAGTAAAGCATTCGCACAAGTCATGCATGCCAAGCTGGTACAAGCGACACAGCTTCCTGATCGCGGTGTACGCCAGAAGAGCTTGCATGTGACGCGTGAGACGACTATGCCAGCCGTGTTGTTAGAGGTTGGGTACTTATCGAATCTCTCGGATGAGGCGGTGTTATTTACGGAAGAGTTCCAGAATCGCGTTGCGCAATCGATTAAAGACGGGATAAATGTGTATCTAGGATTTCAAGCATAATTTGATTTGATAGATTATGGAAGAGCTTCAATTCCTTTGGAGATAAAGGGTTGGGGCTCATTTTTTTGTTGAGTTACCGCAACTTTTGTCGACAAATGGACGTCTAATAATTTGTTAGGTGTCGAGGCTTTCGATACCGTTGTTCACGCAAGTAAATCTATGAAAAGCAGGGGTGAAGGATGAAGAAAATTGGTACATTGGTGTTTTTTTGTTTGATGTTGTTCATGTTACCGAGTTTAAGTCATGCGAGTGCGGGATTGCATTTGTATCTCAATGGTGTGTCACTCTCTCCGTCCGCAGAAGCGCAGATGATTAAGAGTACGACGATGATTCCAATTCGTGTAGTCGTTGAGGAACTTGGCTTCCAGGTTGACTGGAATAAGAAGACGCGCACGGTAACCATACATAATGACAAGAAGACGATAGAACTCGTAGTGTCCCAGAAATGGGCAACAGTCAATGGCAAGAAAGTAAATCTTGATGTAGCTCCAATCATTAAATCAGATACAACGCTCGTTCCCCTTCGTTTCGTTGGTGAGACGATGGGACTTGTTGTAGATTGGGAGAATGAGACCAAGTCGGTTTACCTCTTCACATCGGATTTTGGATCTGAAGTAACGCAGCCGAAGCCGCCGGTAACACAGCCGGACCCAGATCAAGGCGGTTCGACAGGTACAGGTGATTCAAAAGTTGAATTGTCCGAAATCCAGACGATGTCCTTTGAAGATAACCGATTGATTATTGGGGTGAGTAAAGGGGATCTGAAGCCAACACAGCAGCGGTTGACCGGTCCTGATCGTATCGTCGTCGATATTCCGAATTCAAAGTTCTCGGATGCCTTCTCGAAGACGCAGAATTTCGCCTCGAGTGGACAAGCTGAATTCATTGTTCAGGATCATCCTGTTGTTGAGAAAATCCGTTATTCGCAATATAGCGATAACCCAGCCACAGTTCGGGTCGTCATTGATATGAAACAAAGTCAAAACTTCTCCGTATATACAACGAAGGATCCTAACACAGTTGTCGTTGATCTGAATGGCAGCAGTCCGGATCCGGGAAAGGACGATGGAACGGGAACGCTCCCGCCGCACTCCGGCAAATATATCGTTGTGATTGATGCAGGGCATGGTGCGAAGGATCCTGGAGCGATCAGCCTTAATAAGCGGAATGAGAAGGATTTCAATCTTGCACAGGCGCTGAAGGTGGCAGAAGTGTTCAAGAACGATCCTGACGTAGAGATTATTCTCACACGTACAGACGATACGTTCTTGGAGCTTAAAGAGCGTGTTGCTTTTGCAAAGCAGCATCATGCGGACTTATTTGTTTCCATTCACGCGAACAGTATTAACAAGTCATCGATCAGTGGTACGGAGACGTATTACTCCAGAGATGATAGCAAGGCATTCGCGCAAGTGATGCACAACAACCTTGTAAAAGGCACCAGACTACCGGATCGAGGCGTTCGCAAACAAAGTCTGCATGTTACGCGTGAGACCAATATGCCGGCAAGTTTGTTAGAGGTAGGTTACTTAACGAATCAAACCGATGAATCGGCTCTCTACCAGGAAGATTTCCAGTATCGTGTGGCCCAATCCATTAAAGATGGGATTAAACAATATTTGGGATTAAAGTCCTAATACGAGGTGAGAATTTTGAAGAAAACGATTCTAGTACTTAGCACATTATTATTAACGATAGCCATTGCGGCTGGATGCGGACAGAAATCTGCCGATCCACAGCCGGGAGATCAGACTGAGGTTGTGCAGCCAGCTGAGCAGACATTGAAAATTCAATCATTCTATACGGATGATCAGATCTTGAATCTCGTACCGAAGGACACGGAAATCAAGTTCAGCGATGCGAAAGCTAAGTATCTGGCCGCATTGAAGACTTTGCAACAGACGGATGACGAGAAGCTGATTGCATTGTGGGATAAATCCGAATTCCTATCTGCAACGCTGAAAGATGATGGTGCATTAACCGTTGATGTGAAAATTCCGGAAGATGCGCATTTGGGTGCATCTGGAGAAGATTTGGCGCTTCAAGCGCTGCTCAAGACGAGCTTTCAGTTTGATGAAGTAAAAACAGTAGATATTCTTGTCGATGGAAAATCTGTCGATTCTTTGATGGGTCATGTCGAATTAGAACATCCTTTTAGCAGAAATTAAGAGAAAGAAGCAGGATCTTCCTGCTTCTTTGTTGAATTTATTATACTTAGCATTTTTTAATAGGTTACATAGAGAGAGGAGTCACATCATGTCTAAAAAGTTCGTCACATTGTTTCTATCAGCGGTTCTCGTATTCGGTGCGGCAGGAAGTGCATACGCAGCGGTAACACCGGCTAATGGAAATTCATCTACTTCGACAACGAATAGCAAAGATAATTCGACATCAGATGCGAATAAAGGGAACACAAGTAACACAAATAACAACACAAGCAACACAGGAAATACAAATAACACAAGTAATACTGGCAATACTGGAAATACAGGTACTACAAACGGATCTTCAACCAATACATCTATAGGCAGCGGCAGTGCCTTGTTTAGCGATGTCAAGAGTGGGTTCTGGGCAGAAAAGCATATTACGAAGCTTGCGCTAGAGAAGATTCTTCTTGGAAATAACGGCAAATTCAGACCAAACGATCCGGTTACGCAGCAAGAAGCGGTCACGATGGCGATTCGTTATATGAATCTAGAGAAGGATTTGGATGCGACTTCGTCTGTAGCGTTCCAGAGCGGATTCGTCGTGGACAACTACTTCAAACCGTATGTCGCGCTTGCGTTCTCCAAAGGTCTTCTTGATAAAAATGAAGAAATGACACCTGCAGGTTCGAAAGAGGCATGGGGCTCGAAAAAAGCTTCACGCGAATGGATCACGAAAATTCTCGTTCGCGCATTGAACAAACAGGCTGAAGCAAAGGTTGCGATGAATAAAGCAACGACATTCGCAGATAACAGCAAAATCTCCCCTTCCATGCTTGGCTATATTAATGTAGCCCTTGATCTGAAGCTCACGACGGGGATGGAAGGCAATAAATTCAACCCAGCAGGGAATGTAACGCGTGCGCAATTGGCTACTTTCTTCAGTCGTGGGGATCAACATACGAATATCAAATATGACAATGTCTATCAGGGTGTCATTACGAGCTTGTCGGATTCCGAGCTTAGCTTGTATGGAGAGGATGGCAAGATTCATAACTTTACGTTAAAAGGAACTTCCTATTACACAGCAGATTCGGAGACATCCGTACCTGCATCGACCGTACAAGCCTATACGAAAGTGAAAGTGATTGATACCCAAGGTACAGCAGGCTATGTTGAAGTGATCGATTCGAAGATTCAACTGGAATCCGTAGAGGGTAAATTCCAACGTCTGCATAGCACAGGTACGAAATTTACTGTTCTGAGCAATGATGATTATGTTACGTATGATTTTGATGCAGGCACAGCATTCTTGGATCAGAATGGCAAAGCGATGTCTGCGAAGGATATTGCGCCAGACAGTACGTTAGATATTAAGCGTGAGACGTTCTCCGGTCAGAAGAAAGTTGTTCTTGTTCAAGTGAAATCTGCACCCGTGAATAAGACAGGCGCAGGTACTGTGACGTCGATCGATGTTGCGAAACAGACATTCAAAGTAAGAGATGCATCCAACGTGGAAGAGACCTTGACGCTCTCGCCGGATGCCATGTTGCTCTATCAAGATCAACGTCTGAAAAGTCTAGCTGAAGTGAAAGTGAATGACGTTATTTCCTATGTCGTGAAGAATGGTCAAGTGACGCAGCTTGAAGTGAAGCAGACCAGTGCGAGAACCGTACGCGGTACATTAATCAACATCAGCACAGCGAATAAGCTGGTGACTTATGTGAAGGAAGGGACTTCCCGTCCGGAAGTGAATCTCCTCGCAGACAAAGTTGAAGTTGTAGTTGACGGCATCAAGACACCGACGATTGCAGATTTGATCGCGGATGATACGAATGGTGACGTGATTGAAATGACCATTACACCGGATGACCGTATCTCGAAAATCCAAGTCGTTGGTCGTAAAATGGAGCAGCTGCAAGAATTAACGGTAGCTGGATACAATCCCAAATTGCAATTGTTGACGGTAACGAATGCGAAAGGTAAAGCCTTCTCCTTCTACGCGACAGAGACGACGAAATTTGACTTTGGAACAGGGAATATTACGCTCAAAGATCTTGAAGCACAGCTTCCAGAGAAGACGAAAGTCAATCTGACTGTTCTTGGCGATAAAATTCTAACGTTGCAAAAAGTATATAAATATGATGGGAAATTACTCAGCTTGGATTCATGGAAACAGACGTTAACGCTTATGACAGATGCGGGTCAGACGATCACATTGCCATATGATAGCTCAGCGGTAGTATTCGTCTATGGTAAGAGCAGTGGCACATCGTTATCGGATGTGAAAGTTGGCGATATAATCTCGGCACAACTTCGCACAACGCAAGATAAAGTCGGCCGTATCTCCATTAAATCGCAAGCGCAATTCGAAGTCTATTCGGTTGATGCAAGCAGAAATATGCTCAAGATTAAATCCAGCACGGGATATATCGAACAAGTGAATGATGGTGTATCACTGCTCGATGAGAACGGTACAGCGCTCAAAGCATCGGATTTTGCTCCGGGCCAAATCGTAAATGTGAATTTTTCAGGAAATGTTCCTGAATTGGTTCGCAAAGTAACACTCACTTATGGTAAAGTGGAATCTATTGATGCTGCGAACTCCAAGATTACGCTGAAAGACTTCTCCGGTCAGAAGAAAGAAATGAAGCTGACGGCTAGCTATCAGATTATTCGCAATCAAGCGATCAGTACGAACATCAATAGCTTATCGACATCAGATCGTGTCGAAGTGCGTCTTGATGCGGATGGAAATACGGTTGTGCGTGTCTTAGATACGTTAAGCCGCAAATTCGCTCGCTACACCGCTTCTGCGAATGAAATTTATGTACAACGCGCGTCACTATCGGATAATAACTATAAATTCAATTTTGTGACGAATGTTTATGTTCATAAAGGGGATTCCCTATTAAATCTGCAGTCCTTGACTGATGCAGATCAAATTCTACTCGTCTTCAACAATAATCAGGTCATCGAGATTGAGAAATTGTAGGGATTAAATCAAATTACCTTTAGGCTGCATCTGAATGACCGTCTTGATGTGGAAGCCCCGCGTCAAGGCGGTTTTATGTTCAAGTAGAGGGGAGAATGAGACATGAATAACGCGACCGTGAGGCATATTTTGGATACCATTGGTGAAATGTTCCCTGATGCGCATTGTGAATTGAATCATTCAAATCCGTTCGAATTAGTGATTGCTGTATTGTTGTCAGCCCAGTGTACCGATGAAACGGTGAATAAGGTGACTGTGAATTTGTTCCAGAAATATCGGAGGCCTGAAGATTATATCGCGGTGCCGATCGAGGAATTAGAGCAAGATATTCGCCGCATTGGATTATTTCGCAGCAAAGCAAAACACATTCAACACTTGTGCATGATGCTACTAGAGCGTTATAATGGCGAAGTGCCCAAAGCGCATGATAAGCTTGTGGAGCTCCCAGGTGTGGGTCGAAAGACAGCGAATGTTGTCATGTCGAATGCATTTGGTGTTCCGGCGATCGCTGTCGATACGCATGTTGAACGTGTATCGAAACGACTTGGCCTTGCGAATTGGAAGGATTCCGTGCTTGAAGTGGAGAAAAAATTGATGCGACGTGTGCCCGAGGAAGAATGGACGCTCACGCATCATAGAATCATATTTTTCGGTCGATATCACTGCAAAGCGCAGAACCCGAAATGTGAAAGTTGTCCGTTGCTCAGCATTTGCCGTGAAGGCAAAAAACGTATGAAACCTATCCAAGTAAGGAAAGATAAGGATTAAAGCAATCTAACAAAGAAGAGGATGAATGACATGAAATGCATCTCAGTGTACACGGACAATTTCGAATTGTTCTCTGACATCTACGAGACCGTAATGGGGACGAACTTACAAGAAAACGAAGAGACTGAAATTGAAGGCGTAACGGTGAGTGATTCGGGAAGCGTGCCTGAACATTACCTTGAGAAAATGAAAGCAAAGCCTGAAGTTGTCGTGATGAAAGTCAAAGCGGGCAATATTACGATTCTACAACATGGAAAAGTTTTTGAAATCTTTATTCCAGAAGAACAAAATATGGTACACTAGAAACCGAAATCTTACGGAAAATTCAGGGAAACCGAATGCCGTGAGATTCGGTTTTATTTTTTGTCGGGGAGAATAGCGATGCGTGTACTTACTACTAACGAATTACAAAATGTTTACAAGTTAAGTCTAGAGCCGCTCGCAGCGCAGCTAGCAGAAGCGGGCGATGAGGTTCATGCAGGGAAAATGAAGGACCTGATGGAGAAGTGGGGACAGGCACAATTTACGATTGCGTTCTGTGGGCATTTCTCGGCAGGGAAATCGAGTCTGATTAACCGAATCTGCGGGAAACGTATTCTACCTTCGAGTCCGATCCCGACAAGCGCCAACTTGGTGCGGATTCACAATGGCCAGCCACAAGCGATAATTACGAAGATGCCGACGAAACCAGGCGCAGTAGGGGAGAAAATCTCTGTACCTCTCAATGATCTGGAAGCGTACTGCGTGAACGGGGTAGAATTTGAATCCGTTGATCTATATGAGCAAATTGCAATCCTTGGCGAACATGGGACGCTGCTCGATACGCCTGGTGTGGATTCAACAGATGATGCGCACCGGATGTCGACGGAGTCGGCACTGCATCTGGCTGACGTTGTATTCTATGTCATGGATTATAATCATGTCCAGTCCGAAATTAATTTTACGTTCGCGAAGCAATTGGCGGATTGGGGCAAGCCGATCTATCTGATCGTGAATCAAATTGACAAGCATCGAGAACGGGAGCTGTCCTTCGAAGCGTACCGTACGGGGGTGGAGCAGGCTTTTGCGGCATGGAACATTAAGCCGGCGGGTATTCTCTATCTGTCTCTGAAGCATCCAGAACATCCTCACGATGAGTGGGAGAAGCTAAACTGGTTGATGAGTGCCTTGATGACACGTCAGGAGGCATTGCGAGAGCATAGTATCATAGGTTCTGCGGCACAAGTCGTTGAAGCGCATTTGCGACTCTTTGCTTCGCAGCAGGAGCCAAAGAAGCAGGAATTGATGGATCGAATGGGAGGGTCCGAACAGGCATCTCGACTTGCAGAGGAGCTCGCAGCATTAGAGGCGGAAGAGCAGCGGTTAGCAGGTGAAGCAAGCAGCGTTCAAGCGCAGTTTAGGGAAGAACTGAATCGACTATTGGATCAGGCGAACATTATCCCTGCTCAGACGCGTGATTTGGCGGATACGTATCTGCAAAGTCGTAAACCGGGCTTCAAGGTCGGATTCTTGTTTACGGCGGGTAAGACGATCGAAGAGCAGACACGGCGCTTAAAGGCGCTGTATGATCATTTCATGGAGCAGGTTACTGCCCATGTTGATTGGCATGTGGGGGATTTGCTGCGGAAGCTCTCGGATCTATCCGGTGTGCCGGAAGCGGACTGGGCGTCGACGTTCGCTCAGGTGTCGAGGGAACTGACCCCGGAGTGGCTTGCAGCCGGTGTCAGCGAGGGTGCCTCGTTCACGAATGAATATACAATGAATTATTCGAAGCAGATCAGCACAGACGCCAAGGCGCTCTATCGCAAGCAGGCGCTAGCGATTGCGGAAGATTTGCTCGAGCAGCTGCGCCGAGGGCTGGAGGCGCAGGCTGCTGGTGTTCGCGAGCAGCATACGCAGCTGCTCGCCCGCTCGGCTGCGCTCGCAGAGCTGCGCAGCCTTGAGCACAGCGAGCGCGCGCACGCGAAGCGCATGCGTGCGCTCGGCGCGGCGCCGCAGGGCGCAGCCACATCCGGCATGCTGCCGGATGTGGCGCAGGCGCCTGCGCGCAGCAGCGCCGACGCGGCCGCTGCTGCGCCTGGCGCAGCTAGCGCTGCGGCACCGGCCGCGCCAGCGCAGCGCGCCACAGCGGCGCAGGCCGCGCCTGTGGCGGCGCCCGTGGCCAGCGCCGCTGCCCCCGCACGCGAGCACGCGCGCCAAGCGGCAGCGCGGCTGCGCAGCGCGCAGGCGCTGCTCGCGCCCTACCCCGCGATGAAATCGCTCGGGGCAGGGCTTGCGCGCAAAGCAGAGCGGCTCGAGGATAGCCGCTTCACGATCGCGTTGTTCGGCGCGTTTAGCGCAGGGAAGTCCTCCTTTGCCAATGCCCTCATTGGCGAGGACGTCCTGCCGGTATCGCCGAACCCGACGACGGCTGCCATCAATCAGTTGATGGCGCCAACCGAAGACTTTCCGCATGGAACCGCTGAGATTATCATGAAGACTCGCGATGCGATGCTCGAAGATATCGCCTTCTCGTTATCCATGCTTGGTCTTGAGATGCCGTCCGAAGGACGCCTGCTGGAGATCATCCGCAGCCTGAAGCCAGAGCAGGTACAGCCAGCGGGCCGACCGCATTACAGCTTCCTGAAGGCTGTCGCCAAAGGTTGGGTTGCTTCGGAATCACTTCTCGGACAGAGCTTCCAAGCGGATCTGCCGCGTTATCGAGCTTATGTCGCAGAGGAAGATAAATCCTGTTTTGTTAGCGTGATTCATCTGCATTACAGCTGTCCACTAACCGATCAAGGGATCGTCTTAGTGGATACACCGGGAGCGGATTCGATCAATGCGCGTCATACAGGTGTGTCGTTTAATTATATAAAGAATGCGGACGCGATTCTTTTTGTTACCTATTATAATCATGCATTCTCCCAAGCGGATCGGCAGTTCTTACAACAGCTTGGACGGGTGAAAGATGCATTTGAGCTTGATAAAATGTTCTTTATTGTAAATGCAGCGGATTTGGCGGGTTCTAATGACGAATTGCAGGGAGTATTAACTTATGTTGAGAACCAACTTTTGGAATATGGCATTCGGTTCCCAAGGTTATACCCTGTCTCTAGCCTTCAAGCCCTTGACGCAAAATTGAACAGCGATGAACCGGGATATATCGCATCGGGCCTACCTGCATTCGAGCAAGAATTTATTCGGTTTACGATTGAGGAGCTGGGACAATTGGCGATTCAATCGGGTGAGCAAGATCTTGTCCGAGCAGAGCGAATGATTCGTCAATGGATCGATGCGGCACAAGCGGATGAGCAAGAGAAGCAGCGCCAGCTTGCAGAGCTCCAACTTAGCGAACAGCAAGCGGGACAATATTGCGCCGGGTTACAACGGCAAGCTGCAGTCGATGCGCCGCTGCTGTCCAAAGAAACGCAAGAGCTGCTCTATTACGTGAAGCAACGGATTCGCTATCGGTTCAGTGATTTGTTTAATTATGCATTCAACCCGGCTACGCTGCGAAGTGACAGTCAGGATCTGAAGCTCGCGCTAAAGAGCTGTGTCCTTGAAATCCATCGACTGATCGCGTTGGAACTGTCTCAAGAGCTGCTTGCAACGACGATCCGAATTGAGCAAGCTGCGTTAAAAATGGCTGCACGCCATGCCGAACAAGCGATCCAAGACGTTCAGACCGTGCTGCCGTCCTTCGAGATGGGTGCGTTACTGTCACCACAGAGTTCTCCACCCGTTGTGGATGAGAACTTGCGTTCACCGGAAGTGGATTTCAGAGAAATCTGGTCCATTTTCAAAAATCCGAAGTCATTCTTCGAAGGGGAAGGCAAAGCGCGTCTTCGCCAAGTGATGGAATCGGCCTATGTGGATTCAATTCAAGCAGCTGTTCAGGAACATGAGCGTGGATTCGTCACCCATTACTCGGCATTCTCGGAACAAGTCCTTGAGCATTATGCAGCGCAAATGCATGATGCAGCATTAGAGCAATGCGAAGGGATTCGAAGCTCGTTAGTCCAACAGACGGATACGGAAAGCCTTGAGGAGCTTATACGAGCTCTTCGAACGGCATTATGATTTTAACCCAATTTTCAAAATGTCAAAGCCTCGTACAAAGCGTGTATTTGTACGGGGTTTTGTGTTTTTATGAATTGAATGTGCCAAAGAAAGCGATGTATTTGGATGATTTAAGAGAACATCGTACATTTGTTCCTTAATTCGCCATCACAATCTGGTTACAGGGATTAAATGACCTCAGATGCTCTTTGAAGTGATCTGAGCATGATGTTAAACTGCATGAAGTTAAAGAAGTTTTAACGAAAAAAGGAGAGAGAGAATGGACGTTTTCAGGAGACTTAAAACTTTTTACTGGCCGGAAAGACGTTTTCTCGGGTTATCGATTCTTTGCTTGGTTGTAGCAACGGCGTTAGGTCTGGTGTACCCCAACTTGCTGCGGATCATGATTGATGATGTGATCGGGAAAGAGAATTATGGCATCGTGTTACCGTTATCCCTAACCGTACTTGTTGTTGTCAGCATTAAAGGCTGCTTGCAATTTCTACACGGTTTCTTTGGAGGAAGATTAGGCAACCGGGTTGCTTACTCCATCCGCAACGCTTGTTATGAGAAGCTGCAGTATCTATCTTACCAGTACTATAACACGGCGAAGACTGGGGACTTGATGTCGCGTCTTACCGCCGATTTAGAAGCCCTACGTAACTTTGTAGGTTTTGGATTTGCCCAAATTCTTAACATGATCTTGATGGTCTTGTTCGGTACGATCATGATGGTGTCGATTAATTGGCAGCTCACGTTAATTACCATGGTCTGTATTCCATTGCTTGTCTACACGGCCATTCGATTCGAGAAGAAGATTCACCCAGCATTCCGCGAAATGCGTCAAGCGATGAGTCAGTTGACAACAGCGGTACAAGAGAACATTACAGGTGTTCGTACGGTGAAATCGTTCGCGCGTGAAGCACATGAAGTTGATAAGTTCGGTACGAAAAATGAACTGTACAAAGCGAATCAAATTCGTACTGCGATGCTCTGGGGAACCTACTTCCCTGTGATGGAAATTCTCGCTTGTATGAGTGTCGTCATCTTGTTAGGGTTTGGTGGCGTACAGGTAATCCAGAAAAGCTTGACACTTGGTGAGCTGGTTGCATTCTTCAGTATGATCTGGTACATTATCGGACCGATGTGGGGGATTGGATATCACATCAACAACTACACGCAGTCCAAAGCGTCCGGTGAGCGGATTCTTGAATTGCTGGATCAAACAGTCGATGTAGAGAACCGCGAAGATGCGATTCAATTGCATCCTGATCAAGTCAAAGGTCATGTCCGCTTTGAGAACGTTTCCTTCGGATACGGCGATGCACCGCATGCGGTACACAATATCTCGCTAGATGCGTCGCCTGGCAAAATTATCGGTCTACTCGGCGGTACGGGCGCAGGGAAATCGACGATCATCTCGCTCATTATGCGAGCTTATGATGTGCAAGAAGGTCGGGTAACACTCGATGGTGTCGATCTTCGTGATCTAGAAATCGAGAGCTTGCGCAGTCAAATTGCAACCGTATTCCAAGAAACATTCCTGTTCTCAGCGACCATCCGCAGCAACATCGCTTACGGGCTTCGTGATGTGACCGAAGAGCAAATCGAACGTGCCGCAAGACTTGCCAAGGCTCATGAATTTATTACTGAACTTCCTGAAGGCTACGACACGGTAGTTGGCGAACGGGGGATGGGACTTTCAGGCGGTCAGAAGCAGCGGATTGCTATTGCGCGTGCGATCCTGATCAATCCGAAGATTTTGATTCTTGACGATGCGACAAGCGCCGTTGATATGGAGACAGAGCATGAGATTCAAGCTGGTTTCCGTGAAGTGATGCAAGGCAGAACGACATTTATTATCGCGCATCGGATTTCCTCGTTACGTCATGCGGATGAGATCCTCGTCTTGGATCAAGGTCACGTCGTACAACGTGGTCGTCATGAAGAATTGATTGCAAAATCGGGTCCTTACCGTGATGTCTATGATATACAGTATGCGGATCGCGCGGAACTCGAAGCGATTGCATTAGGGAAGCAGGTGATATCATGAGTGTACAGGCGGAGAAGGCACAAACGAAGCGAGGCGTGAATCAGCGATTCATCTACCAAGATGATGACCAGATCGAGAAGTCGTTCAACTGGGCGCAGTTCACGAGATTATTCGCTTTTATGAAACCGTATGCGAAGCAGATGTTGCCGGTTATTATTGTGATGATGATTCTAGGAACCATTACACGACTTGCCGTGCCGCTCTTGATCAGTCTCGCGATTGATAAAGCGATTACGCCACAAATCGGTATCGATAATCCGAGTTATTCTTTGCTCTATACTTACACCGGTGTTGTGCTCGTGCTCTATATTATCCAATGGGCAGCGAATACGTACCGCATAAAATTTACGAACATTATCGGACAGCGTGTCATTTATGACCTACGTTCAGCATTGTTCAAGCATATACAGAAATTATCGTTCCGTTTCTATGACACAAGACCTGCGGGCTCCGTACTTGTACGGATAACGAATGACGTCAACTCGCTGCAAGACTTGTTCACGAACGGGGTCGTCAACTCAATGATTGACTGCGTGCAGCTCGCTGGGATTATCGTGATCCTATTGTTCTTGAACTGGAAGCTAGCGATTGCCGTGATGATTACAGTTCCGCTTATGTTCATCGTCTCGACGAAGCTGCGGAAGAAAATCCGTATGGCGTGGCAGGATGTTCGTGTGAAGCAATCACGTATTAACTCACATTTGAACGAAGCCATTCAAGGGATTCGTGTTACTCAAGCGTATACACAAGAGAAAGAAAACATCAGCTTCTTCACAGAAATGAATACCGTTAACCGCAAATCTTGGGACAGAGCTTCGGCGATGAACCAGACGTTCGGTCCTGTCATTGAGATCACCGGTGCGATCGGAACGTTCATCTTGTTTTTCTACGGGGCGTATCTTCTAAAGTCAGAAGCGATGACTGTAGGTTTGCTCGTAGCCTTCGCGAACTACGTCGGGAACTTCTGGGATCCGATTAACCGTCTTGGACAATTGTATTCGCAGCTGCTTGTTGCGATGGCATCTTCGGAGCGGATCTTCGAATATTTGGACGAAGTGCCGAATGTTGCGGAAGGCAAGGAAGCGAAGGAGTTACCGCCAATTCGCGGGGATGTGAATTTCAAGAACATTGTATTCGAATATGAGAAAGGCCGTCATGCCTTGAAAGGGATCTCCCTCGATGTCACAGCAGGTCAATCGATCGCTCTCGTCGGTCATACCGGTTCGGGTAAGAGTACGATCATCAACCTGTTAAGTCGGTTCTATGATCCGGTTGAGGGGCAGATTCTCGTGGACGGCATCGATATTCGCGATGTCACGATCGAGAGTCTACGCTCGCAAATCGGGATTGTGATGCAGGATACGTTTATTTTCTCCGGGTCGATCCGGGATAATATTCGATTCGGACGGTTGGATGCGACGGATGAGGAAGTCGAAGCGGCAGCCAAGGCGGTTAACGCACATGAGTTCATTACGAACATGCCTGACGGTTATGGTACGCAAGTCGAGGAACGTGGGAATGTCCTCTCCATGGGACAACGTCAGCTCTTGTCCTTTGCACGGGCTTTGCTAGCGAATCCACGTATTCTTATTCTGGATGAAGCGACTGCAAGTATCGATACCGAGACCGAAGTGAAAATTCAAGAAGCGCTGAAGACATTGCTGCAAGGACGTACATCCTTCATTATCGCGCACCGTCTCTCCACGATTCGTCATGCGGATCATATCGTTGTACTAGATCACGGAAGAATCCAAGAGCAAGGTACACATGAATCGTTAATGACGCAGCGAGGAACGTATTTCGGATTGATTGAAGCACAATATCGATTCTTATAGCATCATACGAGTTACTGAGACGCTTACCGCCCTCCTATGGGACGGTAAGCGTTTTTTGTCGTGCGATGCTTATGATCGAAAGCGCTGCCGATATTTGCTAGGTGAGATGCCTTCCAGCTTCGTGAAGCAGGAGGTGAAGTAAGCGCCTTGATTGAAACCGACTTCTTCAGCGACTCTCGCGATGGAGTCATCCGTCTGCAAGAGCAGCAGCTTTGATTGTTCGATGCGGTATCGCTGCAAATACTCCGTAGGTGAGCAGCCAAATTGCCGATGCATACAACGAGCGATATAGACAGGATGGAAATTCGTATCCTCACCGAGCCTGGCTGCCGAGATCTCCTCACGATAATGCTGCCTTAGGTAAGCGGCGGCAAGCTCTGCACAGTGCGTTGAAGTATTCGATCCCTGTGCTTTCATGGAAGCATAGAGGTGCTGAAGCAATTCTTGAAATACGACCTGCTGCTGCCAACGAACCTGCTGTGAATCAAGCCCTTGATCTAATGCAATCAATTGTTCGATCATGCCAAAAACTTTACTGGGTTGATCGAGTAAGGTAAATTGCGGCAAATACAGGTCAAAAGTACGAGTAAGAAATTTGGATACGGGTTTTCTGGAGATTTCGTCCGTGACCGGATCCATATGCTGGTGCTGCAAAAGTGACCAAGACCCGTCCGTCTGGAAATGCAGCCAGTAATAATCCGTAGCTACGTCACATGCAGCCGTGGCGTAATGATAACGGTCAGGCAGCAGAATGAGTGCATGATCTTTGCGTACCTCGAAGGTCTTTTGCTCCTCTCCCATATACAAGCAGCCGCTTTTAATGACGAGTAGGTCAAATACTTGGATATTCGAGCGGCTCGGGTGCTTCTGGCCTTTCAACAGGGTATGTGGTCCGCTTATTATATAATGCGGCAGCGGCGGGGCAATAAATTTAAGCATAGGCATCGGATCCCCTTTTTCGAGTCAGTTGCTAGGTTTGAATTTTATAAATTTACGTTGGTATCTTAATATTCAATTCACAGTATACCATTTATAATTTAGACGATCTATCATGTGCAAGATGAACATCAGGAGGTTTGTATTATCGATATGGAAGAGAAGAAATTTACATTGTGGGTGCTAGCTTGGCCTATATTTATTGAGGTTTTCTTGCAGTTTCTGCTGGGTACAGCAGACACGTTAATGGTGAGTCGGATATCGGACGATGCTGTTGCCGTTGTCGGCTTTTCCAATCAATTATTTAATGCGCTAATGATTCTGTTCACGACGATCGCGAGCGGCGCCGGGATTCTCATAGCTCAGAAAATCGGCTCAAGGCAGCAAGAGCATGCACGCACCATCGGTATGATGGCCCTGAACGTCGGGACTGCGATAGGGCTGCTGCTTAGCCTGCTGCTTATTTTCTTTCCTGTTCCGATTGCAAGAATGCTCCAAATGCCCGAACCATTGCTGCCGCTAGGGAAAATCTATATCTCCATCGTTGGTGGGGGGATGGTCCTGACGGCGATCATGTCGACGTTAAGTACGGTCATTCGCAGTACGGGGAATACGAAAGGCCCGATGTTCACGGCCATTGGGATGAATGTTGTTCATATCTTTTTTAACTATGCATTCATATTCGGCGCGTTCGGCTTCCCACAATGGGGGTTAACCGGAGTTGCGATCTCCACCTTGCTGAGCCGTATATTGGGCACGATATTGCTGTTCATGATGTTCTTGAATGCGTTTGAACGGCGGGTAAATTGGCGGGATTTATGGAGTTTCGATTCGAAGCTGTTCAAGGATGTCATCCGAATTGCTTGGCCGTTAGGCGTGAATATGGCAAGTTGGGTATTCTCGCAGCTCATTATTTTTTCCTTTATTTCGATGCTGGGTCCTAAAGAAATGGCAGCACGAACCTATATGAACACCCTTGAGTCCTTCTGCTTCTTGCTTGGATCCTCCGTCGCGATGGCATTGCAAATTCAAGTTGCGCATCTGTTTGGTGGTAAACGTACGGATGAGGCCTATCGGAGTGCTTACCGGGCACTGGGAATTGGTCTTGTACTTGTAACGGTGAATGCGTTCATTATTTATTTGTTCGGGCGACAATTTCTTGGCATTTTCACAACCGATCATGAAATTATTGCGCTTGGTGCATCGCTTCTTGGACTGAACCTGATCTTGCAGCCAGGCAAAATGATGAATATGGCGATGGGGAACTCGCTGAATGCGGTGGGGGATTCCAGGTATACGATGACGATTGCGATCCTCTCCATGTGGTCGATTGCGACAGGGTTGTCTTATGCTCTTGGCGTACATCTAGGATGGGGGCTCATCGGTATTTACTGTTGTATGATCACAGATGAGTATTTGCGGGGCATTCTGGTGTTGTTTCGTTGGAAAGGACAAAAGAAACTACGACATGCGGAACGGCCGGATCCTGTTCCACGTACGAAACGTATGCAATCGGAAGTGTTATAAGGCTTGCGCAGATGATAGAATAAGAGAAATGTTAATCTTATCAATTGCGAGGAACTTATGAATCAAATGAATCGAACAAAGATGACAAGTGAACTAATTATGGAGTTATGCGGGGCGGCGTCATGGAAACGGGGACAGGATGATTATGAAGCAGGGCGTGTCCAGCAGCTCACTTACCATGCTGAGATTATGAGTTATGAAGCCATCGTCTCTGGCAAAGCTAAGTACCATGTACAAATCCAGCTGGATCCATTCGGAGATATGGAGGCTGCGTGCGAATGTGCTGCATTCCAAAAGTATTATACCAACTGTCAACATATCGCGGCGGTAATGTTCGGCATGATGGCCTCTGAGCAGAACGGGGGAATGATCGACAATGGAGCAAATGACAGTCGAAATTCTCTTCCGTCGCAACGGCAGCTTATCCAGCAGAGGGATTTGCAAGGGAAGCGTCTACTGACGGATCAATTTCTAGCATTATTTGATTCACAGGAGCGGAAGGAATCGAACATCATGCCGCTTGAGATGCTGCAAGTTGAATTTGTATGTCATGCGATAACAGATCCTTTGCGGCCGTCGATTGTAACCCTTCAAATGCGGATGGGTCCCAAGAAGCTGTATACGGTGCAGACGATCAGGGAGTTCCTGAGACATCATGATGAAGGAGAACCTTTGGAATTTTCTCGCATGTTCACGTACGATCCAGCACAGCATTTTTTTCATGAACACGATCAAGCCGTCATTCAGATCTTAATGGAAATTGAACGGAATGAACGAATTTACCGAGACAGCTGGGGTGTAGAGCCGGCGTTGACTTCATATGATCAGGAGCGGGAACTAATCGTTCCGCCCCATCTGTGGGAGCAATTACTGCCTAAACTAGTGGATGCCGGAGCGATGTATGAACAGAACCATGTTAAGAAGGGTCAGCTCAACCTCGCGCAACCGGATGAACGACTACCGATGACGTTTCTGTTTCAAGATGGGGCCGCGAAGGGGTATTATTTGAATGCATTAGGGATTGATCAACTCCTGGTACTTGCGCCTTATGGATATGCCATCATGGATGGCAAATGGTACGCCATCAGGGATAGAGACGTGCAGCAGCTTGCGAGATTGCAACAGGTGATTCAGCACGAATCCACACTTCTCATATTGAAGGAGCAAATGGGTTCGTTCATGGAACGCGTACTGCCATTTTTGGATCACGTAGGCACTGTGCAGATTGAGGAGGGAATGAAGGACAAGCTCCAATACCTCCCTCTGCAAGCAAAAATGTATTTGGATCGCAGCGCAGAAGATCAGTTGATTGTGCGTGCGGAATTTGTATACGGCAGTCAGGTCATTGCACAGAAAACAGGCGAATCAAAATCTGCCATAAGCTCAGACGTCATTTTGTTACGCGATTCGGACAAAGAACGTTTGATCACGGCCTTAATCGAAAGTATTCCGGCGAAGCCATATCGGCAGGGATATTTGTTCGAGCATGAAGAAGATACGTACAACTTCTTGTATCATGTACTCCCTGAGCTTGAACGTTATTGTGAGATCTATGCGACAACCGCGGTGCAGGAAGTCATGTACACACCAAGTCGCTCTACAGCAGGTCCGCGAACAACTGTGAGCATGAAAGGGGAAGGGTCGTGGCTTGAAGTCGGGTTCCAAATGGATAATGTGGATCGGGAGGAAATACAGCTTCTGGTGCAAGCAATTATAGAGAAGAAGAAGTATTATCGTCTGAACAAGGGAACGTTCGTGAATTTGGATCAAGAGGCATTCCTTGAAGCAGGCCGTCTACTTGATCAATTGGGCGTTACCACATCCGATGTCCGCGGACCTCAAATTGCGCTGCCAGTGTTACGCGGATTACGATTACGCAATGAAGAAGAATATCAGGGTGTTCGATTCGGCAAGGAATTTCGTAACTTTGTGGACCAACTCCGGCATCTAGAAAGGCTGGAATTCGAAGTTCCAATGGGACTTGCTGCGACGCTTCGCGATTATCAGCACGATGGGTTCCAGTGGATGAAGACGCTCGATATGTATCAATTTGGCGGGATTCTTGCGGATGATATGGGTCTTGGGAAGACACTACAAAGCATCACCTTCATGTTATCTGAACAAGAGCAGGAGGAGGCGTTGCGGCGACCGATCTTAATCGTATGTCCAGCGTCCCTCGTCTATAATTGGGAACGAGAATGCAAGAAGTTCGCACCGAGCCTGCGTGTATCCGTCGTTGTTGGTGACAAAGAGGAGCGTGGAGCACAGATTGATACGTTGAACTCCGATCTGATCGTAAACGGTGGTCAGCGTCCTGATGTACTCATTACTTCGTATCCGCTCTTGCGGCGTGATATCGAACAATACGAGCAGCATACGTTCAGGGCTCTTTTCCTTGACGAAGCTCAAGCGATTAAGAATCATGCGTCCTTGACATCGAAGACCGTACGGCAGTTGAAGGCGCAGCAAAGATTCGCATTAACGGGTACGCCGATTGAGAATTCGCTTGAAGAATTATGGTCGATATTTGATGCTGTTTTCCCGGAATTATTCGGTTCTAAGCAAAAATTTCAAGAGCTTGCAACGGAGCAAGTTGCGCTTATGGTTCGACCATTTATCTTGCGTAGAATGAAGCGGGACGTTCTAACTGAGCTGCCAGAGAAAATTGAGACGCTGCAGGTCACGGAGTTGTCTGCGGAACAGAAGAAATTGTATACGGCTTATTTGGAGAAGCTGCGCAAGCAGACGAAGCAAGACATGCAACAGGAAGGCTTCCAGAAGAATCGGATGAAAATATTAGCCGGTCTGACGCGGCTCCGACAATTATGCTGCCATCCGGCGTTATTCGTCGAGGATTACGAAGGTTCATCGAGCAAAATGGAGCAGCTCTTCGATATTATTGAGGAATGTCTTGGCAGCGGCCGCAGAATGCTCATTTTCTCGCAATTTACAGGAATGCTCGATCTGATCAACGACATGTTAAGCCGAATGGGATTATCCTGCTTTTATTTGGCGGGTGATACGCCCGTGGAAGAGAGGCTGGACATGTGCAATCGATTCAATGACGGTGAGCATGACATCTTCTTGATTTCGCTCAAAGCAGGGGGGACCGGACTCAATCTGACAGGCGCAGATACGGTGATTTTGTATGACTTGTGGTGGAATCCTGCTGTCGAACAGCAAGCGACTGACCGAGCTCATCGTATGGGTCAGAAGAATGTGGTCCAAGTGATTCGCCTCGTATCGCAAGGCACGGTTGAAGAGAAGATGTATGAATTGCAGCAGAAGAAGAAAGATCTCATCGACGAAGTGATCACGACTGGCGAAGGTGCAGTTTCTTCTTTAACCGAAGATGATATTCGTGAATTATTGATGATATAGCATGATGTAGCCCCCTCCTATCTTAGTAAGATAAGCGGGGGCTATTCGTTGTTAAATAGCACGAATTAATCATTAAAGTCTACACGGTAGATGAACTCGAGCTGTTTATTGTTGAAGGAAGCGGGAACCATGGGCATAACGAAATTGCGCACGGATGTAATGAATTCGTTTTCAATTTGTGCTACGACACCAAGCATTCGTGATACGCGGGTGATCTTGTTCACACGCTTCATACGTAATTGTTCGAACCGTCTCAGCGCTTGCTCTACGGTTGACTGACGCCCTATTTCTTTGGCTAGTATGACGGCATCTTCGATGGCTTGGCACGCCCCTTGGCCTAAATTTGGTGTTGCAGCATGCGCTGCATCCCCGATCAGAGCAATTCGCCCTTTCGTAAATTGAGGCATCGGCTGTAAGTCCATGATCGGCTGATAAGAGATTTGGCCCGGGTCGCTTGCCCGCAGGACGTCGATCACACTTGAATGATACCCTTTAAAATGTTCGATTAATTCATCTAAAGTCTTGATTGCCATCTTGTTCATATGATCGTTGATACAAATGAACCAATAAGCTCTGCCACCTGAGAGCGGCACAATCCCTATACGACCGGCTGATCCCCATGTCTCTGTAGCATACTTATCATCAATCCCATCTGGTAATTGTGATATGACGCATGTCCAACAGCTGTACCCTGCCGAACGTATACGGGAAGTCGGGAATAATTGACTTCGAATCGAAGAATGGATGCCGTCAGCGCCAATGACAGCGTCTGCTTCGGCTGTTGTGCCATCCTGAAATCGTAGTATGGCTTTATTTTGGTTTTGTTCAATACCGATACATTTTTTCTCATATTTGATCGTATTCTTCGGATCGTCGATTTTACTTCGCAGCAATTCAAGCAGCTCCGATCGTAAGATGGAGATGTATTGCGCTTCATTCGAAGGCAGCAATGCGAAATTCGTTGTGTTCAGTTTGCGGCCTTTGGCGGAAATGAATTGTATTGAAGAAAGAGAACGACCTTGCTGCATGAATGCGCTTTTAAGATTAAGTTTGTCAAGGGCTTGAATGGCGTTTGAACCGATACCGAGCCCTGCGCCTGGAACGTAATTAGGATCCTGAGCATCATAGACAGTGGCTTGTATTCCTTGCTGCTGGAGCGCAATCGCGGTGCTTAACCCTGCAATGCCGCCGCCAGCAATGACGATGGATGGTTTTATGTTGATCGCCCACTTTCTTGTCAACGAAAATCTATAATTCTATCATATCATGAACTTGCAATTTTGGGGCATTCGAAGGACAATGGAGAATATTACGGTGTGGAGGTTCAGGAACAATGCTATCATCGCCTTATTCGAAATCCGCTACAAGAATGTTATTGCTCGGCTCAGGTGAGCTTGGCAAGGAAGTGATTATTGAAGCTCAACGTCTCGGGGTGGAGACGATTGCTGTGGATCGTTATGCGCATGCCCCCGCCATGCATGTCGCGCACCGCAGTTATGTTGTGAATATGCTGGATGGTGAAGAAATTCGCCGCATCATCGAAGCCGAGAAGCCAGATTTTATCGTCCCGGAGATTGAAGCGATTGCTACGGCGACGTTAGTGGAGTTAGAGCAAGAAGGATATCGTGTCATTCCTACAGCGAATGCAACGCGTCTGACAATGGATCGGGAAGGGATTCGTCGATTGGCAGCGGAAACGCTTCAGTTGCCTACGGCGAAATATGAATTCGCAGATAGCCTTGCAGAGCTACAAGAAGCTGTGGCTAAGATTGGAACGCCATGTGTGATCAAACCGCTTATGAGCTCCTCTGGCAAAGGGCAGAGCGTCTGCAGAACGCCAGAAGATGTGGAAGCTTGCTGGAATCTCGCGATGGAGGGTGGACGTGCGAAGAAAACCCGCGTTATTATCGAAGAATTTATAGCTTTTGAATCGGAAATTACGTTACTGACGGTTCGTTCTGTATCGGGAACAACCTATTGTCAGCCGATTGGGCATATTCAGAAGGATGGCGACTATGTCGAGTCATGGCAGCCGCATGCGATGACACCGGAAATGATCGCAGAAGCACAGCAGGTTGCGAAGACGATCACGGACGCGCTTGGTGGATATGGATTATATGGTGTTGAATTGTTCGTCACGAAGAATGGCATCGTATTTAGTGAAGTATCGCCGAGACCTCATGATACGGGTCTTGTTACGCTTGTGACCCAAGATCTCTCGGAGTTCGCACTGCATGTGCGTGCTATTCTTGGGTTTCCAATTCCTTCGATTCGCCTTCTAACGCCAGGGGCGTCGGCCACTGTAAAAGCAGATCGTGAATCCGATACGTTTTCTTTGCATGGTGTTGAAGAGGCGCTAGCGGGTGTGAATACGCAAGTCCGGCTCTTTGGCAAGCCGCAGACGAAGGTTGGTCGCCGGATGGCTGTCGCGCTTAGCTCGGCAGAGGATGTTGAGACAGCACGGATACAAGCGAAGGCAGCAGCGAGCAAAATAGAAGTAAAGTATGAATAATTAGTTATTTGCGATTAGAGGAGCGATCTCAAGAAGAAACAGTGCTTGGATGGCTCTTTTTCTTTTGCAAAACGGGAATGTATGTTCTATACTGAAGACCCAGACCTTTATTCATCAGCAGAATTTGCAAAATGCTGAAATAACGATTATTTTTAAATTTAAGTGCGTGTTCAAAAAGTCGGCTTTTCAGCACCGAGAAGGTTGCGAGAATCCGAAGAAGGAGGAACGGAGTTTAGGCAAAACCTAAATGAGTACCGGACTTCAAGGATGAACGCAAGATTCGATGTCGAATACGCTCCATGAAATACTACGTGATCAAAAGATGACTTTTTGAACAACCTCTTTAAAGATGGATTAGTTTAGTGTTCGCTGATGTGCTAGGAGGGATAAGATGAAATCGAATCGGATTTGGCGGTTGACGGCCATTACCGGTGTTGTATCAACTTTGCTATTAATGGTTGGATTTGGTTATGGTGTGAATGATATCCTGAACCCTAGGGGCGTCACGATGACAGATGAGGTGGCCCCGAAACCGCAAACGCCAACATCATCTGATTTATCACAGAAATCCACGATTCAAGTCACATCGATCGGGGATTCCTTGACACGCGGCACGGGTGATTCAACAGGGAATGGCTACGTTCGCAATGTTATCAGGATGCTCGGGGATAAATGGAATAAGCCTGTAAAATTGCTTAATAATCTAGGTATCAACGGACTGCGTGCGGATGAACTTGTACATAAATTGCAAGAGAAGGGCTTTAAGAATGCCATCATGGAATCGGACCTTATTTTGCTTACCATTGGCGGGAATGATCTGTTCAGTGGTGCAGTTGAGGGAGACTTTTCCTCTGAGTCCTTTGAGCTTGACAAGATGCTGGTGAAGGTCGATGACAGTGCGAAAGATTTGAAAACGATTCTTCTACAAATATCAGAACTGAATCCGAATGCCCGAATTGTCTATGTTGGATTATACAATCCATTAGCCGATATGAAAGATATGCGCCAAATTGGGAACACGGTAGTACAGCGATGGAACAATCTCGCGTATGCGACGATTAATAAACATCCGAATATGACATTAGTACCAACAGCGGATCTGTTCCAGAGCACGCTCTCCCAGGTGATGTCATCAGATCACTTCCATCCCAATGCGCTCGGATACGAACAAATTGCTACACGAATCGTACAAGGCATTGCGCCGTGAGGAGGGGGAAAATCTGTGCTTAAGGACGAGAATCCAGTAGTATTACAAGTTGATCAGGTGAAGAAACGGATCGGGAAGAAATGGATTATTCACGGCGTTTCCTTTGATGTGCGAGCAGGAGAAATCTTTGGATTTCTAGGCCCGAACGGATCGGGCAAGACAACGACCATTCGAATGTTAGTCGATTTGATCAAACCGACGGAAGGCCAAATCGAACTATGTGGTTACAATGTAAATCGTGACCCGGAACAAGCCCTCCAATATGTTGGTTGTATCGTAGAGAATCCTGAAGTGTATACCTATTTGACAGGTTGGGAGAATTTAGAGCATTTCGCGCGGATGCAGCCCGGGATTGATCATGTTCGGATTCAAGAAGTGGTCGATATCGTACGACTGGAGGGCCGTATTCACGATAAGGTGAAGACATACTCGCTTGGGATGCGGCAGCGTCTTGGCATTGCACAGGCATTGCTCGGTAGACCTAAGCTTCTTATCTTGGATGAGCCGACGAATGGTCTGGATCCGAAGGGCATCAAGGAGCTTCGTGCATTTATCCGTGAGCTGGCAGATCAAGGCATGGCTGTATTCGTCTCGAGTCATCTCTTGTCGGAGATTCAATTGATGTGTGATCGTGTTGCGATCATTAATCAAGGTCGAGTTCTTGCTGTAGGCGAGGTGAATGAGCTTATTGAAGAAGGAAGCAATTATGTGGTGTGGCATCTTGAGCCGGCGCAGGAAGGTCGAGTGATACTCCAAGCGCAACAAGGAATAGAACTCGTCCATGTGGCAGATATTCAGCTGGATGAAGCGATGCTCGCTGGGATGGATAGTGATGTATGGGTAACCCAGATGGATGCAGATCGCATCTCCGATGTGGTGAAGGTCCTTGTTGGATCAGGAATTCAGGTGCACTCCGTACAGAAGATGAATCCCACGCTTGAGCAATTATTCTTGCGAATGACAGAAGGTGAATCCATTGAATAGAATCTTGCCTCTAGTCCAGAACGAGACCATCAAGATGATGAAGAAAAGAAGGTTTCTTGTTGTTATTCTAATCTTGCTCGTGCTAATTCCGGTGTTTACCTATGCACAGATGAAGGTTGCGCAGAATAATCGAGAGAAATTCAAGGATTGGCGTCATACGTTGCAGCAGCAGATTACGGACAATCAGAATTCCTTAGCAAGTGATCGTGTGCCAGAGGAATGGAAAAAGTTCCGCCGGATTATGGTGCAGCAATGGCAATATTATTTAGATCATGATGTTGATCCCAGCTCACCGAATGGCGTTACCTTTGTGAAGTCTTTTATGGAGAACTCTTCATCGTTATTTATTCCCTTACTCGTGATGGCAATAGCATCAGATATTGTTTCCTCGGAACGGACGACGGGGACGATTAAAATGCTTCTAACGAGGCCAGTCCGAAGGTGGAGAATTTTGCTTAGTAAATTATTGACGTTGACGATCTTCGTCGGATTGATTATATTGACAACATTCGTGCTCAGTTATTTGATCTCGGGTAGTGTATTTGGATATAATGGCTGGAATCAGCCTGTATTTACAGGATTTCAGATTAGCGGTGTCGAAGTGGATACGACAGGCGTACATCCGGTGCCGCAGTGGCTATTTCTGATTATGCAATGCGGGTTAATTTGGTTCTCCAGTATGGTTGTGGCGATTCTGGCATTCATGATTTCGGTGTTGGTACGCAGTACCGCAGCGAGTATTGTAACCATGATGGCAGCGATTATCGCAGGCAGCATTCTGACGAATATGGCTTCATCCTGGCCGAGTGCCAAATATTTATTTATGGTGAACTTACAATTAACGACTTATTTGGCCGGTTCACCGCCGCCGATTGAAGGAATGACATTGCCGTTTTCCTTGATGGTTCTAAGCATATGGGCATTGGCAGCGCTCTTTATTAGCTTCCGTGTCTTTACGAAACAGGATATATTGAATTAGAATGAACAATTATGACGTTTAAAGGGGGAGCATGAATGGTCGAACAGATCGATTTGTTCAACAGTGAATCTGCACAGGGCGGAAATTCCGTGACTGGCTACGATGCTGACGACATTCAAGTGCTCGAAGGGCTGGTTGCCGTACGGAAAAGACCGGGTATGTATATCGGCAGTACCAGCACATCGGGATTACATCATTTGGTGTGGGAAATCGTCGACAATGCGGTCGACGAGCACTTAGCAAAATATTGTTCGAAAATTGACGTTACCTTACATAGAGACAATTCCATTACTGTCTTTGATAATGGTCGCGGTATTCCTACGGGGATGCATAAGACAGGGATTCCAACCCCGCAGGTTGTCTTCACGATACTGCATGCGGGTGGTAAGTTTGGCGGATCTGGGTATAAGAAATCTGGCGGGTTACACGGGGTTGGTGCTTCGGTTACGAATGCATTATCTGAATGGCTCGAAGTCGAAATTTATCGGGACGCGAAGATTCATCGCCAACGGTTCGAATATTGGGTTGATGCAGACGGGAAAGAACATGTTGGCGAACCACGTTCGGGACTTGAAGTGATCGGTAACACGAACCGTACGGGGACGAAAGTAACATTCAAGCCGGATATTCGTGTATTCCAGGGTGGAATTCAGTTCAATTACGATACATTAGCGGAGAGATTGCAAGAAATTGCTTTCTTGAACTCGGGATTGAAAGTAACGATCAAGGACGAGCGAAGTGATAAGCAAGACGTGTTCTATTATGAAGGCGGCGCGAGTCAATTTGTTCAATACTTGAATGAAGATAAATCGGTATTGCATGAAGTGATTCATTTTGCAGCGGAGAGAGAAGAGATTGAAGTCGAAGTCGCACTTCAATACAATGACGGTTATACCGAGACGATTGCTTCATTCGTTAACTCCATTCCGACGCGGGGTGGGGGAACGCATGAGACTGGGTTTAAGACCGCATATACACGTGCGATGAACGAGTACGCGCGTAAGAATAATTTCCTGAAAGAAAAAGAGAAAAATCTCGATGGGAATGATCTTCGTGAAGGTATGATGGCGGTCATTAATATTAAAATGTCTGAAGTTGAATTTGTCGGACAGACGAAGGACCAGCTCGGAAGCGTATCTGCTCGTAGTGCGGTAGATGCTGTCGTATCAGATAAAATGGCATTGTTCTTAGAGGAGAATCCTCAGGTCGCTCAGACACTTATTAAGAAAGCTGTTCAAGCTTCGAAAGCCCGTGAAGCCGCACGTAAAGCGCGCGAGGATGTTCGTAATGGTAAAAAACGCAGTGAAAGCTCGAATCTGAATGGTAAGCTGACACCAGCGCAATCCAAAGACTATTCACGAACAGAACTCTTTATCGTCGAAGGGGATTCTGCGGGCGGTTCAGCGAAGCAGGGCCGCGATTCGAAGCTGCAAGCGATCCTTCCGCTTAAAGGGAAACCGATGAATCCAGAGAAAGCAAAGCTAGCTGATATTCTGAAGAATGACGAGTATCGTGCCATTATTAGCGCGATTGGCGCTGGCGTTGGAGCAGAGTTCGAGAGCGAAGAGAGCAACTACTCCAAAGTCATTATTATGACGGATGCGGACACAGATGGTGCGCATATTCAGGTATTACTATTGACATTCTTCTATCGGTATATGAAGCCGTTGATTACTTCTGGACGTGTATATATTGCTCAACCGCCGCTATACAAAATCACGCGGAAGACTGGAAAGCTGGAGACGGTACGTTATGCGTGGACGGATGAGCAGCTAACGAATTATTTGAAAGAATTCGGCAAGAATTACGAACTGCAGCGATATAAAGGACTTGGGGAGATGAACCCTGATCAGCTATGGGAGACGACGATGAATCCAGAGTCGCGTACCTTGCTGCAAGTGCAGATCGAGGATGCTGCGAAGGCAGAGCGCCGCGTATCGACACTCATGGGCGATAAGGTCGATCCACGTAAGCGTTGGATCGTCGAGAACGTTGATTTTACAGAGTTTGAAGAGTAGAAGGGGGAGAACTGATGAGTTTATCGGAACAGTTTTTACCTGCATTTTTAGAAGAAGTTGTCGGTGATCGATTTGGCCGATATTCCAAATATATTATTCAAGACCGTGCCATTCCCGATGTGCGTGATGGGCTCAAGCCTGTACAACGCCGGATTTTGTATGCGATGTATGATTCTGGCAATACGCCGGACAAGCCATATCGCAAATCTGCGAAGACAGTCGGGGACGTTATGGGTAACTATCACCCACACGGGGACTCTTCGATCTATGATGGTATGGTGCGTATGGCACAGCCATGGAAGATGGCGCATATGCTCGTGGATGGACACGGGAACTGGGGATCCATCGATGATGATCCGCCAGCAGCGATGCGTTATACCGAAGCAAGACTTTCGCCGATTGCGATCGAGCTGCTTCGTGACATTGAGAAACGTACGGTTCAATTCAAAGATAATTTTGATAACACGACCAAGGAACCTGTCGTCTTACCAGCCCGCTATCCGAATTTGCTCGTCAATGGGGTGAGCGGGATTTCAGCGGGTTTCGCGACGGAAATCCCATCGCATAATCTACGAGAAGTCATTGATGCATGTATCGCGCTGATGGAGAAAGAAGATATGACGGTTGAGGATCTGATGCAGATCGTAAAAGGTCCAGACTTCCCAACCGGCGGGATTATTATGGGTGAGGAAGGAATCCGTGACGCTTACCGTACAGGGAAAGGCCGGATATACGTTCGCTCGAAGACAGAGATTGAAGATTTACGTGGCGGCCGCCAACAAATCGTGATTACGGAAATTCCTTATCAGGTTGTGAAGGTACGCCTTGTCACGGCGATTGAGAACATTCGACTCGAGAAAAAGGTTGAAGGGATCACCGAAGTTCGAGATGAGAGTGGACGCGATGGGATGCGAATTGTAATTGAGCTGAAGAAAGATGCGGATGCGCAAGGCATTCTAGCCTACCTGCTGAAGAAGACGGACCTACAGGTTACATACAACTTCAACATGGTTGCGATTGTGAACAAGACGCCAATGCAGCTTGGCATTCGGTCTATTCTGAGCGCGTACATCGATCATCAGAAAGAAGTTGTGACCTTTCGGACACAGTACGAGCTTGAGAAAGCAGAAGACCGGGCTCATGTGCTCGAAGGCTTAGTGAAGGCGCTCGATATTCTGGATGAAGTCATCGCGACGATCAAGGCATCGAAGAATCGCCAAGATGCTCAGAACAACTTGGTAGCTAAATTCCAATTCACAGAACGCCAAGCAGATGCAATCCTAACATTGCAGCTCTATCGTCTGACGAATCTAGAGATTACATCGCTTGAAAAAGAACATAAAGAATTGATGAAGAAGATCGCTTACTTGCGTTCGATTTTGGATAGCAGCAAGAAGTTGATCGGTGTTATCAAGAATGAATTGTTAGAAATTCGCGAGAAATACGGCATTGATCGCCGTTCTATCATTCAAGGTGAAGTGGAAGAAATTAAAGTGAACCTTGAAGTGATGGTGACACCGGAAGATGTCCTTGTGACCTTGTCGAATGAAGGGTACTTGAAGCGGACGAGCATGCTCTCCTTCACCCGTTCAGGAGGCGAGCTTGAGAGCTCAGGGGTCAAAGAAGGCGATTACGTGAAGTATCTGATGGAAGTGAATACGATTGACTCCATGCTGTTATTTACGGCGAAGGGGCAATACTTCTCCCTGCCTATCCATCTAATTCCAGAGTTCAAGTGGAAAGATAACGGAACGGCGATCGTCAATGTCATTCCTATTGCCAAGGAAGATCGGATCGTGAATATGATCCCGGTCAAGAACTTCGAAGAAGCAGGTCAATCGCTTGTATTCGTCACCAAACGGGGACAGGTGAAGCGGACCGAGCTGAAAGAATATATGACGAATCGTTCGAGTGCGATTGCGGCATGCAAGGTGAGCGATCAAGATGAAGTGATCTCGGTAACCCTTAGCGATGGTGCGAAGGAACTGCTGCTTGTTACGAAGGAAGGCATGAGTATTCGCTTCAAAGAATCTGAAGTGAACGGCATGGGTCGTGTATCCGGCGGTGTTCGAGGCATTCAGTTGAAAGACACAGATGAAGTGGTATCTGCGTTATGGGTCGATAGTGACGAGGGTGAAGTGATTGTTGTCTCAGACCTAGGTTATGGCAAGAGGTCGTTACTCGCTGATTATCCTGTGCAAGGCCGCGGCGGCAAAGGGATTATTACGTTTGAATTCAAAGAGGGCAAACGTGTGCGTCCGAACGGAAGTGAGATCGTAAGGGCATTCTATTGCAGAGAATCATATGTATTGACGGTTGCAACAAGTGAGCATAAGTTGCATACCTTCTCAACTGAGCAGCCACCGATTGATGAACGCAAGTCAGTTGGTAAATCGTTGGTGCCTCTGGATAAGAAAGAGACCATCATTGATATCTGGCGTGTATAGACTGCATTCCATGTCATGAAGAACCCCTAAGTACGGTTTGGATTAGAACATAACGTTCTAGTTCCAATCCTGCTTAGGGGTCTTTGATGTTCATCTTTTGTTTATGCTTTACCGATATATTAATCAAATGGTTTATGTGGAGGGTCCAAATCTTCTTTCAGCTGCAGTGCAATGTTTAGGATGAGCCACAACGGGGCTGGTTCATCCAATCGATCTAACCACTCAGGGTCCTTAATGAGTCCGGCTTCGATGGCTTTTAAGCCGATTGTACGTTTCTTCAGGTCCATATTGTGAGCCCTCCTTTAACCTTCGCCTGATGCGTTGAAAAACATTATTACAGCGTTAATGACCTCGATATAGGTTTTTATCACATCTTATGTTAAAAAGTTCAGTTATGTTCCAGTGACACCTTGTGGTATAATTTGGAGAATAAGACGAGCTAGAGCTGCCGCAGAATATGTTCTAGGGGGAGAGGTATCAAATGCATACGTCGGACTTTGTAAAGCTTTGGTCTAAATTATCCAAAGACTATCAAAATCATATGGAGGATCATCTTGCGCCTACACTGACGGAATCTCAACTCGAAGTGCTGGAAGTGGTTGCGCAGCATGAGCAGATGAAACCATCCGATCTATTACCGTATTTAGAAACAACACCAGCTGCGATCACGACATTGCTCGACCGGATGGAGAAGAACGAATTAATTGAGCGTGTGCGGGATTCCAATGACCGTCGTATCGTCTGGATTCAGATTACAGACCGCGGCTTGCATGAGAAGAGCCGAGGCTCGCAACTTCGCAACGAATACATAAGTAACGTCTTGAATCGCATCTCGGCTCATAATCAGCAATTATTTATTTATCTATTAGGCAAAATATCGAATAACGCTTAAGACTCAGCTTGGACTTGCACTGGAACTGCAAGAGAATGAATATGTTGGTCTAGTTCCTTCTGTTTCTTTTTCAATGCTTGATACGTTGAAACGGATAAGTTGAGTTGATGTTCTTGGATTGTTTTTTCTACCGGCAGGACAACGTATTTACGTACGTTTCCTTTGCCGGTTTTTTGTGTCCAGGTAAGCTGGGTATCAACATTGCGGATCTCGACTTTGCCGTTAGGGAACGTCTTCTGAATATCGGCGCTAAAGATGACACCATAGTCCGTATATTCGTCATTCATGTTCGAGATGAAGTTGCCCATGGAGTAAATGATATATCCCCTACGAATCGATCCATCGGATTCGGTAACTTTGACTTGTTCTAGCGGTTGAATGACGTGCGGATGTGATCCCAAAATGATATCTGCACCAGCTTGAATCAGTGACCTTGCAAGCTGTTGTTGGGTGCTATTCGGCTCCCGTTGATATTCAATACCGAAATGCAGAGCAATTACGACGACGTCAGCTCCTGCTTCTCGGAGTGCTCGAATATCTTCCTTGATGCGAAGGGGGCTTAGATGAGAGACGAGATAAGGTTTATCTCTGGGGAGTGTAATCCCGTTCGTACCGTATGTATAAGCAAGAATGCCCATTTTGATATCGTTTTTCGTCATGATGGTTAATTTCTTGGCTTCATCCTCGGATGCAGCGGTGCCTTTTGTCACAAATCCTTGTTCTTTCAGACGCTTTAATGTACGAATAACGCCTACTTCCTTACGGTCCATGGCATGATTATTCGCTGTTGTAACGATGTTGAACCCCGCATATTTGAGCGCTGCGGCCAGCTCTGGCGGTGCATTGAACATCGGGAAACCTGAGTAACGTAAATCGGCACCAGCGATTGGGGTCTCTAGATTCGCCCAGACGAAATCGCCCTGCTCCAGAATCGGTTTGACTTGGGTGAAATAGGGATTGAAATTGTATTTCCCCGTCGACTTGTTATAATATGCAGGCATCTGCGGCATATGCATCATGATATCACCGACGGCGATAAGTTTGGCTTCCTTCGTATAGGATTCTACAGGTTGGTCTTCCTCGGACGAGTCAGGCTGAACAGCTGTATCCTCTGGCTCCTGCGTCTCAGCCGGTGTTGGCGGCACAGGAAGAGGCTCGACCTGCGCACTTGTAGTTTGCTGAGGTTGAGCCTCTTGAGAAGGCATCTGACAGCTTACTAGCAGCAAGATCATCCCTAGAAAGATACAAAAAAGCGCAAGTCTGGACTCGCGCTTATTAGGGTTGTTCAAATTAGACATGCAATTCACTCCAACGATTCCATGGGAACATGTCTGGAGGCGGGGAATGAAATAGCAATGGTTCTTTGGTGACCGGATGTGGAAATCCGAGTTCATAAGACCATAGTGCAATTTGCTGCCCCGGCTTATTGAGATGTGCCCCGTATTTTTGATCGCCAATTAATGGACAACCGATTGTATTCATTTGTACACGGATTTGATGAGGACGACCCGTATGAAGCGTAATACGTACCAGACTCATCTGATCCTTCGAGCTCAGTACTTCATAGTCCAAGATCGCTTCCTTAGCATCGCGTGTACCCTTCGGAACGACGGATACGATATTGGTTCGTGCATCTTTGAGTAAATGATGAACCAACTTGCCGCTCATGGCAGGGGGAGCTCCATGGACGACTGCCAGGTATTGCTTGTGCAGTGAACGATTGCGTACATTCTCTGATAATCGTGATGCTGCCTTGGAAGTCTTCGCGAAGACCATAGCGCCACCGACAGGACGATCCAAGCGGTGAACGAGCCCGAGATAGACGTTCCCAGGCTTGTTGTATCGTATTTTGATATCCTCTTTGAGGAGGGTTAGCAGGTCGGGATCGCCTGTTGCATCCTCTTGCGAAGGAATATTAACGGGCTTCTCCACGACGAGCAGATGGTTATCTTCAAATAATATATGCACTGGCTTCAAAATTAAGCCTCCCAACGACCCAATATACCACAAGGCAAAGTGAGTCCGGATCGGGAAATTGGTAACCCAATCTCACCGGATGTAAGCGTGCCGCCATAGCGTGATTTCATTGTCATGCTAAGCAGATTATGCAGTACGGTAGGTGATAAGCCTGTCGTATACGAGTTCACGAGTACAAACAGAGGGTTGTCCGACATAATCTGTGTGCAGGATTGCAGGAATGGATAGAGGTTGTTCTCTAACTTCCACATTTCTCCGTTAGGTCCTCTTCCATAGGAAGGAGGGTCCATAATAATCGCGTCGTATTTATTGCCACGGCGTTCTTCACGCTGCACGAATTTGAAGACATCGTCTGTAATGAAGCGAACAGGGCGCTCGCCAAGTCCAGAGAGTTGAATATTTTCTTTGGCCCATTGGACCATGCCTTTAGCCGCATCGACGTGGCATACTTCAGCACCTGCCGAAGCGCATGCAACAGTCGCTCCGCCCGTATAGGCGAATAGATTCAAGACTTTGATTGGTCGTCCTGCATTCTTGATTTTGTCCATCATCCAGCTCCAATTCACCGCTTGCTCAGGAAATAGACCGGTGTGCTTGAAGCTTGTTGGTTTGATATGAAAGGCAAGATCGCCGTAACGAACGGTCCAGCGTTCTGGAATTTGCTTCTTCCAATCCCATTGACCGCCGCCCGATGAGCTGCGATGATAGTGACCATGAACTTGACGCCATTCATTCGTTTCTTGTTCCAGAGGCCAGATGATCTGAGGATCCGGACGACGCAGGATGATATCTCCCCAGCGTTCCAGCTTCTCACCGTCCCCCGTATCGAGTAGTTCATAATCTTGCCATTGATTTGCTAAATGCATGTTATTGCCCCATCCTTCAGTTAAAGTAGTCTTTGTTGTCATCTGTTTAAGATATTTCACTATTGAATTTGTAGCCTACACCGCGAACGGTGATTACATAAGTAGGGTTAGCTGGATCTGGTTCAATTTTTTTGCGCAAATTGCTGATATGTACCATGAGTGTTCGAGTATCTCCAAAACTCTCCGAGCCCCAGATATGTTGGAAAAGGTGATCGATTTTGACGACGGTGTTCGGTGTCTGTGCTAAATAGACCAATAAATCGAATTCCTTCGTTGAGAGCGATACCGCCCGGCCTTCCTGTCTGACGGATCGACTTGCAAGGTCAATCTCCAATTGTGGAAATGATAACACTTGCTGCGGCTGACGTTCACGGTTGATATATGGGAAACGATTGCGTCTTAATTGTGCCTTGACCCTAGCGACGAGTTGGCTTGGGCTGAAGGGCTTTGTAATATAATCATCCCCGCCAACGGTTAAACCGTGAATAATATCTTGATCCTCGCTCTTACAACTCAGAAAGATGATTGGTACCATGGAGTGTTCACGAATTTCTTGACAAATTTCGATGCCGTCCTTATCTTTCAGTAGAATATCCAATATAATTAAATCCAGCTCGGATGTATTCACTATGTTGAGGGCTTCATCACTGTGATGCGCTACATAAACCTGATATCCTTCTCTTCGTAAATATAAAGAGATGAGTTCTGTTATTTCGATTTCGTCATCGACGATAAGAATGTTCATGGGACCCAATCACTACACCTCCGCTAAAACATTATAGCGAATTGTGGGATGGGAAGGCAATGTATACGTCGAAAATTTAAATAAATTGTGGAAATTTAGGTTTATTCTAATACAATAAGTAAAATGCAGGAGGGGAAAACGGGATTGATCAGACGTTATCTAGGACTATTTGCATTGCTCTTGGTTTTCTTTCTAGTGGGTTTAACCAGCTGCAGTGCTAAGCAGCATACAACACCATTTCCTGTTGCAGAGTCGGGGGTTCTTGATTTAAGAGGCTGGAATTTCGATCAGCAGGGTACCGTGATGATGAAGGGGAAGTGGGAATTCGTGTGGAACAAGCTGCTGGAACCGACGGATTTCAAGACACAACAGCAGCAGAATTTTATCCAAGTACCAGGTTCTTGGAAGTTCCAGGGCAAGGAAGTATCTCCACAAGGTTATGCTACTTATCGGTTGACGATTCTGCATCATCCGATGGATCGTACCCTTGCGATTCGCATTCCAAATATTTTGACTTCGTATCGGATGTGGTTGAATGGGAAGGAAGTGGCTTCGGCTGGCACAGTAGGAACGTCGGTAAACGAATCGATTCCGGAGCAAATGCCCAAACTTGTATTTATGTCCGGGGACCGTGATCAAGATGAGCTTGTGATTCAAGTTTCTAACTTTCATCACCGAAGAGGTGGGATATGGAAGGAATTTGAATATGGAGCAAGTGAACAAGTCGTACATCATCAATACATTGTCTCATCACGTGACATGCTGATTCTCGGCATCATCCTCATGATGGGTGGATACCATTTCTGGTTGTATTTCTTGCGTAGACAAGAACGAGCGGCGCTATACTTTGGTCTCGTCTGTCTTATTATAGTCGTTCGGATGCTCACATTAGGAGACTGTTTCCTCGTTCAATGGTTCCCTTGGATTCCGTGGCAAGCATCACTTCAAGTGGAATACATTTGTCTTGCGTTAGGACCGGTATGCGGGATGTACTATGTTAGTGAAATGTTTCCGCAGGAAGCCTACCCGCGAATGAATAAGATCTTACTCGCGGTGGCAGGAACCTTGAGTTTATTCGTTCTGGTCACAGAACCGATTGTATTTTCAAAATATATTATTATCTTCCAAGCATCACTCGGATTGATTGCGATTGTATCTGTCATCATCATGATCGGTGCGGTCAGACATCGTCGTCCGAATGCCGTTCTTGCGCTCGGGGGAGTATTCATCTTCGCAGCTTCTACAATCAATGATGTGCTCTATTACAATGAAATCTGGTACACCGGTGATATTACACATTACGGATTGCTCCTATTCGTTATCATGCAGAGTATGATTGTCTCGAAGCGTGTCTCTCAGATGATGAATGAGTTAGAAGATGTAACAAGTGAGTTGCGAGAATTGAATAATAGCCTGGAGACGCGGATTGAGAGCCGAACCGTGGAATTACGGCAGATGAATGCTAGCCTAGAACAGTCGAATCTGGATTTAGAGCGTATGGAGGATGCAAGGCGAAGGTTACTTACGAATATATCGCATGATTTACGTACGCCGATGACATTAATTCAAGGGTATCTTGAAGCGCTTCATGATGACATAATCGTAGACCCCGATGAGCAGAAGAAATATATGCAGCTCATGCTGCGCAAAATGACAGGACTGAATCATTTGATCTACGATGTGTTCGAATTATCCAAATTAGAATCTGGACAAGTACCGATTCATATCAAGGAAATGCCCATTGAAGAGTTCATGGATCAAGTAGAACAAACCTATGCATTTGAAGTGGAAAATCGGGGGTTGCATTTTTATAGTGTAAGGCATTTCGAGAATGTCGAGCGAAATCGTCAATTGGTTATCCATATCGATCTGGAGCGGATGTTCCAGGTATTTAACAATTTAGTCTATAATGCGGTGAAATTTACACCGATCGGTGGCGAGATACGCATGCATTTCAGTTATTTGGAGGAGGAGCAGAAGTTCTGTATTCAATGTATGGATACCGGGATCGGTGTGTCGAAGGAAGATACGGTCAAAATATTCGAGCGTTTCTATAAAAATGATTATTCTCGTAATTCGAAGGGTGGGGGAAGCGGGATTGGATTATCAATCGCCAAAGAAATCATAGAGTCCCATCATGGTGCAATTTGGGTCCAGAGTGAACTGGGACAAGGCTGTCACTTCTACATCACGCTGCCAGCAACATCTCATTAGCCTATTACATAACATTATTATTCTTTTTTAGTACGTCCATCAACAAGTTTATGGTGTTTTTTCTCTTAACATGATCCATCGTATCCAGCATGCGGATCATCTCATGTGTATCTTTGGAGGCTGGGCCGAATGCATCTCCACCGACGATATAATCAAGAGACACCTCGTAAAAAGTTGATAGTTTGATGAGCGTCTCATAGACAGGCTGGCGATTGTTAATCTCGTAATGACTGTAGGCAGAGCGAGTGATTCCGATCGTGCGTGCGACTTCTTCTTGCGAAATTTTCCGTTGCAATCGTAGTTGTCTGAGACGTTCACCCATTGTCATGATTGGCATACTCCTTCATCGTTATTAACGAAAAACCTACTATTAGTAATTTATGATACAATTTGTATCGTGTCAAGTGTAAATTCATATAAAATTCAAAATAAAATAGTGTTAGTTACGTAATGTATCGCAAAAAGAGAGCTCTTTGAAGAGCTCTCTTTTTCATGTGAGACTATAGTTTCTTGCCAAGGACATGGGAGAGTGGAATGAAGCCAATATCCCGGCTATCTTTACTATGATTGCGATTGTCACCCATAACAAAGATGTGATCCTTAGGAACAACGAAGGTTTGTTCCGATAGGTCTAACATCGTCTCCTTAATATAAGGTTCCTTCAGCAATTGGCCATTACGATACACATGATGATCTCGAATCTCCAACGTATCGCCTGGCTTGCCAATCACACGCTTGATGAAGAATATCTCGTGTTCATCATTATGGGTTAGGAAATTGAAGAAAGGGTTGTCCAGAAACTCGTCTGAGAAAGTACGATTTCGGTCGATCCTGCTATCAATAACAACAATATCTCCATAATTCGGGGTCATCGAGAAGGTATGTGTCCATTTGAGAATGAATAACCGCTCGGTGTCGTGCAGGGTCGGCTCCATGGAATGTCCACTCACTTTGGTCGGTTGGATAATATACGTGCAAACGAATAGAGCTAAGATGAAGGACACCGCGATAGAGAAAACCCATCGCATGGCCTCTCGAAAGATACGCATAAGTACTTGTGCTCCTTTCCACGAGGATAATTATTCTTTATACGTTTCGTACACCAATTAAGTTTCGCAGATCCCGACATGAATCAGAATTGCTTGCGCCATTGAACATCACGGTTAAGCCTGCTTTTTCGGCGGATTAACAGATAGATCAGGCAGAAGATGAGTAAAGCGACGAATTCTTCAGCAATTAAATAATAGGGATAGGGTCCCAGAAAATCCAAGATGGATGGTGTATTGGGCTTGTAGGCAAGGAACATATAGTTGGCATCCAAGATCCAGTTCACCGTTCCAACGACAATGACAAGGATATTCAAGAAGAGCATCGTGATGCCAATCGAACGAAGTCGCGGCCGATAATCCTCGACCCAAGTCATATATAATGAAGCTAGTACAATGGCAAGATGACAGATAAAGAAGTGAAAGTAGATGAAATGCGGATAAGGTACGAGCAAATTGGGCGTCAAGATCGCTTGCATAGCTCCACCGATCCCTGCAAACACCATGATCTGATACAGAAAATAACTGCGAGTCATGAGCATGAGGCACGAAAGATATAACGAAATACTACATAATTCAAGCGGTAAATGAACCTGCAGGTCCCATGCTCCACGTATCGTGTAGATGCTATATAAGATGAGTTCTGGAAATATCATAGCGCCAATTATGCCCCAGCGAATCAAGACACGGATAGGTTGGTTCTGCTGAATGACCCTTCTGGAGAGCCATAGGATAAGCATGAGGGCTAACAGCAGGATGATCCAGACGAGATGCGGCCAATGATACATTCGAAAGCTGGGATCGGACTGAACCGAGGTGTAAATCATAGGATTCAGTTGCACAATAGTTCACTCCTTTTCATTGAATTCAACTCATTCTTTACAGTTATTGTAGAAGTTCCGTCAGGATGGTGACAGTCCTAACTTTGCATGGTACCTCTTAGGACTTTATCAGCATGCACGCTTAGGGTTGAATGGAACAGGAATGGGTACACTAGGCAGGAAGTACAGTGATGATGAAATGAAGGAGGCATAGGGATGAACACCCATTCCACACACCTAATCCCGGCGGACCTGGATGAATCGACGATTACACAGCTGCAATCCCTCGAGTCGAAGATTCGGGATAAGACAGGATCTGAAGTTGTCCTGCTTGCTTATCGTTCTACGGAACACGATGCTTCTGATGCAAAGGCACATGTGTAAATTCGAATAATGAAGATCAGGGGTTCAAAGCATAAGTTTTTCCACCAAAAGCAGGAGTCATCCACGTTTCATGGGATGCCGCTTGCTTTTTTGCGTGAGAATGAAGGACTTCAGGTTTGCGCTTTTTTTCAAGGTGGGTTAAAATGATCCTTTCTAACCCTATCATATTGATACAGACTAAGGACGCGCAGGTGACGAGCATGATCGAGATTAAGCAATCTAAGTTAAGCAAAGGCGAATTCAATCGAGGTGTATTCGCAACTTGTGATATACCCAAAGGTGTTATTTTTCATGAAGCACCTGTTCTTCCATATCCGGAAGAAGAGCATAAGCACATCGAGCAGACCGCTCTCGCAGACTATGTATTCGAATTTGGTGTGAACCATTCGGCAGTTCTGTTAGGCTACGGAAGTTTATTTAATCATTCTTATGAGCCCAATGCCTCGTATGATCTCAATTTTGATCAACTTACCGTTGATTTCTATGCGTATAGGGACATTAAGGCAGGGGATGAGATTCTGATCAACTATAACGGCGATGAAGACTGTATGGACCCATTGTGGTTCATGGAGGACGCTGCGAAGTCTGAATAGAATATAGAGCATGATACGAAGAGGCAGAGGGAGAGATTCCCTTTGCCTTTTTTGTTATATCATGAGCATTAGTGATTATAACTGAACAAAAATGAAACTGTTATTGCGGAAAAGGAAATATTTGGTTGATAAAATGAACAAAACAGAATATAATTGAGATTAATTAGGGAAAAATATGAAAATACAGGAGGAATACTGCATGACAATTGAAGGAACAGGCATGTTCGCAGAGGAGCGTCGTGAGAAAATTCTTGCTTTATTGCACCAGCAGAAGCGGGTTTTGGCGAAGGAATTGGCCGAGACCTTCCAAGTATCGATTGATTCGATTCGTCGCGATCTGTCGATGATGGAAGAGCAAGGACTGCTGCAGAAAACGCATGGCGGAGCGATACCTGCGATGAAGGTTCGGCAATCGCCCCAGCCGCCGGAACAACGCTATGGAGAAGGTTCACCTGAAGCGAATGCGATTGCGAAATTAGCGGTGTCGTATATACGAGATAAAGATACGATATTTATCGGGAGCGGGTCCATTGCTTATGTGCTGTTACAACATTTGCCTGATCACATGCCGCTCACGATCGTGACGAATTGTATGCGTGTAGCTGACGAATTGCGTGAACGGGAATGGATTGATACGTATTTTGTTGGCGGCTTGGTCAAGGCATCAGGCAATATTACAGATGTGCTCGCTACTGAATTTATACGGCAGTTCAAGTTTGATATGAGTTTCGTAACAGGTGGAGGCATATCCGATGAAGGGATTTTCGTGGCTACGCCAGAAGTCGCTGCCTTCGCTCGAACAGTATCGTCGTTATCTCGAAGACGCATTGGTATCGCGACACATCAAGTCTTAGGAAATGATGGGTTTGCGAAAGCGGGTAAGATTGAGGATCTGGACGTCCTTATTACGGATGATAAGGCGGATCGAGAAGTCATTGAACGTATTCAATCGCTGGGCGTGAAGGTGATTACTACGCAAGGGATGGAGAATGATAAGCTCGAATTTACCGTGGAATTCCAGGATCTTAACGGAGTCACGTACTACGAGAATGTATGGGCACCAAGTTCAGCGGATGCGCAATTGCAAATTCAATTCAGACGCTCTGATGTTCAAGTTCGGGCGGTGACACAAGTGAGTCAACCATAAATCCTAAGTCTCTGCAAGGGGGATCTAATTATGAGTGACAATCTATACCATTTGGAAATTCAAAAATTATGCGACAAGCTGCATCTTGGCGCGCTGATACAAGCTCCTGAAGCGATATCGGGCGGGTTCCTACATCGCATGTATTCGATATCGACCACACAAGGAAAATACGCAATAAAAGCCTTAAATCCCCAAATCATGCGAAGACCTGCTGCAATGCATAATTTTAATCGCTCAGAACGAATAGCTACGATGGCAGCGAGCCATATACCAGCACTTCCAGCGATTCAATCGAATGGATCAGCTATACACGAAATCGATAATCAATTCTTTCTCGTGTTTCATTGGATGGAAGGTAAGAGCCTAAAACCTAGTGAAATTACGGGTCTCCATTGCGAAAAAATAGGTTCTATCCTGGCAGATATCCATCTTACGGATTTCTCAGCGTTATGTCTAACGCAGGAGGGGTTTCATGCAACGTTAATACCTTGGGATGATTATGCTCATCAAGGACATGAAAATAACTCGGTGTGGGCGAACCAACTGCTTCAAATCAAGGACTCGTTGTACGTATGGAATGCTGGGGCCAATCAATCAGCACAATTCCTTGCATCAGATCGAATAATTAGCCATAGGGATTTAGATCCTAAAAATGTATTGTGGGATCATGACAAGCCTATCCTGATTGATTGGGAGTCGGCGGGGGAAATCAACCCTATGCAAGACTTGATTGAAACGGCGCTATATTGGTCAGAGGATGAGCTCGGTTGCATTGATAAAGACAGATTTTTAATAGTTATCCGTAGTTATAAGAAGAAGGTTGGAGCCATTCAAGCGGATTGGCGGAAGGTGTTAGAACATGGTTTTATCAGCAAATTAGGCTGGCTGGAATATAGTTTGAAGCGGTCTTTGTGGTTGGAGTGCTCGGATGAGGAAGAACAGCAGATGGGGACATTGCAAGTTACAGCGACGATCAATGCGATTATACACTATGCGGAAATAATTCCTCAGGTAGAGAGTTGGTTACATCAGGAGAGTGCTACGATTATACACGAAAGTAACCAATCGTCATAATAGCTGATTAAGCTGGTCCAGGTCTTTACTGGAACCAGCTTTTTTGTGATGTTAGACCCTTCAAAATGGTGCACGTAATGTCGGACCTGCGCAGATGACTTCTGCTATGCTAGAAATGTAGAAGGGAGCTGATCATGAATTTGTTGGAGAATATGAATAACGCATTACGGTATGTTGAAGAACACCTGACGCAGGAGATCGATTTTCAGGAAGTCGCGAGGATCGCCATGTGCTCGGAGTACCATTTTAAACGTATGTTCTCGTTTCTGGCTGGGGTGTCGCTATCGGAATATATTCGCCGCAGACGACTTACGCTTGCTGCATTTGAGCTGAACAATCCACACAACCGAATTATCGATATTGCGTTGAAATTCGGATATGAATCGCCGGATTCTTTTACAAGAGCGTTTCAAAGTTTACATGGCATTACACCATCTGAGGCTAGAAATCGAGGTCAATTGCTCAAATCGTATCCCCCAATGACCTTTCAATTAACGATTCAAGGAGGCAGTGAAATGAACTATCGGATTGAGGAGAAAGAAGCATTTCGTATTGTTGGGATCCAGAAAAGAGTTCCGATCATCTTCCATGGCGTGAACCCGGACATTGCTGCGATGTGGAATACCTTAGACGAAGCGGCAATTCAAGCGTTGAAGGAGCTGTCGAATATCACGCCACATGGCTTGCTTAGCGCATCCACGAATTTCTCTGAAGAGCGAATGGAGGAGAAGGGAGAGCTCGATCATTATATCGGCGTGGCAACAACACATCCTTGTCCAGCCCATCTGTCACAGCTTGAAGTCGCATCTTCGACATGGGCTGTCTTCGAAGCAGTGGGCCCATTCCCGGAGACGCTTCAGAACGTATGGGGTCGTATCTATTCGGAATGGTTCCCATCTTCAAGCTATGAATTAGCCATCGGGCCAGAGATGTTATGGAACGAGCATAAAGATATCACATCGCCGAATTATCGAAGCGAAATATGGATTCCTGTCGAGAAAAGATCATAGCAGTATACGTGAGAGATGCCTGGTTCCAGGCGTCTCTTTTTTAGTTCGATCTCCCTCTGGAAGAATACGCTCGTTCCACTTTACAAATTTTCACCTCATAGTGCTCATACCATTCTTTCTTACCACGCTGCTGGGCGACGAGATGAGATTCTTCTCGCTTCCAATTGCGAATGGCTTCAAGGCTGTCCCAATATGAGATTGTAATCCCTGCGCCTGAAGCGTCTCTTACACTATCTGCGCCGAGAAAACCTGGCTGCACGGAAGCAAGACGGTCCATTTGTTTAGCCATGTCATGATAGCCGTTATCCCCAGGCGTGCGCTGACTTGTAAAGATAACCGCATAATGTGATTCGTTCGGTGTATGTTCGTTGTAATTCAATGGTAGAACTCCTTTTTATAAGATAATAATTGATTAATTCGATTATACCGATACAATATAGATAAATAAAATGAATGTTTATCAAGTAATGCATGAATAATTTTCATAAGTCATATGGAGGTAAGTGTGAATCTGATCAAATACGAGATCTTCAGCAAGGTTGTTGAATGTGAAAGTCTTACAAAAGCCGGAGAGCGATTGAATTTAACTCAATCCGCAGTGAGCCATGCGATTTCAAGCTTGGAACGTGAATTTGGACTTAGCCTTCTGATGAGGAATCGATCGGGTGTTCAGTTAACGAATAATGGAGAACGCCTCATCCAACCTATCCGAGAGATCTTACAGTTAAATGAGAAGCTGAATCAAGAGATTGCTGCGATTAAAGGGATTGAGAGGGGGACGGTGAAAATAGGAACCTTCTCCAGTGTATCCATTCAGTGGCTGCCTGGGATCATGAAGCAATTTCACGAACTATTCCCTCTGATCGATATCAAGTTATTCGATGGCAACTATCATGAGATTGAAGCATCGATTGCAACGGGGATCTCGGATTTTGGATTCGTTAATCTGCCGACGACAGATACATCGCTCGAAGTGATTCCTCTACAACAGGATCGGATGCAGTGTGTATTGCCTATCGACCATCCGTTATGCAATGAATCCACCATTCGCATCGATCAAATAAAAGATGAGCCTTTCATCATGCCTATTGCAGGATGTGATAACGATATTAAGCGGATATTCACCCAGAACCACATCATTCCCACCATCAAGTTCGAATTAGAGGACGATCAGGCGATTTTGGCGATGGTGCAGAATGGATTAGGAATCAGTATCCTTCCCGAATTGATACTTTTCAGCTTTTCACACCATGTTTGTATTCGCCCCTTGGAGGGAGAGTATCATCGTTCGATTGGGATCGCGGTAAAATCATTGAAAGATTGTTCACCAGCAGCTCGCAAAATGATTGAATTTATTACAAGTTGGGTTGATCGATCATACGATTAAAATACAGCTATAAGTAGGAGGGCGGTAAGTCATGGAGAGAAACGAACTTTCACCCGCACAATATGCAGCTCTGGCATATGTGACGGATTACGCGAGAAACCGTACAGAGGGGGCCTGTCAAACGATTCATGACATTCTGCAAATGTCGAATATCGGCCTTGATACCTACGAAGATGCTGTCGCTAAAATGAAGTCTCATGCGAGGATTGCGTTGCACTTCCATCCTGATCGCTTAGACCCATCGGATAAAAGTGTTGCAGAAGCGTTATTGGAGCAAGGCGTGTATAAGAGCCAATTCGAGACTTTATTATCCAGTGGCAGTGTATCAGCCTATCCTGGTGGGCAACGTGATTTGTGGGAGGATAGATTATTTGGTGGCGCATATCAACAAGAGGGTACAACGAATAGCGAACGTCCTAAATATGGGGCCCTTGATCTGATGCGTCATCCGGATGGGCCGGCTCCGCGCTTTGGCTCATGCTATTTCCTCCTATCCCCGAAGGTTTCTTACCGTAGTACATACACCTATATGGATTCGCATCAAAATCCTGTGCAGAAAGGGACATATGCAGCATTTGATGATATGATGGCGGCGTTACTAGAGGAAATTTTCTTAAGAGATTCCGCGCTAGGTGAAGCAAATCTTCGACCACAAAAATTAGTCGACCACCTGCGTGTGAACCTCTTGAACGCCTTCCGTGATCCTTCTGAAATGGAGCCCAAACGTAATCTTAATCACTATATTGAAGCGCAGGTGCATGGGGATATTCGTCTAGAGAACGATGTAGAAATACTTGTTGCTGATCCTTCATTCCAGGGTACGCCGACTGGGCGAATTTTGGAGCAATTATGTGTGAAGTATTCCATTGATCTTTATTGGCATGGGGGTTTTGCGTTGTCGGTGGACGAAGTGCCTTTAGATTTTAGAGGTCCTGCGATGCCTTCTTTGGCTGTGCGTATTGCTCACCACGGTTATATCGATGCAAGCATGATTGGCTCAGCTGCTAAGCACTTAAGGCAAGATTCTGCAGCATGGCGCGATCGGGGTACTCATGCGGAAGTGCTTCAGGAATTAAAGCTCCTGTGGCATGTTCTAGTGAGGTGCGGGAAGCCGTTACGGAACTTGAAACAGTAAGGTTTTTCTTCGAGCAGTGTTCGATCTGTACAAGCATGATGAGATGTTGTTGCTTCATTCTAAGCGACTATTAGGTGCTAGTTTAAGGCTTTTTGTGCAAGATTCAGCCCTCTAGGTATCCTGGAGGGCTTTTTTTGGTGTTTACGAACTGTTGTGCTTTGGAACAATAGTAAGAGGTGATATGAATGATGATGGAATTGGAAATGGTGATGAAACTGAGTCTTTCTTTGTTATTCGGACTCCTTATCGGAATTGATAGACAAATAAAACAAAAACAGCTTGGATTACGGCCCAGCATGGTGATCTGTATAGCTAGTTGTCTGGTAACAATCGTGTCGATCGAAGCGTTCGGGAAATTTGGTGGCCCGAATCATCCGAATATGGATCCCATGCGTCTGGCCGCACAGATTGTGAGTGGCGTAGGTTTTATTGGGGCAGGCGTCATTCTTCGGAGAAGTAATGAAGTCATATCCGGACTGACTTCCGCAGCACTTATATGGTCCGCTTCGGCATTAGGTATCGCGATCGGAGCGGGGTTTTACATCGAAGCGGTCACTGGAGTCCTTTTGCTGATGACAGCAGTGAATATCATTCCTTTTCTCATTCGAACGATGGGACCCGAAAAGCTGAGTCGACATGAGGTGGCCGTTAAAATTGTCGTAGAACCGAACTACCGCATGACGGAACTGATTAAGATGATTGAGCGAAAAGGGCAAGATCATCAGTCCGGCAAAAGGGAGTTCAAAATTCGGTATATGAAGCTGAAGGATCTCGAGAATAACTGTCAGTTAATCAATCTAACGCTATCGGTTCCAGATGACCAATACACAACAGAAATCTATTATTACATCAAAAAAATTGAAGATGTGCTAAGCGTTGAGGTCGAGCAACTTTGAAGAAAAGCTGCGGCATACGCTATGATGCAGACCTTTTAACGCCTGATGGAAAGCGTGAATGCTCCCCTAGTCGCTTCGGGCATCTGTCGGATTTGGTGGATTGGAGAAGATCTTAATGAACCCATAAAGATTGGATAGCGAAGTAGACAGCGGCAATCATCAATATCACACCGCCTAACTTGCACATGAAATAGTGAAAATCGCTAGGTTCCGCGTTATTCACCCATATCCAGCGCAGCGAGATAACGAATAGGAAATTTTGAAATTTCTCGTATCGGAATCCGCACCACCCATAAATAAATAACAGGAGGGAGAGGATAAAAAGGCCCGAACTGCCTTGTGCGGTATGATATTCCGAATAGGCTGCTGTAACAAGCTCATTTGGGTAATATTCCTCTTCTCCATCCAGAAGACGTCTCTCTCTGCCAATATAGACGGGCGGCCCCACGATTTCTCCCTTCGCATCAAAGCTCATAAGGTAGCCGGATTGATCATTGACTGTGTATTGATGCCCGTTCGGGTAAGTGAGGCGATATTGGTTGCTTCCATAGGGACCTAAGCTCTTGTGAATCGAATAGGTTTCTTGATGAATAATGACATTACGATTCTGGCCATCGATTTGCACGTCGATGGATGGAACGGGTCCGGCCGTATAACGCACCAGATTCCCTTGTTCATTCGCTTGTTTATATTTGTAATCATTGACATAAAACACGGATTCAGAGAAATAAGCGTTGGCGAAGGCCGTGACGCAACCAACTAAAATGACTAGTCCTAGGATGATGAGCGCACAGGAGAACTTGATACGATTGAGACTTTCCAGCTTCACAAAGATCGACCGCCTTTTCCTTATATATCCATTAGATAACGCTGAAATAATGGAAAAAGTTGCTGCATTGACGATGGCATGAAATGTTCAAATCTAATGTGTGTGTAATCACAATTCACGCTAGGGTGCTCTGCTATGCTGTGGGTAACAAATGATGTTCTTGAAGGAGGACAACGATATGTTCTGTTACCAATGTGAACAGACGCCAAGTGGCGGTTGCACCGTCGTTGGGGTATGCGGCAAGGATGAGACCATCGCGAGCTTGCAGGATACGATGATTTTTGCGTTAAAAGGAATTGCAGCCTATGCGACCCATGCGAGACAGCTAGGATACACGGATCCCGAAGTCGATCGGATTACACACGAAGCCCTGTATATGACCTTAACGAACTCTAACTTTAATCTGCAAGAGCATCTGGACATGGCGATGAAAGTCGGAAATGCTGCCGTTCGGATCATGGACGTCTTGGATCATGCCCATACGACTCGATTTGGTATTCCACAGCCGATTACGGTTAGTCAGAATAAAATTGAAGGTCATTGCATCGTCGTCACAGGACATAATCTATATGCGCTGGAGGAATTGCTGCGCCAAACCGAGGGTAAGGGGATTAACATTTATACCCACTCGGAAATGCTGCCTGCCCACGGATATCCAGCGCTCAAGAAATACTCCCATTTGAAAGGCAATATCGGCAAGGCTTGGTACGATCAACGCAGACTGTTCGAACAGTTCCCAGGTGCGATTCTGGCGACCACAAACTGTGTCATGCCGATTAAAGGCACGTACGCAGATCGCTTCTACTCTTATGAAGTTGCAGGCCTAGAGGGTGTTACGAAGATCGTGGAAGACGATTTCTCTCCACTTATTGAACGGGCATTATCGCTGCCAGAGGCGAATATCGAGTCCGAGCAAGTGCTCACGACAGGGTATCACCATGAGACGGTGATTGGCCTTGCGCCAGAGATCATTCAAGCCGTCAAAGACGGGCATATTCGCCGCTTCTTCGTCATTGCAGGCTGTGATGCACCGGGAACAGGCGGGAATTACTATCGTGAACTCGCGACCTCTTTACCGAACGATACGGTCATCTTGACAACATCTTGCGGCAAGTTCCGCTTTAATGACGTCGATTATGGTACAGTTGGAGATACAGGCATACCGCGTTATATCGATCTTGGTCAGTGCAATAACTCCGGATCTACGGTCAAAATTGCTCTTGCATTAGCAGATGCTTTTGGTTGTACAGTGAACGAGCTCCCGGTCAGCATCGTATTGTCATGGTTCGAGCAAAAGGCGGTAGCGATTCTTCTTGGCCTATTCAGCCTTGGCATTCAAGATATTCGGATTGGACCAAAACCGCCGGAGTTTATCTCGCCCGGTGTACTCGATGTCCTAGTAGAGTTGTTCGGATTGAAATTGATTACAACCGCTGAGGAAGATATGCAAGCGATGTTAGCTTCGTCCTAAGCAAGATGTAGTACCGAAATTATTAGCAGACTCTGACGAATTGTCAGGGTCTTGTTTTTATTTGCGCGCTTCATAAATTTCCTTTGGTTGGCACAAGGTAATGGTGGAAGGAGTGTGGGCGTTGAACGACCAGGAGGACATTGTCAACATCGTAACGAAATCGAAAGGCAGAAAATCGCTATATCATTTTACAAGAGGACAGAATTTGAAGATGATAGCTCAATTGGATACGCTGTGCTCCAGTTATCACATACACCCATACGATGCAGGAGAGCGCCGATTACATCCTAAGGAAGTAGCATTTCGTGAAAATCTTGTCATGATCAATGCTCATCTTCGCATTCCTGAGCAATTGATCGATGCATCGACCACGATGCAGGAATTCCGGGCAACACTGGATCGACATGTCTTTTTCTGGCCTACCAGGAGGGATTGTCTGAAGATGCTGGATACCTATACCCGAAGAGAACCGAGCGAAGCATTTGCGATTCTGGAATTCGATGCTCACGATCTATTGTTAGCTCATTTTTCAGTGGTGAAGCTGTCCAAATATGACTCCGGAAGCTCGCCGAGGTTCCCCAAGCATTGTACTTATAAGAAAAGTCCGAACATGTTCCTTCCTTTGAACGAATTCCTTCATGTAGAAGGATCGAATACAATTTGGCCTTCCAGAGCATCCGACATCAAAGAAATATTAATAGAGGAGCGGGTGACGAATATATCTCAGTATATACGAAAGGTATATATCCATGATCGTGCATCGATCCCTGACGGCTGGAAAGGTTTTGCGAAGCCTTTGCAAGATTTTATAGCAGGACGCTAAATAGTCGTGTGCAAAGCAATCCAGCCAGTAAAAATTGCGCCCCCCGTCTGACTGTGATTCTGAGCCGTGAGATCGCCTTTGTGTGCTCTTAGAATACGCTGTGCAATCGTGAGTCCAAGCCCGGTACCGCCGTATTCTGGATTCCTTGAAGCATCGCCCCTGTAGAAAGCTTCAAAAATATGAGGCAATGCGTGCTCAGGAATTCCCGGACCCGAATCTTCAATGGTGAAGAGGACTCGTGTGTCCTCCACGTGCAAGCGGATAACAATGATGCCGTTACTATGTGTAAAACGAAGGGCATTATCGATCAGATTTCCGATCGCTCGCCTTAGCATATGAGCATCGCCATGGAGTACATGTTCCGTCGCCGATGCATTGTACACCAAATCTATTTCTCTTTCCTTGGCTACCGGCAAATATTCAGTAACCATGTCTGTGAGAAGAGCAGTGATATTCAAAGGCTCATGTCGAAGCTGTTGCTCCAATGATGCCAGCTGGCTATAAGAAAAAAGATCAGATACAAGATGCTCCAACTGTTCTGCCTTTTTGCTACAAATGGCAGCATACCTAGAAGCCTTCTCTGGATGGCTTGCTAGACCGCGTTCCAATCTATTTAAGAATCCTCGCAAAACAAATAATGGCGACCTTAAGTCATGTGCAATCGAGCTAATAAAGAAGCGCCGTTCTTCTTCTAATTCCGACTGACGAATCAGTGAATCACGAAGTCCCTTGCCCATCGCATGGAATGCGGCACGTACATCGGCTACTTCCATAACGGTAGATTCGGGAAGATGAAAATCCAGATCTCCGCCAGCGATTCGTCTAGCAGCAGCACTCATCGCTTCCAATGGTTTCACGACCACACGTCCCATTTGCCATCCGATAAATAGAATGGCGCATAATCCTGCGATGATGGCGAATGCTGTCGCCATGTGGCTCGTCTGCATCGGAACGTAGAAGAGGGCTTTCCCCCGCAATTGACCTTGCTCCATGACGCTTAATTCACGATACGCGGTAGATTCATATCCTGCAGGGACGGAATGATAGATTTCATGATCAGAAGTGTCGAGTAAGATGATTCCCACATGCGAGGTGGCGATCATGTTCCCGAGTGTTGACTGCCAGCTCGGATCTCGCCAACGTGAGATGTCTTCCTTGCCAACCTCACGCATTAAGGTGTCCAAGGCCGTCTCCTGCCGTGAATGCTTATTGCTCTCTCCGATATAACGATCGAACAGACCTGGAATTTCATAGAATAACCGCGGTAGGATCAGCACGATAAGCATTCCGATGACCATCCATTGGCGAATTCGGAGCGCCTTCATCTTCGCACCCCTTCAAACCGATAACCCACGCCCCACACATTGGTAATAAATGCTGGCTTTCTAGGATCTTCTTCGATTTTTTCTCGAATCCTTCCAATATGTACAGTGACGGAATGCTTGTCACCGATCCCCTCCCAGAAGCGCTGCAGCAGCTGTTCATACGTGAATACTTGACGAGGATACTCTGCGAATAAGCAGAGAATATCGAATTCTTTGGGCGTCATGGATACTGGATGACCATCAACTCTTGCTTCATGTGCCTTTACATCAAGGACAAGTCTGCCGAAGTCGAGCACGAGTTGTAGACCTTTTTCATGCTTGCCAGACCGGCGGAGCACTGCTTTAATGCGGGCGACGACTTCCTCGGGCGTAGCGGATTTCACGATATAATCGTCACCACCTATGCTGAGGCCGCGGATTTTGTCCACATCCTCTCCCCGTGCGCTAAGGAAAAGGATCGGCGTATCTTGTGTCCTCCGAATTTGTCTGCATAGCTCCAGCCCACTCTGGCCGGGCATCATTACATCCAGCAGAATGCAGTCGACACGCTGACGATCCAATGCTTCTATCGCTTGTGCACCGTTATATGCTTCAAGCACTTCAAATTGCTCATCTTCGAGGAAATCCCTCATTAATTCCACGATTTCTTTATCGTCGTCAACGATCAATACCGTCCGTCTGCTATTCATGTCGTTTCCTCCAACCATGTAGTAAAAAACGATTTGGCAATATTGTAGCATATCCTTTATCGCTCGTGGTCTGATTGACTGGAATGTACCTGTTCGTTGATCGTTTTGTGACTTTTTCACCCCATATTTCGTGATTTTCAGAAGGTATTGTAATACCTATTGATACACGAAAATCTGAGGGGGGAGGGGTTAAATCATGCAAGTTGGGAGCACCATTTACAAAATATTAGCTTGGCTATTTTTAGCTTGTATTGTGGCGCAAGTATTCATTGCCGGGATGGCGACGTTCTCAGATACCGCAAATTGGTCGGTGCACAAATCGTTTGTAAAGATGTTCGCTTTGGTTCCATTCATCATGTTCCTGCTAACGTTCGTAAGTGACATAAAGGGACTTAAGCGATGGATCAGTTTAGGTTTATTTGTGCTCGTCGTGGTGCAGTTTCTGACGATTCAAGTATTCTCATCCGTCGATGTGATTGCAGCGCTTCACCCGGTCATCGCATTGCTGATGTTCTGGGGCTCGGTCAGAACGGTGAGAAGAGCATCGTAAGGAAAATAGCGAGTCCAATTTACAGGGAGGGTTAAAGATGAATATACATTTAGACGGACAACTGGTACTTGTAACGGGAGGAAGTGGAGGCATCGGAAGCGCAATCGCAGAGCGACTTGCATCCAGCGGAGCGATTGTCGCTGTCCATTACTTCCGGAATAAAGAGGGGGCAGATGAGACGGTTCGTATGATCCGCGAGGCTGGTGGAAAGGCTGAGTCCTTTCATGCCGATCTTACCGCGATTGATCAGATGAACACCTTGGTGATTCAGGTTCAAACTGCATTCGGTGCATCTATTGACATTCTGGTTAATAATGCTGGTCAGATGAGCCGCCGGACACCGTTGATTGAATTGACGGAGGACGATTACAACGAGATGCTCAATGTCAACTTCAAGTCTTGCGTGTTCTTATCCCAAGCAGTTCTTCCTGCGATGATAGCAAAAGGAAGAGGGAATATCGTGAATATCGCTTCGCTTGCAGCTGTGAGTGGTGGAGGTCCGGGCGTCGCGATGTATGCGGCTGCGAAAGGCGCAATGCTCACCTTTACGAAAAACATCGCAAAAGAATATGCCAGTAAAGGCATTCGCGTAAACGCCATTTCACCCGGTGTGATTGCCAACACTTCGAACGATCGGTTCAAAACGGAGGAGATTCGCAAGTTCATTATTGACGGTATCCCACTCGGGCGGGAAGGGCTGCCAGAAGACGTGGCTGATGGCGTGCTGTTCTTGGCTTCAGATCTTTCCTCTTTCATTACTGGAGAGACGCTTGAGATCAACGGCGGCATGTACATGCGATAAGCCGTGCAAACGAATAAAAGAGATTCATATAAAAAGGAGAATCGTGAGCGATGGAAACTTCATTAAACCCGCAATGGTCCAAACTGATTCAAATGCAGCATCCTGATAAGCTGCTGAGCTTTGCGCGTCATCTCGACGACAAATTGTTAGCAGCCATTTACGGTATGGATTTGGCATCGTTCCAGGTTGTCAAAGATCAATTGGTTCAGCAGGCAAGAGATGCAGCGGAGCAACTGCTGGAACTCCCTGATTTTGCCGATCGGATCGATCGATTACCATTCAAATCAGGTGAAACCGTTATCGGCGTTGGCGAGAGTACGACAGATGATCTGCTATCATGGTTTGAAATTCTTAGGCACCTGCTTGAACTGCAAAGACCACAGGACGAGATACAACTGATCAATGAAGGGATATCAGGCAACACCTCAACCCAAGTGCTCGGTCGGTTCAGCGGCATTGTCCAGAAGCAGCCGAATTGGATCCTTTGTATGATCGGGGGCAATGATGTGTTGCGCGTTGGGCCTGAGTCAACCAAAACGCAAGTCAGCTTAGAAGAAACCGCCAAAAACTTAGTTGAGATTCGGCGGATTGCTGCAGCGCGTACGCAATCTCAATGGGTATGGATTACACCGCCGACTTTCGATGAAGAGAGAATGGACGCGTTCCCATATTTTAAGATGGGGCAATTAAGCTGGCGTAACAAAGACATACGCTCGGTCGGCGACATGATCCGCAGCTTGCCTGATGTTGTTGTAGATACGCAAGTAGGATTCGGACAACCGGCACAGGCGAAATTCATAGGATGGGATGGCCTCCACCCTACGATTGAAGGGCATCAAGCCATCGTGCGCTGGCTTGTTGAAGATCTTACCGGGGGCACAGCAGGATGAAAATCGTCGTATTCGGAGCTACAGGTGGCACCGGACGTCAAGTTGTCATGCAGGCACTTGAGTTCGGTCACGAAGTGACCGCAATCGTTCGCAACCCAGAAGCGGTTGACATTCGCCATGAACAGTTGGAAGTCGTTCAGGGAGATGTTCTGAACCTATCTTCGTTCAGTCCATGGATCATCGGCAAAGATGCGGTACTATCGGCGCTTGGCGTAAATCATCGCAAACCCACGACAGTCTACTCAGAAGGAACAGAGAATATCGTCAAGGCAATGGAGGGAGCAGGCGTGCGTCGGTTGATCGGCTTATCCTCTGCGGGATTGGTGGTTCCATCCGATACTCCTTTGCTGCAACGGCTAGTGATCCGGTTTGTAATTCAACCTATGTACAAATACGCTTATGAAGATATGGCACGAATGGAGGATATGGTACGGAAATCAGGGTTGGACTGGACCGTCATTCGTCCTCCCCGGTTAACGAACGGATCAAAGACAGGAACGTATCGGACGGCTCTTAATAAGCCACTGCTTAAGGCACAAGGGATTTCACGCGCGGACTTGGCCGACTACATGATGAAATCGATTCCGAATTCGTCGTCATTTCAAGCCGTTGTTGAAATATCAAATTAGTCAAGGAGGAGCATATGTCGAACGTCCCTAAAAACAAGATCGGGTGGATGATTATCGTTGTGCTTACGTTTGGTGCCGCCGGTTTTGCCATAGCTCCTTATGTCTTATTTGATCCTGAGCAAAGTCGAGTATCGCTTAACCCTTCGTTTAATCTACATTACCCGCTGCTGCTCGTCCATATTTTCGCATCGCTGTTTGCTCTTATTGTAGGGTGGCTGCAATTTCTTCCCGGCCTGCGAGCCAGACGACCCTACGTCCACCGGATCGTTGGACGAAGTTATTTGGTATTCGTAGCCATAGGCAGCATAACCGGTTTGATTGTGGGGATGTATACGTCAAGTTATATCCGGCAAATGGCTTTTTTGAGCTTGGTGGCGTTATGGCTATTTACCGGGTGGCAAGGATATCGGTCAGCCCGTCATAGAAAATTCGAGGCCCACGGTGTATGGATGACCCGCAATTATGCCATGACCCTTGTCGCTGCTAGTGCACGCATCGTTACGCCAGTGTGCATATTGATCTATCTCGCAGGACATAGCGGCGTGCCGTTCCAAGGCGTTGAACCTATACTGAATCAAGTGCTTGAAGTCAATATCTGGGTTGGATTGGTCATCAATATCGTTATTTCGGAATGGGTGATTGTAAACCGTTTGAAGAAGCGAGGACATGATTAACGACCTACAATCCGTGAGGATTCTATCACTTTATATGAGAGCCCTTCGTCCTTCATTGGATGGGGGCTTATATGCGTTTGTTTCTCCTTCTTTCTTAGGTTTTCGGTGTTTTTACAATGGGACATGGTAAGTAATATTTTGGTTGTCACGATTTCGTGACTATGGTAAAATTTTCATGTTCTATTACCATCACTTGGAACGATCATGGAGGAGTTTATGGGGCATCTGTTGTGTTTTCAAGTCATTTTGTCGAATGGAGAAAGACTGTGGCCCGCATCCATTTTTCCTGCCCAGGAGGAGAATGCAGCGTTAATAGATTTGCTGACAGTTCGTCAATGTGTAGAACGTGATGGAGAAGTTAGTATTTCTGTTATTGCTTACGATGCGCAAGGGGAACGGTTGCAAGGCCATACACGGGTATATGCGCAAAATGAGCTCTCGATCATTCAAGGTCCTATTCCGTCCTACCCCCCGAATGGCATCAGCGTCAATGAAGTATTCGGCTTATCGGAAGCGGCCCGATTGTGGGGGATTGAAGGCGGGGGTGCGACCATTCGCAAAGCGCTAGAGCGAGGGGAGTTTAGTCCGAGTGAGATTCGTAAATCAGATGGCATATTACTTGTGACTTTTTCTGGTATGCAACGTAGATACAATGCAATGATGAAAAACCAATGGATGGAAATACATACGTACTTCGTTCAGGAAGGTGCTATTCTCGAAGAACCTGAGTCTGAGTATCATCAGGGATCCAGTATGGAATCTTTATCGACCATAGCAAGGCGCCATCGCAAGGCAGCGGAAGTCTAGCATATTTGACGTGTAACTCATCCTGAAGAAAGGCAGAGGAGGATTAAATATTGTCGAGTACAAATATCATTAAACTCATTGGTCTTATGGTTAGCGTAGCTGCTGTGAACATCCTCGTGCTTTCACCAGGATTTATAGGTGTTCAGATTGGAGCAAGCGCCCTATCCACAGCAACGGGAGTCACCTTATTGTTTGCCAGCGTAGGGGCTCTTATCTATGGCATTTATCATTTATTGTTCAAGAAACCTGTTATTATTCCTGTTAAGGAAATCAAAACGCACGAAGAATATGTCGAGAATTTATCTCGATATCGCCATGTCAAAGGAATAGAAAGCGATATGAACCTAGCCTTAGAGCAAATGGAGCGGCTGCAGAAGCGGAAGAATACCTTACTCCAGGTTCTGAAGCAGCGATTTGAAGAGACGGAGATGAGCTTTAAGAAGTTCGCAGCCGTATCCCAAGCCGTTGAGAATCTATTCTATCTAAACATCAGGAATATATTGAACATCCTTAACGTCTTTGATGAATCGGAATTTAATCGTATGATTCAGCGCAAGTCATCCAGTTTTTCCACTGAACTTCTCCAGAAAAAAGCCAACGTGTATAACGATTACCTCACATCCATGAAGAGCTCCATTGCGAATAACGAAGAAATTCTAGTAAAGCTCGATCAACTCCTCTTAGAAATTTCAAGCCTAGATCATATTGAGCCCGGTGAAATTGATCAACTGTCCTGCATGCAGGAATTGGACGCATTAATCAAGCAAACCAAATACTATAAATCGTGAGAGGTGCAGCGAATGACTGGAAAGAGTAAGTTACTATTATCTGTCTTTATTTTGGTAGTTGTATTTATCCTTGTCTATCTTGGGGTGAACTTTACCTCGAACTTGGGCAAAACGAAATCTCAGGTCACTGCGGAAGACGCAAGCAAGCAGCTTAGCAAGCTCTACAACAACATATCTGTGACGACCGATACCCCGGTAAAAGGTCAAATCGATATTAATCCTGCGGATATTGGGGAGACGCTGCCGGATATTTCGAAGTTTCCGGTTACAGTGAACAATACGACCAATAATTTCGTTGAAATATTCTCTTCGACGGAAAAGTCAGGAACAGGGATGGATAGTTGGCTAGCGGATGTTGCAACAGAATTCAATCAGGCGAATATCCAAGTGAACGGAAAGCCCGTCTCCGTCAAAATTCGTAATATTGCGTCTGGTACAGCTGCCGATTATATTAAATCCGGCAAATATATACCTGATGCTTATACCCCTTCGAATGAGTTATGGGGCGAAATGGTCAAGGCGAGTGGGGTTAAAACGCAGCTTATAACCAAGCGGCTTGTAGGCAACGTTCCTGGGATTGTGATTACGAAAGCCAAAAACGATGCGCTTGTCGCTTCTTATGGATCTGTGAATGTTAAGACCGTGACGGAAGCGATCGCGAATAATGAATTCAGCATGGGCTATACGGATCCTTTTGCAAGCTCAACAGGGTTGAACTTCCTGATCACAGCCCTTAATACGTTTGACAGTTCGAATATTCTAAGTGATAAAGCGATCCAAGGCTTCGAGAAATTCCAAGCGAATGTACCATTTCTAGCCTCGACCACGATTCAAATGCGCGATGCGGCGAAGTCCGGAATGTTAGATGGGTTCGTGCTCGAATATCAGTCTTACCTGAACACAGCTGATTTGAAGAGCGGGTACGTATTTACACCCTTTGGGATGAGACATGATAGTCCGTTATACGCGCTTGGCGATCTCCCGAAGGACAAAATCGATCTCATTAAGAAATTTGCTGAATTTGTGACGCAAGACAAATATCAGAAGATGGCGCAAGATAAAGGATTCAATCAATTAAATGATTATAAATCCGAAATTGCAGTCGTGGAGGGTGGACTCCTCTCCTCCGCACAGAAGGTATGGAAAGAGAAGAAAAACGGAAGTAAACCGATTGCCGCTGTGTTCGTAACGGATGTTTCGGGCAGCATGGCGGGAGAACCGATAAATCGATTAAAGGAATCGTTACGCAAAGGACAAAAGTATCTAGGAAAAGACAATAGCATCGGGCTTGTCTCTTATTCTAATGATGTCACGATAAATCTTCCAATTAAGAAGTATGACACGACACAGCAGTCGATGTTCGTTGGGGCGGTAGAAAGTCTACAAGCAGATGGCGGGACGGCTACATTCGACGGCATTATCGTTGCGTTAAAAATGCTTCAGGATGAGAAAGCCGTAAATCCATCGATTAAGCCGATGATCTTCGTGCTGAGTGATGGGGAGACCAATCGCGGGAATTCCCTCAAAGATATCAAGGATCTGATTGCAACCTACAAAGTGCCGATCTACACCATTGGCTACAATGCCGATATTCAAGCGCTGCAGAGCATATCGAGTATTAATGAAGCAGCGAGTATTAATGCCGATACCGATGATGTTGTCTATAAAATTGCAAACCTGTTTAACGTTCAAATGTAACTTTTTATAATCAAAGGAGGATTCCTATGTCATTTTCGATGGAAGTCGTAAACCCGGAAGAAATTCAAGCAGCGATCGAGCAAGAGGTTAAACCCGTTCCCGAGGAAGTCGCGAAGCTACAAGCATTGGCTGATTCCAATGTTGCCTCCATTATGTCGTTAGATCTGGATTCACTGGAGAAGCGAAAAGAGATCTTGCAATCGATCGATACGTTCGGAATGAATACGATGCGAACCTCTTCGAATAAAAACAATTTACTTCAGGTATCGGTGGGTAACTTGTCCAAAACGGGAGACGACGGCGGCCAAGTCGCGAAGGGTTTAACAGAGCTGCATATGCAACTAAAAGATCTGGACCCCAGCGTCATTGATTTTACGAAAACAGGCTTCTTAGGCAAACTGTTCAATCCGTTACGTGCGTATTTCTTGAAGTATGAGAAAGCGGATGCGATGATCGCCGATATTGTCGTCTCGCTAGATAAAGGGAAGACGACCCTGAAGAATGACAATACGACGCTTGAAATTGAGCAGCAGGCGCTGCGCGATCTGACGAAGAAGCTTCAGAAGGAAATCGAGCTCGGTACATTAATGGATACATCCATTGAAGCACAGATCGAAGCGGCCAAGGCACGTAATGAAGACCCGGATAAAATTCGCTTCATCACCGAAGAGGTGCTGTTCCCACTACGTCAACGGGTCATGGATATGCAGCAAATGATGGTCGTCAATCAGCAGGGGATAATGGCAATTGAAGTGGTCACCCGCAACAACAAAGAATTGATTCGCGGTGTCGACAGAGCCAAGAACGTGACCATCTCGGCCTTGAAAATTTCTGTAACGGTTGCGAGCGCGCTCTATAATCAGAAGATCGTCTTGAAGAAGATTGAACTTCTCAATCAAACGACCAATGAACTAATTGCCGGCACGTCGAGGATGCTCAAAGATCAAGGGGCTCAAATCCATAAGCAATCGCTCGAAGCCAATATCAATGTGGAGACGTTGAAACAAGCATTTACGGATGTGTTATCGGCGCTAGATTCCATCAGTACCTACAAACAGGAAGCACTGCCGAAGATGCGAGAGACGATCAGTCAGTTCCGGGAACTAGCAGACACAGGGGAACAGCAGATTCAGCGCTTGGAGAAGGGGCATAAGTTGGGGTTATAAAAGAAAATAAAAAGGTGGCCATCTCGATGCAATCGGTTTGCGAGACGGTCACCTTTTTCATGTTCGATCGAACTTATTGCAGGATTTCTTCAATGCGATTGAGTACGTCTTCGCTTAGTTCGATGCCTGATGCTTTCGCATTTTCAGTTACCTGATCCGGACGGCTGGCTCCGACAAGTGCACTTGCTACGTTGTCATTGCGTAGAATCCAGGCCAATGCGAGATTTCCAACGGAAATCTCGAGCTCCGCAGCAATTTCTGCAAGCTGCGCTACTTTAGCAATTTTCTCATCCGTGATCCCCTCGCGCACCCATTCCAATTTGGCGGCACGACTGTCCTGCGGGATGTTGGTGATGGACGTATATTTGCCGGTCAACAAGCCTTGTGCAAGTGGACAGAAGACGACTTGACCGATACCGGAACGTTCACTGAGCGGGATGATTTCCTTTTCGATATAGCGATCGAACATATTATAGATGGGTTGATTAACGATGATACGGTCCAATAGATATCGGTCGGCAACCCCGAGTGCCTCCGCGATTTCGGATGCTTGCCACTCGCTTACGCCGGCATAGAGCACTTTGCCTTGGCGAATGAGATCGTCGATGGCCCGCAGTGTCTCGTGCAGCGGTGTATCTGGATCGTGGCGATGGCAGTAGAAAATGTCGACGTAATCATGATCGAGACGTTTCAAGCTTGCGTTCACTTGCTCGGTAATGTGTTTGCGCGATAATCCGCGGTCGTTCGGACCGTCTCCCATGGGCCAGAATGCTTTGGTAGCCAGTACGTAGGATTCGCGCGGATAGTCCTTCAGTACTTTTCCGACGAGTTCTTCCGCGGCTCCATTCTCGTAGACATTCGCCGTATCGAAAAAATTAATACCCAGATCGTAGGCGGTTTTAATCGAATTCACTGCATTTTCGCGTTCGACGTAACCTCCATAGGTAAGCCAGCTTCCCAAGCTGATTTCACTGACTTTAAGTCCGCTTCCGCCTAATCTTCTGTATTTCATTCGGTAGTCCTCCTTAACTCGTATTCCTCGTGTACTATACCAATTTATATACAATTGAAGAGGTGAGATGCTCAAAAATCGTATATGTGCTTAAAATAATATTTTTTTCTGTACATTCAAACCTCTTGGTTCATTCCAGCGTTACCTTTTAATAACATCATATTTTCATAGGAGGTTGTCAAAGGATGAAAAAAATGGGGAAGCTGCTTCTTGCAGTTACGCTAAGCGCAATGCTGCTGGTACCGGGGCTCGCTATGGCTGAAGAGGCTACAGTAGGTAAAGGTGACGTAAAAACGGAAGCACCGACGGCGGCTGAGTTTGGTTTACTTAAAGGTGACCGTAATGGAGTTGACGCTGAATATTTAGCCAAGAGCACGACTCGTATGCAAGCGGCTATTATCTCGCTGCGGCTGCAGGGGAAGCTTGATGAGGCAAGCGCATATACGGGGAAGAAGAACTTTGACGATGCGAATCAGGTAGGAGCAAACAACCAAGCTATTCTTGCTTATCTGAACAGCAACCCTCAATACGGTTGGAAGGGCGATGGAGCGAATCATTTCAGTCCACTAGCACCTGTAAGCTCACAACAGTTGTATAAGGTGCTGCTTGAGGTTCTAGGTTATAAATCGGATAAGGACTTCGCTTACGAGGATACAGAATCTTTTGCTGCAGACAAAGGGATGAACCAAATCTCTGGTGTCTCCGCGTTGATAAATAATCATGTCTCCACAGCACTTGTTGAATCCTTATATGGATCGATGTCTGATGGACAGAAGCTTTTTGATAAATTACAGAAGGACGGAATCATTCCTGCTTCCGCGAAGCTGCCTGAGCGAATTGGTATGCGTACGGACGCCAAACTTGGAACTGTCCTCGTAGACGGTAAAGGACGCACACTCTATTACTTCTCCAAGGATGCTCAGAATTTAGATGCCTGTCAAGGGCCGTGTCTTGCAAATTGGCCTATCCTAAGTGCGGATCAACTGCAGATTCCAGCTTCGATGAATCCTGAGGATTTTACCGTTGTGACGCATGCGGGAGGTGCGAAGCAGTGGATGTACAAAGGCTGGCCTCTCTATACGTTCGCAAAAGATAAAAAAGCTGGCGATACGCTGGGTGAAGGCGTTATGGGCGTATGGTTCGCGGCTAAGCCGGACTACCGTGTTATGCTTGGTTCCAACGCAGAGTTAGGTCCGTATCTGACGGATGATCAAGGCCGCACATTATACTATTTTACGAAAGATAAGCCGCAAATGAGCGCTTGCGAAGGCGAATGTCTTGCCATTTGGCCGGTATATATGACAATTGAAGGCAGTGTGCCATCAACCCTGAATAAGGATGACTTCGGCGCTATCACTCGTCCTGACGGCACCAAGCAAGCGACCTACAAAGGCTCCCCGCTGTATTACTTTGCGAAAGACGTCAAGCATGGCGACACATTGGGTCAGAAAGTGAAGGATGTATGGTTCGTGATTGATCCCAGTAAATTCAATGGTGTACCAGCGGCTAAGTAGACTGTAACCAGAACATAAGCTAGTGATATCATAGACTATTCAGAATCGTAATGACCCACATCAGCAAGGGAACTGTAACATTGGTTTCCTTGCTGATGTCTTCTTGTTTTTAAATTGCGCGTGTAAAACCAGGTTGAAATATTGAACCGGTGCGACCAAGGAGGCCTCGTCCGTATGCACCATCTATCTGACTACGAATTAATGCTGCTCGTGAAACAGAAGGAACAGGAAGCGTTGTCCATTTTATATGATCGTTACGTGTCCCTTATTTATTCCTTCGCCTGCAAAGCGACTCGAGACGAACAAGCCGCACGGGATATTGTCCAATCCGTTTACGTCCGGCTCTGGACGACGGATTCGGGATTCAATCCAGATAAGGGAAAGTTCACAAGTTGGCTAATTACAATCACCCGAAATTTGACGATGGATTGGTTGCGTCAGCAGCGCAGGCACACCAATGGGCTCATTCCTTATCTCCCCGAAGAAATGGAAAGCATCCCTGATCAAGCGGCCACGCCTGAAGTACATGTGGAGAGAGAGTCACTCAAGGAGCAAATTCGCAACGCCTATCGCTTTTTGTCTAAGCAACAGATCGAGCTTCTAGAGGATTTTTATTGGCGAGGTTACAGCCTGAGAGAATTGGCCGAGCACTATAGGGAGCCTTTGGGCACCGTGAAGAACAGGCTGCATCAGTCTTTGAAAATATTGCGCAGACATCTGGTCGTAGAAGGAGAAGGATGACCTTGAACGAGAAAACACAATCCGTTTGCGAATTGTACCTGGATTATTTATCTGGTGTATGCACTGAGGAAGAGCGCATTGTCTTTGAGCGTCATCTGCCAGGCTGCGAAGCCTGCCAAGCGGAGACCACTGAACTGCAACCCGTATGGGAGAGGATGTCCGCAGATATGGAACAAATCGAACCGCCAGAAGATTTGAAGCAGCAAGTGATGAAGGCGGCTTTTGCTGCTGAGGATACGACAAAAGCTCAACCTGATGCTGAGACAAACCGTCGAAGTGTAAAATTACGCTGGTTGAGAAAAGCTCCAGCCGCTGCAGTGATTGCTATGTTCCTTTTCGGTTCGGCATGGAACTTCTGGTTGTATCGTGAACGTATAAATATGTCAACGACTGCTGAAACGCAGTATGTAGACCCATCGCAGATCAAAATAGCTATTCCGCTGCAATCTCAATCTCTTGATGATTCCAAGGCTTCCGGCATCGCCTACATCCTCGACAAAGGGAAGAGCAAGCAGTTCGTGGTATATGTCTACGGAGCCACGCCAACGACCGGTGATCAAGCCTATCAGGTCTGGCTCATTAAGGATGGTATTCGCTCCAGCGCAGGAACGTTTCGGGTTGCATCTGAAGGTGCCGGTGTCGGCATGCTGACGTTGCCGATGGAATCTGATACGCCCAATTTTGATCGGATCGGGATTACGCTTGAACCGGACGACAAGGGAGACCAGCCTCGCGGTAAAAAAATGTTCGGATCAGTGTAACACATTGAAATGAAGCCCTTAGAGGAGTTACAGGAAAGGTTAGCGAATAATATTGAATATACTAAATCGAAGGTGAAGTTCAATGAATTTCTGTCCAAACTGATGTGTTACTTCAAATTGCTATACAAGGAGAAAACACAATGGATTTCGAAAAGATCAGAAAATCTTTGACATGCTCGGATTGCCCGGGAAGCGAGATCAAGATCGCACACAGCTTTAACGAGGGTGGCATCTATTCACGGACACCGATGAAAAGACCGGAGCGTACGGAATACCGGCACCTTAGCGAACGGATTCTATTCGTTTGCGGCCAATGCGGTTGGATTCTTCGGGAATATGCCGAAGACACTGGTAAGTTAAAGTAGAACTTGAGTTGGAAAATAAGAAAGTGAAGGAGCTGCTTGCTTGCAGCTCCTTTCTCGTTTATTGAAGTAAAGGGCAGGAGAGTTAAAAAACTGAGCGAATACTACTAAATACGATTAATTTGCAAACTAAACTTAGATGGAGACATTACAATGAAGATTTTTTTAGTAAGGCACGGCATGGATGAAGATGGATTTCGAGGAGGTTGGAGTAACAGGGGATTAATTGACCAAGGCGTCCTTCAATCGAGGAAGCTTGGTGAGGATCTATATCGTCATCCAGGGAAATACGGTATTCATACAATTCTGAGCAGCGATCTTGCACGTGCTATTGAAACGACGAGGGAAATTGAACAAATTCTTAAAATAGAGACCATTTACTCAGAAGAATGGAGAGAAATGAATAACGGAGTGCTAGCTGGAATGCCTAATAAAGAAGCAGAGGAAAAGTATCCAGGGATTTACTTTAATACTCTTCAGATGGATACTCCTTTTCCGGGAGGCGAAACTCCAATACATTTTTATAACAGAATTAGAAATTCATTTGATAACTTATGTATGAAGCTTGAAAATCAAGAAATCCGGTCGAATGTATTGATAGTCACACATGGAGGTGTCATTAATATCTTGTATTATTTTTTAAACGGTCAGGAATGGACCAACCAATGTTCATTCTTTCCTATTGATAATACAAGTGTACATACGGTTGAGAAGATATGCAACAAATGGAAAATTACTGAAGAGAATATAACTAAACATTTATAGAATTTTTGAAAGCTTCTGAAATTCGTTAGTAACGGGCCAATCGACAGAGGAGAAACGATTAAGGTGAAATTTAAAAAATATAGTGGTGTGATGCTGGCTTGGACAGCTGTGTTACACACGGTCGTCGGAATTGTCGTTTACTGGCAGCAGATCATTGATATCGCGAATGACGGTTTTATAAACGCGGTTGAACCTCAACTGCACGCCAACAGAGCTGCTGCTTTCTGGTTTTTATGTTTGGTCTTCTTTTGTTTATGCTTGCCCGCTTAATGAACTGGCTTATTCGGGTCAAGGGGACGGATGTACCAAAATTCATCGGCGTCCACCTGCTGGCACTTAGCTTGATTGGTGTATTTTTCATGCCGATATCTGGCTTCTGGCTCGTCATTCCTCAAGCAATCATTATCATCCGCAGGTAAGAGTCTATTTTGTCGCGTCACGTGAAAACACGAAAACGAGATCAAATAAGTAACGAAGACGGGGCTGCCGGCATGGATCGGTAGCCTATTTGCGCTAACTGGCAGGTTAATGTAGTGTGATATAATTTGTTGAATATGGAAACATATTCAAGTATTTAGCGTCTAACATATTAAACGCAGACCGCTATATATCGGCTGATTGGACACAATTGACGTGATAACGGGGGCGCTACAATTGTTCGATGGGGGAAAAACACAAGTGAAAAAGTTGCTATATACATTTGCAATGATTGGCGCAATATCTATAGGTTCAACTGCATTCACCGAGCATGCACCAATCCTGCGTGCCATTAATGAACTGTAAGATCGTTTGGCAAGCCTGCCTTTTCCCCGCTAACGGGTAGGGAAATTGAATGGAATCCCGAATAGTCCATAGTGAAATGTTCCTCATTCAGGTCAGGAGGGTTAGAGTGATACAAAGGCATGAAAATCTAAAAAGTGTATCTGTTAGCACCCGCTTAATCGCCTTTTTGTGGGATTATGTTATCATTTTGGGTTATTTCTTCCTGTTGTTTGGAGTATCTTTTCTGGTAAAACCGTTGCTGATTCCACTGTTTATGGCAAGCCCTTTATCGGCGGAAATTACAGGGTTTCTATTGATTACGTTGCCTGTATATCTTTATTTTGCCTTAAGTGAGGGGTCGAAATCGCATGCGACATGGGGAAAACGAAAGATGGGGATTGTGGTTACGGACGTGATTGGTAAACCAATCGGACTTGGAAAATCTCTTTTCCGCTCTGCCATAAAATTCATCCCATGGGAACTGGCTCATTTCACCATTTGGCATATTGTCATCCCTACTGATTATCCAGATTATTTAATTTATTCATTATTTACTACGGTTTATGGACTGGTGTTTATTTACCTGATAAGTCCCTTATTGAACAAAAATAGACAAACTATTTATGACTTTATTGCGGGGACCGTTATTAGGCACAAGGATTAAGGATGTTATTATGCCTAGCTTTAAGAACACGACTACACGTCTAAATTAATGAATTTAAGTTAAAATATAGGAGGCGAGATATGAAGAGGAAAAAAGTTATAACAGTTGGGACGATGGTGATGATTTTATGTGGAACGATTTTCATTGCTAGATCCTCTCCTGAAATAATAAGTACAAATGTAGTTGACGAATCACAGCTCATTTCAAAAGATGAATATAAAGAAATGAATAAAATTATTGCCGATTACAATCAAGGTTTGATTCCTGAGTCTGAACTTGCAAAGGCTGAAAAATTACTTAAAAAGCATCCGGAACTAAAATATAAGAATCCGAAGCCTTACAAACAAAAATAAAAATAGAGGGACCAGGCTACAAACACAAACCACTCCTGACACAAGATTGGAGTGGTTTCTTTAATAAAACAAGTTAACACAAAAAAGGCTGCCTCAAACGCCATCTTGGATGACTTTTTGGCAACCTCCTCCTTAATCCCTTATCATTTATGGTTCTGGCATACCGTAATCACATTAAAATCATCATCACGCATATTGAAGAAAGATACGTACTCGTTCCGGATAATCCCACCATAAATGATTTGGAATCCCAAGCTTTCTATTAAAGCAGCCGCTTCATCAATATCATCAGCGGGTACGAAGCAAAGCGGCGGAGCCTTATCCGGAATTGGAACATTGTCCATTCCATTGGAATCGATCATAACGTCCGTTCCGTTCGGCAAATGCAGGACATGCATGTGACCGAAACGCTCCTGCTGCTCGCTTGAAAGGTTAAATAGTCTGCTGTATTGCTCTGCCGACTTATCCAGATTTCTGGACCATAGAATTACGGAACTGATCTGACTCCGAATGGGATTCTTACTTTCTACAGGTCTCATCATTGTGGTCTTCCTCCTTGAATTGGAATAATTTTACTTAGCATGATCTCAGTATAATTTCGTCACATAGAAAGGAATACCTGCATAATCTACATGCTTACTTGTGGAATTTTAACCAAAAAAGTTGCCGAACCATTGAGCTAACGGAACACGAGAGTTGAGGAGCTTGCTTGAGGGCGGCTCCTTTTTGATATGTTAAAGTAACGGACAGGATTATTTGAAATAATGTAGAAAGGCTAGGTAAACAAATTAAGAGATCATTCAAAAGAAGTGAGGTGCGATTTGAACTTAATACAAACGATCATAAGAAGATTTAACCTTAATGTTTTAAGTATAAATAATGTTCCTGAGTCTTTTAGTTCACAAGTATATAAATTGAATCTTTCTAGTGGTGAAACTGTATATGCGAAGATCCCTTACAATAGGGATAAATTGTATCGTGAATATCGAATGCTTGAAATGTTGAGCGAGGTATTACCGGTACCAAAAGTATTAGACTTCTGGAGTGGGGATGACTTCATCTCTGGTGCCTTACTTTTATCTCAGATTCAAGGAATACCGTGTACAGGTAATATTGACGTTGAACTGGCATTTCAAATCGGGGTGTATCATGCAAAGTTGCATGAAGTTAAAATGCCGAAATATGGTGTTGAAGGAATAGACGGTTATCAATCTCTTCATCAGAACAATTGGAGACTTTACATAAAAAATAACTTTGAAAAGTTGACAGAACCTTGTAAGGAAATCCTTGAGAGAGGGCTTTTTGAAAAATGTATTAATCACTTTGAGAGCGCCTTCTCCATATTACCTCATCCTGATGGCCCCTGTGTTGTTCATATGGATTTCAGACCAGGTAATATACTAAAAAATAATAATGAGATCGTTGGAATTATTGACTTTGAGAGTGCACGGGGAGGATCCTCTGAAATAGATTTCACAAAAATTAATCGATATGTTTGGGAAGTAAATCCTCAAAGTAGAATTTCGTATAAAGAGGGGTATTCAACAATTCGTCCCTTAATGGAGTTGAAGACAATACTTCCCTTTTATGATTTTTACGACGCTTTCAGCGCTGTTGTCTGGTGTAAAAACAGGGGAATTGAAAAAAATAAAGCGTTCCTCCAGGAAAGCATTTCTATATTGAAGAAATCCGTAAGTTATTAAACTGGCAGGATTGTTGAATAAATGTTTAATGTTTCTCAGGAAGTTAGTAGATACATAGTTATTACAAGGGTGCGTCCGACACAAAAAGTTTTTCCTAAACTACCCAACCTTTTTCGTTTTCGCTGCAGTATATATTTGAGTGCCACCCGATAGAAGGAGCTTTTAGAACATGAATAAACAACATGCTGACCGTGTCATCAAGGATTACATCAAGCCGCTATATGGTTTTGCTTTGAACAAAACGGGAAAGATCGCCGAAGCCGAGGAGCTGGCGGGAAGAATTACGCTGGAAGTATACCAAGCACTTCTCAAAAAGACGGAGTTACTGGATCTGAACAGCTACGTCTTTAAGATTGCGCATTATGTGTGGGCGAAATTCGTAGGCGAGAAAGTGAAAGCTTCCAACCAAATGCGGATTGATGACAATGAGGTGATGTCCAGAGACGAGGGCTTCGACGAGATCATCCGTCAAGAAACGGCTGGCGCATTGCGGCGGGAAATAGCTTTTTTATCTCACCAGCAACGGGAAATCGTTGTCAAGTACTATTACGGTGGAATGAAAATTAGCGAAATCGCGGCTGAGATGGGTCTTTCTAGCGGCACGGTCAAATGGCACTTATTCGAAGCGAAAAAGGAGCTGAAACACAAGATGAACACAATTCGATCGATGGGTAATCTCGGCATCAATCCGATTCGCATGACAGGTTTAGGGCATAGCGGATCCCCTGGCAACAAAGGTGACACCGCCGACTTCTTGGCGACAGCGATCAGACAAAATATCGCATTCTCCGCCTATCACAAGCCGCTCACGGTTAATGAAATCGCCGAAGAACTGGGCATTTCACCAGTATTTATCGAGGATGAAATCGAAACGCTGGAAGAATACGGTTTCATGGATCAACTAAGGGGTGGAAAATATCGTACAAATATGTACATTGAAGATCCGTCTCAGACGAAAAGAGAGGCACAGTTCCGTTTGTTCAAAGAGTATGCTGAGATTGTCGTCGAGCATTATTTTAAGTCGTTTTTCTCAATGGCTGACGTGTTCCAAGAGACGGGTGTCTACATTCCAGGCGGGGATGTCAATCTGCTGTTGTGGAGTCTCATTCCGTATGCTGGTCAACAATTGAGATTCAAAGAACTCAATAGGGTTAGCGATGAAGAGGTCTCCGTCAAACGTAAAGATGGCGGTCATTACGCCGCTTTTGCAACGATACACAGAGAGTTTGACGTCAGTTTTGACTCCAAACAATATTATTTTTGTGGCGATATGAATCGGGATTCCGTAGAGCATGCACTAAAGGCATGGCAGGGCGATACGTGGTGGTGCGGCAGACAGGGCAGTTGGCGAGATAATCTGAGTTCGGATTTCATCAGTCTGATGCATGTGATCAATGGAGATTTGCCGCAAAACGATGTGAACATCGACGCGTATCGCCGTCTTTTCGACAAGCAGTATCTGCTGCGAACGGAAACTGGTCTTGAAGTCAATATTGTTTATTGCAAAGATATGCAAACAGGAGAACGTCTACATGCGGCGATTCCGCAACCGTCCGAACAAATCAAAGAAGCCGCTATGAAATTGGATCAAGCTGTTTATCAATTGATGCTCGCGGGCCAGCCAGAACATGCGCACAAATATGTACGATACTGGTCACAAAACAGCATGTCGTCGGGAATAATGCGCGCCTTCGTACTTAAACATTTAGTCGACATCGGCATGTTAAAAGTACCTGATCCATATCGGCAAAAAGGCATTTCCACGATCATGTTCATGAATCAAAACTAGTTTCAAATTAATCACAAGAAAATGAAATATTTTGTTAAAGTTATCAGGAAACGATAGCTTAATAAATAAGACGCGGCTGCCGGCATGAATCGGCAGCCGTGTTGCGCTAACGGGCAGGAAACTTCCATTATCGTACCAAGCATCATTGAAGTAACTGGCAGGATTACGTAGCTCAAGGGCGAATAGAATAAGCAAAAAACTGTTTTATCTAAATCAGAAATGGAAGGATGAGCAGTATGAGCCTATCGGCAACAATCAGCAATTTGGAAAACGGGAAACATCAGCACATCGTCGTTTATGGAACCAGTCTGACCGAAGGCGGCGCTTGGGTCAACGGATTAAAGGAGATTCTGGAGCGTCGATTTCCAGGGCAAGTTAAGTTGACCAACAGCGCCAAATCTGGACAATGGTCTAGCTGGGGACTTGAAAATTTGGAGGAACGTGTAACCGCTCTCGCTCCTGACGCCGTGTTTCTGGAATTCGCCATAAACGACTCATTTTTGCCTTACCAGACGAGTGTTACGAAATGCGGTGCAAACCTGAATGCTCTTATCGATCGAGTTCAAGCTGCCAACAAGAATTGTGAAATTCTGTTGATGACCATGAATCCACCGGTTCGGGAACACCTAGAAATCCGTCCTCTGATTGAGCAATATTATCAGGTGTACAGAGATACGGCTCGCAAGCGCGGACTTTTGCTCATAGACCATTACCCAGTTTGGCAGAGCATGTTAGACGAAAATCCCGCCGAATTCGACCGACTTATTCCGGATGGACTTCACCCTTCGGACGAGGGCTCGACTAAAATAACGCTTGCCGAAATCGTTAAGACCTGGTTGTAGCAACATAAGGTATTTATCATTGGAATAGAAATCATTATGCTCACGGGAAACATTAGTTAAACTAAACAAGGAGTAGATTGCCGCGGCAGCTGCTCCTTGTTTTATTAAGCTAGTGGGCAGAAGGGTTGAGAAAGTTCAACCTTCACCCTTCTTTTACTTGTAGTCACTAAGCTAACGGGCAGTTTAGTGCGTTGGGAGGATTAATTAGAGGTAGGCGTATGGTATAATTTTACAAAATGGTGATTTGGAGTGTATGACGAATGAATGCTGGTTTAATTATGGCTGCATGTGTATTAATTGGTGGTGCGATTGGATATTTTACAGGACATGTTGAAGTATGGGGGGGACTCGGAGTCGTAGTCGGGTTATTAGGTATGGCTTACATTCAGATGAATAAGAAATCAAAGAAAAAAATGACTCGATGTGATACTCAGCATGGCCTCGTACGGCAGCAGCTCTGGTGTTGTTTATGTCGGCAACCGGGTAGGAAACTCATTCAATTTATATAAACAACATATTTTTATGGAGGTATAGAGTATGAAGAGTATGTTTACAAGAAGAATAGGAACGGTGAAACGTTTTACTCTATTTGTAGTCTTTTTCCTCTGCACAGCGATGTTGATTCCCATCACAGCCAGTGCAGCATATTACAACACCTACAACACCGTCGCAACGCTCGACAATGCAAATAATTCTTACGCCGCACAGGGATTTGCAGTGGGATCTTCCTACACCTATTCCGTAAAAGTCAACAGTGACAACACTAAGGCAGTCATTTACCGTACTAAAATGAGCGATGGAACCACTATGCTCATGACAAACGGTGATAATGGGACATCTTATACTACCTACTTGGGCCATGCCAACGATTTGGTGCTTAGCACAATCGACGGAAATTATTATATGTTCGTCGTCACGATGAACGCCGGCAGTATGAGTCTCGTGAAACTGAAGTATGTAGGAACGACATATTACAAAATTGGTAACTACACAATCAAATACAAAGGTGTAGACAAGTCAATGTCGGGTGTGAAAATTACTAGCAAAGACGCTAACAGCATATACTTTCTTTTCAAATCAGGACGAACCTTATACAGGGGTTCACTCCCACTGACCGCAAACAGCGGTACAATTAATGTAACCGATGGCTTTAACCTAAATATTGTAGATGCACGGGTCAACGGCAGTACCATATCTAACATCACCTCGTATGCTTTCCAGGGTTTCGGTTATTATAACGACACAATATATGTTCCCCTGACATATAAAAACATCAGCATTGTACTTGTTTATCGTAATATATCTACTGCCTCGGGTACAAAAAATGCAGATAATAATCTGTCATTCCGCGTTACGTCCGCTGCATACCCTGACCTTTTTGAGATAGAGGGTGTCGGAATCGCCAACGGGGATAAACTCTGGTTCAACACCAATCGAAGAACAAAACCGGGTGATACCGCTCACGACGGAGTACACTATTTCAACGATTACAGCGCCTCCAAATAATAAAATAGCCTCCCGGCATTCGCCGAATGCGGATGGTGATCGAACTATACAAACACGCCCGCTTTAACGGCCTGGCTTGGGTTGGGTTTATTTATCAAAAGTATCACAAGTCATGGAGATGTTGTTCAGCTAACGGAGTACACTAGTTCAATACAACAGATTAAAACCTCTCATTAGAAGAAAACCTAGATTTAATAGGACTAATGGGAGGTTTTATTGTGAATATAAGCCAACTGTATGAAGCCGATAAGCGTATCCAGGGATTCAGTCCAAATACACTAAAACCCTACTCCCAGCAGCTAAAAATGTTGGTTAATGAACTTGGCGATATCCATATTTCAGATGTTACTCCACAGCTGTTAAAGGAATACTTAGCAAAACAATCTGATCGATTGAAGCCAAGTAGTTTATGGCATCATATCCGTTTAGTTAGATCTTTGTTTCGCTTTGCTTACTATATATAACAGAATTATCATTGGAAATTGGTGGTACAATATTCTATGTACGATTATCATTACGGGGAGGTCAATACAGTGTTACAAATTGTCCTGCTGGTTCTACTGCTTGTTATCATTATACTGCCGCCGATCATTTTTATCGGTTATATGTATGCCTTATCTAAAAAACCGAAGCATTCCATCATTCGCTCACACCCGTTTCTTGGCTGGGTACGTTATTTGCTTGAAAAGTTGGGGCCTGAGTTCCGTCAATATTGGTTTGACAGCGATACGGAAGGGAAGCCGTTCTCGCGGGCCGACTTTGTCGGTCTCGTATATGCTGCGAAATACCGGACGGATCTTATCTCCTTCGGTGGAAGGCGCGATTATGAAAAGCCCGGCTTCTATTTATCCAATGCCATGTTCACGAAATTGACAAGCGAGCTAAGGGTAGATAACGAAGTCCTCGTACCAGGAAAGAAATATGTCATTACCGACGAAGGGCTGTTTACAAGGAAGGAAAAATACGTAGAAGAACAGGTCAAACTATGGCTTCTACATGACGATGATGTCATTATGGTCGGCGAAAACAGTGAACACCCATGGCGGCTCAAAGGCATGTTCGGCGCTTCAGCTACTTCCTACGGAGCAGTAGGTGAGCATTATATTCAGTCTACGGGAAGCGGCGCATTCATGGCAGGCGGCTCATGGATCAATACAGGTGAAGGAGGAGTTGCGGATGTACATCTTGCCACAGGCGTCGATATCGTCTCGCAAATCGGGCCAGGCTTGTTCGGCTTCCGTGATGACACTGGCCGCTTCTCTATTGAAGCATTCAAGCACAAAGCTAACATCCCGAACATTAAGGCGTTCGAACTGAAATTTCATCAGGGTGCCAAAATACGCGGCGGGCACCTCGAAGGATCTAAGGTCACCGAAAAAGTCGCTGCAGCTCGTTTAGTGCCTATCGGGAAAACAGTGAATTCACCGAACCGATTCGAATTTCTAACCAATCCAGAGGAAGCGCTTCGTTTCATAAGCACCTTGCAAAAAGAAGGCGGCAAACCAGTGGGCATCAAAATCGTTGTCGGCGATCCGAAGCGGCTCGAGCCGTTTTTTCAGACTATGCTTGAGCTAGAAATTTTCCCGGATTTTATTACCGTAGACGGTTCTGAGGGAGGTTCTGGAGCTACGTTCAAAGCAATGGCAGATGGCATGGGATTGCCGCTCTTTAACGCGTTGCTTATCCTTGACGACATCGCAAGGAAATTCGGCGTGCGCGAGCGATTCAAAATCTTCGCTTCCGGCAAACTCATTACGCCTGACAAAGTGGCAATCGCCCTGGCGCTGGGCGCGGACTGCGTCAACTCTGCACGCGGCTTTATGATGGCCAACGGCTGCATCATGGCTCTGCAATGTCATACGGGCAAGTGCCCAACAGGGATTACGACTACGGATTCTAAGTATCAAGAGGCACTGGCGCCCGAAGAGAAACAGTGGCGCGTAATGAACTATATTCTTCAGATGAGGGAAGGCTTGTTTTCTCTGGCTGCCGCCTGCGGCTTAGAGAGTCCCCGTGAATTAAGGCGAGAACATGTGGTGTTTACGAACGAAAGCGGACAAAGCTTCCGAATCGTGGATTTGTTTCCTTATCCGGTATCGAAGTAAGTATACGTTCATGGCAATATCAACACCCAGGAAAGCTGTTGATCCATATGCGGCAAACTCGCTCGAATTTGGGTCGGTTTGGCACGCACCAATTTGATGCATGTAGATTAGCGTGGAGTGTGAAGAATGCTTGCAGGACCGAGTTCGTGCCCGATAAGGGCTCAGCCCCGTCTGCTAAACGTTATCGGTCTCCGCCGTGTGGAACTCCTCGATTTTGAAAAGGACTTGTCGGATGCATTTGATCTTACGGTCGGGATAAAAGAAATGGAGAACTAAAACGGGGAACGAGCGTTGAGGAGCTTGCTTGAAGGCAGCTCCCTTTTGCTTGTTGAAGTAACGGGCAGCATAGTTGAAAAGATACCCTTTCAGTTATTAATATGACACAAGGTGACATATTAAAGGTCTATAATGGGTGGTAGATCAAAGAAAGGAGTAACCACTCATGAAACGAAAAATAATTCTAGATCTAGCCGTTACTTTAGATGGTTTTATCGAAGGGAAAAATGGTGAAGTTGATTGGTGCATTATGGACGCTGATATGGGGTTTATTGATTTCTTAAATCAAATTGACACGATTCTATATGGGCGAAAAAGCTATGATTTATGGGGACAATTTACACCAGAAATGGAACACTCTGATAATGAAAAAGAAATGTGGGGACTAGTTCATAGTAAAGAAAAATATGTGTTTTCCAGAACGCAAAAAGGGACGGATAGTAAAGCAATATTCATAAACGATAATATTCTTGAAGAAGTAATAAAATTAAAGAATAAGCCTGGTAAGGACATCTGGCTATATGGTGGAGCAAGTCTTATTACAACTTTTATCAATTTGGGGCTTGTTGATGAATTTAGATTATCTGTTCACCCTGTTATTTTGGGAGAAGGAAAACCGTTGTTTATTGATATTAAACAGAGGTTGAATTTAAAAATGGTTACTACAAGAACATTCTCCTCTGGCGTTGTGCAACTAATTTATCATTTTGATGGGAACTAATAATATTGCACATTCCAATAATAAAATATCATCAGGAAATACTGGACAGTAATTGTCACTTCTTCAGCTAATAGGACACGATAGTTCGATACATTAGGGCTGCCAAGTGGCAGCCCTTTGTTCTGCTAACGGGGTATACATACCCGGATCCGCTGGCGGGATGAGGGAGCCGCTATAGCACTTACCTCTTTACGCCCCGCCACGCATCCAACTGCTTCTGCACTTCTTTCCGTACCTCTTCGATGCCTGCTTGCTTGAGCTCCTCGTTAAACTTAGGGAGGATCGTGTCAACTTCGACGGTACCAGTCATGAGGCTTGGATAGTATTTCTTCCAAATCATCTCGATGTTATCGGTTTGGGCGGTCAGCTTGGATAGATCAGGCGTAAAGCCGAGAACGGTGGACTTGATTAATTCAGCGTTGTATTTGCGGAACTGATCCCATTTGTCGAGGGGTTCCGGGTTATCACCGCCCATGGTTTTCAGGATAAACCAGTTGCCCAGTGTGTATTGTACTCCTGCATAGCTTGCTGGTGCATCCGGGATCGGGTCGCCGTGGCTGTCTTTGCCGGGAATTGGGGCAACTTGCCCATGTTCATCTAACGTGTAATGCACTCCTTCAATACCATAATTAAATAAGTTTCGTATTTCAGGGTCGGTATTGAGAAGATTCAGAAACTTAATACACGCTATGGGATGCTTGGTATTGGCATTAACAGCCATGATTCCTCCACGGACTGATTCCGTGGTGACGACGCTAGGGGTTACGGGATTCGATACAACCTTGTATCCGCGATCCTTACTCCAAGTCGTCTCTGAGAGTGGGCCACCACCTGAGGACTTCCAGAACACTTTATCCCAACGCTTAAGTCCGCCAGTCTCCCGCAGGGCGGCGTCCTTGTTAATGAAGCCCTCCTTATAATAACGCCGTAATGTGTTTAATACCTGCCGTGCTTCCTTCGTTTCGAAGATATTCACGACCTTAGCGTTAGGGTCCAGTGATTTCACCATCAAGGGAACTTTATGGTTCACAATATATTCATAGCCATAGAGAGCGAAGAAATTCTGTGAATCCCGATCTAATTCCATAGGGACATATGCAGGCTCATTCTGTTGAATCATCCGGAGCAACGGTTCAAGCGATTCCAGCGTATTGTATTTGGTAATATCGATATTGTACTTTTTCACGATGGAAGCAGGGTACATCCAATGATCACGCACGGCCAGCTCTTTATTGGTCGGTACACCATAAATGCCTCCATCATTCATTCGTACTCCTTGCCAAAAGGTTGGGTCAATGGTGTCGTACAAATCCTTACCCGAACTCGTAAGATAGTCATCAAGTCTCAGCCATGCGCCGCGCATAGCGGTGGTTGCATAATTGGGTGCAAAAGCAATGTCGAAAGGACTTCCTGCGGATATAAGTGTGTTCAGCCGATCTTCATACTCCTGCCAACCTACCTTGATATAGGTGATCGTCACGCCAATTTTACGAGCCATGATTTCATTGATTTTATCATTTACGAGCTGCAGATCCTTGTCAGGCTCTCCAATCGTGTAATAAATCAGATTTACGGTGTCACCTTGATATTTATCATTGTTGTTTTTGCTTGGCTGCCGGGAGCAACCGGTCGTATACGCTGTGAGCAGCAGTATAAGACTGATTGTCATGAAGATACATCTGTGTCTAGAGCGCTTTAGCATCGATATCCTCCTTTCTGCCGAGTTCGTTGTTAACCTTTTCCCCGCAGATCAGAGGGAGATTTTCCGAAAAAGCTATGGAAATGCGTATAAAAATAATTGAGGTTGTTATAGCCAACGGAAAGTGCGATATAAGAAATCTTCTCGTCTGTCGATTGAATTCGTTCTTGTGCGAGGAGCATTCGGTAAGCCATGAGGTATTCTGAAAATTTCATGTTGGATTCTTTAAGAAATAATTGTCCAAGGTAGGTACTGTTCATCTGGAAGCGCTCTGCCACTGATTTTAAGGTGATATTCTGAGCATATTCCGTCTTGATCATCAGCAGAATGCGGTTGACCAGCTTGGATAAGTTGTCATAACTTACACCCAGCACCGGATCCTTGTTCATACTCTCGCTGTTCATATTTCCTACCGTACCATGGAGATCTTCCACGATAATCTTCTCAATCACTTGCTGCAGCTTCGTTCTTTCTATTGGTTTGAGCAGATAGTCTTTGACACCACAGCGAATGGCTTCTTGGGCATACTTGAATTCACTATAGCCGCTCATAATAACATATTTCGTAGGGATTTGGAGCTCGTTGAGTCTATGGATCGTTTCATATCCAAGATTCTTGCCAACACAGACATCAAAAATTGCGACATCTGGCAGCAGGTCTACAGCCTTGGATATGGCCACCTCCGTAGATTCGCAGGTTTCGATCCGACTGAAGCCGTATCGTTTCCAGTCCAGGATTCGCTTCATTCCCTCCAAAATCTGAGGTTCGTCATCCACAATCATCAGCTTGTACATGTTCAATCACCTCTTTTGAAATACGTATTGAAATCTTGACTCCAGCTTCCTCATTGTTCTCAATCTCTATAGAAAAGTTGTTCCCATAGAAGTAATGAAGTCGTGTGTATACGTTGCGCAGACCAATACTATTGGAAGAGGTATCATCATGGCTCAAGAGTGTGCATCGAACTGTATTTAAACGCTCAGCGTTCATTCCACGTCCATTGTCTACGAATTCCAATACATAATGGTCTTCAGCTTCCCAGCCGTTAACGACATACAGGTTAAATTCATGACTGGCGTTAAAGCCATGAATGAAAAAATTCTCAGCCAATGGCTGCATCCAGAATTTCACGGTAGGGATCGAGAGGAGGCCCTGCTCTACATTGACTTGATAATAAAAACGCTCTGGATACTTAAACTCCATAATCTCTAAATACTTCTGCAGCAATTCCAGCTCACTAGCAATCGAAATAATATTCTCCTTTTTGACCATATCACGATAGAGCGCCCCTAGGGTAGCAATGGCATCAGCGGTGTCCATATCCCGGTTTACAAGAGCAGTAGAGCGGATAACCTCTAACGTATTGTAAAGAAAATGGGGGTTGATCTGGTGCTGAAGCGCTCTCATTTCGGTTTCTTGCTGCTTAAGCTTAAGTAAATATTCATTACGGATATATTTATCTAATTGTTGAATCATATCGTCTAATTCCCTTGCGATCATGCCGTATTCATTTCGACGATAACGAGCAGGGCGATTAGGGGTAAAGTTGGCTGTTTTTACGCGTCCAATCGATTGAATAATACGATGCAGGAAGCGGGAATCATCTCGCAAATTGTACACAATGAGCAGCATTACGCTAATGATGGTCGTTAATACGATTAGAAAGATGGTGATTAACATACTGGCATGCTGCCGAATCAGCATGGATAAATCCACGATGCTAACGAATTTGAAATTGAACTTGGTGGATGGAAAGGTGACGAAAAATATATGCTTGAAAAAACCCTTCGAGATATAACCATGACTGCGTCCATTCGCCGTCGCAAGACGGGATAGTTCCATCAAGTCTTGGTCCGGTCCATTACCGATAAGGTATATCTCACCAGAAGCACTGACTGCAGCAGCCTTTCCTAATCGATAATTTTGTATAGATTTAAAGATTTGATCACTACTGACCAAGAAGCGCAGCTCCCCGAATTCCTTAGGGCCCAGTGCTCCATCCGATAGTTTCTTGCGATATACGAATCCCTTTAGAATGGTATCGTGAAAAGCCTCATCTGTATTTGGAAGACCGAACATGAAGCTTGCAATTCCGTTATCGTTAAATCGTACGACATTGCCATACTGGTTGGTATGCAGACTAATCTGCGTTATTTCACCTCGCGCCCAGCTGTACAGGTAGGTTTTAATATCCTCTGGAAAGGATACCAGCGGCTGCGAGAATTGGCTCTTCTGCAGACTATTGGTTAAGTATCCTTCCACACTGCTACTTAGGAAGCTGCGAGCATCCGCCATCAGACTATGATTGGAGTATATCCGCTGCATGTAGGATTCAATGCGGTCGGCATCATACTGCAGCTCATTCTCTACACCAGCGAAAGCATTAGCAGCCTCTATACGGGCGTCACCAACCCATTGATTGAGCAGCATTGCACAGGTAAGAATGCCAAGCGTGAGTCCAATGGTCACGACGAAAATGACATAGGCAATAAACTTATGACGATAAATTTTGATTTGTAAAAATGAGCTCATTTCGACACCTCAATGGCCGCATCGTGTTGAATGTAAGCAGTTACATTCCCACTTTAACACGATTCAGCAAAGCTTCATAGATAGCAACAAAAAAGCATCCCGTACAGATTGTCTCTATGCGGGATGCTTATGAAATTATTCTTACTTGAAGTAATTATTTATTTGCTCTTGAGCCGTTTTCATAATCGTGTCCATCCCAGCGGATTTTAACTCAGCCGTAATCTTCGGAATCATCTTCTCTGGATCGGATGCGCCCGTAATGAGTTCATATTTGTATTTATCCCATACCGCTTGGCAATTCGCCACTTCGGTCTGAAGATTGCCGATATCCAGTGCGAAACCAAGTATCGTGGAAGATGTTGCAACATCATTCAGCTTTTTAACTTGTTCCCATTGATCTACGGGAGCACCTTTAGTTACCGCTAGATTAAAGAATGTGCCTTGCGTGTAGGCAGCTAGCGGCCAAGTATCGGAGGTACGCTCAATTACCTTTTCGCCATCGACATTGCTGTAATCTACCCCAAGTTCACCGAAGGCCAACATGTTGCGCAGTTTTGGATCTGTGTTGACGAGTTCGAGGTATTTAAGAGCTTCCTTCTTATATTTCGAATTCGCAGAGATCGCGTTAAGAGAGCCTTGGATCGTGCTCGTCGTATAAATTGGTCCATAGTGTTGAACCATATCATACTTTTGAACCGCATCATTGATTTGCCAGCTTACTTCTGCCCCGGGGAATGCCTGTGCTGCGAAGAATGGTCTGCCTTTCTGATTCTCTGTTTTCGTCGGAGCATCCGGGTTGATGATACCAGCCTGATACCATTGATGCAGGAGCTTCAGGTTAGCCACCACATCTGGCTGCTCGAGAACGGAGACTACCGTGCGCGATGCATCGTCAGCCTTGACGCCAACTGGAGCGAAGCCGAGGGTTAAATCGTCATAATCGTTAAAGAAACCATTCAAGCCTTCACTTTGCGTCATTGGCAACGGGTAGAAGCTCTTGCCTTCGCCAGCTTTTATCGCCTGCAGCGGCTTATCCAGATCCTGCAATGTTTTGATATTGTTGATATCGATATTATACTTTTGCACATATTTATCATCGTATACCCAATACTGCGTTAACGATGAATCCTTATAGGTAGGAACCGAATAATACTTGCCGCCAATTTTCGTGCCTTCCCATACTTTTTGAGGGATCGTTTTGTATAATTCAGGCGTCTCGCTCTGCACCAAATCCGAGATATCGGCAAAGGCTCCCAGAGCAACTTGTTTGCTGTATTTACCGCTATTCGTGAACATGATGTCGAATGGTTCGCCCGTGTTGACGATCGTGTTTATTTTGGTATCCCATTCACCCCAGCTGGCGACCTTGATATCAATTTTTACGCCAATCTTCTCGGCTGTGTATGCATTCATTGCATCAATCGCTTTACTGAAGTTATTAGGGACTTGGCTGCCGATCGTCCACCAGACCAATGTCGGAACTTCCTTGCTGACTGCTGGGGTGTCCTTTGGTGTATCTGTCGTCTTCGTAGAACCTTCTGTTGTAGAATCAGTCTTCGTACCGCCACAAGCCGCTAAAGCCGTCGCCATGAGTGTAAGAATACACATTGTAGAAATTGATTTCCAAGATTTCTTCATTTCATTTCCCCCTTTTTGAAGTTATATCACCGTGAATGCTGTACAGTGATCTATCATAAACCAAGCTTGCTTGGCTTACTTCGTACCTTATCCTTTGACAGCGCCGATCGTTAATCCTGAAATAAAATACTTCTGGAAGAACGGATAAGCGAAGGCGACAGGCAGAACAATGAGAATGGCCACAGCCATGCGAGCAGATTCCTTCGGCATCGTCGCGACAAGTACGGCATAGCTGACGCCCATGCTTGCAGCATTCTTTGCTAGCGCATCCACATTGCTCATCAAGCTATTAAGAAGGGCTTGCAGAGAATATAGGTTCTGGTTGTCGATATAGAGCATCGATTGGAACCAGTCATTCCAGTAGGCGAAGCAGAGGAACAGTCCGATGGTCGCGAGTACGGGCAAAGAGATCGGCAGGATGATAAAGAAGAAAATTCGCAGCTGACTTGCGCCATCCATCTCAGCGGATTCGATCAGCCCATCAGGAATCGTACTCTTGAAGAAAGTCTTACAAATGATTACATTGAACGATGAGACAGCCAGCGGGAGAATAAGTGCCCAGACGCTATCTTTTAACCCTAATAGGTTCGTATTGATGAAATAGCTGGATACCAGACCGCCATTGAAAATCATGGGGATAAACACGACCCAGGTCAGAAAGCCTCTCAATTTGTACGATGGGCGAGAGAGCACGTAGCCCATGGAGGTCGTCAGCAATACACCGAGCACCGTACCAACCACGGTTACGAGTACAGATACGCCGAGCGCTCGCAGAATCATGGTGCCTTGGTTGGCGATATAGGCGTAAGCCTCTCCTGACCATGCAACCGGAATCAAGTGATAACCTGATTCACGTATGGAGGCCTCACTAGAGAACGAAATCGAGAGAACGACAATGACGGGAATGATGCAGATCAGCGCCAATAGGATAAAAATCAGATGGAAGAAGACGTTAACGACGTTACTGGTACGGTTAAATTTATCTAGGCCTGTGGTATATTCAATTTGAGTTGCCATCGATTTACCTCCTTACATCATCGCGCTCTCAGGATCAATTTTGCGTACAATCCAGTTAGCGATTAGAATCGTTGCACAACCCAGGACGGACTGTACGAATGCAGCAGCAGATGCCATACCTACCGTAGCGGACTTCAGTTGTTTGAATACCATGACATCGATGGTGGTCGATACGTTGAATAGTGAATTGGAATCTCGCGTGACCTGATAGAACAAGCCGAAATCGGTGTAGAATATGCGTCCAACGGCCAAAATGAACAGCATGACGATGACGAGCTTGAGCATAGGCAACGTAATATATCTCGTCTGCTGCCAGATGGAAGCGCCATCCATTACAGCGGCTTCATAATAGGTGCTGTCAAGGCTTGTAATGGTTGCCAGATAAATGACCATGCCATAGCCTAAGCCTTTCCAGACATTTAAGAGAATCAGAAAGAATGGCCAGTATGCCGGTTCCATATACCAGTTAATCGGATCGCCGCCCATACTGACGAGCATCTGATTGACAATCCCTTTATCGAAGCTCAGGAACGCCCAGCCTACTGCGGATATGACAACCCAAGATAGGAAATAGGGGAGGAACATCATCGTCTGATAGACTTTGCTGGCTTTGCGGCTGTGGAGCAGTCCGATCATAATCGCGAAAAGAACGGGCAGCACAATGCCTAGGACGATAAAAATAATGTTATATCCAATGGTGTTCCGAATAATGATCCAAGCGTCATTCGACTTGAACAGGAACTCGAAGTTCTTGAAGCCGATCCAGGGACTATTGAACACATTGCTGAAGAAGCCGCCGCTAATTCTGAAGTTTTTGAAGGCAATAATGATCCCGAACATCGGTAAGAAACAAAATAGGATGTACCAAATCGTCGTCGGCAATGCTAGGAGGGTTAATTCCGTATCCTGCTTATGCCATCGGATTTGTAAGCGCTTTCGTTTAACTTTTTGTTCAGCTGCAGAGCTCATGTTTGTCACTCCTTCCGGTGTTTTCTCGCTTGTATTTCACTTGTTAAGTTCATTGTATATTAGGAAGATTCGATGCTTCTAGATAACAAACTTGATACTATAGTCAACAAACGTTAGATTCGAAAAATTAAGAATGGGAAACGAGAGATACAAGAACCCATTAGATGGAGTAAATTAACTTTTGACTATTCCATCTAGACTGTGTAATATGAAGTTAACTTCATGTGAAATAAACTTCACATTATAAGATGTTAGGGGTGACTTGCTTGAAAAATAAATTTACAGAGCTTTATTTATTCGCATTGGTTAGTATTATCATGGGTATATTTGAAATCATTATGTATAATCCGAAGGCTAATACAGCAGAAGGACTTCTATCAGGGATATACTTGTTATTCGTAGGCGTGGGGTTATTCGTGTGGGGTATAACTTCTCATGTTAAATATAGGGCGAATAGAAAACAGATGGACCGAGAAATGTCCAAAGAATATGACGAACGGGATGATATCATCGAAGGAAAAGCTTCACAATTTACGATGAGACTAGTCATGTTGGTGACGCTCCTGATGATGTTTCTTACCAACTGGTATGTAATTCCAACGGATACGGTTTTAATTCTGATTATAATCTGTTGTGCGGGTGCGAACCTATTAGCCAAAAAATATTATAATCATGTGCTTTAATTAGGAGCAGGCGATGAGAAATAGAATAAAGGAGTTACGTATAGAACGTGGTATCAAACAACAAGAACTAGCTGATAAAGTAAGTGTTTCTTCAAGAACAATAATATCTTTAGAGAAACAGCAATATAATCCATCTGTTTTACTAGCCTATCGAATATCTTCAGTTTTTAACTTATCGATCGAAGAGGTTTTTATATTTGAGGAAGATGACTGATCATCGTATGCAAATATAATTAGTGGGAAAAATTAAATAAAGAAATCATACATCATGGGGGTCAAAAATATGGCATTAAAATTATTGTTTATACTATTTGGAGTAGTCTTAGTATTATGGGGCATCTATAGAATGAAAACGGATGATGCGTTTGTCGGAAAGAATCAGAAGAGAAAAAATTTATTTAATCTATTAATACTTGGACAAGCCTCAGGGATTGGACAGTTATTAAGTGGGATTTTATGCATAATATTAGGGATTGTATCCTTTATCATTAAATAATGATACACATGCGTGCCCTCGGGCTGTCGAGAATTTGAGATTATCCCCTTTAAGTAGACACATACAAAGTAAGGCTGTATGGTGTTCACTTAAGGGGGATTTTTTCAATTATTGAGTTGCCAAGCAAGCTATGATTGGAAGATAGCTAAAGGGCAGAGTGACATGGAAATACATGTTAATAAAGTCATTTACAATTCGGAACATACGTTCTAATATGGAGGGGTGATCGTATTACATAGGAGGTTCATGATATGATAAACCGGATTTCAACACCGTTTAGCTACTCAGCAGCTGTTTCGGCAGGAGATTATGTGTTTCTTGGATTACATAGAGGTTTTGGACATACCTTTACTGAGCAAATACATGATACTTTTTCACATTTAAAAGACACACTTAATCAACTTGATGGACCACTTCAAAACCTTGTAAAAGTTAATGTCTACCTCAAAAGTATTAAGGATTTACCCGAAATGGAACAAGTATTTTTTGATTATTTTGAAAAGGATAATTTCCCTGCAAGAATGACATCCACAACAGAGTTCATTGGTTCAGACTGTCTTATGATGATTGACGGTATAGCATACACAGGATTGGGACGGAAAGCGAATGCATAATGAGAACAGGCTGTCGGCACAATTGGCAGCTTATTCAGCTAACGAGCAGGATTGTTTAATTAAAATCCAAATGATAATTCCAACCAAAGAGGACGGTCAGAAGAAAATGGTCACAACAATTGTTTCATCATTTGTCGCGTTCGTATCTACTAACGTCGACGATATTTTTATCTTAATGGCTCTCTTCTCACAAATTCGAGCTGGCGTTTTAGGCGGAGATGAAGCAGCAACTCTTGCAAAATCGGGCATGCAAGCAAGGCATATTATCTTGGGGCAATATCTTGGATTCGCAGCTCTCGTCGCACTTAGTATCATCGGTGCTCTTAGTTCCTTTTTCATTCCGGTTCCCTGGATTGGTCTTCTTGGATTGGTTCCGGTTTACATGGGAATCAAAGGGCTGCTCGCTCTCCGAAAGTCTGATTCGGACGACGAGGAGGAAAGCGTGTCGGGAGCAGGAACAACTCTCAAAGTTGCCGCGATTACGGTTGCGAACGGTGGCGATAATATCGCGATTTACATCCCAATATTCGCAAGTCAAACACTTAGTAATAACCTTATTACATTGATTGTGTTCTTTGCCTTAGTCGCAGTGTGGTGTTATCTTGGATATAAGCTAGTTAGAACTCCTGTGGTTGCGAGTGTCTTGGAGAAATACGGACATGTCGCCGTTCCGTTTGTACTAATCGCACTTGGGGTATTCATTCTTTACCATAGCGGTAGTTTTGGGTTGTTACCTTTTTAACAGTCATTAGCTTTGCCCCAAGCGTTAAACTAACGGGACACGATAGTTGAATATCATACATTGTAGAGCAGGCTGCTAAGCCTGCTTATTTTATTGAACTAAAGGGCAGTTTATTTCCAATTTGTGCTAATATTAAGGGAGATCTATGGTTAATAGATTAACAGGGGAATCCCAAGTGATTAATGAGTCACCAGTGTTTTCTTGTTAGCAGCGATTTTGAGTTTAATGATAGATATAATTGGTACAGTAATAATTGGTTTATCTGAAGGAGTGATGCTGAATGAGTAGTACTGATCGCGTAAATGAGACTGAATCGTTTACATTTGGAGTATTTCCACTCGCGCTGGCAGGCGGCCCCGACGGGGTTGCAGCAGGCCCGCCCGATGATTTTGAGCAGATGGGTCTCGCAATGAAACGGTTGCAGGGAGATGGCGTGCCGCTATTTAATCCGCTGGTATATAATTTGGACTGGAACCAAGTCGACGGAGGCGGCTTTACAACATATTGGTCAGATGGCTTCGATTCCAGCATCATGGGATATGGTCTTATGCTACAGAGATCCACGCGGCGACGTCGATGCTTGGATCGATTTCGTGGAACAAGCTGCCGACGGTAGTTCACCGAGAGCCCTAGAAGCTCTGGTTAAAGGGGTAATTGCGGCAGGACAGGCAAAGCGCGGATCCGATAGGAACGCTTCGATTAGCTTCGCCGTTGTTCCGGAGATTGATCCGCACTCATGGACCTTTTGGCCGAGTCTAGCCAAACTCGGCGGAACAGAGTTCGTTGATTCCTTGGACTATGTCGGACTGGACATGTATCCGGATGTATTTGGCGGTCGTATTGTTAAGAACGAACTGGCCAGTGCTACCGAGCAACTGCTGCGTTCTTTCCGTGAGATCGCCTTGCCGATTCATATTTGTGAGACCGGCTGGCCTACCGGTCCCGAACGCTCAGAAGAACATCAGTCGCATTAGAGACCGTTCTACGCACCGCATACGCGAACCGGTTCGAACTTAACGTAACGCATTGGGAGTTGTTCACGCTTCGCGATGCGGACAGCAGTAAGGACAACATGTTCTATCAGTTTGGAATCTTACGAGACGATTATTCGCCGAAACCCGCCTTTGAACGACTGTGTCAGGTACTCGCTGAGCTGCGCTGACTTTTATTTTCGAGCAAGATAGGCGTATGAAACTTTCTGGCTGTTTGGTGCTTAAATTCGTGATATTTAAGCTTCATTTCTCCGCTAACGGGACACTTTAGCTTAATAAAATACTAAAACGCGGCTGCCGGCATAGATCGGTAGCCGCGTTTCGATAACGTGCAGCATAGTTGAACAGTGATAAGGTGAAGCAGCATCAGAAGTAACGGTTAACTATAACGGTATAATACAGGGCTACTTTCTAATAATTATTATAGTATTCGATCTGCAGGTGATTGAAGCAACCAGCATGCAAGAAGACCAGTATCACGAGTTTAAAGCCACTTTCCCTCATCCAGATGCATTCTGTGACGGCATCACATCATTTGCTAATAGTCATGGCGGGGACCTCATTCTAGGAATTGAGTAGGTTGGGCGCTAGGTTTTGGTCGGCTCGGAGCCATCTCTGGTCCGATCACTGGGAAACGGCGAGCAGATCTTCGGGGGAGACCTGACGACCAGCTATCAGGACAAGGGGCTGGAATCGTGCGCTCCGATTTAAGAGAGTATGTTGTCACTGACCATATGTGGGGGTATATAAAGATGTAGACTGGCGCTAGACAGTAACGGAAGCTCGCTCGAGCAGTAGCAGCTCACGTCCCTGGTTCTACCGGACGTTGTTCGCGCAGCGATCGGCGTGCAGGTGACATTCTATGATTCAGTCTAATACCCGCTTGAATATCAATTGGCGTATGGTATCCCGATTCAGTGAATCCCAAATTCGGGTTAATCAAATGGCCGTAAGCAAATCAACAATATCCAGCACCTTAATATACAAATTAAAACAAATAGTTTTCTAAAGTGAAGCGTTTTCATAGTTTTTTAAAAAATTTTACAAATATATTCTATATATATTAGAAAGTTTTCCAAAGAAAATTCCGATATAGTAAGGAGTAAAATTCTTGAGGAGTTGTTAGTGTTGGAGAATTACAAGGAATTAGATCTTCTATTTGAAGGTCTCAATAAACTAACTGGTGTTCGGGACATTGCCTATCATCGCTTTGGAGAAGGCCGCATTAATCCAGTCTTAAAGACGAATACAGACATCCTAGGAATTGAAAAATGGAAAAATGCGCATGCAAATAACCCGGTATACATCCAACATGATCAGCTGCTTAGTGATATCTGCAGAGAACCGAGGACACTGGTTGTACAGGATGTAAAAAATGATCCTCGTTCGGCAGATGAATTTTTTCTCTTCGGTATTGACAGCATCATGATTATTCCAGTGTTAGTTCAAGACGATTTAAAAGGGATCGTAGTAGTTGCCTCTATCGGGGAACTCCACTTCTTTGATGATGAGGAGATCGAAAAGTCAGAACAAATTGTTGAGCAGTACATAAACATCTTCTAACAAGATATAGAGGTAATGGATGGGAGCGTGGGCTTTGTGAAGATAGCAGAAGCAATTTTGAATTATCTAAAAGCTGCTGAAGTTGAATATCTGTTTGGGATTCCGGCAGGGATCATTGGACCGATTTATGATTCTTTAATTGAAGCGGGTATCACACCAATCATTACGAAAAATGAAGCTGGAGCAGCATTTATGGCTGCACGCTACTCTAGTACTTCGGGTAAGCTTTCCGTTTGCGCTGGAGCAGGTGCCGTGGGCGTTAGCAATATGATGAACGGGATTGCCGATGCGAGTCGTGCTAAAGCGCCTATGCTCATAATTGCTGGCTATATCAATCGATGGCAGATGGGTAAAGGAGCTATTCAAGAGCTTGATGGGGAGCAAATGGTTAAACCTGTAACCAAATACAGCAAAACGGTATTGAATGAGAGCGACGTTATTGCTGAACTGGATAAAGCGGTACGCATAGCTTTGACTCCACCATATGGCCCGGTTTACCTCTCAATTCCAATTGATGTTCAACGAGCTGAGTTCACTGGTATTATACCGAATCCACCTGTCCAAGGGGAGCTTCAAGGGTTAGAATCGAATGCTGAAAATTTGTATCAAGCTGCTGTATTGATAAACAGTACTACCAAAGGGTTGATTATGGTCGGTCGTGGCGGTCGTGGATTCTCAGCAGAGATTATGCAACTCAGCCAAAAACTCCAGTGGCCTATCATTACAACACCAGCAGGAAAAGGGGTTATTCCTACAGATTACCCTTTAAATCTAGGGAATTACGGATTTTCCAGTACCGATACTGCCTTGGAATATGTAAATTCGGATGACGCTTCTTGTGTTCTTATATTAGGGACGAGTCTTGGTGAAGCTTCAACGCTTAACTTTAATGAAGTGCTGGTGAAAAACAGAAAGGTAATTCATATTGATCGGGATGTCAAAGAACTCGGAAAGGTTTATAAAACTGACCTCTCCATCCATGACGATCTGATGAATGCGTTACCGTTTCTGATTAATAACACTAAAACTTCATCATCAAAATTCACGAGAAGACTGCCTTTGAACGAACCATATGAGAAGAATCATACTGGGTTGTCACTCCGGTTATTCTTAGAAAAGCTAAAATCAATAATGCCATCAGATATGAGGTATGTCTGTGATATTGGTGAGTTCACGAACTTTGTCTTGAAATTTCTCGAAATTCCTACAGGTGGCGATTTCGAGATTAATCTAGATTATGGTGCAATGGGTTCTGCTATTGCTGGGGCCTCCGGATTATACGCTGCGGACCCTACTCGCCCTGTTGCGGTCTTCGCTGGGGATGGCTGCTTTTTCATGAATGGTATGGAGATATTCACTGCTAAGGAATATGGAATTCCTGTAATATTTATCATTATCAATAATGCCATGCTCTCATATGTAGAACGAGGGCAACAGTATTTGTACAAACGTTCAATCCCTGATTACAAGCAAGAGAGAATTTCTATTGCTTCTATGTTGGAAGTAGCCGGCATTCGTTCAATTTCAATTAATCAACTTGAAGAAGTCGAAAGTATTCCATCGTTTTTACAAAATCTAACTGGGCCTGGTGTTATTGAAGTTAATACGGATGGAAGTGAACCAGCTCCTATTTTGGATCGTCTTAAGGCACTTGTGAAATAATCATCACTCTAACAATAACAATACAAATATGAAACTATTGGAGGAATAATATCATGGGAAGCTTTAATATTCAGATTAATAAACCGAACAAAATTTTTAACGCCGAGGTAGAGGGTACTTTCTCGCCTGAAGACGGAATGAAATCAATCGAGGCCTATCAGAAGGAAATTTCAACTATTACTCCGAGTGAATACGAAATCCACATTGACTGCACAAAACTGAATGTCTCTCATCCGGATACACTGCCGATACTGGAGGGATGCTTCCAGCTATATAAGAAAGACGGATTCAAAGAAATTAAACTTACGATTTCTAGTAACCCTATTCTGAGCATGCAGCTTAAGCGAGTTAGCCGTAAGGTTGAACTGACAAACCTCGAAATTATTGAAGTCTAATCTATTACATTAATTTCTCAGAGGAGTGGTTTAAATGACAGCGGTACAAATTCGTGATATTGCGATTTACCATCCGGAAAAAGAAGTGGCCAACGATTATTACATTGAGAAATTCCAAAAACAAGGATCAGACGTTACCGGTTTACTCCAAGCGCTAGGGCGTAACAAGCGGTTCATTATCGATAATCCTACTGAAAACTCACTGACCATGGCAGAAGAGGCAGCTAAAAAAGTGCTACTGAGTTCCGGACTTTCTGGTCCGGACCTGGATTTAATTATTTTCACATCTCAAACTCCGGAGTATTTGTTACCTAGTAACGCATTAAAGCTGCATAATGCTCTTGGTGGGGATTTAAACACGACTTGTTTTGATATCAATGCAAATTGCGCAGGTATGCTTGTAGCTGTGGAACAAGCGGCCCGATATATGATCAGTAACCCTCGAATTGAACGGGCTTTAGTCGTTGGAGCAGATCATTTTTCAGTGCATACACCGGATAATGCGGTGTATCATTCCAACTTCGCTGACGCAGCAGTAGCGGTTATATTAGACCGTACTACAGGTTCGAAAGGATTTATTGATTCTGTTTATCAGACGGATACATCCGTGATTAACAACTCGTTGTTCCCGGGTAATGGCCTTTCGAATCTGTACCGCGAAGAGTTTTCAGCAAAGGACGCACAAGTTCAATTCACACCGTTTGATGACTCTGTATGTGTTAATTCTGCATTGGATTCGATTCAAACTTTGCTTAGGCGCAATGAGGTAAGCAAGGAGGAGGTAAGTGCTTTCTTGTTCTCCCAGTTCTCTTTGGGTAATGTGAAGTTAGTATCTGAACGGCTAGAGCTTCCAATGTCTAAAATACCGTACATCGGTGACAAGTATGGGTATACTGCTACGAATAGCCCGTTCTTGGCTTTATATGATGAAATAAAAGCAGGTAAGATAAAACGAGGCGACTATTGTTTGTTCTGGACTGTTGGAGCAGGTTGGCAAAACGTTTCAATTCTAATCCAATATTAAAATATAAAATACCACCCACTATCAAGAACTTAGTAAGGGGTGGTATTTTTCTTTATAAGTATCATAGGTGTGTAATACAACGTAAAAGGGGGCATTATTGTTTCGATTATGAGGGGAACTTTGTGTCAGACTGTCGGGTGACAAAATCATAGTAACATTAGAAGCCGCTGATTATGCGGCTTTTTATTTTTATGATATCAAGTTCTTGTCAAAACATAATGACAAGAACTTGATATCATTCCCGATAGGATCTCATCGGCAGCAGGCAAGTTGAAAAGATGCCATTTTTGTTAAACTAACGGGCAGATTAACTCAATAAAACAAATAATAATTGATAAAAAAATACATACTGACATCAAAAAATGAAGTTATAATCTGAAATAAAGGAGATGGTATTTTTGGGTGATGCTTTCCCTAAAAACTTGGAAAACTATAAACCCGTGGTTTTCCCCCAATCACTAAGAGTAATTAAGGGAGGAAGTGTAGATATGGAAACCGAAAACTTGCTACCAAAAATCCTGGAGTTTGAAGCTCGTAAAGTAGTTGAACTAGGTAATATTGGTAAAGAACATGTGAACATTCCTGAAGTTTGGCCATCTTTTCTCTCAAGAATTCATGAGATACGTGGCAGAAAAAATGAATTGGAAACAATAGGAACAATGATATTTGGTGATTTAGGCTATCTAGCATGTATAGAGGTTGATATGTTAGAGGACGTTCCAGATGGAATGTTTTCATTCGAAATTCCTAAAGGCAAGTATGTCCTGCATACTCATAAAGGGCCACTCAGTAAGATTGGTGAAACCTTCGATAAGCTTATGAGCTGGATTAAAGTAAATAATTTCGAGGAAAGCAACATTGTAACGGTGGAAGTATATGATCATCGTTTTAAAGGTGAAGCTGAGGATAGTGAGTTTGACTCGTATATTGAAATTAAACAAATCAATTCCTGAACTAACGGGTACGATAGCTCAAAAATCAACAGAAGAAGCTGCCGGCAAAAGACCGGCAGCTTTTGTTACGCTAACGGGCAGGATAGTTCAAAAGTTTCGCGAATACCCTCCATATGGAATTATTTACAAAGTTCATGAATAAGACGTTTTGTGAAATTACCGAAATCTGAAATAAATGAGGGAGAAACATGTTGCAATTGCACCCATTACCAAGAGGGATAACAGGATTTTCTTGCACACCTAATTCATTAATCCTTCAAGATGGTAAGTCATTTATTAGTTTGCTTTATTCTATTTTACGAGGGACATTGGAGTGTGAAGACACGAACCTTCAAGGGAAGAATTATTACTACTTTTCAATTAAATCAACTGATCAAGAATATCATGTCTTATTAAATGCTTTTTTTCCTATCGTAGCAATTTCATGTGAGCTCAATTACAATAAATTCATTTTTAGAAGTTCAGAAGAAATCATGAATCAATTTAAACTACTATCAGAATGCAATTACTTACTTCTTGGGAAAGAAGAACTTGAAAGTGACCTTGCAAATTCAGATTACTTAGATTTAGACAAAGCTGAATTGAAGCAAATTGAATATTGGAAACCAAAAAATTTAAGTGAAATTGTTTTTAATAATTGGGATTGAATATTCGAGAAGTCGGTCACTTCACATAACACCGTAATCATGCATTCGGCTCATTCAGCCTTCGGTCCGCCCGAGGAATATCGGAGAAGTGTAATCAGGCATACAACCCTACAAGGCTATGTCCGTCGGACCCGGCGCGTAATGTCTATTAAGCTAACGGGACACTATAGCTTAATAAATACCTTAGACGCGGCTGCCGGCATGGATCGGCAGCCGCGTTGCGCTAACGGGCAGATTAGTTCAACAAAGAATGATAAGATGAAAATAAAGGAAGGTGAGATAGTGATAATCCCTGAGTTAAAGTTTACGCATGTTATGTCGGAGGAATGGATTGATTCCGATGATTTCTATATATGTTTAGATGCATTTGTTGGAGAAGTAAACTGTGAAGGAACGGAAGTTTTTAGATTTCATATCGTTAGCCCTAAGCGACTATTAAGAGTTCTTGAAGGTTCAAACGAAATAGAAATTGGACGTGGATACTTAATAACGACCGACTACAGTCATTCTAAAATAGAAGCCCGCTTAAGTACGCTTTTAAGGAATTGTGGAAGAACAACTTGGGATGATGTAATACAAGCGATTTGTCGATATGGCTATTGGGAATCAGAAACGTAGTCATTAAGCTAACGGGACACTATAGTTAAACGAAACAAGGAGCTGGATACCGCTGCAGCTGCTCCCTGTTCGCGTTAATTAACGGCTGTCATCGGACAACTGCCTGGCATCTTTGATCATTATCCTAAGAAATGAAGTAATGTTTATCCTCCTCCGGTAAGCTCGAATGGGTCTGCAGGGATTCTTTATTTTTATGAACCTCAATTTGCTACTCTTTCCAAAGTCTTTCTCTCAAATCACTAACTTTTTATTTTTCTATATTTGTAACATTTTCCAGAACGTTAACGTCTAGGGGAGAAATAAAAGATATACGGAGGGTAACAAGATGAGAAATGTAATGAAAAAACCACTGATGCTACTTATGTTAATCGCCATCTTCAGCATGGGCATTAGCGGTTCTGCTTTTGCTCATAAAGGGAACAATCAGAGTAAAAAGGACGGAAAGGACAGCTTGAACGCGGCAACAGCAGTGACCATGATCGTAAAAGGCTTGGATTTAAACATCGACAATATTAAATTTATCAAGCAACCGGAGGCGAGCGACTATTTTACGAAGGTTAAAAACGACTCCTCATACGCGGAATACTTCATCATCGCTCAAATAACCGGGCTAGCAATTCCGAAAGACATTAATCCTTCCGCTAAAGTCACCCGGGAGCAATTCGCCAAATGGCTGTTTGGGGCATTAAGCCATAAGGGAGATTATGCATGGATCGAAATTTTCCAAAGCGTTTCGGATGCCGACCAAGTGACAAACGGGTACATGGATAGTATTCAGAAGTTGCTCACTGCCAAGATCGTATCCCTAGACAGCAAGCAACGCTTCTATCCTAAGAGCTATATCACTCGCGCTGAAGCTACCGATATGATAAGTAAAACGTTAAAATTCATTCAAAACACAAAACCGGAAACATCTGATCCTTCTTTCGGCCAAGTAAAAATCACTTCGGACAAAGAAACAGATTCTGTCACCCGAGTTACGTTATCCACTCTGGCTCCTCATTCTGGATATGGACTCGAGATTACGGGCATCCAATTCTCGAAAGGCATAGCCACGATTCAATATAGAGTCGTGCAGCCTGATCCTGACAAAATGTACACCCAAGTCATCACGGAGTTGAAAGCCGTGACTTATATCCCTTCGGACCACAAAGCTGTACTAGGGGCAGTACAACCCACAGCTCCATTCCAAGGCTAACCCGTTTAATCCCGACTGTCAGATTCAGAGAGTCTTTGTCGGTTAAGGTGGTTCGCATTCAAAACACGATAGTTGAATAACACATAATGTTGAGCAGGCTGTGGCAGCCTGCTCATTTTATTAAGTGAACGGGCAGTAAAACACATACTTACAGAACTATATAATATGCACTTCAAACTTAGGTAAAGTACTTTTAGAAATGTATTATCTATATATTTCTTTAACAACCTTGATTATGATTACATTCGAAGTCACCAAGGTTTTACTTGCTAGGAAGCGCTATCAATCAATCCGAATTGAGGAGAAAAATGAAAACATCTATCCATACTGAAGTAAGTGAAAAGTTAAATACTTACATGAATACATTAGAGGATCAAGGATATTTCAATGGAGCGGTACTGGTTGCCCAGGAAAACCAGATATTATTGAGTAAAGGTTTCGGTATGGCCAATTTCGAGCATGATATACGAAATACTTCAACAACGAAGTTTCGTCTCGGTGCAATAACCAAGAGTTTTACAGCAATAGCTATAATCCAGTTACAGGATCAAGGATTTCTTAACGTCAATGATCCAATCGATTTGTACATACCGAACTATCCAAATGGAAATGTCATAACCATAGATCATTTACTTACCAACGCATCGGGAATTCAAGATTATCCAACTTTCCCTTACTATTGGGAAAAGACAATGAGACTTTATTCGACTATAGAGCAAACAATTGAATCGTTTAAAGATAAACCGCTGCAATTTGCGCCAGGGGAAGGCTACAATTACACAAGCTCTCCCTTCATTTTGTTAAGTTACATCATCGAAAAAGTCTCAGGGATGTCGTATCAAAAATATATAACAGTTAATATATTAAGCCCTTTGAATATGAGAAATACGGGGGTTGAAGATGGCAGAACACTCCTGAAACATTGCGCTTCGGGTTACTCAATATGCAAGGGAATTATCCCAACCGAGTATGTAGATATGTCATTGCATGCAGGGGCCGGAGGGATGTATTCCACAGTCGAGGATCTTTATCTCTGGGACCAGGCTTTATCTAGGAACGGAATTCTCAGTCAGCAGCAATGGGAGCAATTATTCGGGAGTAATACCTCGCCATTTGGCAGCTACGGTTGGGTAGTCACAGAACAATTCATCAACAACAAGCCAAGAAAACGGGTATGGCACAGTGGGACCATGAATGGTTTTTATTCTGAGTTTAATTTCTATATAGACGAGAATATCACTATTATAGTATTGAGCAATGTGAACCTTACACCTGTAGATGTCATCTGCGAGTGTTTAGCGAAAATAGTGATGGGTGAAGAAGTTCTTCCATCAAACCCCTTCTCTCGTATAACCGTAGCCTCCGATGAATTAAGAAAATTTGCTGGAATTTATAACATTGGTGAAGAGGAGACAACTAGTAAAGACTTTGCAAGGGCGACTGGGTTAAGGGAAGCCTTGGATAAACTATCAAGTATCGATAAGCCTAAATTCGCCGTCGGATTGTTTTATGAAATATTTGACCAGCACGGCATCGACCCTTCAAAAACCGTTGTAGTAACCTATGAAGATGATACTATTTACTTGTTTATGCAAAAAAATAAAGGAGCATGGTTTAAGTACGAAATCGTTCCGATCTCAAAACAAGATAACATCCTAAGATGTACTACGTTACACGTAAAAGAACAGATAGAGTTCCGAATTGAACCAAACGGACATCTAAGGTTAATTCATATAGATCCGCATGGTCATCGTACTGATGCGATTAACTCATTTCCGATGCATGGTGGCTGAAAGGATATTCTTCCAAGGGTAGCGAAGTCATAAATATCTACAAATGTAAAATGACTAATCTTTAGGAATGGGTGACGAAGTGATTGGCTTTGGCTGTGCTCAAAGTTTGAAATCATTTTGTTACACTGAAGCTTATGGTGAAATTACTGAACTGTATGTTAAGGAATCTGCTCGAAGGAATGGAGTTGCTACTTCTCTAATTTCCTTTCTGGAAAATCAACTTCATTCTCAGGGTGTCAAATCAGTTAAGATTTTGACTGGAAGAGATAACAAGTCAGCCATTAAAGCATATGAACTGAGCGGTTATGTTAAGGATGATGAAGTAATGTTAAAGAAAAAGCTTTCATAAGTTCCACATACAATGTTCAATAAGCCAAAGGAGAATCATCTGATATTTTGCTGCATGAAAAGTCAGGAGACTTGATTTACCCCATGATATGCTCCTATTGAAAGGAGGGATCGCCGTGGATTGGCTTCAACGTATGAACCATGCTATTGACTATATTGAGGATAACTTAGAAAATAATATTGATTATGAACAGATTGCTAGAATTGCTTTATGTTCCGTTTATCAATTTCAACGTATGTTTTCATTTGTACTTGAGATACCTTTATCAGAATATATCAGGCGTAGAAGGCTTACGCTTGCGGCCTTTGATTTACAAAACAAAACGAATAAAGTGATTGATATAGCCTTGAAATATGGATATGAAACGCCAGAATCATTTTCGCGAGCATTTCAGAATATGCATGGCATGACTCCTACATCAGCGCGCAATGCCGGGAGTCAGCTAAAAGCCTATCCTCGCATCTCCTTTCAAATTATATTAAAAGGAGTTGTAGGGATGAATTATCGAATTGAGAAACGGGATGCTTTTCAAGTTTTTGGAGTAGAGGATATATACAATTTCGACGATATTGCGAACCAACAAGGAGTATCTATCCCAGAAGTTTGGCAAAACATATGTAAGAATGGCGAGTTTGACAGATTACGCCAGTCGGTAACTGGGGATTGGTGGCGTGAAGGCAATTTCAGCAATGAAATTGGAGCAGTTTTTGCATACGATTCTTACAAATTCACAAGTAAGACCACTTTCCCTTATCTTATCGGGTGTTATAAATCGGAGAATAGTAAGGTCGATGGATATACCGTTGTTGATGTTCCAGCATCGACTTGGGCGGTATTTTCAACATTAGATGATGGAAATGGCAGCGGCAACTATGATTTGCGCTCATTAAAAAATCGGATATTTTCTGAATGGCTACAAACATCAAAGTTTAATGTTTTAGATGGCGGCAATTTCGAAATGTATTGTACAAACGAAGACGGTTTTGAGTATTGTGAGTTATGGTATCGAATTGAGGAAAAGCAAATAGGATAAGCACAAAGCTCGCTCCGCTAATGAAGCACGATAGTTCAATGCTTAAAGGCTGCCATATGGCAGCCTTTAAGCATCTAACAGGAGTTTAGTAAATTAGATAGAAGGTACTTTTTAGATTGTATCGAATTATTAACTGTTTAAAAAATCTTGGAGAGTAAGAATAGCTGAAGATGCACTTTGCTTAATTATTACCCTGCAAAAATTGAACTGGAAAAGTCGGATGTCAAATATGGGACCCTGCTAATCTATAGCAGAAAGGAGGCCATTGAATGAATATGCTGGAAAATTTGAACGGGGCATTAGAATACATTGAACAAAACCTTGAGAATGGAATAGATGAACATGAGGTGGCTAAACGCGCTTATTGTTCTGTATATCATTTCAAGAGGATGTTTTCATATTTGGCGGGTATTCCTCTCCAAGAATATATTCGTCGTAGACGCCTTACACTTGCAGCTTTTGATTTGCAAAATAGTAGGCTCAGGGTGATCGACATCGCAGTAAAATACGGATACTGTTCACCCGATGCATTTACACGTGCTTTTCAAAGCTTGCATGGAACAACCCCAACCGAAGCGCGGACTAACAACCGTTCATTAAAAGCATATCCTCCAATGACCTTTCGATTATCTATAGGAGGTAGTGAGCCAATGAAGTATAGGATTGAGAATAAGGATTCGTTTCAGTTGGTAGGGATCACTAATCGTGTTACAGCAGTAGATGTTGGAGAACATCCAGGAGTAGAACAGGTTTGGAAAACAATAGATCTTGAAACGTATACCACACTAAAATCCCTTAACAATCAAGAACCCTATGGAATTCTTCATGTGAGTTTTGCGGGAGGTGTACGTGAGAAGCGAGATTATGATTATTACTTGGCCGTGGCTACAACGACACCTTGCCCCGAATCATTCTCACAATTAATTGTGCCAGCAAAGACATGGGTAGTATTTGAAATGAAAGTTCCTTGGGAAAAAGAAAAATGGCATCGCATCTATGGGGAATGGTTTCCTTCCTCAGGTTATGAGCAAGTTGAAGGACCTATGATACAGGTTGGTCCTGAGATCCAAATTGGCATTGAAAAACAGGTGTTTACTGAAGAAGTGGAAGTCGAATTATGGATTCCCGTTACAAAGGTATAGCAGAATATATAATTGCACAGACTGCCGACATTGAACGGCAGTCTTGCTGTGTTTTTAGAAATACTCATTGAAGTAACAGGCAGTTTAATGAAAAGATATTGAGTAATTTAAAAGCTATTAAGCTAGCAGGACACTATACCGCAATAACCATTCTAGTCGTCGTTTTGACCATGCTGTTCAACGTTGGATTTACCCCGACTTGTCTGGTAGTCAAAAACATGCATTTGCTGAATACGATCTGGTCCGTTATTTTGACTCGTTTATCTTGATCATTACAAATTTGGATCCAAAAACCCGTTGACAAATGGTATTTTGTCCAATTATGATTGCTGTGTCAAGGGGTAATTGTGGCAAAAAAATGAATGAGGTCTGACTGATACGCCAAATGAAACCAAGATGTGTTTTTCAAGTAAGGATGAAAAGGAGAGGATCGAACATAACGTAACTGACAGAGATGGGCATATAGCGATAATAAGTGTAAAACAATGAGGTGAGCGCTTGTCGACGACTACTGAAGAAATAACTAAAATGTCATTTATTTCAAAGTTTAAACATGATTGGAAATGTAACCGCTTTCTACTCCTGATGTCGCTTCCAGGGTTAATCATGATTGCCTTGTTTGCTTATTATCCCATGGTCGGTATCGTAACTGCTTTTCAAAATTACAGTTTGTTTTTAGGAATTAAAGGCTCTGAATGGATTGGATTTGACAACTTTGTTCGGTTTTTTAATGATCCAAACTTTTTTAGAATTATAAAAAACACGTTTGTTCTAGGTCTTTTTAACTTGCTTTGGTCTTTTCCCGCACCTATTATTCTGGCTTTGTTGATTAACGAAGTGATACATCCAAAAATTAAGAGATTTATTCAAACCGCTACGTATTTACCTTATTTTATTTCGGTTGTTGTCATTGTGGGCATTATGAAATCCATTTTTAGTGGTAATGGTATTGTCAATGAATTGTTAGCAAATTTCGGTGCTGAGCCGATCCAATTTTTTAACGAATCCAGTTACTTTAGAAGCTTGTATGTTGGCTCAGGTATTTGGCAGGAAATTGGTTATTCCAGCATACTCTACTTGGCGGCCATTACAGGGATTGACGCAGAAATGTATGAAGCGGCTAAGATGGATGGCTGTTCTAAGTTTAAACAGGTTATTCACATTACCCTGCCCAGCCTCCGCCCAACCATCATTACTTTGTTAATATTAGCCATTGGCGGTATTATCAGCGTTGGATTCGATAAAATTCTGTTAATGTATAGCCCTGCCACATATGATGTTGCCGATGTTATCTCTACTTATGTTTACCGTAAAGGTATTATCGACCAAGATTATGGATTTTCAAGTGCGATTGGGTTGTTTAACAGTTTAGTTTCCATTGTTTTTGTATTTGGAGCAAACTATTTCTCCAGAAAACTTCTAAAGGAAAGTTTATGGTGATGTCATGAAAAAGAGTCCTTACAAAATCAAAGAACCAATGGGAGATCGGGTCTTTCTTTCCGTTGTGTACGTCATTTTGGCTATTGTTGTACTAGCGATGCTCTATCCCTTTGTTTACGTTGTGTCTGTGTCGATTAGCGATCCTGCAGAAGTCATTGCGGGGAAAGTTGCCTTTTTTCCAAAAGGTTTTGACCTAGGTGCATTCAAGACCATGATAAACCATCCTATTTTTTTTACGGCATATAAAAATACGATTGTGTATACTGCGCTTGGAACGTTTTTCACCTTATTTTTCACAGCTATAACAGCATATCCACTTTCCAAAGATAAGTTTCAAATGCGTTCATTTCTCTCCAAAGTGTACCTTATAACCATGTTTTTTGGTGGCGGTATGATTCCAACTTATCTGGCTTATAAGTCCCTGGGTATATTAGACACCATTTGGGTTATGGTTCTTCCGGGAGCGTTGTCCGCATGGAACATTATTCTCATGAGATCCTTCTTTAGGAATATACCGGAAAGCCTAAGTGAATCTGCTTACATTGATGGGGCCACGGATCCTCAAATATTAGTAAAAATCATTTTGCCACTC